>CAIXPL010000001.1 GCA_903921325.1 uncultured Pseudomonadota bacterium
CCCAAGGGCGTGGTGCCGGCACTGGATCATGATGGCAAGATCGTGATCGAGTCCTCGCTGATTTGCGAATACATCGACGAGTGTTTTCCTGAGCGCCGGCTCGTACCTGATGATGCGTTCAGCAGGGCGCGGATGCGACTGTGGAGCAAGATCGTCGATGAGAATTTATTCGAGGCAACGCGTGAACTGAGCTTCTCGGCCATGTTCCGCGAGCGCATGCGCAATATGACCGAGGCGCAACGTGAAGGACGCTTTCGCAATGTGGGCGACCCGATCAAGCGTGCGCGCCTGATGTCGACCTACGCCGAGGGTGTTGACAGTCCCTATGTGCTGCAGGGAGTTGGCTGGTTCGAGATCGCCTTTGACAAGATGGAAAAGGATCTAACCGCCGCAGGCCCCTGGTTGGTAGGACCCGCACTGACGCTCGCTGACATCAATATGATGCCGTTCGTGGCGCGCATCGCCTGTCTCAACCTGCTCGATGTGTGGATCGCTGATCGTCCGGCTGTGCGGGACTGGTGGGCGCGGGTGCAGAGGCTGCCCAGCTTCTCAGAGGCCATCACGCGCAAAATGACCGAGCACGATTTCGAGGAGATGCGCTCCTCGGGTAGCCGTATCCTCGAGCGTGTCCAGGCGAGGCGCGAGGAATACCTGCTGCAGAAGGCGCCGGTATAGCGCGTTTCCCTGCGGGCTGGGCCAGCGGTTTTTCGCGAATCTGCCCTGGACGAGCGCTCAGGTTCAGGTCACGACCGTGAGGAAACGTTCGTCCGTGCGCTTACCGCGAGGCTTGATGGCGGGCCTGGAATCGGCGTAGCGGGCGTCCAGTTCGGCGAACACCTGATCGGCCGGAATGGCCGGGCCGCTGTCGATGCCTTCTCTAATCGCCTGCCGCAGGTCGGCATTCAGCCTTTCCAGCATGGCCTCATAGACATCAGGGGATAGCAGGTAGGCAGCCGGGCGGTTGTGGTTGAGCACCGCCACCGGCTCGGAACCCGCCTGTTCAAGCACGGCGCTCGGGCTGCGTTTAAGTTCAGTGATGCTCACCGAGCGGGAAGCGAGAACCTGTTCCATGGCGTGCCTCGAAATCAAACCAAAATAGGTACCTTATTGTGGTCAATTGCAGGCGTGGGAGCAAGCGCCGTGATCGGGATATTGAACCATCATGCGTCAATCAGTCAGGAGGGCTTACTCGATGGCAAAGAGAGCTTTTAGTTCCTTGGCGAGAGACATTGCCTCTGCATTTTGAATCAGGATGACTGGCTGGTGAAGCCCTTAGAGTCGCAAGACGACATTTCACTTTCAGGCCATACCTTGCACGTCCGTGCACCGGTATTGACGGCGGCGTGAGTCGCAGGCAGCCAGCCGCCACTCGGTCGTATCGGTCTTTTCGGCAGCGAGGTTCCAGGGCAGCAGTACTTCAATCCGGTTCACCGGATGATCGGCGATGCCGGTGAGCACTTCGCGCAGGTAGCACCCAAGCCTCAGCCTCCTTGCGAGACGCAAACCTCTGGGAAATGGGGGGTAGCTTTTTCGTCTGACCTGCGCCTGATAGCCAGAACTGCGTTGCTTGATCGATGCCGTAACACACCGGTGCAAAAAGTGTGTAACCGTTAGCGGTTGGCTCCCGCACTGCCTTCGCAGGGCAAGCATATTTCTGCTTTATTTATCGCAGAATATGCTCTGGGGGCATCTGGTGGGTGGTACAGGGTTTGAACCTGTGACCCCTGCCGTGTGAAGGCAGTGCTCTACCACTGAGCTAACCACCCGGGAAAGCGGAGGCGGATTCTCGCATGACGACACCCTTCGGGTCAATGTCACTGGCGGGCCACTGAGACATTGCCGTCGGTGCCTGTCGCGCAGAGAGTGAAGCCGATAGAATCGCGCCCTTGCTCCTCGCCTAATGCCCACCATGACGGTCAGAACCCGATTTGCTCCGAGCCCGACAGGCTATCTCCATGTGGGAGGTGCGCGCACTGCGCTGTTCTCGTGGGCCTATGCCCGGCATTTCGGCGGGCAATTCATCCTGCGTATCGAGGATACGGACCTCGAGCGCTCAACCGCCGCATCGGTGCAGGCCATCCTCGATGGCATGCACTGGCTGGGTCTGGATTGGGACGAAGGTCCGTTCTATCAGATGCAGCGGCTCGATCGCTACGGGGAAGTCGCCGAGCAGTTGCTCGCCCAGGGCGATGCGTACTGGTGCTACGCCAGCCGTGAGGAACTCGAGGCCATGCGCGAAACGCAACGTGCGCGCGGGGAGAAGCCACGCTATGACGGCCGCTGGCGGCCAGAGAATGTGCGCCATCTGGGATTGAGCGTGCCGAAGGACCGGCCTGGGGTGCTGCGGTTTCGCAATCCGGATGAGGGTGAGGTCGTCTTCAAGGATCTGGTGAAAGGCGAGATCCACATTGCCAATCGCGAACTCGACGATCTGGTGCTGCTACGCGCAGACGGTGTGCCGACCTACAATTTTGGTGTGGTCGTCGATGATCTGGACATGCAGATCAGCCATGTGATTCGTGGCGATGATCATGTCAACAACACACCGCGCCAGATCAATATTTACCGTGCCCTTGGGGCCGATATCCCGCACTTCGGGCATGTGCCAATGATCCTCGGACCCGATGGTGAGCGCTTGTCCAAGCGGCACGGCGCAGTCAGTGTCATGCAATATCCGGAGGATGGTTTTCTGCCTGAGGCATTGCTGAATTATCTGGCCCGACTGGGTTGGTCACACGGCAACGAAGAGGTGTTCTCGCTCGATCAGTTTGTGCGCTGGTTTGATCTGGCCCACGTCAGTCACTCACCGGCACAGTTCAATCCGGAAAAGCTCGCCTGGCTGAATCACCACTATCTGAAAGAGGCGAGCGTTGATCGCCTGGTGCCCTTGGTTGCCGCACGCCTTGAGCGCGAGGGCGTGACGGTCGGCGCCTCTGCACCGTTAGCCGGGGTTGTCGGGCTGCTGCGGGAACGCGCGCATACCCTGATCGATCTGACCAGCGCCGCGCATCTGCTGGTGGCACCGGGTGAGCCCAGTGCAGAGCTGGTGGCGCAGCACCTGGGCGAAGAGTCGCGCGCCGCGCTTGCGCAACTGCGCGATGCGCTCGCCCCGCTTGGCGATTGGTCGGCGCCTTTGATCGGGGAGCAGTTCGCGGCGGTTTTGAAGTCGCGCGCCTGGAAAATGCCGCGCCTTGCGATGCCGGTGCGCGCTGCGGTGTTTGGCACGACGCAGACCCCGTCGATCGATCAAAGCCTGGCGCTGGCAGGCCGCGAGCATGTACTGACGCGCCTTGATCAGTATTCACGCTAGGCACTTTGCAAAGCGGCAAGGCTCGGCTACAATGCTCGGCTTGACTGGGGCTATAGCTCAGCTGGGAGAGCGCTTGCATGGCATGCAAGAGGTCAGCGGTTCGATCCCGCTTAGCTCCACCAATCAAACCATCCGGCATGGCCTGCTGGATGTCGCCTTACCCGGTCCCGTTCGTCTAGAGGCCTAGGACATCACCCTTTCACGGTGAGTACAGGGGTTCGAATCCCCTACGGGACGCCAGTGACCCACTGGCTCATGCGCGCTGTGCCCGTCCCCCTGTTACCCTTGCCATTGCAACAGCCACACATGCAAGAACGGCATGAGACTGGCTGCCGTGCCCAGAAAAAACGCACCCAGCAGGGCTGCTGCACTCACCTCCCGACGGTTGACAGCGAAGTGCGCCGCGAGTAGCGCAAGCGGTAGATAGAGCAGCGTGCCAGTCACCGCGCCTGGCACATAACGCATGTGTATGACCGATTCGATCAGGTGAAAAAAGCCGTTGCCGAAGTTGACAAACAGCACGGCCAGACCAAGCCAGATGATTCGCGTGCCGAGCAAGCCCGTTAACCCGAACAAGGGGAGGAGGGCGACAGCGCTCAGTAGCGCCAGGGTACCCTCCGCGGGCACTATCGGGTCGGCCCAGCCGGCGCCGAGCGCTGCCACAAACGCTTCTCTGAAATGACCTGGGAAGCCGTATTCCTCGAATTGGTGAAGCCCTACCGCAACGAGGGGGAAATACGCGAACCAGAACAGGTAGGGTTTGGCCGAGAAATTCGCTCGAGTGCGCCAGGCCACCAGGCCGGCAACGATGGCAATGATCAAGCTGATGAGCATGGTTCGTCGCCGCGTTTCCTTGGTCGCAGGGTGTGTGCCTTTCGTACGCAGCTAACCCCTGTGCAGCCAACCGCGCACAGCCAACCGCGCACAGCCAACCGCGCACAGCCAACCGCGCACAGCCAACCGCGCACAGCCAACCGCGTACAGCCAACCGTGAGCGGATACGCGCAAATCACTGAATGTTTAGTTACCCCGCAGTGCGCTGCCGCCAGCGCAGCAACCCGAGCGGCAGCGCCCCAAGCAGAATGCCGCCGACTGCAATGATACCGGTCACCCGATCCACGTCGTGCAGATTGACGATCGCGGCGCTCCACAGTACCAGCGCACTCGCTGCTGGCCATATCACCGCGAACAGGCTGCGACTTACCGATTGGGTGAGGGCTTGGCGGTAGTGCCAGGCGCAGGCAAAGCCGGCAATACCGTAGTAGTAGGCCGCCTGCACGCTGATCGCCTGAATGGATGCCTTGAGTACGGCGTCAAGGGAGTCAAACAGTAACGACAGGATGAGCAGCAGGCCACCGAGCAGCGCGATCAACAGGGTGGCCGCCCACGGCGTTTTCCAGGCCGGGTGCAGGCGCGACCAGCGCGCGTGCATCACCTGCGCTCGGGATTTTGAAAACAAGGTGCGCGAGAATTGCAGAATCGAGGTCTCCAGCGTTCCGATCGTCGACAGCATGACGGCGATGATGGCCAGATAGCTCCAGGGCCGCGGAAAGAGCTTTTCGGCAATGGCGAAAATGACATTGGTGCTCGACTGGCTGATTTCTTCATCAGAAAGCGCGCTCAGTGCCACCGAGCAAAACCCGACGAAACTCACCATGATGATGATCATCGCGCAAATCGCGCCCAGGCCCGGCGTACGCGTGCCATCGCGAGTTTCTTCATTGAGGTTAAGCACCACATCCCAGCCCCAGAAAAAAAACAGCGAAATCACCGCACCACGGGCAAAGGTCGACAGGTCAAATTGAGCGAGCGAGAACGAGGTCCAGGTTAGTTGGTGCAAGGCGGCCGGGCCAAACTTCCAGGCCGCGGTGCCTCCGACGATCGCCAGCACGCCCAGCTCGATTGTGGTCATCGTGGTTTGCACCACACCGGTAATCGCGATGCCGCGGATCAGGACCACACTCACTGCGCTCAACCATCCAAGTGCGACCAGGGTCACCAGCAGCCGGTTGTCGATCTGGTCGGGGGCGAGCAGCAATACGGTGGCGCTCGCCGCCGGCAGGGTGGCCGACACCATGAATAGCGCCGAGGCCACCAGCACCGTCCAGCCGGAGAAGAACCCCAGGGTGTCATTGAAAATCAGACTCACCCAGGCGTAGGTGGCACCGGCATCGGCCTCGATCCGGTTCAGGTTTACATAGGCGAGCGTGATGCCGAGCATGATGAGGCCGCAGTAGAGCAGACTCGCCGGGGCCAGCAGCCCCACCGATCCGATCAGGGCCGCGGTGGTTGCCGCAATGCTGTAGGCAGGCGCGGTGCCTGCAACGCCAATCACCGTGGACTGGACGAGGCCGAGCGCATTGTGTTCGAGGGCTCCGCTTGAGTCGCTGCTCGCCATGAGGGCTACTCAGGCCGGAACTTGGTCTCGGGTCGGATGCCACCGCGCTGCTGAGCAAGGCTGATCTGACCATTCTCCAGATACTGACCTGACACCGCACGGCGAGCGGCCGCATCCCATTGCGGTAGCCAGTCCCCCAGCGAGTAACCAAACCATGGCGGTTGCGGGCGCAACTTCGGTAACCCGAGTTCATCCCAGATGGATTTTGCCCGCTCCATGTATTCGCGCGTCGGCAGGGCAAGCGGTGGCATGTCGCCTTTCATGGTCGCATCCATGAGCAGGGTTGAATCCTCTTCCTGATCGAGCTCACGCTTGGGGCCGTGCCCCTGACCGCGATGCTCAAGGGTGCGCACGTCCTCCACCGGGTTCATCCGGTAGGCCATGGCCCAGAAGATGGCATCGGCATTGTCCGGATCGATATCCTCATTGACCGCGATACAGATCTTGCCGCAGTCGCCCTTGAAGAACGCGGCCCCATTGAGTGCGCGCCAGATTTCGGTGCGCGGGGTACCTTTATCTACGGTGACTACGGTAATGCGCAACAGTCCGGTAAGCGGCTCATGCAGTGACACCCGCTTCACGCCGCGGATGCCCAGGGTGCCGCGCAGGTGGGCGAGAAACAGCGGTTCGTAGGCCACGCGTTTGATCACGCTCGATTCGCTCGGTGCGACCTGGCTCAAGTACGATGGAATGATCGGCTTGCTGCGATGGGTGATCGCGGTCACCCGCATTGGCATGTTGTATTCCTCAAGGGCTACGTGGCCATGCGATTCACCGAAGGGAGCTTCGGGTTCCAGCAGCTCGGTGTCGATCAGGCCTTCAATCACGATCTCGGCTTCAGCCGGCACCATGAGATCCACCGTGCGCGCTCGCACCACATTGATCGGGCCGCCGGCGAGGCCACCCGCCACCTCGATTTCATCGACGCCGATGGGCAGCTTTTGGGGCCCGAGAAAGGCCACACAGGGTGGGCAGCCCAGCACAATCGCGCAGGGCATGTAGCGATCGCCGCGCGCCTGGTGCTTTTGATAGTGTTGATAGCCCCCGGCGCCGCCGACCCGCGTGGCCATGCGCACTACCAGACGATCGGGTGCCTTGAGGGCGGCGCGATAAGTGCCCATGTTCTGCACACCGGTTTCCGGGTCGCGGGTGATGACATTGGTCGCCGTCAACGTGGGGGCGCTGTCAAAGCCGGGTGTGGAAATTGGGATGGGCAGGGCATCGAGGCCATGTCCGATACCAAGCAGTGCCTCGCCTTCGATCACCACTTCCTGACAGGCAGCGTCGGTGACCACCCGCGGTGCCACCGGATTGGCAATGGCGCGGTCCCATTTGGCCTGGATCTGGTCGACTGGCACGCCCATTCCCGTGCTGTAGATGGCGCGGTTGGCTGCCAGCGCGCCCACCACGACCGGAATGGAATATTCGCGTCCCTGCGCGTTGACGATGTGGGTGAACAGAAAGGCTTTTCGTTCGGCCTCTGCCATGCCGCCAACAAACTGCCAGCGCACCAGCGGGTGGAGTTCGGAATCCTTGTCGATCGCCCGGTCAACGGTCTGCAGCAGGCCGCGCTCGGCGAGCAGCGCCAGATGTTCATGGAGATCAGGGTAGGTGCGGGGGGGATTGCTCATCAGTGGGGCCTGAACGAAGGCGGTCTGGAGTGCCGCGCAAGTGTATGGATAGGGCGACCAGCATTGCAGCGTGATGTGCTGCAAGGCAGTAATGGTATCAGCCCGGCTTCGCCGCAGCAGGGCGGCTGAGCAGCGCGCGCAAGTCAGCCAGGCGGCTCTTGACTTCGCCCGGATCGACCTTGCCCTCGCGCTCCTGCAAGTCCATTTCCTTAAGGAATCTCGACGCTTCGCGCGACACCATGCTGCGGCTCTGGCGTCGCCGGCGACACCAGCTGATGTGCAGCGAGCGCTGCGCCCGAGTGACGGCGACATACATCAGGCGCCGTTCATCCTCGATGCGCGCAGTGGCCAGGGCCACATCCTCGCTATCCTCATCGCGTCCCAGATGGGGCAACAGGCCTTCTTCGGCACCGACGATGAACACATGCGGAAATTCCAGACCTTTGGAAGCATGAATGGTGCTCAGCCGCACCGCATCGGCCTGCGGGTCATCGCGATCGATCATGGCCACCACCGCAGCCTGCTGGGCGACTTCAGCCAGCGTCTTGCCATCCTCTTCACTGCGCTTGGCCAGCCAGTCGCGAAAATCGGTCACATTGCGCCAGCGGCCCTCGGCAACTTTGTCCTCGTCGTTGCCGAAAACGTGGGGTTTGTAATCGATCGCCTGCATCAGCTCGTCAAGCAGGGGGCCAGCGGCCTCCTTGTTTGCCCGGTCGCTCATGCGATTGATGAAATGGGCAAATTCGCGCAAGGCGTCGAGCTGCCGTGCCTGAACCACACTCGCCAGACGCTCCGAGAAGATGGTCTCGAACATCGAGGCGTGCCGCTCGGATGCAAGGTTACCAAGGGCCTCCAGCGTGGCTGCTCCCACGCCGCGCCGCGGCGTGGTGACCGCGCGAATAAGGGCCGGATCATCATCCTGATTGGTGAGCATGCGCAGCCAGGCCATCAGATCACGGATTTCGGTGCGCTCAAAAAAGGACGTGCCCCCGGAGAGCACGTACGGAATGCGCTCGCGCCGCAGTGCCTGCTCGAAGATGCGCGCCTGATGATTGCCGCGGTAGAGGATGGCATAGTCTGACAATTTGCCCTTGCGCTGGAAGCGGTGCGCCGATAGGCGCATCGCCACAGTGTCGGCCTCCGCTTCATCATCCTCGGCGGGCAGCACTTGCACGGCATCGCCTTCGCCATGATCTGACCAGAGCGTTTTGGGATAGAGCTTCGGATTCCCCGCAATCAGGGTGTTGGCCGCGCGCAGGATCGCTCCACTTGAACGATAGTTCTGCTCGAGCATGATCACTTTCAAATTCGGGTAGTCGGTTTGCAGGCGGCGTAGATTCTCGATCGTCGCACCGCGCCAGGCGTAGATCGCCTGATCATCATCGCCGACCGCGGTGAAGGCGGCGTGCTCGCCCACCAGCGAGCGCACCAACTCGTACTGCCGCACATTGGTGTCTTGAACTTCATCGATGAGCAGATAGCGGACCTGCGCCTGCCAGCGCTCACGCAGTGCCGGGTCGATGGCCAGTTGCCGCGCGGGTTTGCCGATCAGATCGTCAAAATCCACGGCGCGATAGGCCTTGAGGGTGGCCTCGTAATCGCGGTAGACGCGCGCCGTGCGCTGGGCGTCATCGGTTTGTGCGCTGGCAATGGCATCGGCGGGTTCCAGCCCCGCGTTTTTCCAAAGTGAAATCGTGTTCTGTACACGTCGAATGAGCGCGATATCGGTGGTGGTGATGAGGCCTTGCAGCACCCCATAGCTGTCATCGGGCCCGAACACCGAGAAGCGTGCCGGTAGATCGAAGGCGCGCGACTCCAGCCGCATCATGCGCAGGCCAAAGGCATGAAAGGTGGAGACGGTCAGTTGTGCCGCCACCGCCGGATCGAGCAGCAGGCGAACCCGATCGCGCATCTCGCCGGCAGCCTTGTTGGTAAATGTGATCGCGGTGATTGCCGCGGGCGCGCAATAGCCCGAGCGCACCAGATGGGCGATTTTCTCGGTGATCACCCGGGTCTTGCCGCTGCCTGCACCGGCCAGCACCAGGCAGGGGCCGTCGCGATGATGCACCGCCTCGCGCTGGGCGGTGTTCATGGCCTGCGCGGACATCAAATTGATCGGGCAGTGCGATCGATCAGCGCCGGATCGAGCTTGAGTTTGGCCGCAGCATTGAGAATATCGCCCCAGGTGGTCGCATCGACCGGGATGCCCTCGATCAATCTGCGCTTACGTGTCTCGCGCTCCGGGTCACCGGCAATGCGCAGATGATCGACCCCCGCCGCCGGCGGTGATTGCCGCACCCACTCGATGAAACTCATTGCTTCCTCGCGTAGCAGGTCAGCAGTGCCCATGGCCTCCGGGTCGATCAGAATCGCGAGCATGCCGTTATGGACCTTTTTCTCCCCGGTGTGAGGGCGATGCCAGGTGCCGCCCCCTGACAGTGCGCCACCGAGCAATTCACACACCAGAGCAATGCCCGAACCCTTGTGTTCACCCACGGGCATCAGCGCGCCGTAGGGCGGCACCACGGCGTAGCGCGGGTCGGTGGTGGGGTTGCCATCGGTGTCGATGATGAGACCCGGGTCCATCGCGTTGCCCTTGTTATAGGCCACGCGCGCTTTGCCCTGTGCGACACCGCTGGTCGCCATGTCCAGAATCACCGGCGCATCTGCGGGAAAGGGAATGCCGACACAGAACGGGTTGGTGCCAAAGCGGGCATCACGTCCGCCCCACGGCGCAACAATGGGTCGCGTCATCACGTTCACAAAGTGAATCGACACCATGCCCGCGGCAATGGCCTGTTCGGCCCAGTGACCGATGCGGCCGATGTGGTGCGTGTTGTGCAGTCCCAGAATGCAACTGCCGTTCATGCGCGCACGTTCGATCGCCATCTGCATGGCCTTTTGACCGACCGACTGTCCGTAACCACTGTCACCATCGAGCACCAGCATGGCACCGCAATCCAGGCGCACCAGCGGGTCGCGATCGACCCGCAAACCGCCTTCGAGCAGCGAGTCGACATAGCGTGGAATCATGCCGATACCGTGCGAGTCGTGGCCCGCAAGGTTGGCACCCACCAGATTGCGCGCTACCAGAGTGCATTCATGCGGGCTGCTGCCGCCGGCAGCGACGAGGGTCTCGATCGCGCGGGTGAGGGCAGGGGACTGGAATACCGGATCGGCGAGGCTCATTGGGGCAATTTAGGAGGTGAAATTTGAATAGTCACGTCAGCGCATGGCCCTTGAGCCGTTCGAGGACTTTTAGTGGTGAGCGTTCCGGCCAGGCCATTGCGGCCACCGGCAGGTAGTAGGTCTGCTCCATCATGTACTGTCCGGATAACACGGCGTGCAACACCTGGTCGGAATAGCAGATCCAGGTGCTGCCAGGCGGAAACTCAAACCGGCTGTAATCCGTTGTGCGCTGCCAGTCTTCGTCCATTTTGCCATGGTCATGCAGCCCAAGCATTAAATGGTCGTATTCGCTGCGTAGACTCTTGGTGAGATGCAGTCGTTGCAGGCATCTCGCAGCCAATGGCGAGTAACGGCCAATGGTGGGCAGAAAGTGCTGCGCATACGTCTCAAATGGCTCGCCGACATGCCACACGCGCGGTACCCCGTGCGGATTGAGGTTGGTGAATACCCGCAAAATGCGCCGCCCCCGATTGGGCCTGGATGTGAAGGCATCGACATGCAAGCGGGTGTCGTCCTTGCGAACGGAGCTGGCACGGCCTTCGACGCCGACTGGGCGAAAGCTCACCAGACCCTGTTCAATGTGAGAGTTGTAGTCAGGAAATAAGCCATGCACCAGCGTGAGGCTCTCGTGTGCAAATCGCGCCAGCATGGCGCCCAGCGCAGCAAGGGCGTCACCTTGCAGCGCACTACCACTGACCAGAGCGCGTTTGACATCAAAGCTTATGTTTTTCGCACGCCCGTCCGAGGTTGCCGGCGTGAGCAGGCTGCGCTCGGCCAGCGTTGGCGCGAAACCGTGATCGGCGAGCCAGAGCACATGGCCTGCTTCAAGCAGATCGACGGCGCGATCGCGCAGGCCCAGTGCATTGCGCTTGTCCCAGCGGATCACTGGTGTCCATTGATCGTGCGCGGCATCAGACATGCGCGTGGGGCCTGCGTGACCTGGCAAGGTATCTGTCATGCGGCTGGCCTCCAGGGAATTTGGCGAAGAATCTGACATTGGGGTGGCCTCCAGACGATGTGGCAAGACATCTGACATAAGCGCTGATGCCGCGCGACGACGCGAGGCCTGCATTGTGGACATGGACGAGCGCGCAGAGCAAGACTGTGTCGACAATGCGCCTGGCGCTGCGATCGCGTCAAACTTTGCGGTGGTCAGATGACCGGCTCCCTGCGGCTGACGCATAATACGCACCAGAAAGCCAGTCAGGAGGAGACCGCGTTGGCACATCAGCAAAGCAAAATCACCGTGCAGGGCGTTGCAGTCAATCTGCGGCGCAGCGGCAGCGGTCGCACCATGCTGTTCCTTCATGGGGCGGGCGGTGTGATGGCCTGGCTGCCTTTTTTCGATGAGCTGAGCGCGCACCGCTCGCTGCTGGTCCCTGATCATCCGGGATTTGGTTTGACCGATGAGGCGCGCTGGATTTCCAGTGTTGGCGATCTGGCAATGTTCTATCTCGACCTGCTCGAAGAGCTGGACCTGACGGACGTGGATCTGGTTGGTAATTCTCTCGGTGGCTGGCTGGCCGCCGAGATTGCGGTGCGCAATCTTTCGCGCATTCGCTCGGTCACTTTGCTGGCCCCGGCGGGTATTCGTATCAAGGGTGTGCCGTGCGGCGACAATTTCATCTGGTCTCCCGAGGAGCAGGTGCGAAATGTGTTTCACGATCAGGCCTTTGCCGAGCGCATGCTGGCAATGCCGATGGATGAGGCACAGGCCGATATGGCGCTGCGCAACCGCTTTGGTGCGACTCGCTATGGCTGGCAACCGCGCTGGTTCAATCCCGATCTGGAAAAATGGCTGCACCGGATCAAGGTGCCCAGCCACGTGATCTGGGGTGATGATGATCGCCTGCTGCCAACGGCTTGGTCAGCACTCTGGAAGGAGCGTCTGCCCAATGCAAAACTCACGATGATCCCGCACTGCGGCCACTTGCCGCATGTCGAGCAGGCCGATCAAACGGCACGCGCGGTCATCGATTTTGTGAAAGGGGTTGCCGCATGAAGTTCGTTGCCTTCCACCTGATGCCCTATCGCCCGCTCGACCTCGTTGCGGCGGCCAAACATCGCTCATCGTGGGTGGTGTTGCCCAATTCGATGTATGACCCGGAGAAGGGCGCCAGTGAGTACGAGAGTTATATTTCCTCGCTCGCTCACGCGGAGACACTTGGATTTGATGTGATCGCGGTCAATGAGCATCATCAGACTGCGTATGGCCTGATGCCTGCGCCCAATCTGGTGGCCAGTGCGCTCATTCAACGCACCAAACGCGCGAAGATCGCGATCATCGGACGTGCGTTGCCGCTCATCAATAATCCACTCAACATCGCTGAAGAAACCGCCATGCTCGACAATATGTCGCGTGGTCGGATCATTCAGGGGTTCGTACGCGGGATCGGTAGCGAATACCACGCGTCAGGTGTCAATCCCTACCATTCGCATGACCGGTTTCACGAAGCGCACGATCTGATTATTCGCGCCTGGAGTGAGCCGGGGCCATTTGAATTTGAAGGCGATCACTACAACTACAAGTATGTGAATGTGTGGCCGCGCACCTATCAGCGTCCGCACCCGCCGATCTGGATTCCTTCGCAAGGCTCCAGTGAGACCGTCATTTGGGCGGCTGATCCTGCGCGTCGTTATCCGTTTCTGGTCACCTTTGCGCCCAGTGAATCGGTGAGTCGTTATCACCTGGCCTACCGCGAGCAGGCGCGAAAATTTGGTTATGAGGCGCTTGGCGAGCAACTGGGCTGGGCGGCGCCGATTTACATCGCAGATACTGATGAACAGGCGATGGCCGAAGCGGGTGAGGCGGCCGAGACCTTGTTCAACAATTTCCTGCGCATGCCCTGGGAGATGCTGATACCACCGGGGTACATGTCGATGTCCTCGATGCAGAACTTCATGCGCTTGCGCTCATCACTGGGTACCCAGCCGAAGCGGTCGGCGGCAGATCTGGTGGCAAGCGGCACGGCCATCATCGGTAGTCCGGCCACCGTGCGACGCAAGATTCAGGAGATGCATGATCGCACCGGTTTTGAGATCCTGGTCTCGATGCTCCAGTTCGGCACGCTCAATGATGAACTCACCGCGCGCAATCACGAGCGATTTGCCGCGGAAGTGATGCCCTATTTCCGCAAGTAGGCATTGCCGGCAGGGCGAGCCTCAACGAACGGCGGCGCCGCAAAAGGGCGCTTGCCGCAAGGGTGATCTACAGCGGGATGGCCAGCAGCGTATCGATCGCCTTCGAGTCGAACACGACGTGGCGATCGCAAAAGCGCGCCTGCCCGTCATTGACCACGACTCGATCGCGATACTGGCCGGTCGAGTAGAGCGACGTGATCCCGTCGTGATCCATGATGCGGGCTACCATGTAATTGGTGCGCACATCGTAGGCCCCGTGCGAATCACCGATTACCTGCACCCCCGAGACCAGGTGCCGGTAGTGCTGTTTCTCGTAGACATTGGCGACCCGCAACGAGGTGATACGGTCGCGCAGCTGAGCGGCGCTTTTGCAATGCACGATCGACAAGGGCAAGCCGCGATCCAGATTGAAGCGCGAGGTGATCCGGTAATGAGCATCCGGCAGCATCAGATCGGCCAGTGTCTCAAGGCGATCTTCGTCGATGGTGCGCGCCCATTCGTAGATCAGATCTTCGATGACGCGGCGGGTCGATTCACTGACCGATAACATAGTGCATCCTTAATCTCAGCAGGGTGGCCGGAGGAAACTGCCTTGAGCAGGGTTTGCGCGCCGGGTAGCTCGTTGCAAGTGCTTGGTGACCTCCGCGTAGCGCGGCGGCGCAAATTCGCCGCACAGAGCCCCCGTTCACAGTCCCATTTGGGTTCGATAAGCGTGCCAGAAGTTGCGCAGGCCTTTCTCCGACAGCTTGGTGCTGCCACCGGAGGTCAGGTCCTTGCCGCCCATCTCGATGAAGGAGGTTTCGTCGGCCGAGCCGGCGGTACCGCGACGAACCATCTGGCACACCGCCGTGTCCTCCATTGAAACCAGGCCAGCAGAGCCCGCCAGATTGGTCTGGAACAGACGCAGATCGGTCATCTCGGGCGTGTCGTCGGCAAAGCCCAGATAGATCCAGTTCAGATCAGTGCTGCCCGGGCCGGTCGGTACCAGTTGACGCACAGCGATGCTGTTGCTGATTTGATGCAGCACGAACGTGGGATAGAGCGACAGGATTTGGATGTTGATGCCATCGCCAAATTCATCGACCCACTTGAGAATGCTGGGGTCTTCGAGTTTGAAGTTCTCGTTATTCGAGCGCAACGTCGATGCAGTTTCCTTGTACTCAGAACTTGGCTTATCGGTGCCGACCTTGGTATAGAAATACTGATGCAGGCCACTGCGATCAATGACCAGTGCAGAGTCCTGGCCCTGCCGCGACAGGCCGAACGTTGCATAGAAGGTATGCAGGATGTTGGCATGCAGCGAGTCGCGCGGATTCTCGTGATAGTTCTTCCAGTTGGCACTGAAGCGCTGCGTGTCATAGCCGAGGATTTTGAGCGGACGCTTGAGCACCCGGCGAATACCATCCCCCACCTCGCCAAGCCATTCTTCAATCGGCGGCAGGTCATGCGCAAAACTCGCGAAGACCAGTCCGCAGAAGCTTGTGCACGCCAGGCGCTGCAGGCCATGATCTTCGAGACGAAAATCTGCGGGCAAGCCGCCTTCGCCGCGAATGCCGCGGCGGAACGCCGCCGCGGTGAGATCGCCCTTCAGGTTGTAGATCCAGGCGTGATAGACGCAATAGAACTCGCTGGTCTTGCCATGGGTGTCCATGCATACCAGATTGCCGCGATGGGCGCAGCGATTGACCAATACATTGATCGCGCCGCCTTCGTCACGCGCAACGATCACGGGTGTGTCGCCGATTTGCGTGCACTTGAATGATCCCGGTTCAGGCACTTCGGCCTCGAGGCCGACGAAGTGCCAGTTGCGACCGCGAAACACCTGTTGCTGCTCGCGCGCATAGATCGATGGGTCTTCAAAGACCCAGTAGGGCGCACGATTGGGGCCCTCGGCGGGCCAACGATAATCGCGCGGCGCGAGCACGCTGCTCATGGCATCGATTCCTGTTCAATTACTCAAGGGCGTGATCATATCATCGGGGTCCAAGCGACCCGGCACAGCGCAAGCCGGGAGGACCATGGCGGGGCTGTCGAAGGGTCAGCAGGCTCAACATGCACATTGTTGCATCTGAAGATATCCACAGAATTTGTGGATATCTGCCTGCCAATGCCAGCTAAGCTATTCTGCCCAATAGGAATTGCTGGATTGATCAGCGACTGATCGGCAGACCGAAGGGCAACGGATTGCAGCCCCCCGCGCGTCGATCAAAACAATGGACGGGCAGGGCTGCATCACTGCGGGTGGATCTAGAAGCGACCCGCGTTGAAATCCTCGACCGCCTGCACAATCTGTTCGCGGGTGTTCATCACGAATGGACCGTAACGGGCGATCGGCTCATTGAGTGCACGCCCGGCCACCAGCAACAGCCGCGCACCGGTTGCCCCTGCGCTAGCGACAAAGCGCGGGGACTGATCGAGGGCGCCCAGTTCACCGCGTTCCACGCGGCGCGCGCCTGGACCTTCCCCAATCATGGCAGCACCCTGAAAGACATAGACAAAGCCACTCAGACTGACTGGCAATGGCGTTGCAATCGCAGCATCAGGCGGCAATTCGATATCGAGGTACACCGGTTCGGTGGCCACTGCCTGCACCGGCCCGTCGGTGCCCAGCATCGAGCCGGCGATCACGCGCACTTTGGCCCCCCCGGGTAGCACGCACTCGGGAATCTGCTCGGCAGCAATGTCCTGATAGCGCGGCGCGCGCATCTTGTCTGCGGCGGGCAGATTCACCCAGAGTTGAAAGCCCCACAAGAGTCCTTCTTCCTGCTCCGGCATTTCCGAATGGATGATGCCGCGGCCCGCAGTCATCCATTGCACGCTGCCTGCGCTGAGCAACCCGGCGTTGCCCTTGCTGTCACGATGCCGCATGCGTCCGGCCAGCATATAGGTCACGGTTTCAAAGCCACGATGCGGATGATCCGGAAACCCGGCCAGGTAGTCGTCCGGTTGATCACTGCGAAATTCATCGAGCAACAGAAACGGGTCAATCTGCGGCAGCTCCGGTCCGCCAATAATACGGGTAAGGCGCACGCCAGCCCCGTCGCTGGCGGCACGGCCACCGATGATGCGGAGCACTTGACGTGCCTCTGCGGTTGGCTGGGGTCCGCGGGCGGGTGGGTGGTTCTCGGGTGCCAGTGAGTCGGGGAGTGTGCTCATGATGGGCCTCTTCCAAAGATGCGAAGGCAATTCTTGCGTCGCAGCATGCGCGAAGGGCGAAGTATATAATCGAGCGCCTTCATTCCGATGAACGAACGGGTAGTCGCCCATGTCGCGTCACCTTGCCCGGCTTCTGACCGGGTCCGCGGTAACTTTCAGCATGCTCGTTGCAGGCTGCGGCCAGAGTCCTTCGCAGGGCCCGGCAATCGCGGCGCCGCCGCCTGCCGTTGATGTCACTGTGCTGGCAGCGCATCGGCAGGCAATACCGGTTGCGATCGATGCCGTCGCACAGGCCTTCGGGTCGCGCGAGGTGGAAGTGCGCGCTCGGGTCAACGGCATTCTGGAGAAGCGGGTCTACGACGAAGGCACCGTAGTGGCTGCCGGCGCCGAACTCTACCGCATCGATCGCATCCCCTACGAGATTACCCTCGCGCAAGCGCGCGCGAACCTGCTGTTGGTGCAGGCTCGCCAGGTCCAGGCCCGCCGGGAAGCTGCACGGCTGAAGTCCCTGGCCGACGAACGGGCGATCAGCCGCAAGGAATTCGATGATGCGAGTTCGGCGCTTGACCAATCAGAGGCCGTGCTGGCGCAGGTCGCCGCGCAAGTGCGCGAAGCGGAATTGAATTTATCGTATACGTCGGTGACTGCGCCGATCAGCGGTGTGAGCGGTCGTTCGCTGCGGTCCGAAGGCACATTGGTCACGGCAAGCAATGACAGCGCGCTGCTGACCACGATCGTCCAGGTCAACCCGATCTGGGTTCTATTC
Source organism: uncultured Pseudomonadota bacterium (assembly GCA_903921325.1). Taxonomy (GTDB): domain Bacteria; phylum Pseudomonadota; class Gammaproteobacteria; order Burkholderiales; family SG8-39; genus CAIXPL01. The sequence goes on from CAIXPL010000001.1 coordinate 17,592, forward strand.
TCCGTATCACAGGCCGAATATGAGCAGATCCATGCGGTGGGTACGCGGGCGCGGGTCACCTTGCTGCGCGCAGACGGCTCGAGCCATGCAACGGTAGGGCGGGTCAATTTCACCGCCTCGACGGTTGACCCCAAATTGTCCACCGTGCAACTGCGCGCAGAATTTGCCAATCCATCGCTGCAGTGGCTACCCGGGCAATTCGTGCGCGTGCGGGTACTCGCTGGAGAACAGACTGTAGTGCTGGTACCGCAGCAAGCGGTGGTCCAGGGCGAACTTGAAAAGTCAGTCTGGGTGATGAGCGCAGAGGGCAAGGCGACCCCGCGGGTCGTGAAGGCGGGCAACTGGTCCGGATCGCAATGGGCAATCCTCGCGGGACTCAATGACGGGGACCTGGTGATTGTTGATAATTTGATCAAATTGCGGCCCGGTACGGCTGTGCAAACCGCCAAGCATTAAGCGGACGCACCCTGAGCCATGGGCCAATTCTCGCGCTTCTTTATTGATCGTCCGATTTTCGCGACGGTGCTGGCGATCATCATCACGCTCGCTGGTGTGGTGGCCATGTTCGCCTTGCCGGTAGCGCAGTATCCGGAAATTGCCCCGCCCATCATCACGGTGACTGCCACCTACCCTGGGGCGAGTGCCGAGACGCTGGCGCGAACCGTGGCCGCACCGATCGAAGAGCAGCTCTCCGGCGTTGAGAATCTCATTTATTTCAATTCGAGCGCAAGTTCGACCGGCACGCTCACCATTTCACTCACATTCGAAGTTGGCACCGACGTCGACAAGGCGACCTTTCAGGTCAACAATCGGGTCAACATCGCGTTGCCGCGCCTGCCCGATGATGTCAGACGTAACGGGCTCATCGTGCAGAAGCGTTCGAACGACATTCTCGTTCTGGTCGCGTTGCGTTCTGATGACCCGACGCTCGATACCACTTTTCTGGCCAATTACGCGACGGTCAATGTCATTGACGATTTGAAGCGGGTGCCCGGGGTCGGCGATGTGACCTTGTTTGGTGCCGGATACTCGATGCGCATCTGGTTGCAACCCGATCGCATGGCCGAATTGGGAGTAACGGCCGGGGACGTTGCGACGGCCATCAATGCGCAAAATGCGCAGTACGCAGCGGGCAAGATCGGCGCCGAGCCAGCCCCTCCGGGGCAGATGATCACCTACACCGTGATTGCGCGTGGTCGCATGGTTGCACCGGAAGAATTCGGCAACATCATCGTGCGGGCGGGCGGGGCGACGGGCGTCCTTCGCCTGCGTGATATCGCACGCATCGAACTGGGCGCGCAGACCTACGACACGTTCACCACGATTGATGGCAAGCCGAGCATCGGCCTTGCGGTTTACTTGCAGGTGGGTGCCAACGCGCTCACGGTGGGTAGCGCGGTGAAGGGGCGGATGAAGGAAATGCAGACGCGCTTTCCCGCCGGGGTTGAGCATTTGGTGCCCTTTGACACCACCCGGGTGGTGTCAGCCTCGATCAATGAAGTCGTGAAGACCATGCTTGAGGCGGCGATTCTGGTCGTGCTGGTGGTGTTCGTCTTTCTGCAAAGTGCCCGGGCGACGATCATCCCGATCGTTGCCGTCCCTGTGTCGCTGCTGGGCACTTTTGCCGGATTGTATGCGGCCGGTTTCTCGATCAACACGTTGACCTTGTTTGCCATGGTATTGGCGATTGGCATCGTGGTCGATGACGCCATTGTGGTGCTGGAGAACGTCGAGCGCCTGATGCGGGTGGACAAGGTGCCGGCGCGCGAGGCGGCGATCGAGGCAATGCACGAAGTATCGGGGGCCGTGCTCGCGATCGTGTTGGTGTTGTGCGCCGTGTTCGTGCCGGTCGCGTTCCTGGGCGGGATCGCCGGGCAACTGTACAAGCAGTTCGCGGTCACCGTGGCCATTTCGGTGGTGATTTCCGGGTTTGTTGCGCTCACCCTGACACCAGCCTTGTGCGCCCTGATGCTGCGCGCGGGCCATCATGAATCCTGGTTTTTCAAGCCATTCAATCGCGGCTTCGATGCGCTCACGCGCGGCTTTGTCTGGTGTGTCGACAAGACGGTGGCGCACCGGGTGGCCGGCGTTCTGATCTTCCTGTGTGTGGCCGGCGCGACAGTGGCGATGTTCTTGCGGGCGCCAACCAGTTTCGTACCGCCTGAGGATTTGGGCTATGTTTTCGGTGCCCTTCAGTTGAGTGATGGCGCAACCTTGCAGCGCACCGAGAAGACCGGCGCAGAGTTTCAGCACTTGTTTGCCGACAATCCCAATATCGAACATATTTTTGTCATTCGCGGTTTCGATCTGATTGGCGGAGGCAACAAGACCAATGCCGGTACCGCCTTCATTACGTTGCGTCCGTGGGATGACCGGCCGCAGACGGCGGCTGAACTGGCACGTGACATTTCGCGCCAGGGCACGGTCTTTCGCGATGGCATCGTGATCGCGTTCAGTCCTCCTCCCATTCGCGGCCTGGGTACGGCGGGCGGCTTTGAAGTCTATGTGCAAAGTCGCGGCGATCCGGACCCGAAGAAATTGGCACAGGTGGTCGATAGCTTCACCGCGGCGCTCGCCAAGGATCCGGCGTTGACCGGCGTGAGGACCTTCTTCCGGCCCACGGTGCCGCAGCTATATGCTGATGTGAATCGTGAGCAGGCAGTGGCGCTGGGGGTATCAATCACCGATATTTTCATCACTCTGCAAAGCACGCTGGGTGCCTACTATGTGAACGACTTCAATCTGTCCGGCCGTACATTCCGGGTGCAATTGCAGTCCGATGCGCCATTCCGTGACGATCCACGCGATCTGGGCAACGTCTATGTCCGATCAACCGCGGGTGACATGGTGCCGCTCAAGGCGCTGCTCACGTTACGGAACATCACCGGCGCCGAGCAGCTGGAGCGATACAACGGGTTCATATCGGCCAAAGTGCTCGGTGCCGGGCGCGCCGGGTTCAGTTCCGGACAAGCGATCAAGGCGGTGGAGGCGACAGCGGCAAGGGTATTGCCCAGCGGCTATTCCATTGCCTGGACGGGTCAGGCGTTCCAGGAAAAGCGGGTGGCGAGTTCTTCACTGTTTGCATTTGGCTTTGCGATCATCATGGTGTACCTGATCCTTGCGGCACTCTATGAGCGCTGGGGCGTGCCGGTGGCGGTCGTGCTCGCGGTGCCATTCGCGGTGGCCGGCGCCCTCGGATTTGTGTCTCTGCGCGGCATGGACAATGACATCTACTTTCAGATCGGCTTGGTGGTGTTGATAGGTCTGGCGGCAAAGAACGCGATCCTCATTTGCGAATTTGCGCAGCAAGGCCTGCTGGCAGGGCTGAGCGCCCGCGACGCGGCAATGCAGGCTGCGCGTTTCCGCTTCCGTCCGATCGTGATGACCTCGCTTGCGTTCGTGCTTGGTGTGGCGCCCCTGGTCATTACCAGCGGGGCCGGGGCCGGGGCGCGTCGCTCGATGGGCACTGGCGTATTCGGCGGAATGATCATTGCAACCTTTGTGGCGCCTATTTTCATTCCGATGTTTTTTACCCTGTTTGCGCGGCGATCAAAGTGAGCGGCAAGCGATGTGACCTTCAGATGCGTGCGCGATCGCGCGACTGCAGCGCGCTCGCGCTCGCGCTCCTCCTGTGTGGATGCACGCTTGGACCGGACTATGTGCGTCCGAAGATCGATCTGCCGGTTGCTTATCCGGCCGACACGCATGTCCCTGTCGGCACCGGCGCGAGCGGCGCAGGTGCTGGCAGTGGCGCGCACGACGCTCATGCTGCAAAGGGCGTGAATGACGCGGGTGATTCCACGACGCTACGGGCTGATTGGTGGCACCTGTACGCTGACTCACTGCTCGATCGCCTGATCGAGCGTGCAATGCTCAACAACACGGACCTGGCGCTGGCAAGTGCGCGGATTCTGGAGTCTGAGGGGGCCTTGCGCGAGGCCGGAGCGAGTCTGCTGCCGCAGGTCAATCTGGGCGCGGCGGCTAGCGATAGCCGGGTCAGCACTGCCGCGGCGGTGCCGGTGCCTTCTTTTGCGCCGCTCGTCCGGCGCGATTATCAGCTCACGGCCTCGACATCTTATGAGCTCGACTTTTGGGGGCGGCTGCGGCGCAGCGTGGAGTCATCGCGCGCACAGCTGCTCGCTACCGAGTATGCGCGCGATGTGGTTGAGCTGACCCTGGCGAGCACGGTGGCACAAACTTATTTCATGCTGCGATCGCTTGATGCGCAGTATGCGGTTCTGCAGGCGAGCATCACCTCCCGCAGTGAGTCACTCAAGATCACGCAGCAGCGCGAACGTGCCGGATTGGCCGGCGCGCTTGACGTCAACCAGGCCGCCGAGTCCTTGTATGACGTGACCGTGCAGGTGCGCGAGATTGATCGTCAGCGCGCGGTTGCGCTGCACCAGTTGCAGGGCCTCACGGGACAGCTGGATTTGCAGATCGAACGGGAAAACCAGCCCGGATTGTCATTGCCCTTGCCCGCCTTACCCCCGGCAGGGTTGCCCTCGGGTCTGCTGGAGCGGCGGCCGGATGTGGCGGTGGCCGAAGCGGCGCTCAAGTCTGCCAACGCCCAGATCGGTGTGGCGCAAGCAGCGCAATTGCCAACCTTCAGCCTGACCGCGGCGTATGGCGGCGACAGCCTGTCGTTGTCAAATATCTTGTCCGCGCCGGCGAGGTTGTGGTCAATCGGTGGAGGGATGAGCTTTCCGGTGCTCGATTGGGGTCGCTATCAGTCGCGCACCGACCAGGCGGTGGCGCGTCAGCAGCAGGCGGTTGCCACCTATCAGAAGGCGGTGCAGGGTGCCTTTCGTGATGTGGCTGATGCATTGAGCAACCTGCAGCAGACGCAGAACTCCGAGGGTGATCTGTTTGAGCGCACAAGAAGCGCGCGTGAACGCCTGCGCCTGGCACAGCTTCGCTACGGTGCCGGTTACTCCCCTTATCTGGAGGTGCTGGATGCCGAGCGAACCGCCAACGACGCGGATCTGGCTCTGGTGCGTAACCGCCAGGCGGTGCTGGTGTATTCCGTGGACTTGATCCGCGCGATCGGCGGGGGATGGAGCCAATCGACCGGATTCAGTGACCGCAGCCCGGACCGCACGCCATGGGTGCAGCCGGCTCTCCTTGCGCCGCAAGCGCCGCCTGCATCTGCGCCTGCCGCTCCTGGCTGATACGCAACGCCTCGACGCGGCCGGCCGGGTCGAGATTCAGCCAGTAGGCGAGCATGGTATCCATGCTCGAGGCGTGCTGGGTGAACCAGGGGGCCAGTTCGCGCGCCAGAACCCGGCCAACCTCGGTCTTGCCGTCGATCACCATCTGCCGCACTTCACGACACAGACCGAGCACATTCGCGTGTTCGGTCATATGGCAGTGGGCAGGGGGGAATTGGGTGGCCTCCATGCGGGTATTTTCATCACCAAAATGGGCATCGCTGTGTTCAATGAAGCGGTCGAGCGCGGCCACCAGAGACTGGTCGTCGGCTTCGCCGAGCGCGTTGAGGCAGTCGACAAATTCCCGATGGGTGTCGTCCATTCGTGCTTCGCCCAATTCCAAGGCGGCAGACCATTCAAGCAGTGCCATATCGGTGCGTCCAGGCGGTAGATGATCAGCCTCTGAGTATATCGGAGCCTGGCGGGTCATTTACAGTGAGGATGGAAGCTGGCAAACTCGTGACGCAGCACCCCGGGTCCGGTTTTCGCGCGGGGTGAGACGAGTCGCCGGGACAAATCGGAGCATGTGCAGGGTGCAGACTGCCTGAAACGTTTTGATGCAATTCTCGTACCGATGCCGAACCTTCGCCCGTTAGGATGGGACGGCTGCGGTGCAATGACCGGCCAGTTGATTTCCAAGCCATCTCAATGATTTGACCGGACACCATGTGGATTGTCGATGTAGCGCTGCGCCGGCCCTATACGTTCATTGTGGCTGCGCTGCTGATTTTGCTGGCAACGCCGTTTACCCTGATGCGAATGGCAATCGACGTATTGCCCGAGATCGATATTCCGGTCGTCAGCATCATCTGGACGTACAACGGCCTGCCCGCGACCGAAATGAGCGCGCGCATTGCCACAGTCACCGAACGGGGGCTCACCACGACGGTGAACGACATCGAGCACATCGAGTCCCAGTCGCTGGCAGGCGTCTCGGTTCTCAAGGTGTACTTCCAACCCGGCGCTGATGTGCAGTCGGCCATCGCGCAGATTGTGGCCAATGTGCAATCGCAGGTCAGGCAAATGCCACCGGGCATCACGCCGCCGCAAGTGCTGCGCTATTCCGCCTCGGCCATTCCGGTGATTCAGCTCGGCTTATCCAGTCAGTCGATGTCAGAGCAGGAACTGCTCGACGTGGCGCTCAATTTTTTGCGCCCGCAACTGATTACGATTCCCGGAGCCGCCGTGACGTATCCGTACGGCGGCAAGCCGCGCCTGATTGCAGTGGATATCGACAATGATCGCTTGCTCGCAAAAGGGCTCACACCGAATGACATCGTCAACGCGGTCAACGCGCAAAACCTGATCCTGCCCTCGGGTACCGCAAAAATCGCAGAAACGGAATATGCAGTCAATCTCAGCGGGTCGCCCGACAGCGTCGCCGGTTTGAACAACCTGCCGGTGCGCACCGTCAATGGTGCGACCACCTATCTGAGTGAAGTGGCCCATGTGCGCGATGGATTCGCCCCGCAGACCAATATCGTCCGCCATGACGGTGAACGTGGTGTGCTGGTATCGATATTGAAAAGCGGCAGTTCTTCAACGCTCGCGGTCGTCGACACACTCAAGGCGTTGCTGCCGATTGCAGCCAAGTCACTGCCGCCAGAGCTCGATATCAGTCCGCTGTTTGATCAGTCGCTCTTTGTTCGTGCGGCGATCGAGGGGGTGGTTCATGAGGCGGTCATTGCCGCCTGCTTGACCGCCATCATGATTCTTGCGTTTCTTGGCAATTGGCGCAGTACCTGCATCATCGCCATCTCGATCCCGCTGTCGATTCTGACTTCAATCATCGTGCTGAACATGATTGGGCAGACCATCAACATCATGACCCTCGGCGGGCTGGCTCTGGCCGTGGGCATCCTGGTCGACGATGCCACGGTCACCATTGAGAATATCGAGCGTCACATGCACCTGGGCTCAGACCTGATCACGGCCATTCGCGATGGTGCCGGTGAGATTGCAGTGCCTGCATTTGTCTCGACGCTGTGCATTTGTATCGTCTTTGTGCCGATGTTTTTTCTGACCGGTGTGGCGAAATTTCTGTTCGTGCCGCTGGCCGAGGCCGTCGTGTTCGCCATGATCGCCTCCTACGTGCTGTCACGCACCCTGGTGCCCACCATGGTGATGCTGATGATGCGCCGCGGTGAGACCGTGAGCGAGACCAGTCCCGGGCTGTTTCGCCGTCTGTATCTTGGTTTTGATCGCGCATTTGAGCGTTTCCGCCGTGGTTATGTGGTGGTGCTCAGTGCGCTCCTGGTGCGGCGACGTGCCTTTGCCAGTGCGTTTCTCGCTTTCTGCGTAGCATCGTGTGGGTTGTACCTGCTGCTCGGGCGCGACTTTTTCCCCTCGGTAGATGCTGGTCAGATCCGCTTGCACTTTCGCGCGGCAACCGGCACACGGATTGAGGAGACGGCGCGCCTGGCCGATGACATAGAAAAGTTCATTCGCCGGGTCGTTCCGAAGGAGCAGCTTGAGACCATCGTTGATAATCTCGGCTTGCCCTACAGCGGGATCAACCTGTCCTATAGCAACGCCGGCACGACGGGCACGCTGGATGGCGAAATACAGATTGCACTCAAGCCAGAGCACGATGCCACCGAGGTGCATATCGCGCGCCTGCGTCGCGAGTTGCCCGAGGCCTTCCCCGGCATTGAATTTTTCTTTCAACCGGCTGACATCGTCAGCCAGATCCTCAATTTCGGCTTGCCTGCGGCGATAGACATTCAGTTCAGCGGACAAAATCTGAATGGAAATTACAAAGCGGCGCAGGCCCTGCTCGCCAAGGTACGCAGCGTGCCCGGCACGGTCGACAGCCATATCCAGCAGCGCTCCGACTTGCCGGGTTTTGCCGTGCAAATGGACCGCACCCGTGTGCAACAGCTCGGTTTAAGCGCACTCAATGTGGCGCAAAATCTGCTGATCATGCTGGCAGGCAGCTTTCAGACCGCACCGGCGTTCTGGCTGAGTCCGACCAATGGCGTGGTCTATCAGGTGGGTGTCCAGTCTCCGCAATACCGCATCGATTCTCTCGATGCCTTGTTGCGAACCCCGGTGATCGGTGCGACGCCGGCGGGCCTCGATGCCTCCGGGGCTACCTCGACGCAGCTATTGGGCAATCTGGTCACGGTCACGCCGCGCGAGCAGCCGCAAGTCTTGTCACATAACAACGTGCAGCCGGTCATCGACATCTATGTGAGTGTGCGTGGCCGTGATCTTGGCGGTGTGGCCGATGATGTTGAGAAGCTGGTGAGCGAAGCGAGAAAGACGCTGCCGCGCGGATCCCAGTTGGTTGTGCGCGGCCAGGTCGAAACCATGAAAACCTCATTCATCGGGTTGGGCGTCGGACTGGCCATGGCAATTGTTCTGGTCTACCTGCTGATCGTGGTGAATTTTCAATCCTGGATGGATCCACTGATCATCATCAGTGCGCTGCCGGCAGCGTTGGCCGGCATTGCCTGGATGCTGTTTCTCACCGGCACCACGCTGAGTGTGCCGGCGCTCACCGGGGCGATCATGACCATGGGTGTGGCCACCGCCAACAGCATTCTGGTGATCTCATTTGCCCGCAAGAGACTGGCCGAAGGCATGCCGCCACTGTCAGCGGCACTCGAGGCCGGGGCAACCCGCTTGCGTCCGGTGATGATGACTGCATTGGCGATGATGATCGGCATGGTGCCGATGGCCCTTGGCCTGGGCGAGGGCGGAGAGCAGAATGCGCCACTCGGTCGTGCGGTCATCGGTGGTTTGTTGTTTGCGACGGTATCGACGCTGGTGTTTGTCCCGTTGGTGTTTGCCGGCGTGCACCGGATCCTGCATGCACGACGGGACGCCCGACTTGCCAGGCAGATCTCGACTCTGGGTGCCAAGAGCGACCCGCTACCCAATCCGGAAATTGGTTGATATGACTGAAGAGCGCCATTCATCACTGGATTTGCACGATTTCCACTTGCATGACAGCGACGGTAGCGGCCCGCAGCGCCGGGTTGTTCTGCGCCGTGCGGTCTGGGCAACCGTCATCGTCGTGCTGCTGCTGGCAGCCGGCGGGGTGCGCAGCCTGCTGGCGCGCAGCGCACTGGCCAGGGAGGTGGCTGCGACCACCGCGGAGCAGGAGAAAATCTTTGTCGTCACGACATCGCCCAGGCCGAGCAACCGTGATCAGAAGCTGGTGCTGCCCGGTAGCTTGCAGGGAATGGTTGAGTCACCGGTTTATGCGCGAACCGGTGGTTATTTGTTGCGCTGGCACAAAGATATCGGTGCCACTGTCAGGAAGGGCGATCTGCTGGCTGAAATCGATACGCCTGAGATAGAGCGCCAGTTGGACGCGGCAATCGCTGCGCGCGATCAGGCGACGGCCAGCCTTGACCTTGCCAGGAGCTCGGTTGCCCGCTGGGAGAACTTGCGCAAGCAGGATGCGGTCTCACAGCAGGAACTGGACGAGCGGCGCAGTGGTTTCTCCCAGGCCGAGGCCAATCTGGCGGCAGCCGATGCCAATGTGAAACGCTTGCGCGAGCAAGCCGGGTTCAACCGGCTCGTGGCTCCATTCGCCGGCATCATCACCCGACGCAACGTCAATGTGGGTGACTTGATTGATCCAGGCAATGGCGGCTTGGCTCGTGCGCTATTCACGGTGGCGCAAATTGATACGTTGCGGGTGTATGTGTTCGTGCCGCAAAGCTTTTCGCGGCAGGTGAAAGTGGGACAGGAAGTCAAGATCACGCAACAAGAGCTGGTCGGGCGCGAATTTGTGGGCAAGGTCGCGCGTACTGCCGGTGCGCTTGATCCGGCGACGCGTACGTTGCAGGTCGAAGTGAATACGCCCAATGCGGCGCATCTGTTGATGCCTGGCAGTTACGTGCAGGTCGCCTTCCCGATGACTCCGGGCGATGCGCTGGTCGTACCGACCAATACCCTGATGTTTCGCGCAGAAGGACCACAAGCTGCGGTCGTCAATGCGCAGGGCAAGGTCAATCTGAAATCCATTGTGATCGGCGAGAATTACGGGCGGGCGATTCAGGTGATCAATGGACTGCTCGCGACCGATCGCCTGATTGTCAACCCTCCCGATTCGATCGCAGAGGGTGATTCTGTCATCGTGCGCGAACTGCGAAAAAAGCCGACTGAACCAGCGGCAGACAAATCAGCCACGGAGAAGGGCAGTGCGACTGAGCGCGCGCCGGCAGCAGGCAAAGTCTCCGGTAAGGAAGGTGATTCCAAGTGAGCACGTTGCGAACGTCCACCTGCTGTGTTGGCCTGGTGTGGCTGCTGGGTGCTTGCGGGCCGGTGGGCCCTGACTACTCGAGACCCAAAGTATCCACACCGGCAAGTTACCGGCTGGAAGAGCCCTGGCGCCTGAGCACACCGCGTGCCGTCGAGTTGACTGAGCAATGGTGGCAGGTGTTCAACGATCCGCGACTCGATGATCTCGAAAAGCGGGCGTTGGAGAAGAACAACACACTGGCCGTCGCGGCGGCCCGTCTTGAGCAGGCTCGTGCACAAGTGGCGGCTGCCACTGCGGGCCTGTATCCCGAAGTGCGTGCCAACGCCAATGTCAATCGATTCCGGATCTCTGCCAATCGCCCGCAAACCTCATACAGCACGCCGACCTCGTCAACCGTGCAGACCGATCTTCTGACGTCATTTTCTGCGCGCTATGAGGCCGATGTGTTTGGTCGCGTGCGCCGCAGTATCGAGGTGGCCAAGGCGAGCAGCGAGCAGACTGCAGCCGATTTGCAGACCCTGCGCCTGCTGGTGAGCGCCGATCTGGCGACCAACTATGTTGTGCTCGGCGAACTCGATAATGAAATCGATGTGGTGCGGCGCGCGCTGGAATGGCAGCGCAAGGCGCTCGCGTTTGTCACCGCGCGCCATGATGCTGGCGCCGCTTCCGGACTGGATGTGGCACAACAGCAGGCCCAGATCGACGCCACTGCAACCCAGCTCGAACTGCTGAACAACCAGCGCGGGCATGTCGAGCGTGTCATTGCAACGCTGGTTGGATCGCCGGCATCAACCTTTGCCCTGGAACCCAAGCCACTTGACATGCACGCTTTCGCGCCACCGCTCGGGTTGCCTTCAGATTTGCTCGAACGGCGCCCTGATATTGCGTCGGCGGAACGGGCGATGGCAGCGGCCAATGCCCAGATCGGCGTAGCGGAGGCCGCTGTTTATCCCAGTTTCATACTCGGACCGAGCTATGGCTATGAAAGCCGCAACTTCCTGCACCTGTTTGACCTGCCAAGCCTCGTGTGGGCCTTTGGCGTCTCAAGTTCACAGCTCCTGTTCGATGGTGGGCGCGCCAAGGCCGCCATCCGTTTCGCTGAGGCGGGTTACCAGGCGACGCTCGCGAGCTATAAGCAGGTGGTCTTGAATGCCGTTCAGGAAGTCGAGGACGGACTGGGATCATTGCAGGTGCTCGATCGCGCACATCAGCAGGCACTCGCCTCGGTCGAGAGCAATCGGCGCCTGCTGCAACTGGCCAGTGATCGCTACGCCGGGGGCTTGGCCACTTACCTGGACGTGATCACGGCCCAGCAGGCCCTGCTCGCGAGCGCACGAATCCGGGTGCAGATTCTCGGTCAGCAGGTGAACGCATCGGTGTTCTTGGTGAAGGCATTGGGCGGCGGCTGGCATAGTGAGCAACAACCGGTAAAGACCGCTGCTCTTGCACCGCCCGACGAGCGCTGAACTGGAACGGGCGAGGGCAAAGCAAGCCCTGACTGGGTGCGGCGAGTGCCATAGCAAAGCGCAGGAGACGAACTGATGCAGACAGTCCGGTTGGACTATGACGATGGTGTGGGTTTGCTCACCTTGAACCGACCCGAGCAACTCAACGCGCTTGATCTGGCGATGAAGACTGATCTGGCCGAGGCGATTGCCCACGTGCAGGCGGACAGCCGCATGCGCGCTTTGGTGGTCACCGGTGCCGGACGCGCCTTTTGCGCCGGCGGTGATGTTCGATCGATGCCCAGCGGGCCGGATACCGCACAACAAGGGCGTCGTCGGCTGTCCGATCATTCCACCTGGATCGCCGGTTTGATCGGGCTCGATCGGCCGGTGATTGCGGCGGTGAATGGTGCGGCATTCGGCGCAGGCTTCAGTGTGGCTCTGATGGCCGATTTTGTTTTCGCAGCGAAAAGTGCCCGCTTTTGCGCATCGTTTGGTCGTTTGGGCCTGGTGCCCGATTGCGGATTGCACTGGCTATTACCGCGGGTGGTTGGCATGCAGCGCGCGCGTGAAATTCTGTTCACCACGCGGGAAATTGGCGCAGTAGAAGCGGTTGAGCTCGGTATTGCCCTGCGAAGCGCAGACGATGCCCAGGTTGTTGAGCAGGCGATGGCCTTCGCGCACGGTTTCACCGAGGCATCAGCAATGTCGTTGGCCATGTCCAAGGAAATCCTGCGATCGTCGTGGACCGCGGACCTGGCCACCGTGCTGGCCTTGGAAGCCTCGGCGCAAGGCATTGCTTTCAGCACGGAATATCACCAGAATGCGGCCGCGCGCTTTCGTGCGCGTGAGGCGCAGCCGTTTCCACCCCAGGCCTGGTCCGGTCGCGGAACGTCCGGCACCTGAACGCGCGCCGGATGGCCTATCGGGAGGTAGCTAAACATGGCAGGTCTACTGTACGAGCAATTCCAGGTGGGTCATGTGTTTGAGCATGACTGGACCCGCACGGTGACAGAGACAGACAACGTCCTGTTCAGCAGCCTCACCATGAATGTACAGCCGCTGCACCTCGATCACGAGTTCGCCGCCCGGACAGAGTTCGGGCGGCCGCTGATCAACAGCCTGTTCACTCTGGGCCTCTTGATTGGCATGACGGTGAATGACACCACGCTGGGGACCACGATTGCCAACCTGGGGATGAGCGACGTTCGCTTTCCCAAGCCGGTGTTCGCTGGGGATACCCTGCATGTGCGCACCACGGTGATCTCCAAACGGGAGTCACGCGGGCGACCCGACGCGGGTATTGTTGAATTTGAGCACAGCGCTATCAATCAGCGCGGTGAAACCGTGGCAATTTGCCGGCGAACCGCTTTCATGCGCAAGCAGGCACTCTCCGGTACCTGATCGCGATGCGCTCACTTTTGTTCGTACCGGCTGACAGCCCGCGCAAATTCGCCCGCGCGTGCGTGAGCGCGGCAGACGCGCTGATTATCGATTTCGAGGACTCCGTCGCGCCGGAGCGAAAGGCGGCCGCACGGGCCGAGGCGGTCGCGATGGTGCGCGGCACGCAGACACAGCAACCGATCTGGGTTCGAATCAACCCGCTGGATTCCGAATGGGCAATCGATGATCTGAACGCATTGAGCGCGCTGCGACCGTTTGGCGTGGTCTTGCCCAAATCCCGCTCGATCGGCGACGTCATACGCTTGTCGCACTACCTGGAAGCCTTTGAGGTGGTCGCGGGGATCGGACGCGGTACTACTCGGATATTGCCCATTGTCAGTGAAGCGGCGGGGGCCACGCTGCAAATCGGCAGCTATCGCGACGGGCACGCACGCCTGTGGGGACTTACCTGGGGGGCGGAGGACCTGGCGGCAGACCTTGGCGTGCTGTCGAACCGGTTTGGCGGCGAGTACACTGAGGTATTCCGGCATGCACGCACCCAGTGTCTGCTGGCGGCGGCAGCGGCGGGTGTGCGCGCCATTGATACCGTGTGTGTTGGCATCGACGATGACGCGGCCGTTCTGCGCGATTCAATTGCTGCACGACGTGACGGATTTAGTGGCAAGATGGCCGTTCATCCAGTACAACTGGGCGCAATCAATGGCGCGTTCACCCCTACTGCGGAGGAGCTTGATCGGGCGCGGCGAATCGTGGCAGCGTTTGCGGCAAGGCCTGAGACTGGCGCCTTCCGCCTTGACGGTGAAATGGTTGATCGACCTCACTGGCTCGCGGCACGCAGATTGCTCAATCTTCCTTCTTGATTCAGGGTCATTCAGGACTTGTTCAATTTTTTTAGGCGCAGGGCTCGCATGGTAGTGATTGGGTCATTCCGGCGTTCTGTTATGAGAAGGAATCTGGTCAGTAATGGGTAAGCGTTCCGAGCGTCGATCTGCAGGTAGCCAGTCAGTACGGGCGCGCGCCTTGCTGACTGAGTGCCGCGCACTCGCATTGGAAAGTCTGCTTGAGCACCTGAACAATGCGGTGGAGCAACTGGCCGCCGCCGTACTCGCGGCGCGTGCGAACGCTGATCCGAATGAGCCGCAAGCACCTCTTTTCAGGGCGATTGAAACGGTCTACAACCATCGCGCCGAATTTGTGGCGGTGTTCGGGCGCGAATATCGAATGCAGCTGGATAAGCCTCGCGATGACGAGGTGACCGGGTCTCCTTCGTCGGCCGAACAAATTTTGCTTACTGAAATGGCGCTGATCGAAACCGACGCCATGGATCTGTTGCTGCTGTCCTCCGACCTGAGCCGCCGTGCGCTCAATCAGATCGAAAGTGACATGGAGGGCTCCGGTGAGCAGTATTGGGCCCTGCGACTGCGGGTCGGGCAGATCAGCGACAGTGAGTCATTGGATATACGAGATAACCCGCTGGCGGTGCAGCGCATCATGCATGCGCTGGTCGCAGCCTCGGCCACGTATTTTCTCGACTATGAACGACGGCGGGCGCTGCTGTTGGGATTGTTGCCTGATCTGGTGACGGGCATCAACGAGTGCTATGTCAGGGTCAATGAGTTCCTGATCAATCAGGAAGTCCTGCCGTCCATGCTGAGCGCCGTCACTCAAATGATGGCGAGCGGGTTTGAAGTGACCGATGACAGCGCGCGCATGGCCGATGAATCGACCCGCAATCTGCGCATGGATATGGCGCTGCAGTCAATGTTGCGGCAGCAGGACAACCCGGCAGCGCGTCTGTGGGCATCGGCTTTGGGCGGTACCGCCAACACGGTGGCAGAGGGTGCTGATCGCGACGGTCGCTCAGCGGCCGCGCGGCTGCTGGTCAAGGCGAGTTCCGCGTGGAGTGGCGGTGGATGGGGCGGCTATGGCGGGGGTGGGGGCTATGGCGGAGGCGGTGGGCCGGGGCCCGGTGCACCCGGAGCCTCGATACAAGTCCTGGATTGGATGGCCGCCCATCTGCCCGCTCAAGGGCAACCCGGATGGAGCGCCGCAGGACCGGCAACGGTGCCCATGGCGGATTACCACAGCGCCGGGGAAGCGGCCCCGCCCGACCAGGCCGATGTTGCCGACCGGCAGATTCTCAGTGGCGCGGTTGCCGAGTTTTTGGGCCGGGTGGCACGCGGACCGCAGCAAGAGCGCCGCTACGTCGCACAGATGATGGCTGAGCCAGGCGCCTACATGTTTGAACCGGCCTTGGCCATCCCGCCCTCGTCTGCATTGCTGGAGCGTCTGAATGAGCAGCAGCGATCGGCTGCTGCGAGCGCGCTGTCTGCACTGGCGCAGGCGCAGTCCGGAGAGGGCGAGGATGCAAGCGCGGTCGAGCTGCCCGAACCCCCGCCCAAGTTTGGATTCGACGAGGCCGTCAAGGCCGACGCCGGACCGCTCGATGCCCTGACCGCCGAGTTTGTTCAGGCCTTGTTCGAGTCGCTGGCAGATGATGCGATGATCGGCACCGGCGCGCGCTCTGTGCTCGCCTTGCTGCAGACCATCGCGGTCAAGTCAGCCATCCTTGATCGCACCTTTTTTGCCAGTCGCAATCATCCGATGCGACGCTTGCTCGACAATTTGACTGAGGCCGTTCGTGATCCGGATATCGACAGTTCGGACGGATCGGAGTTTGTGGTCGCGTTGAACGATCTGGTCGCCGAGATCAATGAGAAGTTCACCGATGATCTGAGCTTGATCGCCCTTGCCGCTGATCAAATCGAGCTGATCAGCGAGCGCTATAAGGTCGATAAGCCCGCCGATCCGGGACCCGATCCGGCGGAGCTCGAGCGTGTCGAACGCGAACTCGTTGCGGCAACAGAAGTCAACGCAGAGCTAGCGCAGCGGGTGCCCGACGATCTGCTGCCGTTCCTGCGTACCTTTCTGATTGACTGGTGGAGTAAAGCGCTGACCCAGTCGTATATCTTTGACAAACTGGATGAGGATTCGTGGGACCACCGGCTCGATACGATCGACAAGCTGGTGTGGTCGGTCGGCGACGGCGGACCGGACGAGTTGCCACGTCTGCGGGTGATTTTGCCTTTGCTCGTGAAAACGCTGTCGCGTGGCGTCGCCGACGCCGGGATGCCGGTGATCGAACGAGATGCCTTTTTCGGTAATTTGATGAAGACGCACCGCGATGTCATCGCGCGCTGGCGCGATAAGCACGCCAGCGAGAAATATGCGGCGGAAGCGCACGAACGCGGTGCGGCGTGGCGCACCGAGGTGGCCGGGCGACCTGTCGCGGTCGACGAGATCGCACTGGATTCCTCAAGCTATGCACATCGCATGGTCGATGAGCTGGAGATCGGCATCGTACTGGAATTTGTCTCCTCGGACGTGGCGGGTAATGTCATCTGGCAACCGCTGCGACTGTCCTGGATCAGTCCACGTCGGACGATCTTCCTTTTCACCGCGCGCCTCACCAAGGCGCGCCAGTTGAATCGCGATGCCTTGGCGCAGGGGTTGGACGGCGGCACCGTTCGCTTGCTGGAGCGCGGCAATTCGTTTCTCGATCGCTCGATCGAGGCAGTCATCCGGGTCTGAGCTCTATGACACCACCGTTGTCACTGCAAGACAGGCTTGCGTTCCGCAATGGCAATCGCCTGAAACTGGGTTTGTTTGGCGCCAACTGCTCATCGGGTCGGGCGGTGACCATGGTCGATGAGCGTTGGTCGGCACAATGGCCCGATATGCTGCGCCTCGCACGCATGGCCGATGAGGCCGGACTGGAGTTCCTGCTGCCGATTGGGCGCTGGAAAGGCTACGGCGGGGATACCGACTATCAGGGGTCGACCTTTGAAACCGTCAATTGGGCGAGTGCATTGCTGGCCAGCACCCGCCGTATCGGCGTGTTCGGGACGGTGCATGCTCCGCTCATTCATCCGGTGATCGCCGCCAAGGAATTTGTCACTGCGGACCATGTTGGGGAGGGTCGCTTCGGACTCAACGTCGTGTGTGGCTGGAACGAGGGCGAGTTCGAGATGTTCGGTGTCAAGCAGCGCGACCATGAAGCGCGCTACGACTACGCGCAGGAATGGCTCGATGCGGTGAAGGCGATGTGGACTCGTACTGACGAGTTCGACATCAACGGCCGCTACCTGCAGTTAAAGGGTGTGCGGGCGTGGCCCAAGCCCTATGGCGGCAGCCGGCCAATGATCATGAATGCGGGTGCGTCGGCGGTCGGGCAGGATTTTGCGATACGCAATTGCGATGCGCTGTTTCGCGCGGTCAAGCATTCAGGACTCGGCGAGGCGCGCTCCCAGGTGGCCGAAGTACGCGAACGGGCACGCCAAGCCGGACGCGAGTTGAGTGTCTATACGATCGGGGTGATGACCTGTCGGCCCACGCGTGCGCAGGCGCGTGAGTACTACGAACATTGCACGCTCGAGCAGGCCGACTGGTCGGCGGTTGACAGCATCATGGCATTGCAACAAATCAATCCCGCTGACTATAGCGAGGAAGCGTTTCGCAAGGTGAGGCGTGATTTTGCCAATGGCCTGTCGGGATTCACCCTGATCGGCGATCCGGATGATGTCGCCAATGACCTGGCGAGTTTGCACGAAGCAGGTTTTGCCGGCGTTGCGCTGTCGATGGTGAATTACGGGCTTGAACTGCCGTATTTCTGCGACGAAGTCTTGCCGCGGTTGGTACGCAAGGGCTTGCGCGTTTCCTAAGCGTGTAGGATGGCGGCGCGGCGCAGCGACCGCTTGACGTTGCGGCCCTGCCCGATCACCTAAAACAATCGAATGTCAGGAGACACCATGTCAATGCGCGCCACAATACTTGCTCTACTTACGTTGGGTCTTTTCAGTGCTCAGGCGAGCGCGCAAAGTCCTACGCCGCCCGCCAATCCACTGGATGCAGTACCCGAGGTGATGCCCTTTGACGTGCCCTACGGTGCCCCCATTTCACTCGATCGGGCCGATGCGCTGATCAACGCTGCGATGGCCGAAGCAAAGAAACGCAACTGGAAGATGAACATTGCAGTGGTCGATAGCGGCGGCAATCTGGTGACCTTCAAGCGCATGGATGGCGCGCAATACGCATCCATTGCAATCGCCGAACATAAAGCGCGTGCCGCAGTGACGTTCCGTCGTGAGACCAAGCTGCTCGAGGATGCTATTCAGCGCTTTGCTTATATCGGCACACTCGATGGCGTCATTGCCTCGCGTGGTGGTATCCCGCTCGTGGTCGATGGCAAGATGATTGGTGCCATTGGATGCTCCGGCGGCACCGGTTCGCAGGACGAGGTTTCCTGCCGCGCTGGAGTGGCCGCACTGGCCCATTGAACGGTGTCATGCCGGCGGTCGCCCCGCGCACGCACGCGTCGAGCTGATTCGAGTGACCGGCGCGCGCTACAAGCGGGACGGTCGCTTAGCGGGCAGGCGGAGCGGGCGTGTCCGGATGCTGCGCCTCCCAGGCTGCCGCCAGTCGCGGGTCCATGCGCTTGATGGCCGCATGGCTCACCCGGCCGGTGCGGCGCATATAGGCATAGGCAAAGTCTGTCGGATTCAAGGGCATATGTTCAGCCATCTGCTCGTACCAGTGCAGACTCACCCTGGCGGCCTCCATGATCTTGTGCATTGCCGGCGCCCTGGATTGCTCGAACAGGTGCAGGGCCTGCGCGATATCGCGGGTCGAACGCAGCGCCTTGGCGAGGGCGATGGCATCCTCCATCGCCATGCGGGTACCCGAGCCGATCGAAAAATGCACGGTGCGCAAAGCGTCTCCCAGCAGCACCAGATTGTCATGGCTCCAGTGTTCATTGGATATGGCAGGAAAGCGGCGCCAGTGGGAATGGTTGGAAATAATCGGGTGACCTTGCAGGTCCTCGGCAAAGACCTGTTCGCACAGGGCAATGGTGTCTTGCGGACTCATCGTCGCAAAGCCTGCGCGCTGCCAGGTAGCGGCATCAACTTCGACAAGGAACGTGCTCATGTCTGCGCTGTAGCGATAGTGATGGGCGCAGAAAACGCCGAGCGGGGTTTCGCGGAAAGTGAGGGTGAGGGTGTCGAATACACGTGAAGTGCCGTACCAGATGAACTGGTTGGTATGCCATTCGGTGCGCGTGCCCAACTGCGCTTCATGCTGCTGTCGCAGCAGCGAAAATGCGCCATCGGTTGCCAGCACCAGATCGGCCTCGGGCAGTACATCGAGTGAGCGTATGTCGGTCTCGAACTGAATGGTCACGCCGAGTGATTCCGCATGGTGGTAGAGCAGTTGCAGCAGTTCAAGGCGTCCGATCGAGGCAAATCCGTTGCCCGCGATGGCCACCCGCTCGCCGCGGTGAACGACGGCCAGATCACTCCAGCTTTGCATGTGCGGGATCAGGTACTGATACATGGCCTCGTCATCGGCGCGCAGGAATTCCAGCGCACGATCGGAGAACACAACACCAAATCCCCAGGTGGCATCGCGTCGATTGCGCTCATAGATGACAATGTCGTGGGATGGGTCATGCGCCTTGGCGAGTGCTGCAAAGTACAGGCCAGCGGGTCCCGCCCCAACAATTCGAATTTTCATGGTGCAGATCCTCTGCGCTGTTTCCGATGATGCATGCTTGCGTACGAGTGTGCGGGAGTACGAGTGCGGGTGTGTCGGCGGGCCGGTTGCGGGATCTGGCTGCCGTACCTAGGCTGCCGTGCCTGAGCGTACTGCGAGGTTGGTACGGCGGTAGCGATAGGCAAATCCGGCACCCATACAGAACAAGGCGAGGCCACAGACGGCAAAGATGGCGACCGGATTCAACCGCTGCACCAGTATGCCGATGAGACTCGCGCCCACGGACTGTCCGAGAAAGAAGACCGCAGCAAACAAGGCGACCGCGACGCCCCGATGTTGCACTGACATTTGAATGGCACTGGATTGCAGGGTGTTGTGCATCATGTAGAACCCAAATCCGCCGATGACACTGCAGGTGACCGGCGCAACATACCCCGGGAGCAGGCACACCGCGGGCAACGCGATAGCCATCACGCATCCACCGATCATGGCGGTGACCGATTCCGGCAGGCGACTGACAATGGGACGGGCCAGCGCGCTATAGGCGAGCCCGCCGAGCGCGAGTGACATGGTGACACTGCCTGCCAGTGTGAGTGACAGATCGTTACGTACATGCAGCAGTGTTGGAACAAAGGCATAGGCGCCATAGAAGAAAAATCCCTCGATGAACGCAGCAGTCAAAACCACTTGTGACCAGCGTCCACGGAAAATCACCATCATTGACAGCACTGCACTTGTCACAGTGCGCGGCGTGGTAACTGCACTGGCTTGACTGTTCAGCAATCCAGTTCGTGCATGTCGGTAGAGCAGCACACAGATGCCGGCAAACCAGGCGGCCAGTGCCCATAGCGGGAGCCGCCAGCTGAAATGCTCAGCGGCAAAGCCGCCCATGAATGTCCCGCTGGCCATGCCGCAGATTTGTGCGCTCAGAAATCGCGCAAGGACGGTACGGCGTTGCTCATAGGGCACCGCGTCGCCGATCCAGGCGAGGGCAAGCGGCACGATGCCGGCGGCGGTTGCCCCGGCGCAGAATCGAGCGGCGATCAACCCCGTCAATGTCGGGGCGAGCGCGCACATCAACGTGCTGATGGCACAGGCGGCAGTGAGCAGATTGATCAGCCGGAATTTGCCGAAACGATCGCCCAGGGGGCCGTAGAACAGCTGCATCACCCCATAGCCGGCGGCAAATGCAGTAATGGCATGGGCTGCCTGCATCACCGGAGCATCGAAGGTCTGGGCAATCCGCGGCAATTCGGCATCGATCACTCGTACCGATGCCGAACTGGCAAACGCGGCCAGTCCGAGAAGCACGATGGCTCGATGACTGGAGGTCTGCGTGTCCGCGGCGGGTTGGTCCATCGATCAGACGCCAAGCAACCGCTGTCTGAGTTCGGGTTGTTCGCGCAGTGCGTCGGCTGCGCCAGAAAACGCTGTGCGGCCTTTCACCAGAATTTGAATTCGATCGGCAAGCGCGCTCAGGGCAGCGAAGTTCTTGTCCACAATGATGGTCGCGATGCCACTTTGGCGAATCTGCGCCACGATGCGCCAGATTTCGCGCGCCACCAGCGGTGCCAGCCCTTCGGTGGCTTCGTCCAGGATCAGCAACTCGGGATTGGTCATCAGTGCGCGTCCTATGGTGAGCATTTGTTGTTCACCTCCCGATAACTGGGCACCACCGTGAGCGAGTCGCTCGCGTAGACGCGGAAAGCAGTCCATCACACGCTCAAAAGTCCAGTCCGCTTGACCATGGCGGCCTGCGCGTGCTGCCATGATCAGATTTTCCTTAACTGACAGGTTCGGAAAAATGCCGCGGCCTTCGGGCACATAGGCGATGCCTGCGCGTGCGATCTGGAACGGGGCGGCCGTGGTCATGTTGGTTCCCATGACATGAACTTGGCCACCGGTGGCACGCACCAGACCGAGCATGGTGCGAAGCAGGGTGCTTTTACCCATTCCGTTACGACCCATCAAGGCGACGGTTTCGGCCCGCGCGATCTGAAAGTCGATTCCGTGCAGGATATGGCTGGCACCATAGTGACTGTGCAGGTCGGTTGCCTGGAGCAGGTAGCCCGCGCCACGCCCAACAGCACTCCCCACCCACGCGCCTACACCCACACCTGCGCCTCGCGCCGCGCCTACACCCACACCGACGTTCACGTCCGCGCCTGTGCCTGCGCCTGTGCCTGTGCCTGCGGCCGCGGCAGGGGAGGCCTGTGCGCTGTGCGGCAACGGGGGACTTGCGAACTCAGCCATGAGTGATCTCATCGACTCCAAGGTAGGCCGCCTGCACGGCAGGGCTCGCGCGTATGGCATCGGGCGCGCCGGACTCGAGCACATTGCCGTTGACCATCACCGTGAGTCTGTCTGCCAGCGCGAAGACCGCGTCCATGTCGTGTTCGATCAGCAGAATCGCGTGATTGCCACGTAACCGGTTGAGCAGCGCGACCACCTGGGCCGACTCTTCAGCGCCCATTCCGGCCAGCGGTTCATCGAGCAGGAGCACCTTTGGAGCCGTCGCCAGGGTCATGGCAATTTCGACCTGTCGCTGGGCGCCGTGTGAGAGCGTCGCAACAATGCACTCACTGGCCGCCTCCAGGCCGGTCGCCACCAGGGCAGCCAATGCTCTCTGGTTGATCTCCCGGTTACTGGTGGCGGGTCGAAAAAAGCGCATGGAAGAGCCGGCCCGGGATTGTGCGGCCAGGCGGCAGTTTTCAAATACGCTCAGGGGCGCAAAGATGTTGGTCTTTTGATAGCTGCGCCCAAGGCCGCGCTGCGATCGCTGCGCGGGGTCTTGGGCTGTGACATCCTCGCCGTCGAGAAGCACCTTGCCCGAGCTGGGCACGAGCTCCCCTGACAGCAGATTGATCAGGGTCGATTTGCCCGCGCCGTTGGGACCGATGACGGCGTGAATCTGCCCGGAATGGCACTGAATGCTGACCTGGTTGACTGCCGTGAGTCCCCCAAAGTGGCGGGTCAGCGACTCCGTCGCGAGAGCAGGGTGGCCCGCACCGGGTCGGCTCGCCGTGAGCGCAGCGTGATCGTTGCCGCGGGGCTGATTCATTCGTTTCCCGCCTGCCGTGCCTCGACCGATGCGAGGGGCGTTACCGACGCGATCGATGCACCCGTTGAGGCACCGGGGTAATCGGCTGGGACAGTCGAGCCATCCGGCCTGAGAACCTGGCCGCCTGTCTGCGACGTACGTGCGCCGAATGCAGCACGCCATGTGCTTAGCAGGCCGAGCAGTCCATTGGGCAACCACAGAGACGCGAGCACGATGAAACTGCCCATCCATAGCTGCCAATGTTTACCCAGGTCGACGCCTGCCACGGTGGGGAGGTCTTGCAGTCCGAGTTCGAGCACCATCCACACGCTCGCACCGAGAATCGGACCCGCCACGGTGCCCATGCCACCCAGAATCACCATCATCATCACCGCGGCCGACAAGTGCCAGCCAAGGAATTCAGGATTGACCACGCCAAATTGCAGGGCCGAGAGATATCCGGCGATGCCCGCGATCGCACCGCCAATCGAAAAGCACACCAGCTTGTACCCAAATGTCCGATAGCCGAGCGAGCGCATGCGTGGTTCGTTTACCCGAATACCCGAAATGACGTGACCAAACGGCGATCGCAACAGCACGCGCAATAGAACGTAGACCAGTGCAAAGCAGGCGAGGGCGACAAAGTAGACATGAACAAAATTTTCCAGATCAAACGGTACCCATCCTGAGAGTGAGGCGTCAGGTCGAATATCGATGAAGATGCCGTCAGTGCCGCCGGCAATGCGGGTGTCGTGGAAGACAAAGAAGAGCATTTGTGCGAATGCCAGTGTGACCATGATGAAATAAATGCCATGGGTTCGCACCACAAAAAATCCGATGATCAAGGCAGCCAGGCCCGATAACCCGATCGCCGCGGCGAGGCTCAGCCAGAAGTTGGCCGCTTGGTAAGCCGGGGTCATCAGTGCGAGCGCATAGGCACCGATTCCATAGAACGCAGCGTGGCCAAATGAGACCAGCCCGGCGTGGCCCAGCAGCAGATCGAGACTCATGGCAAAAATCCCCATGATCATCATCTTGGCGACGAACTGAACGTAGAACTTATCGGTGATCCACGGCAGCAGTGTCAGCCCGATGACCACGAGCACAGGGATCCAATGGGCCAACCTGTGTCGATTGGGTGGCCGCGGACTCATCGACCGGGCGCTCCGAACAGCCCTTCGGGCCGCCACAGGAGGATCACCGCCATCAGCAGGTAGATGCTCATCGAGGACAATTCGGGCAGCAAATGGATGCCGGCAATTTCCAGATGGAGGACCTTGCCAAATGTGTCGACCAGACCGATCAGCAAAGAGGCGATCAGCGCACCCTTGATCGATCCCATGCCGCCGATCACCACCACAACAAAGCACACGATCAACACGTGATTGCCCATGCCCGGAAACACCGAGGAGACCGGGGCGGCGATCATCCCTGCCAGCGCCGCCAGGGCCACACCGAGCGCAAAGACGCATCGGTAGAGAAGCGCCACATTGATGCCAAGGGACTGCACCATCTGCCGATTGGCACTGCCCGCGCGTATCATCATGCCGACGCGGGTCTTCTGAATCAGCCAGTACATCGCGGCAGCGAGTGCGAGGCAAAGCACCGAAATGGCCAGCCGGTAGACCGGATACGACAGATTATCGGTGAGCCGCAGTGAGCTCGCCAGCGCGCCCGGAATGTCCACGCCGCGCACGTCATCGCCCCAGAGGAGGCTGCGGACCTCTTCGAAGACCAGTATGAGTCCATAGGTGAGCAGCACCTGATAGAGCAGGTCGCGGCCGTACAGGTAACGGATCACCAGCCACTCGAGCGCAAAGCCAAGCAGCACGGACAGCACGGTGCCGATCAGCAATGCTGTCCAGAAATGACCGGTCAGGGCAGTCAGTGACCAGGCAAGGTAGGCGCCGATCATATAAAAACTGCCATGGGCCACATTGATGATGCCCATGATTCCGAACACCAGAGTAAGGCCGCTGGCAATCAGAAACAGCAACAGCGCGTATTGGACGCTATTGAGCAGCTGGATCAGGAAAGTCGGGAAATCCATGGCGGATCAGCGAACCTTGCCCATTTTTTCCCGACCCATGCTTTCCCGCTTCATCCTTTACCGCTGCAGCGGTCGATTCGGCCCGCGCCGGGCCTAGCGTCCCATTTTGCAAGCAGCAATCATCGCGGGGTCGTCATCGAGCTGCCGCACGGCTACGCTCGTCACCCGGTTTTCCATGCCGATCACCTTGCGCAGATAGTGATCCTGGATCGGATTGTGCGCGCGTGACATGGTCCACTTGCCGCGCGGACTGTCGATCGAGGCGTGTTCCATGGCAGCGATCAGTTCCTTGCGTTTGCTGATGTCGCCGGCGACCGCTTTCATTCCCGCACCCAGCAGATAGGCGCTGTCATAGCCGGCCACCGCGTAGGTGTCAGGTTGCAGTTTGAATGTCTTTGCGTAAGCCAGACGGAACGCCTTGTTCTTTGGCGTCTCGATGCCATCCCCATAGTGCAGGGTGGTTTCGACCCCTTCGGCGGCGCCCCCGGTCGCCTCGAGAATGCCATCGGTGAGAAAGCCCGGGCCGATCAAAGGAATGGTTTTGCGCAGACCCGCCTGGTCATAGTCCTTCAGAAATTTCGCGGCACCGGCACCGGCAAAAAATGCATAGGTCGCATCGGGCTTGGCTGCCGCAATTTCGGTGAGCAGAGCCTGGAAATCGACGGTCGGAAAGGGCAGCCAGAGTTCCTTGGCGATTTGCCCACCACCTTTGGTGTAGCCGTCCTTGAACCCTTTGACCGATTCCTCGCCAGCTGCATACTGCCAGGCAATGGTGATGACTTTCTTCACCTTGTTGCGTGCGGCCATTTCCACGCCCATCGCGTAGCCCGACTGCCAGTTGGAAAATGACGAGCGAAAAATGTTGGGTGCGCACAGCGGGCCTGACACCGGTGCAAGTCCGGCATTCGGAATGATCTGCAGGGTGCCCGATTCGCGCGTCACCCGCACCATGGCGGCAGCAACGCCGGAGTGGACTGTACCGAGCACCACGTCGACCTTGTCGCGAGTCACCAGCCGATTGATATTGTCGGTCGCTTTGGCCGGGTCCGACTCATCGTCCACTTTGACAATTTCGACCTCACGGCCACCGAGGCGCCCGCCCTGTTCTTCAAGCCCCAGTCGAAAGCCGTTTTCAATGGCTACGCCGAGTGGGGCGAATGTGCCGGTGTAGGGCAGCATCATGCCGACTTTGATTTTCGCCTGCTGGGCCAGCGTCGGCGCGCTGACAAGGAATGTCAACGTGAGCGCGAGCAGCGACCGCAGGCATGCGGTGAGGGTGAGGTAACGAAAAACCTGGTTGAATCGCAACATGGC
Source organism: uncultured Pseudomonadota bacterium (assembly GCA_903921325.1). Taxonomy (GTDB): domain Bacteria; phylum Pseudomonadota; class Gammaproteobacteria; order Burkholderiales; family SG8-39; genus CAIXPL01. The sequence goes on from CAIXPL010000001.1 coordinate 43,822, forward strand.
GAGTGTCCCTTGGTGTTGACCGGACGGATTCTATGTCAGTTGTTACCACACTCGCAGCTTGAACTGGAGCGAAACCGCCCCGTCGAGGCGATTGGCGATCGTCGGAATGACGCTGAGGTTAATGCCCACATAGCGGGTTTCGACCGACAACAGCGGCAATGGCGCGATGAACCATCCACCGTTTCGATAGTGCGGATAACCATCAAATGCGCTCACCAGTGCGCCCAGGCCAATCTGCGCACCATGAAAGTCAGTATGCCAGGGGCGCCAGGCGTAACCGACATAGTCCGTGCGCGCTCCATTACTGTTGATATAGTTGCCTGCAACCAGGGCGTGCACCGGCGTGAAGGCAACCTCTATTCCGGGACCGATATTGTCATTGCGCAGATTCTTGCTGCGATCGAAGTGCACGGAATAGATGCCCGGACTCAGCCAGACCTGCAGGGTCTCAGTGCGTGCATTCTCGGGCGCTGCCGACCGATCCGCGGCGCTGGCGGGGGCGCTCGCGGAGGCGGGGGCCGGCGGCGGTGCCAATTCGCCGGCCAGTACGAGCGGCGCTGCGCTGATCAAGACACCGATCAAGCCGAGACGAAGCAGATGCATCAAAGTTTATCCTTGCAAGGCGAGACCGCGCAGAGGGTGCGGTTAGAATGTCCGCATCCTGCGGTGAGCGCACCGAAGGGCTCTCTCGATCGGGTACCGGGCCAATGATGATAAGACACTTGGTGAGAATTGTCGGCCTTGCCCGCGAGGGGTATGTCATTGCAGGGAAATGGGCCTGTCTGGCTGTGTCGACATTGCTGGTGGGGCAGGCTGCGCTCGCCGCCGACGCACGCGAACTGGCCTGGCCTGAACGCCCTGTCCATCTCCTGGTGCCTTATTCGCCTGGAGGGCCGAATGACATCCTCGCGCGCCTGCTGGGTGAGCGCCTGGCACACAGTCTGGGTCAGCCTTTTGTCATCGAAAATCGTGCCGGCGCCAGTGGCAACATTGCGATGGAAATGGCGGCGAAGGCAAAGCCTGACGGCTACACCCTCGTGATGCCTGCGATGGCGTATGTGGTAAACCCGGTATTGCTCGGAAAAGTTCCGTATCGAATCCAGGACTTTGCGGCGGTGTCTCTGGTCGCGCGTGGTCCTCTGGCTCTGGTAGTGCCCGCGGCTGCCAGCGAGCATTCGGTGGCTGAACTGATCGAGCACATCCGCGCCCGTCCCGGACACTATCAGTACGGCAGTGGCGGCAGCGGTTCCTCGCCGCACCTGGCCGCAGCATTGTTTCGTCATGAAGCAAAACTTGACATGGTGCACGTGGCCTACAAAGGCACCAATGATGTCCTGCCCGATCTGTTCAATGGATCTCTTCATCTGGCGTTTCTGAGTCCGCTGGTGGTCGATGCTCAGGTGAAGGCTGGGCGCCTGCGCGTGCTGGCGACAACATCATCGCAACGCTTGAGTGCCATGCCTGCCGTGCCAGCACTCGGGGAAGTAGTCGCTGGGTACCATATGGAAAGCTGGTATGCGCTGCTTGCGCCCGCAGCGACGCCGCTGGGCGTGCGCGATCGACTGGCACGCGAGACCGCGCAGGCGCTTGCTGATCCCGAGGTCCTGGTCCGGCTCGCTTCGCTGGGGGTGCAGGCCGATGGCGAAGGCGGTGCGGCCGCAGCAGAATTCATGCGCACCGAAGCGAGCCGCTGGGAAATCGTCTTGAAATCAGCTGACATCGGGGTGCAGTGAGGCTGCTTGCTTCTGAACAAGTGGAGGGGACAGCGTGAATTCAGACGAATACGACTACATCATTGTGGGCGCAGGATCGGCAGGCTGCGTGCTGGCCAACCGGCTGTCTGAAAAAGGTGATCAGCGCATCTTGCTGCTGGAAGCGGGCGGCTGGGATCGCAACCCCTGGATTCACATCCCGCTCGGTTGGCCGCGTCTGTTTCTGAAACGCATGAACGACTGGCAGTACTTTTCCGAACCCGAGCGCACCATGGGTGGACGCCCCATCGAATGCGCGCGTGGCAAGGTGATCGGTGGATCGTCATCGATCAACGCGATGGCCTACGTGCGCGGCCATGCCGGGGATTACGACCGCTGGGCGGCGGCCGGTCTGAACGGCTGGTCCTATCAGGATGTGCTGCCGTATTTTCGCCGGCAGGAATCCTGGGAGGGCGGGGCAAATCCGTGGCGTGGCGGTGAGGGGCCGCTCACCACCCGCTTCGGCCGATTCAACGATCCGTTGAACGATGCGTTCATGGCGGCCGGACACTCTGCAGGCCATGCATTGACCGCGGATTACAACGGCGCGCAGCAGGAAGGCTTTGGTCAACTGCAAAGTACGATTCGCGATGGGCGTCGCTGCAGCACGGCGCTTGCCTATCTGCGGCCCGCGCTGGCACGCGCGCATTTGCACGTAAAGGTCGAAGCTCTGGTGAGTGCGTTGCAGTTCGAAGGCCAGCGCGCGGTCGGGGTACATTACCGGCAGGCCGGACGCGCTTGTCAGGCGCGCGCCACGCGCGAAGTGATTCTGTGTGGCGGGGTGATCAACTCGCCGCAATTGCTCATGTTATCGGGTGTGGGGCCGGCCGATCATCTGAGCCAGGTGGGTATCCGGCCGCGCATCGATTTGAAAGGAGTCGGCGAGAATCTGCAGGACCATATTTCCTCGCCGGCAGTGTATGAACGGCGCAGCCCGGGGCCGTTGCACCGCAGTATGCGGATCGACCGGATCGGCGTGGCATTGGCCAATGCGTACTGGCGTGGCAAGGGTATCGCCACCGACTTGCCAGCCGGTGCGATGGCGTTTTTGCGCACGCACCTCGCCGCGGACCTGCCCGACATTCAGCTGATTTTTATCAGTGGTCCGATGAGCGCGGGCCCGTATCTGCGCCCGTTTCGCGCGCCTTATCAGGATGGGTTTGCGATCAGGGCGGCGTTGCTACGGCCGCAAAGTCGTGGGCAGGTACGCCTGCGCTCGTCTGACCCCGAGGCGGCACCGGTCATCGTGCAGAATTTCCTGGCAACGGATCACGATTGGGCGACGCTGCGCGCCGGCTTGCGCATGGCGATGGATGTGGGTGATCAGTCGGATCTGGCGCCGTTCTGCGCGCGTCGCCTGGGCCCGGGCGCAGTATCGGACACAGACCTCAACGACTATATCGCGCAGACCGGCATCACGGTTCATCATCCCCTCGGCACCTGCAAGATGGGCGTTGCAGGCGATGAATGGGCAGTGGTTGATCCCCAGCTACGGGTGATCGGCGCTGAGGGTCTGCGGGTGGTCGATGCCTCGGTGATGCCCGATCTGGTCGGGGGCAACATCAACGCCCCGGTCATCATGATCGCTGAACGGGCGGCCGACCTGATTCGTGCGCAAGCATGATCCCAGCGCAAACCGGATGCGGATTGCCTGGTGCGCTAGAGCAGAATCAGTAGGCCACGTGGGGCAGACCCGATGCGCGCCCCTCGCGGTGCATATCGGCACCAAGGGCGCGTGTTCGTTTACTGAAAAAATGCATCCAGCAAGGCAACCGTTTGCTCGCAGCGTTCAATGCCCGGGCTGTGACCGCAACCACTGAGTATTTCCAGCCGTGCACCCGGCAGTCCATTTGCGTACGCACGGGCGTGCGCAATGGGCACCATATGATCCTCCGCGCCGCTGATCACCAGCGCCGGACCGCGATAGCGCGATAGGCGGTTTATCAGCTTGCGATTGTAAAAATACGGTGGACTGAAACCCACCCGTGAACAAAAGCGCATCACCTTGTAGCGACTGATTTCGCGTGCCAAGTCGACGCGACCATCGGGCAGCAGTGCGAGTGCGGCCGCGTCATCGGCATGGGCAAACATCAGATGCCGCAGTCCGCTGAAGTCGCGCCCGTTGCGTGCCTGCACCTCCATGAACAGATCGGCAATCGGCTCACCGGGCAGGAACAGGCCGCTTGCGCCGATGAGCGCGAGGCGATTCACGCGTTCAGGGTGGCGCACGGCCAGTTCCGCGGCAACCCAACCGCCGAAGCAGTTGCCGATCAGATCAAATCGTGCAAGCCCGAGTGCATCAATCACCTCGATCCAGCGATAGGCCACATCATCAATGGTTTCGATCTCTTCATCTTCGGCCGATTCGGCGCAGGCCGGGAAGGCGGGCGCGAGCAGCCGATGCGAGCGGGACAGTTGTTGCTGAAATGGCAGCCAGCCATCGCTGGCCGCATGGATGTCGGCGTAGCCATGCAGATAAACGAGTGGCGTGCCCTGTCCGGTTTCGGCCACGCTCACGCCCATGCCGGCGACGGTTAGCTGTCTGAGGGTGCTATTCATGCCGCGGCTCCGGTGGGCTTGGCGTCACCAAAATCCATCTCGGCCAGCTCCGGATAGTCACGTCCGAACAGCGCCGCCGAATCACGTCGCAGTGCCGGGGCCACCTCGGTGGCAAACAATCGCATGCTCTTGCGCGCCAATTCAGGTTTCATATTGCCAAAATGAAACTGGATCATCAGATTGCCCACGCCGGCTTGCTCGATCAGACTCCAGAGCTTCTCGCGCACGGTTTTCGGACTGCCGATGGTGATCGAGCCCCAGGCCTCGAGCTCGGCCCAGTCTGCGGCATCGCCCAGCATCTTTGCCTCCGGATCGGCGTTCTGCAGGTACTGTTCCCACGACCGCACCGAAGTCGAAGGCACACCCGGACCGAAGGTGAGCATGCGGCCTTCGCGGCGCAGATGGCCTTTGAGGCAATTGCGCAAAAAATACCAGACGCCTTCATGAGCCTCTTCTCTGGCTTGCTCGTCTGTTTCCGAAACATAGACCGACAGCAGGATACCCATGCGAAACGGATGAAAGCGCCCGCCATAGGATTCGATGATCTGGGCGAAACGCTGCGCTGCCTTGCGCGTCCCTGCGCCGTGTGCCCGCGAGGACAGAAAGTAATCGTAACCGCGCTTGGCAACCTCTTCCATGGTCTCGACCGATATCGCACCGGGGATCCAGATCGGCGGGCGCGGCGTCTGGCGTGGCTTGGGCCAGACATTCACGTAGCGCAAGGGATAGTGGCGGCCTTCATGGGCGAAGGGGCCGTCTTCAGTCCAGCAGCGGTCGATCAGATCGATCGCCTCCCAGTAGCGGGTGCGCGCCTGCGGTTGCGGAATGTCGTAATTGAACGCCTCGGGGCCACCGCCCACCGCAAAGCCGGCAATGAGGCGCCCACTACTCATCGAATCGAGCATCGCGTACTCTTCGGCCACCCGCAGAGGATTGAGGTGCAGCGGCAGCAGATTGCCAAGGACGACCAGCTTGGCCCGTGAGGTGCGCTGGGTGAGCGCGGCCATCAGCAGGTTGGGCGAGGGCATCAGGCCGTAAATGTTCTGATGATGTTCGTTGAGCACCAGGCCATCGAATCCGAGTTCCTCGCCATAGACCAGTTGGTCAAGATATTCCTGGTACAGGCCATCGGACTTCTCCCGATCCCACAGTGCGTTAGGGACCGTGACCCAGCCGGTGTCGTACTTCTGATCGAAGTCATCGGGCAGGTAGGGATAGGGCATGAAGTGCCAGCAGAACAACTGGACAGGACGCATGAGAACTCCAAGAGGACAGGCGGATCAGCGCTGCGGTTGAAAACGTTGCGCACGCTGTGTCAGCGTTCGCTCGCGCAGCGTGCGCGTCGCCGACAGTGGGTATATACCGCAAACCAGCCGCTATCTCTATGCGCAATGCGGCAAAAAAGCGCCGCCGGTTCCAGTGGCCAGGCGGTCGTGATGTGCGCAAGGCGACATAAGCGCGGGCAGGGCGTCCCGCTGCGGTGTCGGCGCCGGGCGACAATCGACAGTCGCCATGCGAGTGGAATTCCGGGAGGCATTCTCAGCTATGATCAGGTCCATAACGAAAAAGGGGAGACAGCACCATGACTGCGCCACAGGTGGAGTGCTTCAATTGCCCGACCGGTGTCCTGGGCACGGGCCAATTCATTCGTGCGCTTGGACGTCGCGCGATCAGTGCTGTGCTGCTCTCGGCGAGTCTGCTCGGCACGTCGGTCTACGCACAGACCGAGCGGATCGATATGGCGATCTTTCATCCCGAGCGCAATTTCTGGACTCCGACTCTCAAATGGTGGATGGAGGAAGTCGACAAAGCGACTCAGGGCCGCGTGCACTTCGTGGCCAATTACGCAGGTGCCCTGGTCAGCGCCAATGAAACGCTGAAGGCAGTGCGCGATGGCGCCGTTCCCGCGGGTGTGACCTCGGCGGCATTCATTACCGGCACTTTGCCATCGCTTGCCTATCTGGAGGCCATTGGCGGGGTGCCGGGCGGTGTGGCACCTTTCATTGAGTCGATGGAGGCGCTGCGTCCGGTCCTGCAGGAGGAGTTTCACAAGCAAAACGTGGAATACCTGTGGCCACAAGCCTCGGGGCAGCTAGTCGTGGTGTGCCGCGATCGGCTGATAAAGAACGTGGCTGACTGGAAGGGACGCAAGGTGCGCACGGCCGGGCGCTGGCAGGGCGAGCAGCTGTTGGTTCTGGGCTCAAGTCCGGTGAGCATTGATCCATCGGAGCAATATCTCGCGTTGCAGAACCGCACGATCGATTGCGCCTTGAGCGTGAGCGTGCTGGCAGCGACTTTGAAGCTGCATGAAGTGGCGCCCAAGATCAGTGTGTTGCGCATGCCGGTCAACGCCACGTTCTACGTGATCAATCGCGATATCTGGAACAAGCTCTCGGCCGATGACCGCGCCGCGGTGATGCGTATCAGTGGCGAGGCGACCAAGCGGTCAGCGGCCTACCTCAACGAGATTCAGGCCGAGGCAGAGAATCAGATGCGCACCCAGAAAGCCGAGGTCTACCAATTGAGTGATGCAGAGGTGGCCGACCTGCGTGCCGCGATTGCCCCGGCATTTGCAAAGATGGACGCGCAGGGCGGCGAGGCGGGCAAGCGCATTTCGACGATCGTCCGACGCTTCTGGTGATCCGCGCGGACCGTCGTCAGCGGTTTGACTGCACGCAGGGAGAATGGCAATGGGTGAGCAGTTCTGGCATAGCTGGGCGCGATTCACTCAAGGCGTGAATCGGCTTTTTCTGTGGCTCGCTGGTTGCTTCACTGCGGCCATCCTCTGTGTGATTACCTACGACCTGGTGGCGCGCAATGTGTTCGACGCCCCCACGCTGTGGGCACTCGACATGTCGCGTTTTCTCATGGTCTATGCCTGTTTCCTTGCGCTGGCTCCGACGCTGGAACACGGATCACATGTGGCCGTTGACCTCGTGGTGCAGAAGCTGCCTTCGCGCTGGCGCCATCGTTTCAATCTGCTGGCCCTGGTTCTGGTCATCGTATTTGCTTGCTTGCTGCTGTGGCAACTCACCCGCTCAACGATTGAGGCCTTTCAGGAAGACAGTCTGTTTCCGACCGTGATCGAGGTGAAATTGAAATATGTCTACTGGATCGCCCCGCTGGGGGTGACGCAATTCCTGCTCACCGCAATTGCCATGTTGCAGCGCGCGCTGAGCGGGCAGACGACAGCTCAGAGCCGGTTGCACTGACATGGAGGCGATTGCCGGCTTCGCGCTGTTCATCGTGGCTCTGGTTGTATTTCTGTCTACCGGTGCGCCGGTAGCGGTGGCCACCGGTCTGCTGGGCGTGCTCGGGGTGTACCTGTTTCTTCCGCACGCGGCGATTACCCAACTGGCCAGTATCGCGTTTTCGCAATCATCGAGCTTCGTGCTGGTGGTGGTGCCCCTGTTCGTGCTGATGGGCGAGGCGCTGGCCGCGACATCCATCGGGCGCGATCTGTTCACCGCAGCGCAGATCTGGTTGCGCCGCCTGCCCGGCTCGCTGGCAATCGGTACGGTGATTGCCTGCGCGATTTTTGGCGGTCCTTGCGGCTCCAGTCCGGTCACCGCTGCCACGATCGGTGCAATGGCCGTGCCCGAGATGATACGCAAAGGGTATTCGCCACGTCTCGCACTCGGGGTCACCGCGGCCGGCGGGACACTGGGCATATTGATACCGCCTTCCATACCGATGGTGCTCTATGGGGTGATTACGGAGACTTCGATTGGCGATCTGTTTGTTGCCGGCATCGTCCCCGGCATCATCATGACCGGATTGCTGATCCTGACGGTGATGTATCAGGTGTGGCGCAATCCGGGCATTGCACCTCTGGCCAAGGCCGAGATTGTTGAGAGCGAACGCTGGAGTTCACTGAAAGCAGTGATTCCGATCAGCTTTGTGGGCGTGGCCATCATGGTGGCCATTTATACCGGCATTGCAACTCCGACCGAAGCAGGTGCGGTCGGGGCGTTGAGCTCGTTACTGATCGCCTGGTGGCTGGGCAGCCTGAATCGCACGAGCATCAAGCGCATGTTTGACAATACATCGCGCACCACGGCGATGTTCGTTCTACTCATTGTCTCGGGAATGTTCAGCGCCTTCGTGCTTGCGCGGCTGGGCATTCCGCAGGCGACTGCGCAATTGCTGGTCGGGTCGCATCTGCCGCCCTGGATGATTCTGGTGATGATCGTGCTGCTGCTGGCCGTGCTGGGCATGTTCATGGACCCGATGAGTCTTATGGTGGTCATCGTGCCGGTGTTTTTCCCCTCCGTGGTGGCGCTTGGCTATGACCCGGTATGGTTCGGGGTGGTGATTACGATCAACATCGAGATTGCGGCGATCTCGCCACCCCTCGGGTTCAATCTGTTCGTGTTGAAGACAGTCATTCCAGAATCAAAAATGAACGACATCATCATGGGTTCGCTGATTTTCATCGTTCCGCTCACCCTTGGCATCGTTTCGCTGTTTCTGTGGCCGGATCAGGCGTTGTGGCTGGTACGCATGATGAAATAGGCCACCACCGAGGGCCGGTCATTCGGGTCCGGTCCAGGGTGCGGCGGGGGGCGGGGGGCGGTGATTTGAGCGGCCAAGGGAAAGCCCGCTCGGCCGCTATTGCCGCCAGTTCTCCGGCGAGTGCCCGGGTGTTTGCCCGGGTGTGTGAACGGACCGACAGTCAAGCCGGAATGATCGGGGTATTCAGTCGTTCCGCCAGCGGCAGAGCAAATTCCCAGGTCTTTCGATCGGGAACGGCCCGCAGCAGATGCGTCTGAATATGCCCGTCGCCGTTCGCGCGCATGTGGATGGTATTGATACCTTTCCATTCGGTCAGCGCCGCGATGCCATCCTTGATCGCTTCACGTGCGGCTGCCACATCGGTATTGCCATCGATTTTCTTCTGCCGCAGGATGTCAGCGAGCAGCATGACCGTGTCATAGGTCAGGCTGGTATTGCAAATGTTGATCGGTTTGGTCAGCTTGGTGGTTTCGCCTGCAAATTTCAGATAGCGATCATTGAACTGGTCATGGGCCGGATTGCCCTGGTCATGTTCGCTGGTGGTGAGGCCGAGGCTGTAGAGCCGGGTGCCGGCGGTGCCAAGCGCGTTGATAAAGGCATTGCCGGCCCAAACGAGCGCATTGATGAGGATGGGCTTATCGAAACGCTGGGTTTCCAGTTCTTTTACAAAGCCCAGTGACGTTGGCCCGAGCGAACTGATCAGTACGGCATCCGGGTTGGCACTGCGCACTTTGATGGCCATCGGCGAGAAGTCTGTCGTGCGCGTCTGGTACGAGACCCGGTCGAGCACTTCGATTCCGAGCTTGGCGGCTGCCTTGGCAAATTCCTCAATACCTGCAGCGCCAGAGGCTTCCTGCACATCACCGGCAATCACTACCCGCTTGATCTGCGGTAGTGCTTTGTGAAATTCGGCCAGACCTTCCGGGATCATGGTGTCATCCGGCGGATGCAAGCGGACCGCATAGGGTTTACGGCTGACGCCGGGTTTGAGCGCATTGGAATTGATTGCCGGGCAACGCATCGCATTGGCAATGGGTGCAACGGTTTCCCACGCGGTGCCGGCGACCGGGCCGAGCACTGCCACCATGCCATCGGACACATGCTTGCGGTACATCAGCACGGCCTGTTGTGCGGCCAGCTGATCATCTTCAATCCTGATCTCCAGCTTGCTGCCGTTGATGCCACCGGCTGCATTGATGTCATTCATGGCCAGATTGATCGCGGCACTATAGAGCGCACCATAGTCGGCGGCAAAGCCTGTGAGTGCTTGAATCGCGCCAATGCGGATCGGCGGTTTGCCTTGCGCGATTGCGCGCGGAGCGGTGCCGGCCAACGCAAGTACTGCGCTGGCTGACAGAAAGTCGCGTCTGTTTTGCATGATGTCTCCATGAACCGGCCACTGGCCGTGTCGAAAAAATAGGTTCTTTCTTGGATTCTTATCGAGGCAGCGGACATTCGACTGCCCTCGTCAGAGGGCGAATTACGCGGCCCGCGAACCCAGGTAGTAGCCTAGCATGTCCGGATCGGCCAGTAGCGCGGCGCCGCTTGACTCATTGACGATCTCGCCGTGACGCAGCACATACGCCCGATCGGCAATGCCCAGCGCCTGACGCACGTTTTGTTCGACCAGCAGCAGGGTGACTCCGTTGGCCTTGAACTCGCGCAACACACGAAAGACCTCGCGTACCATCGCCGGAGACAGGCCGAGCGAAGGTTCATCGACCAGCAGCATGGGCGGTGGATTGATCAAGGCGCGTGCGAGTGCAAGCATCTGTTGCTCGCCACCGGAGAGACTGCCGGCACTCTGTGCGAGCCGTTCCTGCAGTCGCGGAAATCGCACAAAGACCCGCGCGCACGCCCCGGCGAAGGGCTCGGCCGGTGTCTGCCGGTCATAGGCCAGACGCAAATTGTCCTCGACAGTCAGCCGTGCGATCACGCCACGACCTTCGGGAACGTGCAGCAGACCTTGCCGGGTGAGCAGGTCGGTGCGAACCCCGCGCGTGCTGCGGTTAGCGAAACGAACCTCGCCGGCGGTATGTGGCAGCACGTTGGAGATGGCGCGCAGTAATGTGGTTTTGCCCGCACCGTTGGCCCCGACGACGACCACCGTTTCGCCAGCTGCCACGCGCAGCGAACAGCCGCGCAGGGCACGAATCGGGCCATAGGCAACCTCGAGCCGATCGACCTCCAGCAGCCAGTTGCGTTCAGTCATCGTCGCGTCCCAGATAGGCGTCAACCACCTGGGCGTTGGCAAACACCTCCTGCGGCAGTCCTTCGGCGATCTTGCGCCCATAGTCCATGGCAATCAATCGGTCAGACAGGCTGCGAATGAAGCCAATGTCATGTTCGATCACCACCACGCCTTGTACCTGATCAAGCAGACCGCGAATATCATGGGCAAGGGTGGCCGTCTCCTCCTCATTCATCCCTGCAGCCGGTTCGTCGAGAAACAGCAGACGAGGACCGGTCGCAAGCGCCCGCGCGATTTCCAGTCGCCGCGCCTCGCCATAGGCGAGATTGCCCGCCAGCAGATCGGCCTTGTCCGCCAGTCGCAGGCGATCAAGCAGTTGCAGCGCTGACTTACGAATCGGCCCGTCAGACCTGAGCAGCAACGAGCGCAGTGGGCGTTGTGACCACCGCTTCAACACCACGGCGACATTTTCCAGCACGCTCATGCGGCGAAACAGTCGGATGTTTTGAAAGGTGCGCGCGATGCCGAGTCGACTGATCTGGTGGGGCGCCCGATTCGACAGATCGGTGCCATCGAGCCGGATGGCGCCCGAGTCGGCCTGATAGAGGCCGGTAATGCAATTGATCAGTGCGGTCTTGCCTGCACCATTCGGTCCGATGATGCCGAGTACTTCCCCGGTACTTACGGCAAAGCTCAAATGATCGAGTGCCTGCAAGCCACCAAATCGCTTGCACAGCGACTCGACGGTGAGGAGCGATGTCGCGCCGCCGTGCGCAGTCGGCGCGGTGGATAGCTCTGTGCGCCTAGTCATCGTTCACCCGCGATTTCAGCGTCGCGCTGCGCCACGGCAGCAGGCCCTCCGGACACACCAGGAGCAGGATCACAATGAGCAGCCCGAAGACCAGGGGCCGCCAGCTGGCGAGGCCCCGGATCAGTTCGGGCAGCAGCGTGAGCACCACCGCCCCCAGCAGCGCGCCCCAGAGATTGTTCACCCCGCCAAACACGACATAGAGCACGACATACACCGACACCAGAACACCAAAGTTTTCGGGCCGGATGAATGACATGTAGTGTGAGTAGAGGCCGCCGGCCAATGCCGCGAGCGCAGCACCGAGGGCAAAACAGACGACCTTCAGGTATACCGTGTTGATGCCAAGGGCGGCGGCGACCTGTTCATCTTCGCGCACTGCATCGAGCATGCGCTGCAGGTGCGATCGCGACAGCCACCAGAGCAGCACGCCGACGAGCACAACAGCGCCATAGACATGCCACACGGTAGCCCCTGACATCCCGCCGAGCCCGCCCACGCCCCCGATGTAGTCAAAGTTCTCGAGCAGCACCTGGACGCAGAAGGTCACTCCGGTGGTGAGCAGAATCAGGTATACACCGCGTGTGCGCAGAGCCGGGGTTGCAATCAGTGCGCCGAGGACTCCGGTGGCAAGCGCCGCAGCGGCGAGCGCCAGGGCCATCGGCCAGGCGAATTTCACACTGAGCACCCCGGCGCTGTAGGCCCCGATGGCCATGAACGCGCCGTTGGCAAATGACAACGAACCGGACAGCAGGATGATGTAGACGCTCCAGGCGAGCAGGATATTGATGCCGGTGAAAAACAGGTGATCCTGAATCATGCGCGTTGCCTCGTGCTGCTTTGAAACAGGCCGGCAGGACGAATCAGCAGCACCAGGATCATCACGATCCAGACCACCACTTCGCCCAGCTTGCCGAGGCCATATTGCACCGCGAGCGCCTCGATCACGCCGACCAGAATGCCACCGGCCATGGCGCCGCGCAGATCGCCCATGCCACCAATCGCCATGATAGCCAATGCCTTGATGCCAAAGGTGAAGCCGATATCCGAGGCGGCATAGCCAGTGCGCAGGGCAAGCATCAACCCGGCCATGCCGGCGAGCGCGGAGGCGATGACAAAGGTTTGCTGATTGACCTGACGCACATTGACCCCGAGGAGTGCTGCCGACAAGGGCGATTCGGCTACGGCACGGATATTGCGACCGACGCGCGTGTACTGGACCAATGCGTGCAAGGCGGCCATCAAGGTAAGTGCGACGGCAAGTATGGCAATCTTTATCCAGGCGAGTTCGGTGCCGGCAATGTTCACCGTGGCGGTGCGTACTGCCAGCGGCAGTTCAAGCGATACGGGCTCCGATCCAAAGCTCTTTTGCACCAGATCGATCACGATGAGGCCGACTGCCAGGGAGGAGAGAGCCGCCGTGATTTGTGCATCGGCGCTTTGGAACTTGCGAAAGCTGACCCATTCAACCAGCAGTCCGAGCGCGCCACACAAGACAATGGCGCACGGAAAGGCAAGCCAGATTGGTGCCCCCAATGCACTGGCGGCGACTGCCACGAAGCCACCGAGCATGAAGGTCTCGCCGTGGGCGAAGTTCAATTTATCAAGGACGCCGAAGACCAGGGTGTAGCCCAAGGCCACCAGGGCATACATGCTGCCAAGGACGATTCCGTTCAAGATCTGTTCGGCCAACATGCTTGCCGTGTGCCTCCCTGTCGCCTCGATTTTGGATGCGCGATGCGTGCGTCCAGCCGCCGCTCGGAGCGTAGTGTGCCATGATCGACGCTGTGATCCCTACGGAGGCGTGCGTGAATCATTCCCTTTATCGTTCCGGCCTGGCGCGACTCCTCAGCCTCCTCCTGTGCGTGTGCGCGGACAGCGCGCTGGGGCAGGCGACTTGGCCCGACAAGCCCTTGAAAATTCTGGTGGGCTTTCCACCGGGCACCAGCACCGACACACTGACCCGAATGGTCGCCAATCATATTGCCGAGCGGCTCGGCCAACCTGTTGTCATTGAAAACCGGCCTGGGGCGGGCAGCAGCATTGCGGCCGAGGCAGTGGTCCATGCGGCAGCCGATGGCTACACATTGCTTGCCAGTTCGACCGCCAATGCGATCAATCCGAGTCTCTATCATCTCTCGTTTGACCTGGAGAAAGATCTGCGGCCGGTGGGGGCCATTGCCGAGGCACCTTTGCTGTTGATCACGCCACCGGGGCTGGGCGTTCACACGATTGCGCAACTGGTCGCGCTGTCGCGCAGCAAGCCCGATGCCCTGGTCTATGGTTCCTCTGGTGTTGGCACGTTCTCTCACCTGAGCGGCGAGTTGTTCAAGATGGTGAGTGGCGCCCAGCTCACCCATGTGCCTTACAAGGGCAGTTCACAGGCCATCGCCGACCTGTTGAGCGGTCAGATCCAGGTACTGTTTACGCCGGCCTCGACGGCGATCCAGCATGTGAAGGCGGGCAAAGCGGTGGCACTTGCCGTGATCGGTCGCAGACGCTCAGTCGAGCTGCCCGATGTGCCAACCATGGCGCAAGTCGGCCTTGGGCGCCTCGATGCTTCGCTGTGGTCCGGGCTGCATGCGCCAGCCGGCACGCCCAATGCCATTATCGATCGCCTGAACCGCGAGCTGCAGGTAAGTCTGGCGTTGCCTGAGGTCCGCGCCCAGATCGCCGCGCAAAGCAATGACGCGCTGCCAGGTACCCCTGAGCAGTTTGCCCAAGCCATTCATGAGGACATTGTGAAATGGGCGCACGTAGTCCAGGCGGCGGCGATCAAGCCTGAGTGAGCGGGCCGGTTGCCGCAGTGGCTGCAGTGGCCGCGGGTAGGCTGGACTGAGCGGGCGCCTGGCGAGCGTGCCACCGATCAGGCGGCACGCTCGCTCACGTGCTCGGACCAGAGGCATCCTGTGGTCAAATACAGGCCCCCGCGCAGGAGTACCTGATGTCCATCGTTGATTGTCATGTTCACTTGTGGGCTGGCGGACAGCCCAGTCCCGCTCATCGCCAGGTGCCGGCGCTTGCGGCTGCCACGCTCCTTGCTGAAATGGATGCAGCCGGTGTCGATGCCGCGGTCATTCAGCCACCGGCCTGGGATGCGACATCCAACGAAGTGGCGGTGGCTGCCGCGGCTGCCTATCCGGAGCGCTATGCGGTGCTCGGCTGGTTCCCGCTCAATCAGACCGACAACCAATCACAAGTGGCGCGGTGGACCGAGCGACCGGGAATGCTGGGCCTGCGCTTTACATTCAGCCAGCCGCACGAAAAGACCTGGCCAACGGATGGCTCGCTCGACGGGTTGTGGGAAGCGGCGGCAGCCGCGCAGCTTCCGGTTGCACTCGCATGCAGTGATTTTTTGCCCACGGTCGGGATCATCGCGCAACGTCATCCGCGACTGCGCCTGCTGGTGGATCATCTGGGTGCTCCATTGCGCAGCACAGGGGCGGCCGCCTACGCCCGCATTGATGAACTGATCGCTTTGGCGCGGTATCCCAACATCGCAGTGAAAGCCTCGGCTGCACCTGGCTACTCAGGCGAGGCTTACCCTTTCACCGATATCCATCCGTACTTGCAGCGCGTGTTCGACGCCTTCGGCGCGCAGCGAATGTTCTGGGGCACCGACATCACACGCATGCCTTGCACCTGGCGCCAGTGTGTCAGCCTGTTCACCGAGGAGCTGCCCTGGCTGCGTGGGAGCGATCTGGATCTGGTGATGGGTGAGGCGCTGTGCCAGTGGATCGGTTGGCAGCGCGGCGCCGCCGCCAGCGCCATCAGCCGGGGCTGAGCGCAGGCAATGGAACGGGTGCGCAAAGCGTTGGTGGTTGGCGGGGGTATTGGTGGCATGACGCTTGCCACTGCGCTCATGCATGCGGGGATTTCCGCCGAAATTGTCGAGCTCACGCCCACCTGGTCAGTCTACGGGATTGGCATCTCCATTCAAGGCGCGACGCTGCGTGCATTAAGGCAGATCGGCGTCCTCGATCAGATCATCAGTGCAGGATTTGTCTACTCGGAGCTGATGGCGTGTGATGTCAACGGCCGAGTGACTGGTCGGATCGAATTGCCCCCGTTGCTGGGTGCTGGCAATCCGGAATGCATCGGCATCATGCGACCCATACTGCAGGATGTGCTGCGTGGTGCGTTGCAGGCGGCCGGGGTGCGCGTGCGCCTGGGCGTGAGCGTGGCATCGATGATCGAGGATGCGCTCGGAGTGGATGTCCGCTTTACCGATGGCAGCAATGATCGGTTCGATGTCGTGATTGGGGCCGATGGGATCGGATCGAGCGTGCGGCAGACCCATTTCTTATCGCCGGCAGGTCAGCCATTCCAGGCGGAGCCTACCGGTCAGGCGGTGTGGCGCGCGATGGTGCCACGGCCTGAGGCGATCCGCGCACGGACCTTGTTTTATGGTCCGCGCAACAAGGCGGGCTGCAATCCGGTGTCGCCTGAGGAAATGTATATCTTTCTGGTGCAGACCATCGAGCGCCAAGGGCATCTCCCGGATGACGAATTGCCGGCCATGATGCGCGAACTGCTGGCTGACTTCGGCGGACCGATTGCCCAGGTGCGCGATCAGATTCAGGACCCATCGCGCATCGCCTATCGGCCGATCAGTTCATTTCTGATGCCGCTGCCGTGGCACCGTGGCCGCATCGTACTGATCGGTGATGCCGTACATTGCCCGACCCCGCAAATGGCCAGTGGTGCGGGCCTGGCGATCGAGGACAGCATTGTGCTGGCCGAGCTGCTCGCCGCAGGTGGCCCGCTTGAACAGTCCCTCGTGCAATTTGGCGAGCGACGTTTTGAACGCTGCAAGATGGTGATCGAGGCCTCGCGCCAGGTGTCAGAATGGGAAAAGACGCCCGGTCTGCCAGGCGCCGATCCGGTGCGTGTCCTCGCACGGGCCAATGCCGCATTGGCAGCGCCGATTTGAACAGCGCGGCGCTGGCGGCGCTGAATCGACGGAAATCACGAGCGCACACCATCACAATCGACGATGAAGTTCGCCACAATCGGGCGTCACCAAACCAGCTGTCATAGGATCCCTCAGCATGCGCCAAAGCGTTGATCACATTCTCACCAGCCATGTCGGCAGTCTGATTCGCCCCGAGGCGTTGCTTGCCCATTTGCGCGCCAAGCGCAGCGGTGGCTTTGACGCCTCAGCCCATGCCAGTCAGCTGGCGCGCTCAGTGGCCGAAGTGGTCGAGCAGCAACGCGAGGCCGGTGTCGATGTCCCGAGTGATGGCGAATTTGGCAAGGACATCAGTTGGTCGCAATATGCCCTTGAGCGCATGAGCGGTTTTGAGAGACGTCCGATTGTTGCCACCGTCGGCAACCCCTGGGCACGCGGTGCCGACCGTACCCGCTTTGCCGAGTTCTACGCCGAGATGGATGCGCGCGAACCACCGGCAACGCAGGTTGACTCGGTGTGTGTTGGTCCCATCCGCTACACCGGCGAGGCGGCGCTGCAGGCCGATATCCGCAATTTCAAGGCGGCGCTTGCAGCCAGTGGTTACGCCGAAGGATTTCTGCCGGTAGCTGCGGTGTCGAGCGCCATTCCGGATCGGAAGAACGAGTTCTATGCGCGCGATGAAGACTGCATGCTGGCGCTGGCCGAAGCACTCAGAACCGAATATCGCACGATCACCGATGCCGGGCTGGTGGTGCAGCTGGATGATGCCAGAGCGGCGGTGACCTTTGATCGCATGGTGCCACCAGCCTCTTTTGCCGATTACCGACTGTGGCTTGCGCGTCAGGTCGAGATCATCAATCACTCGCTCGAAGGCATTCCCGAATCGCAGGTGCGCTACCACGTATGCTGGGGAAGCTGGCCTGGCCCGCACGTCACCGACGTCGCCATGCGCGATATCGTTGATCTGGTGCTCAAGGTGAAGGCTGGCGCCTACTGCATTGAAATGGCCAATCCACGACACGAGCATGAATGGCGCGTATGGGAGAGTGTCAAACTGCCAGAGGGCAAGGTGCTGATTCCCGGCGTGGTGAGTCATGTGTCCAACGTCGTTGAACATCCGGAACTGGTGGCCGAGCGCATCGTGCGCCTGGCGCAACTGGTCGGGCGCGAAAACGTGATCGCTGGTACTGATTGTGGTTTTGCCCAGAGTCCGTTTTACCGGCGCGTCCATCCGAGCGTCATGTGGGCCAAACTGGAATCGCTTGCGGCCGGCGCTGCGCTTGCAACTAAAATGCTGTGGGCGCGCCAGGGGTGAAGTGGGTGAAGGGGATAGGATGTGCGGCCGCGGCCGCATGGACAAGCAAGGCGCAATGGACGCGGCAAGGGTGAGGTGAATCAATGAAGCAATCCGAACTGTCGGCGCGTCAACGGCTGTCGATTCTGGCTGGTGCGTCCGTGATGCTCAGTCTGGCCATGGGCATGCGGCAAAGCCTGGGGCTGTTTCAGCCCTACATGGTTCATGACATCGGAATCACGCCGGCGCAGTTTGCCCTCGCACTCGCGGTGCAAAACATCTTCTGGGGCATCACCCAACCGTTTGTCGGCATGTTTTCCGATCGGGTCGGCTCACGCTGGGTAGCGGTGGCTGGTGTTGCGTTATATTGCCTCGGTCTGTATGTGAGCATGATTGCAGACAGTGCCGGTATGGTGATTTTTGGGTGCGGCCTGTGCATCGGTCTCGCCTTGTCCTGTACGACATCAAACATGGCGATGACCGCCACCTCACTCGCCGTGGCCCCCGCCCGGCGCAGCGCGGCCATGGGGGCGGTATCGGCGATGGGCTCGATCGGTCTGGTATTGGCCTCGCCTTTGGCGCAGACCCTCATCAGCAGCCATGGTTGGCAGGTCGCCATGATCGCCTTTATCGGTCTGGGTATCGTGATGTTGCCGGCGGCCTATTGTGCTGGTGCCGCTGACTCGATCGAACTGGAACGCAGTGCCGGTCCGGAGCAGTCAGTGACCCAGGCGATTGGTGAGGCGTTCGCGCATTCGGGCTACGTCGTGATGTCGCTCGCGTTCTTTGTGTGCGGTCTGCAACTGGTTTTCCTGATCGTCCATTTGCCAACTTACCTGGCGATCTGCGGAATGGACCCAATGGTCGGTTCGATGGCGCTTGCCCTGATTGGTCTGTTCAACGTGGCCGGATCGTATTTATTCGGCTGGTTGGGTGGCCTGTATTCAAAGCGCCTGTTGCTGGGCGGTATCTACATTCTGCGTTCGCTCTGTATCTGGGCGTATTTCGTGTGGCCACCATCGCCCACGTCGACGCTCGTGTTTGCCGCCGCCATGGGTACGTTGTGGCTTGGCGTGGCACCGCTCATTGGCGGGCTGGTGGTGCAACTGTTCGGCCTGCGCTACATGAATACGCTGCTTGGCATTGCATTCTTCAGTCACCAGGTTGGTTCTTTCCTGGGTGCCTGGGGAGGCGGCGTGATCTATAGCGCTCTGGGGTCCTACGACCGCGCATGGCAATTCACCGTGCTGGTGGGCATTGCCTGCGGCGTGATGCAGATGCTGATGAATGTGCGGCCCACGGCACGCATTGCGGCCGCCAACCAGACTGCTCAACTGATGCCACAGTAGGGGAACGGCCGTCACCGACCAGACTGCTCAACTGATGCCACAGCAGGGCATTGCCGTCACCCATCAGACTGCTCAACAATGCCACAGCAGGGCATTGCCGTCACCCACCAGACTGCTCAACCCATCCGCCGGTAGGGCACTGCTGCGGGCGCTGCTGCGGCCAGCCAGTCCGTGCGGCTCATTCACACACAGGGTGTTGTTGCCCGGGGTCACACGGTAAGGTTCATTCCACCGTAAGCCCCGCGTCCCTGACGCGCTGCTGCCAGCGCGGCGCTTCGCTTGCGATGAACTCACCGACCGCTGACGGGCTGGGACCATCGAAGGGTTCCAGTCCCGATGGAATCAGCCGGGCGCGCAGGGCGGCATCCTGCAGGGCAGTACGCACATCGGCGTTGATCCGGTTGACGATGTCCTTGCCAATCCCTTTCGGGCCGGTTACCGCGATCCAGGTGGCGACCTCAAAGCCGGGGATGCCCAGCTCCTTTAACGTCGGTGTATCGGGAATGATGCTTGAGCGCCGCTGACTGGTGATCGCCAGTACCTTGATCCGCCCTTCGCGAATGAAGGGGGCGGAGGCGCCCGGGTCAATGAAACCCAGCTGCACTTCGCCCGAGGCCACCGCAGCAGCGGCCTGCACGCCTCCCTTATAGGGTACATGGGTGAGGATCATGCCGTATTCGCGACGCAATTCGGCGACCAGGAAATGCCCGATTGAACCGCTACCGGCCGAGGCCGTGGAGAGCACTCCGGGATGGCTCTTGGCATAGTCAATCAAACCGGGAATGTCGCGCACCGGGAGTGACGGATTCAAGATGACGGCGACCGGCCCTTCGGCGACCAGGGCGATCGGCTCGAAGTCGCTCCACTGATAGCCCAGTGACTTGTACAAATAAGGGTTGGTCGTGATCGGTGCGTTGGTAGACACCATCAAGGTGTAACCATCGGCCGGCGCCTTGACTACCATCTGCGCCGCGACAGCGCCGGCAGCGCCGGGTCGATTATCAATGACAATGGATTGTGACCAGGCCTCGGCCAGTTTCTGGCCGAGCAGTCGCGTGAAGATATCCACCGCGCCGCCAGCCACATGCGCGCAGACGAGATGCACCGGTCGCACCGGGTAATCCAGTGCCAGAACCTGACCACACAGTCCAATTCCAAGGGCGGCTGTCAGGGCCGCTACAGCTCGGCGCAAGTAACGCAAATGCACGGCAGTCTCCTCGTGGATGGTTCGACACGCTGGCCTGACCCGGTCTATGCGCCTTCAGCCAGGTTCAGCCAGCACCTCAGGCTGAGTATGTCGGTCGCGCCCGAGAGCGTCAATCCGCTAAGATACGCACATGGGTACGATGATCGAGTTAGTCGCCGCTGATGGGCATCACCTGCAGGGTTGGCATGCGCTGCCCGCGGGCAATGTGCGCGGCGGTCTGGTTGTTGTGCAGGAGGCGTTCGGTCTGAGTGCGTATGTGCGCTCGGTGGTTGAGCGTTTTGCTGCCCTCGGTTATGCAACCACGGCGCCTGCCCTCTACGATCGCCAGCAATCGGGTGTTGCGCTTGATCACCACGATCCGCAGAGCCTTGCGCAGGGGCGTCAATTGCGCGCCGGATTGATTTGGCCAAAGGTGCTGCTCGATGTGGGGGCCGCGATTGACCAGCTGGTACACAGCGTGGGCCAGAGCCCAGGCGAGGGCGTGGACCAGATCTCTGTGCAGACCTCGGGGCAGACCTCGGGGCAGAGCCTTGAGCGGCCTTCTGCTGCGAGGGCGCACCAGACCGCGCGGGCGATGCGTGTCGGAATCGTTGGCTATTGCGTGGGCGGCTCGGTCGCCTGGCTGGCCGCGCAGTCGCTCTCGGTGAGTGCTGCGGTGGCCTACTACGGCCGTGACATTGTCGATTGGCTTGAGCCGGCCCCGGTGTGCCCAACGATGCTGCATTTTGGCGATCACGATCCCTTGATTCCCCTGGCTGATGTGGGGCGTATCAAGGCGCGCTATCCTGATATGCCGATCCATGTGTACCCGGTCGGGCATGGGTTTGACGGCGTGCGCGCCCCCGGCGATCAGGCTGCCGCACAATCGGCACTGGATCGCACGCTGTCATTTCTGCACGAACACGTCGGTTAAATGGGCGGTGTCGATTGATGTTGGCGCTGGAGCGCACAGTGCCGCGCGTGCCCGGGCGTGTCGATTGATCAGGTGCCATCGCTGCAAGAGTGCGATAACGGTTCAGAACGAGGAGACAGGCGTGGATTTGAAATTGAGGGGGCGCACGGCCCTGGTGACCGGTGCTTCGATGGGCATCGGCTTTGCGGTGGCACACGTGCTGGCCGAAGAGGGGTGCACATTGCATCTGGCGGCACGCAATGCGGCGCGACTGGAAGCCGCCGCCGAGCAGATTCGTTCACACGCAGGCGTTGAGGTGACTGTGCATCCCTGTGACTTGTCGCAGACCGCGGCGGTCGAGGCGTTGTCGGTAGCGTGTTCCGACGTTGATATTCTGGTCAACAATGCCGGTGGCATCCCGCGTGGGACGTTGCAGGAAATCGACGCAGCCACCTGGCGCCGGGCTTGGGACCTGAAGGTGTTTGGCTATATCGACTTAAGCCGCGCAATCATCGCCCGTATGTATGAACGCGGCAGTGGTGTGATCGTGAACGTCATCGGCGCTGCGGCCGAGCGTCTGGACCCCAATTACATTGCCGGCTGCACCGGCAACGCCGCACTCAACGCTTTCAGTACCTGTCTGGGGCAGGAGAGCATTTCGCGAGGGGTACGAGTGGTCGCGGTGAACCCGGGGCCGGTGATGACCGATCGCTTCATGCAGGGCCTGCACTGGCGCGCCGAGAAGCGTTTTGGTGATCGTAGCCGGTGGCAGGAAATCCTCACTCGCGATATACCCATCGGACGCGCCGGCACGCCTGAAGAAGTGGCTCATGCGGTGGCCTTTCTTGCCTCTGATCTGTCGTCGTATACCAGTGGAACGGGACTGCGCATTGACGCGGGATTCAGCGGCAGCCTTAAAGTGAGACCGGGCGAATGAGCGCGTCAGGTGGTGAGATCCGCAGCGAGCGCGAAGGGGCTGTTGCAACCATCGTCATCGACCATGTCGCCAAGCACAATGCCCTCAATCCGCCGATGTGGGCAGCGCTGGCGCAGGCCTTGAGTGAGGCCGATGCCGACCCCGCGGTTCGCGTCATCGTGCTCACCGGTGCAGGCGATAAGGCCTTTGTGTCCGGTGCCGATATAGGTTCCTTTGGCGATCGGAGCGCGAAGGCGCCACCCATGCCGCTGGCCGATGCGCCGTATATGTTGCCCACCTTGTGTGCAAAGCCAGTGATAGCCTCGGTAAGAGGCTACTGCATGGGGGGTGGTTTGGGCCTTGCGGCCGCCTGCGATCTGCGCTTGTGTGCCGACGATGCCATCTTCCGGATGCCTGCCGCGCGCCTCGGCGTAGGGTACAGCCAGGTCGGTTTGACCCGGCTCATGAGTCTGATCGGTGCGGGTAATACGCTCGATATCTTTTACTCCGCCGAGCGCTTCGGCGCGACCGAGGCGCTGCGCATGGGGCTGGTACAGCGCGTGGTGCCCGGCGCTGATCTCGCTACCTACACGGCGGGCTATGCCGCTGCTGTCGCGAGCAACGCACCGCTTGCCATCACCGTGGCAAAGCGCACCGTGGTCGAATTGCTCAAGGTGCCGGCTGAGCGCGACTTCAGCGCGATTGACACGCTGCGTGCGGCCTGTGTGGCGAGCGAAGATTTCAAGGAAGGTCGGCAGGCGTTTCTTGAAAAGCGCCCGCCGCAGTTTCGCGGCCGCTAATTCCTGGTTGGTCGCGGAGTGCAGGGCGCGGAGTGCAGGGCGCGAAGGCACGCGCGCTGCGATCCAATGATTGTGACGCGGTGGTGCCATCAGCACGCCGCTGGTTGCCCAGCGCGGGGATCAGAGACCCTCGCTGCCGCTCGGTGGCGTCTTGATGATTTGATGGAAGCGGGTGAGATCGATCTCACGGTTGCCATCGGCGCCGACGTGCAGAATGTCGGCGAAACGCCCGTCAAAGGCAATGTCCTTGGACCGATACTGATGTCCGGCATGCAGGGTGGCTGCCATGGTCTCATCATGTCCGATGATGGAGACGACAATCGAGCATTCGCTATGCATCAACTGCTCGGTGGTAATTTGATGCAGCGGACTGTTGTGGTCAATGATATGCATCAGTGTCCAGGTGAACGAGAACACCGGGCTGCTGTCTCGTTCCAGCACAAGATCATAGATGCGCAAAAATCGCTCGCCATCTTCGCTCGCTTCCTGGCGTAGAAATGACAGGGTTGCGCTCGCGTCGACGATGCGATTGAAGCGGGCGTTCGCCACGCGCAGCATCAGCATGCGTCTACCCTCAAATGTGCGGATGAGTGCGTGATTGCTGAACAGCAACCGTGCGGTCGGGCGTGAGAATCGGGCAAATACCATCCCGGTGGTCAGCGCTGCGCTCACCATACCGAGCAGGATTTCAATGGACGCGACCACGTGACCAGCTACGGTAGCGGGCGACATCACCCCATAGCCAACGGTGGCCAGTGTTTCCACGCTAAAGAAAAAGTAGTCAATAAAATCGCCCTGGGGGATGTTGTTGACACTCCCGGGCAATTGCCAATAGATGAGCGCAAATATCAGATTCAGCGCAAGGTAGGCAAGCAGCAAGGCGGAAAAGAATCTTGGCCAGGTGAGGGTGAGTACGAAGTGGTAGGGGTCGGCGAGGGCATGGTGGCGATGACGTCCTTCAAAAATGCGGGTATTGCCAACCCGTCGTGAGTGGGGGCGTGTATTGCGATGTGAATTCATGGGTGGTCGCGCCAACAATCAAAGACTGCGAGATCTTAGGCCTTGGTGCAGGGAACAGACAGTAAAATATCCAATGACCGGGTGAGCCGCGGGCCAGGCCGCGAACCGGAGCGCGAGGAGACGAGCCATTAACACGATCAAGACCCAGGTGCTGGTGGTGGGCAGCGGCCCGGCGGGCGGCTCCGCCGCACTATTCCTGGCGCGGCATGGCATTGACACTGTGCTCGTCACCAAACACCCGTGGCTCGCCAACAGCCCACGTGCGCACATTACCAACCAGCGCACCATGGAAGTGATGCGCGATGTGGGTCTCGAGCAGACCTGTTATCAAAAGGCAAGTCCGCAATCGGCGATGTCCAACCGCATCTGGGCAACGTCGCTCGCCGGGCCGGAGATCGGACGGATCCGCGCCTGGGGCACCCACCCCAGCCGGCAGGCGGATTACGATCTGGCGAGTCCTGCAAAAATTTGCGATCTGCCACAAAACCTGTTTGAGCCGATTCTGGTGAACGAGGCAGCGCGTCTCGGGGCCAGCATCCGCCTCGGACAGGAATTGGTCGATTTTACCCAGGATGGTCAGGTGGTCATTGCGCGTGTGCGCGATCGCCGCCTCGATACGGAATACACCGTGCAAGCCGATTACATGATCGGTGCCGATGGTGCGCGCAGTCTGGTGGCCGAACGGCTCGGGCTGGAACTGCTCGGTCGACCCGGGTTGCGTACTGCATTCAGCGTGACCTTCCATGCCGACCTGGCCCATCTGGTGGCGCATCGCCCTGGCAGTCTGTTCACCTGCTATCAGCCCGGATTGGAGGAATGGGGTGGAGTGGGCACGTTTCGGATGGTTCGGCCGTGGAACGAATGGCTGCTTACCTTTTCCACACTGAATGCCGATGCGCAGCCCGATCTTGACCCAGAGCGGGTCTGCGCCCGGGTGAGCCGCCTGATCGGTGATCCCGCGGTCAGCGTGCGCCTCAAGAGCGTCACCCGCTGGATGGTCAATCATCTGGTGGCGAAAGACTATTCACGCGGCCGAGTGTTCTGTGCCGGGGATGCCGTTCACCGTCACCCGCCCAAGAATGGGCTGGGTTCGAACACCTCGATTCAGGATTCCTACAACCTGTGCTGGAAACTCGCCATGGTGCTCAAAGGGCAAGCGGGTGCCGGACTGCTCGACACCTATACCGTGGAGCGCCAGCCGGTAGGCAAGCGGGTGGTCGATCGCGCCATTGCAAGCTTTGGCGAAGACCTGGTTGTGACCGAGACAATCGGTTTTACTCCGGGCCAGAGTCCGCAGGTGCGTCAGGCCGTTCTCGATGCCTTGTTTCTTGACACTGAGCAAGCGGCAGAAAAGCGCGCCATCTTGCGCACAATCTTTGAACAGAAGAACTCCACGGTCAACGCACTGGGCATGGAATTGAATCAGCAATATCAAGCGGGCGCGCTGGTCGATGATGGTATTGCGGAGTCGCCCTTTGAGCGCGATTTTGATCTTTACTATCACCCGACGGCTCGGCCCGGCGCACGCGTGCCGCATTGCTGGGTCGAGGGTGACCGGGCGCTGGTGTCCATCCATGATCTGTGTGGCGGCGGCCGCTTCGCGTTGATCACCGGATTAGGCGGCGATGGCTGGATAGAAGCAGCGGCGCAGGTGAACGAGCGTTTCGGCATTGATATCCGAGTGAGCCAGATCGGACCGCGATTGCCACTACGCGATGTGTACGGCGACTGGGCCCAGCTATCCGGCGTCCGCGAATCGGGCTGTGTGCTGGTGCGCCCCGATCTCCACGTGGGCTGGCGCGCCAGCTGCTGGCAATCACAATCCGCGCAGCAGCTCGCCGCCGTGTTTGGCCAGATATTGTCCCGCCCGTTGCAGGACCTATAAGCAGCAACCGAGCAGGCAGCGCAGCTCGGTGTTCAGCAATCGCTTCGGATGACCACCCAGACGTCCGAAACCGAACGCTGCAGTCAGATTATCGACCGCTATCAGGCTCATGGTGAGTCGACTGGTGGCGTCATGCCCGCGTTGTGGCACATCGGTCACCATGACCCCCGCGCGGGTGCAGGCGGCAAGGTCGATGCCGGTGGCACCCGGGACGATGCTGCATATGGCCCGCAGCATCGGTGCGGCGTGCAGGTCGGTAGCGTCAATGACCAGGGTTTCTGCGCTGATGAGGGCGGCTTTGTCGGCCAGATGTTCGCGCAGGGCAAAGCGCTCGCCATCACCATCGAGACACTGGACGGCAAAAAATCGCTCGAGGGCTTCGAGGATTGCGGGCTCGGCGCAGCCAAGGAAAAGGACGCTGTGGCGGCGCATTCCGGCCAGGCTGACCCGCGGTCGCACGTTTGTCGAGTGCGCCGCAGCCATGGAATGATCCGTTCCGGTCGTGCCGCGCGCCCTCAGACTTGTCCCGGGCAGGCTCCCGCTCGCCAACGCGGGCGCGCGGTCTCGCTGCAGGTCTTGAGGCAAGGTACTCACCTCAGGCGTGCAACTGCTCGATGATGCTGACACCGGCTTGCCGGTCAATCAGGTAGATCAGACCGTTGGGGTCCATCGTCACGTCGTTGGAGGATGCGAAGCGCGCACCGGCGGGCGGATCAGGTTCGTAGTAGCCGACTTCCTTCGGTGCCACCGGATCTGTCATATCGACCAGCCGCAACCCATTGGCAAACCATGCAAATGGCACGGTGTTGCCGTGGAATCGTTCAGCCGGCTGGTGGCATCCCATCATCTGCGGTTGCGGTGCGCCATCGGGGTCGAGTCCCGGCTTCTGGAACGTGGCGATCTGCACCGGGTGAGTCTCGTCGGTGATGTCATAGATGCGTGCATGGGCAGGCGGTGCGGGGCGCAGCTTGGCGACATCCTCATCGGCTACGATCAGAATGTCGCGACCGCCGAGCTGCTCGCGCATGCGCAGCGCGGTGTGTGTCGGGTGCGGGTTGCTGCCCGGTTCGTTGACCGAGGAGATCAGTCGGGGTTTGCTCAAATCGCTGACATCCAGAATGTGGAAGCCGTGATGCCAGTAGGACAGATAGATCCGGTTGCCAACGCGCAGCGGGTGATGACAACGTGGTGTGACGTAGTCATCCCAGAGATACTCCTCGCCACCCGCGGCATGCTGGCCAGGCAGCCACCAGCGCCCCACTTCCTGCGGCGCCTCGGGGCGGGCGAGGTCGAGAATCATCATGATGTTGCCCAGATATCCTTCCACCGTCGGTGAAATATAGGCATAGCGGCCATCGAAATCATAACGGTGTACACCACCGCCTTCACCGCTCGATCGCCATTTCGTGATCAGTCGGGGTTTGCTCGGATCGGCGACATCGTAGATGCCCAGACCGCCGCCAAATTCGGCGTTGCCTTCGCGAAAACGTTCATGATTGACCACCATGATTCCATTGGCGGCACGCACCTTGTGCGAGTGCCAGCCCATCGGCAACTCAAGCTGACTTATCAGCCGCGGATGGCGCGGGTCGGATACGTCATAGATCGAGGTGCCGTGCGGTGGGCTCATGTGTGACACATAGAGCGTGTCCTTATCCCACCAGACCTGGCCGCCACCGGGGCAGTCGATGTGGGCTACAAGGCGGGTGTTCCAGGCACGGGGCATAAGGCAATCCTGAGTCAATTGGAAAAACGTATGATCCGGCGCCGCGCGTCATTCCAGAGTAATGCGTCAGTCTGGGATATGGCGGAAATCCGTCGCACGGTGGCACCGCGAGCTAAAGGGCAATCGTCGTCAAAAGGGT
Organism: uncultured Pseudomonadota bacterium; assembly: GCA_903921325.1. Lineage (GTDB taxonomy): Bacteria > Pseudomonadota > Gammaproteobacteria > Burkholderiales > SG8-39 > CAIXPL01. Next base: position 71,786 of record CAIXPL010000001.1, read on the forward strand.
AGTCGTCGGCAAAAGGGTATTCGTCGGCAAAAGGGTCGTCGTCGGCAAAAGGGTAGTCGTCGGCAAAAGGGCGCGCTCAACTCAGCACGCCGGTTTTGGCGAAGTATACTTTGCGTGGTCTGTCTGTTTCACATTCACCGTGCGCACGCTGAGCCTGCGTAACCGGGCGCTCGCCCGAAGGAGTCGACATGGAACGTCCCCGCATTCGCCATATTGCAATCAATGTTCAGGATCGCGATCAGTGTGCCGAGTTCTACAAGACGCATTTCGGTTTGCAAGAGACTTATCGTGGACCGAACGGCACGATTTATTTGTCCGACGGGTTTGTCAATCTCGCCCTGATCCATCAGGACGACATGCCCATGGGCATCAACCACTTCGGGTTTGTGGTCGATAACGTGGCCGCGATCGAGCAGGCGACCGGTCAGACGGCCAAGACCAACGTCTACGGCGCAGTCGCTGAGGCCTATATCATGGACCCCGAAGGTAACCGCGTTGATGCGTCGATGCACGGCTGGCCGATTGAGCCACGCGCCTAAAGAGGCAATGCGAGGAGTGTGTCAATCTGCGAGCTGTCGCAGACTACGATGCGTTCCTCAAACAGAAAACGCTGGTCGTGGATGGCGATCGAATCCTGATACTGGCCGCTGGCAAACAACATCGTCTGGCCATCGCGCATGATGCGCAGAATCATGAAACTGGTTTGTGCCGAGACAGTGTGTACAGCGGCGCGGGTGATGAAGGGCAGCCCGAGGATGTGGCGATAGCGCTGCTCCTCGTAGATGTTGGCATTGCGCAATGCCTTCACGCGATCGCGCAGCATGGCCGCTGAATCGGCATACATCATGCCAAACGGGTAACCGGCGCGAATATTGTCGTAGGTGGTGATCTTGTAGCGTGCATCGTCTGCGAAGAACTCAGGCCAGCGCTCAAGGTCGTCCTGGTCCAGACAGCGCGCATAGTCCTCCATGAAGTGCGTCAGTTGCGCTGTCAGCAACAGATGCTCCGACGAGGGCAATGGGGTGCGCATCAGATGCCCATCGCCTGTCGCCAGGCCTTCCAGAAGCCACGGATCGACGCCTCGCTCGCGCGACTGGCAGAGGACTTGGCTTCGCGCCCGCCCATCAGCATCACCGAGGACTCAGACGCGGCGGTTGCAATACCTCGCTGCACGAAGCCGCCCACCGCGCCGTCTTCCATCGAGACATAACCCGCGGGGCCGACCAGATTGGCGTGTTTCATGCGCAAGGTCTGCATCGCTTCATCATCATCGGCAAAGCCGATCAGAGTCCAGACGAGATGGGTTTGATCGACACCGCGGGGAAGGATCTGGCGCACGGCGATGCTGTTGTAGATGGACTGCAGAACGAAACCAGGAAAGATCGTGAGGATTTGCACGGTGCACTGATCACCGAATTCATCGACGATGTGCAAGACGCTCGTGTCCTCAAGGCGTAGCTGCTGTTCCTGATTGGAACGCAGGGCTTCTTGCTCAAAGGCATGGTCAGGCCCGCCTTGGTGGGCAAGCGAATAGCTCACATGATGGGCGCCGCTCTCATGCACGATCACGCCGCCACCTTGCGACAGGCGCGACACTTTGAAGGTGCCGAAGAAGGCATGCAGAATGCTGGAGTGGTAGGTGTCCTTGACGTTCTCGTAGTAGAGCTTCCAGTTATTTGGCATGACTTGGGTATATTCGCCATACACCCGCAGCGGTTTGTGCAGCACCCGCTGCAGGCGCGCGAGGATTTCCTCACCGATAAACGCTTCAATCGCCGGGGTATCCGCGCACAGCGTTCCGAATACCAGGCCACAGAGGGTAGTGGTACGCAACTGCCGCGGACCTTGCGCAGCCAGATCAAAATCCGCGGGCATGCCGCCTTCGCCATTGACGCCGCGACGAAACGCCACACCGGTGAGATTGCCTCGCATGTCGTGGCGCCAGCCGTGATAGACGCAGGTAAATTCACTCGCGTTGCCGCGATTCTTCAGGCATAGCAGCGATCCGCGATGCGCGCAGCGGTTCTCGAAGGCGCGTAACTGGCCGCTTTCATCGCGACACACCACGACCGGCATTTCTCCGACCCAGGTGGTCTTGAAATCCCCGGCCTTGGGAATCTCGGCCTCAAGGCACAGATAGTTCCAAACCGGGCCTAGGTAGATCGCATCCTGCTCACGCGCATGAGTGGCCGCATCGCTATATACCCAGTAGGGCACTCGCGTCAGATCACCGGCAGGCCACGGTGAGTGTTTTGCAGGGGGGCTGGACGCATGCATGAATCTTGCTGTCAATCAATAGCGAGGTCGAAGGTGCGGCTAATCGAGTTTCGCACCGGCACGTTTGACCATCTCGCCGCGTAGCGGCAATTCGCGACGGATGATGGCGCCGAAGGGATCTGGCCCAATACCGCTCAGATCATAGCCTTTGGCAGCGAATTCGCGCTGGCGCAAATCCGGATCAGCCAGCACGCGGGTCAAGTCGGCGTAGATCTTGTCGACTACCGGGCGCGGCGTGTGGGCCGGCGCAAGGAGGCCAAACCACTGTACATAGTCGATGTCCGGCCAGCCCAGTTCGGCGAATGTGGGCACCTCGGGCATGAACGCGCTGCGTTGCGCGGCGGCCAGGGCGAGCGCCTTCATGCGTCCGGCTTTGACGTTGCCGGTGATCAGGAACGGGATTGACCAGGTGACCTGTGTTTCGTCAGCCAGCACCGAGGTGAGTGCCTGCGGGATGCCTTTGTACGGCACGTGAATCATGTCGGCGCCGGTGCGAACCTTGACCAGTTCCGAGAGCAGATGCGGCTGGCTACCGATGCCAAAGGAGGCGTAGGACACTTTCCCCGGATGCGCCTGGGTGTAGCTTGCCAGCTCCTTGATCGAATTGACCGGCAAGGCGCCATTCACCACCAGCACTTGCGTGTAGGTCACCAGTTGCATGACCGGTGCGAAATCACGGATCGGGTCGTAGGGAAGTCTGGGGTACAGATGCGGGTTTACGGTGAGGGCTGAATCAGGGACCACCAGCAGCGTGTGACCATCGGGCGTCGCATGGGCGACGTTTTCCACACCGATGATGAAATTGCCACCGACCAGGTTTTCAACGACAACCGCCTGCCCCCACAGCGGCGTGAGCCGCTCCGCGAGTACCCGGGCCATGGTGTCCAGTCCGCTGCCCGCGGGAACCGGAAGCACCAGCCGCACATTACGGCTGGGAAAGGACTGTGCATGTGCGTTCGTGCTCAGCCATAGCAGCAGGGCGAGGATGGTGACCCCAAGACGTCTTGTCACTGATTTGTCTCCACTGAAATTAGAAACTGCATCCGCACGCTGCAATCGGAAGACCATAGTCCAAAGGGCAATCGCAAAGCAGCGCGTGCGCGCGACTTTAGCAGAACAGTCGTCTGCGCTCAGCGAGCGCCGGGACCCGCGTAGCGCAGCACAACGATGGCTCACCCATGCTGGGCGCTCAAGGCACGCGCCTCTTCGACTCGATGTGACACATGCCACGGGCAAATCAGCCGCTCTGCCAGATCCACCAGGTAGAACAAGATCGTCCCGGTGACCCCGAGTAGCACAATGGAGGCAAATACCCGTACTGTCTGGAACATGCTTTGCGCATTGACGATGACGTATCCCAGGCCTTCCTGCGAGGCGACAAACTCGCCAGCGATCGCACCGACCAGGGCGAGGGACACCGCGACTTTCATGCCGGAAAAAATATGTGGCAGGGCATTCGGAAAGCGTACTTTGAACAGAATCTGGAAGCGTGACCCGCGCAGGGTGCGCAGCAGATCGAGCGCATCGGGGTCGGCTGAGCGCAGACCGAGGACCGCGTCGATCACGATGGCGAATACTGCGATCAGAAACGACACTGCCACTTTGGATTCAAGGCCGGTGCCAAGCCAGATGATGAATAGTGGGGCAAGCGCGATTTTTGGAATGCTGTTGAGCGACACCAGCAGCGTGTAGAGCGTGTTCTCCACCCACTTGGAAGAAATGATGCCGATGGCTGCCAGCACGCCGACGAGAAGCGCCAGGCCAAAGCCGATCAGCGTGGTCAGGAGTGTTGACATGGTGTGCATCAGATACCACTGTGGCTGATCGAGCAGTTCAGCGAGCACAGCGGAGGGCGGTGGCAGCATGTGGGCGGGAACGCCGAGCAGGCGCACAAGTGCCTCCCACCCGATAAACAGGGCCGCCAGGATGATGGTGACGCGCAAGGTTCTCATCGTCACGCTCCGACCGTGATTCGTTCGCGTGCCGAAGCCATCACGCCCATGTCTTTGAAGACCTGCCGAATGTGGCGCACGATGGCACCGAATTCAGCCGTTTCGCGGACATCCAGATCACGCGGCCGTGGCAATGCGATCGGAATGATCTCGGCTATCCGTCCTGGGGCGGGCGACATGACCACCACCCGGTCACCCAGAAAGACCGCCTCCGGAATGGAGTGGGTCACAAAAAAAATGGTCTTGGCATTGGCAAGCCAGATCCGCTGCAGCTCCAGGTTGAGCTCATCGCGGGTCATGGCATCGAGCGCGCCAAATGGCTCATCCATCAGCAGCAACGTGGGCTCCAGCAGCAACGCTCGACAGATGGACACCCGCTGGCGCATGCCGCCTGAGAGTTCCCACGGGTGACGGTCGGCGAAAGCGGCCAGGCCGAGCAGATCGAGCAGACTGCGCGCCCTTGCTTCCCAATCGGCACGGGGCAGTCGGCGGACTTCGACCGGCAGCAGGACGTTATCAAGGACATTGCGCCAGTCAAACAGCACATCGCGCTGAAACACAACGCCCAGGCCCTCGGGCGGACCGTCAATGGGCTGGTCCCCCAACTGAATCGAGCCGGCACTGATGTGCTCAAGGCCCGCCAGGCAGCGCAGCAGCGTGCTCTTGCCACAGCCACTCGGACCGAGAACGCTGACAAATTCGCCGGGCTCGATCGCGAGATCGATCGGGCACAGTGCAGTGACATTGCCACGCCGCGATGCGTAGGTTTTTTCGACGGCATCGATAAGCACGGCCGCGCCGCCCGGCGGAACGCCGCTCTGGCTACTCATGCGATTTCTACGGCGCGATGAACCGATTGGTGAAGTAGTCCTCCACCTTCCAGCCCGGTTTGATGGCACCCGCGTCTTCCATGTTCTTCAGCGCCAACTGCCATTCCTGTTCTGACTGCCAGCCGATCGGATGGCCCTTGGTTGCCGGGGTATCGAACAAGGGCATGTACAGCTTGAGTTGCCCCATCATGTCCTTGCGCTCAAGGCGCAATCCGGCACGCGCCTGCATCATCGCATCAATAGCTTCATCTTCCTTGCCACCAAAGATGTATTCCCAGGTACGTCGTTGCACCGCCACGACTTTGGCGAGCATGTCCGGCTGTTTTTCGATGGTCGCCTTTTGCACAACGAGACCGTAACCCGGCACGCGCAGGCCGACATCGTTGAAGTAGATCGCCGTCGACGGACGCGTCGTGGCGACCAGCGGCAGGAAGAAGGCGACGGTGGACAGGGCGCCTTCGGCCTGCCCCGAGGTGTAGGCGCTGATCATCGAATTATTATCGATGTTGATGATGGTGAAGTCTTTGCGCGACATGCCACCGGCTTTGAGGAAGGCGTCCATGAACACCGAACTGCCCGCGCCATTTGGTGCAATGATTTTCTTGCCACGCAGATCCTGCAGCGTTTTGTAGCCGGCATTGGCGGGAATCAGCAATCCGTTGTCACCCGCACGCACAAAGCACATGATCGAAGTGACCGGAAGCCCGGCGGATACCGCTGGGGCCATGGCACCCAGTTGCGCAAAGCCGATGTCGATTTTTCCTGCGGCAACCTGCTGAATCGTGCCACCCGAGCCTTTGCCATCGAGCACCTCGACATTGAGGCCGGCATCGCGGAACCAGCCCTTTTGCTGTGCGAGAAACAGACCGACGTGCATGCCATGCGGTGACCAGTCCGACATGATGGTGATCTTGTCATCGGCGGCATGGGCGGGCAGGGCGGCACCCAGCAATCCCGCGCAGACGAGGACGCCGAGCCCGAGTTGGCCGGCGCGGCGCACAGACCCATGGAGCAGCGAACGAATGAACCGTGTGCGGACGCGGCCGCGTGACGAGGAATTCACTGTCTCATTCTCCTTGAAAAATGCCACAAACCCGAGCAAGCGTCAGGCTGCGTCCTGGATCAGGCTACGCACCACTGGGTAGATGCGATGACTCCAGCGCTTGCCGCTGAAGACGCCATAATGCCCTGCGCCGGCTTGCAAGTGGTGCATCTTTCGGTAAGGCGCGACACTGCGGCATAAATCCTGCGCGGCGAGTGTCTGACCCATGCCACAGATGTCGTCCCGTTCGCCCTCTACGGTGAGGAGGAAGGTGCGCCGCAGGGCTCGTGGATCGACCGTGCGTCCGCGATAGCGGAACAGACCGCGTGCCAGCCGGTGCTCTTGAAATACTTCGCGCACGGTGCCGATATAGAACGCGGCCGACAGGTCCATCACGGCAAAGTACTCGCGATAGAATTTTCGGATTGCTTCGGCCTTGTCATGCTCGCCGTTCGAGCGGTGATCGAACAGTGTGCGAAACGATTGCCGGTGTCGCTCGGAATTCATGCTCATGAAGGCCGCCAGCTGGAGGAAACCCGGATAGACCTTGCGCCCGGCACCCTGGTAGCGAAAGGGCACTGCGCCGATCAGTTTTTGTTCGAACCATTCGATCGGTTTGCTCGTCGCCAGGTCATTGACCGTGGTCGGATTGATGCGTGCATCGATCGGGCCGGCCAGCAGTATGAGACTGGCGGGCGTGCAGGGATCACCGTCTTCGGCCATGACCGCGGCGGCCGCCAGACACGAGACAGTGGGTTGGCACACCCCCATCAGGTGGGCGCCCGGACCAAGATGGTGCATGAATTCGATGATGTGACCGGTGTAGCTATCCAGATCGAACTCGCCGCTAGCGGCTGGAATGTCGCGGATGTTGAGCCAATCGGTGAGGTACACCTCATGGTCCTGCACAAGCGTCTGGACCGTGCCGCGGAGCAGCGTTGCGAAGTGACCCGACATGGGTGCCACCAGCAGCAAACGCGGCAGTTCGCCGGTGCCCGCCTTGCGAAAACGAACGAGGTGGCAGAAGTCGGTCTTGTAGACCACCTCCTCGTCGATCGGGCACAGCGCGCCGTGACTATCAGTGACCGGTTCGATTTCAAAGGGCGGCCGTTCATGGGTGAACCCGCACAATTCCACCTGCTCAAGTCCGGCAAGCAGGCGCGCCACTGTGGGGCTGTGCGCATCCCAGTGGTGATGGCGCAAAGTGGCGTAGGCGTGCCTGGCCACGTGGCGTGCCGCGGCGGAGGAGTCCTCGATCAACTGATAGGTCTGGTAGATCATGGCGTCAGGGCGCGTGCGAGGTCGTCATTCTGGCGATCCGGGCGGATGACAGCAAAGCTTGAGGGATTCGTCATACCGGTGGATGAACGCAAGAGGTGTGCCATCAGAATGGCATGCTTATTGCATAAATCGACAGCAATGTTCTCACTGTTTTGATGCCATGGCTCGCACGACCCTTACGATCAGCAGCCGAAACTACTCATCCTGGAGCCTGCGTGGCTGGCTGATGGTGAAGTTGTCGGGCATCAGTTTTGAGGCAGTGCCGGTGGCCATTGACGCGCCCGATGCGCGGGCTGAGCTTCTGCTGCTGTCGCCTTCGATTCTGGTGCCTTGTCTGCGCCACGGCCCATGCACCGTGTGGGACACCTTGGCGATCGGTGAATACCTCAATGAGATTGCACCAAAAGCACGCTTGCTGCCCTCCAACAGGGCGCAGCGGGCGCATTGCCGCTCGATCTGCGGCGAGATGCATTCCGGATTCTCCGCATTGCGCGGTTCATTGCCGATGAATATCAAGGCGCGGGTGAAGAGCTTCAAGGTCTGGTCGCGCGCGCAGTTGGACATCGACCGCGTGCTGCTCATCTGGAATGAGTGCCTCACCAAGTACAAGGGGCCGTTCCTGTTTGGTCGCAACCCCACGCTGGCTGACGCGATGTTTGCCCCGGTGGTGACGCGCTTCATTACCTATGGCGTAGCACTTGATGCGCTCAGTCAATCGTATTGCAAGCAGATCATCGCCATGCCTGCGATGCAGGAATGGATTGATGCAGCCCAGGCCGAGCCTGATGACATTGAAGAACTGGACATGGAGTTCTAGCCTATGAACGCACCAGAGCGGATTCACAGCGACACCGATTTTTCGCACGTAAAGCTGGCCGACACGCAGTACCTGCCGGGCGGCTTGCGCGACTTCTTTACGTATAAGGACCTGGGTGTCGCGCAGGCAACCCATGGCAAGGTGATCGCGCATATTGCCAAGGCAAATATGCCCCCCACCGATGGCACCGGCTGGCATTACCACATTGCCGAATTCCAGATTGTCTACATGCTCAAGGGCTGGGCCCGCTTCATGTATGAGGACAAGCCCACGCTGGTGTCGGCGGGGGATTGTGTTCATCAGCGTCCGGGTATCGTGCACTACCTGTTCGACTATTCCCCCGACATGGAGTATCTGGAAATCGTCGGTCCGGCAGATTTCAAATCGGTTGCGGTCCAGGGCCCCTGCGAAACGCCGCCGGTCACCCCCTGGAAATAGCTGCTCGCCCCTGGTGCATGCGGCCGGACCGGGTTGTCATGGGATAATCCGGCCGCAGAACACAATCAGGCGGAGGGTGACATGGGGTTGGCCAGTTGCTGGGGCAAGCTGGGTATTGCCAGCAGACACATGACAGGAATCGGGCACACCGACTTGTTGCGCGTCGCTTTGAGAGTCCTGATGTTGGGGCTGAACCTGGCCCTGGTGGCTGTAGTGAGCAGTGCGCTCGCGCGTGCGGCCGACGAGGGGGGGGCGGCGCGTCCTGTGGGCAGGGAGTTGCCGACTGATCCTCAGACTCAGGCGCTGGTGGCCGATCTGGTGGCAGCCGGGCGCATCCTGGCTGACCAGGGTGTGCTGGATGGATTCGGCCATGTCAGTGTTCGTGACCCCCATCGTGCAGGGGTTTATCTGATGTCGCGCTCGCGTGCACCGGCACTGGTAAAAAAGGAGGACATCCTCGAACATGACCTGGACTCCAATCCGCTCGATGGCACCTCTCGTGATTTGTTTCTCGAGCGTTTCATCCACGGGCAAATCTACAAGGCAAGGCCAGATGTGATGGCGGTGATTCACAGTCATTCGCCCACGGTCATCCCGTTCAGCGTGACCCAGGTACCTCTCAAACCGGTGGCGATTACGGCCGGGTTTCTGTATGGCGGCGTACCGGTGTTCGATGTGCGTGACCATGGCATCGACAAGGCCTTGTTGATCAGCAACAATCCGCTGGGCGCAGCGCTTGCCAAGGGGCTGGGCGAGCGGCCCGTGGTGCTGATTCGCGGACATGGGACTGCGGTGGTCGGACCGACCGTTCGCCGCGCCGTGCTGCGGGCCATCTACACCGAGGTCAATGCCCGCCTGCAACAGCAGGCAATGGCCTTGGGCGGGCCGGTTACCTACCTGGCTGCTGACGAGGCATGGGAGCCGTCCTCGCTCGAGCGCCAGTGGGAAGTGCTGCTGCGCCAGGCTCATCAACACGGCATGTAGCGGCCGCGCGCAGCGCTGGAACCGGCTGCGCCCGGTGCAGCGCCACTTTCGAGCAGTCAATCTGGAAACTTCATGCTGTTAGGTATTGTACGCATTGCCCTGCAACGCCCCTACACGTTCATTGTGATGGCGCTGCTCGTACTCATCGGCGGCATCCTGAGCGCGTTGCGCACGCCTACTGACATCTTTCCGGAAATCCGCATCCCGGTGATCGCCGTGGCATGGCAGTTCACCGGCTTGTCGCCCGATCAGATGTCGGGGCGAGTCAGCACGATCTACCAGCGGATTCTGACCACCACCGTCAATGACATCGAGCATATCGAGGCCAATTCGTATGCTGGGATCGGCGTCATCAAGGTGTTTTTCCAGCCTGGGGTCAATGTTGCCGTGGCCAATGCTCAGGTCACTGCGGTATCGCAGGTGGTGCTCAAGCAATTGCCACCGGGCATCACGCCGCCGTTGATCTTGAATTACAGCGCATCAACGGTGCCGATCCTGCAGCTTGCGCTGGCGGGCAAGGGATTGTCCGAGCAGGCCTTGTTCGATCTGGCAGTCAACTCGGTGCGTCCGCCCCTGGTGACGGTGAAGGGTGCGGCCATTCCGTTTCCCTATGGCGGTCGCCAGCGGCTTGTTCAGATCGATCTTGATGCTCAGGCGCTACAGTCGCGTGGATTGTCGGCGCAGGATGTTGCCAATGCGTTGGCCGCGCAGAATTTGCTGCTGCCGGTCGGCACTCAAAAAATCGGGGCACTTGAATACACCCTGCGTCTGAACAATGCGCCATCGGCGATCGCCGATCTGGCCCGCCTGCCGATCAAGGTGGTCGATGGCGCCACGGTGACCATTGGTAACGTGGCGAATGTGCACGACGGTAACTCGCCGCAGACCAACATCGTGCATGTCGATGGCAGCCGTTCGGTGCTGATGTCGGTACTGAAGAACGGGTCCACCTCGACCCTTGCAATCGTCGATGGCATCCGCGCCAAGCTGGCCTCGATCAAAGGCACTTTGCCCGATGAGCTGGAGGTGACACCGATCAACGATCAATCGGTGTTCGTGCGTGCGGCGATCACTGGCGTGGCCACGGAAGGTGCGATTGCGGCTGCCTTGACCAGTCTGATGATTCTGCTGTTTCTGGGCAGTTGGCGCTCAACGGTGATCATCGCGGTGTCGATTCCCCTGTCGATTCTTGGGTCGATCATGGCGCTCTCGGCGATCGGAGAGACACTCAATATCATGACGCTGGGCGGCCTCGCGCTCGCGGTGGGCATATTGGTCGATGATGCGACAGTCACGATCGAGAACATCAACTGGCACCTGGAGCAGGGCAAGGGCGTGGAGGCTGCCATTCTCGATGGTGCCCGCCAGATCGTGACGCCGGCGTTTGTGTCGCTGCTCTGTATCTGCATCGTGTTTGTGCCGATGTTCTTTTTGGAAGGCGTGGCTCGATTCCTCTTCGTGCCGATGGCCGAAGCCGTGATGTTTGCGATGATTTGCTCGTTTCTGCTCTCGCGCACGCTGGTGCCCACGCTATCAAAATACCTCTTGCGCCCGCATGCGCCACATACCGATATGCATGGACTCGAAGGCGCCGCGCCCCCGAGTCGCAATCCCCTGGTTCATTTGCAACGTGCCTTTGAGGCTGGCTTCGAGCGCTTTCGCGAGGGCTATCGCGGGTTGCTGGAAGCTGCGTTGACCCACCGCCGTACCTTTGTAACCGGCTTTCTTGGACTGGTGCTGGCTTCCTTCGGTCTGGTGCCTTTTCTCGGCAGCAATTTCTTTCCTGCAGTCGATGCCGGTCAGATCCTGATGCACGCACGCGTTCAGGTCGGCACCCGGGTCGAGGAAGCTGCGGTTCAATTCGCAAAAATCGAGCGCGCGGTGAGCGAGGTGATCCCGCCTGAAGAGGTCGTCACGCTGGTAGACAATATCGGTTTGCCGCCGAGCAGTATCAACCTTACTTATAACAACACCGGTGTGATCGGCACCCAGGATGGCGACATTCAAATTGCGCTGCGCGAAGGCCATCAGCCGACTGCGCACTATGTTCGCCAACTGCGCGAGCGTCTGCCGCAGCAGTTTCCTGACACGGTGTTCTCGTTTCCACCGGCCGATATCGTCAGTCAGATTCTCAATTTCGGTGCACCGGCGCCAATCGATTTGCAGATCAGAGGCAATGATCTGGAGGGCAATTACCGTTACGCAGCCAATTTGCTGAAATCCATCCGGCGTATTCCCGGCGTTGCTGACGCGCGCATTCAGCAATCACGCAAGAGTCCGGTGTTTGATATTGAAATGGATCGCACCCGGGCGCAGGAGCTGGGGATCACCGCACGCGACATTACCAACAGTCTCGTGGTGAACGTGGCTGGCAGCAGTCAGGTGGCACCAACCTACTGGCTTAATCCTGCCAACGGCGTGTCCTACGGCATTGTCATGCAAACGCCGCAGTACCAGCTCGATAGTTTGAATGCCCTGGCCAATCTGCCACTGAGCGGGGCTGCTAGCACTGCCGGCCCCCCGCGGGTGCTTGGCGGCCTGGCAGGCTTCAAGCGTGGCATGGCCAATGCGGTGGTCAGTCAATACGATATTCAAAATCTGCTGCAGATCAATGCGACCACCGAGGGGCGCGACCTGGGGGCCATCGCGAGCGATATCCGTACATTGATCGCGCAAAGCGCAGACAAGGTGCCCAAAGGTTCGTCGGTGGCACTGCTTGGCCAGGTGGTCACCATGAAGCAGGCGTTTTCCGGATTGCTGTGGGGACTGCTTGGCGCCATCGCGCTCATTTACTTCCTTATTGTCATCAACTTTCAGTCCTGGAGCGATCCGTTCGTGATCATCACGGCGCTGCCCGCGGCCTTGGCCGGCATCGTCTGGATGCTCTTCGCGACGGGCACCACGCTGTCGGTGCCAGCGTTGACCGGCGCGATCATGTGCATGGGGGTGGCCACGGCCAACAGCGTGCTGGTGATCAGCTTTGCGCGTGAGCGACTGGCTGAGCTGGGTGATGCGCTGGCAGCAGCTCGTGAGGCCGGATTTGTCCGATTCCGCCCGGTGCTGATGACCGCGCTTGCCATGATCATCGGTATGTTGCCGATGGCGCTCGGTCTGGGTGAGGGCGGCGAGCAAAACGCGCCCCTGGGGCGCGCGGTCATCGGGGGTCTTGTATTCGCGACGGTAGCGACCCTGGTATTCGTGCCGGTGGTATTCAGCATGGTTCATGGCCGGGCGCATCGGGATGGGCGCGGTCAATCTGCATCAGGAGAGATTCATGACATCTGATCCGGTCATTGCTCAGGCATCGTCAGCCGGCTCGAGCGATCAAGGCATTCGACCTGCGCGATCCCTTCGAGGGATGGCGCTGGCCGGGATTGTGGTGCTCATTTTGCTCATCGTGATCGTGGTCAATGGTATTGGCTCACGGCGCTCGAATGCAGCGGTATTGAAGGAACGTGCCGATGTTCAATCGATTCCCACCGTACGAGTGACCAGCCCCGGAAAGGGAGGCGCATTGAGCACGCTCGACCTGCCGGCACGGCTCGAGGCATTTTCGCGCGCCCCCATCTACGCCAGGGTGAGTGGTTATCTGAAAAGCTGGACCGTTGACATCGGAGCGGTGGTCAAAAGTGGTCAGCTTCTGGCAGAGATAGAAACGCCTGACCTTGATCAACAATTGCTGCAGGCGCGAGCGGATCTGGCAAGTACCCAGACGCTTGCCAACTTGTCCGCCGCGACTGCCAGGCGATGGCAAACCCTGGTCGATCGCGACGCGGTGTCACGCCAGGACGCCGATGAAAAGATCAGTGATGCGGCGACCAAGCAAGCCGTACTCAATTCAGCGCAAGCCAATGTCGATCGGATGCTGGCGCTCAAGGCATTCACCCGCATCGTGGCACCGTTTGACGGACTTGTCACGGCACGCTCAACCGATGTGGGGGCACTGATCAACGCGGGCGCCGGCGTTGGACCGGAGTTGTTCGTGGTGTCGGACATTCGTCGCCTGCGCCTCTATGTGAGCGTGCCCCAGTCCTATGCGAGCCTGGTCAAAGTGGGTAACCGGGCGCGGGTGAGCGTGCCGGACCACCCTGGTGTGGCCTATCCGGCAACGGTGGTGTCCTCGGCTGGCGCGGTCACGCCGGGATCGGGCGGTGTTCTGATCCAATTGGCGGTGAACAATCCCCATGGTGAACTATTGCCTGGCGGGTTTGCCAGTGTCAGCCTGGAGCTCGCCGCGAGCACGGCAACATTGACGATTTCCCCGAGCGCGCTCATCTTCGACAGTGGCGGATTACACGTCGCGACCGTGGGCCCGGGCGACAAGGTGATCATCAAGGCGGTGACGATCGGACGTGATCTTGGCAAGACGATTGAAATTGCATCGGGCATCAGCATAGATGACCGCATCATCGAGAGCCCTCCCGAGGGCTTGAGCGAGGGTGACCAGGTGCGGCTGGCAGGCGCCGCGACCGCGGGCGCGCCTCGTGCGGAGCGTGGCCATGACTGAGCCGAATACGATCCTGCTCACCATCATCCTGAAGCATGATCAAAGCCAGAACATCGATCAGATTCAGGGCACTCTGGCTGAGCGCGCGTGGTGGGATCGGTTTCCTCCGGCAGGCGTGGAGATCGTGTCATGGACCGTCGCGATGGGTCTCGGGCAGATCGTCACGCTGCGGCTGCCACCGGACAAACTGAACCTGGTCAATATAGAAATCGAACGCTCTGCCTGGGGGGTGTTCACAACCGAGATTTATCCGACGTATGATTTCGTGCCGGTGCGCGAGAAGATCCACGCCCGCTGGAAAGCTGGCGAGTGGACGCCGCGATAAGCAGTCAACGCAAGGGAGGGCGGTTCGATGGCCATTCGTAGAATTACCAGCGCCAGGCTGGCTGAGCCCGCCAACGGCGCCTTTTCAAACTGTCTGGTGGTTGGCGATCAGATTTTCGTTGCGGGCATGACGGCAAGTGGCGGACCGCAGGGCGGGCCCATCGGGGGCAGTGACCCTTATCAGCAAAGCTGTGCGGCGATCGAAAAGTGCCAGTGGATGCTTGAGGCGGCCGGGGCATCGCTCAAGGATGTGGTGAAGATGACGATCTATCTCACAGACATCGGCCACCGCGCAGCCTTTGGTCGGGCGCGCGAAGCCTATTTTCAAGAGCCGCGGCCGTGCTCCACGCTCATTGAAGTGAAAGGGTTGGCGCAGCCGGGCATGCTGGTGGAGGTCGATGTCACCGCCATTCGAGGGGCCTCGGCGTCATCTGTCTGATGAAGTGCGGCGCGTGCGGTAGCGAGCCAGGCGGGCCCGTTGCAGCACTGATCTCAACGCTTCGTTGCGAACGGTCAACGGCGTGCGGGCATGCTGCAGCGTCAGTTGCGCAGACCGTCGATAGCCTCGGGGGTCCAGTCAGTCAGTGCCACATAACCATCGGTTGCCGCCACCACCAGCGTCGTGCCGTAGGCATGGGCAACCGAACCCGGACGTCTGCCGTGCGCCTCAATCCAGGTGTGGGCGCGGGTCACGCGCAGGGTATAACCCTGCAATCGTGCGATCGTGCCATGCAGACCAAAAGCGCGGATTTGGCAGTCAATCGCCTCGACCGTCTGAGAGAAGTCGATCGCGCGCTCGGTAGCGGTCCATAGTGGCCACCATTCGGCATCAACTTGTGGCTGCGCATTCGTCCAAAGGACCTCAAAGCCATTAGCGACTCGGGCTCCCAGGCGCCGTGCAGCCATCTGGATTTTGAGATCCAGGCTTTCATGCGTCTCACGTGCATCGAGGTCAAATAACTCCTGATCGAGCACGTCGCCGCGATCGTATTGCTCGGAGAGCTGGTGGCAACTGATGCCCCAGTGCGGGTGATGATCGCGAATGGCACGTACCAAAGGATACGGGCCACGGCCAAGGGGCAGCGGCGAGGGATGAAAGTTCACTGCGTATGGAAGATAGGGCCGCCACTGACCGATCCGATGGTTGTAGCTCGCCACAACCAACGCATCACAGTGCGCGGCGGACAATTCCTGAAAATCAGACTGCAGGATCGGCGAATGCTGCATCGGCACCGCGGCCTTGCGCGCGAGGGCCATGATGGCAGCGTTTGGAAAGGCGCCACTGGTGCTCTCAGGTGGTGTGAACAGGCGCAGCCATGTCCATCCTGCGTCCAGCAGGGTTTCGCATAATCCCAGGTATCGGTCGATCGCTGTCAGCGCAAATCGCATTGCTCAGCCATTAAGATTGGCATGGTTCACCAGTCAAGCGTGGGTGCTCACGAATCGTCCACTGGCGCCGGCGTTCTGCACATTGCTGGACAGCGTTTGCAGGAAGGCGCTGAGTGCATTGCTATCGCCACTCGCACCCAGTGCACTCAGCAGTGTCTGGAAGCTCTGCTGCAAATTGCTCATCGCCGCGCTCGGGGGTGTCTGGCCGGTTGCGAGCGGATTGATCGTGCCTGCGTTGCCAGTCGTGCCAGAACCGCCTGCGCCCGAGTCAGGGCTGCCAGAGGCCGCGCTGCTGCTTGCCGAGGCGCCATTGGTGGTTGCTTGCTGGGCTTGCAGCGCGGCGACCAGAGCTTGCACAAACTGGTTGAGCGCCTGCGACGACTGATCGGGGGTATTCGGGCTGCTTGAGCTGCCGTTGGTGCCGCTGGCGGGCACCGTGATGCCCGACTGATTCAGTAATTGCAGAATGGATTGTCCCAAGGGCGTTGAGGCCATCCCGCTGCCGCTGGTGGCTGAATTGATGGTGTCGGCGGCCGACTGGCCGCCTTGCCACGGCTGTGCCACCTGCTGCGCGGCGGTGATGTTGCCGGTTTGCAGTGCCTGACCGATCAGGCCTAGCGGGCTCGACGCGCTGATGGTCGGATTGGCAGCGCTGATAGTGGCAAACGCTTGCTGCGCGCTTGTCAGGTCACCGGATTTGAGCGCGCTGCTCAGTGCCTTGAGCTCTTTTTGGAATTGCTGGCGGGGGGCCGAATTGGCCTGTGTTGCCCACGCCGAGGCGCTTGCACTGCCTGCACTGATGCTCATGACCATGGTGGGCCTCGTCGGCGTGTGTCGTTCAATAAGGGGCAGCGGTGCTCAATCCGGCCAGGGTGAACATCCTCCCTGGCCACGTCCGCTTTTCAAGCGACCTTAAGAATCGGCGGCACACAATGAATGGGCAATGCGAGGTTGCGTCGAAACGGGACGAATATCACAAGCACTCAGACCAATCGCGGCCGCGCTGTGACAGATGGCACAGCGCGGCAAGTCAATGGACGCATGCCCTCTGCCTGTTGACGCTCGAGCGGGAATGATCGGCGCCGCCGCAGCGAGCGCGTCGCTGCCGGCGGCAACCCGTAGATCGGTGTGGCTGCTGCACGCTATACTGCGCGCAGCCAGAGGACGGGTGAAAAGGCGTCCGGCAATCGATAGGCGGTGGCAGTTGCCAGGGCACCGCACGAATAAGACAAGGAGACAGCCAATGAGACGCGAGGAGAATGAGCTTCTCACCAGAGTGGGCCCTGATACCCCCGGCGGCCAGATGCTGCGCCGTTATTGGTGGCCCATCGCCGCCTCGGCCGATGTCACCGACAAGCCCGTACCCGTACGAGTGCTTGGTGAAGATCTGGTGATGTTTCGTGACGGCGAGGGCAAACCCGGCTTGCTGGCGCGTGCCTGCTGCCATCGCGGAGCGTCCCTGGAGTACGGACGTGTGGAACCCGAAGGTCTGCGTTGCTGTTATCACGGCTGGGTCTTTGACACCACGGGTCAGTGCGTCGAGCAGCCGATGGAGCCCGAGGGCAGTACGTTCAAGAAGCGAGTCAAGCAGACCGCCTACGTCGCGCAGGATGCCGCGGGACTGATCTTCGCCTACCTGGGGCCGGCGCCGGCACCCTTGCTGCCACGTTACGACCTGTTGATTCAAACCGAAGGCCGGCGTGCAGTGTGGGGGCGCGATGTACACAACAACTGGCTGCAAGGGGCCGAGAATCCGCTTGATGCGTACCACGTCATGGTCACCCATGCCTCGATCTATCCTGAGCTGGCGATGACGCGGCCCGAGGTGGAATGGGTCGAGAAATGGTATGGCGTCGAGATGAATTCGATCGATCGCGAGAATGACTTTGCCGAGCGCTATCACCACGTCTTCCCAGGCGCGGTGCGGGT
This sequence comes from uncultured Pseudomonadota bacterium, assembly GCA_903921325.1. Classification (GTDB taxonomy): domain Bacteria; phylum Pseudomonadota; class Gammaproteobacteria; order Burkholderiales; family SG8-39; genus CAIXPL01. Next base: position 89,556 of record CAIXPL010000001.1, read on the forward strand.
CAATGTGCAACGGGTCGGGCAGGAGTCTTGCCAATACATGATCTGGCAGACACCCAAGGACGATCACTCAACGGTGGCCTGGTTTCTGTGGGTGTCCGAAAGCAAGGAACCGCCGCACACGTTCACGACCGGGCCCTATCAGAGCACCGTGCCGGGGCAATGGCGACGGGTTGATGATGGTTGGTGGGGACTGTGGGAGCGCGATCAGGACGACGCGGTGATCTCCAGCCAGGGCCTGATCGCTGATCGTACTCAGGAGCGGCTCGGTGCATCCGACAAGGGCATCATCTTGTATCGAAAAATGCTCAAGCGGGCGATCGAAGCGGTGAAGAAGGGAAAAGATCCGATTGGCGTCATCCGCACTGCCAAGCAGAACGTCGATATTCACTTCGATACCTGGAAGCGCGGATTGGGTGCAGTCCCGGGCAAGGTACGCGAGCGCGCCAAGGGCAAAGCATTGGAGATCATTGCGCCGTATAAGTGATGGCTGCCTCAGGCGAGACTCACGCAGACAATCAATAAATCGAATCAGGAGACAGCGTTCATGCGGCGATTACTTGCAGCAGTCTTGTTGACTGCAATCCTTTCCCCGGTCGCCTTGGCCCAGGCACCCATCAAGGTGGGCATTCTCACCGAGCTGTCAGGTCCGCTGGGGCCGTCGGGCTCGGGGCAGCGTGACGGGTTCTTGCTGTATCTCAAAAAGAATGACAATCGGCTCGGTGGCCGTCCGGTCCAACTGGTGATCGAGGACACTGCAGGTGATCCGCAGGTGGCAATCACCAAGGCGAAGAAGCTGGCTGAATCGGACAAGGTCGACGTGCTGGTTGGCCCGTTGCTCTCAGCCAACGGTGCCGCGGTCAAGAACTATCTGGTGAGCCAGCACATGCCGACGGTGCTCGAGGCCACGGTCGATGAAGTGACCGACGGAAAATATATCTTCCGCACATCGTTCTCTGGCAACGCCGATTCTTATCTGCAGGGGTATTTGCCCGGCCACGCGGGGTATCGCAAGGCACTTCTGGTTGCCCCTAACTTTAATGCCGGCCAAACCGCGATCGATTACTTTGAGAAAGGTTTCGTTGCAGCCGGTGGCACCGTTGTGCAAAAGCTGATGCCGCGGCTGGGCACGCCTGATTTTGGTGCGGTGATTTCCCAGTTCTCTGACAAGGCCGATGTCGGCATCATCTTCATGGCTGGCGGCGATGCCATTCGCTTCATGAAAACGTTTGCTGACTACGGGTCGAAGCTGCCCTTGTACGGATTCACCGCGACGGTTGATGAAACGCTGCTGCCTGCGCAAGGCAAGGCGGCACTGGGTTTCAGCGGTGCCGGTTTCTATTTCTCCACAATCGACAGTCCGGCGAACCGCCAGTTTGTCGCCGACTATCGTGAGGCCTACAAACAGAATCCCGCGTGGTTTTCGGCCGGAGGCTACATCGCCGGGCAGGTGCTCGGAGCGGCTCTGACTACCACTAATGGCAAGTCTGACGATAGAGATGCGCTGGTGGCGGCAATGAAGGCGGTGCGGCTTACCACCCCCGCCGGGTCGTTTCGCTTTGACGCGAACAACAATCCGATTCAGCCCCGCTATGTCATGCAGATACGCGAGGTGGACAGCAAAATTCAACCTGTGGTGCTGGGAATGATTCCCGAGTTCATGCCGCTCGCCGAACCCCCAGCCCTCCCAGCGCAGCTGGTTTTGCCCCATTGAGCGTTGGTGACCGCCCGCCATGAAACGGATTCGTTGGCAGGCGGTCGCGTTGGACTATTGCCCCCGTGAATCGCTCATGGGCTGACCCCTCCCTTGCATAGTTGACACGTGCACCCGCTGACCCGCTGACCCGCTGACCCGAATCTTCCATGTCCTTCTGGCTCATCAATGCGCTGAACGGGTTGTCGTTTGCGATGGTGCTGTTTGTACTGTCGGCCGGCCTGACTCTGGTCTTTGGATTGCTGCGCATCATCAATATGGCGCACGGTTCGTTTTATTTGCTGGGTGGCTATATCGCCTTGAGCGTGATCCAGGCGAGCGATCATTTCATGCTCGGAATGGCAAGTGCCTGTGTTGCGGTGATGCTGCTGGGTGCCGCCATGCAGCGCTGGACGCTGGCCCGCCTGCACAAGCAGGAATTGCCGCAATCGTTGCTCACCCTGGGATTCCTGTTCATGTTTGCCGACCTCGCGTTCTGGATCTGGGGCGGCAATCCTCAACTGGTGCCCAAGCCTGCCGTTCTTGAAGGGGCGATTCGATTCGCCGGCATAGCCTATCCGGCCTATCGGCTGGCATTGATCGGCATTGGTGTTCTGGTGGCCGTGTTGTTGTGGGCGTTGCTGGAAGGCACGCGCATCGGCGCGGTAGTGCGCGCCGGGATGGACGATGAGGAAATGGTGCGCGCCATGGGTATCAATATTCCACTGGTGTTCACCGCTGTGTTTGCCTTTGGCGCAGGGCTCGCTGCCATGGGGGGAGTGCTCGGCGGGCCCTTGCTTGGACTGTTTCCAGGTGCGGATTTTGAAGTTGCAATGCTCGCCTTTGTTGTGGTGACCGTGGGCGGCCTCGGGAGTATTCGTGGTGCCTTCATTGCCAGCTTGCTGGTTGGTTTGGCCGACAACTTTGGTACGGCGTGGTTCCCCCAGTTGTCACTCTTTACGGCGATCATTCCCATGGTGATTGTGCTGGCACTGCGCCCCAGTGGGCTGATGGGGCGCGCGTGAATCCTCACCTGGAGGCGACTGGAACGCGCGTGCGACGCCCGCTGTGGACTGATCGGTCTCGCACGATTCGCTTGCTGGCTGCGGTCGCTGGCATCGTCCTCGTCGTGCTTGCAGCGAGCACTCTGGGCAGTTATCCGGTTGAGCTCATCACTCAGGTGCTGATCTATGCGCTGTTCGCCATGAGTCTTGATCTTCTGGTGGGCTACACCGGCCTGCCGTCATTGGGGCATTCAGCCTATTTTGGCGTGGCGGCCTATGCCGCTGCCCTGTGCAGTCTGAAACTCGGCCTGCCGTTCTGGTGCGCAGCCCCCGTCGGCTTGCTCGCCGCAGTGGTGACTGCGCTGCTGTTCAACCTGATTGCATTACGTACCGCACGCGGCTATTACCTGATGATCACCCTTGCCCTGGCCCAGGTGCTGTGGAGCATCGCGGTCAGTTGGACCGATCTCACCGGAGGCGACAACGGGCTGAGCGGCATCGCGCGCCCGGTCATTGGTCGTCCGCTCGAGGGCGCGGCCAGTTACCTGTGGTTTGTCGCCCTCGTGTTTACGGTCTCGGCGATGGCCATGTGGCGGATCGTTCGGTCGCCATTCGGGCAGGCGCTCAAGGGCATTCGGGAAAACGAGCCTCGCATGCGTGCGCTCGGCTATGAAACCTGGCGCTATAAGCTGGTGGCATCACTGCTGGCCGCGTTGTTTGCGGGGATTGCCGGCGAGTGTTTTCTTTATTTGAATGGCTTTGTCGGTCCATCCTCGCTCGCGGTGGCTTTGTCCGCGCAAGTGTTGTTGATGGTTTTGATGGGGGCCGCTGGTACGCTGTTTGGATCGATGATCGGTGCCGCAGTATTTGTTGTCTTGCAAAATATCGTGAGCTCCTACACCGATCGGTGGCTGTTCGTGATGGGTGCAATCTATGTATTGTTTGCACTCTATGCACCTGCGGGCGCTTTGCCCTGGCTGCGTGAGCGCTGGGCGCGCTACCGGAATTCGGTCGGGGGCAACACATGAATGTACTGACAAAGCCCCGGGATGTTGTCGAGGTGGTTTCATGAACCTGCCGGCTGCGTGCTGCACCGGCACTACCGGGGGTGGTCCATGAATGCCCTGGAGGTGCGCGATCTGGGTCGCAGTTTTGGCGGGTTGCAGGCGCTGCAAAACGTGACCCTGAGCATCGCGCAGGGCGAGCGTCGCGTCATCATCGGCACCAACGGTGCCGGCAAGACGACCTTGTTCAATTTGCTTAACGGCCAGATTCGCCCGACGCGCGGTGAGATTGTGCTGTTCGGGGAGCCGATCACCGCGTTGTCCACGCCGCAGCGGGCTGCACGCGGCCTGGCGCGCACATTCCAGATCACGAGTTTGTTTGCCGAACTGAGCGTGCGCGAAAATATCCAGATCGCGGTCCAGGCGCTCGATCCTTGCCGCTTTTCGTTCGTTCGGACCATTGAGAGTTATCGCCATATCGAACAGCGGGTCGAGGAATTGCTCGCCCAATGGCAACTGGAGCATTGCGCCGCGCAGCGGGTCAATAAGCTCTCCTATGGCGTCCAGCGGCAGCTTGAAGTGGTCATGGCGCTGGCGAGTCGTCCGCGGGTCTTGCTGCTCGATGAGCCGATGGCCGGATTATCGAGCGAGGAGACGCACCTGGTGACCGACATCATCCTTGCACTGGATCGTGCGGTGACTGTCGTGATGATTGAACACGACCTGGCAGCGGCGTTTCGTGTGGCCGATCGAGTGAGCGCAATGGATCAGGGACAGGTTGTCGCCGAAGGGCCACCGGCATTGATTCGCGATGATGAGGCTTTGCAGCGCATTTACTTGCGCGGCGGGGCGCTCGGGACGGCAGGTCCGGCGGTGAGCGCCGGCGGCAGGTCGCAATGACGAAGTCCGCAAGCCGCGCATCAGAAGACATCGTGGGCAACGATCCAGCCATAGGGGCGCTGCCGGTTGCGCTCAAAGTGTCCGGTTTGCACACGTACTACGGTGATAGCCACGTGCTGCATGGCGTCGATCTGGATTTGCCCCGGCGCAGTATCGGCTGTGTGGTTGGTCGCAATGGTGTTGGCAAGACCACACTGGTGCGCAGCATTCTGGGATTAAGTCCGCCGGCGCAGGGCCAGGTGCATATCGGGGCGGAAGATGTCAGCCGGTGGCCGGCGCATCGGCTGGCACGATGTGCAGTGGCCCTGGTGCCGCAAGGGCGACGAATCTTCCCGTCGCTGACGGTGCTTGAACACTTGCAGATCGGGGCACGAACGGGTGAGCGGGGCGTCGATGGGCTGGCTGCTGCGCCATGGACCATCGATAGAGCGCTTGAGATTTTTCCACGTTTACAGGAAAGGCTCGGTCACAGGGCGGCGACCCTCTCCGGCGGCGAGCGTCAGATGCTGGCTGTTGCACGTGCTCTGGTAGCCAACCCGCGCTTGCTCATCATGGATGAGCCGACCGAAGGGTTATCACCGGCTATCGTTGATCAGCTTCGTGAGTTGCTCTTGCGCCTGAGATCAGAAGGCGTGTCGATTCTGCTCGTTGAGCAGAATCTTGCCTTTGTGCTGGCGTTGGCCGATCGCGTGCACATCATGGACAAGGGCCGCATCGTGCATGCGTGCAGTGCGGTCCAGCTCGGTGAGTCACCCGAGATGACGCGTCGCTACCTCGGCGTTTAGTGCCCCACCGGTGCCGGGTGCGTGCGCACAGCCCGGTCCGGTAGAGGCACTCGATCGCTAGCCCACCACCAGCGCCGCGTGCTCGCTCATGCCACCTGTCATGCCGCGCGTTTTCATCCATTCGTAGGCGCGGGTGAAGAGCAGCGGATCGTAGTAGTCGACATGCTTGTAATGCACGAATGCGCGCAGCAATTCGTGCGGCTTAAGCGCACCCTTGGCGTGTGCCGCCACATGATGGGCATACTTGTAGAAATTGGCATTGATCAGATCAACGGCTTCGTTCTCGGCCTCGTAATAGGCTTTGCGCTGCTCGGCACTGAGTTCGGGCGCAACCACTTCGCCGCCGCGATAGAACGAGGCGGCAATGATATGTGCGCCTTCCTTCAATCCCAGGCTGATGAAGGGCTCCATGACCGCGATGGCGCGATACGTACCATTCTTGAGGCCCGCCCAGCGCGACTGCGGCAAACCGCCATTCTGGATGTTGACATGCTCGCGGCCGACCGCGCTCTCGAGCATCTGGATGGTCGTGTAGTGCGAGCCCGTCAGTTCCTGCACCACGACCGGCACATCGACCATGTCGCGCGGGGTCTGCAGGCCATCCTCGAACGACAGAATCGCCTGGGCGGCAACGGCTGCGCGCAGTGCAGCAATATTGCCGCCACGCTCGCCGCGTTCCAGCCGGTCGATGCTTGCCCACTCGCATACGTTGTAGCTGTCCGCCGAGCCGCATTCAAACATCTGTTCTTTCAGGCGCGTGAGAATCGCCTTTTCCGCGCTGTCCTTTTCGCGATCGGCATAAGTCGCTGAGAACTGCACATCCAGCCCGACCTTGGCAAACAAGCCTTCTTCGATCGCGACGATGACCGGAAGATCGAATACCGGATTGTTGGGGGCAATTCTTACCAAAGTGTTGCTCATCGAATATTCTCCTGACAGGGACGAACTGATATCGGCGTTGCCTAGAATACTACGCAGGCAGGCTGCTTGCATTGCCAAAAGGCGAGTAACGATAGTCGTGCCATCGAATGGGCGCGGCGCCAAACCAGTCAATGCCATCGAGTCTGAGATGCGCGGATAACACGGCCCAGGGCGCACGGCTGGCACTGGCCGCAGGCGGCTGCGCTGCGCTATCGACGCTCTGCAGGGGTAGCGCATTGCCGGGGCCCTCAAGCGTCCAGCGTTGCAACATGCCTGGTGGGTCTGACCGCGCATGCGCCGCAGCGTGCGCGCCGAGGCTGGCAATGCTCTGCGCCCACCAGGCATCAGCTCGTGCCCACTGCTTGTCAACCTCAAGTGACTGCGGAGTCGACAGACGGGTGACATTTCGCACCCGCCGCACCCAGGCCCCCTTATAGGCAAGTGACACTTCTACGGCATAACAGGTGCCAAGTGCCTGCGGTCCGTCGATGCGTTGCAGGCTGCCCGGATGGAACAGATCGGGTGCAATCCGCTGGATCAGATCCTCAGCCCCTGCCAGCCGCGCATGGGCCTCAATCGCGCCGCCCAGCTCGGCAGCCGTTGCTGCGTGTGACGGGACACTTTGCAGAGCCGAGCGGGCGATTGCATCGGCCCGTTCAATCAAGGCGAGCTCGTGTGCATCAGTGCCTGTGCGCAAGCGTTGAAACAGCATGCTCGCGTTCGCCCAGCGATTGGCGGCATACCCTCGGGTGAGGGGGGCTGCGACTGAGAAGGGCAGCGCATCGAAATCGAGGACTGCGATGCAGGACTGCGCGGGTGTGCGTTCAGTGAGGAGTCGGGCAGTGCCCTCACCCAGATGCGGCGTGGCGATCAGCTCACCCAGATGGGCCACTTCGCGCATCCACGGATGAACGCGTTTGCTCAGTGAGGCGAGCATGACCGGTGCGCCGGTGGGCAGCACTACCAACATGGCTTCACTCCAGTAGGGGGTGAAGTGGGTGAGCCAGTGAACCGCCCCCGGACAGGCAATCGATGTGTATATCAGCGTGGCCGCCCAGCCGTGCTCGTTCATCAACGCCTGCACCTGGCGTACGCGGGCATCCAGTTGCGCGGCCGGCATCTCCTCAGGCGACCAGCTCATCAGACCGCGTCGCATCAGCTGGACTCCTTGGCATTGGCAGGGACCGCGCGCAGCGCACGCGGTGTCTGGGTGAGCACCGCGCAGCCCGTCTCGGTGACCCGTACGGTGTCGCCGAGCACCATGTAGCCCACTGCCGGATGGTAGGTGTTCGGATGCACGATCAGTGTCATGCCGGGTTTTAGCACCAGATTGACATCCTCCAGCACATGCGGACCATCCACGTACAGGCCCATGCCGTGGCCACGCACGCGCGTGTATTCGGGGCCCACATAGTCGCCCAGGCCGTAGCGGCGGAAGACATCGTTCTGCGCACGCGCGACATCGGCATGGGTAGCGCCCGGACGAACCACCGCAATGCCGGCCTCCAGGGCTTCCAGATAGACCGCGTAGGCATCGCGCTGGGTCTTGCTCGGCTCACCGATCACCAGAGTGCGGCAGATTTGCGCGTAATAGCCCTCGATACAGGGCGTGAGTTCGGTGGTCACCAGGTCACCGAGTGCAATCCGGCGTTCACCCGGCGGATGCATGCCGCGTACTTCTACGCCGCCTGAACCCATGATCATGAAGTTCTCAGGGCACCCCTCTGATCGCAACCAGGCTTCGGTATCAGCAACCAGTTCAAATTCACACCGTCCGATGCGCGCGGCACTGGCAAACACTTCATAGCCGCCATCGGCAAGAATGGCCGCGGCGGTCACCTGGTCGGCTTCGGCGGCAAGCTTCTCCACCATCAGCTGATCGAGGAGCGCTGTGGTGTTGACAATGTTGTCACGCGTCAGGCTCTGTGCCAGGCGCCAGGGCAGGGCGCTGGCCGGGGCAGCGGCGAGCCGCCCTGTGGCGTGCGCGGCCAGTGCCTGCTCGATCTGGCCGTAATAGTCTGCCCGATGAAGCACCTCCAGCCACGGCGCTTCATGACGCAGGCGGGCCGCTTCAATCGGGTGTTCGACATAGAGACGAAGCGGGCCTTGCTGTCCGATCAGGGCAATGGCGGCGCCCTCAACCGGGGTGACATCGAGGGCATAGCGCAGATAGTCGGTGCGCCAGGCGTTGCCGGCGAGCATGAGCAGGTCAACGCCTTGTGCCTGCATCGCCGTGCGCAAACGCGACAGGCGCGCGGTCCGTAGCGCCGCGCTCATGGCGTGCCTCCATTAGAGTCAGTCGAATAGCCATAGGCCTGCTCGGCATGCTGAGGCGAGATATAGCCTTGCCGCAGATCTTCCTTCACCGCCGTGCGATCACGCGCGCTGGCCGGGCCATAGCCACCGCCGCCAGCGGTCGAAAAAGTGATCGCATCACCCGGGGCCAGCGCGATATTGCTTTCCTTGGTGACCGCGCGGTCCGCAGCGTCATGTGTCTGCAGCAGCGCCGCATTGGATTGACCGGAACCACCACCGGCGATGCCCCAGGGCGGCACCAGGATGCGTTCGAGCATGACGTTGACGGTACTTGGTTCGAGCGCCCTGTACTTGATTTCCACTCCGAGTCCGCCGCGATGCTCACCGGGGCCGCCACTGTCAGCACGCAGGCGATGGTGCTCGACCAGGAACGGATAGTGAATTTCCTGCAACTCGACCGGCGTGTTGCGCACGTCGCCCTGGCAGATCGAAACAGCGGCAGACTCGCCGTCACCTTGCGCGCGTCCGCCCCAGCCGCCGCCGAAGATGTTCATGAGCACATAGCGCTCACCGGATTGGGCGCGCTGCCCGTAGAAGGAACAGCCCCCCATATCGCCCTTATGGGCGGCCGGAATTCGTCCGGGTAAGGCGGGTGCCAGGGCACGTAATACGGTATCGATGACTGTGGGCAGGGCAATGCTCCACAGGCCCAGTGCAGCGGGGGGGCGTGCATTGACCATGGTGCCCGCGGGCGAGATCAGTCGCAGCGGACGAAAGCAACCTTCATTGACCGGCGCTCGCGGCATGGTGAGAATCTTGAAGGCCACGCGCGCGGCGGACAGACCGCCCGAGTACCCTGAATTGAGAGGGCCGGGGACCTGTTCATTCATCTCCGAATAGTCAATCGTGAAATCCGAACCGGTCACCTCGATACTGACCTTGACCCGTAGTGGAATGTTCAGACGGCGGCCATCGCTGTCGAGCTGAGTCTCGGCGCTGTAGCGTCCATCGGGAATCGCGGCCACCACGGCGCGCGCCTGCGTTTCGGCCTGGTCCCAGGATCGTTCGATGCACGCCAAGACGGTCGCTTCGCCATAGCGTTGCAGCAGTTCGGTGAGGCGTCGTGCGCCCAGTTGGCAGGCCGCCATCTGGGCGCGAAAATCACCCAGCGATGCCTGCGGAAAACGGATGTTGTCGGCAATCATCTGCCAGACGCCATCATTGCGTTTGCCCGCCTCAAAGATCTTGATCGAGCGCATCTGGATGCCCTCATGAAAGATCTCGTAGGTCTGCACATTGCCAAAGCCTGTGCGCAATCCGCCGACATCAACCCAGTGGGCGCGATTGGCTGCAAAGGCGACTACCTTGCCCTGATGGAAACAAGGGGTGTACACCACGACATTGTTCAGATGCTGCCCGCACACCCCAGCGTGATTCATGATGATCACATCGCCAGGGTTAAAGCCGTCCAGGCCATAGCGTTCGATGCCATCGAGCACGGCAATGCCCAGATCGGCGAGAAATATCGGTAGCCCGCCTTCGTTCTGGCAAATCATGCGTCCCTGGGTGTCGATCAGGCCACAACAGAAGTCACGTACCTCGTAGATCATCATGTTGTAGGCTGACTTGCACAGCGCCAGGGCCATTTCCTCGGCGTACGCCACCAGCGAATGCGTGACCACTTCCTGGGTGATCGGATTGACCTTGCGCGGTGTTGCGGTCGCGTTCACTGCGAGACTCCTTCGGGCAGATGAATCGTGATTTCGATGTGACCATGCACGCTGATGCGGGCCTGATCGCCCGGAAAGAGCAGCGTGGTCGAATTCGGCTCTTCAATGATCGCCGGTCCCGCGATCAGCTCGCCCGGTTGGAGTTCGGGGCGCCACAGAACGCGTGCCGGCACGGGGCATTCAGCGTCGGCAAACACCACGTTGCGGAATTGCGCCTGATCATCCGCTATCGTGGTTGAGCGCAGTGGTTCGCGGGTGACCGGTGTGCCCAGGAACTGGTAAGCACTCTCAGCTGCACGCGGCACGCTCACGGTGAGACGAAGATTCACCACTTCAATTACCTCACCCGCGTTGGCGTGTCCGTAGCGACGTTCGTGCAACGCATCAAACGCGTCACGCACCTGCTGAATCGCGCGACACAGGCTGCCCGGGCCATCGAGGGGCACCGGGATACTGTGCTCCTGGCCTCGGTAACGCAGGTCCGCGGCATAGTCGAGCCGTGCCGCATCAATGGCGAGCCGGTCGGCGTGCAGTTGCTGTTCGGCCTGGCTGCGCAGTTCGCCGAAGGCAGCATCGACCCAGGCAGGATCGAGGCGACCGAGAACACCAATCAGTGTTCGCACAAAATCCTGACGCCAGGGGGCGAGCAGCATGCCCAGGGCCGAAAAATTGCCGGGCATCCTGGGTATCACCAGGCGCGGTATGTGAATCTCCTTGCACAGCGCGGCGGCGTGCAAGGGGCCGGCTCCGCCAAACGCAATCATCGTGGTGTCGCGCGGGTCGATGCCCTTGCGCACCGAGACCGCACGCACCGCCAGGGCCATTGCGGTATCCGCAATGGTGACCACACCCAGAGCCGCTTCGGTGGTGCCAAGCCCCGCTGGCTGAGCAATGGTGGTATCGAGTGCTTGAGCGGCTGCCGCCGCATCGAGGGTCATGCCACCGCCCAGGAAGCGATTCGCGTTGAGTCGACCCAGAAGCAGGTTGGCGTCAGTGACAGTTGCCGCCGCGCCGCCTCGGCCGTAGCAGACCGGCCCGGGATCAGCGCCGGCACTTTGCGGTCCCACATGAACCTGACCAGCGACGTCGCGCCAGGCAATGCTGCCGCCTCCTGCACCCACCTCCACAATGGCGACAACGGGCAGTTGCATCGGTTGCCCGGAGGCATAGCCACCGATGTAATACCCCTCTTCGATCGCCGGCACCCCGTCGATAATCAAAGTGGCCTTGGCCGTTGTGCCACCCATGTCAAAGCCGATCGCCTGCCCGATGCCAAGCAGTCGCGCGACTTCACCGGCACCGATCATTCCGGCCACCGGACCGGATTCCATCATGGATACCGGCTCCTCGCAGGCGTGCGCAAGGGACATGCTGCCGCCATTGGAGCGCATGATGTGCATGCTGCCGGCGAATCCGCGGGTACGCAGATCGGCCTGCAGATGCCGCAGATACTGCTTCACTCGTGGTCCGACATAGGCATTCAATACGGTCGTGGAACTGCGCTCGTATTCACGGTACTCGCGCAGGATTTCGTGCGACAGGGTGACAAACAGCTGCGGAAACCGCTCGCGCAACAATGCCCCGGCGGCCTGCTCGTGGATCGGGTTGGCATAGGCGTGCAAGAAGCAGATGGCAACCGATTCAACTCCGTGTGCGCTCAACTGTTGGCCGAGCGCCTCGATCTGCTGTGGGTCAATTGGTACGAGAATTTCACCTCGGGCATTGAGGCGTTCATCAACTTCCAGGCGCAATTCGCGCGCCACCAGCGGTCGCGGGCGCTGGAATTCCAGATCGAATGCCTCGGGCCGGTTGCCACGGCCGATCTCATACACATCGCGAAAACCGCGGGTGGTCAGCAGCGCTGTGCGCGCGCCTTTGCGTTCGAGGACGGTATTGATGGCAATGGTCGACCCGTGGAGGAACTCTTGCAGCTCGGTGAGCCGGGTGTTGCTCAGCTCAAGCGCAGTTGCCACGCCCAGCGCCGGGTTCGCCGGCGTCGTGAGCGTTTTTGCCAGTACGATTTCTCCGTTGCGGTATCCCACCAGATCGGTAAAAGTCCCGCCAATATCCACGCCGATCAGGTCACGATTCATGGTCTTGTTTCATTGCTCGAGTTTGATGCTGTTGCGCTCGATGAGCGTCTTGTAGCGGGCACTTTCCGATTTGATGAATGCGCCGGATTCATCCGGCCCGAGTGCGAGTGTCGTCTGCCCCAACTCGGCCAATCGCGTTCTGATGACGGGATCGGACAATACGCTGATGATGTCGGCGTTCAATCGGCTGATGAGCCGATGATCGGTGCCGTGGGTCGTGGCGAGTACCCACCAATTGCCAAAGATCAGGTCAGGAAAACCTGCCTCCGGCGCGGCCGGTACGCCCGGAAATTCACTATTGCGGGCGCGACTCATGACGGCGATGGCCTTGAATTTACCGGCCGTGATCTGGGTGCTGACCGTGGTCAGTGTCGGAAAAGCGATCTGAATCTCGCCCGCAAGCATGGCGAGCACCAGCGGCGGGCCACCGCGATACGCGACATGTTGCAGTGAATGCCCGGTCAATTGTGAAAAGTACACGCCGGCAAGATGAGCCGGTGAGCCTGACCCGGGCGATCCAAAGTTGAACTTACCGGGATTGGCGCGCGCCAGTTCAGCGAATTCACGCAAGCTCGCGGGGCCGCTGGTCGGCACGACTGCGATCAACGGGGCCTCGGCGATCGTGGTGACCGGGTCCAGTTGGGTGAGCGGATCAAAGCCCAGGTTGTCGAACAGATGCTGATTCACCGCAAAATTGGCGGTCGGCGCAATCACATAGGTATAGCCGTCAGGCCGTGCGTTGACGACCTCGGCCACCCCGATCTTGCCGGCCGCCCCTGGTTTGTTATCCAGGATGAGCCGCTGACCCAGGCGTGCCTCGAGGTTTGGTGCAATCACCCGGATCAGGGTGTCGCCGACTCCGCCTGCGGCGTAGGGCGACACAATGCGCAGGGGTTTCGCAGGCCATTCTTCGGCGCAAACCAAGGCGGACAGTGCGACACATCCAGCCAGCGTCAGCGCAGTGATGATCAAGCGCAAAGGATTCACGGGCTAGCGCAGCGTCTTCAGATACTCGATCAAATCGCGACGATCGGCAGTCTCGGCCATCCCGGCGTAGGGCATTCGACTGCCTGGCACCAGAGCCTGAGGGTCAGCCAGGTAGGCATCCAGTTGCGGCTCCGTCCAGGTGAGTCGCGAACGCTTCATCGGATTGGAATAGCGAAAGTCGGGCAGCGCCGCCGCAGCGCGGCCGACCACCCCGTTCAAGCGCGGCCCGGCCGCATCGGGCGCGTCGGTATGACAGGCGGCACAGGCCTCAAAGAGTTGCTTGCCGCGTACCGGGTCAGCGGCGCGTGCCGCGCCCGACTGAATGAGCAGCGCCAGACTGAGCAAAGCGACCGCTGGAACGGCCATCAGGTGACGCGCTGGTGGCCGCAGGTGCGAATGGTCGCGCGGGCACCCGAATGCGTGGTCGCGCAGGCAGCGCAGTGCGTCATAGAATTGAATATCCAGGGTCATGGCAACGCTCCGGTCTAGGCCTGGACCAGCGGTCCGGGGCGCTTGAGATAGTCGCGCACGATCGTCTCGGCAGACCAATAGGTGAGTGCGCCGAGCGGCCCGGTCGGGTTGTACGCCGCCTGCTGCGGGAAGGTCGAGGCACCCATGATGAACAGATTGTCGGCATCCCAGGATTGCAGATAACGGTTCACCACACTGGTCTTGGGGTCGGTGCCCATGATGGTGCCACCGGTGTTATGGGTCGACTGATACGGCACGATGTCGTAATCGCCCCGTCGTACATTGGGCTTGCCCATGATGGTGGGATTCATGGCGCGACCGATCTCAGCGGCCTTGTTGCTGCAGTATTCGGCCAGCTTGTAATCATTTTCGACAAAGTTGTAGGTCATGCGCAAGAGCGGACGTCCAAGTTGATCCTTATAGTTAGGATCAAGGCTCAAATAATTGTTTCTATTAGGATAGTTAGATCCTGAGAGGCCCAGGGTGAGGGCATGCTGGTACCACTTTGCGGTGGCTTGCTTCCACTGTGCACCCCAGCGTGGGGTGCCTGCCGGAGTGGGGCGGTAGGAAATCGGCCGGCCATCGCCATGGCCGCAGGAAATGATTGCGCCACCGACAAACCCAAGACCGCTGTGATCGAAATTATCCCCGTTGAAATTGTCGATCACCATCTGGGTGCCGGGTGAGCCGATAAACGGGTTGAAGTATTTATCCTCAAAGAACATCGTCACGCCAAAGCGCGATAGTTGATAGCAGTAATTGCGTCCTACGCTGCCGCGCTGGGTCACCGGATCATAGGGTTCGCCAATGCCCGAGTGCAGCAACAGCGATACATTGCCGAACACGTAGGCCGACAGCACCACGATGCCGGCGGGTTGCTCGTATTCTTCACCGCTGCGCGTGTCGGTGTAGACCACACCGGTGACTTTCCTTGCTGCCTTGTCATAGGTCAGTCGGCTGACCCAGGCATTGCTGCGCAACTCAAAGCGCTTGTCGGCGCGCAGGACCGGTAGAACGCAGACATGCGGACCGGCCTTGGCGTTGGCTTCGCAGCCGGCACGGTCACAATAGCCGCATTGCTGACAGGCGCCCAGAGTGAGCCCCTCGATATTGGTGTAGGGGCGGCTGCAGTTGCTGGTCGGGCGCGGAAACGGGTTGAAACCCAGTTCGGCGGCCGTTTTGCTGAACATCTCGCCCGACAGGTTCTGAGTCAGCGGCGGGGTGGGATAGTCGTTTTGGCGCGCGCCTTCGAACACATTGCCGCCGGCAATTTTTTTGCCACGCAGGTTGCCTGCCTGACCGGCCACGCCGCAGAGGCGTTCAAACTTGTCGTAGTAGGGCTCCAGTTCGGCATAACTCATCGCCCAATCCTGGACCGTCATGCCCTCTGGAATCATCGACGCGCCGTAGCGCTCCACCAGATGGCTGCGGGTGACATGGTCAGTTGGCAGAAAGCGCCAGGTATGCCCACCCCAGTGGTTGGCAGCACCGCCCACCCCATTGCCTGGCAGGAACGAACCGAAGCGGCGCATCGGGAGGGCTGAGTCGCTCGGCCGATGGCGAAAGGTGAGCGTTTCCATCGCCGGATCCTGGATCATCTCCAGGCGCTGTGTGTAGCGCAGTTCATCGCGAATGCCGGGGAGGGCGAAGTCCTCGGCCGGAGTCATGTCAGGTCCGCGCTCCAGACCGACCACCTGCAGGCCGGCGCGGGTCAGCTCGCGTGCCATGATGCTGCCTGTCCACCCCATGCCGACCATTACGGCATCGACCTCTTTCAGACGAGTGACCATAGCGTTGTCCTGTCAGGAAAAGTCGGCAATGGATTTGGGCGCAGGCGCGTATTTCTTGCCGCGGAATTGCAACGCGGCGTCCTTATAGAACGCCGGTAGTCCAGGAAAGCCAACCATTTTCCAGGACACCTTGTCCTTGTTGCCACCATACATCGGGTCGGCGAAGAAACCTTCCATCACGAGGCTCAGTAGCGCATCAAAGAATTGACGCGGGTTGATACCCTGAAGCGGGGCTTTGCCACCTTCCAGATCGTGCAGGGCCTGAATTTGCTGCGGGTGGGTGAGGCCATCAAAGGGATGACCGAACGTGGCCTGAGTCCAGCGGTTGACCGCGGCCACTCCGGCGGCGAAAAATTCACGCGGGGTGAGCGAGAGTTGGTAGCCGTATTCGGGCTTTGCCTTGCGAAACGGGCCACCGCGGTACATTTTTGCACCGCCCCCCCAGGCACCGTTCAATTGGCGATCGATGAACACCACCACGCCACAGTCAGACCCTGAGCCAGACAGTTCATCGGCGGGAATCATCTGATCGGCCACCGCAGTGTAGAACGCAATTTCGGTGGCGCTGAGCAGTTCATAGGTCGCGATCGCACCAGCCGCAGCCGGCGCAGTCGCAGCGGCCGGCGTTGTCGTGGAGCGGGCAGTCTGTGAGTCATTGGCCGGATGCGCAGCGGCGGGATTTGCTTGAGCTTGCGCCACCTGGGCTGCTGCACCACTAGCGAGCGCGGTGCCCGCACCGATCAGGAAGCGTCGTCGTGCGCGAGGATCATCCATGGTGGGTCTCCTGATCGTGCAGCATTGATCTGACTGTCAACGCCATGCAAGTGACGGGCCAGCAAAGCTCGTCTGAAACTGTTAGTGAGCCGAGCCCAGATAGGCCGCGCGCACCTTTGGATTATCGCGCAAGTCGCTCGCACTGCCCGAGACGGTAATGCGACCATTTTCCAGCACGTAGCCAGTGTCCGCAATCTCAAGGGCGGCAGCGGCGAATTGTTCAACCAGCAGCATGGTCACCTTGAGGGCCTTGAGGCGGGCAATGGTGGCAAATACCTCTTCAACGAGCTTGGGGGCAAGGCCCATCGAGGGTTCATCGAGCAGCAGCACATCCGGATTGAGCATCAGCGCACGTGCCATGGCGAGCATCTGTTGTTCGCCGCCGGACAGAGTGCCGGCCAGCTGTTGACGTCGTTCGTCCAGCCGCGGGAACAAATCGAACATGCGCCTCAAGTCCGCATCGATATCGCCGCGCGCGCGCGCTCCGGTCAATCGCGGGAAGCCACCCAGCAGAAGATTGTCAGTCACGCTCAGGGTCGGGAAGACGCGCCGCCCCTCAGGTGAATGCGCCATTCCCTGGCGGGTTATTGCATGCGAAGGCCAGCCGGTAATGTCGGTCCCGGACAAGTGGATCGAGCCTGAGTGCGGTGCGATCATGCCTGAGAGTACCCGCAGCGTAGTCGTCTTGCCCGCGCCATTGGCACCGATCAGGGTGACCAGTGAACCGCGTGGCACTTCAAGGTTCAGCCCATGCAGCACCTGAACCTTGCCGTAGCCTGCGTGAAGATTGCTGACCGATAGCATGCGAACCTCAGAGGGCGCTGGCACTTGCACCACCGAGGTAGGCCTCGATGACACGCGGATTGTTGCGCACCTCTGCAGGCACGCCTTCGGCTATCTTTTGACCAAAATCGAGCACAGTGATCGTGTCACTCAACCCCATGACCACGTCCATATGGTGCTCGATCAGGATGATGCTCACGCCTTTGTCGCGAATCTTGCCGATAATGGCGACCAATTCCACGATGTCGCTGGCGGTCAGCCCGGCAGCCGGTTCATCGAGCAGCAGCAGTTGCGGGTCAAGTGCCAGCGCGCGGGCAATTTCCAGCAGGCGCTGTTTGCCATAGGGCAGATTGCGCGCCTCTTCATTGGCCGATTCCGCCAAGCCGACGAAGTGCAGCAGGCTCATGGCACGGGCATGCGCCTCGGCCTCCTCACGCACCGAGCGCGGTGAACGAAACGCGACGGCAAACAGGCCGCTGCGATAACTGTGATGCAGTCCGACCAGGACGTTGTCAATCAGACTCAGTTCACCAAATAGCTGAACATTTTGAAAGGTACGTGCCAGTCCGCTCAACGCAATTGCCGGAGATTTGAGGCCTTCCAGCGAATGGCCGCAAAACAGGACCTGACCGGCGGTGGGTTGATAGATGCCCGTGAGTACATTGATGAACGTGCTCTTGCCTGAGCCGTTCGGGCCAATCAGGCCATGGATCGTGCCGCGCTGCACAGTCAGATCCACCTGGTCGAGTGCCCGCAGCCCGCCGAATTGCATCAGCACCTGCGAGACTTCCAGCAATGCCTTGTTGGTCTGAACAGCCTCGATCCGCGGGGTCCACTCCGCTACGGATAGCTCTGACAATGGCGGCCGGGATGTCTGCTGGGTGCGGCTGCGAACCTGGGCCCGCATTTGTTTGAGAAACCCGACGATGCCATCGGGCAGGTAATACACGACAAACAGGATCATCACCCCGTAGATCGCGGCCCGGTAGTCGGTGATCTTGTCGAGTGCGATCGAAAACACATAGAAGCCGACACACAAGGCGACGGGAACGAGCATGCGGCGGATCGAGTGCGTCCGACGCACCGCGGTGATCACGCCGGCCACTACGCCAATGACGGCCACGGTCAGTGCCGCACCGCGAAACAATTCGATATCAGCGAGCAGATTGGGCAGATAGACCACCACGATTGCGCCGATGATCGGTCCCAGACGGGACTTGCGCCCGCCCAGAGTGACAGCGAGCAGGAATTCAATCGACTTCTCAAAACTGAAATTATTCGGCGCCAGGTAGACCTCGGAGTAGCTGAATAACGCGCCCGAGAGGCCGGCGAAGACCGCGCTGATCACGAAGGCAAGCACCTTATAGCGATAGACACTTACCCCCATGCAATCGGCCGCGATCGGGCTGTCGCGCAGCGCCTCGAAGGCGCGCCCGTAGCGCGAGGCAAGTATGCGATTAATGACCAGTATGGAGAGGAGCAGAAACGCGAGTACAAGGACGCAGTACTCAAGCTCGCGCATGCGCGCAATGGGCATGCTGAAAAAAGGGAACCAATCGGTATAGTTGCGCAGGTCGATAAACAAGAGCTTGGTGAGCGGAATGCCGCGTGCCCCATTGGTGAGAAAGTCCATTTCATTGATCAGTATCTGGACGATCGTGCCAAAGGCCAGTGTCACCATGGCCAGATAGGGACCGGTGACCCGCAGGGCGGGCAGTGCGAGGAGGGCGCCAAATGCGCCTGCGATGATCGGTCCTGCGATCAGCGAGGGCAGTAATCCGAGACCGAGCTTGATATAGAAAACGCCCGCGGTATACGCACCGATGCCCCATAGGGCCGCGTGACCGATCGACACTTCGCCGGTATAGCCAAACACGACATCCAGTCCCATCACCAGAATGCTGTAGATGGCGATGGTGGTGATCAGGTGAATGTAATACGGACTGGTGATAAAAAACGGCAGCACGAGGACGGCAAGTGCACCCACCGCGAGCAGCGCAATTCGACTGGCATCGGCGCGATTCATACTTTCTTGATGCCCTTTTTACCAAACAGGCCGGAGGGTTTGACTGACAGCACAATCAGCAGCAGAACCAGTCCGGGGACGTCCTTGTAGCCTGTCGAGAGGTAGAACCCGGTGAGGGTTTCCGCCACACCGAGAATCATGCCGCCGACAAAGACGCCGAGTCCGCTCGAGAGACCGCCGATGATGGCCACTGCAAAGGCTTTCAATCCGAGCACTGCACCCATGTTGGCCCCGGTTAGAGTCACCGGCGCGACCAGCACCCCGGCCAGCGCGGCGGACACCGAAGAGAGCGCGTAGGAAAAGGTGATGACCAGGCGGGTGTTAATGCCCATCAAACCGGCTGCATCCCGGTCGCTCGAGGTGGCGACCACCGCCTTGCCGTAGATTGATTTGCGATTGAACACTTCAACGGCCAGCGCGAGCGCCAGCGTGCCCAGTGTGATTGCGATTTCCATCGGCTGGATATGCACCGGGCCGATGGTGAGCGCGGTCTCTGTCAGGGGCGAGGGAAACTTCAACGCATCGCGGCCCCAGATGTTTTCCGCGAGATTGCGAAAAATAATGCCCAGGGCAATCGTCGCCATGATCCAGCCCGATTCCGAGCCGGTGCGAATCGCCTGGCGAACGCCGAGGACTTCCACGACCACGCCCTGTACGCAGCCAAAGGCGAGTACCACGGGCAGCATGAGCAGATACGCCAGCGGAGTGGCAATCGACTGACCAATCAGGAAATTGACTGTCGTGAGACCGACCAGTGCCCCGAGCATCAGCGCCTCGCCTTGCCCAAAGTTAAGGGTTTGCGAGGTGGAGAATGTCAGTTGATAGCCGAAGGCGATCGCGCCGTAGATCATCCCGACCGAGATACCACTAACGATAAGCTGCGCGAGGATGTCCATCAGTACTTCGAGTGGGGTGGGGTATTGAACAATGGTGCCGGGCAGAGCGCAGCATGACCGCGCTGCTGCCCAGGCTGATACAAGGTGGGACTAGCCTTTCGGCTTGACGCGCACCGCCTTGTCTCCGGCAAGGTCTTCCGGGTGGGCAGCCACGACGCGCCCGCCTTTCACCAGCCCGAATACCGGAATGTTGGAGGAGATCGCTTCATGGTCAGTCGCGGAGAACGGACGATCGTAGGTGGTGACGACGCCTTCGACCCGGGTCTGCAGATTCTCAAGGGCGGCCAGAATTTTCGGTCCATCGGTGGATTTGGCCTGAGTGATTGCGGCAGCCAGCAGATAGGCCGAGTCGTAGCCTTGCGCCGCAGATACCGGCGAGGGCATGCGATCGCCGCCGTAGGCTTTGTGATAGGCGGCGATGAAGGCGGCGCGCTTGGGCGTTGTCGGAGCTTCAATGAACGTTTGCGGCATCATCGCACCGTCGCCATTGGCACCGGCCGTGTCGATGAATGTGGCCATCGACAGGGTCCAGGAGCCGATCAGCGGCACCTTCCAACCCAGCTTGGCCATGGCATTGGCAATCTGTGCCAGCTCCGGTCCGATGGCGTAGGTGAGAATCACATCGGCGCCAGCGCCTTTGGCTTTCAGCACCTGCGCGGTCATGTCGGTATCGCCAACGTTGAATTTCTCTTCAGTCACCGGCTTCACGTTCAGCTTGGCAAGGGCGGCCACGAGGTCGCTGCGACCCAGCATTCCGTAGTTCGTGGCGTCGTTCAGAATGGCCGGTTTCTTGAAGCCATGGCGCACAACCGCCTCTTCGGCAATCATCGCGCTCTGGATGCTGTCAGCGGCCGCATTGCGAAACACATAGTTGCTTTTTGCGTCCGGCCACTGGCGGGTGAGCACCGTGCCGGTGGCGACGTTGTTCAGTACAGGAATTTCAGCATCCTGGTAGAAGCGCTGGCTGGCCTGACCGACACCGGTATTGATGAACCCGAGGGTCGCGACCACCTGCTCCTTGTTGATCAATTCCTGGGCAATCTGCGCGCCGAGTTCGTTCTTTGCTTCGTCGTCGCGTTCAATCAACTGAATCTGGCGTCCAAGTACGCCGCCCGCCTTGTTGATTTCTGCCACGGCCAGCTTGACGCCGTCGCGCATGCTGACGCCCATCGAGGAGGAGCCCCCGGTAAATGGACCGGCCAGCCCGACTTTGATCGGGTCCGCGGCAGCAGCCGTGCCGGTGAGCAGGCACAGGGTGGCTGCGCCGCACAGCAGAGTCTTGATATTCATGTGTCTCATTCCTTGTCATGGGTTGAGCCGGGTGTGGCTCCGCCTGAGGAAAAACAGGTCATGATGTCATTATCACGCCTCGAGCCGATAGTATAGCGGCGTTGGCGCGATCCGCACACGCTCTAGCTTTGTTCGGCGCGCAGAAGCTGATTGAGGACGCGTTTGTAACGCACCGGTCCGGCGTCGATTTCCAGTAACACCGGATCTAGCGTGCGATCGGCCTGGTCGAGAATGCGCTGCTGCGCCTCGATCACAGGTGCGTCCTGCTCTGCAAAGGCAAAGCGGCGCATTGTGGCAATCTTCTCCTGCAACGCCAGATTCAATGCCAGGTCCGTGGTCTTGACCCCGAAGCGCACGGCCGTGAAAAAATAGTGAGTGCTGTGCTGGTCGGCCGGCGTGAGCATATGCAGGGCATAGTAGCCGGTGCCGCTCATTGGCTCGGCCCCCACTGCGCAAATGCCGCTGATCAAGCGCATATTGCTTGGAGCCATCCAGCGCATGACAGTGAATTTGTCGACCTTGCCCGGGTGATCCGGCCAGAACTGCGCGAACATTCCGGGTGCCGCCACATTGCTTGCATGGCGGCTCACCAGCACATCGCGCCCCTCCTGGTCGCACTTGATCTGCGACTGCACGGTTTCGGCATTGCCCAGAATGCCTTCATGCAGGTAAGAGGTATGGCTCAGGTCGAGCAGATTGTCCACAATCAACTGGTAATTGGCCGCAATCAATATGTAGTCAAGCCGCGTGCCATGCAGCGCCGGGGCTTCATCGAGCACTGAAAAATCCGGAATTTCGTCTGGCCGGGCAGGGGCGCCACCCATCCAGACCCACAGTGCCTTGTGTTTTTCCACCACCGGCCAGGATCGGACACGCGCCTGTGGCGGAATGCGTCGATTACCGTGCGGATTGAACACGCACGCGCCCGCGGCATCATATTGCAGACCGTGATAGGGGCACTGCAGCTTGCAGCCCTCCACGATGTGGCCACGGCTGAGCGGGGCAAAGCGGTGTGCACAGCGATCCTCCAGGGCCACCCACTGGCCCTGGGCCGTCTTGAACAGGACGATCGGCTCACCGAGCACGGTACGCGGTGTCAACGGGCGTTGTGCGCAATCCTCAACCCAGCCGGCCATGTACCAGGCATTGTGCAAAAAGCCGCTTGCAGTCAGTGGCTGCGTCACTGGTGGCCGCTCAGGCACCGTGGTTCTGCTGTCATCGGCCATGCTGTCCTCCTTCGTCGAGTGGCGGTTCCGCGGTGCTGGAGAGGAGAGGGCGCCGCCAAGCCCGCCACCGCATGCCTGCCGCTCGTGATTATCGTACCGCGGGTTCGCTCGGCGATGAAATGACGGGGGCCGGCTGTGTTTCGGCCGGCAGCAGTTCGAACAAGCGGACGACCCGCTTCACATCGGCGGTCGTGGCCGCAATGTGAGTGGCAATGTCGGCTTCGGCCGGGGTCACCAGACCCATCAGATAGACCACCCCGCGATCGGAGGTAATGGTGACGTGCAGTGCATTTAGCCCCTTCACGCCCACCATGCGTGATTTCACCTTGGTGCTCAGAACAAGATTGGGCGGCGCGCTGCTAACCACAGGTGGATTGATCACTTCAATCTGATCGTAGACTTCACGCACACCGTCCACGCTGCTCGCGAGGCTGGTGGCCTTGGTGCGCAGTGCGGCGCTGGTAACCTGACCGGTCAGCAGCACTTTGTGGTTGAACACGGTGGTGGCAATGCTGTCTGATTCAACGACCTGATTGGCAATTTTGCCCTTGACGGTGAGATCGATCCGGTTGTCGCCGATGATCGTGTCACTGCTGCGCCTGTCCTCCACCAGATAGGCGGTGCTACCCGCACCGATCAGCAGCAATGGCACGGGAGCACAGGCGCCTAACAGCACACAGCTCAATATGATGGCGTGGCTGAGAGTGCGAGCGCGGCGAAGGGCAAACAGTAGCTTCATGGCGTGAACGTCTCCTGAATCGAGGGGCGGGGAGCGCTGAGGAGAGATGACCCTGGTGAGGACAGATGAGCACAGGCCAAAGGATACCTGCAGCAAGGCCCGCAGCATTGCATGCCACCGTTGCACGATCCACCAGCCCGTCAGATCAAACTGTAACATTCATGTAACCTTCAAGAACTACCCTCGCAATCCCACTGGATCGGCCTGCGGCAGCTTGGCTGCGAGCGGATCGAGGGTATCGCCGCGGAGCGCGTTGGGTGTCTCCGTGATCTGTCGGCTCTCATTCACATTCGCATGATGAAAGTTGCCCGCAATGTCATCAGGTTGAGCCTGTTCCTGGCCATCGTTTGCGTGTTCGCGCATCCGGCGTTGGCGCAACCGGCGGCCGTCGCGGGCAATGCGGGCAGCGAAGAGGTGCGCGCCGAGGGTGCCAGCGAGGAGCGCTTCAACGCGTGGTTTCAGGCGACCTGGATCGAATCGCGTCACGGCAACTATTCGGCCGCGTACAGCAATTTGAACGGATCGACCAATTCGCTCAGCCGACTTGCCGAGCGCAGTTGGACGTTCTCCGCCAGCGCTTTCCTTGGTTTGCGCCTGTGGGAGGGGGGAGAGGCCTATCTGGTGCCCGACCTCATTTCGGAATTGCCGTTTTCCGATCTGAAAGGCCTGGGCGGGGCGATCCAGAACGGCGAACTGGAAAAATCCGGGATGGCGCAGCCAACGCTCTACCATTCGCGGGCATTCATCCGGCAGACCTGGAATCTGGGTGGATCGATTGATCGTGTCGATTCCGGACCGATGCAACTGGCCGGCGGCGTTGACTCGCGCCGGATTGTGTTGAGTGCCGGAAACATGGCGGTCATCGATGTGTTCGACAAGAACAGCTACGCGGGTGACACGCGCGCGCAGTTCCTGAACATGGGCTTTCTCACCCATGCGGCCTACGATTTCGCTGCCGATGCGCGTGGCTATTCCGATGGCATCGCGGTTGAATATTACGATGGTCCGTGGGCGCTTCGCGGCGGGCGCTTTCTCACACCTCGCCAACCCAATCAGTTACGGCTCAATTATCAGATCGGCCAGTTCTATGGCGACCAGCTGGAGCTGGAACACCGCCACATGGTGCGCGAGTGGCCAGGCAAGGTGAAGCTGCTGGCCTACCGCAACCACGAGCAGATGGGGCGTTTTGACGATGCCATGGCCGCCTACAACGCGAACCCGTCGGTATACAACGCAGCCAACTGTCAAAGCTTTAACTACGGGTCGAACAACGCCTCGGCGCCGGACATGTGCTGGGTGCGCACCAAGCACATCAAGATGGGTGCCGGAGTTAATTTTGAACAATCGCTGCCCGGTGACATCGGGGTATTTGCGCGAGCACTTGCCTCGGACGGCCAGACCGAAGTGTTTTCCTTCACCTCGGCGGATCGCTCGGCATCCTTCGGTGGGGTCATGCGTGGAACCGCGTGGGGCCGCGCACAGGACGCAGTGGGGATCGGCTATCAGATGAGCTTTTTGTCAGGCAGTCACGCGGCCTATCTGCGTTCCGGTGGCATTGATGGGTTCGTCGGTGACGGTGCCCTCAAGTACAGCCCGGAGACGGTCGCAGAGATTTACTATAGTTGGGGGGTCACCAGGAATATTTGGTTGACCGCTGATTTTCAGCACATTGCCAACCCTGGGTACAATGCCGACCGAGGCCCGGTGGATGTCTACAACATGCGCGTCCATGTCGAATTCTGATCATCAGGGTGATGTAACGGCAGGGCGGCTGCCGACATCCCGGGTCGCTTCCACGACTGTGATCCGCAACAGGATCGTCGTGAGTGCGCTGGCCCTGCTGCTGCCGGTCATACCGGGCACGGGAACACCGCAGGCCCAGGCGCTCGAGCCGCTCGGTCAGGCCGAATTGCGCATCATCGAACGCTCACTCGGGCGCCCCAGCTTTGAAGTGCGTCTGGCCGGTGGCGTGCTGCGCCGGTTCTATGTCGACGCATTCAACCCCGTGCGCACCTGGCGCGGGGATGTTGACGCAAATGGGCATCTGACTCGCTACGAACCTGCGCTCACCTCGTTTGAGTATGCGCAGGCGCAACCGGGGCAATGGCGAATCGCTGATCTGCAGGAACACTTCGGCCTGCCCGATGAGTTGAAATCCGATACGCAGACGCATCTGGTCACGCTGAGTTATGACTTTAGGGAAAACAGTGTGCTGCCGGCCGTGATGGTGTTCGTGTGCGATTCAAACGGCGTATTGCAACGCAAGGAAGTGCGCCAGATCGTTCAGGAGCACGCCGGGCGCTTTACCCCGCGGATCACCCGCAAGCTCTATTGAATTTCAGACTGCGGCAGTCCGGCCCACGCGCAACTGGCAGCCCACAAGGCCTCCTGCAGCGCCACGCTGCGCGCAAGCGCTGATGCGGCGACCACTTGCTGCCGTTCGTCGAGATAGACGCCATTGAGAGTGCGCGCCTGATCGCTCAGAGCCAGGTAGAGCGTGCTGCGTGCACCCGCTTCGGCATCGATCATGCCCGGGGAAATCAGCGGCTTGATGACGCGCAGCCAGGCTGGCAACAGGCGCGTCCTGACTACTCCCGGATGCAGACAATTAACCCGGATACCACTGCCTTCAAGGCGCCGCGCCAGGGCAAAGGTGTGCATGACGTTGGCAAGCTTCGATTGGGCATAGATCGCGCGCGCGGCAAAGCGCGCGCCGAGCGGGGCAATCACCTCTCCGAGATCAAGCGTGCCTTTGCGGTGGGCGCGCGAGGCAACATTGATGATCTGGCCGGCCGGGGCCATGCAGGGGCGCACCAGTTCGGTGAGCAGAAAGGGCCCCAGGTGATTGGTTGCAAACACTTTTTCGAATCCGTCGGCGCTCAGTTCCCGGCGCATGGAAACCATGCCGGCATTGTTGATCAGGCAATCGATCATTGCGCCGCCCACCCGTACCTGCGCCGCCGCGGCCCGCACGCTTGCCAGTGAGGCAAGATCGCATTGGATGACTTCAATTGCGCTGTTCGGATGGAGCGCGCGCAATTGCGCGCGCACCTGTTCACCTGCGGATCGGTTGCGCACCAGCATGATCACATGGCAGCCGGCAGCGGCAAGCGCCTGCACCGTGACGCGACCGATGCCCTGGGTGGTGCCGGTGATGACGACGGTTTGGTTCATGCGTGCATGCGCACCCGATCCAGGGTTTAGCCCGCCATCAGCAGCGCAACGCAGGCACTGGCAGTGTCAGGTGTCGGTTCGCTTGAACCAGGCAACGTCGCCCAGCCGCCTTTTTCTATAAATGCCGCCTGTGACCAGCTTTCCACTTTCTTGAGAGCCACCAGATTGGTGGCGTATCCGCTTTCGTGCCGGAACCGATCAGCACATATCGGTGCCAGTGCAGCGGCGACGGCCGCCTTCGCCTGTGCCGTGCCCCGCTCGCGCGACTGCGCCGTCGTCATCCAGCCGGCGACTGCGAACCCGAGGATGCCAATGGTAAATGCGCCTACTACGAACCCCCAGAATGCGGGCTTTGTTTCGATGGGCCATTTCATGTCAGTTACCTCGATGTTTGCGGAAAAGGACCCTCCCGCAATGGAATTTCAGTGTACGCGGGTTTCGTGACCGGACCTTGATTTCATCCGATGCGGCGGGCTGCCCGATCGTGCTACCGTGTGCCCATTCATCAAATCGGTGGCAAACCGTTCAGTGAGATCGTTCTCATTTCATCCGCGCCTTCTCGATTGCCTTAAGGGATATGACCGCGAGACCCTGATCGCGGACATGCTGGCGGGCATTACGGTCGGGATCGTCGCGTTGCCGCTGGCGATGGCATTTGCAATTGCCTCGGGCGTGAAGCCTGAGGCCGGGTTGTTCACGGCCATCATTGCCGGGTTCATCGTCTCTGCATTCGGTGGTTCACGCGTACAAATCGCCGGGCCGACGGGCGCGTTCATCGTCATCGTGTACGGCATCGTCGCGCGCTACGGTCTGGCCAATCTGCTGATCTGCACCATGATGGCCGGAGCAATTCTGTTCGCATTCGGCTTCATGCGTCTGGGTGTATTGATCAAATTCATTCCACTACCGGTCATCATCGGGTTCACCAACGGCATCGCGGTGTTGATTTTTCTGTCGCAAATCAAGGATTTTCTGGGCCTGCGTAGCGGCCCGCTGCCGGCGGAGTTCTTCGCTCAGGTGCGCGCCCTGGTCGACGCACTGCCAACACTGAGCTGGCCCACGCTGGCGACTTCAGGAATTTCACTGCTGCTCCTGATCTTCTGGCCCGCGGCGCTTGCCAGACGTCTGCCCGGTTCGGTGGTTGTCCTGGTGCTGGGCGTTGCAGTCATGATGCTCTTTGATCTGCCCATAGAGACCATCGGCAGTCGGTTCGGTGGCATTCCACGCAGCCTGCCGCACATCGCGGTGCCGGAGCTCAGTCTGGGGCATTTGCGCAGCCTGATCATTCCGGCCGTCACCATTGCCTTGTTGTGCGCCATCGAGTCTTTGCTGTGCGCGGTGGTGGCCGACGGGATGATCAAGGACAAGCACGATGCCAATCAGGAACTGATGGCACAGGGCATCGCCAATCTCGTTGTGCCTTTTTTTGGTGGGATTCCGGCGACCGGTGCGATTGCGCGTACCAGCATCAACGTGCGTAACGGCGGCCGCACCCCGGTGGCCGGGCTGGTGCACGCAGTCACCCTGTTGCTGGTCATCCTCCTCGCCGCACCGCTCGCGCGCCACATCCCGCTCGCGTGCATGTCAGCCATTTTGATCAACGTGGCGCTCAATATGGGCGACTGGCACGAGTTCAGGGTCATGAACCGCTATACACGCGGGCGCATGGGCACGCTACTGATCACATTTTCGCTGACCGTGGTATTCGACCTCACCGTCGCCGTAGAAATGGGCATTCTGTGGGCCTCAATTCTGCTGATTCGTCGGCTGGCACAAGTGACGACGATTGTCCGCCTGGGCGAACCTGACGGTGACCGTCTTGCACATCAGGTTGCCTTGTTCGAAGCGCGCGGCACCTTGTTTTTTGGCGCCGCCGAGTCACTTGAGACGCTCGTACTGGGTAGCGAGCGGGGGGTGAGAGTCGTGGTGCTCGACCTGGAACACGTGAGCTACATGGATTCAACCGCTGTCAACGTTCTGCGCACGACCCATGACCAGCTCTATGCGCGTTCCATTGTTCTTTTGCTCTGTGGCGTACAGTTGCAGCCTGCTTCGCTCATCCGCCGTTCGGGCTTTCTTGGCGTGCTCGGTCCGCTGAGCATCTTCGCTGATCGCCCGAGCGCCCTGCAGGGCGCTCGACAGATCCTGGAGTCAAAGGTCAGAAGTGAGCAAACAGGTTAGCTACGTTCGGTACCCCTGATCCGGTGGTGTCGTCATAGCCGATGCTGGCCGAACACAGCGCGCAGGGTTTGGAGCTGGTGTTATCGGACCCGGCTGTGACATCAAAAAATGCCGAATTGGTCGCTTGATCCAACTTGGTTTGATACAGAAGTCCATTGAGCCCGCGACTTGGACTGAGCGTGCGGGCGACCGAAGTGCCTTTGCCCGCCAGATAGTGTCCGAAGTTTGCCACTATGGCCGCCCATTGCGGTGCACCCGCACTGGTGCCCCCAACGCCATACCATCCGCCCTTGGCATAAACGGCGACCGGGCTTGTGTAGGGGTCAGCGTTGTAGGCGACATCGGGTATGGCGCGCTTGCCGTTGTTCAGATTGAGCACCTTGCTGTCGCCCGTGGCCGTCAGAAAGCTGAACTGCCACGTAGGCATGGGTTCAAAGTGGCTTGCGCCCCCGCCACCATAGGCCCATGCCACTTCGGTGTTTGCCATGGTCGGAAGTGTGAGACTGTTGATACTGGTCCCACCGACCGCAGTCACATACGGTGAGGCCGCCGGATAGATCTGATTGCTGCCGTTATTGCCGCTATCGCCGGCAGCAGCAAAGAATGCGATGTTCGGATAATTGCTGAAGAAGCCGTCATACAGACTTGAGGTTTCGGCGCTATATTCGGTCGCCCCCCAGCTCATCGACACGGCCACGACGTTGGGCTGACTGACTGCCACCTTCAACGCTGCGAACAGATCGTTCATCGAACTGCTTCTGGCTTGCACCAGGACGATCGTCGCAGCCGGGGCAATTGCGTGCGCCCATTCAACGTCCAGGGCTATCTCGATCGCCCAGTCGTTCGTCGGCGAAACCCTCGCGCCTGCACTCAAATCAATCAACTGAAAACAGGGATTGCTGGCATTGCATTGCGGCAGCTTGTAGTAGCTGCTGAACGTGTTCAAATCACTGGCCACATTGGCTGAACCGGGGGCATCAACGATCACGATCGTCTGCTTGCTGCCGATGTATTGCGCGGGCATGTTGTAGTGTGTGCGCAAATCATTCGGACTGAGCGTGCCGCCCAGCCCGGTGCCGCGGGCCGCTTGTGCCGACGCATCGAGTGGACTGGCGTAAGACGCAGGTGCCGCGGCCGGGCCGCTGTCGGCTGGCGGATTGCCACCACAACTGGTGATCGCGGCGCACAGCGCACATGCAAACAGGCACAGAATGATGTCGACCCAGCGATGAAATGTTGTGATTTTTGGTGCGCGAAGTGGCAGTTGCAGATTCATAAATCCTCCGATGTCGAGGATGAATCGGCACCCCACCTGAAAACTTGAGTGTCCTACCAGTAGCCTGGTGCGCAATAGTTCACACTCGGACCGGATTGCGGGGATGACCTGGGGCCATTCAAGTCAGACCGCGCTATCGACTACGCTCATGGGCTGCGCTTTGGTTAAGCACCTGCTGGCGGTTTTGCTTAACGGGCGCGACTCTGATGCGTGCGCGCCGCAGAGTCCATTCGCGAGTCGCGCCTCAGCGCAGCCATCGTCGGACTGTCTTGAAGTCTGTGTCTCCGCTTACCCCATGAATTGCACCATCGGCGGTAATAAACAGTGTGCGCGGAAGTTCACCTTGCCATTCGGGATCAATCTCAAAGCGGAGGCGATCTTCGTTGGCCACGGGCGAGAACACCCAATGCTCGGCTCGCAGCAAACCTGCCGCAGACACAATCGAGTGCAGGCGTGAAGGGGAAATCTGTTCGGTTTCAATGAACAGAAGGGCACCTTTCGGCACTTCTCGTGCGAGCCGACCCCATTTCGGCATTTCTGCGAGGCACGGCGCGCAGGTAAGTCCCCAAAGGTGAACAATCACCGGCGCACCGAGATGTCGTGCGCGAATGCTTGCCATGCCGCCCACATCCAAGGGGTGAGCAATGCCCTCAAAGTCGGCTATTTCGCTCGCATGACGGTCTGGCATGGCTTGTGGGGCGGCATGGCCAGCATGTGGCGGTTGTGCGTAACCACTGTAGTGCGCGAGCGATGTGCTCAGCGCAAGAATCCTGATCAGCGTGGATGCTCGAATGACCAGCCGTGCTTTGGAACGATCAGCGCTACTCATGGCCCGGGCTCTAGCGCAATCAGCCGGTACCCCTCAGGACGGCTTAGCCATGACAGCCAGGCCCTCGCCCCGTTGCTTATGAGTAATGGATGGTCACTGTAGCCTGAACTGGTTGCAACAGTAACGGGATTGCTCCAGTGGCTGCCCTGGTCCTCAGACCGCTGGACGATTACACTGGCCTGAGTGCCATCAAACTCTTTCCATGCAAGCCAGACGTCATCGCCGACGGCCAGGAGTGAGGCACGCGCTGGACGATGACTCGCATTGCCGAGCGCACGTGGTGTTGAGAACGGTGTCTCGTAGCTCTCGGCATGAGCGTAGAACAATCCCTGCCGCACATCCCCAAGCGTAAACCAGGCCGCGTGCAGACTGCCCTTTGCATCCACAGCCAGGGCTGGGCCTTGATGCGGGCAGGCGTTGGTGACCCAATGGTCTTGTGAGACCGGTTTCATGCCCTGGGTGCTGAGCGCACGCCCGATGCGAATCAGCGCGTGATCACGGACGCTCCCTGGGAAGATGGCACGAAAGAGCGCAATCGGCTGCCGGTCGGCGCCTTCGGCAAGTCCGATACGGCAGCACTCGCAGGACGACTCCGCGCCGATGATCGGTTCACTAAAGGTAAGTCCACCATCTTGTGACCAGGCGTAGGCAAGAGAGGCTCCATCCACAGCTACGCCTTTGGTGCGACGTGCGGCAACGATGCGCTTGTCGAGCCAGGCCGCCACAACGCGTCCATCGCCGCCGTTCAGAAGAACCGGAAAGCGCGCACTGGCCGGATTATTTGCTATGGATGCGGGAGTGGAAAAATGCGCTCCCTTATCCGTCGAGCGGGAGAGCAGTACCTCGGCATTCCACGCGGTATCTTTGAACACTGCGTAGGACACGAGAATGATTCCCTTGTTATCGATAAGGATTTGCGCTCGCGCGTCCGGCCCGGTGTCCATGCGCGGATTGGGTGGTGCCAGTGCGATTGGCGGGCCAAAATGGGTTCCGCGATCATCGGATGATGCCACCGACACGACACCGGCCGCGGTCCAGGTAAGCCAGACAGTGCCATCGGGGGCGAATGCCCCCGTGGCATGGCTTGCACACTCAATAGAAGTGGTGGTGCAGGATGAAGGGCGGCTGTGGCTCATTGTGGCGTTGCCAGCGTTATGCACGTGCTCCGCTGCCGCAGCGCCGGCCGCATGGGCCGGTGCGCACAGGAAACTGGCACCGATCACGATTGATCGAGCCAGTAACGCATTCGATTGCAGGCTGTGTTCAAACAATCGAGCAAGTCGGGCGTTCATACGAAGGATTACCTCGACCAAACAAGCGAGCCAGGCGTTCATTGAAACGCATACCGAAATCCAACGGTGACTGCACGTGGCATTCCCAGCGTGCTCGATGCCGCACTGGTAGTCGCGCTATCAACGTAGTGGGTATTGAACAGATTCACCGCCGCGCCGTAGAAATCCAAGCCCCGCGCGGCCGTGTAATTGGCACTGACATTGAATACGGTGAAGGCATTTTGCGGAATGGTGTGATTCACATCCAGATACATCGAGCCGGTGTAGCGAACTTGCCCGTACAGACGCCAACGCTCAGCAGAGTGCCATGTAGCTCCCGCCGTCACCAGATGCTCGGGAACTGCACCTAATTGATTGCCGATCGGATCGCCGGTTGTGCTGCTGGTGTAGTGGGCATCGGTGTAGACGTACGCGGCGTCCAGCGCGAGGGTTTGCGACACATCCCAGCGGCTGATGAGTTCCAGCCCGTTGGTCCGAGCATCCTGGTTATTGGTGTAGTAATTCACTGTGGCTGGACATTGCGTTAGCGTAGGCCCGCAGATGGCTGCTACCGCCGGAGGCGGCACACCGGTCACCTTGTAGGTAGCGATGAGGTTATTAACCTGGTACGTGAATGCGGTCAGACCAACCGTCATGTTGGCGCGCTTCCAGTCAGCACCGACCTCATAGCCAGTGAGGGTTTCCGGTTGCAGGCCTGGATTGGCAATGGTGATCGACGTTGTCGATGAAAAGCTGCGATAGAGATTGTTCAGGCCCGGCGTGCGAAAGGCATGGTAAGCAGCTGCTCGTAGTGCAAGATCGTCCGCAAGGTCATAGCGCAGGCCTAGCCCGGGGCTGACACTGCTCTTGGATGTCTGGGCTACGCCACCGCCCGTGGTTTGACCTGCTACACCGCCTGAGTATTTGTTCTGCGTGGCTACGCCATTGCCGTTAGTCCAATCGTCATAGCGAAGGCTTAAACTGGCCGACAGGCGCTCAGTCGGGACCAGGCGCCATTGGGTAAATACACCCGTGGTCGTCTGCGTGCCCTGACCATAATTGGTGCGTGCGATGGATGAGCTACCGGAGTCTGCGCTTGTCGGAGCGCTATAGGTGGTGGAAATATCCTCACCAGACACCTGGCGATAGTCGATGCCCACCTGGCTGTTCTCGATCAACCCTTGTCCGCGGCGCGAATAGACGGCCGATCCTCCGGTTTCACGATAGGTGTTCCAGTCGTGTGAATTGAAATACTGCACGATGTTCGGTGAGGGGGCCGTGGTGTTACACGTGTTATTGATCTGCAGGTAGCAACCGGCGCCATTGAACTTGTCAAACTGAACCAGTTGACGATAGCCGTTAACTTGCGCGCTGTCGATTTCGCTTATCTTGAAGTTCAAGCCGGCGGCAAAATCGGGGCTCTCTTGCAGGTTCTTTCCGTAGGTATAACCGCCAATGTCCTGATTCATTTCGTGATAGCCCACTCGCGCGAATCCGTCAAGCCAGGCGGCTGGGGTGAAAGTGGCTGCCACCTGCAGATTGCCGGTTTTTGCGCCACTGGCGCCTTTGCCCGGTAGATTGGTGAGGTATGTGGAAGGGGTCGTCTGATAACCGTCTGTGTGGCTCACATTGCCGCTGACTCGTAGCCCAAAGGAGTCGCTGGCGGACAAATTCTTTGTAATCGCCAGTTGCTGGGTATTCAGGGTGCCGAGGCTCATGTCGACTTCGCCTCCGGTGCCCACCGGGCGTCGTGAAATGATGTTGATAACCCCTGTTACTGCCAGATTACCCCAGAGGCTGGATTGTCCGCCGCGAATGACTTCGATGCGCTCGACGCTTGCCAGCGGAACCTTGAACCACTGGATCGTTCCGTAAAAGGGGTCGTGAATCGGGATGCCATCGAGCAGCACAAGCACCTTGTTATTTGATCCGCCGCGCATCTTGGCCTGATGACCCGTTGGATCGGTCGATGTGTAAGGTGCGCCGCTCAAATTGATACCCGGTATTTCGCGCAACAGTTGGTCGATGGTCCGTGCCGGTGAACGTTCAATTTGATCGCGTGAAATGACCGTGGTTGACAATGGCATGTCCTCAAGCCGCGTATCGGCCCGGCTGGCGCTGACAATGACAGGCGCCAGCGCGGGAGGCGATTCATGGCTGTTGGAGTTCGGGGCTAAAGGACTCACTTCGGTCTCGGTGCTGCGCTCGTCGGCGCGTACCGGAGTGGGCGAAAGGCTCATCAAAGTCAGTGCGCAGAGCGCTGCGCAAGCGGCATTCCAATGGGGTTGCATCACTCGTTTCCTCATGTCTGGTCAAGGCCGTGCCAGAGGCAGAGCCGGCAGCCTACGCAGCCGCAACTTGAGTGCGGCAGGCAGGCAGTGTCGATCAGGTGAGGGCGTGAGGCGGTGCGCGTGGAGCGGCCGCGCGACTGCGATGGATGGTGCTAGGCGGGGGTGCGGACGGAGAGAGCGGTACCCGGATTGCAAGCGCCTGCAGGAGTGCAATTGTCTGGGTTGCGCTCGCAGGAATGAACGCCTGACTCAGTGCGGCCGTGCAGCAGCAGTGGGACTGCAAATGATGAAGCGCGTCGCCGCTCGGGGCGTCAGAAGGAGAACCGGCAGGCGTCTGCGAGCGATCGGCGCCGCAGATGAGAGTCCATGGCGTTGCGGGTGCAAGCGTCGAAGGTTGCAGTACGTGATCACCGGTAACGGACACGCTGCCTGCCTTAACAGGCCATTCAGAGCTGACGTGCGCGAGAGCCGCAAGCGGCACGAGGGCGTTCAATAACGCCAGCAGCAATGCCACGAGGGCAAATCGCCTCATTCGCGATGTAGAGAATCTCACCATAAGATAAATATTCGCACAATCGCGCCAGATTTGTCCATCGTCCGCCCTGCGGATCCTCGCGCAAGGTGTGCACTTTCGCTCAGAATTTATATCCTGGTGAGGCTCGGCTCTTTTCGGCCGTAGCTGCATTCTAGTGGGCCGATAGGACGTCGCGTTGGACTAGTGCGAATCGGCCTGACGCGCGGACTCCTCGATGCGTGCATCTTCGATCTCGCGCAGGACGCTATCGAGCACTACTTCGCCCGGCTCTGGTTCGTAGTGTCCTGTCAGCATCGAGTCGAGGTGCAGTTCACCACGCTGATACAGGCGCCAGATCTCTGCACCATATTGTGTGGTGAGCAGCGCCGGCGCGAAGCGCCCGAAAAAATCACGCAGATTATTCACATCGCGCATGAGCATGCGCTGCGCGTGATTGTTGCCGGCGGCATCAATGGCCTGCGGCAGATCAATGATGACCGGACCGTCGGCTGACAGCAGGATGTTGAATTCCGACAAATCACCGTGAATGACCCCTGAGCACAGCATGCGCACGACTTCGCCAATCAGGGCGGTATGGCAGAGCAACGCCGGTTCGGTCTCAAACTCGACGTCGTTCAATCGCGGGGCCGGTTCGCCATCGGCATCGGTGACCAGCTCCATGATGAGAACTCCGTCAAGGAAGTTGAACGCCTGCGGGACTCTGACTCCGGCGGCTGACAGGCGGCGCAGTGCATCGATTTCTGCGCTTTGCCAGGCGGCCTCCTGCGCCTCGCGCCCATAGCGCGTGCCCTTGGCCATGGCACGCGCCTGACGGGTGTTTTTGACTTTGCGGTTCTCGGTGTAGTCCACTGCCTGCCGAAAGCTGCGCTTGGTCGCTTCCTTGTAAACCTTGGCACAGCGGATCGCGTCGCCGCAGCGCACCACGAATACCATGGCCTCCTTGCCGCTCATGAGTGGCCGGATCACGGCGTCGATCAGACCTTCATCTATCAGCGATAGCAGACGCGGCGGTGTTTTCATGGCGCTATTTTGCGCCTTTACGCTATTGAAGACTGAACGTTGTCAAATTACTCGGCGTCAATGTGCCGAGACTTGGCAGGGGCAGGCAGGGCAGGTGAGGGTTTGCGTGGGGGGGGTGTGCAGGTGCTCGGCCGGCACCCCCTCGCTCCCCCCAGCGCCGACCATGCTAGCGATCGAAGAACTTGTAGGCACTGAGCAGTGTCCGATAAAGGCCCCAGGCGAGCGGAATGCCAACCGCCAGCCAGGCCCCCCACGCGGCAATGGCGGGGGTTTTGGGCCCATCGGCTGGGGCAATGGCCTGTGCGGCAGTGAGATTGGCCTTCTCGTGTGCCAGCGCCCGCTCGGCGGCAAGCTCGGTCTGACTCATGAACCACTTGGGGGCGAGCGGCCTTACCATCAGATTGCAGATGAGGCCGATCACCAGCATGCCCACAAGGATGTACATGGTCTGGTTATAAACCTGCTCGCGTGGCACACCGAGGCTGAGCTGGTACTCACGCATGTAATTGACCACGACCGGCCCCAGTATCCCGGCGGTAGCCCAGGCAGTGAGTAGCCGTCCGTGAATGGCACCCACCATCTGTGTGCCGAACAAGTCAGCCAGATAGGCCGGCACAGTGGCAAAACCGCCGCCATACATGCTCAGAATGATGCAAAACGCGGACACGAACAGTAATTGGCTGCCAGCCGCTGCGCTACCTGGCACGCTTGCATACAGCAGACCGCCGAGAACAAAAAACACCACATAAGTGGTCTTGCGGCCGATGTAATCGGACAGACTCGCCCAGAAGAAGCGGCCCAGAATGTTGAACAGGCTGATCAAGGCAGCGAATCCGGCGGCCACTCCCGCGATTGCGGTGAGCTGCGTCTTGTCCAGTGCCGAGAAGCGTGCATCAACGCCGATCAGGCTTCCACCAAAGACTTCCTGCAGCATTGGTGAGGCCATGCCGATCACACCGATTCCCGCACTCACATTCATGCACAGGACCATCCACACCAGCCAGAACTGCGGTATGCCCCACACCTTGCTGACATGGACATGGCCGCGGGTGATCATCGGATCTTCGGTGAGCGAAGGCGGGGGCGTCCATCCCTCAGGCCGCCATCCGGCGGCCGGAATGCGGTAACCGAGTGCACCGCCCATCATGAAGACAAAGTAGATCAGACCCATGCAGACAAAGGTCTGCCAGACGCCCACCTCGGTCGGGCCAGAGAAGTTTTTCATGAGCATGGCGGCCAGTGGTGAGCCGATCATGGCGCCACCAC
Organism: uncultured Pseudomonadota bacterium; assembly: GCA_903921325.1. Taxonomy (GTDB): domain Bacteria; phylum Pseudomonadota; class Gammaproteobacteria; order Burkholderiales; family SG8-39; genus CAIXPL01. The sequence goes on from CAIXPL010000001.1 coordinate 126,764, forward strand.
CAAAGCCCATGATGGCCATCCCGGTGGCCATGCCGCGCTTGTCGGGGAACCATTTGATCAGTGTGCTCACCGGGCTGATATAGCCAAGGCCAAGGCCGATGCCCCCGATGACGCCAGAGCCCAGCACCATCATCCAGAATTGGTGCCAGTACACACCCAGCGCGGAGAACAACATGCCGCCACACCAGCACAGCGCACTCACCACGCCGGCCTTGCGCGGCCCGACCCGTTCGAGCCAGCCGCCCCACAGCGCGGCCGAGCAGCCCAGGAAGACGAAAAACAGGGTGTACATCCAGCCCAGAGTCGAAATGCGCCAGTCGCAGTCAGTGACAAAGAGCTCTTGCAGAAAGCTCACATCCGGTCCGCACTTGATCGATTCCTTGATGCCGATTGCCTTGGAAAGGGGCAGCCAGAACACGGAAAAACCATAGGCCATTCCAATGCACAGGTGAATCGCCAATGCCGCCGGGGGAACGAGCCAGCGATTGAAGCCAGCACCTGCGACGGTGCGTTCGCGTTCAAGCCAGCCAATCGTACCGGACTGCGCCGGGGATGACGATGAGTGATCCGACATGCCGTGTCTCCTAATTTTTTTTGTGCGATGCAGGTCTGGACTCTGCGGTCCAATTCCACCACAGGGCCGACGATGCGCCTAGCGATGCGCCTTGTCAATAATTCGTAATAAGCTTCCCGTTCCGTTCCCTGTGGTTCGATCATGTATAGCTATCTGGCTCCCCTGCGCGATATGCGCTTTGTCATCGAAGAGGTGTTGCAGGCGGGCACCGACTGGCAGGCAATGGCGCGGTTCGCCGATCTCGACTACGACACCGCAGCGCAGGTACTGGAAGAGGCGGCACGCTTTGCGGGCGATGTCCTTGCGCCGCTCAATGCCCAGGGCGACCGTGAGGGTTGCCATTGGCATGACGGGCAGGTAAGTACGCCTGCTGGTTTTGCCGATGCCTATCGAGCGTTCGTGGCGGCGGGATGGCCCTCGCTTGCCTGCGACCCGGTGCACGGTGGTCAAGGTCTCCCGCTGTTGGTGAAGACCGCTTTCGATGAAATGCTCAGTGCGACCAATCACGCCTGGATGATGTATCCGGGCTTGCTGCACGGGGCCTATGAGTGCTTGAATGCCTATGGCAGTGATGCGCTCAAGGATCGCTATCTGGCTGATCTGGTCAGTGGCCGCAGCCTTGCGACCATGAATCTCACCGAACCGCAGGCGGGCAGTGATCTGAGTCTGATTCGTACGCGCGCCGAGCCCGCTGATGATGACACCTGGCTTGTCAGTGGCAATAAGGTATTCATCTCAGGCGGTGAGCACGACTGGACAGACAATATTCTGCATCTGGTGTTGTGCCGTCTGCCTGATGCTCCGGCGGGGTCGCGCGGACTGTCGCTGGTGCTTGCCCCTAAGGTGCTGCCCGATGGGCGTGTGAACGCGATTCATTGTGATGGCATTGAGCACAAGATGGGCATCAAGGCGAGCGCCACCTGCGCCATGCGTTTTGAACGCGCTACTGCCTGGCTGGTTGGCGCACCGCACCGCGGACTGACCGCATTGTTCGTGATGATGAATGCCGCGCGTCTGCATGTCAGCCTGCAAGGACTCGGTCACCTTGAGATGGCCCAGCAAAATGCGCAGCGCTACGCGTGCGAGCGTATTCAGGGGCGCGGGCAAGCCATCGGGCGCCATGCCGCGGTTCGCCGAATTATCTGGACCCAGCGCGCACTGTGCGAAGGGCAGCGCGTGCTTGCCTATTGGACCGCGCACTGGCTTGATCAGGCACAGCACCACCCGTTGCGTGATCGTCGCGAGCAGGCGCATCAAATAGTGAGCGTGCTCACGCCGGTGTTGAAGGCACTGCTGACTGACAATGGTCATCGGGGTGCCGATGAGGCACTGCAAGTCTGGGGAGGCTATGGCTATACGCGGGATTGCGGAATTGAACAGACGGTGCGGGATAGTCGCATTGCAATGATTTATGAGGGCACCAATGAGATACAGGCCCTCGACCTGATTCAACGCAAGGTAATCGAGGATTCTGGCAGCGCTCTGCGTACAGTGCTCGCAGCGCTTGAGGCGTCGCTCGCTGCTGTGCGAGCCGTGCCGCACTGTCACGATCTCGTACGCGCCTATCAACAGCAACGGGATGCGCTGCAACGGTGCATTGATGAAATGCCGGTGCGCATTCAGAATGATCCAGGCTGGTCGATGCGCATCGCCGATGACTTTTTGCGCGCACTCGGGCTCACACTGCTCGGCTGGGCATGGCTGCGCATCAGTGAGGTCTCGCACGGCCATGAAGGCGACCCCTGGTATGACGCGAAGCGCGCCAGCGCGCGCTTCGGCATGGAGTGGTTGCTGGGCGAGGCCACATGGCGCTGGCAGCGAGTCATGGCACCGGCGACCGCATTGCCCGAGCTACCGCCAGGGTAAGCCGGCGTATCACCTTCGCCAATGCGCGCAATTGGACTGGTTTTCTCCTTCTGACTATTCGATGGCATGGATGTTGCGGGCGTAGCGTGAGGGGCGAGCGCACTGGCGGCAGCAAGCCGATGGTGTTCTCACCTGACTGAGACGCTGTCTGTCTGCATTCACCGGAGAATGACCATGATCGAGCTGCTCGAGCAATATAAGACCCGGTACGCTGCCACGCGCGATGAGGAAATGTCGATCGAGGAATACCTTGATCTGTGCAAGCGTGATCCGGGTGCCTATGCCAGTGCCGCCGAGCGCATGCTGCAGGCAATCGGCGAGCCTGAACTGATCGATACCCGCAATGACCCGCGACTGTCGCGCCTGTTTTCCAATCGGGTGATCAAACGTTATCCGGCCTTTGCCGAGTTCTATGGCATGGAGGACGTGATCGCCCAGATCGTTGCGTTCTTCAAGCATGCAGCCCAAGGGCTCGAGGAGCGTAAGCAGGTTCTCTATCTGCTCGGGCCTGTCGGAGGTGGCAAGTCGTCCATCGCCGAGCGTTTGAAACACCTGATGGAAGCGCGGCCGATTTATGCCCTCAAGGATTCACCATTGAATGAATCACCGTTGGGTCTTTTCACACCCGGCCAATACGGTGCGGTCCTGCAATCGGAATACGGCATACCGCAGCGCTATCTGAGTGGCGTGATGTCGCCCTGGGCCATCAAGCGCCTGGAAGAATTTGGCGGGGACATTTCGCGCTTCAAGGTCGTGCGTGTGCAGCCATCGGTGCTGCGTCAGATCGCCATCTGCAAAACCGAGCCCGGCGATGAGAACAATCAGGACATCAGCACCCTGGTGGGCAAGGTGGACATCCGCAAACTGGATCAGTACTCGCAGGATGATGCCGATGCCTACAGCTATTCAGGGGGGCTGTGCCTCGCCAATCAGGGGCTGCTCGAGTTTGTCGAGATGTTCAAGGCGCCGATCAAGATGCTGCACCCCTTGCTTACCGCCACTCAGGAGGGCAATTTCAAAGGCACCGAAGGCATCTCGGCAATGCCCTTCAATGGCGTGATTCTCGCTCACTCCAACGAATCGGAGTGGCAGAGCTTTCGCAATAACAAACACAACGAAGCGTTCCTCGACCGCATCTACATCGTCAAGGTGCCTTACTGCCTGCAAGTCACCGAAGAGGTGAAGATCTACGCAAAACTGCTCTCCAACAGTTCCCTCGCGCGCATCCCCTGCGCACCGGGCACCCTGGAAATGATGGCCCAATTCTCGGTGCTGTCACGCTTGAGCCCGCCTGAGAATTCCAGCATCTTTTCCAAGATGCGCATCTACGACGGTGAGTCGCTCAAGGACATTGATCCCAAGGCCAAGTCCTATCAGGAGTATCGCGACTACGCAGGCACCGATGAAGGAATGAACGGGGTCTCGACCCGTTTTGCCTACAAGATCCTGTCATCCGTGTTCAACTATGACCAGACTGAAGTGGCAGCCAACCCGGTGCACTTGATGTACGTGCTTGAGCAGCGCATCGCTCGCGATGATCTGCCTGAGGAGACGCAGCGTCGCTATCTCGAATTCATCAAGGGCTGGCTGGCACCGCGCTATGCGGAATTCATCGGCAAGGAGATTCAGACCGCCTATCTTGAGTCCTATGCCGAATATGGCCAGAACATTTTTGATCGCTATGTCACCTATGCCGACTGCTGGATTCAGGACGAGGATTTTCGCGATCCGGAGACCGGTGAGAGCTTTGACCGCGCGGCACTGAACGCCGAACTGGAAAAGATAGAAAAGCCGGCCGGCATCGCCAACCCGAAGGACTTCCGCAATGAAATCGTCAATTTCGTGCTGCGCGCACGCGCTAATCACGGCGGGCGCAATCCAGCGTGGAACAGTTACGAGAAGTTGCGCGAAGTGATCGAGAAGAAGATGTTCTCCAATACCGAAGATCTGCTGCCGGTGATTTCCTTCAATGCCAAGGCCTCGGTTGATGATAGCCACAAGCACCAGAACTTTGTCTCGCGCATGGTGGAGAAGGGCTACACCGAGAAGCAGGTGCGTTTGCTCTCCGAATGGTTCCTGCGGGTCAGAAAATCGGCCTGATCAGGGATCGGACAGCGTAGGCAATCCGGAGGTGCGTCATGATCAATCTCATCGACCGCCGCTTGAACGGCCGCAACAAGAGTGCGGCCAACCGCGAGCGGTTTCTACGCCGGTATAAAGAGCAGATTCGCCGGTCAGTGCAGGACATGGTGACCGAGCGCTCGATCACCGATATGGAGCGGGGCGGGGAGGTGAGCATCCCCGCCCGGGACATTGCCGAACCGCAGTTTCACATGGGGCCTGGTGGCGATCGCGAGCGTGTCCACCCCGGCAACCGGGAATTTCAGAAAGGCGATGCCATTGCGCGGCCTGAAAGCGGGGGGGGTGGTGCTGGTGGCTCGCAGCCCGGCTCAGGCGAGAGTGTCGACGATTTCGTATTCAGTTTGTCGCGTGATGAATTCCTTGATCTGTTTTTCGATGATCTCGAATTGCCGCGCCTGCTGCGCACGAGTCTCGGTCAGGCGAAGCGGCACAAATGGACTAATGCGGGCTTTGTGAGCGAGGGGGCGCCCTGCAACCTGTCGGTCAGCCGCACGCTGAAGACAGCGCTGGGTCGACGCATCGCCTTGTCGGGGCAGGTGCGACGGCAGATTGACCAAACCGAACGCAGGCTCGAGCTGGCCCTGCTCGCGCAGGAGTCTGATGAGGCAATCAGGACAAGTGTGGCGAATGAGGCGCGTGCGGCCGCTGAAGCCGGCAGGATCATCGCTCCGAGCAGGGACATTGACGCGCCTGCAACATTTGAAGCAAGCGAGGCCAGTAAAGTACTGACAGCGGAACTGGACCGGCTGCGTGATCGCCTGCGCCGAGTACCCTTTCTCGATGAGCTTGATCTTCGCTACCGCAACAGGGTGGCGGTGCCGGCACCGGTTTCGCGCGCAGTGATGTTCTGCCTGATGGATGTGTCGGCCTCGATGGATGAAGCGCGCAAAGACCTCGCGAAGCGCTTCTTCACCCTGCTGTATCTGTTCCTGACGCGCAAGTACGAGCGGGTCGAGCTGGTATTCATACGGCATACCGACAATGCCGAAGAGGTCGATGAGAAGACTTTCTTTAACGACCCCAAGAGCGGCGGCACGGTGGTGTACACCGCCCTCGAGCTTGCCCATCAGGTAGCCACCGAGCGCTACGGCGGGGGTGACTGGAATGTCTACCTGGCGCAGGCCTCCGACGGTGATGCCTTTGGTGCCGATGCGGGCAAGAGCGCACGCTTCTTAGCCGACTGCCTGCTTCCCCTGGCACGCTACTTTGCCTATATCGAAGTGCGCAGCGCGGATGACCGTCGTGCGAGCAGTCTGTGGGCCGGCTACGAGGCGCTCGACGCGGATAACTTTGCCATGCGCCACGTCGGGGAACGCAGCGAGATCTATCCGGTGTTTCGCGAGCTGTTTAGCAAGGAGGCCGCATGAGCCTGCAAGCACAACCGATTTCGACCGGATCGGACTGGACATTTGACCTGATCGAACGCTATGAAGCCGAGATTCGCGTCTGTGCGGGCGAGTTTGGCCTCGACACCTATCCCAATCAGATCGAGGTGATCACTTCGGAACAGATGCTCGATGCGTATGCGTCGACCGGTCTGCCTATTGGCTATCAGCACTGGTCCTATGGCAAGCAGTTCATTGCCAATGAGCAAAGTTATCGCAAAGGGCAGCAGGGCCTCGCCTACGAGATCGTCATCAACTCCAACCCCTGTATTGCCTATCTCATGGAAGAGAACTCCATGATGATGCAGGCGCTGGTGATCGCTCATGCGAGCTATGGTCACAATTCCTTCTTCAAGGGCAATTACCTGTTCCGCCAGTGGACGCACGCCGATGGCATCCTCGACTATCTGAACTTCGCTCGCCGCTATGTCATGGACTGCGAAGAGCGCTACGGCGTGATCGCGGTCGAGGAGACGCTCGATTCCTGCCACGCACTGATGAATCAAGGGGTGCATCGCTACCGTCGTCCGGCGCCCCTGTCGGCCAAGGCCGAACTGGAGCGTATCGACGCGCGCCGTGAACATGCGCGCATGCGTTACAACGACTTGTGGCGCACCGTACCTGGTGCTGCGGCAATCGCGTCGAGTGGTGCACAGGGCGTCTTTCCGGCCGAACCTGAAGAGAACATTCTTTACTTTGTCGAGAAGTACTCGCCCAAGCTCGAGCCCTGGCAGCGCGAGATCGTGCGCATTGTGCGCAAACTTGCGCAGTACTTCTATCCGCAGGGGCAGACCAAGGTAATGAACGAGGGCTGGGCCACTTTCTGGCATTACACCTTGCTCAACCGACTCTATGACAAGGGACTGGTCACCGACGGATTCATGGTCGAATTCCTGCAAAGCCACACCAATGTGGTCACCCAGCGCGGTTTTGATGAGCGCGGCTACAGCGGCATGAATCCTTACGCACTGGGCTTTGCCATGATGCAGGACTTGCGCCGCATCTGTGAACATCCGGAGCCTGAAGACCGCCGCTGGTTTCCAGACATTGCCGGGGGCGACTGGATGAAAGTGCTCGATTTTGCGATGCGCAATTTCAAGGATGAGTCGTTCATTGGGCAATACCTCTCGCCCAAGCTTATCCGCGAGTTTCACTTGTTTGCAGTGGCCGATCATCAGAGCAATTCGCACCTCGAGATCGACAGCATTCATGATGATGCCGGTTACGCACGGGTACGCCGTCTGCTCGCGGAACAAAATAAGCGTGACACCATCCTTCCCGATATCCAGGTATCCCGCTACGAGCGCGATGGCGATCGCTCGCTCGTGCTGCAACATCAGCGCCTGCGTGATCGCGCGCTCGATACCGCTGAGGCGCGTGAAGTGCTCAGGCACCTGGCGCGCCTGTGGGGCTTTCGGGTAAAACTGGAGGCCGTGAACGAGACCGGGCGGGTGCTCGACTATCTGGAGTGTGTGCCCTGATCCGGCCGTTCGGCGGGCACCTCGCGGGCGCCATTTGATCTGGCAGCAGTCCCGGCAAGTTTGCTGTGGACTCGCGCGGACGCCGGCGCGACAATGACGGGAAACCGATCATTGACTCGCTACAGGTTCCCTGATGAACAATTTCGATACGATGGCACGCCGCCGGCGTCTGCTGGTTTTGACCTTGCCTGTGATAGTGGGTCTGGGCGGGCTCGTGCTGGCCGACAAACTCTCTGCGCAGGCCGCAGCGGGCAGTGCAGCGCAGAGCGCATCTGGCAGTGCGGCAGTGGCCGCGGTGGTGACGGTGAGTGGCATGCCCGCAGTCATCGATGCGGCCAACCTCTATAGCGAAACCACGTCGTCGCATATGAGCGAAGCGGTACGCCAGGATCTCGAGCGCGTGTACGTCCCCAATCTACGTTCGAATGATGTGAGCGTGATTGATCCGATCGGCATGACGGTGGTTGATCGCTTCAAGGTCGGCAAGGCGCCCCAGCATGTGGTGCCTTCCTGGGACCTGCGCACCCTCTGGGTAGCCAATAATGCCGAACGCACCAACGAGGGAAGCGTCACGGCGGTCGATCCGCGCACCGGCAAGCCGGGCAAGACGATTGCGGTCGATGATCCCTACAATATGTACTTCACCCCCGATGGGCGCTCGGCCATCGTGGTGGCCGAGGCACGCAAACGCCTGGACTTTCGCGATCCGGTCACCATGGCGCTGCAATATTCGATCGATGTGCCCGGCTGCGGCGGGATCAACCATGCCGATTTCTCGATCGATGGCCGCTATGTCATTTTTACCTGTGAATTCGAAGGTACGGTTGCCAAGATCGACTATGTCAACCGCAAAGTATTGGGCTACCTGAAGCTCACGATGCCCGCAACCCGGTTCAAGGACTCCGGGCCATTTGACCCCAGCAAAACTGAAATATGTACTGTCACCAAGGGCATGCCGCAGGACATCCGCGTGTCACCCGATGGGCATCATTTTTATATTGCCGACATGGATGCCGATGGCATTCACGTTCTGGACGGTGATTCGCTTCGCCAGGTCGGTTTTATTCAGACCGGTCCGGGTACCCATGGGCTCTACCCCAGCCGCGATGGCAAGAGCCTCTACGTCGCGTTTCGCGGTAGCCACAAGGTGCACGGCAAACCCAAAGGACCAGGTGGTGTGACGGTGGTCAATTTCGCCACCGAAAAGGTCACTGCGCAATGGCCCATTCCCGGGGGCGGTAGTCCCGACATGGGCAATGTCAGTGCCGATGGCAAGGCGCTGTGGCTGTCGGGGCGTTATGACGATGTGGTCTATCGCTTTGACACCACCAGTGGTGCCGTGGCCCAGATCAAAGTCGGCAAGGAACCGCATGGATTGACCGTGTGGCCGCAGCCAGGGCGCTATTCCCTCGGGCATACCGGAAACTTGCGATGAACGCAGGCGCGCGCTCAAAAGGAGCGCTGCATGGGGCGAACATCATCCAGGCCATCAAGGCGGCGGACGTACGGCATATCGCTGCACTCCCGGATATCACGACGGTCGATGGCCTGCTCAAACCCATTGCGCTCGATCCTGCATTTGATCTCATTCGGGTCTGCAAGGAAGACGAGGGCATCGGAATTTGTGCCGGTCTCAGCTACTGTGACCAACGAGCACTGGTGCTGATGCAAAGCACCGGTTTGCTCGATTCGGTGAACGCCCTGCGCTGCAATGCAGTCGAGTATCAGCAACCAATCTGTTTGCTGGTGGGTTTGATTGGCAAGGAACCGGGTGTTGCGCCAAGGGCTTCATCCGAGTACGGCGTGCGCATTGTCGAGCCCATACTGGAGGCCTTGCAGATTGATCACATCCTGATTGAAACGGATGACGACGTCGATAAAATGGTGCCGGCCATCGCACGAGCCTATATCGCATCGCGCCCACTGGTCATGCTCATTGGACGTCGACCGGAGGCGGGACAATGAAGCGCGATCTTGCGTTAGCCGCTTTGGCCCGCCACCGTACCGATCAGATCGTGGTGTCGGTATATCACTCTGGTTTTGACTGGCGACGCATTGCGCCGCATCCGCTAAATTTTTACTCGGTGGGTGCGATGGGACTTGCGTCATCCAATGCATTGGGCCTTGCACTCGGGCGACCCGATAAGCAGGTGATCGTGCTCGATGGTGATGGCAGCCTGCTGATGAATCTGGGCAGCCTCGTGACGATTGCAGCGGCGGCCCCGGCCAATCTGATTCACTTCGTGTGCGAGAACGGAACCTATGAGGCCAATGGTGCAGTGCCGATCCCAGGCCAGGGGCAGGTGAATTTTGCGGGTCTGGCGCGTGCTGCCGGCTATCGCGAGGCGCACGAGTTCTCTGAGCTGAGCGTGTTCGAGGCGGCTTTGCCCGCCCTGCTGAAGGTGCACGGCCCCGTATTCATTACACTTGAGGTGGAGCCTGGAGAAGCCTCACCTCGCGACTATGCGTTTGTACACGGTGAGCAAACGAGGGCAGACTTTCGCTCTGCACTGCGGGCCAGTCGCCCACGCTGAATCGGAGCTGCAGGGCAGGGTAATGCAGCCTCCGACAGAGCGGTTGCACGCAGTTGATACGAAGGGAGGAGACAAATGGGTCGCTTGCCGATGCACCATCCGGTGGCCGTTTGGCGTTGGGTCCTGCACAGGGCTGTGGGGTTAGCGCGGGCAGACTTCGCATGCTTGTCGACGGCCAGTTTGATCTTGATCGGCACGGGCGTTTGCCGAACCGATTCGGCGCATGCGCAATCAGCGTACCCGACGCGCTCGATAAGCTTTGTCGTACCGTTTCCGGCAGGGGGTACTTCGGACATTCTGGCGCGCCGCTTTGGGCAGAAGATCACTGAATTCAGTGGCCAGACTGTGGTGATTGAGAATGTTACCGGTGCGAGCACGATCCTGGGCGCCGAGCGAGTCGCAAAGGCGCCGGCCAATGGCTATACCTTCTTGGTGGCGACTTCGACGACCGTGTCGACCAATCCCAATTTGTTTCGTACGTTGCCTTATTCAATCGATGACTTTGAGCCGGTCGCTCTGCTCGGCCAGCATCCTCTAGCCCTGCTGGTGAATGCGGCATTGCCCATCGCGACAGTGAATGATCTGTTGGCCCGCGCCCGCACCGTGCCTGGCGGCCTAACGTATGCATCGACCGGACGTGGCGGCCTGTCCGAGGTTTTTGGCGAGATGCTGAAGGCAGCCTGGAAGGTGCCCATGCGTGATATTCCGTACCGCGGTTCGGCACCGGCCGTGACCGCCATCCTGCAAGGGGAGATCGATTTGCATTTTGATGGCATCACTTCGTCGCTGTCCCTGTATCGCGGCGGCAAGTTACACATCCTCGCTATCACTGGTGCGACGCGGTCGAGCTCGGTACCCGAGTTACCGACCTTGGTCGAGCTGGGCTACAAGGACTTGGTCATCGGTAATATCTATTGCCTGCTGGCCCCGCGTGGCACGCCGCGACCGGCCATTGAGACGATGAATACCTTGATCGCACGCGCGCAGAAGGCACTCGCGCAGTGGTTGATCGATGAGGGCATTACTCCCGATGCACTGAGCCCGCAAGGCTTGCAGCAATTGATCGCACGCGACAATGCGCAGATGGCCCGCATTGTTCGCGAACTACGCATCCCTTTGGTGGATTGAACAGATGACGAATTCGATGAAACTGCCGGTGTTGGCGCGTGTCCTGGCGGTTGCCTTCCTCGTACTCTTTTTGAGTGCAACCTACGCGCAGCCAGCGGGCTATCCCAATCGTTCTATCCGTGTCATCGTACCGGCCGGATCCGGTGACAGCTGCGACATCTTGTCGCGCCTGGTTGCGCAGCGAATGGCTGAGCGGCTTGGGCAGCCCCTGGTGATTGACAATCGCGCCGGTTCGAGCGGACAGCTCGGGCTCATGATGATCAAGCAGGCGGCGCCTGATGGCTACACTCTGGGCTGCGGGCAAGGCGGCAGCATGGTGATCGTGCCATTGGCCTATAGCAAAGTGGGCTATGACAGCGTGCGCGACTTTGCGCCGGTGGCGCTAATGGCGTCGAACTTTCTGGCACTTGCGGTGAGCCCCCGATTTGCCGTCAACAGCACCCAGGAACTTATTGCCTATGCCAAGGCCAATCCTGGCAAGGTGACTTTTGGCACCAATGGCGAGGGCGCTTTTCTGCATTTTGCCACCGAGCAGTTTCGTCTGATGGCCGGATTTGACTACCTGCATGTGGCCTATCGATCGATGGCCGCAGTATTCACCGATATGCTGGCTGGGCAGATCAATGCAACGCTTGCCTCTTACATCTCGGCGCAGCCGCTGGCCGCTGGCGGCAAGATCCGGATCCTCGGGATCGCGCGGGCGCAACGCCTGCCGGAGTTGCCCGATGTGCCGACACTGGCTGAAGCAGTGCCAGGATTTACCTCAGGCGGGTGGTTTGGTCTGATTGCACCGGCGGGCACGCCCAGGGACATTGTCAACCTGTTAAATCGCGAGGCTAATCTTGCCTTGAGTTCACCCGAAGTGAGTGAGCGCATGAAGACTCTGGGATTGGAATCCCATGGCGAGTCCCCCGAGGCCTTTGCCCGCTTGATTCAGGATGATTTTGCAAACTGGGGTAAAGTCGTCACGCAGATCGGGTTCAAGCCGCTGTAATCTGGCGTGCTGATCGGTGCACGGGTTCGCTCGATTAGCCGGAGGTTTTATTGGACGATAAGCAGATCGAACGCGTCGTACGGCAGTTACGGGCTTATCTGACTGAGCGTCCACGTAGTGCGGACACGCTGGAAGGGATCCATCACTTCTGGCTGGTGGTTGAAGCGACGGGCACACAAGCACCGATCGCGGCGACGCTGGAGGCACTGTGCCGACTTGAATCCGAAGGCTTTCTTGAGCGCCGCGCCATTGGTAAGACGTGGTTATGGCGCAGACCCATTCCTCTTTGAGCGCTGCGTCTACTTCAACGCAGCAGTGAAGGCCGTTGTCGGCGTTGGACGCGGTAAGGCGACGTCCCTAACTCGAATTGGCCCGCATCGGGCAGTGGCGCTGCGCAGGCCGCAGCCAAGCGTAATTCTGTGCGGAATTCGTTTGGCACCAACGAGACAAATTTGTCCTACCCGAAAGCGATGGAACTCGCGCAAGGCAACCCAAAATGCCTTTTGCTTCGGCTGCTTAGGGCCTCGAACCAGGGGTGCGGCAAATCCATCCCGGTCTCTGGAAAAATCATCCTGATTCGATTTTCCTCAAACAAGTCATGCCACATGACACAGCCTGCAGTAATCTAACTCATTGAAATGAATATAGAAAAACAGTGTCTGCGGGCTGATTCTTGCACCATCAGATGCCACCACTTTTGCCATCGTCGGCAAACTATCTTCCAGTTGACCCGGTAGGTTCGTTACTTTATGGCCTATAAATACCTATGTAAATCATATAGATAGAAGCTGGCACGCATTCTGCTTAAAGCCCCCGTGAGGCTGGACGGATTAATCCACCAATGGGAACGGGGGTTGTGACATGGGCGAAAGCATTCAACAGAAGCTGTTGCGGGTCAGACCTCCGCGGGTCAGGATCACCTACGACGTTGAGATCGGAGATGCGATCGAGAAGCGTGAATTGCCATTCATCGTGGGTATTTTCAGCGACTTGTCGGGCGATCGTGAGTCACCGAGTACGCTCCCCGCCTATAAAGATCGGCGATTGACGGACATTGACCGCGACGTCTTTGACGACGTCATGTCAGCATCATGCGTCCGACTCTCCTTGGCGAGCATCACGGATCCGGTTGCGACAACCGATCCAACGAAACCAGTCAACTTCACGTTTTCGGGAACCAAGGATGCCAACGGGAAGGTGCTGCTGCCAGCGGTCACTGCGTTGCTATTCAAAAGTCTCGACGATTTTGAACCGTTGAGCATTGTGCATGCCGTGCCGGCGCTGTCCTCGCGCTACCAAGCCCGCGGCAAAATCCGAAAATTGCAGGGAATGGCCGAAATCAATGACCAACTGGCCGAGCTGCTTGACAGCATTGTCTCCTCCGGGGGGGCCGCAGCTCGTACTACCTTGCTTTCGACCTTTCCGGCAGATCAACCAGACACCTGGCGAGCAGCAGCGGTAAATGCCGGGACACCGCCAGTACTAGCGGCAACGGTACCTCCGAAGGACGCGCAAGAGAAAGAGGCAACGGTACCGCCGGAGAACACGCAAGAGAAGGAGGCGACAGTACCGCCGGAGAAAGTGCAAGAGCCTGCCGCAACGGTACCCAAGGCGGCCTTGCCAGATATCACTGCGCAGGTCCTTGACTTGTTGTTCACGCCTACGGCGCTACCTGCAGATGCCACGGATGCTGCAAAGGCGGTCATTCAAGCTGCAGACGCCAGCAGCAAAGCCAGCGCACTGGATTTGATTGGCAATCTAGTGGCAGAAGTGATTGCCCCGCTCAACGCAAGCTCGCAACTGGCCTGGAACAAGGGGGTCAGCCTTCTCGCCGATGAGCGGGTGAAGCAAATTGACGAAGAGTTGAGTATGCGACTCTCGGCGATCATGCATTCGCCGACTTTTCAAGCGATTGAGTCGACCTGGCGTGGTTTGCAATACCTGGTGTTTCGCACCGAAACGAGCACGATGCTCAAGTTGCGGCTATTCAACGCAACCAAGGACGAGCTCCTGGCCGATATGGTAAAGGCGGTCGAGTTCGATCAAAGCGCCTTGTTCAAGATGATCTATGAGGCGGAATACGGAACACTCGGCGGCACACCGTACAGCTTGCTGGTGGGTGGCTATGAGTTGGGTCGTAATCCACAGGACATTGACTTCCTGAAAAAAATCACCGAAGTGGCTGCGGCAGCGCATGCACCTTTTATCGCGGCTGCTTCGCCGAATCTGTTCGGATTGCCGCGCTTCGATCAACTGGCTCGTCCGCGCGACCTCGCAAAGACGCTCGACTCGAATGCGAATCCCGATCTGCAGGGCTGGACCGAGTTCCGGCAGATGGAGGATTCACGCTATGTGACGCTGGTGCTGCCACACGCATTGCTGCGCTTGCCCTATGGCGAGAACACCCTACCCGCCGAGGGCTTGAACTTCACCGAAGACGTGACAGGGCCGGACAACTCGAAGTTCCTGTGGGGCAATGTCGCATTTGTGATTGCTGAGCGGATCACCAATGCGTTCTCGCTTTACAACTGGACGGCAGCCATTCGCGGTGTGGAAGGTGGGGGCCTGGTCGAGGGGCTGCCGCTGTACACCTACTCAACCGACGCTCACCTGCGCTTGCTGTTTTGCCCGACCGAGCTCGATATCACCGATCGTCGCGAGAAGGAGTTGAACGATCTCGGGTTCATTGCTCTTTGTCACCAGAAGGGCACCGGTAACGCGGTGTTCTTTGGCGGTCAAACGACCAATCTGCCAAAGAAGTACAACACGGACTCGGCTAACGCCAACGCCAAGATATCGGCCATGTTGCCCTACATGCTGGCTGCCTCGCGATTCGCGCATTACATCAAGGTGATCATGCGCGACAAGATTGGCAGCTTTCAAACGCGCGGGACGATCGAAGCGCATTTGAATACCTGGATCTCGCAGTATGTGCTGCTCGATGACAACGCATCGCAGGATGTGAAGGCTGCGTTCCCGCTGCGTGCCGCCAACATTGTGGTCACCGATGTGCCCGGTTCGCCGGGGGCTTATCAGGCGACTGTATTCCTGAAGCCGCATTTCCAACTCGAGGAACTCACGACCTCGATTCGACTGGTGGCGCAGCTACCTGTCTAAGCGGCACATCTGACACGTCAACCAGTCATTGATTGAACGAGGTAAATCATGGATCTGATTCTATTGGAACCGGGCAACAAGGACATCTTCGGCGGCGACAATTCGTGGGCCAATGGCGAGAGCCTGATCGACAACAAAGGCGATATTTGGCAAGGCTTTGCTCCGCCTTCGAAGAATCTTGGACAGTGCTTCCAACTGCTGTCTGTGCACCAGGGAATGAAGCAACAGATCACGACCGATGTCAGCAATTCGGCGCGTACGTCCGGCCGTCCGATCGTGACTGAGTTTACTTGCGTCAAGTATGTCGACAAGACTTCGGTGAAGCTCTACGAATATTGCTTGCGCGCCGAGCCGCTGGGTAAGGGGGCACAGAAGCCCTCGATTATTCACATCCTGCGTAACTCGGGTGATAAGGCCGCGAACATTCTTACCATCTCACTGCGCGACGTGTTGATCAGTGAGATTCAGTTTCAGACCCAGACCGATGACATGCCTACCGAGCAGTTCAAGCTGAATTTCACTGAAATTCTGTGGACCTATACGGTGCAGACCGCGGACATGCAAACTCCGGGCAGCATGCACACCGGTTGGAGCCTCGCGCGCAATCGACCGATAGGCGATTTCACGAAGTAGCGGCTAGCCCCAGGCAGCCCCTGCCGACCGATCGTTGCGTCTTCATTCGGAGGTGGATCATGCAGTTTCTCCTGGAACGACTGGCAAACGCCGAGGCAACGCGTGACCCGTTGGCCGCGCCGGTTGATATGCGTGAGGCGATCCAGGCGCAGATCCAGCGGATCGTCGCCTGCCGCCCCTGGCAAAGCAATGCGTCGGCCATGCTGTATGACTTTGGCATGCCGAGCGTTGTGGATCTGGCCATCGGCGGTGGCGATGGACTTGAGCGCTATGTCTCGCGTCTCGCCCGACTGATCTCCGAGCACGAACCACGCTTACGACAGGTCAGTGTCAGTCTGGTAGACGCGCAAGGAGAGGGCGCACGCCTGTCACGCCACCTTCTAGTGCAAGCAATATTGAGTGAGGCGCCCGATCAGGCGGCGTTTCGAATGGAATTGCGGGATATCTGAGTGTCATGCAAAGCACCGACACCCAGCTAAAAGACTTCTTTGACCGGGAACTACGCATCCTGCGCGAGGATGCAAGCGTCTTCGGTGACGCCTATCCGGGCGCCGCGCACGCGCTGGCGCTCAATCAGGGTCGCTCCAATGACCCGCAGGTTGAGTTGCTCTTGCAATCCTTTGCTTATCTGGTGGGCCGACTGCAATACCAGGCCGAGGTAGGGGAGGCATCGCTTCCCAATAGTTTGATGAATGTGCTCTACCCGCATTTAGCCGCGCCGATTCCAAGCATGCTGGTTACGCAGATCGACGCGCCGCTTGCCAAAGGAGTGACGTTGGAACGCGGTCGTCAAATGCAATCGGTGGTGACCAACGAACAGGGAACCGGAGTGGTTTGCCGCTTCAGGACCTGTTATGACACCAGGCTATGGCCGCTCGAAGTCTCCGGAGTCTCCCTCGGATCGATCGATGATTGCACTGGAGTCAAGGCCAACCCGCAGACCCGCTCCGTTCTTAAATTGACCATCCGCGCGCAAGGCACTCAATCGGTCAAGAGTCTTGGCGTGGACCGCCTGCGCTTACATATTGACAGCGAACAGAAAAGTGCTTTTGCCATCTATGAAGCGTTGGCGGCCAATCTGACCGGCGTCGCGGTATCGATTCCTATGCCAGGAATTGACACTCCCCCGATCGTGCACACACTGGATGCCTCGGCGCTGCACTGGGTTGGCTTCTCCGAGGACGAGGCGGTGCTGCACGGGTTTGTGCAAAGTCATCCCGGGTATCGCTTGATTCAAGAGTACTTTGCGTTCCCTGAAAAGTTCATGTTTTTCGATCTCGTGGGTTTGCCACTGGAGCAGGCGACCGACGAATTCGAGGTGCTCTTTCTGCTTGATCACGCGCCAGAGCGAACGACAGATCTGACCCGTTCGGTCATGCGGTTGAATTGCACGCCGATCATTAATCTGTTCTCACAGCGGATCGACCCGATATCGCTCGATCACACGCAGTATGAATATCACCTGCTCGCTGACCTGCAGAACCATCGATACTGCGAAATCCATTCGATTGAAGAACTGCTCGCGATTCGTCCGGATGCACCGCCTCGACCGGTCTCACCTTATTACGGTCTGGAGGACTTTCACGCGCTGGACCAGCAGGACTATTTCTATCTTGTGCGGCACGAAGTGAGCCAGATTCCTGGTATCGCCGGTACCGAGTCCTATCTGTCCTTTCTCGATACCGAGTTCGATCTCAAGCGGCCTGCCGATGAGGTGATTGGCGGGCGAGCCTTATGTACCAATCGCCGCCTGGCAGAGAAACTGCGCATCGGTGACAGTCTTGCACTGGAGGGTGCGGCACCGATCCGTTCGATTCAAATCATCAGTAAACCGACGACTCATCAGACGCCGCAGTTGATTGGTGAGCGGCCGTGGGCGCTGGTGTCACAGTTGGCCCTCAATCAGCTCTCGCTTGCACAGGGTGACGGTGCGCTATTGGCGATCAAAGAGTTGCTGCGCATGCATATTGGTCCGAGCAGCCGCAATGGACTGAAACAAATTGACGGGTTGACTGGGATTGCCTGCCGGCCCGTTGTGCGCCATCTGGCAGGCGATGCATGGCGCGGCTTCGTCCAAGGAATACATATCACGCTGAGCATGGACCGCAGCGGCTTTGATACAGGCAGTGTTGTGTTGTTCGCCGAAGTCCTGCGTCGCTTTCTCGCCCTTTATGCAAGCGTCAATACGCTCGTTGAAGTCTCGCTCGAAACCAATGATGTCAAGGGAACCTTCAAAGCATGGTCGCCGCTGATCGGCTGTCAAGCCGTCCTCTGAACGAGCAGTTGCTCACCCAGTACAGGCGGTTCAACGTCTATCAACTGGTGCGCCTGCTCACCTGGCCGGAGCGTTCGAATGAATCGAACGCCGTGCGCGAGGCGACCTCGCTTGCACTGCGAGCGGGTGTGCGATTTCGCGGAGATTTATCGGCAACCTTTCCAGGGCATGAAGTCTCCCGGCTTGCCATTCGCCCTGCGAGCAAGCAGGGTGCCGAGAATGACGTATCAGTAAACGCAACGATGCAATCATCGCAGCACCGACTGGAACTAACCACGGCAAACTATTGCATCGCCGGTTCGTTGGGCCCGCTACCAGAGCCTTTTACTGAATGGATTCGTGACCAGGAACGGCGAGGAGAGCGAGTAAGCGCTGAGTTCTTGAATCTGTTCAATAATAGGGTTCACCGTCTGCGGCATCAATTGCAGACCCAGCAACACCTGGCCCTTGGTAACACGCACCCAGAGGACGCGGCGCCAGCACACTATCTCGCTGCGATTGCCGGACTCGGTCTGGCTGGCGATCCCGGTGCTCTTACCCTCCCGCGCAGGGCGTGGCTTTCGCTGGCTGGATTACTGGCCGATCGACGCAAAAGTGCGGCAACCGCGCTACAGATCCTGCGTCGCTTTCTTGGGGTGCCAGTCAAGTTGGTGCCCTTGATCGGTGACTGGAAGTCCATTGAATCGGCTGATCGTCTGCTCCTAGGTGCACAGGGTCATCGACTGGGGAGGCAAACCGTCCTGGGTGGACGAGTGTGGGACCAGCAAGCGGGTGTCCGGCTAGAAGTCTCACCCCTGGCGTATGAATCGTTTTGCCAATTGCTTCCCCTGAATGCCCTGGTGTCGATGCCTCCGGTGGGGCATGGGCGCGCAGGCGATCAGGTCAATCAGGATGATCACCTGGTTCAAAGCGACCCGAACGAACAGACTGCACTGAACGTTCAGTCGACAGTGGCTCTCACGGCGCAGGCCGTCCCAACACCGATTCATAGGTCCGCCTCCCGACAACTGGCCGATCTATTGCATCTTCTCCTTGATCGGCGCTGCGACTGCGAAGTGGAGCTTGCTGTGCTGAGCGAAACGGTGCCTGAGTCGCGTCTATGCGCAGAGCCTGTCAGTCAGCTATCCAATCGACCGGCCGATCAATTCAACGTACCGACATCGGCTGTCGGCCTGCGTCTGGGCTACACCGCGTGGCTCGCTACCCGTCTGAGTACGCAGGAGGAGCGCGAGTCCGGACCTAAAGTGCGCACAGTCCGCTATCGTGTTCCCGCGTTCAACGAATCGGTGCCCGCATGAACGGTTATCGAGGTAGCGATCCGGGGAGAGCTAGCGGTGTCACCTCAGTGGCACCGCTCAAGGGGCTGACATCGCCCCGACCGCGTCCGCTACCGAATCCCTTGTTTCTGCACTGTGCCGTGTTCTTGCCAGGCAACCGTGTGTTGAGCGATGAGACCTTCCGCGTGGCGGCTATTGAGGGGAACGAAGGCGTATCGGAGCCTTACGAATTTCAATTGACCCTCCATGGCAATACGCGGGCCGCGCCCGCTGCACCGCTGCGATTCGAAGCGATCATGGGGTGCCCAGTGACGCTTGGCATTCAGTATCGCACCCTCAACGCGCCAAACGCAGAGTCAGGTGCCGCGGGAGCAGCGGGCGATCTGTACGCCTTTCAGCGGGTGATTGAGGGCGATGCTGCTGGCCCCGATCTGTCGGTGTTCAGCGGCATCGTCAGCTCTTTTTCCATGAGCGAACCCGGGGTCTATCGATTGAGCCTGCGTCCTATCTTATGGAAGCTCACGATTACCAATCGCTATGAGGTCTATTCCCAGCAGACGATCTGTGCGGTTATTCGCACGCTGCTGCAACGGCATCAGATGAGCGAAGACGATTTCTCGCTGGATGCGGTAGGTGGGATGGCAACCAGCCGCACTCAGGATTGGTTGCAGGCTGGGGAAACCGACTATGAATTTCTCAGCCGGTTGATGAGTAAATGCCATATCTATTATTACTTCGTCCAGTCAGGGCGAAATCACAAGGTGGTATTTGCCAATCGAGCGGCGTATCGACCGGTGTTTGCCTCTGATCAGCCGCTACGCTACACCTATACATCGACTGATGAATTGGGCTCGGCGCAAAGCGATGTCATCTCTCAGTACAGCTACCAGGAGTCGCTCACCAGTAGCGGTGTACGGGGAATCTTCACGCGCCAGCATGCGGCTTGGGAAGAGAACACGGTTGCTGCATTCGAGACCTACCAGACGCCAGTTCATCGCTATCCCGGTGACTTGCCATTCAACCAGTACAAGATTTTTCAGTACGGCGCCGGTCCGGATGAGGTCGATGAATTCGCCAGAACGACGGCAGCGGTGTTGCAAACCTCCGCGAGTCGCTTGAGCGGGTCCAGCTACTGCGCCCAATTCAAAGTAGGGCACACATTTCGAATGACCGGAGCCGATAGTTATGGCGGTGAACCGAGCCCTATTCGTCCGACGCTGGAGGGGCGACGCTTTGTATTGAACAAGGTGACCCACCGTGCCGATCTGGACGGGCATTACAGCAATGAATTCGAGGCGGTGGAAAGCAGTGGGGTGATTACTCCGTTTTCTATGGCTGAGACCCAGCAAGGCGCAGTTGTTGCAGAAGTGGTCGCTGGACCTGGCAGTGCGGATCCGTCCAACTGGCGCTATTACCAAAACCAGGAAAATTTTTCCTGGGGAACGCAGCAGTTTACTGACACCGAGGCGGTCGCCGGCGACCAGACGTTGGCTGCAAAAGGTGTATTCGTGCAGTTCTCAACCGATGCCCCGGGTGCGCCTCCGACCTGGGTAAAGCTCTCGGCCAGTATGGTCACCGTGCCGGAGATTGGTGTGTCGGTGCTCGTGGCAAGGGCGCAAGACGAATCGGAGTTGCCCGAGATTCAGTCTGTGGTGCAGGCCAACGGGGCGCTTGACATCGTGCCCGACGATATCAACGCCCTCACGTGGACGGCGAGCACCCGGATCGGCAGCAGCTATTCGACCCAATATTCCGATGGAGTGAGTATCCGCTACGGGGCCCGCTCTCAGACCCAATTGAGCAGCGCCATCAATCTGGTTGAGTCCAAATACACCGCGCAGCCGCAGCGCTTCCGCGACACGAGCTATTCACAAGGTGGCAGTTACTCGTTTAGCTGCTCTGAGGCTGACGCGGGTGCTGGCTCCAATGACGAAGAAATGCTCGGCCCCTATTACGCCGGGGCATCGGACCTTTTGAGTGCGAGTGAGTCCTTCGGGTCAACCTACAACCGCCGGTACGGCAGCGTAAGTTCGGATTTCTCGAACATTGGGACTTCATACAGCAACTCAACCGTTGCGACGACGATCTCAGCCAGTGTGGTCACTGGTAACTCCACCACTGCGTCGACCATCAATGGAACGTCGACGAGCACCGCCACGATTGGCACGTCCTTTTCGACCAACACGGTGACCGGCGACTCAACCAGCACGAATGTCAATATCGGTAATGTGACCACTACTAGCACGGTCAACGGAATCTCGAACAACAGTTCGACGACAGGTCCATCCACTGCAAGTAACACGGTTAACGGCGATTCGGTTAGCACCAGTGTCAACAACGGCGATGTGACCAGTACCTCAACCATTAACGGAACGTCAAACAACAGCTCCACAATCGGTACTTCCATATCGAACAACACGGTGACCGGTGACTCGACGAGCACGACGAGGATCGATGGCGTCAATCGTTCGACGACCACTATGAACACCTCGCGGGAAACGAGCGTCATGAAGTCGCAAAGTTCGAGCTCGGCGATCGGCGCACGCAACAACAACTCCGCAGTTGGAGTAAGTAATAGCAACGACGCCATCGGCTTGAACAATACGAATAATGTCGCAGGGGTGAGCCTGTCGTTGTCAGCGACGGGGGTGGCTACAGATGTGTCAGCAATCGGTGTCTCCAACAGAGTAAGTGTCGTCGGAATGCTCAATACGATGGATATCGTTGGAGGAGGATTCAAAGGAGAGATGGGGCCGGGGCAAAAGAAGCTCGATCTCAGTGGCGTAGTCATTTCTATTCCCGATCTTCAAATTACTCTGTGAGATCGAGATGAAAATCATCAAACCAATGACCCTGGGGGTACTACAAAAGCCCTATCAATTTCGTCGCCAGCACCGCTTGGTGGTCGCGGCACTTGGTTTCTTCTCGCTCGGTGTCGAAAGCGATCGCTTCCTGCCCGAAACGCTGCAGTGGCCCCGTGTCTTGCCCGAGTTGCCACCGAAGGCCGCGTTGGATGAGGTCATGCCCAAGGCACACCCCGAGGTGCTGCTCAGCGGCAAGGCGCACGCGCCCGCTGGCAAAGCCGTTCGTGAAATGAAGGTGCGGCTGCAACTCGGTTCGATGAACAAGTCGCTGCGAGTGAGCGGTGATCGGCAATGGCGTTACGGATTATTGCCCTGGTACCAGGTGAGTGAGGCGCAACCGTTTACTGACATGCCCCTGACTTATCAAAGAGCCTGGGGTGGCAGTCAGCTCAAATCCAATCCGGTGGGCGTAGGCTACACGGGAAGCGCCTTGTCTGGCTTTGTTGGTCGCAATGAAGGGCCAATGCCCAATATCGAATACATCAATGAGCCTGCCATCCACCACTGGCGACGTTATCGCCCGGCAGGATTCGGGCCTATTGATATCACCTGGGCCCCGCGGTCTGAGCGCCACGGCCACTACGGTGGTTCGTGGCTTGCCGAGGATGCGCCGGGCCTTGCCTTCGACACCGACTTCGGCTCGTTCAATCGCGCGCCCGAGGACCAATGGATCCATGGTGGTCTGATCGGTGGGGAATCCTATCGCCTGGAGGGACTGCATCCCAATCAACCAGCCATTGAGGGCTGCCTACCCAGTTACCGTGTGCGCGCATTCATCCAACGCAAGGGCAATGCGGCACACGATGCCGAAGAGGTCGCGCTTGGCCTGGATACCGTATGGTTCTTTCCGGAGGTTGACCTGGGCCTGGTGGTCTATCGTGGGCAGTGCCTGGTTGTCGATAGCGATGCTCTTGATGTGGATGCCTTGCTCATCGCTTATGAGCAGCGGAATGCCGTTCGCTCGGAACGGCATTACCGCGATGTCTTTGCGTTGCGCACCGACAGTGAGACGGCAGCTGTCCATGCATTCAATGAGTCGCAGCTTAGTCCGCCGCGATCCAGTCAGGAAATCGCCGAACGCGCGGCGCGGCATGCCATTGCCCAGGCCGCGGAATTGGCAGAACGGCAAGTGGCGCTTGATGAAGTCGCTGCTGAGATTGCCAAGCAAAGTGAATTACCGGTCGATACCATCACACCGCAGTTGAACGCGGCACCACCGCCCCTAGCGAGCATTTCGGCTGAGGATCTCGCCAGTGGCGACTTTGACCTCTCGAGCTACATTGCTCAGGCTAAGGCGCTCGCCGCCAAAGTGCGCGATGAGGGTGATGCTCGGTTAACCGAAGCGAAGTCCCAACTCGCAAACCTTTTAGGCGACGTGGCGTCGCAGTCAGTAGATGCTGTCGAATTACGGCAAGCGGCCTATGAACGCGCTTGTCAGGTGGCCAGTGACCTGCTGCCGCCCGAGCAGCGAGGACCTGCAGCGCAAGGGCAGGAAGCAATGCTCACGCAGAATCTGGAGGCAGCCGAACAGTCAGGCCACGCATTCAAACCGGGTGAACGGGAAGATATTGAACAAGCGTTACAGGGCTTGCCACGAACCAGGCGCCTGGGGCGTCGGTATGCACAAACCCCACCTGAATCCAGTCAATGGCTTGATTCGGATTCAGTCCGCTGGCTTGGCCAGCAAGTCATCCACTGGCATCAGGCCGGGGTTTGCCTCGCCGGCCGGGATTTAGCGGGTGCTGATCTCCGTGGCGGCAATTTCACTGGTGCCGATTTGCGCGAGGTCATGCTCGAGCGCGCCAACTTGACTGGCGTGTCATTGCGTGGGGCCAATCTCACGGGCGCTGTGCTCATGGGGGCGCAGCTCAGTGGCGTTGACTTAACCGGGGCGATCCTGGACGACGCCAATTTGATCGAATGTCAGGCAATCGAAGCCCAACTGCAGCAATCGAGTATGAAGCGAGCCATGGCCGCTCGGGCGAACTTTACCGGTGCGGACCTGACCGAGACCGATCTGGAAGGATTCCTGGGTGAGGGCGTGCTTTTGGAAAAGGCAATCCTTGATCGCTGCCACCTGCACCGTGCCTACATTGCCAAGGCCAGTGCGCGCGGTAGTCGATGGCAAGGGGCTGATCTCAATTCGACGATAGCTCTTGGCGCAGATCTACAACATGCGGATTTCGCGAACGCCCGACTGTTGAAATGCGTGCTGATGGATGCGCAACTGCAACACAGCCAATGGCAGGGGGCGCGTTTCGAGAGTTGTTATGCCGGCAGCAAGGCCAATTGGGCCGGAGCCAATTTGCAGCGGGCGAGCGCCACGAAATGTGGATGGCATGGTGCCACCATGAATGGGGTTGATTTTCGCGCTGCGCAGTTGATGGCGTGCGACTTCGGCGAGTGCGACCTGAGCGGTGCCGTGATGGACGATGCGCTGCTGAGCCGAAGCCTGTTCATGCGCTCGGTGCTGATCGATTGTCACGCCATCGGTGCGGATTTTCATCAGGCGCTGTGCCGCAAAGCCGATTTCACCCGCGCTTGCCTGCGCGGTGCGAGTTTTATTCAAGCTGAATTGAGTGAAGCGTGCTTTGCGGATGCCGACTTGCAGGGTGCCTCGTTTGACGCACGAAGGAGAGCGGCATGATGGGTTGGGATGAAATCGAGCGGCAGATCCGATCGCACCGCCCAATCAGTGGTGGCGATATGGCCGGACTTGATGCTCGCAATCGCTCCTTGCGAAACGCGATCTTCAACAAGGTAAGTCTGCCGGGCATGCGTTGCGCTGACACTGACCTGCGCGGCGCCAAATTCATTGACTGTGATCTGACTGGGGTGGATTTCATTGCCGCCCAGTTGGAAGGCAGCGCGTTCGTTCGCTGCCAACTGCCCGGGGCCCGATTTGCGCCAACCCTGATTCGACAGTGTAGTTGGGCTGACTGCAATCTGTCGGGTAGTGCCTGGGAGGCATCCCATCTGGTCATGTCAAGCCTGATCCAATGTGATTTGAGTCGAGCCGATTTTTACAAAGCGCATCTTGAACGCTGCTGTTTGAGTGCCTGTGCCAGTCAACAGATGAACCTGCGCGAGGCGTTTTTAGATCGCAGCGCACTGCATGAAACCTCGTTTGCCACGGTCAGTATCGATCGCCTGCGCGCACAAGGGGCGGTGCTGATGTCGGCTGATTTCAAGAACAAAGATCTTTCCGGCGCCCATCTTGAGCGGTGCCTGCTCGACGGCGCCGATTTCACTGGAAGCATTCTGAACGCGACCCGCCTGAGCGGATCGAATTGTCGCAAGGCGGTCTTCGCCAACTGCCAGATGCGAGGTGTTGAGGCTGCCGGCACCTTGTTTTTGGATGCGCAGTTCAGTGCCGTGGATCTCAGTGATGCCTGCCTGGATAGCGCCATCTTGCAAGGTGCCCGGCTGGCGAACACAAAGCTCGAAGGCGCCAGTCTTTTGAAAACGGTCTGGGACAAGGCGCAATTAAACAATGTGTCTTTCGCTGGCGCCCGCATGCAACACGCACGATTCGATCACGCAAGCGGGCGTGCTCTCGGATTCGAGCGCGCCGATCTGGACTATTGCCGGATGCATGACGTGGACTTCGATGCCGAGAGCCTGGCCTCGGCACACCTTGGCAAAGCATTTGGAACCGACAAGGCGCTTTTAGCAGCACAGCGACGGACGTTGGAAGCGGAATCGCAATACGCAAATGGATAGAGAGAAAAACACCATGCCATCGACCCAATTCGCGAGTACGCCCGCACCTGCAATATGCACCGAGGTGGCGCCACTCAATTTGATGGAAGTCGGAGTTGCTCTTTCCTTGGGTGAAAGCCGCCATTTGCTGGTGGGCGGGCGGGTCGCACGCGTTGCGGTCAGTTGCCTATTGCAACCCGAGCAGGGCGATCGCGCGTTGGCGGTGGAGACCGCATCAGGTGAACTCTTTATCCTGCATGTGCTCAGCCGCATGCAGGGTGAGGAAGCGACCATTGTCGTGCCCGGCGCCGTGCAGTTGTCGTTGCAACAACGACGCGTGGTCATTCAGGGTTGGGAAAAAATTGCCCTGACCAGTCTTCTCGATGTGGACATTACCTCTGCGCGCGGGAATCTGCGTTTTAACGCCCGCAATCTGTTTCAAACCGTCAGTGACACTTTGGTGCAAAGCGCCACTCACATGGTGGCGCAGGTTGATCATTGTCTGGTGCAGGCCAAGAAGCTTCTACGCTTTCATGGCGAGCACGTTCTGGTGACCGCCAATAAGGACGTCAAAGTTGACGCTGAACGCATCAGCATGGGGTGACGCCAATGTTTGCCAATATCTGCATGGCCGTGATGAACCTGGCTTTTCCCGATGTCTGCGAAGTGATCGCCGGGCCGGCAGTCATTCCGACGCCATTTCCGAATATCGCACTGTCGGCCACTCATATTCCATCGGTATTCAACGTGATCGTCGGTGGCGGATTGGCCGAGAACCTGCTCACCAGCGGCACGATCAGCGATGGAGACGAGGCAGGCCTTGGCATGGGGTTGATCTCGGGCACGATCATCGGGCCGGACCGTCAAATGCTGGGTAGTTTCAAGGTGATGACTGGTGGCATTTTTGCCACGCGCCTGACCACGCTCACGATACAAAACATGATCAACGCACCGATTGGTGCCTCGTTGGTTCCCAGTCAGTTTGTGGTTCTGTATCTGAGTTGAGCCCAAATGCCCATGATCGCCTTGGTCAGCACTTCGCGCCCTGAGAACGCGAACCTTCGCTGGCGCCGACGCTGCTTTCACCGAGCGGTGATTGCAGGTGCCTGCGTGGCGTCGGCCACGGCCTGTAGTTCCGTAACTACAGCGCTATTTGGTCCACCTCGTGCGAGGGTACGTTCCATCAGTATCCAGGCTGATAACGGTGCCAATCTGAACACCGCGTGTGCCATTGATTTTGTGTTTGTTTATGACGCCAGCGCACAACCGGCATTACCAGCCACGGCGCCTGAATGGTTTATTAAAAGAGATCTGCTGCGGGTCGCTTTGGGCCGGCAGATCGATGTGTTATCGGTCTCCATTGCTCCCGGCATGACCTCGGGACTGCTTGATTTGCCGTCCCGCCACTCCGATGCATTGCGTGTACTGGGATTTGCCAACTACTTAGCAGCCAGTGGTCAACAAGGGGCCAATCTGAGCGCCTACCAGCACTTGAAGGTCCGGTTGATGAGCACCGCGATCACTTTCTCTGACGAATAACGCTGAGAGTCACGAATCTGCCATGTCAACTGCGCCCATTGCACTGCCGGATCCGATTCAATGGTCCGAGGGCATGCTGCTCTCGCCACAACACTTTCAGCAGGCTGATATCTACTGGTCCCATCAACTGCAACGCCGCCTGGAACTGCTGACGCCGAATTGCTGGGGGCTATCCAGCATGACACTGGATACGGCAAAGCTCGGCGCTGGCATCGTTCGCATTACCGCACTCGAATGCGTGATGCCCGATGGGCTGACAGTGACTTTTCCGGACGAATTTGCACCAAGGTCCCTGGAACTGGATATCAGCGATCTTCTTAAGACCGCAACGGGTCCATTGCGAATTCATCTTGTAGTTCCACGGCGGGGTGATCACGAAGCCTCGCGCGATGATCCGGTTCGACGCTATGACGGGGTCGGTGGCAGCAGGGTGGCGGATGCCAACACGGGCAAGGGCGAAGTTGACGTAATTCGCCTTCGCCCGCGTATCAGTCTTGTAGCCGGTCAAGTGGCACCACGCTACTGTGCCTGTCCCTTACTTGAAATTGAACGCGACGCCAACCAGCATGTGAGCATATCGGCCTATCAACCACCGATGCTGAACGTGGGCGCGTCGACGTGTTTCGGCGATAGCGGTTTGAGCAAAAAACTCAATGATCTGGTCAATGTCCTTTGGCTTCGCTTGCGCGAACTTGCGTCGCTGCAAGAGGATCGTGACGATGAGGCGAGTTTGAGTGGAAGCGGGCGATTGCTCCTGGACGTGGCGCGCCGGATGGCTGCCGGTCTACCGCAATTGGCCATTCTCACGGCCACTCCAGCGTCTCACCCGGAAGCACTCTATCGTGCGCTTGCACAGGTGGTCGGTCATTGTGCGGGGATCGGAGCTAATCCGGAGCCCCTGCTGATGGATCCGTATCGGCACGAAGACTGTCGGGCGCAATTTGACGCAGCGATTCGTTTCATTCGGGAACGCATCGATGCAGTAGTAACAACTTATGAGCGCCTCGCGTTTGACACCATTGCAACTGATGGGCCGCCGGCATTCGCGCGCCGACTTCCCGATGATAGTACCGATGAGTTGGTGATCGAATTGAAACCGCGCACCGGTCAGAATGCCGGTCAGATCAATACCTGGTTGCAAAACGCATTCATCGCCAGCAACGATTTTCCTCTCAAGGAATTGGGACGCCACCGGAATCCCGGAGCAGAGGCTCGAACCTTGACGAGCGAGGAACGGGTTGCACGTAATCTGCCGACCGAGCCCCTGTTGTATCTGTTAACGAACCAAACCATCGAAATTGAAGGCAGGGGCAGTGTTGCCTTTAGACCTGCGACGATCTTGAGAATTGTCGGAGCCACGGAGCACGAGCAGTACCGACCGGCTGAAATTCTCCTCTATCGGTTTCGATCGACCAAGTCCACCCAAGTGCCAACAATAGGCGGGCAATCAACGCCCGTGGGCCGTCGTCATGGCTGATCTTGCCGACCACTTTCTGCTGAGTGGATTCACCGACTTCTTTGAAGAATTGGCTGCCATTCGACTGGCAAGCCTAGAGGGTCGGCTCGGTCCGCATTTGGCTGTTGAAGGTCAATCGGCCATCGTCAGCGGCGCTGACTATGCCATTCGAGTCAGCAGCCTGCTGCAAGCGAACATACAAAACCAAACACGAGAGGTGAGGCGCACGGGCACCGATCCTGAGATCGCTGCATTCTGCCAAGTCGAATACCTGATGGCAGCCCTTGCCGATGAGCTTCTATTACTCGATCGCGAATGGCCGGGACGGGATGACTGGTTGGATAACCTGCTTGAGATGCGCCTTTTTTCGACGCGACGCTCGGGGCGTCAGTTTTTTGAGATCGCTGAGGCTTTGCTCGCCCAGCGCAGCAAAACGGCGCTGGATGTGGATCTGGGTTCGATACTGCTCTTGTGCTTGCGCCTGGGTTTTCAGGGCGTGTATCGAGGAGAGGCAGGCGAACAAACGCTGCAGAGCTTGCGTGAACGTCTGTATCGCTTCGTGCAAAGCGACATCGATGCTGCGCCCGTTCAACCGTTGTGCGTTGAGGCGTATCAACAATTGCCAAGCGAGCGACGCGACGCTCGAATTGCGCCGCTGGCCCCTTGGTATCGTGCCGCCTGGATGGCCGTGCTCTCCTACCTCCTGCTATCAAGCGCAGTCTGGTACGCATTGATTCAACCCTTACGCACGCTCATCGACGCGCACTGAAGCCTATCGGAATGGCCTTGGACCCCGGCTTTCGCCTACTGCTGATCGCAACTGTCGTTGCAGGTGTGTTGACCTGCTGGTTAATTGCACGCGCCAGAGGTTCGCTTACGCCCGATTTTCGCGGATGGCTGAGTGTTTCGAAAGGCTGGTTCGGCAGTCCTGGGGTCATCAGATTCAAAGAATGGATCGCCGACTTGGCAACCGAGCGTGAGTCTCGATACCAGGTGCCCTGGATTCTGATCCTGGGTGAGGCAGGGGCGGGCAAAACGAGCCTCATTCATTCGGTTGACGCAATGGAGCCAGAACATCGAGCGGCCCCTCATGTAGGTCGGCCCATTGCGGGTCTGAATTGGGTCGCGCTGAATGCAGGGTTGGTCATCGATCCCAGCGGCTCGCTCTGTGCTGCACCAGAAGGCAGCCGGGAAGAAAAGACATGGCTGAACGCACTCAAGGAGATTGTCCAGTTACGCCCGGAGCGTCCGGTTGACGGGATCGTCCTTGCGATTTCTGCCCGCACGTTGCTAGAGCCCATTGCCCAGGTAACTCAAGCGGCGCAGGGCGCGTTTCATTCGCTTGAAATGGTGCAGCAGCAGTTTGAATTTCTTCTGCCAGTCTATGTCGTTGTAACCCAATGTGATGTCATTGAAGGCTTTACCCCATTTTGGGGGCGAGTCGCCGGTTCAACGCAAGACATCGTCGGATGGTCAGCTCCTGCCAGCGCCGATAGCCAAACGCCACAGGAATGGGTGGCACAAGCCTTTGCCTATTTGTCTGATCGATTGAAATCCATTCAGCTGGCGGTCGCTGGCGATAGCGAGCCCATTCCCGATGTGGATCGATTCTTTCTCTTCCCGCGTCACCTGCGGGGCCTGGACGATGCCTTGACGCAATGGTTGGCCGTGGCGTTTCGCTCATCCCCGTGGACTGCCGGTCACTTGTTTAGAGGGCTGTATTTCACTGGTAGCCGAGAGGCCAACGGCGATGTGAGCGAGCGGGCGTTGGCCGATGTGGACTTTAGTGTCGACTTGTTTACGCGCAAAGCCCTTGCCGAGCGTGGCATTGCGCGACCGACCCGGGAAGGGATCTGGTCGCGCAACACCTCGATACGCTTGGCGCAGCGACTCGCAGTGGGTGTCCTGGCCTGCTTACTGGTGGCCCTTGCAGTGTCCTCGGTCAAGCTGGAACGGCAAGTCCATGTACTGGGAGATTCCCTGCGGCTGATTAGGGCAGAAGCCCGCGTTGACCTCGGCGGTGCCTGCCCGCCAAACGAGCGGGTGTTTGATTTGATGAATCAAATCGGATTGATCCCTGATCGGCTGCCGTTGATCACTCGCATCAGTATGCCCTTGACGAACGTTGCCTCGGATCTACGCGATGCGACGAACGAGGTAATCCTAAAGGATGCATTCGGGAAAATCATCATGCCTGGAATTCGCTGCGAATTGGAGCGAAAAGCCCGGGATCTGGATGCTGAAGCGGTTACTGCCATGGCCACCAGCAAAGCACAGGACGTGGAAAGCGAAGCAGTCGCTCCCGTGCCCGCCAATGACGATGTGGGTAAGGACAATCTTGAAATTAGATCCCGATTGCTTTTTAGCAGGATCGACGCCGTGCAAGACTTTGAAGCACATTTAGATACCTTTCGGTATTTGTCACGTTTCGACCGCAATGCCAAGCCTGAAGTATTGCTCGGAAAAATGGACCGGCTATTACGCTATGCCTATGGTTCAGGACTCCCACAGGACATGAAGGACGGGACGAGCGCTTTCGGACAGGCATTGGCAACGATGACCTATGACGATGAGAGAAAGATCGCGATACCACCGAATATGCGTAAGAACACCATCCGGTGGATCGCGCGCATGTCCTCTGGGTTGCGCACTGAACTAGGCAGCGCCGTACTGCTCGGCCCCGACCTGGTGGAAAAATTGCAAAAAGGCGAAGATCCCATCTACACCGAGATGAAGCAGTTGGCTTGGTGGCTGGGTTGGGTGCAAAAGTCCTGGTTGAATGCGACGGCAAGCGTCAACCCATGTTCAGCGGTCGGAAACCAGCTTGAACGCGCCTTGGTCTCCTTGGGTCACTTTAGCGCGGAGTACCGAGTGTCACCTGCAACGGTAAAGCAGTTCTCAGTCGAACAATGTTATGTGCTCGCAAGAGAGAAGTTGGCCGAGTTGCGACTTCCACCTTATGGCTCGGTCTTCATTCCTGGTGCGGTTGCATTGGAGTTGAATCCGAAACTCGCCCCCGAGATTGACGGCATGCAGACCGTCATCGGCCTTGACTATATGAGGACCGAACCTAGAGGGAGATTTGCGTGCCGACTCAGCCAGTCCGGCTGGGATCCTCTTCAGGCCGAGCTGGCCATTCGCTATATCCGCCAATACCAGGCGTTTCATGTTGCCGCCAAACTGCCCGATCTCTCGGATAAAAATGACAAGCCGCCGCTCTACGATCGGTTGGCGCGCTACCAGCTAGAGCGGGTGATCAATGACGCCATGGAGGCAGCGCAGCGACCGGTCGCCACCCCGCACGGGCTGAGCCGAGGCCCTGGTGATGTCCTGGCGAATGCAGATCAATCGGTCCGCGAAGCGAGTTCGCGTTTTTCCAGAGCAGTCAACCCGATGCTTGAACTGGTACAGCTCATGGGTGAGTTGCAATTGACCGACAGTCAAATGGCACTCACTGATTGTGTCAGACGAACTGCGGTGGCCAATCTGCGGGGCATTGAATCCCTGGCCGATGCGAGCCATCTGTACGAGCCCCCAGTCGCTGTGTCCAGCTCAGCCATCTACGACCTGGGCAGCATTGCGGTGACAAAAGACTACCTCGCGCGGCAAATTGCGCGGGCGCGGGTACTTGCTGACTATGCTTCGCCTTTTGTCGGTTTCCTACGCAATACAGAGGGAAACCAGGAAACGGGCCAAAGCAATATCGAAGGCTCGCAGTATTGGGCCAACACGATCACCGAACTCAGTCGTGCGCTACAGGCCAATGATCCGGCCGGATCTGTCGGCCAATTGGACAGCCTCCTTGTCAAGCAGTTGCGTGAATTGACCTACGCCAACTGCAGCAAGAGCCTGCCTGCTATTGCCGACGACGCAGGCAATGATCTGTTCTCGCAACGGCAGTGGCTGATCGCGCAAGACGCACAGGCACGCTGCGGCAGCCGCACACAAATGCTTGCTTACGACAGCTACAGGCGCCTGGCTGACCGCTTTAACGTGGAACTGGCCCGACGCTACCCGTTTGGTTCGATTGAGCTTACCGATGAGGTCAGTGCGGGGTCGGTGAGGGCATTTTTCGCTGACTATGTGAACCAGCGCGAGAGCCTGCGTCAGCAGATTGCCGAAGTACCCGGTGCGCGCTGGAAGGACATTCTCACGTTTCTGGATCAACTCGATGCGGTGGCGAGTTTTCTGCAAAGCAATTTGCTCGCACCCGATGGCATACAACCGATTCGCATCAAACCAGGTTTCCATGCGCTACCCGGATCATCGGCTGGTAGCGCTGAGGTGGTGTTCTGGGCGCTGCGCAGTGCAGATTCGCTTGCGAATTATCCCAATGGATCGAATACGCTCAACTGGGTGTACGGCAACCCGATTGCGCTCGATTTGCAATGGGCCGATCACGCGCTCTACCGGCCGATTGCCAATCCCAGTCAATCGGATCTGGCGGTCACTGGACGCGTCGCTACGGCGTCGCGTGCTGGTAACTGGGCACTGCTCAGATTCATTCAAGCCTATCGGAGTCCTGTCGCGACCGGCAACACAGCCAATAGCGCCAGTCCGCTCTTGCTTGAGTTCAAGGTGCCGGTACAGACCACGGCACGTGAGCCACCAATTCAATCCCGGGTAAGTGCCTATACGACGCTCACGTTCGGCGGCACCGATGACAAGGTCGAACCAGCCAAGAGGGTGATCTTTCCGGGCGTATTTCCGGACCACGCCCCCCGCCTTCGTCCGGCGCGCGCGGAGTCGCCATCATCGAAAGACGCCAGGAAAAGCAGTAAAGCCACAGACGCTCAATCGACCCCGACGGCGGATAGCCGCAGCAAGGATGGACCATGAATGAAGCCTTGATAGACAGCACTCGACGCTATTGCGAGCAACACCTCGGCCTGGATCTGGATCGATTGCTCGAACCAATAGATGGTGACGCACCTGCCGGCGTCTCGCTTCGAGCGAACGGGGTTTACCGAGATATTCGCGAAGCGAGGCGGCGCGACGATGCGTCGTTGCCCATGGGTCCCTGGCCGCATGATCTGAAGCGCGCGGACTGGCGCAAGGTGGCACGGATCGCAAGCGAAGCGCTTGCAGAAAAAAGCAAGGACATTCAGCTGGCCGCCTGGCTCTTTGAGTCGCAGATTAACCTGAATGGCTTTGCGGCGATCGCGCCGTCCCTCACGATCATTCAGGGCCTGTTGGAGACCTTCTCGGACGATGTGCACCCGCAGGCAGAGGCTGGTGATCAAGAGCATCGGGTCAACATCATCCGGTGGGTCGTCAATAAGCTACTGCCCGAGTTGCGACAGGTACCCATCACCCAATGCGGAGGTGACAGCGAATATGCCTGGGCTGATTGGGAGCATGCCAAGCGCAATGACTACTTGCGCGAGCGCGGCTCGCAAAACGACGCGTCGAAAGTGCCGGGACCCAGCTTGGACGAAGTTCAGTCGGCGCTGCAATTGACGAGTTTGAATCGATTGCGCCAATTGGAAATCGATTTGACTGCGGCGCAGGTAGGCATCAATCAATTCGCGGAAATGCTCAATGATCGGTTTGGTGTCGATGGACCGAGCGTTCAGGGCCTGGCCGATTTGGTGCGAGACGTGGGCCTGATGATCGCAGCAGAACTCACAAGGCGAGGGGTGCGTTCCCACGCGCCGCCAGTTTCCGACCGACCCGTTCACGAAGACGAGGCCACCGCGAGCCAACATACAGAGGAACTGATTCCGCAGGAGAACGACGCCTGCTCATTATCGAATCAGCGCATCACTGACCGTGCCTCTGCATATGCCCAACTGGCGCAGATTGCCCAATACCTCAAGGCGAGCGAACCGCACAGCCCAACGCCGTACCTGTTGCAATTGGCGATTCAGTGGGGAGTGATGAACACGAGTGAGCTGTTCGAGGAATTATTTATCAAGCGAGGTGGGCAGATAGGAGTCTTTCAGATGCTCGGAATCCAACCTGCAACTGAGTCTGCATAGTCCGGGGGATCACATGAGCGCGCCGCCACTTGCACTTTCCGAATTGACGAGTCGTTCGCGTTTTCCCGTGATTGGGGCGAGGGAGCAATTCAGGTGCATGCCAGAACGAATGTCTTCAACCCCAAGGAAAGCAATGCGCCTTTACAGGTAATTGATTGCGTTGCACACAACTAGAACCACGCCTGGTGATGGATCTTGGAAAACAATTGCGAGAAATGCAATACCAAAGAAATTGGTGAACTTTGATGAACAGGCAGGTCAGCGAATTGGAGAGAGATCATGGGAACACGCGATCCGGACTTGAGTGCGCTGCTACGCATCGGCGCGGTTACGAGAACCGTTCTGCCTGCTGTGCCTGGCGCACAACAGGCCAGACGTGCAACGACCCTGCCTCGGCCTTCTCCGCCACTTGCGGACGCTCGTCGCATTAGTTCGAGCCGGAATCCTGTCGGCGTCGAAGTTGCCCCGTCTCCGCAAATTAGTCGAATGAGGGCTTCATCATTGAGTACGCAAGCGCGCACTCCGGCCACTGGCAATCAGCACACGTCTACCTTAAGCGTACAGCGCAGTGTGGCCGCACGCGTTCCGACTCATGCCTCAGGCGTTGGGCAACAAAGCGCTGTGGGGGGGGCCACAATGCGTCAAAATTCAAGAAACCGCTCAAATATGGAAACGCGCCAACTTCAATCCGTTGCCGAAACTGCAAGCGCCGTCATGCCTCGTGCAAGTGCCAGTGTTGGTCGACCCGGGGGCGCTGCTGAGGTATCCGCTACGCCGATGAGAAGCACGCTTCGAGTGGCTGAATCAACGAGAGCGCGGTCTGTCAGCCGTGCGGTGGCACCGGGTCTGCAAGAGGGGGAGCGGCGGACGCCGGCAATGGCAGTGCGAAGTACTGCAGCAGTCGATGGAGGTGCACGACCTCGAGGAGCGTCGCGAGGGGTGCACTCGCAACCAACTTCACAGAGAAGTCTCAATGTAAGTGTTCCATCGGAGCCAGCATTGAGTCCAACGCACGCTGTCGTGCTGTTCGGTCGACGAACGGCAGGTTCTGAATCTGCCTTCACCAACCCAGGTTTCAAATCCATCCCGGTGGAACGATTGACGTCAGCGGCGCATAAAGAGGAATCACTCGCCGAATTGCGGCAGATAAGGACCAGCACCATCGTTTTCAGTGCCCATAGTCACCCAACTGACAGTGATGAGCGCGTGTATGCGACATCTGAAACACGAAGAGCGGGGCAACACGCTGCATATCTAACGGGCCAACAAGTGGGGGGGGCAGTCGCAGAGGCGGCAGTAGCATTAGCCTCGTCCAATCCAGGTCTTGGTAAATCACATAGACTGCGCGTCATAGCCGCCTCCTGTTACTCGGGGCATCCTGGATCAGAATCAATTGTTGGCGGGCAATTGCACGAAAATATCGACGCCGCGCTGCAGCAACGCGGATTCACCAATACGGTAGTTTTTGCGAAGAAAACTATTTTTGCACCAAAGGGTGGACGCGATCGCGAAGAAGTTCGTGCGGTCGCCACAACGGGAAGCACAGCCCCGTTACTTGCTTCCCCACACTGGGCAAAAACTGTGAGGCAACCGCCAAAGGCGAGTACGGCGGCTGACCCCCATGCCAAGGCGCCGCCACCCGTTGCCAGTAGTGCGAAATAACATGGCGGCGGCTGAAGATTCTGCTTGATTATCAATGGCTGGTAACAATATGCAAAAAACCAATAAATTGTATTTGTTTGCGCGGTGACGAATTGAAATAACAGTGGATTGCAATGTTTGGCTGGCACATTGAGTAATCAACTGCCAGGATTAAAAGGAAAAAATTAATTGTCGTTTCGCTACATTGACCACACGATGAATCCCACCCCGCTGCGTAATCAGGTGGGGTATGGGCCTGTTGCGGATATTCCAGCGCATCATCAGGCCCAGTTGCATGCGTCGTTCGGAACGCCTGCAGTGCTCAACAGAATCACCCAATACAATCAGAGCCATCTAACCTACGTCGCGGCGGCTCAAGGCGGCGGGCGCCCACTCACGATTCAGGAAAACGATGCACTCCGGCGTCGTGGGCAAGCCGCCAATGCGTCCATTAATCATGTGATCGCATCAGGTACTGGTCAGAGCATACTGAATGAAGGCGCTTTGCAGTTTCATGCAGGGGTTGCGGCCATGGCGCCGCCGGTCGATCGGCCGCCGCCCGGTCCGCTTGACATGCTGCGAGGGCTTGCACTGCAAGCTGCCGCCGTTGGACGGCAGCAGGGTTACTCCAGGGCCATCATCAATGAGCGAGTAGGTGAAATCGTCCCTAGCAATCCTGCAAACCGGCGCATTTACGGCGCTGGACAGGCAGGAGTCGCACTAAATCCCTTGTCCGCCCGCAATCAAGCACTTAGGCACACTCTGTCAGCATTTCAGGGGCCTGACGCGGCCACGCGCTTTCGCAGCTACCAAGATGTCCTTCGAATGACTTTCGATTCGCCCGGCAATCTCAGGGTGGGTGACAACTATGGCAACAATCTGGCAAGTACCGGGTTTGACATGCCTTTGAACGCTCGGTCGCAGGCTACGGGGCGTGGCTTTCGCCTATTGCAGGCACACAGAGCGTTCGCTCCTGACAGGCTCCTGACACCTGATCGCCTCTTTACTCATGACGCCTCGGGCAATCGGATATCGAGCAGCATTGAGGGGATGCCACGAGGCGTCGCCCAACGGCGAGCACATTCTGCTCTGGAACCCGGGGTTGACGGTGGCGAACCACCGAGAAAGCGCGCTCATGCGATCACCGGTAAGTGAGAGTGCAGTACCGAAAAATATGCCCGCGCCTGTCAGTGCGATGAGCGAGGTCGAAAGGCCTTCGAGAAATTACGGGTCAGATTTCCCCACGGAGTCCAGTTGATGATTGTTGGCATTTGTGTATTGATCCTTTCAGGAATCATCTGTTGCTTTGCCGCCTGGAGTCGAATGCGTGCTGCGGCGGTGGTGAGTCGCGCACCTGAGCGCTCAGTTGAATCACTCTCTCCTGGTCTCGTTACGGTATTCGGCAGAATTCGGGGCGATGCGCCATTCACTAGTCCCTTCCTGGGCGCACCGTGTTTTCATTACAACGCTCATGTCGAGCGACTGACCGGGACGGATGTGGCAAAGCAGCGCTGGACCACCCTTCGTAAGGCTTCCGCATCACGGTCATTCGCGCTTGACGATGGATCAGGACAAGTGCGCATCGATCCGGAGGGAGCCCAGTTTCATGTTCCGGTGACGCTAAAGGCACATCTAGGCGCGGAGAAGGGCTGCACTGTAACTCTCGCACCCGGAGGGAACCTAGCGGGCCCAACGGAGGATCACTTGCGCCGCGTCATCAAAGGCCGGTGGCAAATTTTCGATGATCAGGTGTCGGTGACCGATGCACCGGAGACGAAGGAAGGTGAAAATCCACGCAAGTGGTGGCTTCCAGATGAACTGGAGATTGAAGGCGTTGGCTCACTTTCCGTTGCGGAAGAGGAGCCACGAGGCTTCAGACTGACAGAGACCTGCCTGTTTGAGGGCGTTGAGTATAGCGTCACTGGCATGTGCGTCGAGGTACCTGACCCAGTCAGTGGCCAGGCGATGCTAGTGATCAAGTCGGGCAGTGCGGGCGAAGAACTGCTGATCTCACCACAGCGATCCAAGGCGTTTTCAAACACCCTGCGCAAACAGGCGGTTCTGATTGGGGCATGTGGCATCGCTCTATTCGTTGCTGGTGGTATAGCCTGGCACTACCGGGACCATTTCAGCAGCGTTGAAGGAGAGTCGCGCGCACCAAGCGTTTTCGCTCATTCGGCGACTGCGACCGGGCAATTAGCCCGCACGCAGGGCTAATTCCTGCCAGCTTCGACCCTATCCGAGCTATCCGAATGCCACGCGTCTACCGATCCCCGACCATGGGTGACGCCCATGTCCTGATCGCCGAAGTCACGGCACTTGGCCATGCGGACCTGCTCGTCCGCAAGGTCAGCACCTGGGGTCTCGCGACACGCCCCTGGCTGTGGTACATGGCTGACAAGCAGGACGCCAATATCTACGCGCACTTCTGCTCGATCGGCATGGCGCAACTGCGCGTGTGCTATGTGGCGACCTATGGTCAGGCCGGTTGGATCACCAAGGATCACCCGTGCCGTAGGCTTTTTAGTTAGCTCCCGCTGCTTTGGCTGGTGGCAAAAGTATCAGCGGCGCGGACCCGGCCATGTTCAATTCCTGATTGACAACAAAGCGCGCCGCACGCGCATCCTCTATCGAATTGAATGCACCAATCGCCACCAGCCAACTGTGATTGGCGGTGGCATCGACCACTTCGATCACCCTCACCGGAAATTTGACGGCGGCTTTGGCCTCACTGGCGAATGCGTTGGCCGCAGAGGCGGTCGCAAAATCGCTCACCCTCAAAGCATAGCTGGCCTTTTCAGGCAAGGGTGTCGGGATGAGCAAGGTGCTCAGATCGACAGCGGTGCTCGCCGGCTCGACTGCGGCCGTTGCGGCCGAACCGGTTGTGCTCGCGGCGCTCCTCTTGGAGTCTGTGAATTTGCCCTCTAAGTCCATCGACACCACCGAGGCCAGCCCTGGTACCTTGGATGAGAAGGCCACCGCTGAGTGCTTCCAATCCTCAGGTGCCATCATGCCGGCCAGAAAGGCCAACAGCCCGAATAGCAGCGCGACCAGCATGAAGAACAATTTGGCAAACATGTGTCAGGGGATCGGATTGGTAGCTTCGTTCGATTGGGAAATCTGCGATTAAGACAGCCGAGGGCGCCCGGTGCTTGAACGCGCCGCACTAATGTTAATCAATTTGACATTACATGACGACTAAACTAAAAGACAAACGACCGCCCAACCGTTGGTGGAACGAAGCCTGTTGGACTTGAATTGGGGAATCTCCGGTGGAAAGCTTGGGGCAGTACAACCTGATTGGCGATTCGCCCGCTTTTCGCCGTGCCTGCGAGCAGATCAAGAAGTTTGCGACTGTTGACGCCCCGGTGTTCCTCAGCGGTGAAACGGGTACCGGGAAGGAACTCGCCGCGCGTGCGATTCACTACCTTGGTGCGCGGCGTAATCACGCCTTCGTCCCAGTCAACTGCGGTGCTCTTCCAGAAGCGTTGCTCGAGAGCGAGCTTTTTGGCCATGAGCGCGGTGCCTTTACCGATGCCAAATCCAGTGCGGCTGGCCTGGTCAGTGAGGCTAACGAAGGCACGCTCTTTCTGGATGAAGTTGATGCCTTGAGCCTGAAAGCACAGGCGGCGCTGCTCCGGTTCTTGCAAGACAAGACATATCGTCGTGTGGGTGGGGGCGGCATGCGCCAAGCCGATGTCCGAGTTGTCACAGCGAGCAATGCCAAGCTCGAACAACTCGTGAAA
Organism: uncultured Pseudomonadota bacterium; assembly: GCA_903921325.1. Lineage (GTDB taxonomy): Bacteria > Pseudomonadota > Gammaproteobacteria > Burkholderiales > SG8-39 > CAIXPL01. Next base: position 167,099 of record CAIXPL010000001.1, read on the forward strand.
GCGCGCCAGTTTCGCCAGGACTTGTGGTACCGACTCAGCGTGCTCGGATTGCAGATGCCGGCGCTGCGCGAGCGTGGCGAGGATGCGGTAAAGCTCGCCAAGATATTTCTCACCCGCTATAAGCAGCAATACGGATTGCACATTGGCGGACTTCATGCCGAAGCGGAGCAATTCATCAAGCAATACGCCTGGCCCGGCAACGTTCGCGAACTGGAAAACGTCATCCACCGCGAGTCATTGATGTGCGAGACGCCACTGCTGCAACTGGCCGGGGGGCACGCAGCGACACCGCCAACCAATCAGGTCGCCTTCAAGGCTGCCAAGGCAAAGGCGGTCGAGCAATTCGAACGCCTTTATCTTAGTGATCTTCTGGAGCGATCTGAAGGTAATATTTCTCGAGCTGCCCGTCTGGCAGGGCAGGACCGCAGTGCCTTTGGACGACTGGTGCGCAAGCACGGTTTAATGCGCACCAAAGAGGTTGAGTAACTCAGGTCGTAGCCTGCGGTTACTGGACCTGCCGCCTGACCGCAAGACTTCCTAGCCGCCGTAGAACACCTTCTCGCCCAGATTCTTCATCCACAGGATCGCGTCATCGGCGCGCCCCTCGGGTGCCTTGCGCACCACCGCCTCGATGACCTCGGCCACGACCAGGCTGTGATCACCCCGCTTGATGTGCAAAACGTCTCCGCGATTGCACGAAGCGCGTCTCAAGGAGCCTAAAGCTTCCGTGGATTGTGCCGTTAGCACAGCGAAGGCGTTGGAAATCGCTACCAACCAGTAGCGCGAATGCTGGGGGCACGCATGCAAGCCCAGCAGCGTCAATTGTCTGGCATTCATAAAATGGAGAATCTCGGCATGAATAACCTCAAAGGCGCACTGCGCACAGCATTGTTCTCTACGGTCCTGATTGCGTTGCCAGCAGCCGCAGCAGAAGATCCAAAAGCCACCATCGCCGATCTGGATGCGCGTCTGGCAAAAATTGGCGCACCCAAAATCGACGGCACCGACAAAGTGGGTGACAGAAGCGTGCCAGCCCTTTACTTTGGTGAGCGCAGGATCAACAACAACTATGACGTGGTCGATGCAGTGCGAAAAGCACATAACGCGACAGCCACCGTGTTCGTCAAGGATGGCGAAGAGTTTGTGCGCGTGAGTACCAACGTTTTGACCCCGGAAGGCAAGCGCGGGGTTGGCACAGCACTGGCCCATAACAAGGCCTACGAGGCAGTGGCCAAAGGCGAGACCTTCTGCGGAGCGATCGACGTGCTCGGCACCGCATACGATGCCTGCTACAACCCAATCAAGGACGCGGGCGGCAAGGTAGTGGGCGTCAGCTACGTCGGCCACAAGAAGTAGCGACAACTCGCGTGACTGAACTTCAAGTTCATGTGGCCTGTCACAGCTGGGCAGTCAAGGTGATCCAGATGCATGCGATCGGAGAGGCGTCATGAGTCATCGGCTCCGCATGCGCGGTGTGGTGCGATCATTGCGCGTAAGCCAGAAATTGTATGGGGCGTTCACCGTCGTGCTGGCAATTTCGGCGATCATCGGCGTGGTCGCCCTCGGCGGCATGTCGCGCACGCGTGCCGAAGCTGCCGTCCTCGCTTCGAAGTGGTTGCAAGGGGTCGGTTACCTGTCGACCGCGCGTGCTGCGGTACTGGAGTCGCGCGAATTTGAAGTCAAAGTCAGTCGCACCGATGATCGTAGCTATCAATCCGAATACGAAGAAAAGCTGCTGGCCGCAGCCAAGGTCGCCAACGCGGCCATGGCTGATTACGCGGGATTGGTCAATACCGATGCTGAACGCGAACTGAACGGAAAATTCAGCACGCATTGGGCGGAATACCAGGCGGCACAGCAAAAGGTCGTGACACTCGGTCGCGCCAAGCAGGTCCAGGATGCGACCGATATCAGCGACGGTCTGGCCAGTGCCGCCCTGGAGGATGTCATCAACGACATCGAAGCGCTCACGAAATACAACTTCGAGGGAGGCAAAGCCGGCGCGGCCAACGCTGAAACCGTCTACGCAATCGCCACACTTGCGGTTGTTCTGCTGCTGGGCGTTGCATTGGTATTTGGTGGTCTGTTCGCCTTTGGCATTACACGTTCGATCACGCGCCCTTTGCGCGAGGCGGTGAAGGTGGCAAACGCGGTCGCCAGTGGCGATCTGGATCAGAAAATTGACATGGGCGGCAGCGACGAAACCGGGCAACTTCTCGCCTCGATGCAGAAGATGGTTGTCACGCTGAAGTCTTTTGTATCAGCGCAAGTCGATATGAAGCATCGCCATGATGAGGGTACGATCAGCTACCGAATTGACACCGCACAGTTCTCTGGCAGCTATCGCGCGATGGCCGAGGGCGTCAATGACCTGGTGAGCGCGCATATCGCGGTCAAGATGCGCGTGGTCGAGGTGGTAAAGCAATACGCGCGGGGCGATCTCACCCAGGACATGGATGAGCTGCCCGGTGAAAAGGCGCAGGTGACCGCAGCAATTCGCAGCGTCAAGGCAAGCCTGCAATCAGTCAATGGCGAGATCAAGCGGCTGGTGGATGCCGCTGTCATCGGCGATTTCAAGGCGCGTGGCACAGTTGAGAATTTCAGCCATGACTTTCGCACGATGATCGAAGGACTCAACCGCCTGATGGAGGTGAGCGATAGCGGTCTGAATGCCGTGGTGCGGGTACTGGCGGCGCTGGCACAAGGGGACTTGACCGAGAAAATCACGAATCAGTATGAGGGCACCTTCGGCCAGTTAAAGGACGATTCCAACAGGACGGTGGCGAAGCTGACCGAGATCGTCGAGCAGATTCGCACCTCGACCGATGCCATCAACGCAGCGTCGAAGGAAATCGCGCTGGGCAACAGTGACTTGTCGAACCGTACTGACCAGCAAGCCGGGTCGCTTGAGAAAACGGCCAGTTCGATGGAGCAGTTGACCAGCACGGTCAAGCAGAACGCGGAGAACGCCAAGCAGGCCAATCAACTGGCCATTGGTGCGAGCGAAGTGGCGGCGAAGGGGGGGGAGGCGGTCAATCAGGTGGTGACCACAATGGGCTCGATCAACGAGAGCTCGAAGAAGATAGCCGACATCATCAGCGTGATCGACGGGATTGCCTTTCAGACCAACATTCTGGCCTTGAATGCAGCGGTTGAAGCGGCCAGGGCGGGCGAGCAAGGCAGAGGCTTTGCGGTAGTCGCCACCGAAGTGCGAAACCTCGCACAGCGAAGCGCCGCGGCAGCCAGGGAGATCAAGGAGCTGATCGGCGACTCGGTGGAGAAAGTGGGGACTGGAACAAAGCTCGTAGATCAGGCAGGCAGGACGATGGGCGAGGTGGTTCGGTCCATCAAGCGGGTGACCGACATCATGGCCGAAATTACCGCGGCGTCTCAGGAACAGAGCGCGGGGATCGAGCAGGTCAATGAGGCGATCACCCAGATGGATGAGGTGACGCAGCAGAACGCGGCGCTCGTGCAGGAAGCGGCGGCGGCGGCTCATTCGATGCAAGAGCAGGCCGAGAATCTGTCGCAGGCGGTGGCCACGTTTCGCCTCGAGCGTTCGCCGCCGCAGGGCACGGCGACTGACCGTCGTGCCACGGCCAGTGTGGGTGCTGTCCTTTGGCGCGCGTCCGGCTCGCCCGTCAGCCCTTTTCAGGGCGAAACGCGCCTCCAGGCCTGATCAGGGTTGTAGAGTTTGATCGAACCAGCGATCTGCTGGGTGTTTGGGCCGAGGTTGCGCTCCCACAGCGTGCCCTCGTTGCTGATCATGAAACTCATCACGCCAGTCTCACCGTAGTGCGCCGGCCAGGCGAGCAGTGCAAGGCCCGCGGTCATGCGCTTGCCAATCAGGTAGCTGCGGGCACCGCCGGGCGCCTGCGGACCCTGTCCGGTGAGGATTTTGTAGTGGTAGCCATGATAGCCCTCGCCCGGCCTGGACAAGCCATAGGCCTCACCCAGCGGACTCTCATCACCCAGGCCTGGGCTCCAGATGAGGCCATCGCGCTTCCCCGGACTGCTGAGCAGCTTTTGCGCATACTCAAGAACGCCATCGCCGTTGCGATCTGCAGTTGCATATTCACGCTGCGCATCGACATAGGCCAGCGCGGCCTTCATCGCAAAGCGCTCATTGGCCCCAATGCGGCGCTCGGCAATGACCTCGCGGGCACCGATCAGATCAAACCGCCAACGGCCATCACTACCCTTTAGCAGGGGTATGGGCAGTGTCCAGGGTTCGTTTCCCACTACCAGTTCGCCGCGATTGCCGTTTATGTCCACCTTGCGCGACTGACTGGCCTTTTCCAGAAAAGCATAGACATCGTCCATGTCCAATTTTTCCTGCGGCAGCAACTGCCGCCAGTCCTTGCCCAGCAGGCGTGGCAGCGCGGCCATGTTGCCGGTGGCCAGTGCGTCGATCAGGGCGGTGGCGCCGTCCTCTGGCGTGGCAAATGGTACTTGTGACCACGCAGCCACGGGCAGGCACAGCGCCGAGGCCAGAGTGAACGCACTTAACGCACGCCCGATCGCACGCACAGGCGTGGCACCCACAGCGAAATTGACTTTTTGCATGGCGGCTTCCCCGGATCTAACGCAGTTTGCCGGACAGGTTGCCGGCACCTGCAGGAGCACGCAGCGACGATGCCGCTTCGCGGTGGCCCATCGCTTCGCGGCTGGCTCGCCCGCGCTCAGCGTCTACACGTGAAGCGTCCGCATTGCGAACGCCCGAGAGTGCGCTCGCCGACCCCGTGCGCTCAGCGGATTGGCCGCGGCTGGCATCGCGTGCGACCTTGCTCGCCTCGCGCTCGGTACCCTGCACCTGAGCATGAGCGGACGCCGAGTCGGCTCCGCGAGGGCCGCTGCCCGCTTCGCGGCTGGTTCCTTGCAACTGGGCGCGTCCGGCCGCCGGATCAGCGCCACGCGCCTTCAAGGTCTCCGTGGCTCTGGCACGTTCAGCATCACGGCCGTCCTTGCCGCGATAGGCCTCACGATCCTTGGCACCATCGAGTTGCTTCTTGCCGTACTGCTCGCGGCTCTTCGCATCACGATAGGGCACGTCGCCACGCCGTTCAGGGTTGTGCACGAACGCCGTGTTGTTGTTCGTGATCTTCTGATTGACATTGATATTGTTGTAGCGGTTGACGTTGATGTTCACCTCGTTGCGACCCCAACCGATGCCGCCCCACAGGCTGTTGCTCACGCCCACTATCGCCGCACCCCAGATAAAACCAGCCACGAACGCCCCACCGCTTGGGGGGTAGTAATACGCAGGCGGCGGCCAGTAATAGGGCGGGTAGCTCGGATACCACCAGGTGCCGTACACCACGGTCGGCTGATACACCGGCACGTAGACCGTCTGCGGCTGTGCCGGAGCGATCACAATGACCTGCTTGTTGGCCTCGGTCTGAACGCTGACCTGCTGCTGCTGATTGGTGGTCAGATTGCCTGCCTCGTGCGCTTTCTTGCGCAGGAACTGCACCCGATCCATGACGCGCTCCGGGGCGGCCAGGAAGGCATCACCCAATCGCTGCACGTCACCCGGTTTGTCGCGCATCATCGCAAGGACCTGCGGAAATGCCACAAGGGACTGCACCGAAGGCTCCCACGGCTTGCCCGCCACTTGTTTGACCGCTGCATCGCCCTTGATGTCGGGATGCCCCTTGGACCACTCGGCCGCCTCCTTCACGTCAGCCGGATAGGTGCTGGCCATCAGGATTTGCGACAGCAGGGCGTCCGGGTAGAGCGCAATTGGGGCCAACATCTGGTCCAGCTCTTCATCCTTGAACGCAGCGTCTTGCGCGCGCGCCGCGGGCACGAGCACGCATGCAAGGAGCAGGCACAGCACCGAAAGGCGCGAGATCCGCGCGGTCCAGAGAGCCATAATGATCACCAATTTGGAGGAATGGAACATCACGATTCACCAGCACAGGTTTTATTCTCGTTCCAATTGGCCTATTTTGTCATCTTATTGCGGCAAGATCATGTCCGCGCTGCCAATGCGCGGATCGTTCCGGGCCATTTTCTCGGCGTAGCCGCGTGCCAGAGCCATGCGCCCCTGCGCTTTGTTAAAAAACACCAGCCTTGGGGAATTGGCACGTGCGAATCATCCTGCTTTCGAAGGACCAGCCTGCATGGCCGATGGGTCGGAATCCCGCTCGGGTGGGGGACGGGAGAGGCCGACCGAGGCTGGCAATCCGCGCTTAGCGTTTAGCCGAATTCGGCGTCGGTGTGACGGCGAGCGCAACGGCTTCGGAATAGACGGCCTCAACCTGGTCGCCTTTTTTCACAACGGTAAAGTGGTCCTGATTGCGGACTTTGAGTTCAACCTCGCGGCCGGCCGGGCCTCTGAGCGTGATGGTGCTCTTGACCGGGTCAACTGCAACGACATCGGCAATCACCGCGACCGCATGTGCAGCGGCAGCTGCCGGTCGCGCACCGGGCTCCGCGCGCATTGCTCCTGCCGCACCGCCTGCATCAGACGGTGCGCGCGTCTTCTTCAACTCGAGCGTAAGGGCTTCCTGGTACCTGACCGTTACGTTATCGCCAACCTGAATCTGGGCAAAATTTCTAACCTCGTCGCCACAGACGATGTCGAGCAAACGCCCCTGGGGTCCCTTCAGCGTCACGGTGCGTGTTGCTGCATGGATTTCAACGACGGTGGCGGCAGCCTCGATGACAGAAACGGCGGCGACCTTGCCCGGTTCGCTCGAGACGACGGTCGCGCCCTGCGGCGCCATGGGCTGGGCATGGGCGAGCGGGCAGCCGACAGTAACGGTGGCGATCAAAAGCGGAATGAGTTTACGCATGGCAACGCTCCAGTTGATTGAGCGCCAAATATACCGCATCGGCCCCTCGTTCAATGTTGCGTGTCTCTGACACCCTGCACGTCATTCGCGACGGCCATGAACCGGCGCAATTCATGCTTGCGCTACGATCTTGCTGAACTTTGAGGAAACTGGCATGGAACCTTTGCTTCTGCACGCAGACCACTTGCTCACCATGGACGCGGACAACAGCATCATCAGTGACGCCGCCATTCTGGTTGATTCGCGGGGCCGAATTGGCGCTCTCGGTCCGGCCAGCGCGGTTTTGCCCGCGCATCCGGGCGTGCCCGTGCGGCGCCTGAAGGACCGCTTGGTCATGCCGGGGCTGATCAATACCCATGCGCATTCGGGGCTGCTGCGTGGCACCGCCGAGGGCTTGCCGGTGTGGGACTGGCTACAGCAATACATCGATCCGATGCATCGGGTGGTGAGCCCCGAGGACGCCGAGATCGCTTCCCGCCTGTGCTACGCGGAGTCCTTGCTCTCGGGCACCACCACCATCGTTGACATGTGGCGTCACATGGAAGGTGGCGCGCGTGCTGCCAGCGACCTTGGCATCCGCGCCGTACTGGTGCCTTATGTGGCGGAGCATCCGGATCACGATTATTTCGAAACACTGGATACCAATGAAGCGCTGATCGAGCAATGGCACGGTGGCGCCAATGGGCGGGTGCAGGTATGGGTCGGCCTGGAGCACATGTTCTACGCGACGGCACCCGCGTGGCGTCGCGCCATCGAGATCAGCCAGCGCCATGGCGTGGGATTCCACACCCACAGCAATGAGAGCCGGTTTGATGTCGAGGAAACCCAGCGACGTTACGGCATGCGCCCGATTGAGGCGCTGGAGTCCTTCGGACTGCTTGATGCGCCCAAAACGCTGCTCGCGCATTGCGTGTGGTTATCGGACGATGAAATCGCAATCCTTGCGCGCCGCAACATCGGGGTGGCGCATAACCCGGTGAGCAATATGAAACTTGCCAGCGGCGCCGCGCGGGTTGAGGCCATGCTGGCCGCCGGCATCAACGTCGGGCTGGGCACCGACGGAGAGAAGGAGAACAACAATCTGGACATGTTCGAGGAGATGAAGGTCGCCTCGCTCCTGGCAAAGCTCAGCAAACTGGACGCGGCCGCCCTCGATGCGTGGTCGGTTTGCCGCATGGCAACCATCAACGGTGCGCGTGCGCTCGGGCTTGATGCGGACATCGGTTCACTGGAGATCGGAAAGGGCGCCGATATGATTGCGCTACGCACAGATACGCCGCGGATGACACCGTTGCTGGGCGGGCAGGGTGGCAACCTGCACCACAACCTCGTCCATGCCGTGCGCGGTGGCGATGTCACCAACACGATGGTGGCTGGCCAGATGGTGGTCGAAGAAGGGCAATTGGTGTGTGCTGATCTGCAGTCACTGATTGCCGACGCAAACCGCGTTGTGCCTGGTCTGTTCCGGCGCCGCGCAGAGTGGCTGGGAACGCACAGCGCAGTCCACCGCGGCGACGCAATGCCGGGGCCGGGGATTTAGGGCAGATCGGTTCGTGTCGATGCCCTTCACGGTCTGGTGCATCGGCGTCCTGGCGACACAGGGGCACGCACCGCGCTCAGTCGAACTTGAGCCCGCGGTCGCGCGCGAGTTTCTGCCACCGTGCGACTTCGTCTTCAATTTGCAAGGCGAATTGCTCGGGTGAGTTGCCAACGATTTCGTTACCCATTGCGATGAGCTTTTCGCGAACGTCTGCTTGCGCCAGCACGCGCACCAACTCGCGGTGCAAGCGTTCAATGATCGCGCGTGGCGTGCCGGCGGGTGCAAGCCAGCCAAAAAAAACCGTCGCTTCAAATCCCGGATAGCCCGATTCCGCGATGGTCGGCAGTTCGGGGAACAGCGGTGTTCGAGTCGTCGTGCCAACCGCCAGCGCCTTTAGACGGCCCGCCTTGAAATGGGGTGCAGAGGTAGTGATGACATCGAACAGGACCTGCGTCTGTCCGCTGACGGTCGCAAGCACTGCGGGGGCACCCCCTTTGAACGCGACATGCACGATGTCAATGCCTGCCATGTCCTTGAACAACTCAGCGGCAAGATGGCTCGAGCTGCCCGAGCCATAGGAGGCATAGTTGAGCTTTCCCGGAGAGGCTTTGGCGAGCGCCACCAGTTCGCGCACGCTGTTGGCTTGAACCGACGGATGAACAATCAGAATATAAGGCGTGCGCACCAGCATTGTGATCGGCGCGAAATCGCGCAGCGGATCGTAGGGCAGATTCGGATAGACCGCTGCATTGCCACCATGCGTGCTGCCGCTGCCCTGCAGCAGGGTGTACCCGTCCGGAGCTGCCTTGGCGACGGCATCGGCGCCGATACTGCCCCCGGCGCCGGCGCGGTTCTCCACCACCACGGGTTGTCGGAGCGCTATCGACAATTTCTCGGCGACGACCCGTGCGGTGAGGTCATTGGTTGCGCCGGCAGGGAACGGTACGATGACGTGTACGGGGCGCTCAGGCCAGGATTGTGCATCAGCGCAAAGAGAGATCAGGCATAGGATCGACGCAAGAACTGTGCTCATTCGTGCTATCACCGCGGCATCTTCCTAGTGAAATTGCGCATGGCCACGCGCGCATTGACTGCGCTGCCTGCAATGATTACATTATGCACACCGCGCGCCGTTGATCGCCCTGGATAAGGTGGACCCCCTGGAGATTCCCCACCCGCAGATTTTGAGGCAATATATGAACTGCGCCGGGGGGATCACAGGAAAGCCACCTGACTTGAACCCCACAGCCTCTGCGATTCCTTGAGCGATTCAAAAACGCAATGGAAAGGAAAATAACTGCCATGTTCAATCGATTAATGCGTTTCAGAGAATCTGATACCGCCATATCCGGCGTTGCTGCCCTTGTTTTTGTATTGGGATCGTTCGCGTTACCGGCAGCGGCGCAGGAAGTTCTGCCGTTTCCACCGACACCTTCTGCCTCAACGGCAGGGCTGACGATGCAGGACTCGGTTTACCAGAGGCGTGTTACGCCTTCACGCTTGAAACCGGGTGCGCCCAACGTCCTCATCATCCTGATGGATGACGTCGGGCCGGGAGTGGCCTCGACCTACGGTGGTGAAGTCAAGACGCCGGTGCTTGATCGCGTTGCGAATTCGGGGATTTCGTACAATCGCTTCCATTCCACGGCGATGTGTTCGCCCACTCGTGCGTCTCTGCTCACGGGCCGCAATCACACCCGAGTTGGAAACGGCCAGGTTGCCGAACTTGCCAATGACTGGGATGGCTTCAGCGGCGTTATACCCAAGTCGTCGGCGACGATGGCAGAAGTGCTCAAGAACTACGGCTACAACACGGCAGCCTTTGGCAAGTGGCACAACACGCCGGCCGCGGATACGACCGCCAAGGGGCCGTTCGACTTCTGGCCCACGGGCTACGGTTTTCAGCACTTTTACGGATTTCTTGGCGGTGAAGCTTCGCAATACGAGCCAAAGCTCATACTCAACACCACCGCACTCGAGCATGTCCCCAAGACCTCGGGCGGCCACAATTATTACCATCTGACCGAGGACCTCGCCGACAACGCCATCCACTGGCTCCGCGAGCAGCAGGCGTTTGCCCCTGACAAGCCGTTCTTTATGTACTGGGCGCCCGGTGCAGCGCACGGACCGCACCACGTGATGAAGGAATGGGCGGACAAATACAAGGGCAAGTTCGACGATGGTTGGGACAAGTATCGCGAACGTGTCTTCGCGAATGCAAAAGCCAAGGGCTGGATCCCGCAGAACGCGCAATTGACCCCCCGCCACCCTACGATGGCGGCATGGGATTCGATTCCCGAAGCCGAGAAGCCTTTCCAACGCCGACTCATGGAAGTCTGGGCGGGTTTCCTCGAGCACGCTGATTACAACGCCGGTCGATTGATCGATGAGATCGCGGCCCAGGGCAAACTCGATAACACCATCGTGATCTATGTGATGGGCGACAATGGCAGCTCGGCGGAAGGTCAGAACGGCACCATTTCTGAATTTCTCGCCCAGAACGGCATCCCCACGACGATCGATCAGCACATCAAGGTGATGAACGACCTCGGCGGGCTGGATGTCCTCGGTGCCCCGAAAGCCGACAATATGTATCACGCTGGCTGGGCATGGGCCGGCAGCACGCCCTACAAGGGGACCAAACTCCAGGGTTCCCACTTCGGCGGCATACGCCAGAATATGGCGATATCCTGGCCCGCCAAGATCAAGCACGACGACACGCCGCGCGCGCAGTTCCATCACGTCATCGACATCGTGCCGACGATCTACGAGACCGCTGGGATCACGCCACCACGCAGCGTCAATGGTGTCGAACAGACTCCAATCGACGGCGTCAGCATGGCCTACACGTTTGCCGACGCGAAGGCCAGGGATCGCCGCACGACGCAGTTCTTCGACATCATGGGTAGCCGAGGAATTTACAGCAACGGCTGGTTTGCCAGCGCTTTTGGCCTGCGCACCCCGTGGGTCCCGGGAGTGACGCCAGGTAGCAAGGACTGGACTCCGGAGAACGACGCCTGGGAACTGTACAACCTCAACGAGGACTGGAGTCAAGCCAACGACCTCGCCGCCAAGATGCCAGAGAAGCTCGCGCAGATGAAAAGCCTGTTTCTCATTGAATCGACCAAGAACCTGAATCTCCCCATCGGCGGGGGTATGTGGTCGACGGTGTTGTTGCACCCGGAGGACGCACCGACCTCACCCTATAAGGAGTGGACCTTCTCGGGCCCCATCAGCCTGGTGCCGGAACCAACGGCACCGAAGATCGGCAAAGCGGACAACACGGTCAGCATGGACCTGGACGTGCCAGCCAATGCGAATGGCGTTCTTTACTCGATCGGTGGCTATGGCGGCGGGCTAGCCTGCTTTGTCAAGGACGGCGTGCTCAACTATGAATACAACCTGTTCATGATGAACCGCACCAAGATCTCGTCAAAAGAGAAACTCCCGACCGGCAAGGTGAAGATTGAGGTTCAGGAGAGGTTCACCGCGCCTAGACCCGGCAGTCCGATCGATGTGACCATGAAAGTGAACGGCAAGATTGTGGCGCAAGGCCAGGTTCCGGTTTCGGTAGCCAGTTTCTGGACGAACAATGACGGCTTTGACATCGGCAGCGACCTCGGCTCACCGGTTTCCGCCGATTACTTCGACCAGGCACCGTTCTATTTCAACGGCAGCATCGTCACGACAAAGATTGCGTATCCAAAGAAGTAGGGATCAGGCAAGCGTTCGTCCATCACAACAATCGGCGCCGTGCCGCGGAAGCACCCACCATCGATCGTCTGGTTTGTGGTGGGCGCAACGTTACTGGCGTTGCTGGCAGGCGGGCTGTGGTGGTCAGGCAACGTGCCGATCGGGTTGGCGGTCAAAAGCGCCTCTCCCAATGTCCTGACAGCCGGGGCGAACGATCCGGGTGCCTACGTCGATAACGCGTTGTGCGTCGGTTGCCACCAGGGCTACGCGAAACAGTGGCGAGAGTCCCACCACGCACGTGCCATGGCAGTGCCGAGCGCAGCGAGCGTGCGGGGTGATTTCAATGACACCGAGTACACCCATCAGGGTGTGACATCTCGCTTTTTTAAGCGCGGCGAGACCTTTTTTGTGCGGACCGATGGGCCCGACGGAAAGCTCGGTGAGTTCGAGATCAGCTACGCCTTTGGCGTCGAGCCACTGCAACAATATTTGATAGCCCTGCCCGGCGGGCGCCTGCAGCCATTGCAGATTGCCTGGGATACGGAGCGCAAGCGCTGGTTTCACTTGTTGCCGAAAGAAAAGGCACCGCCTGGCGATGTACTGCATTGGACGGGGCGGTATCAGACCGCGAACACCATGTGCATCGGCTGCCATACCACCGGATTTGAAAAGCGCTACGACGTCGAGAAGGACAGTTTCGATTCGCGTTGGAAGGAGCCCAATGTCAGCTGTCAATCGTGTCACGGACCCGGCGAGCGGCACGTGCAGTGGGCCGAGGTGGCCAGGACCGGCAACACCGCAGACCAGGTTGTGCTCGAGCACAGTGGCCTCGCCATTGGATTTCGCAAAGACAATCCACGGCAGGAGCTCGATGTCTGTGCAGCGTGCCATTCACGGCGTAGCGAGCTTCGCGACAATCCCGTTGTCGGCGGAATGCGCCTCGACCAATATTTACCCGCGCTTCTGACCAGAGAGCTCTATCACGCCGATGGTCAGCAACTCGACGAAGTGTATGTGGATGGTTCGTTCCGCCAGAGCAAGATGTACCAGAAGGGCGTTAGCTGCTCGAACTGCCATAACCCGCATAGCGGAACGTTACGGGCAGAGGGCAATGCGGTTTGCCTGCAATGCCATACACCGCAGGCCAACGCGGCGTTCAGCAGCGCCGCCGGCGATTTCGATACGCCGAAGCATCACTTTCACAAGGCGGACTCGGCGGCTGCGCAATGTACAAGTTGTCATATGCCGGCAAAAGCGTATATGCAGGTACAGGCGCGTGCCGATCACAGTTTGCGTGTGCCACGACCCGATCTCACCGTGAAGATCGGGACTCCGAACGCGTGTAACAACTGTCATAGCGACAAGTCTGCGCAATGGGCGGCAGATCAAGTGACGCGCTGGTACGGACCGGTTCGCAAGCAGGGTTCACATTATGGGGAAGCATTGGCCGCTGCACGCTCCGGGCGACCGGGGGGCAATGAGGCTTTGACGCATCTGGTTTCGGACACGTTGCAACCGCCGATCGTGCGCGCCTCGGCACTCAATGAGCTGCGCGCAGTCAGCGCGACCGACATGTCGGCCCGCATTGAAGCAACGCGCGATACGGACCCCGAGGTGCGCGCGGCGGCGGCCGACAGCCTTGAACTGGCGCCCGCGTCGCAGCGCGTCTACGCACTGGCGCCACTATTGAGAGATTCCGTTCGCGCGGTTCGTATCGCGGCGGCACGCAGCCTCTGCACCTTGTCGCAAGAGCTGATTGGCAGCGTCAACCAGGTCGCATTCGACGCTGCATTGGCCGAGTATGTGTCGGCACAGAACGCATCGCTCGATATGCCGGGAGCGCAATTGAATCTGGCCGTGGTATATCAGAACACCGGTCGCAATGATCTGGCAGAGAAGCATTACCTCGCAGCGCTGAAGATCGATCCCGATTTCACCCCTGCGCGCGCCAATCTGGCCGCTTTCTATAACGCGGCCTCGCGCAATGCCGATGCCGAGCACGTACTGACCGAAGGACTCAAGCGCATACCCGGTATTGGCGAACTGCAGTATTCGCTCGGCTTATTGCTTGCGGAGGAAAAGCGACTGCCTGAGGCCGTGCTGGCGCTGCGCAAAGCGGCGCGGCTCATGCCGGACACAGCGCGCGTGCATTACAACCTGGGCCTGGCACTGCAGCAACTGGGGCAGCGCAAAGACGCCGAACCAGAGCTGCTGCGAGCACAACAATTAGACAGCAGTGACTCTTCAGTGGTCTACGCGCTGAGCATTCTTTACCTGCAGAGCGGCCAGAATAAGCAGGCTCTCGAATGGGCGAACAAGCTCGAGTCGCTCGCTCCAGCAGACCCACAGGTTCACCAGTTTGTCGAGAAACTGCGAGCCGGCCGATGAGAATGCTTAACGACGAGCGGCACACCTTGCTCTACGGTCCATCAGCCGCGATGCGTGCGCCGCCGTATTCAGGCAATGCATTGATTGCAATGCTATCATCGATTGCGCTTTGCCCAATAAACGGAGCGGAGATCGCCACTATGGCCAGCATCACGATTCGCAATCTTGAAGATGACATCAAGCAACGCCTGCGCGTCCGCGCTGCCGAGCACGGCCGCTCAATGGAGGAAGAAGCGCGGTATATTTTGCGCCGGGTGATGGGGGAAGGCGCACCGCCACGCAATCTCGCCGCCGCGATCCGTGCCCGCGTCGCGCCATCCGACCGTGTCGAGCTCGACCTGCCTGCGCGTGAACCGATGCGCAAGCCGGCGCAGTTCGGTCGGGCGCGTTGATGATCGTCCTCGACACCAACGTCGTCTCCGAACTTCTTCGGCCGGCACCGGCCGCGCAGGTCGAGGCGTGGTTGTCCGCGCTGGATGGCGCGGGGGTCTATTTCACTGCGGTCGGCGAGGCCGAATTGCGGCATGGCGTGGCGATCCTGCCGGCCGGAAAGCGACGTACCGCACTCACCAAGACGATCGAGGGCATTCTGGAGGA
This sequence comes from uncultured Pseudomonadota bacterium, assembly GCA_903921325.1. Taxonomy (GTDB): domain Bacteria; phylum Pseudomonadota; class Gammaproteobacteria; order Burkholderiales; family SG8-39; genus CAIXPL01. The sequence goes on from CAIXPL010000001.1 coordinate 182,117, forward strand.
AGATTTCCGCGACCGCATTCTGCCCTTTGACCGCGCAGCCGCCAGTGCTTATGCCGCCATCGCAGCCAAGCGGCGCGCCGCTGGCCGTCCGATCAGCCAGTTCGACTGCCAGATCGCCGCCATCGCCCGCGCTCATGAGGCGGCCGTGGCCACGCGCAATACAGGTGACTATGAGGGCTGCGGGATCGAGGTGATCGATCCGTGGCTCCCCATCACGAGCCGTTGACCGGCATCGACAGGCGAGCCTTAAGCGAACGCGACATCTGCACCAAGTTCATCACGCCCGCCCTGCGCAAGGCCGGATGGGACGAGATGCTACAAATTCGTGAGGAGGTCAGCGTCACCAAGGGCCGCATCATCGTGCGCGGCAAGCTCGTGAGCCGAGGCGAGGCCAAGCGCGCCGACTATATTCTGTACTTCAAGCCCAACATTCCTCTGGCGCTCATTGAAGCAAAGGACAATTCGCACGGCGTTGGCGATGGGATGCAACAGCGTCTCGAATACGCCGCAACGTTCGACATCCCGTTCGTGTTTTGCTCGAATGAAGATGGCTTCATGTTTCACGACTGCACTGGGGCAGGACGGTGAACTCGCCGCGACATTGCGACAACCGTTTGATCTGTTGGCATAAACCACCGCCATCGCAGCCACCAGGAAGGCGACCGTGGCGGATTAGATGATGCTGGCTCCCCGACCAGGGCTCGAACCTGGGACCTGCGGATTAACAGTCCGTCGCTCTACCGACTGAGCTATCGGGGAATCGTAGAAGGTGAAGCGAACGCCGCACCGAGCAAGACCCATGATTCTAAAAGGTTCTGCTCGGTACGGCAAATGAATTACAGCAAAAAGTCCTAAATCGTCCAGCGCGCTTGAGTCGCTACCTGCTCAGCCAAGCACCTTGGCGATCGAATCACAGGCGTAGACGATGTTGCTCTGGTTGAGCGCAGCGACACAGATGCGTCCTGAATCCACCGCATAGACGCCAAACTCTTCACGCAACCGCGTCACCTGCGCCTTGGTGAGCCCAGAGAACGAGAACATGCCGCGCTGGTTCATGATGAAGCTGAAGTCGGTCTGTGGCACGCGCTCGCGCATCAATGCGACAAAACGCTCGCGCATGCTGCGAATTCGCTCACGCATGCCGGCTAATTCCTCTTCCCACAAGGCACGCAGTTCCGGCGACTCAAGCACCGTGGCCACGATCTGCCCGCCATGGGTCGGCGGGTTGGAATAGTTGGTGCGCACAACCCGCTTCATCTGGCTCAGTACGCGTGCGGCTTCTTCGCTGCTGGTCGTCACAATCGACAGCGAGCCGACCCGTTCGCCATACAGCGAGAACGACTTGGAGAACGAGTTCGATACCAGCACCGGGATGCCCGCGGCAGCAAACAGGCGCACCGGTTCGCCATCGGCGGCAATGCCTGCACCAAAGCCCTGATAGGCGATATCGAGGAAGGGCACCAGATCGTGTTCGCGTACAGCAGACACTACTTGAGCCCACTGCGAGGCCGTCAGATCCACACCGGTCGGGTTATGGCAGCAGGCGTGCAACACGACGATCGATTGGGCGGGCAGGGTGCGTAACGCAGCCAGCATGCTGGCAAAATTCAATCCGTGACTGGCCGCATCGTAGTAAGGATAAGTATTCACTGTGAACCCGGCGCTTTCGAACAGCGCGCGATGGTTCTCCCAACTCGGATCACTGATCCACACTTGCGACTCAGGCAGCAGGCGACGCAGGAAATCCGCGCCGATCTTGAGTCCACCGGTGCCACCGAGTGATTGCACCGTGATGATGCGACCTTCCTTGAGCGCGGGGCAGTCGGCGCCAAACACCAGGGCTTGCACCGAGCGGTCGTAGGCGGGCAACCCTTCGATGGGCAGATAGCTGCGCGCGCTGGCCCGCTCGACCAGTGCGTGTTCGGCCTGTGCCACACACTTGAGCAGGGGCACCTTACCCGCTTCGTCGTAATACACGCCCACCCCGAGATTGACGCGTTTCGGATTGCGGTCGGCGTTGTAGGCCTCGGTCAACCCAAGAATGGGGTCACGAGGTGCAAGTTCGACAGTGGCAAGAATGTTGGCAGACATGAAATAGACTCGTTGGTATAGGGGTGGAAAGAAACAACCCGTTGGCCGCCCGTCATCGAGCAACCCGCGCCCATCAACGCGGCCGGGGTCACGTTGGATGACCGCGGCCAATTCGACAAGTGCGACAAGTGGCAGGGCAACCCTTAAGTATACTCAAGGCTCGAAGGAGTATGGATTGTGCCTGTGGATACTGGATCAGCACCGGCCGCCGCCAAGGTGGCTACTTTTCCCAATAGCCCGTTTCGGCTGCACCTGCCCTTTGACCCGGCCGGCGATCAACCGCAAGCCATCCGCCAGCTGGTCGAGGGCATCGGCGATGGCCTGGCCTATCAGACGCTGCTCGGGGTGACCGGATCGGGCAAGACCTTCACCATGGCCAACGTGATCGCCCGCATCGGGCGGCCAGCTCTGGTGCTTGCGCCCAATAAGACACTCGCCGCGCAACTGTATTCCGAGATGCGAGAGTTCTTTCCGGAGAACTCAGTCGAGTACTTTGTCTCCTACTACGACTACTACCAGCCCGAGGCCTATGTGCCTTCGCGCGATCTGTTCATCGAGAAGGATTCAAGCATCAACGAGCATATCGAACAGATGCGCCTGTCAGCGACCAAGGCGCTGCTCGAACGGCGCGACTCGGTGATTGTGGCGACCGTGTCGTGTATCTACGGGATCGGTGATCCGGTGGACTATCACGGCATGATTCTGCATTTGCATGAAGGCGAACCTTATCCCCAGCGTGACATCATCGCGCGCCTGATCGCCATGCAATATGAGCGCAGCGAAATGGATTTCCGCCGCGGTACATTCAGGGTACGCGGTGATCTGATCGATGTGTTTCCGGCTGAGCATTTCGAGACCGCGATTCGCATCGAACTCGATGACGATCTGGTTACCCGAATGAGTCTGTTTGACCCGCTCACGGGGCGCATCGCGCAACGCACCAGCCGCTTCACGGTCTATCCTTCGAGTCACTATGTCACTCCGCGTGCCACCACGCTGCGCGCGATCGAAGCAATCAAGACTGAACTGGCCGAGCGCATTGAAACCTTCTACAAGGAGGGCAAACTGGTCGAGGCCCAGCGTATCGAGCAGCGCACCCGCTTCGATCTGGAAATGCTGCAAGAGCTGGGGTTTTGCAAAGGTATTGAAAATTATTCGCGCCATCTGTCAGGGCGCAAGGCCGGCGAGCCACCACCCACGCTGATCGACTATCTACCGCCAGAAGCGCTCATGTTCATCGATGAGAGCCATGTGACGATCGGACAGCTGGGCGGCATGTATCGCGGTGATCGTTCGCGAAAGGAGAACCTGGTGCAGTACGGTTTTCGGCTGCCCTCGGCGCTTGATAACCGACCTCTGAAGATGGAGGAGTTCGAGCGTCTGATGAAACAGACGATTTTCGTCTCGGCGACCCCCGGTCCGTACGAGGCACAACACTCGGCACAGACGGTCGAACAGCTGGTTCGGCCCACCGGGCTGGTTGATCCGACGCTCGAAGTGCGTCCGGCCATGACCCAGGTCGATGACTTGATGTCGGAGATTCAACTCCGTGTGGCGCGCGATGAACGGGTGCTGGTAACCACGCTCACCAAGCGCATGGCTGAGCAGCTGACCGAGTATCTGTCCGATCACGGTATCAAGGTGCGCTACCTGCATTCCGAGGTCGAGACCGTGGAGCGGGTCGAGATCATTCGTGATCTGCGTCTGGGCACTTTCGATGTGGTGGTGGGTATCAATCTGCTGCGCGAAGGGCTCGATTTGCCCGAAGTGTCGCTGGTGGCGATCCTGGATGCGGACAAGGAGGGCTTTCTGCGCTCGGATCGCTCACTCATCCAGACCATCGGTCGCGCCGCGCGCCATATCAACGGCATGGCGATCCTCTATGCCGATCGCATGACCGATTCGATGAGGCGTGCCATCGATGAGACCAATCGGCGCCGCGAGCGGCAACTGGCGGTTAACCTCGCTGGTGGCATCACACCGCATGGCGTGATCAAGCAGATACGGGATTTGATCGACGGGGTCTATGCGCCCGACAGCGTCGAGCAAGAGCTCAAGGTAGCCGAACAGCAGGCGCGCTACGAATCAATGAGCGAGCGTCAGGTGAGCCGCGAGATCAAACGCCTGGAAAAGCAGATGAATGAATTTGCGCGCAATCTGGAATTTGAGAAAGCAGCGGCGGCACGCGATCAGCTCGCAGAACTGAAGCGCTCATTGTTTGGCGCCGATCCGGGTGGATTGGAACGTGATCAAGGTGAGTCTGTGGCACCGCGCCCTACGGGTGCGGGCCGTTCCTGACGCAGCCCAGGGGGCCGGGCTGTCACCCGAGCGACCCTTTCGATTCAGCTAGCCGGGCAGTCCGCCCGGCACACCCGTCTCGAGCCAGGTGGCCGGGCCACTACCCGGGCCACCCGTTTCAGTTACGCAGCCGGGCCGTTACCGGGGCCGCCGGTTTCCACCTGCATCAAAGGCTCAGCGGCTGGCGCTGGCCGGCGCTCACGACGCGGACGCGCAACGGCAGGCTCCTGGATGGCCGTAGCCGGTGCCACAACGCTCGCCGTCTTTGTCGGATCGGTTTCAATCCAGACCAGGCCGGTGGGCTCCAACGCACTCACCAGAGCCTCGCGATTGACCGGCGCGGGGGCAACGGCAGGCGCCGACACCACGGCAGGGGCCGCATCCAACACAAGCGCTGGCGCTGGTGCGGGTACTTGCGCCACTGGCGCGTATTCCGTCGCCCGCGGCGCAACAGCGGCAGGTGCAGGCTCAGCAACCACCGGCGCGGGGGCGGCGTCAGGGGCATCCACATGGCCAAGCGCGGGCGTCGACTCGACAACCGGGATTGCCGCAACGGTTGCTTCCGCGACGGTGCTGGCCGGTGCCGGGGTGGCCTCTACAGCGGACAGCGTGCTGCCTGTTGCTTCCGCTTCGCTTGCCACGGCGCTGACAGTCGCTTCGACCGGGCTCTTGGGCCAGGCAAAATCGGGCACCTTGGTCGCAACGGGTGCCGTGCTGACTGCGGACAGCGCTTCTGTAGACGGATTCAGCTCGCCAGACCCGTCTTCAGAGGGCAGGGCATTGAGTTCGCCCTGCGCACCACGTTGACCACGCTCACGGCGATCGCGACCGCCGCGTTCACGACGGCGACGACGCTCCTGATCCGGACGGCCTTCTGCGCTGCCCTCGGCTCGTGCGGGCGCTCCGGCACCGTTTTGATCCTCAAGCGGCAGTTGATCCTGACGCGCACCGGCTTCGCGCGGTGCACGCTCCTCGCGGGGGCCGCGTGCCTCACGCGGTGCGCGCGGCTCGCGCGGTTCGCGTCCTTCCCGGGCAGGCCGATCGCCACGTTCTTCGCGTGGACGGCGCTCGCGCGCCTGCTCAGGTGCGGCAGCTGCATCGCCCGGTACGGCCGGGCTGATGCGCCCATCAGTGCCGGCCTCGGCGCGTGCCTCACCGCGCCCCTCGCCGCGACCACCGCGTCCGCCACGACCACCACGGCCACCGCGCCCGCCACGTTCACCTCGCTCACCGCCTTCGCCTGGACGGCGCTCGCGGCCCTGACCTTCACGGCCTTGACGCTCGCCATCACGCCGCGGCTGCCCTGGGCGCGACTCACCGCGTGGCGAGCCATGCGCCGTGCTGATGGCACGCGAGTCTGCTGCTGCGGCAGTGCTCTCGGCAGGACGTCGGAAGAAGCCAAAAATCCGATCGATCAGGCCGGTCCGCGCGGCCATGGGCACGCTCGGAGCGGGCGCCGCGACGGCAGCAGCCGGAATCGGCTCTGGCCGTGCCGGGGCCACCGGTGCCGGGCCTTCAGGGGCTACCATTTGCACGGCAGCCTGGGGCCGCACGCGCGCTTCGGCAGCCGAGGCCGGACGCTCGGGCTCAGGCGGCGCATCGCTCATCTTGTAGCTGGGCGGCAATACCCCTTCCTGATTCAAATCATCATGGCGCAGACGCTCAACCTTGTAGTTGGGCGTCTCCAGATTGAGGTTCGGAATCAGAAAAATATTGACCTTGGTGCGGGTCTCAAGCGAGGTGAGATCGTTCCGCTTCTCATTCAAGAGAAACGTGGCGACATCAACCGGCACCTGAGCATGCACGCTCGCACTGTTTTCCTTAAGCGCCTCTTCCTGAATGATGCGCAGGATATGCAGGGCTGAGGACTCAATCGAGCGAATGAATCCGGTACCGCTGCAGCGCGGGCAAGGAATATAGCTGGTCTCGCCCAGCGAGGGTTTGAGCCGCTGGCGCGACAGTTCCATCAAGCCAAAGCGCGAGATCTTGCCCATCTGCACGCGAGCGCGGTCATAGCGCAAGGCTTCGCGCAGGCGCGTCTCGACATCACGCTGGTTGCGCTGGCTTTCCATGTCGATGAAATCGATCACGATCAGGCCACCCAGATCGCGCAATCGCAACTGGCGGGCAATTTCATCGGCCGCTTCCAGATTCGTACGCGAGGCGGTCTCTTCAATGTCACTGCCCTTGGTCGCACGGGCCGAGTTCACATCGACCGAAACCAGCGCTTCGGTATGATCGATCACGATCGCACCGCCTGAGGGCAGGTTGACCTGACGCGAGTACGCAGTCTCGATCTGGTGCTCGATCTGGAAACGCGAGAACAGCGGGACGCTGTCGCGATAGTGTTTGACCAGGTCAACTTTGTTCGGCATCACCGCCGACATGAAGGCGCGCGCCTGCTCATAGATATCGGGGGTGTCGATCAGGATTTCGCCGATATCGTCGTGGTAGTAATCGCGAATCGCGCGCACCACCAGATTGGATTCCAGATAGATCAGGTAGGGGCCCGGGTTGAGCAGCTTGCCGCGAGCACCCGATTCGCTCGTCTCATATTGCGGTTGTGCGGCGCCGTCGATCGCCTCCCAGACCCGCAGCAGATAGCGCAGGTCCCACTCGACTTCCTCATAGGTGCGACCGATGCCGGCGGTGCGGCCGATCACGCTCATCCCGTTCGGAATCGGCAACCGGTCGATGATTTCTTTCAGCTCGTTACGGTCTTCGCCCTCGGCACGACGTGACACGCCGCCACCGCGCGAATTGTTGGGCATCAGCACCAGATAGCGGCCCGCGAGGCTGATGATCGAGGTGAGTGCCGCGCCTTTATTGCCGCGCTCGTCCTTTTCAACCTGAACGATGATTTCCTGACCTTCGCGCACGGCGTCCTGAATGCGGGCGGTCGAGGGATTCACATCGGCTTTGAAATAGGAGCGGGCGATTTCCTTGAACGGCAGGAAGCCGTGGCGTTCGGTGCCATATTCGACAAAGGCCGCTTCGAGACTGGGCTCGATACGGGTGATCACACCCTTGTAGATATTGCTTTTACGCTGCTCTTTCTGCGCTGACTCGATATCCAGATCGATCAGCTTCTGACCATCAACGATTGCAACCCGCAGCTCTTCGGCCTGGGTCGCATTGAACAACATGCGCTTCATTCTTATTTTCTCCTGCGCGCGCTGCAGGACGAATCAGACCAAGGTCCGTCAAGTCACCTGGCCGGGACGCTCAGCGCACGAGTGATCGTGCGGGCTGCGACCGGGCGGTCCACCAGTGTTATATGTTCTTGAGTAAGCACCGGATTGTGTGGGTTTGGTTTGCGGACTGGTTGGTGTGTCTGCTGCCTGTTGCCCGGTGTTCCGAAGCAACCAAGCGATAACGGATTCGCCCTGTTCAGGCGCGCCATCAAGTACCATCTGACTTCTTGCACTATCGCTGCTCTTGATGTGCGGACCCTGTCAATCCGCACCGGATGGGTGAGCGATACAACCCCTGCTGTGGGAATTCCGTAGGCGGGACGGCGGCCAAGCCAGTGGCACCTGCGGTCATAGACCAGGCCACTCGACTGGTAACGTAGCGCCCGGCGGTGTGTCCATTTCGCGTCAAATCGGCGCGAGCGACCCACCCCCAAGCTGAATCCACGGCCAGAGTATATGAAGAATGAATGACTTACGCAATTGCCTTCGATCGGGATCTGCAGTAATGGCCAAACCCGCAGTACGAAAATCACCGGTTCGGCCAGCGACGCCCCGGTCGCGTCCCCGCTCGACTTCAACCGATCGGGCGGCGGCTGCCCAAACGGTGCGAGCCGAATCCCACCGGAATGCTGCATCGACTATCCGACCCGTTCTAGTCGAATCCCGCCCGAATCCGGCGGCGGCGGCGGAACGATGGAGCGCTGCGCGTGCGCAGCCCCCGGCGGTGCGTCACGCCAAAGTGGACGCCGCCCACGACGGCCAGCGCATCGACAATTTTCTGATCCGGGTGCTCAAGGGCGTGCCGCGCAGCCACGTCTATCGGCTCATCCGCGATGGCCAGGTGCGGGTGAACGGTGCGCGCTGCGACGCCACGCTGCGCCTGGCCGACGGCGATGAAGTGCGCATCCCGCCGGTACGCGTGGCGGCGGTGAACACCGAGCAGCCACGCCCGCTGGCAGGCCCCGAGCTATCGATCGTGCACGAGGATGACTGGCTGGTGGTGATCGACAAACCCGCTGGCATGGCCGTGCATGGTGGCAGTGGGGTGAGCTTTGGCGCCATTGAACGGCTGCGCGCGAGCCGCCCCGCGGCCCCGATGCTTGAACTGGTGCATCGACTCGACCGCGAAACCTCGGGCCTGCTCGTGCTCGCCAAGAAGCGCTCGGCCCTGGTGGCCATGCATGCGGCCTGGGGGGATGGCTCGATTCGCAAACGCTACACTGCGTTAACCAAGGGCGCGATGGCCAAGGGTCGCCAGGTGGTCGATGTGGCCCTGCGCAAGCACGCCACCACCACCGGTGAGCGCAGGGTAAGTGTGGATCCCGCTGGCCAGCGCGCCGTCACCATCGTGATGCCCTTGAAAATTGGCGAGCGTGCCACCCTGGTTCGGGCCGAGTTGCAAACCGGACGTACCCATCAGATCCGGGTACACCTGGCCCATTTGGGGCATCCGATCCTCGGCGATCCGCGCTATGGCGACGTCGAGACCAACCGGCTGTGGGCCAAAGCGGGCTTACGCCGCATGTTTCTGCACGCCGGCGAGCTGCAGTTCACCCATCCGGGCACCGGCGTGGCCATGCGCCTGCAAGCCCCGCTCCCTGCCGACCTGCAAGAGGTGATCGATGCCGCAGCGCTTTGATGTCGTGGTGTTCGATTGGGATGGCACGCTGGCCGATTCCACCGGGCCAATCGCCACCTGCATGCAGGCAGCCTGTCGCGATCTGGGGTTGCCCATCCCGACCATTGCGCAGGCCAAGCATGTGATCGGTCTCGGTCTCGACGATGCGCTGGGACAACTGGTGCCGGGCTTTCCGCCCGATCAGTATTCACGTCTGGTTGATGCCTATCGGCGCAACTATTTCGCCCGGCCCGTTCCCCATCCTCTGTACGAGGGAATTGACGCGCTGCTGGCACACCTGGAAGGCGAAGGCTTCACGCTGGCCGTTGCCACCGGCAAGAGTCGTCCCGGACTGGAACGAAGCCTGGTCGAAACCGGCCTGCAAGGTCGGTTCAGTGCCCTGCGCACCGCCGATCTCACCGCCCCCAAACCTGAGCCGCACATGTTGTATGAACTGGCCGACGAGCTGGGGGTCAAACCCGCGCGCATGCTGATGATTGGTGATACCAGCTATGACCTTGACATGGCGCAGCGGGCGGGCAGTGCGTCACTCGGGGTGACCTATGGCGCCCATCCCATTACAGAATTACAACGCTGGCCTGCATTGGCGCTGATTGACAGCCCGCAGGCCCTTTTGCACTGGTTTCAAACGAATTGAGGACGCAACTCGAGATGAATGATGAGCAGCAGGATTTGAACACCTCTCAGCGCAAGCCCGCCAAAGACACCGAACCTGGCTGGGAGCGCTCAGTGCTGGAGAAGCTCGCCTACGGTGCCTTGCGCGAGCAGCGTAGTGCGCGCCGCTGGGGAATTTTCTTCCGCATTCTGTTCTTTGCCTATTTGACCGTGACGCTGGGCGCACTGTTCGATTGGTCGTGGGCTGGCAAGGCGGTGGAACGCCATAGCGCTCTCGTTTCGATGGAGGGTGTGATCGAATCGCATGGCGCAGCGAATGCTGAACAACTGATCGGATCGCTGCAAAGTGCATTCAAGGACAGCAACACCGAAGGGGTGATCCTGCGTATCAACAGTCCCGGTGGCAGCCCGGTACAAGCCGGGATGATTTATGACGAAATTGTCCGGTTACGCGCCCAGTATCCCAAAATCCCGCTCTATGCCGTGATCGAAGATGTCTGCGCTTCGGGTGGCTATTATGTGGCGGCTGCCGCTGATCGCATCTATGTCGACAAGGCAAGCCTGGTGGGATCCATCGGCGTTTTGATGGATGGATTTGGGTTCGCCGGAACGATGGACAAGCTGGGGGTTGAACGGCGGCTCATCACCGCGGGCACGAACAAAGGGTTTCTCGACCCATTTTCGCCGTTTAACGAACAGCAGCGCAGCTATGCGCAGGCGATGGTGGCGCAGATTCATCAGCAGTTCATCAATGTGGTTAAAAAAGGCCGCGGTGATCGACTGAAGGAAAGCGCTGATCTGTTCAGCGGCCTGGTGTGGACCGGTGAGCGCAGCATTGAGCTGGGTCTGGCCGATGCCTATGGCACAACCGAGAGCGTTGCGCGCGATGTCATCAAGGCTGAAACCCTGGTTGACTTCACCGAGCGTTCGAGTTTCCCCGAACGGCTGGCGAAGCGCTTCGGTGCGTCGCTCGGTTCGTCTCTCGCCGCGGTCCTCTCGACCGGTTTGCACTTGCGCTAGAGGCCTGCAGCAAAAAGACGCTGGGCTGGCGATCAAACCCTGCGCCGGGCGCACTGCGCCAGCGGGCGACCGTAGCGGTGCGCACCGATTCTCCGGGCAGGGTGAGGTCGGTGGCAACGCACAGCCGGGTATCGCCCTGCAAGCAGCGCAGCCCCGCAGCAAGCATCCGATCGTTGCGATAGGGCGCTTCGATCCAGATCTGGGTCGCATCGCGGCGCGCTGACTCAGCCTCAAGCGCGGTCAGAGCGCGCTCCAGTTCGGCCAGATCAACGGGCAAGTAGCCATGGAAGCTGTAACGCTGCCCCTCCAGGCCACTCGCCATCAAGGCAAGCAGCAGGGCCGAGGGGCCCACCGCCGGGCGTACCGGGATCCCGAGCGCATGGGCCGCAGCCACCACAACGGCGCCCGGATCGGCGACGCAGGGGGCGCCTGCCTCGGATACCAGCGCGCCGTGGCGGCCGGCACGAATCGGTTCCAGCAGAACTGCAACGTCGGGCTGCGGCCCGATTTCGCGGATCTCGATGGCCTGCAGCGGCATCGGGTGGCCGGCTGATTTCAGAAAGGCCCGTGCGCTGCGGGCAGATTCTGCAATGACATAGTCAATGCTGCGCAGTGCGCCCAAGGTGGCCGCCGGCAGGCAGTCCTGCGGCGCGCAGGGCCCCAGAGGCACTGGAATCAACCACAAGGTGCCCGGCATGTTCACACCGATGGAGCAGGCTGGGCAGGAATCGCGTAGCCTGCTTCCAGCAGCAGGCCGGTCAACGCAATCAGCGGCAATCCGATGATGGCGCTGGGGTCTTCACACTCGACGCCGCGCAGCAGACTGATGCCCAGTCCTTCGATGCGGGCGCTACCGGCGCAGTCATAAGGCTGGTCAGCCAACAAGTAGGTTTCTATCGTCTCCTCGCTCAGCTCACGAAACAGCACCCGGCAGGGAATCACCCGAGCGCGGGTGAGGCCGCTGCGCGTGTCGTGCAGGGCAAGCCCGCTGTAGAGTGTCAGCTCGCCACCACTCACCCGTGCCAGTTGCCGGCGGGCGTTTGCGTGAGTGATGGGCTTGTCGGTGACTTGCCCATCGATCACCGCCACCTGGTCTGCACCGATGATGAGGGCGCCGGGCAACTGTGCGGCGAGGGCACAGGCCTTTTCAATCGACAGGCGCTCGGCTCGCTCAAGGCCTGCTTCCCCGGGCCGTTCGATCTCATCGACCCCAGGGCTCATGCAGGCGAACGGAACCCGCAGCCGCGCGAGCAATTCGCGCCGATACGGAGAGGTGGAGGCAAGCACCAGCGGGGGCGCGACGAGGAGGCGGGTAGTCACAGCTAGGTCACTGATTTCTTTGCGATCTTCAAGGGTGCATGGTAACATCGCGGGCTTTCGTATTCGGCACACGACAGCTCATGCCCTGCGCGGATTTGCGCGTTCTGGCTCCGATTGAAGCCAGATGGACATCCTGTGTAGCAATATCGCGGTGGCATGATGGCAATGGATCTGTTTGAATTTGCCCGTCGCGCCGAGCGGATCGGGGGAGAGCTACAGGGCGGCATGCTAGCGCGAGTGAACGAACTCGGCTGGTCGCTCGATGAGGGGCATTACGAATTGACAGGCGGCGGCGCCCAGGGTGGCCCGCAGTGGATAGAGGTGCAGGCCAGTGGCCAGCTACGCGCGGTGTGCCAGCGCTGCCTGGGAGCGTTGGTGTGGTCACTGAGTACCAAGACGCGGTTGGAAATTGCTGAGTCGGAAGCAGCCATTGAGCTTTTCGAGGACGATGTGGACCGTGTCGCGGGAGACCGGTCACTGGATGCATTGATGCTGGTCGAGGATGAAATAATTCTCGCGTTGCCCATGGTCGGGCGGCACGAGGTGTGTGTTGCGCAGCAGTCCGTAGAACCACAAACAGGCGCGCTTGGGCGTGCACTGGGTGCCTGGAGTGCCAAGCGCGGGCAGAGCAGTTGAACGAAGTACAGACAGGATTCTGGCAGGAACCGAGGCCGGTCAGTGCAGCGGAGCCTGATTAAAGGGAGCAGTAACCATGGCAGTTCAGCAAAACAAGAAGTCCCCGTCGAAACGTGGCATGCATCGGTCGCATGATTTTCTGACCAATGCGCCGCTCGCGATCGAGCCGGCGACAGGCGAGGTGCACGTGCGCCACCATATCAGCCCGTCGGGCTATTATCGTGGCAAGAAGGTCATGAAGACCAAGGCCGATCGCGCTTGATTGCGCTCCGCTCACGCGGAGGCCGTAGTCCGAGCTGTATTGTGCACTGTGACGTTTCTGTTCCATGAGCACCACGGTCACCCTTGCCGTTGACTGCATGGGTGGGGACCATGGCCCACGGGTCGTCGTTCCGGCGGCGATGCGCTTTCTGGAGTCTCATCCGGAGGTGTTTTGCATTCTGGTCGGTCAACGCGAACCGATCGAGCGCGAGCTCGCACGCTACAGTGGTGTCGCCAGTCAACGTGCGCGCATCCATGTCGCCTCGGAAGTTGTCGCGATGGACGAGTCACCCACCCTCGCGCTCAAACACAAAAAAGATTCCTCCATGCGGGTGGCCATCAATCTGGTGAAAGAGGGCAACGCGCACGCCTGCGTGAGTGCCGGCAACACCGGGGCACTGATGGGTACGGCGCACTTTGTACTGCACACGCTGCCCGGCATCGATCGCCCGGCACTCGTCGCCGTGTTGCCGAACATGCGGGGCCACACCTATGTGCTCGACCTCGGGGCAAGCCCGGATTGCAAAGCCGAGAATCTGTTGCAATTTGCCGTGATGGGCAGCACGCTGGTGAGCGCGGTGGAGAATCGCGAGCGACCCAGTGTGGGCCTGCTCAACATCGGGTCGGAAGAAATCAAGGGCAACGCCGTGGTCAAGCAGACCGCTGATCTGTTGCGGGCAAGTGACTTGAATTTTGTCGGCAATGTCGAAGGTGACGCGATTTTTACCGGTGGCACCGACGTCATCGTGAGCGATGGATTTGTCGGTAATATCGTCCTGAAAGCCTCCGAGGGTCTCTCGCGCATGGTACGAACTTACCTCACCGAGGAATTTCGCCGTTCGCCGCTCGGCTGGATTGGCGCACTCTTTGCCTGGCCGGCGCTCGCCAGTTTCAAGCGCCGGGTCGATCATCGGCGCTACAACGGAGCCATCCTGATCGGGTTGCGCGGCGTGGTGATCAAGAGCCATGGATCGGCCGACCGGCTGGCCTTTGAATCGGCGCTCGGACGTGCCGAGACGGCAGTGCGCACCGATGTTCTGGGCCGCATCACCGCCCGCCTGACCCCGGCCACTGCATCACAGGCAGCATGAATTCAACGAACCTGCATAGCCGCATCATAGGCAGCGGTCGCTGCCTGCCAGAGCGCATCGTCAGCAATGGGGAGCTGGCCGCGAACCTTGACACGACCGATGAGTGGATACGCTCACGCACCGGTATCGGTCAGCGCCATATCGCCGCAGAAGGTCAGACCTCGAGCGATCTGGCCTTTGCAGCGAGCCAGCAGGCTCTGGCCGCAGCAGGCGTGAGCGCGGCCGAGCTCGATCTGATCATCGTTGCGACCTCGACTCCGGATTTCATTTTCCCGAGCACCGCCTGCCTGTTGCAGGCAAAGCTCGGTGCAAAAAACGGCGCTGCATTCGACGTGCAGGCGGTGTGCAGCGGTTTTGTGTATGCACTGACCACCGCCGATGCCTACATTCGCGGCGGTCTCGCGCGCACCGCATTGGTGGTCGGTGCCGAGGTCTTCTCGCGCATACTGGATTGGAACGATCGTTCGACCGCGGTCCTGTTTGGCGATGGCGCAGGCGCTGTCGTGCTGCGTGCCGATAATGCCCCTGGCATCGAGGCGTGTGCCCTGCATGCCGATGGTTCGCAAGCCGGCATCCTGTCGGTGCCAGGCAATGTCTGTGGCGGCAAGGTGATCGGCTCGCCGTTCCTGCAAATGGACGGCCAGGCGGTGTTCAAATTCGCTGTGCGCGTACTCGATGAAGTCGCCCGCGAAGTGCTTGCCAAGGCCAACACCGACATCGAGCACCTGGACTGGCTGATCCCCCATCAGGCCAATGTGCGCATCATCGAGGCAACGGCCAAGCGCCTGGGGCTGCCATCGGAACGCGCCATAGTCAGCGTGGAACGGCATGCCAATACGTCGGCAGCGTCGATTCCACTGGCGTTTGACGAGGCGGTGCGCGACGGTCGAATAAGGCAAGGACAGCGTGTGTTGTTTGAAGGGGTGGGCGGTGGCTTCACCTGGGGTGCGGTGTTGTTCCGGTTTTGAGTAAGTGAGAAAGCGATGACTTATCCGCCATTTGCGATGGTTTTTCCGGGGCAGGGTTCGCAGTCCGTTGGCATGATGGCTGGCTACGGCGATCACCCGGTGGTACAGGAAATCCTTGATCGCGCCTCGCGCGTACTGGGGCAGGACATGGCGCGCTTGATGCGCGAAGGCCCCGTCGAAGAACTGGGGCGTACGGTGAATACGCAACCCGTGATGGTCACCGCGGGCTATGCCACCTGGCAGCTGTGGCTGGCATTGGGCGGCCCCACACCCAGCGTGGTGGCCGGACACAGCCTGGGCGAGTACACCGCACTGGTAGCGGCCGGCGCCCTGACTCTTGAACAATGCTTGCCGCTCGTACGCTTTCGTGCCGAGGCGATGCAGGCCGCGGTACCGCTGGGCACCGGTGCGATGGCCGCGGTGCTGGGTCTGGACGATGACAGCATCCGCGCCGCGTGCGCCGAGGCAGCACAGGGCGAGGTGGTCGAGGCGGTGAATTTCAATGCCCCTGCGCAAGTGGTGATTGCCGGTCATAGCGCCGCGGTTGAACGCGCAGGTGTTGCCGCCAAGGCGCGCGGCGCCAAGCGGGTGGTCAATCTGCCGGTGAGCGCACCGTTTCATTCCTCATTACTCACTCCTGCGGCTGAGCGGCTGCGCGAGCGCATGGCAGGCATGCCGTTTACGACACCGGCCATTGAGGTGATCCACAATGTGGATGTGCACAGCCACCCGAGTGAAGAGGCGATCCGGCATGCCCTGGTCGAGCAGGCCAATCATCCGGTGTTGTGGGCCGACACCCTGCGCGCCATCGCCGAACGCGGCATCCGGCAGGTCATCGAGTGCGGTCCGGGCAAAGTCCTTGCCCCCTTGGCGCGTCGCACCGACGAGCGTCTCAATGGCAGCGCGCTCGTCGACCGCGACAGCATCGAGAAGGCGATCCTCGCATTGACACAGGCACAGCCATCATGAATCTGACAGGCCGTATTGCATTGGTCACCGGGGCGACCCGGGGCATAGGGCAAGCCATCGCCCGCTCGCTGGCCGATGCCGGCGCCCGGGTGATCGGCACCGCGACCAGCGAGTCCGGCGCTGCCTCAATCGCCACCGATCTGGGGGATCAAGGCGCAGGGCGGGTGCTCAACGTTGCCGACGAAGCCTCGATCGCGCAGTTGATCGAGGGCATTGAACGGGAATTTGGCGCGGTGGGCATTCTGGTCAACAACGCCGGCATCACCCGCGATAATCTGGCCATGCGCATGAAAGAGTCCGAATGGGATGAGGTCATGGCGACCAATCTCAAATCGGTGTTCAGACTGTCCCGGGCGGTGATGCGCGGCATGATGAAAGCACGCTACGGCCGCATCATCAACATCAGCTCGGTGGTTGGCTCACTGGGCAACGGCGGCCAAGTGAACTATGCTGCTGCCAAGGCAGGCTTGGAAGGGTTTACCCGATCGCTCGCCCGTGAGCTGGGCAGCCGCGCGATCACCGTCAATGCGGTCGCACCGGGCTTTATCGATACAGACATGACCCGCGCATTGTCCGCGGCGCAGCGCGAATCACTGCAAGCCCAGATACCCCTGGGCCGGCTCGGCAGCCCGGCCGATGTGGCCACAGCGGTTGCATTTCTGGCCTCCGACGAGGCCGCCTACATAACGGGCAGCACCTTGCATGTCAATGGCGGGATGTACATGGGTTGATCGGCGCTATTCCGGGCTACAGGGCGGTTCTGTTAGAATCCGCCGGGTCAATAGTGAGGATGGTGACCCGCCCGGTTGCTGCTGCCTTAGTGCTTTCGCGACCTGCCAGCACCACCTCGGGTACGCCAGCCGGCGTATCTGAAACTACCAGGAGTCTTGTATGGACAACATCGAACAACGTGTCAAGAAGATCGTCGCTGAACAACTCGGCGTGAACGAGGCCGAAGTGAAGAACGAATCATCCTTTGTGGATGATCTTGGCGCAGACAGCCTCGATACGGTAGAGCTGGTGATGGCTCTCGAGGAAGAGTTCGAAACTGAAATTCCTGATGAAGAAGCCGAAAAGATCACCACCGTGCAGCAGGCGATTAATTTCATCACCGCGCACGGTAGCA
This sequence comes from uncultured Pseudomonadota bacterium, assembly GCA_903921325.1. Lineage (GTDB taxonomy): Bacteria > Pseudomonadota > Gammaproteobacteria > Burkholderiales > SG8-39 > CAIXPL01. Next base: position 199,345 of record CAIXPL010000001.1, read on the forward strand.
AGAGCTGAGTCGGCAGCGCCATCGGCGCTCTGCCCGTTTTCCTTGATTCATCTGAAAGTGCTCTGACATGACTCGACGTCGCGTCGTTATCACCGGATTGGGCATCATCAGTCCGGTCGGCAACACGGTTACCGAGGCTTGGGACAATATTCTCGCTGCGCGTCCCGGCATTCGTACCATTCAACGGTTCGATCCGACACCGTTCTCATCGCACATTGCTGGTGAGGTGAAGGATTTCGACGTCGAGACCTACATGTCGGCGAAGGAAGCGCGTCGACTTGATCGCTTCATTCACTACGGCATTGCCGCAGGCGGCGATGCATTGCGCGACTCCGGTCTTGATCTGGCCGCTGAAGATCTGAACCAGATTGGCTGCATCATCGGTTCGGGAATCGGCGGTCTGCCCTGCATCGAAGAGACTCACGATGACTATCTGCGGGGTGGCGCGCGCAAAATATCGCCATTTTTCGTACCTGCCAGCATCATCAATATGATCGGCGGGCAGTTGTCGATCACCCACGGGCTGCGCGGTCCGAATTTCGCCTGTGTATCGGCCTGCACCACCTCCAATCACAGTATTGGCGAGGCCGGGCGGATCATCGAATATGGCGATGCCGACGTGATGCTTGCCGGTGGCGCAGAAGGCACGCTGAGTCCGCTCGGGCTAGGCGGTTTCGCCGCCATGCGCGCCTTGTCGACGCGAAACAGCGATCCGGAGCACGCCAGCCGTCCGTGGGACAAGGACCGCGACGGCTTTGTCCTGGGGGAGGGCGCGGGCGTCCTGGTGCTCGAAGAGTATGAACATGCGCGCAAGCGCGGCGCACGCATTTATGCCGAACTGGCCGGGTATGGCATGAGCGCTGATGCCTATCACATGACCGCACCGTCGGAGGATGGCGAGGGCGCCGCCCGCTGCATGCGCAATGCGCTGCGCAACGCCGGCCTCAACCCTGATGCCATTCAGTACATCAATGCCCATGCGACCTCGACGCCACTCGGGGACGTCGCCGAGACTGCGGCAATCAAACGCTGCTTCGGTGAGCATGCCTATCGGATGGCCGTGAGTTCCACCAAGTCCATGACCGGGCATCTGCTCGGAGCCGCGGGCGGTATCGAGGCGGTGTTCAGCGCTCTGGCGGTGCACCACGGCATTGCCCCCCCCACGGCGAATCTGGATGAAGCCGGACCGGGCTGTGATCTCGATTACGTTCCGCGTGAAGCCCGCGCGATGGATATTCAGGCTGCCCTGTCCAATTCCTTCGGATTTGGCGGCACCAACGGGACGCTCATATTCAAGCGTGTCTGAGCGCGGTTGCTGTCACTGAATGAATCGCAACTGATTTAGAAAATCTGCGGAACCCGCGCTGCATTTGCTTGTCTATCTGTACCGTTGCGATTACGCGCGTCGAGGCAGCAGGGGGCATGACATCGAATCGACCATCGGCAGCACGCGGGCATCCGGCAGTATCGCAGAGGGCTGCTTATGACGGCACCCGAGGAACTGGGCGGCAGTCTCACCGATCAGGCGCTGGTGTTGCGCGCGCAATCGGGCGACAAGCACGCCTTCGAATTGCTCGTGCTCAAGTACCAGCGCAAACTCTCACGACTGCTGTCGCGCTTTGTCCGCGACCCCGGCGACCTGGAGGATGTCACCCAGGAGGCGTTCATCAAGGCCTATCGCGCGCTACCCAGCTTCCGCGGCGACAGTGCCTTCTACACATGGCTGTACCGGATTGGAATCAATACGGCAAAGAACCACCTGGCGGCCAGCGGGCGACGCGCCCCATCGAGCAGCCGCTTTACGGTCAACGAAGACGAGCAAGACCCGGAGGATTCGCAGGCGATTGCCGACAATGCAACTCCCGAGAGCGAATTGATGTCAAAGGAGATTGCGCAGACAGTCAATCGTGCCATGGAGGGCCTGCCAGAGGATTTGCGTACCGCCATTCAGTTGCGCGAATTCGAAGGTCTTGCCTACGAGGAAATCGCCCAGTTGATGGACTGTCCGGTTGGCACGGTGCGATCGCGCATTTTCCGGGCGCGCGAGGCAATTGCAGCACGCCTGCGGCCGCTGCTCGACCTGGGCGCCGAGCAGCGCTGGTAGGGATTGGTCGATTCATGGAGAGCTTCGTTAAGGTGGGATGCTGATGAATGAGGAACAAATCTCTGCGATGGTGGATGATGAGCTTGACGCGGCATCGCTGGCGCTGATCGAACAGATGCATCCTGAGTCGGCCCTGGTGGGGCAGTGGTCTGACTACAACCTGATCTCCGATGTGCTGCGCGGCACCGAACCGTGCGCATTTGACATGGGCCGATTCCGCGCCCGATTGGCGGCCGAACCTACCGTGCTTTGCCGGCCCAGCCGGATCAGCCCGGCGACCGCGGCACGGCCTGAACGGCGCTGGGTATATCGTGGGCTGTCTGTAGCAGCCGGTCTCGCCGGAATACTGGTGGTCGGGTCACTCGCCATGCCGCGTTTTGTCGGCCCACTAAGCGGCGAAGGCTCGCTCGCCATGCAATCCTCACCGGCACCGGCACCGGCTTTGTTGGGCAGTCAATCAGGCAGTTCATCGGGCGCTGCGGGTGAGCTGGGCACGCTGGCGATCAATGCTGGCGTTACACCGACCGCATCGGGCATGCAGGACTACCTGCTTGCCCATCATCCGTTCTCTGGAAGCTACCAGTCACGCGGCGTATCGCCCTATGTGCGACCGGTGAGTGATGCCAACAATGGCACCCTGGCACGATGATGACGCTGCTGGATCGCGCCACAGGTGTCCGCTGTCTGAGCTCGCTGCATGTGGTGCGCTTGCCATTGGCGCTGTTCCAACCCTTGCGCATGGGCATGCCGAAGGCCATCGGATTGTTGCTCGGGGCGGGATTGTCATGGGCAATGGTCAGCGGCACCGCACACGCCCAATCGCCTCAGGAGGCAAGCCGCGTCGGGCAGCCCGCTGCGCCGAGCGCTGCCCCATCGGACAGGCTGGCTGTGACCAGTGGCGGTGCGAAAGATTCGATCACTCCGATTGAGCATTTTCGCATGATGGTCAGGGCCAGCCGCGAGCGCAGCTACAGTGGCGTGTTCATGTACCGGCAGGGCGACCGAAGCGAAACCGCACGGATTGCACGGCTGGTTGATGCCTCTGGTGCCCGCGAACGTGTTGAAATACTGGACGGTTCGCCCCGAGAAATTGTGCTCGACCGAGGTGAGGTCGAATGCTACCTGCCCGATGTTCGCCGGATCACGATTGAGTCGGTGAGCGACACCCGGTCATTGCTCCCGATCATCCCACCGAGCGCCGAGATCAGTGCTTCCTACACTGTCCAGCTGGGCGAGCCTGAGCGGATTGCCGGATTCGATTGTCTGACGATCGATCTGGTTCCGCGTGATGCCATGCGCTATGGGCAGCGCTACTGGGTCGATCGCAATAGCCACCTGCTCGTGAAAGCGCAGATGCTCGATGAAAATCATCAGATCGTCGAACAGATCGTGTTCACTCAACTGCAGGTGGGTGGACCGATCGACCCGAATTTGCTCAAACCCGGGTTCGACCTGGATCGTCTGAGCAATGACTGGCGTGTCGAGCGATCACGCGTCAAAGTCGCCAACTTTGGTTCAAGCGGCTGGTCATTGACATCCCTGCCCAGTGGATTTCGCAAGACCGCCGAAATCACCCGTGACATGTCGCGCACCAATCGGGTAGGGCAGATCGTGGTGAGCGACGGCATCTCGGCGGTATCGATATTCATAGAGCCGGCGCAGGCCGCAGCCAACGGCTCCCCGATCGGGCTGTCGCGCGCCGGCGCATTCCACGTGTTCAAGCGCCAGGTCGAGGACTACGTGATCACTGCTGTGGGTGAAGCACCGGCAAGCAGTGTGCGCAAAGTCGCCGAAGGCCTTGAATTGCGTCATTGATGGCCCCAATTGAACGTCATATGGGGCAATCCCTGTTCACCTCATTGCACTCAACCACCGGACCCATCAGCGCCACTATCATGAACCGTTCCGTACTCAGCAGTGTCTGCCTCAGCCTTGCCCTCTTCGCAGCCGCGCAGGTTCGTGCACAAAGCCCTGCCGTTTCACCGACACCGGCCATCAACCCTGCGGCTAACGCTGCGCAGTCTGCAACGGCCCGCGATCTACCGGACTTTGCGAAGCTGGTTGAGGAGCAGGGACCGACTGTGGTCAACATCAGCACCACCCAGATGCGCCAGGCGCAGTCGCAGCAAGGCCAGGGCGGACCGCAGATCGACGAAGACGATCCGTTCTATGATTTCTTTCGCAGGTTCGCACCACGCCAGCCCAACCAGGGTGGCCCTCGCTCGCCCGAGGCGCAATCCCTGGGCTCTGGTTTCATCGTGACCCCTGATGGCTACATCCTTACCAACGCGCATGTGGTCGAAGGGGCCGATGAGATTACAGTCCGTCTCACCGACAAGCGCGAATTCAAAGCCCATCTGATCGGCAGCGACAAGCGCACCGACGTAGCGGTCATCAAAATCGAGGCAACCGGATTGCCCGCCGTGCGCATTGGCGATTCAAGTCACTTGCGGGTCGGTGAGTGGGTTGTCGCGATCGGCTCACCGTATGGCTTTGACAACACGGTGACCGCCGGGATTGTGAGCGCAAAAGGTCGCTCGCTGCCGCAGGAGAACTATGTCCCGTTCATCCAGACCGACGTGGCAATCAATCCAGGAAACTCTGGCGGCCCCCTGTTCAATCTGCGCGGTGAAGTGATCGGTGTCAATTCGCAAATTTATAGCCGGACGGGTGGCTATATGGGGCTGTCGTTTGCCATCCCGATTGATGTGGCGATGGATATCCAGCGCCAGTTGCGAGGCACCGGCAAGGTCAGCCGAGGCCGCATTGGAGTGGTTGTTCAGGAGGTATCAAAAGACCTGGCCGATTCGTTCGGTCTGCCCAAGGCGAGCGGGGCGTTCGTAGCACAGGTGGAGAAGGGCGGCCCGGCCGATAAGGCTGGCGTCGAAGCAGGCGATGTCATCCTGCGCTTCGACGGCAAGACCGTGACATCCTCGGGTGACCTTCCGCGCATGGTCGGTGCCACCAAACCGGGTACCCGTTCCACGTTGCACGTGTGGCGAAAAGGTGGCGGCCGGGACATCGCGGTGGTGGTGGGCGAGCTGCCTGATGAGCGGATTGCATCGCGCGATCGCAGCCCGAATGGCGCCAAAAAAGACGAACAGGCCGCCAACCGTCTCGGCTTGGTGATGTCAGAGGTCACCGCTGAATTGAAAGCACGTCTGGGGATCAACGCTGGCTTGGTCGTCGAAGAAGTGCGCGGCAATCCGCGTGGTGACGTGCGACCGGGCGATGTCGTGCTGAGTGTGATTGCCAAGGGCAAGACGGTCGAACTCAGTACGGTGGAGCAGTTCAACAAACTGCTTGGCGCCCTGGACAAATCCGCTGTGATGACCTTGCAGATGCGTCGCGGCGACAGCAATGTGTTTTCGACCATACGGGGCGAATGAATCGGCGCTTGCTCATACGAGATCGTACGGCTGGGGAGCGCGCTGCGAACCTGCTAACATGTCGGATTCGGGCGTGCCGTTGCGCCCGGGTCCTATCGCCCTCCTCCACGCCCAAATGCGGTTCTGATGCACGATATCCGTAACTTTTCGATCATCGCGCATATCGATCACGGCAAATCGACTCTCGCGGACCGCTTCATCCAGCGCTGCGGTGGCCTGTCGGATCGTGAGATGTCCGCCCAGGTCCTCGATTCAATGGATCTGGAACGTGAACGGGGCATCACCATCAAGGCGCAGACGGCAGCCCTTCGCTACCGCGCGCGGGATGGCAAAGTCTATCGCCTGAACCTCATTGACACCCCCGGTCACGTCGATTTTTCCTACGAAGTATCGCGCTCGCTCGCCGCCTGCGAAGGCGCGCTGCTGGTGGTGGATGCAAGCCAGGGCGTCGAGGCCCAAACGGTAGCCAATTGCTATACCGCAACCGAGCAGGGTGTCGAGGTCGTGCCGGTTTTGAACAAGATCGATCTGCCCTCGGCCAATCCGGATCAGGCGCGCCAGGAAATCGAGGATGTCATCGGCATCGATGCCAGTGATGCAATCCTTGCAAGCGCCAAGACCGGGGAAGGGATAGACGACATCCTTGAAGCGGTGATTGAGCGCATCCCGGCACCGAGCGGTGATCCCCTCGCGCCGCTCAAGGCGCTGATTATCGATTCCTGGTTCGACAATTACGTCGGCGTGGTCATGCTGGTGCGCGTCTTTGACGGCGTACTGCGACCCAAGGATCGCATTCTGTTCATGTCGACGCATTCCAACCACCTGTGCGAACAGGTTGGTGTGTTCACGCCGAAATCGCAGGCGCGCAGCGAATTGAGTGCAGGCGAGGTCGGTTTCATTATCGCCGGCATCAAGGAATTGCAGGCAGCGCGGGTGGGCGACACGGTGACCCTGGCTGATCGCCCGGCGAGCGCGGCACTGGAAGGCTTCAAGGAAATCAAGCCGCAGGTGTTTGCCGGCCTCTACCCGGTGGAGTCCAATCAGTACGAGGCGATGCGCGATGCGCTGGAGAAACTAAAGCTCAACGATGCCTCGCTGCAGTTTGAGCCCGAGGTATCGCAGGCGCTCGGCTTTGGTTTTCGCTGCGGCTTTCTCGGGCTGCTGCACATGGACATCGTCCAGGAGCGGTTAGAGCGCGAATACGACATGGATCTCATTACCACGGCACCCACCGTGGTCTACGAAGTTCTCATGCGCGATGGCAACCTCATCCGGGTGGAAAACCCCGCCAAGATGCCCGATCCCGGTTCGATCGAGGAGATTCGCGAACCGATCATCACCACCACCATTTTCGTGCCGCAGGAATATGTGGGCGCCATCATTACGCTGTGCACCCAGAAGCGCGGCGTGCAGCGCAATATGCAATATCTGGGCCGGCAGGTGATGCTTACCTATGAAATGCCGCTCAATGAAGTGGTGATGGATTTCTTTGACAAGCTTAAATCGGCCAGTCGCGGCTACGCGTCGCTTGATTATGAATTCAAGGAATACCGCGCCGCTGACATGGTGAAGCTCGACATCCTCATCAATCAGGAAAAAGTCGATGCGCTATCGCTGATGGTTCACCGTGACAACGCCCAATATCGCGGCCGCGACCTGGCCGCCAAGATGCGCGAACTGATCCCGCGGCAAATGTTCGATGTGGCCGTGCAGGCCGCCATCGGTGCACATGTGATTGCGCGCGAAAATGTGAAGGCGCTGCGCAAGAACGTGCTGGCAAAATGCTATGGCGGTGACATCACGCGCAAGAAAAAACTGCTGGAGAAGCAAAAGGCCGGCAAGAAGCGGATGAAACAAGTCGGCACCGTCGAAATTCCGCAGGAGGCCTTTCTGGCCATCCTGCAAGTCGATGGACGTTAGCCCGCTTCAATGTGTGCTTGACCCGCGCGCGCGCGCGGGCGCACCGCCACCATCCCGGTTCAATCAGGAAGACACAGTCCGATGAACTTTGCATTGATACTTTTTTTGTTGTTACTGCTCTCAGGGGTCGTGTTGCTGATCAACCGGCTGTGGCTTGCGCCGCGCCGACCGGCCGACGCAGCGGCGCGTGATCCCTGGTGGCTGGAATATTCGCGCAGCTTCTTCCCGGTGATCCTGATCGTATTTCTGCTGCGATCGTTCATTGTCGAGCCGTTTCGGATTCCCTCGGGTTCGATGCTGCCGACGTTGTTTGTGGGCGACTTCATCCTGGTCAACAAATTCAGTTACGGGATTCGTCTGCCAGTGATCAACCTGAAGATTCTTGATGTGGGCAAACCTCGGCGCGGCGATGTGCTGGTGTTTCGCTACCCGCGCGATCCGAGCGTCGACTTCATCAAGCGGCTGGTCGGACTGCCCGGTGACAAGATCAGTTATGTCAACAAGCGGCTCACCATCAATGGCCAGCCGGTCTCAACCGAGGCCCAGGGCGATTTCGTCAATCGCGAACGCTACCAGGTCACGCGCCAGTATCGCGAACAGCTAGGCGAACAGAGTCATCGGATTCTCATTGACGATGACGCGCCGGCCATGCCCGGATTCACCGAACAATTTCCACATCGCGAGCAGTGCGATTACACTTTGCAAAGCATGAGTTGCACAGTCCCGCCGGGTCACTATTTCATGATGGGTGACAATCGCGACAACAGCCAGGACAGCCGGGTCTGGGGTTTTGTGCGTGATGAGAACATCGTTGGCAGGGCGTTTTTTATCTGGATGAATTTCGGTGATCTGAAGCGAATCGGCGGATTCGAGTGAGTCGGCAGGTTGATGACCCCCCGTACTGAGCGGTGCGGCATATCCCGCTGATTCCGCGCCGATCGTTGAGATGCGATGAGAGGCAACATGATGACAGCGCAGCGAGGAGCAAGTCTGCCGGTTTTGATGGCCTACGTGATAGTGCTTGGCCTGGTGTCCTCACTGGCCATACGCATTGCACCGATGTGGATGGACAACTACACGTTGCAGGGTCGACTCGAAAAACTCCAGCTGGCGGGTCAGTTGCAGCAACCGAGTATGGAGACAATGCGGGGCGTACTCGCGCAGAATTTGCCCTCGCGCGGGCCCGAATCGGTCAGGATCGAAGAGTTCACCGTTGAACCCGGTCCGCGCCCCGGAACCTACGTATTGAGCTATGACTACACCCGCTCGATCAAACTGTTTGGTAACGCCCGGTTGGCCTTTGACTTTACCGGTGGCGTGGAGCCCTAGTGATCAGTGAACATGGCGTGTGCCCGGCGTTCTGGCTGTCCTTGATCCGCGAGAAAAAGATCTCCCAGGCGGCACGGCCTGCGCTGATCCGCAAGCAAAAGGCCTCCCGGGTCGCGTGGCCTGCCGTGATTGTCGAGCCAGGTGAACGCCATGACTGAGCTGCAGGCGCTGCAGCAGCGCCTTGGCTACACCTTCCAGCGCCCCGATCTGCTTGCCGAGGCACTGACCCATCGCAGTTTCGGTTCGCCGCACAGCGAGCGTCTGGAGTTCCTGGGTGATGGCGTGCTCAATCTGGCGATCGCCCATGCATTGCTGCAGCAGTTTCCGCTCGCTCGCGAAGGCGAGTTGTCACGCTTGCGTGCGCTACTGGTGCGTGAGACCACATTAGTAGAGTTGGCCCTGGAGCTCGATCTGGGGCGCGCGCTGCGCCTGGGTGAAGGTGAAGCACAGTCTGGTGGGGCACAACGGCCATCGATGCTAGCCGATGCCATGGAGGCCATTTTCGGTGCTGCATTTGTCGATGCGGGCTTTGCAGCCGCCAACCGCCTGGTGATCGCACTGTACGAGGCCCGCCTGCACCGCCTCGATCTGGAGCAGGACAGCAAAGACGCAAAGACTCGCCTGCAGGAATGGTTGCAGCGGCGGCGCATGGCACTGCCGGTGTATAAGGTTGTTTCAGTTCAAGGTGCCGCTCATGACCAACTATTCGAAGTGCAGTGCATGATCACGCCCTTGCAGCTATCGACCCGTGGAACGGGGACCAGCCGACGCATTGCCGAGCAGCAAGCAGCACAATCGGCCATTGAGCAGCTACCCCAATGACTTTTCGCTGCGGGACCATCGCGGTCATCGGTCGGCCCAATGTGGGCAAATCCACTTTGCTCAACCACCTGGTGGGCGCGCGCATCAGCATCACTTCGCGCAAGCCGCAAACAACTCGGCATGCCATCCGCGGCATTCTGAATACGGAGGACGCGCAATTCATTTTTGTCGACACACCGGGCTTTCAGCGGCGCCATGGCGGGTCGCTCAACAAAGCGCTCAATGCACGGGTTGAGGCGACGGTCGGTGAATCGGATGTGTGTCTGTTCTTGCTTGCCCTGGGCTCGCTCAACAGCGCCGACCGCGATATCTGGCCGATCGCACAGCGCGCCCGCGTGTGCGTGATCGGGGTCAATCGAATCGATGAGCCGGACAATCCGCGCGACCGGGTGCTGGAATTTCTGCCGCGTGTGGCAAGCACCTTTGCCGGACCCGATATCGTGCCGATCAGCGCCCGTACCGGACGCAATGTCGATGAGCTGATCAAGGTGTTGTCCAAGCATCTGCCCGAGCAACCGGCGATGTTTGGCGCCGATGACATCACCGATCGCGACGAGCGCTTTCTTGCCGCGGAACTGGTGCGCGAAAAGCTCTTTCGGGCATTGGGTGACGAGGTGCCCTATGGCAGCATCGTTGGCATCGACGAATTCAAGATCGAAGGGGCGTTGCGGCGCATACAGTGCACGATTTACCTGGACCGCGACGGTCACAAACCCATCGTGCTTGGCCATGAAGGTGCCCGTCTGAAGGCCATTGCCTCGGCGGCGCGGCGCGATATGGAGTCGCTGTTTGGTGGCAAGGTGTATCTCAATGTCTGGATCAAGGTACGCAGTGGCTGGAGCGATGACCCGGCCAGTCTGCGTCGCTTCGGACTGAACTAGTCACAGGACCCATGGCGATGGCCGGTGCGCTACGCGAGTCGCAGCGAGTGGATCATGAGCCGGCCTATGTGCTGCATTCCTGGCCCTATAGCGAGACCAGCCTGATCATCGATGTGTATACCGCGCGGCACGGACGGCTGCCGTTGCTGGCGCGCGGGGCACGGCGACCGCGCGCCGCTCTGCGTGGCGTGCTGGAGGCATTCCAGCCCCTCTCGATCGGCTGGTCGGGCCGGGGCGAAGTACGCACGCTGCAAAAAGCCGAATGGGTCGGCGGCCTGCCGCGTCCTGCCGGGCGCGCGCTCTGGTGCGGCTTTTACATCAACGAGTTGATGATGCGACTGGCTGTGCGCGATGATCCGCACGAGTCGCTGTTTGGCAGCTATGCGGAGGCGATCAGCCAGTTGGCCCATGGCACCGATCCGGAGCCGACGCTGCGCCTATTCGAGAAGCGCCTGCTGGCCGCACTGGGCTATGGTCTGGTGCTGGATGCCGAGGGCGGGTCGCGCCGACCGCTGGAGGAGGGGAGTCTCTATACTTATGACCCTGAGCGCGGGCCCATCCGTGCCGAGGCGGGTCAGGCGGCAGAATACCTGGTGAGCGGTGCCACATTGCGCGCGATCGAAGCAGAACAGTTCGGCGATCGTCAGGTGCTCGCGCAAGCCAAGGCTCTGATGCGGCAGGTGATTGCGTATCGGCTCGACGGACGGCCATTGCGGGTGAATCAGGTATGGCGAGAAGTGCTCGATGTGGTCTGAATCAACGGCGGCCTGTGGTGCTCGTTGTGCTGTGAATCGATTGTGGCAAGCAGAGCTCGACGTGGTGTAACCGATTAGCGGAAGGCGTGAATGATTGAACTCGGAGTCAACATCGACCATGTGGCCACGGTGCGCCAGGCGCGCCGCGGCCATGAACCGGACCCGGTGTGGGCGGCTGTCGAAGCCCAACTGGGCGGTGCCGATGGCATCACGGTCCATCTGCGCGAAGATCGTCGTCACATCAACGACACCGATGTGCGGCGTCTGCGCGAAGTGACCCAGATCAAGTTGAATCTTGAAATGGCAGCCACCGCCGAGATGGCAGGCATCGCCATCGCGATCAAACCCGAAATGGCGATGCTGGTTCCGGAGGGACGCGCCGAGATCACCACCGAAGGCGGACTCAATCTGCTCGCCGATGAAGCGCGCCTGACCAGACTGGTGGGTGAGCTGAGCGAGCAAGGAATCGTAGTGAGCGCATTCATCGATGCCGATCTGCATCAGGTGGCAGCAGCGCGGCGCTGTGGCATCAGCGTCTGCGAGGTGCATACCGGACCCTATGCGCATGCCTTTCATGCTCATGGGCGCGATCCCGATCGACCTGCGGTGCGCGCCGAGCTCGCGCGAATCGCAGAGGCCGGCGCGGCGATTGCTGCGGCGGGCATGCGATTCAATGCCGGTCATGCCCTGAATTATTTCAATGTACCGGCCATCGCCCGGATGCCCGGCGTGCGCGAGTTGCATATCGGACATGCCATCGTGAGTCGGGCGCTGTTTGTCGGCCTGCGCGAAGCGGTGCGTGAAATGAAGCAGCTGATGTGCGGTGCGGCAACATGATCCTGGGTATTGGTACCGATCTGTGCGATGTCGTGCGCATCAGCCAGGCGATTGATCGCCACGGCATTCGACTGGCGCAAAGGATTCTGGTTGGCCGTGAGCTCGCACGCTATGAACATCACGTGCGTCCGGCCAACTTTCTGGCCAAGCGGTTTGCCGCGAAAGAAGCCTTGTCCAAGGCGCTCGGTACGGGCATTCGCGCACCGGTCAATTGGCACAACATCGAAGTGCGCAATGCCCCCTCGGGCCGCCCGTACTTTGAGCCCTCGTCCCGGTTGCGCGACTATCTGACGAGCCGCGGCATTGCTGAGATTCTGTTGAGTATCACCGATGAGAGAACCATGGCGTGTGCCTTCGTCGTCCTGCAAGGCAACACGCAATGAGCACGCTGCGCTGCCCTTTGGGCTCGGTGATGATCGATATCGAGGGCTTGCAGCTCAGCGCGACCGATCGCACCCGCCTTGCGCATCCGGCGGTGGGCGGGGTCATTTTATTCACCCGCAACTACGCATCGACACACCAATTGCGCGCGCTCACAGCTGAAATTCATGCCCTGCGCAGCCCCGCGCTGTGGATCGCGGTCGACCACGAGGGTGGGCGGGTGCAGCGCTTTCGCGATGGTTTTACTCAATTGCCTGCCGCCGCTTCACTAGGCACGCTCTTCGATCGCAACCCGCAGGCTGCGCTGCACGCCGCCGAGGCGGCGGGCTATGTCTTGGCTCACGAGTTGTCGTGCCAGGGCGTCGATTTCAGTTTCACTCCGGTCCTCGACCTCGATTTCGGCCAATCGGCGGTGATCGGCACGCGCGCTTTGCATGCCGATGCCGATAAGGCGGGCGATCTGGCTGCAGCGGTGATTGGCGGTCTGCATGCAGCCGGGATGGCGGCGGTTGGGAAACACTTTCCAGGTCATGGCTACGCGAGCGCTGATTCGCATCACGCCGTTCCCATCGATGAGCGCACTCTGTCTGCCATCGAAGCGCTCGATCTGCGACCCTATGGCCGCTGCATTGCCGCAGGCATGGAAGCTGTCATGCCAGCGCACATCATCTATCCGGCAGTCGCGCCGCAGCCAGCCGGTTTCTCACCACGCTGGTTGGGCGAGATACTGCGCAGGCAGTTAGGGTTTCGCGGATTGATATTCAGTGACGATCTGTCGATGGAAGGTGCCAGCGTTGCCGGCGATGTGGTGGCGCGGGCGCAGGCGGCCTATGCCGCCGGCTGTGACATGGTGCTGGTGTGCAATGCACCTGAGCAGGCCGATCAACTATTGCAGCGGCTTCCCGCGCGGGCGATTGAACCTGGACATGTGACCGGTTGCCTGGCGCGCCGTGGCAGAGCGCGCTTCGATGCTACGGGCGTGGTCCGCGACGACGCTGCGCTCCGCGTGGCCCGCGCCAGGCCGCGCGATGACGCGCTTCTGGCAGGACGCGCGGGCGAACGCTACCTGGCCGCGCGGCAAACCCTCGCACGCTCACTTTGAACCATTGATCATGTGCGCTGCTACCTCTTGCGCGCTTGCTGTAACCCTTTGACCATGTGCGCTGCCACTACTTGCGCGCTCACCGTAACCCATTGACCATGTGCCCTGAAGATCGTCGTCTGCCTGACACCGGGTCGTTTGATCGTGACTGCACTCGCTGCGCTCGCCTCGCGCAGTTTCTGCGCGGCGTGCGCGACAAGCACCCGGAGTACTATGCCCACCCGGTGCCGGCGCTGGGTCCTGACAATGCCCGTTTGCTCATCGTCGGTCTGGCCCCTGGCATGCACGGGGCCAACCGCACCGGGCGTCCGTTTACCGGTGACTATGCCGGCGTCCTGCTCTACGCCACCTTGCATGAATTCGGCTTCGCCAATCACCCCGGTAGCGCCGATCCGAACGATGGCCTCGAATTGCGCGATTGCCGCATCACCAACGCGGTCAAATGTCTGCCGCCGGAGAATAAGCCGCTGCCTGCCGAAGTACGACTGTGCAATGACTATCTGCGCTCGGAAATTGTCGCGGTGCGTCCACGCGCAATCCTGGCACTGGGCCTTGTTGCACATAAGGCTGTCCTGATGGCCTGCGGTTTGTCGCAAGGCGCCCTCACATTTGGTCACGGCGCGTCGCACCTGCTGCCGCAGGGTCAGCGGCTGTTTGATAGCTATCACTGCAGCCGCTACAACACACAGACGCGCCGGCTCACGCCTGCCATGTTCCAGGCCGTGTTCCAGTCGATCCGGGCGCACCTGGATGCTTGATCCGGAATTTCTCAAAGGATTGCCCGGGCTGCCCGGGGTGTACCGGATGATCGGTGCCAGGGGCGATGTGCTGTACGTGGGCAAGGCGCGTGACCTAAAGAAGCGGGTGTCTTCCTATTTCAGCAAGAGCAATCACGGGCCGCGCATCCAGAGCATGATCGGGCAGATCAGTCGGGTCGAAGTGACCGTCACCGGCAGCGAGGGGGAGGCACTGATCCTTGAGAATAATCTGATCAAATCACTCTCACCGCGCTACAACATCCTGTTTCGCGATGACAAGTCCTATCCTTATCTGATGATCAGCGGCGAGACTTTTCCGCGACTGGGCTTTTATCGCGGAACGCCAGACTCGCGCCATCGCTACTTCGGTCCCTATCCCAACGCCGCTTCAGTACGCGAGAGCATTCAGTTGTTGCAGAAAGTGTTTCGACTGCGCACCTGTGAGAACTCGGTGTTCGCCAACCGCACCCGACCGTGCCTGTTGCACCAGATCCATCGCTGTTCGGCGCCTTGTGTCGAGCGCATCGATACGGCCGCCTATGCCGAGGACGTGCGCAACGCCGCATTCTTCTTGAGCGGCCGCGAGGACGATGTGCTCGCCGTTCTGCGCGAGCGCATGCAGGCCGCCGCCGCAGAGCAGGCCTTTGAGCTGGCCGCGGTCTATCGTGATCAGATTCAAGTGCTCTCGGGCATGCAGCAACGGCAGTATGTAGACACCACCACGGCCCTGGATGCTGACGCAGTGGCACTGGTGCGCGAACATTCGATTACCTGCGTCAATCTGGTTGTGGTGCGCAATGGTCGCTATCTGGGTGATCGCAGCCTGTTCCCGCAACATGCCGAAGAGCACAGCCCGAGTGAGGTGATGAGTGCCTTTTTGATGCATCACTACGCAAGCGGTCCGCTGCCCAGCCTGCTGGTGCTGCAGGAGGAAGTCGACAGCGAGGCGCTGCGCGCCCTGCTCGCCAGCAGCCAGGGCAGCGCACCCGCGGTGCTGGTTCGTCCGCACGGCGAGCGTCGCGTCTGGCTCGAGATGGCTGAGCGCAATGCGCGCCAGGCGCTGCACCAGCGCCTGCGTGAACGGGCCACGCAAGATGAACGGCTGGGAGCATTGCGCGAAGCGATTGGTGCCGATGACACGCTGGAGCGAATCGAATGCTTTGACATCAGCCACACGCAGGGCGAGGCAACGGTTGCCTCCTGCGTGGTTTATGATCAGCGCGCCATGCGTCCGGCGCAGTATCGTCGTTACAACATCGAGGGCATCGTGGCCGGCGATGACTACGCGGCGATGCGCCAGGTACTCAGCCGACGCTATGACAAGGTGGCACGCGGTGAGGGCGAGCGTCCCGATCTGGTGCTGATCGACGGCGGGCGTGGTCAGGTGAATGCGGCGCGGGAAATACTCGCCGAACTGGGGCTGGATGTCATGATGTTCGGCGTGGCCAAAGGTCCCGAGCGCAAGGCAGGCCTGGAAGAATTGATTTTTCCCGAGATTGAAGCCCCGCTCATCCTGCCCCCGACCAATGCGGGTTTACACTTGATCCAGCAGATCCGTGACGAAGCGCATCGCTTTGCGATCACCGGTCATCGGGCAAGACGCTCGCGCAGTCGCACCACGTCCTCGCTCGAGGGCATTCCCGGTATTGGTGCCAAGCGCCGCCGCCGATTGCTTGAGCATTTTGGTGGTCTGCGAGGGGTCGAGGCGGCCGGTGTGGACGATTTGCAACGGGTCGAAGGGGTGAGCAAAGGGCTTGCCGAGATCATCTATAGAAGCTTGCACTCATGACATTCAATCTGCCCACCGCGCTTACCTGGCTGCGCATCATCATGATTCCCATCGTGGTTGGAGCATTTACCGTGCCAGAGCCGTGGATGACCCTGGAGACGCGCAATCTGCTGGCCACCAGCGTCTTCATCCTAGCCTCACTCACCGATTGGCTCGATGGCTATCTGGCGCGGCGTCTCGGACAAACCTCGGCCTTTGGTGCTTTTCTCGATCCGGTGGCAGACAAACTCCTGGTTGCTGCCGCGCTCATCGTCCTGGTGGGATTAGGGCGCACCAGCGTGTGGATCGCCACCATCATCATCGGCCGCGAGATCGCCATTTCGGCATTGCGCGAATGGATGGCCAACCTGGGCCGATCGCGCAGCATCGCTGTCAACATGCTTGGCAAGATCAAAACCACGGCACAGATGATCGCCATACCCATGCTGCTCTACTACGACCCGATCGGTGCCGTGCCGATTGCCGGACTGGGCAACGTGCTGATCTGGGTGGCCGCTGTGCTCACCCTGGTTTCGATGGGTTATTACATGCGTATCGCGCTGCCGCAGTTGCGTGGTGAGCGATCTCGCGAAGACAGTTGAATCCTGCGCGCAGGCGAGGGTATAATCCCCCTCCCACGCGGGAATAGCTCAGTTGGTAGAGCGCAACCTTGCCAAGGTTGAGGTCGCGAGTTCGAGTCTCGTTTCCCGCTCCAGAATTCCTATCGAGGTTGGTCCCGGCGGCGGGGTGGCAGAGTGGTCATGCAGCGGCCTGCAAAGCCGTGTACGCCGGTTCGATTCCGACCCCCGCCTCCAATTTGACCAGGCACTCAGGCGCCTAGAACCCCGCGCGAATTCTCTACGTGCGCCGCCGTCACCGAGCTTTCTCCCGACTGCCGAGCATCACGCTCAGCGCGATCACGTATTCGTTTGGCAGCCGAAATACGGATGAGTACAGGCTGTGCGTCAATCAGTTTGTCGAGAACTGCCTTGGCTTCGTCGAGCCAGGGAATTTCATTATGCACACGGGCAGGTGTTGGTTCGACCTTGTCCATCTCGGTGCCCAACGGCAGAATGTGAAACAGCACGTCGAACAAGGCGTTGCAGTATTCCTGGATGACGTACGTGGCGCCCGCGTAGCCCATAAAGGGGGTGCCGGTGTGGCGGCGGATGATGGCACCGGGAAACGAGGCAGGGATGAGGGTGGCGCGAGCGCCGCATTCAGCCAGGTACATGCGCTCGTTGTAGCTACCGAACATCACCAGAGGCGGCTTTTCCTTCACCAGTTTGCGAACGGCTTCGTTGTCGGTCTTGGCACCGGCCACGCGCGAGACAGCGAAGTGGCAAGGCAGCCCCATCTCGTCTTCGAGAAAGTGGCGCAGGCCGCGCGCGTAGGTTTCACCCGCCACCACAGCGAAGCCGGCGGTGCCGAAAAAATCCTGGGTGACGGAGCGCCACAGATCCCAGATCGGCTTGATGGTGGTGTGCTTTTCGCGCTCAATAAAGGGTTCCGGGTCGAGGCCGAGAATGCCGCCCAGGCTGCGCAGGAATTGGGTGGTGCTGTGCAGGCCGATCGGCGCCTGCAGATAAGGCCGGTCGAGCGCCTCGCATAACAGGCGCCCGAATTCACGGTACATGCACACGTTGGCCTCGGCCGCGGCCAGGTTCTGCACATCGGCCAGGTGTGAGCCGAGCGGGAACACCATGTTGACCTCGGCGCCTATGCCTTCGATCAGCCGGCGGATTTCGGCCAGGTCGCTGGGCATGTTGAAGGTGCCGTAGATCGGGCCGATGATGTTGACCTTCGGCTTGTCGCCCGGCTTGCGGGGTTTGAGCGCGGGGATCTTGCGCAACCCGTATTCGGTCCACAGCCAGTACATTGCGCGGTTGGCGCTTTGCCACTGATCTTCATCGATGGTGCGCGGCAGAAACCGCTTGATGTTGGTCCCTTCCGGAGTGACGCCGCCGCCGATCATCTCGGCGATCGAGCCAGTCACCACCACTGCCGGCAGGTCCGGGTCGAGGGTGGCGTGGGCGCGCTTCATCGCCCCTTCGGTGCCTTCGCGGCCGAGTTGCTCCTCGGCCAGGCCGGTGACGACGATCGGCAGTTCGTGCGGCGGCAGCGCGTCGGTGTAGTGCAGCACCGAAGTGACCGGCAGGTTTTCGCAGCCCACCGGGCCGTCGATCACCACCTGCATGCCCTTGACGGCGGTGAATACGTAGACCGCCCCCCAGTAGCCCCCCGCGCGGTCGTGGTCGAGTACCAGCATCAGATCATCGCCTCCGCGTTGCCCTTCTTCTGCAGTTTGACGATCTGGCGCTTGTATTGCTCGCGGAACTCGGGGCGGTCGTGCGGCGTGTCTTCCCACACGCCGGCAGCGTAGCCTTCGCCGACGCCGGCGAAGAACTCCCGCATGGTCTCGAAGCGCCCCTTGTTGTGCAGCGCCGTGTTGACCACCGCGGCCAGCGAGCCGGCGCCCGCCGGGCCCATCAGCGGACGCGCCGAGATCAGGTTGGTGAAATACAGCGCCGGGATGGTCTGCTCCTTGGCCGCCTGTACGATAGGCGTGGTGCCGATGGCGAGGTCGGGTTTGAATTCGCGCATCGCCGCCAGGTCCTGCTCCAGCGAGGCACGGTATTGCACGTGTACTCCGGCCGCCTCCAGCCATTGCCGGTCGACATCGCTCCAAGGCGTTCGCGGGCACGCGGTGCCGACATAGCGCAGGTCAGCGCCGCTCTCGACCAGCAGGCGCGCCACCAGCAGTTCCGAACCTTCGTAACCGGATAGGGTGATGCGTCCCTTCACCGGCATTTTCGACAGCGCCCCCTTGATTGCCGGCAGCATGCGGTTCTTGGCGGCGTCGATCTTTTCCTGTCCCACGTTGGCGGCATTGCCGATCGCCTGCAGCCATGCTTCGGTGCCATTGTGGCCCACCGGCGCCGAGCCGACGATGGTGCGGCCGGCGGCGTCAAACTCGCGGCAACTGGCGGTGTAGAAAGGATGCAGCGCGGCCACCGCCACGCAGTCGAGCGCGGCATACAGTTCGCGCCATTCGCGGGTCGGCACCACCGGCCCGGCGGCCAGGCCCATGGGCTCCAGCATCATGCCGATGGTGATCGGGTCGGCGGGGAAGATCTCGCCCAGCAAGGTCACCGTCGGCTTGTCGCCGCGCCCAGCGCGCGGCGCCTGCACTGGGCCCTGCTCAGCCTCGTTGCGCGCATATTTGAGCATCGCGCCAGCCAGCACATCCTTGGCTTCGGCATGGGTGGGTACGCCGAAACCCGGCACATCGATGCCGATGATGCGCACGCCGTTGATCTCTTTGGGCAGCAACTGCAGCGGCACTCCGGAGGCGGTGGGCACACAAAGATTGATGATGACGATGGCATCGTAGGCGGCGGGGTCGGCGAGCTTGTAGACGGATTCACGAATGTCCTCGAACAGCTTGCCGGTGACCAGCGATTCGGAATTGAACGGTACATAGCCGACGGTGCGCCTGGCGCCGTAGAAATGCGAAGTGAAGGTCAGGCCGTAGACGCAGCAGGCCGAGCCGCTCAGCACGGTGGCGGTACGGCGCATGCGCAGGCCCACGCGCAGGCTGCCGAAGGCCGGACACATCGACTGCGGCTGGTCGTGCGGGCCTTTGGGGTAATCCTTCGCGTACTGCTCCAGGGTGGCACTTTTGCCGGCGGACTGCGCGGCGGCCAGCAGCTGCTTCTCGCCGGAATGGCAACCCAGCCCATCGCCATCGAGGGCGGCGGGATTGGTGATCTGCGGCGTCATCGAGGTGGACATGGCATCGTCCTTTCAGGCAGCGTCGTAGACGACTTCGAGGGTTTCGCGCACCACCTCGGTCTTGCCGCACATGTCGAACTGGGTGGCCGGTTCGAGCACCACGTTGCGCCCGACCGCGTCGCCGGCGAACAGGCCGAGCAACTGGTCCTGCGTCAGCGGGGTGGGGCGCACCGGCGGCGCGGCGCCGACATTTTCTGCGAGGGTCTCGAACAGCGAAGCCCACTGGGTGCCGGGCTTGCCGATGATTTCGTAGTTAGCGCTTTTGCGGCGGATATCCTCGTGCGCCGGAATGGCCGACAGTACCGGGATGCCGGCGCGCTCGGCGAAGGCCTGCGCCTCGCCGGTGCCGTCGTCCTTGTTGATCACCATGCCGGCGACGCCGACGTTGCCGCCCATCTTGCGGAAATACTCCACCGCCGAACAGACGTTGTTGGCGACATACAGCGATTGCAGGTCGTTGGAGCCGACCACAATCACCTTCTGGCACATGTCGCGGGCGATCGGCAGGCCGAAGCCGCCGCAAACAACGTCGCCAAGGAAGTCGAGCAGCACATAGTCGAAGCCCCACTCGTGGAAGCCGAGCTTTTCCAGCAACTCGAAGCCGTGGATGATGCCGCGTCCGCCGCAGCCGCGGCCCACTTCCGGGCCGCCCAGTTCCATCGCGAACACGCCGTCGCGCTTGAAGCAGACGTCGCCGATCGCCACCTGCTCGCCGGCCAACTTCTTTTTCGACGAGGTCTCGATGATGGTCGGGCAGGCCCGGCCACCGAACAAGAGCGAGGTGGTGTCGCTTTTCGGGTCGCAGCCAATCAACAGCACCTTCTTGCCCTGCTGCGCCATCATGTAGGAGAGGTTGGCCAGGGTAAAGCTCTTGCCGATACCACCCTTGCCGTAGATCGCGATGATCTGCGTCTCCTTGGTCGCCGCGCCAGTGGCGACCGGGTCCGGCTCGATCGCCGCTTCCGCGCGCAGATGGTCTTTCATGAACTTCAACGGGACCGCGGTGGCGCCTAAGGTATTGCTCATGGGTCGGTTCTCCAGTCCAGGATCATTTTCAGGCAGGCCGGATCGCTGAATGCGGTCCGGTACGCTTGGTCGGCCAGGGCGGCGGCGTGGCGGTGGGTGATCAGGCCGCCCAGCGGCAGGCGCCCCGATTCGGCCAGCTGTTTGACGGCGGTCAGGTCCGCTTCCTGCCATTGGGCGGCGATGCGGATGCGCGCCTCGCGCATGAACGCGGGCGGAAACACGAACGACAGCGGGTTTTCGTAAAACCCGGCCAGGACAATCTCGCCGCCTGGTGCCAGGCGCCCGATCAGCGTGTCTAGCAGCGAACTGTCGCCGCTGACGTCGTAGATGCAGCGGTAGTCGTGCCGCGCGTCCGCCGCCGGGTCGATGACACTGTAGCCGACCGCACCCGCGCGCCGCTCAGAGTTGGTTTCCCAAACCACCGGTGGCGCCGCGCCAGCCGCCAGTGCCAGGCGCGCGATCATCCGGCCGAGCACGCCGTGCCCGACGATCAGGTCGGGCTGGCGGGTGCCGGGCGCGGAGGTAGCGTGGAACGCCGTGGCGGCCAATGCCAGCAGCACACCGGTCTCGCCGAGATGCTCGGAGATCGGCAGGGCGCGGTTGCCGGCCACCACCAGCCGCGCCGCGGCGCCGCCAAACAGACCGCGCACGGGCCCATAGCAACGTGCGCCCGGTACGAAAACGCGTTCCCCCACCCGGGTCCCGGCGTCGGGGCCCGCGGCGCTCACGCGTCCCACCGATTCGTAACCCGGCACCAGCGGATAACCCATGCCTGGAAAGGCCGGCATCCGGCCCGACCAAAGCAGCCGCTCGGTGCCGGTGGAAATACCGCTCCATTCGACGTCCACCACCACATCGGCGTCGCCAGGAGGCGTCAATTCCAATTGACTGAGGACGAGCCGGCCGGGCCCTTCGAGCACCACCGCCAAGGCATTCATTACCCGGTTCCTCGCTGTCTCCATGCGCCGAAATCCCCGGGCTCACTAGAACTCGAAATCCGCGGATTTGTGCCCCAATTCATGAGTGTCAGTCTAATATTACTTTTTAATATGTCAAGTAGTGAGTACATATTAGATGACAGTGTTCCAGTGTCCTGCTCTGGTCAGTGTCATGTGTTTCGGTGCGATGCAGCTTGACAATCCAATAAAGCGGTCGCACCATGAATCTCGATCGTGTCGGGGGGGCCGTTGCGATCATAGGGAAAGTGCCGCTGAAGCAGGTCGTACTCTATGCGCGAGGGGAAACAAGAGGATCCGGCGTTCGGCGAGGCTGACTTGTCGAATTGCGACAGGGAGCTCATTCAGCTCCCTGGGTCCATTCAGCCGCACGGCGTGCTGCTGGTGCTCGACGCCAACGAACCGGTGGTGCTGCAGGTCAGCCAGAATGTCGCCGCGGTACTCGGTATCGCTCCCAATGAGTTGCTGGGCCAGTTGATCGATGTCCTTGGCGGTGACCTGGTCGCCAAGGTGCGCATCCGCTTCTGGGCCGGCGTCAATGCGACACCGCGCGCCTTCCGCGGTTTCATCGAACGTGACGGCCGCCGCCGCGGGTTCGAAGTGCTGATGCACCGCAACGGCGCCGATGCCGTGTTCCTCGAACTGGAGCCGGTCGACCTGGTGGCCGCCGCAGTTCTGGCCAAGGAGTTGCCGCCGCGTCTGGCCGATGCGGTCGACCGCATCGGCCAGACGCCGACGTTCGACGCCCTGGCTGCGGCGACGGTGGCCATTTACCGCGACCTTGCCGGCTATGACCGGGTGATGTTTTACCGCTTTGATCCGACCGGGCATGGCGAGGTGGTAGCCGAAGCCAAAGAGGAATATCTGGAGCCTTTTGTCGGCCTGCACTACCCTGCGTCCGACATTCCACGGCGCGCACGCGAGCTCTACCTGCTCAACCGGGTGCGGGTTCTGGTCGATGTCAACTATGAGCCGGTGCCGCTGCAGCCCCGCCTGTTCCCGCCCACCGGTGAAGAACTGGACATGTCGATGAGCTGGCTGCGCAGCATGTCGCCGCTGCACCTGCAGTATCTGAAGAATATGGGCGTGACCGGTACGCTGGTGGTGTCCCTGGTGCGCGTGGGCACTCTCTGGGGGCTGATCGCGTGCCACCATTACAGCCCGAAGAGGCTGCCGTACGCGATACGCGCGGCCTGCGACCTGCTCTCCGAAGTGGTGTCAACCCGAATCGCGGTGCTCGAGAGCTTCGATCGGGTGCGTACTGCCGCGCTGGTGCGGCGCATCGAAGGCCGGTTGATCGAATCGACCTGGTCACGCGGCGAATGGCAGCAGGCGCTGCTGGACGACTCGCGCGATCTCCTGCGCATGGTCGGCGCGACCGGTGCCATCCTTTCCTACGACAACGAATTGCTGACCCAGGGCGAAGTGCCGTCCACCGACCAGGTGCGGAGCCTGCTCGACTGGATCGTCAAGCAGCCGATGGACGGCGGCATTTTTGCTACTGCCTCGGTGGCGCGGGACGCACCGCATTTCGTCTCGCTTGCGCCCACCGCCAGCGGTATCCTGGCAGTCGAATTGTCGCGCCAGGACCGCGAGTACCTGATCTGGATCCGCGGCGAGCAAGTGAGCGAGGTGCGCTGGGCTGGCAATCCGAACAAGCCGGTGCTGCCGGGCAATGACCCGCGTGACCTTTCGCCGCGGCGCTCGTTCGCCGTCTGGACCGAAGAGGTGCAGTTGACCGCGCGCGCCTGGTCAGTTGCCGAGCAGGACACCGCCCGTGCCATGGGCGCGTCGGTGCGCGACGTCGCACTGCAGGTGCGCTCGATGAGTTACCTGATCACCGAAGACCGCCTGGCGCGATTGCGGCGTGCGCTGCAAGGATCGACCAATGGCGTGCTGATCGCCGACGGTGCCACCCGTATCCGCTTTGTCAACGAAGCCTTCTCCAGCTATTTCAGGCGGCCGCACATGCACTTGGCTGATCTGGAGGATCTGCCGCGTCTGTTCCGCGATCCGGCGGCGGCCCGCGGCATGGTGCGTACGGTGGTGGTGGAGCGCCAGAGCTGGCGTGGCGAATTGCCTCTTGACACCGGCGGCGGCGGCTCGCTGCCCCTGGCGATCCGGGCCGATGTGATTGCCCGCCCGGACGGCTCGGGGGTGCTTGGCTACATCGTCCTGATCACCAACCTGAGCGAGGACGGCGAGGCGCAGGCGGCGCGCGCGCGCCTGGAGCGGGCGATCCACGCCGCGCAACGGCCGCTGGCGCAGGTGGAGTTTACCGAGGACGGCACCGAGTTCGAAAAACTGCTCAAGGCGGTGCTGGCCAACGCCACCATGGCGGTCATCGAAGTTGGCGAAGAGCCGGTCGGACCGGCGGTGGTGCCCAGTCTGGACGGGTTGGAGGCTTCGACCAAGCGCGCCGCCGAACTGGCGCTGCAGATGATTACCTATGCAGCGGGTGGCGGGATCGAGCCCTGAGGAGCCGGGTCCGCCTGCGCGTCGAGTTCTTCGAACAGCGCCACGTGGCGCGCAAACGACTCGTTCGCTTCGGCGACGATGGCAGCGGAAGTGGCGGCGTCGAGAGGCAGCCCGTTCAAGGCGGCACGGAAGTCATCCTTTAGCGCTTCCGCGCTAGTCGCCTCGCCGAACCGGTAGAACGCCGTGCCGGCCTGGTCCGTCAATCCGAAACTGCGGCGTACCACCTTGACCAGCATCTGCCCACCGCTCAGATCACCCAGGTAGCGCACGTAGGCATGTGCGACCAGCAGTTGCGGCACGGCGGCGGACACTTCCACTATCCGCGCGACGTAGGTGCGCATGGCGCTCGTCAGCGGCAGTTCTTTCCAGCCGGGGCCGAATAAATGTTCCAGGTCTTCGGCCAGTGCGGCGGCGCGGTAGAGCGCAGGCATCCGCACCGGTGCGATTATCGGTGAGACGGCATTGTGCTCCAGCGCCTGCTCCAGGGCGGCATACAGCGCATGAAGATTGCGTAGCATCAGCGCGTATTCGCCGTGCCCGAGCTGACCGCGAAGCAGACGCCGCATCACGCCGCTTTGTTCGGCGACGCGGTGTAACTCATGGGTGGCGGCGCGCAGCCGGGCGGCGAGAGTGCTGTCGTTCATGGTGCTATAAGTGGTTTTTCATTCTAGCGCAGCGCCACCGCCGAGCGCACCGCCGCCGACAAGTCGGCGGCGCCGGCGTGCGGTAAGGGCAGGTAGGCGGCGTGCATTTCGGCGGCCAGGCGCTGCGCCGCCGGTTGCGGCTGTGGCGAGGTGTCCACCAGCATTGCACCGAGTCTGGCGGCGCGCAGCGCCCGTGCGGCAAGCAGCGCTTCCTGCCAGGCCTGTTCGCGCCCACCAGTGCCCGCGCGCGAGACGTTGGCGCGACCGTCGGTGAGCAACACCAGCAAGGGCGTGCCGCCCTGGCGCAACACGCCTTGCGCCAGGTGTGCAGCGGCGTCGATGCCAGCAGCCAGCGGCGTACCACCACCTCCGGGCAGGCCGGCCAGGCTGCGCTTGGCGCGTACCAGCGAGCGCGTCGGCGGCAGCAGAATTTCCGCGTTGCGGCCGCGAAAGGCGATCACCGCGACGCGGTCGCGGCGCACATAGCAGTCGGCCAGCAGCAGTTCGACCGCACCCTTGGCCTCGGCGAGTCGGTGCAATGCCGCCGAGCCGGACGCGTCGAGTGCGAAAATGGTGGTGGTCTGGGCACGTTGCCTAAATCGCGTGACGTGGAAGTCCTCGCGTCTGACCTGGATACGCGCGCCCCCGGCATCGGGCATGTATCCACTTTCTGCCGGCCGGCGCAGTCGCTGCCACGGCGCTGCCGCGCGCAGGGTGGCGATGATGTTGAGCCGCGCGCCAGCGCGCGGTTCTCCGCGGCGCACACCGGCAGGCCGGCCATGCTGTGTCGCATGCTGCATCACGCCGGCGCGGCCGCCGGAACGTGGCCGCGCCAGCTCGCCGCCCACCGGCCGGATGCGTGCCAACAGGCCGCCGGGAATGCTCGCCGTAGCGGCGGCGAGTACCGTTTCGGCGAGAGTCTCTCCGGGATCCGGCGCTGCGGGTTGCGCGGCATCCGGATCCTTCAGGGGCGCAGCGGCACCGAGTTCCTGTTGCTGGGTGGCGGGTTCGCCGGATTCCTCCGATTTTTCCGCGTCCGAATTGTCCGCTGCGTCCTTGGCGGGCGGCTCGGCTGCGGGCAATGCGGTGGCGCGTGGCGCCAGTACCAGTCGGCCGGCGAGCACCAGGTCTTCCTGTGACACTTCCAGGCGCCCGTCCAGAGCGGCGGCGGCGCGTGCAACCTGAAGGGCCAGGAGCGGCGCGCGCAGCGACGCGATACCCAGCGCCAGGGCGGTCACGCATAGCGCCTCGATAGCAGCGTCCCCGCATTGAATTGCGCCGAGGCGGAGGCGTGCAGACGCCAACTGGCCGGCATCGCAAGGCGCCGTCATGTCCGTATCTGCCAGCCGAATCGCACGCAGATCGACATGCATCGCAAGGCGGTCGAGCAGGGCGGCAGGTGGCGACTCGTCGTCCAGCGCACTTTCATCGAGCGCCACCACGCCGACCCGCGCCGTGTTGCGCAAAGCGACACCGTCGCGCGCCATCACCACTTCGCCCGTGTCGATCGCCGCAGAGACGCGCGCGGCCAAGCCAGGAGGAAGCCGCTCGGCCATCGACAGCACCACCACGCCCTGATCGGCTTCGGCAAGAATTCCGCGCTGTGCCACCGGCCGCCCAGCCTGCAAGGTGGCTGCCAGGTCGAGCCCGCCGAGCAGACGGTCATCGGCGACATGTTGCGGGATGCGGCGCATCGGCGAGCCGGCCGGCAGCACGCGGCGTAGCAGAGCCAACCATTGGTCGCGCACCGGGCCGGCGTGAGCGCGCAGCGCCACGCCGCCCACAGCGTGCGGCGCCACCGAGAACAGTAGCGCCGCCCAGACCGCGTCGGCCCAGGCGCCGGCGGGCCCGCCGATGTCGGTCATGTCGCGAACATTTCATCCAGCGCGCGCTCGACCCGCACCGACGATCCCGCCTCGTCAAGCGGATCGCGCCGCAGGCGGTGGCGCAGCGTCGGCGGCGCAACCCGGCGCAGGTGCGCGTCACCGACGACCGGGTCGGCTTCGAACGCGGCGAGGGCGCGCGCCGCCCGCATCAGGGTCAGTTCGCCGCGCAGGCCGTCAGTGCCCAGCCGCATACATAATTGTGCGGCGTGTTCCAGCGCGGCGTCGGGCACCTTCACCTTTGCCAGACGTGCGCGCGCGCTGATGATCAGCCGGCGCAGGCGCTGGTCTTCCTTATGCCATTTCGCGGCGAAGGCGGCACCGTCTCGCTCATAGTCATCACGCCGGCGCACCACCTCGATTCGGTCGGCGATCGTGGTGGGGGTTTTCACCTCTACCGACAGGCCGAAGCGATCCAGCAGTTGCGGCCGCAGTTCTCCCTCTTCCGGATTGCCGCTGCCGACGAGCACAAAGCGCGCCGGATGGCGCACGCTCAGCCCCTCCCGTTCGATCACGTTTTCGCCCGATGCAGCGACGTCGATCAGCAGGTCGACCAGGTGGTCTTCCAGCAGATTGACTTCGTCGATATACAGAAAGCCGCGATGCGCGCGCGCCAGCAGTCCGGGTTCAAAGGCCTTGGTGCCCTGGCTCAAGGCACGTTCAATATCCAGCGAACCGACCACCCGATCTTCGGTCGCGCCCAGCGGCAGATCGACCACCGGGACCGGCACCAGATGGCTCTTCAGCACGGCCTTGGCGCGGCTGCTCTTGCCGCCGCGGGTTTTGCAGCTATCGCACAGGTCCGCCATCGCCGCCGGATCGCAGCCGTAGGGGCAGCCGATCACCGCGCGCATTGGCGGCAGCAAGGCTGCCAAGGCCCGTACGGCGGTTGATTTGCCGGTGCCGCGGTCGCCGAACACCAGGACCCCGCCGATGCTTGGATCGATCGCGGCAATCAGGATCGCCAGTTTCATCTCGGCCTGCCCGACGATCGCGGAAAAGGGGAATGCGAGCGCCATGCTCAAGCGGCTTTCGGGTGGGCGGGGCGGGTCGCCGAATGGGACCGTTTGTCCTGCTTCTTTGGACAATACGATGTTTCCACTAAACTTGACATTCGTGTAGTTCCCGTGCGCCCCGGATTGATCGGCGGTGCTTCAAACCGCAGGCCCTGCCGACATGCTACCGGAGTTCCCGCGCGTGGCGCTGCCGATCGGGCGAAGCACCGGCCATGGCGATATCGCGCGGGCCTTCGGTAATCCGAACCCATGAGTTCGGATTATCAGACGAGCCGCAGTCCGGGATTCAAGGCTTGGTCTGGGCCACCGCCTCCTCGGGTGCTGCTGCCGCCGCGTGCGCCACCACGCCAAGCTGCGGATAGTCTTTCAGCATAGGTGCGCCGTAAAGTGGTTTGAACGCGGCCTGGTGGCAAGTGGCGCAATTGAGCTTGGGCGCGTCGCCCTCCGACCCAAGACGATGCGCCGGGACGACCTTGCTCAATGATTCCAGGTACTGGCTGTTGAGGTCGCGCGCCATGCGGATGCCGTACCAGGCGGTAGCGCGCTGCGGCGTACTGGTATCCCACGAGGTGAACGAGCGGCTGTTGTGGCAGTAGGTGCAATTGACGCCAAGCGCATCGGACATGTGCATCATCAGACTGTAGGTCCACTCGGTCTGCTTGATCGAATGCCGGTTTCCAGTGGCCAGCGGCGTATCGCCTACCACCCGCACGTCGCTGGATTGCGACAGGAACGGCGTAAACGGATCGTAGGGCAGGGCGGCCAGCGCCACCGAGGCGGCCGGCGCATTTTGTCCGGCTTTGTTTCCCGCGAAACTCTGGCCGCGCTTTTGCGCCGGTGGAGTGAACCAGACCTCCGAGGGCACGTTCTGGCCGCGATGACAGGTGTAGCAGGTGACGCCGGTATCGCCGACGTGGGTTTTCCAGTCGGAGTTGATGTGGCGGGTCATCTGCAGCATGCGGCGCGCCACCACCTTGGTGTAGAGCGTGTCGGCTGCAAAGTCGGCGCCGGCGTGGCAATAGGCGCAGCCCTGCTGGGGCGCCACCCACTGGGTCATCGCCAGCATCAGGCGGGTCAACTCGCCTGCATCCACGTCGCCGAGCACCTGGACGTTCTTGTACACGCTGGATGCTGCCGGGCCACCTGCCGGTACCGCGGCCAGCGGTTCGGGCGCCTGGGCGGTGGCGACCTTGAGGGCTGTGACGCGCGGGTTATGGACCTCTACCGTGCCGGTGCCGCGATACCCGCGTTGGACGGTATCGGGCCGCGGGCGCTCGCAGCCTGCGAGGAGGACGACGGTGGCCAGTAGCAGCAGCGCGAGCGAGTTTCTTGTGTTCATCATTGCTGGGCTCCTTGCAGCAGCGAGGGGTCGAGCACGGCCGGGAAAACCGAGGGATAGACCGGTGCGATATGGTGCTTGACGGCCCACAGATACCAGTTGTCGACCACCGTGCCGGTGAGGAGGATGCCGATGCCGCCGGTCAGGGGGCACAGCACCGCAAACCACCACGCCCAGCGGTGGATCGACTCCATCGTTGCATTGAACCCGATGGTCCAGCGCCAGAACAGCGCGGCGCGCTCGGAGGCGGTGCCGCGGTCGACGATTTGCTCGATCTCGCGCTCACCACCGAAGCGGCTGACCGCCAGGATCGTCGCGCCGTGCATGGCGAACAGCAGGGCCGAACCGTACAGGAAGGCGATCGAGAGCATGTGGAAGGGGTTGTAGAAGAGGTTGCCGTAGCGGATCGAAAACGCCGCGGTCCAGTCCAGGTGCGGAAAGATGCCGAACGGCACTGCTTCGCCCCAGCTGCCCATCAGCAGCGGGCGAATGAAACCCAGCACGAGCATCAGCCAGATCGCCGCGGCAAACGCCCAGGCCACGTGGGTGCCCATTCCAAGCGCGCGCGCGCGCCGGTACATGCGGGCCCACCACAGTAGCACCGAGGTGGTCATGAAAAAGCCAGCCATGATCCACCAGCCGCCTTCATTGAGCGGCGGCAGGTGCAAGCCATATGCCGGCGCCGGCGGCTCAAGCGCCAGCCACGGCAGTTGCCGCACGAACTGCACCGGGTCCCAGTTCACCGAGGCAAACATGTTGAGCCCGACGATCTCGAAGGCGATGAAGCCGCAGAGCAGCGAGGCGAATCCGAACCAGCCCAGGTACAAGGGGCCGATTTGCGAATCGCCGATCCATCCGAGCCAATGGAGATGCGCCCGCTTGCCGGTGCGCTCCTGGTTGCCGCGTGGCAACGGCACGCCCGCGTAAGCGGGGGCGCGCACCTGTACGCGGGTGAAGATATTCTGGTATTCCGCAGCCATGGCTAGTTTCTCCTCGCGTCTCGGTTAACGCCACACCGGCAGGTTGAGCCACCAGCTCCACCATTCGGGCCACCCGCGGGTCCAGAATGGGCCGCTGATGATGATGCACACCGCGCTCCAGAAGCCGGCCGACAACGCCAGGAACAAGCCCAGGCGGTGAATTCCCAGGGTTCCGATGGAGTAGCCGATGGCGTCGCGGAAAAAGGTGTTTTCGTGCTCAGCGGTCTTCACCGTTTCGCCCTTGGGCGGGTTGGTGGCCGACAGCACCAGTCCGCCGTGCATGGCCAGCGCCAGGGTAGAGGCGAAGAAAAAGCTCACTGCCACCATGTGCGCGGGGTTGTAGTGGAAATGCAGGTACTGGTATCCAGTGTTCGACACCCAGTCCAGGTGGCTCATGATGCCGTAGGGAAAGCCGTGGCCCCACGCGCCAAGCAGGAGCGGGCGTATCACCACCAGAGAGACGTAGGCGAAGATCGCCACCGAGAAGGCGAACGGCACGTGCAGGCCAATGCCGAGCTTGCGGCAGATCTCTACCTCGCGCAATGCCCAGGAAACGAACGCGCCGATGGCGCAAATAGTGATGATCTGCCACAGCCCGCCTTCCATCAGCGGTGCCAGGCCGAGGCCGTATTTCAAATCCGGCGGCGCGATGCTGATCTGCCACAGATTCCAGGTTGGCCCCTGCGACGCGCCCCAAATGATCAGGAGGGTACCGAGCACGGCAAAGAACACCGAGGTGACGCCAAAGAATCCAACATAGAACGGCCCGACCCAGAAATCGAACAGGTCGCCCCCCAACAGGGTGCCGCCGCGTACGCGGTATTTTCTTTCAAAGCTGAGCATGGACATTTTTGGTTCCTTCCGCCGATAACTACGGAGCAGGCCGCTGGTTTACCGGTATTGCAAACCCGCAATGGTGGCGGGGCGGCGACCTGGTCCGACCCCGTTCACCATTGCGGCCACTGCTGCTACTTCGCTTGTGCCGCGGCCGGTGGGGCCGATGGCATTGGCGACATTTGCTGGACCTTGGCGGCTTTCGCGGAACGCGGGCCTTCGATCCAGTTGAACCGGTCGGTACTGAGCAGGATGAAATGAATCATCAATGCCAGCACGAGCAGGAAGGTGAACAAGCCGACCAGCGCTCTGCGCGGATCGAAAATAAGCCATACTCTCCACATGGTCTTTTCTCCTATCCCATGAACGCGTAAGGAACGACGTTGTATACCGCTGCTTTGATGCCTTCGTACATCGACGTATAGCCCTCGGAACCCGGCAACCAGGGACGCCATTGCCAGGCGAGGAAGTGCGCGATGATGGCGATCACAGTGAAGATGATGAAGCTCGTGACGAAGATGCTGTGAAACTCCTTCGCCTCGGCCTCAGTCAACCCCGACAGCGAACCGCCCGGTCTTTCTGCATTAGCCATAAGTGATACCTCCAGATCGGCCTTTCGGCCATTACCGCGCGAGTCCCACGCGGCGGGGATTGCCGTGAAATGCCGGCCACGACAAACTGGGCGCCCGGCGGCGCCGGGCAACGATCGATGTGCAATGTGTCCTTTCCGCTCGCGTAGGGCTCGCGGCGGAAAATGTCGGCGGTTGCGCGGACTCGGTGCAGTTCATCGCGTTTCTGGCTCATGTCTGCGGGCGGGCGACCAGCAGCCCGGTCTGCAGCGGCATCGAGGTGGGAACGGCACGCACCTGGCCGAAACCGGCCGCCTGCAGCAGCGCCTTGAGCTGTACCTGGCTGCGCGGCTGGCCGCGCCCCATGGCGAGCAGATAGAGGCCGAAATAGGCATCGCCCATCGCTTCGGCGCCTGGCGTGCCGGACATCGGTTCGGCCAGCAGCAAGGTGCCTTGGTCCGTCATCGCTTGCCGCACCGCGCGCAGGATGACCAAGGCGCGGGCGTCGTCGTGGTCGTGAATCACGCGGACCAGCGAAACAAGGTCCGCACCGCGGGGAAGTGGATCGGCGAGAAAATCGCCGCCGAAAGCCTGGGCGCGGTCTCCCAGGCCAGCATCGGCGAAACGTTCGCCGGCCTGCCGCGCAATTGACGGCAGATCGAATAGCATCAGGCGCAAGTCCGGGGCGCGCGCCGCGGCCGCGGCGAGGAAGGCACCGTTGCCGCCGCCGACATCGAGCAGGCAGCGGTGCCGATGCAGTGGATAAGCGTCGAGTATCTCGCCGGCGACCAGCGGTTGCGAGGCCGCCATCAAGGCGGTGTAGGCCGACACCTCGTCGGCTGCCAGCGTGTCCGGCCGGTCGGTACGGGCATACGGCCAATAGCCGGAAAGTGCCGTACCGCGTGCAGTGCCGCGCAGTAGCACCACCGGATCCGCCAGGTCGGCGTAAAGAATGGCGTGGTGCTCGACCATTGCCGCGATCGCGTCGTTGCCGACCAGCGGCGCGCCCAGCGGGCCCAGCCCATAACGGTCGCCGGCGCGCCGCTCCAGTAGCCTTAGGGCTGCCGCAGCAGACAATAGTCGGACCGCTGCTTCCGTGGGCAGCGACAGCCGCGCTGCGAGGACACCGGCTGTTTGGGGGCCGGCAGCGAGTGCGTCGAAAACGCGCAGCCGCACGCACGCCAGCAGCACCTGCGAGTAGACGAATCCGGCGCACAGGTCGAACAGGGCGTTCGCGCGCTTACGGGCAATCGGGCGTGTTAGGGGAAACGCGCCGGCCCAGTGGCGGAAGCGTGGGCTGGCGAGTAGGCCATCACGCAGAGCGAACAGACGATCGAGCCAGGACGCGTCGACTCGTCGTGGCAGGCTGGCGAATTGGGCCGACATGATCGATCCGCCGTTCAGGCTTTCATGCCGCGACACAAACGTATTCGCGGGGTATCAGGCGTTGCACTTCACTGCGCATCAGACTCCGCAGTTGCGGTGCGCCGGGACAAGCCGGAATCGACGCGCTCGCTTTGGCCACCAGTTGCTCGAAGTGGTGCAGTGCGCCTTCCAGGCCCAGTTCTAGCGCAGCGCTCGGGCGACCGATCAACGCATCGCGGCCGGCCGGCTTTCCCAGGCTTTCCTCGGTGCCCAGAACATCGCGGATGTCGTCGGCCACCTGGTAGGCTTCGCCAATATATTCGCCCAGGGCGCGCCACGGCCCGGGTGCCGCGCCGGCGGCTTGTGCGCCGGCCACTGTCGCTGCGGAAAACAGCGAGCCGGTCTTGGCTCGCTGATAGTCCGCCAACACCACGCGCGATTCACATTCCCATGCCTGTCCGGCGACGATGCCGTTGGGCATACCGACCGACTGGGAGATGGTCATCAAGAGCGGCGCCATACGCTCCGGCAGCGCCGCGGCGCCGTGCGCCAGGGTCTGGAACGCAGTTACGATCAAGGCGTCGCCGGTGAGCACCGCCAGGCGCTCGCCGAACTCGGCGTGCACCGAAGGCCGCCCGCGCCGGGTGGCCGCATTGTCGAAACAGGGGAGGTCGTCGTGGACCAGTGAAGCGCAGTGCAGCAGTTCGATCGCTGCGGCGGCGGCATCCACCACCTGCGGCAGTTTGGCACCGCAAGCCTGGCCGACCGCCCAGCATAGCTTGGGCCGAATCCGCGCTCCGCCCGGGAATACCGCATACCGTATCGCAGCCGCCAGTTTGGGAGGATTTCCGTGCGTCTCACCTCTGGCCAGTGCATCAGCCAGGGTTTGCTCGATTCGCTGCATCGGGTCCACGGAAGCCTCCTCTGCCTCTGTTGTAATTTTATACTGACATTTTAAGATGTCAAGTAACATATACACATGAAATCCGCTCGTCAACGAAATTATTATGCCGGCGCCAATTAAATGAGCGGCAGACACGTGATCGTGGTCGGCGCCGGCATGGCTGGATTGGCCGCCGCGGTCGATCTGGCGGCCAGCGGCCACAAGGTGACGCTGCTCGAGCGCATGGATGCGCCCGGGGGTAAGCTGCGTGAGGTGAACGCCGGCGGCCGGCGCATCGACGCCGGCCCCACCGTGCTGACCATGCGCGGGGTTTTCGAAGGGCTCTATGCGCACGCTGGGACTACGCTCGCCGAGCATCTTGTGCTAAAACCGGCGCGAATTCTGGCGCGTCACGCTTGGGATGAAGATGAACGCCTGGACCTGTATGCGGACAGGCAACAATCGGCCGATGCCATCGGCCGCTTCGCCGGCGCCGCCGAGGCCCGCGGCTACCTGGCGTTCTGCGCGCGTGCGCGGCGGATTTTCCAAACCCTGGAAGGCTCTTTCATCCAGGCTTCGCGGCCCAATCTGGTTTCCCTGGCTGCCAGGGTTGGCTTGCGCGGAATTCCCGACCTCTGGAACATTTCTCCGTTCGTTTCCCTCTGGCGCGCCATCGGCGGGTACTTTCGCGATGCGCGCCTGCACCAGTTGTTCGGTCGCTATGCGACTTATTGCGGCTCGTCTCCCTATCTTTCGCCCGCGACCCTGATGCTGATCGCCCATGTCGAGCAGGAAGGCGTGTGGATGGTCGAAGGCGGAATGCATCGCATCGCAGCCAGCTTGGCGCAGCTGGCAGCCGGCTGCGGAGCGGTGATCCGCTATGGCGCAGACGCGGCCGAGGTGACGGTCAAAGGCGGGCGGGCAAGCGGCGTGCGCCTGGCTGGCGGTGAGGTTCTGACGGCCGACGCGGTGCTCGCCAATGCCGACATCGCGGCGATCGCCGACGGGCGCTTCGGCGCGGCCGTGAGCCGGGCGGTCGCGCCGGTGCCGCGCGCATCGCGTTCGCTTTCGGCGATCACCTGGGCGCTGATGGCGCCGACCAGTGGATTTTCCCTGAGTCGCCACAATGTCTTTTTTTCGCCCGACTACGCGCGGGAGTTCGATGACATCTTTCGCCATTTGCGCCTGCCCTCCGCACCCACGGTGTACGTCTGCGCCCAGGACCGCGATGGCGACGGCCTGCGCGCGACCGGCGCCGCGGAAAGGCTGCTGTGCCTAGTCAACGCGCCGGCCACAGGAGACATCAACGGCTATACCGGATCGGAGATCGATCAATGCGAGCAATGGACCTTTTCCCGGCTGCAGCAGTGCGGCCTGCGGGTGGAGCGCGTGCCGACGCGACAGGTGGTGACGACCCCGGCCGACTTTGCACGGTTGTTTCCGGGAACCGGGGGCGCGCTATACGGCCAGGCTTCGCACGGCTGGATGGCATCGTTTCGCCGCCCGGGATCGCGCAGCCGGATGCCGGGACTCTACCTGGCGGGGGGCAGCGTACATCCTGGTCCGGGCTTGCCGATGGCAGCGCTGTCGGGCCGTCTGGCGGCGGCGGCGATCCTGGCGGACTGCGCTTCGATGCGCCGGTAGCGGAGGGCGGCTACGCCTGGTGGTATCTCGATGCGCTAAGCGATGACGGCAAGCACGGCCTGACGGTCATTGCTTTCATCGGCAGCGTATTCTCTCCTTACTACGCTTGGGCGCGGCAGCGCGGCCACGCGGATCCGCTGCAGCATTGCGCGCTCAATGTGGCGCTGTATGGCGCCGGCGGCAAGCGCTGGAGCATGGTTGAGCGCGGCCGCTTGGCGGTGCGCCGGGAGCAGCGACACCTGGCGATCGGCCCCAGTTCGATCGCCTGGGACGGCGATGCGCTGGTGGTTTTCATTGATGAAATCACGGCGCCCTGGCCCTCGCGCATACGCGGCAAAGTGCGCCTCTACCCATCGGCCATGGCGTGCCGGACCTTCGTGCTGGATCCGCCAGGCTGCCACCAATGGACGCCGCTCGCACCAGTGGCGCGCGTCGAGGTCGAGTTGGATCATCCCGCCCTGTCCTGGTCGGGCAGCGGGTATCTGGACAGCAATCGCGGCAGCGCCGCGCTGGAACTGGCTTTTTCAGGCTGGACCTGGTCGCGCGCAAGCGTCGGCGGCGGCACCGCGATACTCTATGAAGTGACTCGCCGCGATGCCGAACCCTTATCGCTGGCGATCGTTTGCGACCCAGCGGGCGGCATGTGCGATTTCCCGCCGCCCCCGCCGGTGCGGCTGCAGAGCACCGGATGGCGCATTCCGCGGGCTACACGCGCCGATAAGGGGCACGGCGCGCGCGTGCAAAGCACCCTCGAAGACACTCCGTTCTATGCGCGCTCGACGGTACTCACGCACTTGCTCGGCGAGTCCGTCACAGCGGTCCATGAGAGCCTGTCGCTGGACCGGTTCAGCGCGCCATGGGTGCGGATGCTGCTGCCGTTTCGCATGCCGCGGCGGGGCGGCTGAGCGCGCCGCCCAACACAAAAAGCATTGCGACGGCGATCAGTGCGTTTGAATTCATCCGGCGCCACTTTGTGTACGTCCGACGATGCCGCGGTCCTGCTGTTCCAGCCGTTCGAACAGCTGCACCAGCCAGCCCAGTCGCGTGCCGATTTGCCACCAGCGCATAGCAGCCGTGGTGGGACGTGGCGACGATGCGGTCAGCGCCACCGCCTCGACCAGGAAGCGAGTCTGCCGCATTGCCGGGATATCGGCGTTGCCATCAGCCCGAGTGGACATGAAGGGCGCGCGCGCCAGCAGCCACGTTTTGCGCCAAGCTGGCACCACCGCGCGCCGCGCAACCGAATTGAGTCCACCGCGTTCCAGTTCGCGCCCAATTTCGGCGTACAGCGAACGCGCGGCGTTGATGCCCGGCCGACAACCCGCCGGCAACCTCGCCACCCCGCCGGCGACGCGATCGTAGAGCACATCGGCCTCCTGAAGCAGGCGCGCGATCACCGAAGCCAGGGGCGCACTGAATACCGGGGCTGCCAGCCACTCGTCGGGATCGATGCCGGCGTCGCGCATCCAGTCGCGCGGCAGGTACAGGCGCCCGGCGCGTGCATCTTCGCCGACATCGCGCGCGATATTGGTCAACTGCATCGCCACCCCGAGGTCGCAGGCGCGCTCCAGCGCCTCGGCCGAGCGCGCGCCCATCAGCAGCGCCATCATCGCGCCCACCGCGCCGGCGACGCGTGCCGCATAGTCGTGCAGTTCGGCAAGGCTTTCGTAGCGACGCCCGATGGCGTCCCATTCGAAGCCCTCAATCAGTGCCTCTGGCAGGGCGCGCGGCACGCTGAATCGCGCCACCACCTCGGCCAGGGCGCGGTCCGCCGCCTGCGGTTGGGGCTGCCCCGCATAGGCCAAACGCAGGCGCTCGCGCAGGCCGGCAATAGCCTCCAGGCGCCCGCCGTTGAGATCAACCTCATCGTCGGCGATGCGGCAAAAGGCATAAAGCGCGCAGGCTGGGTCGCGCACGCTGCTCGGCAGCAGCATTGATGCCATGAAAAATGTGCGCGAGTTGGCGCGCAGCATGGCGCGGCAGGCAGCAATGTCAGAAGCGTGCATCGCGCTATCTCCGGGCCAATGTGCTTGCATGCGGAACCAGTGAATCGAGAACCCGTGCTGATGAGAGCACGCCCGGCAGTCCCGCGCCCGGATGGGTGCCTGCGCCGACCAGATAGAGCCGCTCGATCTCTTCACTGCGGTTGTGCGGCCGGAACCAGGCACTTTGCGAGAGCACGGGCTCGAGGCCAAAGGCGGCGCCCTTAAAGGAGAGCAGCCTGTCCTGGAAGTCCTGCGGTGTCAGCATTTGCGAAGTGATGATCTGTTCCTCAAGGCCGGGCAACAAGGTGGCGCCCAGGTGGCGGGCGATGGCGCGGCGGTAAGGCTCGGCCTTAAGCCGCCAGTCGGTACCGCTGTCCAGATGCGGCACCGGCGAGAGCACGTAGAAGGCGTCGCAGCCGGGCGGGGCCAGCGACGGATCGGTGGCGGTGGGGCGATGCAGATAGAGGCTGAAATTGTCGGCCAGGACCTTGCGCTCAAAAATATCGTCCAGCAGCTCGCGGTAGCGAGGCCCCAGCAGCATGGTGTGGTGGCCGACGCCGGGATACTGGCACCGGGTGCCGAAGTACCAGACGAACAGGCTCATCGAATAGCGGGCGCGCTCGATGCGGCGGTCGCTCCAGCGCTCGCGCGCCGTCGCTGGCAGCAGGTTGCGGTAGGTCCACGCCGAGTCGGCGTTCGATACCACCACGTCTGCGGCGATGGTTCCGCCGCCGGCCAGGCGCACGCCGGTGGCGCTGCGACCGTTAAGGGTGATGGCGCGCACTTCCTGGCCGCATTGCACGCTGCCGCCCTGGCCTTCGATCAGGCGCACCAGCCCCTGCACCAGCCGGCCGGTGCCGCCGATTGCGCAATGCACCCCCCAGCGCCGCTCGAGAAACGCGATCAGGCAGTAGATCGACGTGACGGAAAACGGGTTGCCACCGATCAGCAGCGGGTGGAAGGAAAATACCACCCGCAGCCGCGGATTTTTTATATAGCGTGATACCAGGCCGTACACCGTGCGGTAGCTGCCCAGGCGCAGCATCTCCGGCATGATGCGCGCCATGTCGGCCAATGAATTGAACGGCACGTGGCCGAGCTGCTCGAAGCCGATTTTGCAGATCGCCTCGCTCGCCTGCATGAAGCGCTCGTAACCGGCCACGTCCTCTGGCGCGAAGCGCGCCACCTGCTCGCGCATCGCCGCGGGGTCGCTGCCGCAGACGAAGATCTGGCCGTCGCTGAAGCGGATGTGATAGAAGGGATCGATCGGCCGCAATTCGACATCGTCGGCCAGACTGCGCCCACACAGGGACCACAATTCCTCGAACAGGAAGGGCGCGGTGATAATGGTCGGCCCGGCGTCAAACGTAAAACCGTCCTGCCGGTAAACGTAGGCCCGCCCGCCCGGCGCATCGAGCTTTTCCAGCACCGTTACGCGGTAGCCGCGCGCCCCCAGCCTTACCGCTGCCGCCAAACCGCCAAAGCCGCTACCGATCACCACCGCGTGCGGCCTCTCGCCGCCCAGTCGGCGCGACTCTACTGGCGCAGAGAGGATTGACATTTATTATTTACACAATATGGTGTCTAAAAAGTATAACAGCCATATTTTTGCGCGCTAGGTTTTATTCTCCTTCAGCGCGACCGTTTCAGGCATTGCCCAGCGGCGCGGTCTGCTTGCCGCGTGAGGCGCGGTCTGCTTGCCGCGTGAGGCGCGGTCTGCTTGCCGCGTGACGCGCGGGTAATCCGCATCAGCAAGGCAGCCACCAACCGGGGCTGCTCCTCGTGCGCGAGATGCCCGAGACCGGAAAGCACCACTATCCTGGCCGCTGGCAGCAGGGCGCGCACGCGTTGTGTGTCCGCCGGCGGGATGGTGCGGTCGTTGCCGCCAGCGACCAGCACGAGCTGTGTTTCCAGGCGCGGCAGGTCGGCGCGGAACCGCCTCAGATCCCAGTTCGCCATCATGTCCAGCGCCGCACCCACATGCTCCGGGTTGCTGGCCAGGCGCCGGTACAGGGCGATGCCGGGCGCATCGAGTATCGAACCGGTTTCCTGTAACAGCTTGGCCACCAATGGCTGATCGGAGGCATGCCGGGCGAACAGGCGCGGCACGAGGTCGAATTGCGCCAGCATTTTCGCCAGGGGTGAAAACACCACTCCCGGCAGTCCCGCCAACGGCAACAGCGCGCCGTTCAGGCTCACCAGCACCTCAGGTGCGATGCGCCGGTCCAGGCAAAGACGTGCCAGCAATGCCGCACCGGCGGAGTGGCCGACGACGATGCGCGGATTCATTTCAAGGGCCTGCAAAAGAGCACCGACGCTCTGCGCCATGCCGGGCAGCGATAAGCGCCGCGGCGCCGGCCGGCCAGTAAAGCCATGGCCCGGAAGGTCCGGCGCCACCACCAGGAAATGCCGGGCCAGCAGCGGCATTAGCGCGCGCCAGGAATGGGTGGCGGCACCCGTCCCGTGCAACAAGAGCAGGGGCGGACCTTGCCCCATGATTTGCACATGCCATTGCAATCCGCCCGCCGCCACGAAGCGGCTGGCATCGCGATTCGGCCAGTCGCGGCCGTCTCCCTCCCAGCTCAGGCGGCGGGCCATCGTAGAGTCGCGGCTTGGCGCCTGATTCCGGATGAAGGACAGCAAGGCGATTGGATGGCGCAGAGCATGACCCATTTTACACTTGGTCATTCCACGGCGCGTAGCGGGTGTCGTGTTGGATGGACACACACTGTGGTGTGTTACCTTCGCCGCATGCGTTTCCGTTACCGTTACTTGCTGGTCGCCCTGGCGGCGCTTTTGGCGATCGGAACCGGGTTGTGGCAATTGGACCGAGAGTCCGATGGCCTGGTGGTCACGCATGAACGCGCCGGGACTATTCCGTTGACCCTGTTCAGGCCGGCGACGGGTAAGCCGGCACCCGTGGTGGTGATCGCGCATGGCTTCGCCGGTTCGCAGCAGTTGATGCAGCCCTTTGCCACCACCCTGGCGCGCAACGGCTATATCGCCGTCACCTTTGACTTTCCCGGCCATGGCCAGAATCCGCTGCCCCTGCCCGGTGGCCTGGCCGAGCACGAGGCGCTCTCAGGCGCGCTCGAGGCCGCGCTGGCAACGGTGGTCGGTGTCGCGCGCCGGCTGCCGCAGGCTGACGGGCAACTCGCGCTGCTCGGTCATTCGATGGCGTCCGACGTGGTGGCGCGCTATGCGCAAAAGCATGCCGAAGTCGGCGCGACGGTCGCGGTGTCGCTGTATTTTCCGGATGCCGTTCCAGACAGCCCGCGCAACCTGCTGATCATCGATGGCGCGCTCGAGCCGGCCGCGCTGATCAATGAAGCGTCGCGCGTTGTTGCCTTGACCAGCCGCGTGCCGGTGCAGGAGGGAGTGACGTACGGCAACTTCGCTGACGGCAGCGCGAGGCACATGGTGCTGGCGCCCGCCGTCGAGCACATCGGTGTGCTCTACAGTGGCCGCAGCCTGGCTGAAACGCTGGATTGGCTGAACCGCAGTTTCGGGCGCAGCGAAGACGGGTTCATCGCCACCCGCGGTCTCGCCCTGGGCCTGCTCTACCTCGGCGTGGTCGCGTTGGCGTGGCCCTTGTCGCGTTGCCTGCCGCGCGTAGTGCTCCAACCCGCGGCAGCGGGCTACCGCTGGCGTGAATTGCCGCTCATATCGGCGGTGCCGATGATCCTGACTCCGCTCTTGCTGTGGAAGGCGCCGACCGAGTTCATGCCGATCCTGCTGGGCGATTACCTGATGCTGCATTTCGGGCTGTACGGCCTGCTCACTCTGGCGGCGATGGTGGTGTTCCAGCGCGGCCGCGCGCCGCTGCATTTATCTGCGGCCACCAAAGGAAGGCTGGCGTTCGCGGCCCTCGCGGTCGCCGCCTATGGCATCTTCGCGGTCGGCATGGCGACGCACCAATTCGCGTTCAATTTCATGCCGGGACCGGGACGCATGCCGCTGGTGCTGGCGCTGCTCGGCGGCACCCTGCCGTATTTCCTCAGCGACGAGTGGCTCACGCGCGGCGGTACCGCGGCATGCGGCGCCTACCCCTTCACCAAGGCCTGCTTTCTGTTGTCGCTGGCGTTGGCGATTTTGCTCAACCCGGCGCGGCTGTTTTTCCTCGTCATCATCGTGCCGATGATTCTGGCCTTTTTTGTCATCTATGGATTATTCAGCGCCTGGGCTTGGCGCCGTACCGGCCAGCCGCTGGTCGCCGGCCTGGCCAACGCCTGGATCTTCGCCTGGGCGATCGCCGCCACCTTCCCGGTGATCGGCGGCCCGGGTTGAGCGCGAGGTCAACCTCGCCAGCGGCGCCACAGATCGGCCAGGTGCGCGAGCAGGGCTGCGGACATGCACACGGCTATCCAAGGCCATCCGGCTCCCGCCAGCGCGCCGCGTAATGCCAGCATCAGGCCGGCGCCTGCCAGCAGGTTGGCAATCAAATCCGGTGCGGCGATGCCCCGCCCGGTGATGCGGCGATAGGCGAGGAGGGCGAGCGCTTCCACCACCACCATCGCCAGGATCAAGTCGATGGCGCGTCCCGAGGTGATGAATTCGTTCATGGTTGGACCCTTGGCCGCACCGGCAGCCTCAACGACTGCCTTCGGTGATGATCCTGCTGTGCACACGGCGAAGCCCGTATGCCACTAGCACCAGAACCACCGGGATCGACAGGCCGGTGGCGACCTCGGGCTCGATGCGCATGCCGGCGCGCGATAACGCCTTGACCACATAGGCGATCAAGCCGACGACGTAATAGGTGATCGCCGCTACCGACAATCCCTCGACCGTCTGCTGCAGGCGCAACTGAAGGCCGGCGCGTCTTTCCATCGACGCGAGCAGCGCCTGGTTTTGCCGCTGCCGGGCGATATCCACGCGCGTCGACAGCAGTGCGCTGGCGCGCGCGATGCGCTGTGCCACATCGCGCATGCGCTGCGCCAGCGAGGCGCAGGTCGCCATCGCCGGTGTCAGGCGCCGGGCCATGAACTCCTCGATGGTTTGCATGCTGGCGATCCGGTGTTCGCGCAGTTCGGCGATCCGGGTCCGTACCAGCTCCGAGTACGCGACGCTGGCGCCGAAGCGAAACTGGCTTGCCGCGAGCCCGCTTTCCACCTCGGCCGCGAGGTGGGTGAGTTCGCCCAGCAGGGCTTCGTCACGGGCATCGTTGTGCGCAATCGCATCGGTCAGCGTGGCCAGCGAGCGCTCGATGGCGAGGATGCGCGGCGCCTGCCGGCGCGCCATCGGCAGGGCGAGCAGGGCCATCATGCGATAGGCCTCGATCTCGAACAGCCGCTGCACCAGGCGGCCCGCCTGGCGCGGCGTGAAGCGTCGGTCCAGGATCAAAAAGCGCGTGCAGCCGTCGGCGTGAATCCGGAAATCGGTGAATGCCATGCCGGCGCCATCGCCGATTTCGGCGCCCACCACCACATTGCCATCGAAATGCTCGGCCAGCATCGCGCTGTGCGGTGGCTGCTCCTGGGCGCCGATCAGCTTCGCGTGCGCCGCCATGATGGTGCGGCCGGGCAACGCCGCCAGCCAGCCGTCCGGTAGCAGGCCGAGGGCGTGCTCGTCGTACGCTCCCGTGCCTTCGCCATCGATGAAGAACGCAAAGCCTGAAAATTCGCCGTGGCGCTCCCATTTAAGCCGTAGCGGGCCCAGCCTGGCAGTGTAATGGCTGGCCTGCGGCGGCGGCGGCACCACGCCAAAGCGCTCGCACAGGGCGGTCAGATGCGCGTGTTCGCGGGTGCGCTCCTCGGCTTCGATCATCACTGCCACATAGCTGGCGCGCGACGGCGTCTCCATCGGCTCCGGCGGTCGCGCGTGCACTTCATCGGCAAGGATGAAACGTTCGCCATGGTCGGGGGGTAGGCGGAGCATGCGCGGCTTCAGGCGGGCCCGAACGGGTAGTTGAGCTTCACCACCTCAAAATTGAGCGCGGCGGCGAAAGCGACCCACGCCAGATACGGCGCCAGCAGCCAGGCGGCGGCTTTCGAGTAAGGCAAGACCACCCAGATCAGAACCGCGATCGAGAGCCACAGGAATCCGACCTCCGCGAGTGCCCAGTCCGGGCGGCGCAAGCGGAAGAACAGGGTGCTCCACAGTATGTTCAGCACCAGGTTGAGCACAAACATCCAGAGCATGCGCCGGCGCGGTGCGTCCGCCGGCGCGCGATTCCACGCGTACACGAACGACAGCGCGGTGCAGCCAAAGATCAGGGTCCAGGCCGGGCCGAACAGCATGTCCGATGGCTTCCAGGCCGGCTCGCGAAGGCTGTAGTACCAGGGACTCAGGTCGGTGATCAGTGCGCCCAACACGGCCACGGTCACGGCCGTAACCGCCGCCGCGATCACCGGCCTGACGCGGTGCCTGGCGAGAATCAAGGCCGCACCGCGCCGACGAGGTGCGCCAGGTCCTTGAAAAAGATTCGCACGTGGGCCATCGGCCTGGCGCGCACCAGTTCCTTGTTCATGTAGGCCTCGAAGGTAAGCTGCTGCACGTCGCGATCGCGGCAGATGCTGACAAAGCGCTCGCGCCGGCGATCGGTCTTGTACCAGAAGCGCTGCATGATGCCGAGGATCCAGAACACCCGCCCATGTGCCTTCATGAAACGCTTGCGCGCCAGGGCAAGCGCGCGCGCGTCCCCAGTCGCCAGCATCACTTTCACCGCTTCGGCGGCATAGCGTCCGCCGACCATCGCGTAGTAGATGCCTTCACCGGAGGCGGGCGCCACCACGCCCGCGGCGTCACCAGCCAGGACGACATCGCGGCCGTTGTCCCACTTGCGCATCGGCTTGAGCGGGATCGGCGCGCCTTCGCGCCGCAGGGTCTGCGCGCCCTCAAGGCCGTTGGCCTTGCGCAGCGCGGTGACAGCGGCGCGCTGTGAAAAGCCCTTGTGTGCCGTGCCGGTACCGACACTCGCGACCTCGCCGTGGGGGAAAATCCAGCTGTAAAAATCGGGCGATAGCGCGCCCTGGTAGATCACGTCGCAGCGCGTTGCGTCGAAGTTGGAACTGCCGGGGCCGGGGGAGCGCACGATCTCGTGATAGGCGAACACATAGGGCACCTGATCGGCGCCCGGCACCGCCTGCCGTGCCACTTCGGAACGCGCGCCGTCCGCGCCGATGACGGCGCGGGCGCGCACGCACTGCATGCTCTCGCCGGCACCGCCCTCACGTGTCCGGT
Organism: uncultured Pseudomonadota bacterium; assembly: GCA_903921325.1. Classification (GTDB taxonomy): domain Bacteria; phylum Pseudomonadota; class Gammaproteobacteria; order Burkholderiales; family SG8-39; genus CAIXPL01. The sequence goes on from CAIXPL010000001.1 coordinate 243,970, forward strand.
AGTGCACGGTGGTGGTGACTTCATCTGCATTGCGTGACAGACGCTCAAAGATGCCGGTCTGGCGCGTCGCGCCAGCGGCCTGCGCACGCTGCCTCAGCCATTCGTCGAACACGTCGCGGTCGACCATGCCGACAAATCCGCCTTGAATCGGAATATCGACCCGTTGGTCGGTCGGCGAGACCATGCGCGCCGATTTGATGCGCGCCACCAGCAGCGCATCGGGAATCGCGAAGTCGCGGATCAGGCGCGGCGGGATTGCTCCGCCGCAGGGCTTGGTGCGGCCCGCGCGGTCGAGCAGCAGCACCGAGCGCCCCGCACGTGCGAGGTCGTTGGCGGCGGTCGCGCCGGCTGGTCCGCCACCTACCACCACCACGTCGTAGGTTTCGATTGCGCTTGCCATGCCTGCCTCCATGCCGTTATCGCACCATTGTCAGGAAAACAGGATCGCCGCATTGTCGTTGCGGCGGCGGGCAACTTCCGCGGCCAGCCGCGCGGCGAACAGGAACAGGGCAGCCTCTGCGCCAAACACGACCGCATAGGCGATTCCCGGTGCGCCGAACAGGTAACGCGCAAGGTCGCTCGCCGCCGTTCCCACCAGGCCGCCCAGGCCGAACGCTACGGCCTGAGCCGCGCCCCACAGTCCCATGCGTATGCCTTCGCGCGATTCGCCGTCGGCACCCGCCAGGCTCATCATCGAGCCGATCGCCGCGATCGAGAACGCGCCGTTCGCCACGCCGAGCACGAATACCGTGGCGCGTAGCGGCCACAGCGGGCCGACCTGCGCCGCCACCGCCAATGCAGAAAGCGCGGCGGCCGAAGCGATGCAGCCGCCGATCATCCACATGCGCAGCGAACCCACGCGGCTGCCGGTGCCGGCGCTGCCGGCAGCCGCCACCAGCAGCATACCGAGCAGCACCCCGCCGTGCTGCACACTGGAGAGCTGAGTCGATTCGCCCGGCGTAAAACCGAATACCGTGCCGGCGAACGGCTCGAGGATCAGATCCTGCGCGCTGTAGGCAAGCATCGAGATGAAAACGAAAATCGTGAAGCGCCGCGCGGGCGTATCGGCCCATACTTCGGCAAGCACGTCGCGGAACACCGGTCTGCCGGCCTGGCGCGGCGGGGCGGCAGCCGCGCTGGGCGCGCCTTCGAGATTCCAGACAGCAAGCAGGCTGACCAAGAAAGCGACGGCCGACACCGCGGCGGTGACCGCCACCAGCCGTGCCGGAGAATACGGTTCGAGCAGATGGCCGGCCACGCCGGTGGTGACGATGAAACCGGCGATCATCAGCATCCACACGATGGTCGCCGCGGCCGCGCGCCGCCGCGCGGTCACCCGCTTGGCCAGCAGCACCAGCAGCGAGGTGCCGGACGCACCCACACCGACACCTATCATGGTGAAGGCAAGCAGCGCCAGCACCACGCCCGCGGCGACGCTGCTGCCCATCAGGGCGGTCGCCGCCGCCGCGAGAATGCCCCCCAGCGCGAGTACCGCCATGCCGCCGACGATCCACGGGCTGCGCCTGCCGCCGACGTCCGATCGGTGACCCATGCGCGGCCGCACCATCTGCACCACATAGTGCAGCGCCACCAGGAGCCCCGGCAACAGCGCCGGCAGGCCCAGTTCGACCACCATGACGCGGTTCAGGGTCGACGTGGTGAGCACGACGATCGCCCCCAGCGAGGCCTGCACCAGACCCAGGCGCACGATGCCCAGCCAGCCCAGGGGTGCTTCGCTCATGCGTGCGCTCCGGCGATCGGGCGCAGGGCGAAAGCGCTCACCAGCATGCCAATCACATAAAGGGTGACGCCGTTGCCGCTGTACCAAGTGGCGCGCGATCCGGGATTTTCCAGAAAGCGGTCCATCAGCAGCGCCTGGAGCAGCAGCAGCAGCGCCACCGCGATGGCGTGGCCGGGTCGCTGCCAGGCGATCAGCAGCAATACCACCAGCACCTGGGGCGCGGCCATCATCACACAGGCGACGCGGGCGGCGTTCTGCTCGCCCAACCGGACGGGCAGGGAAGCGATGCCGGTCTGCCGGTCGCCGGCGATCGATTTGAAATCGTTCAGGGTCATGATGCCGTGCGCGCCGGCACTGTACAACGCGGCCAGCAGCAACGAGCGTGCGCCGGGCATCGCGCCCCCAGCCATTACCGCGGCACCGGTCACCCAGGCCAGGCCTTCATAGCAGACCGCACAGGCAGAATTGCCCCACCAGCCATTAGTTTTCAGGCGCAGCGGCGGCGCGCTGTAAGCCCAGGCCAGCGCCAGGCCCAGCCCTGCCGCGCCGAAGCCCCAGGGGCCCAGAGTGGTGGCGACAACCAGCGACAGCGCGGTCCAACCGATCGCGATGTAGAGGCCCCAGCGTCCGGGAACACGCCCCGAAGGGATCGGCCGGTTCGGCTCGTTGATGGCATCGACATGCCGGTCGAACCAGTCGTTCACTGCCTGGCTGGTGCCGCACACCAGCGGGCCGGCCAGCGCGACACCGACTGCGATTGTGGCCCAATGGCCTTCGCGCGGCACTCCCGATGCCACCACGCCGCAGCCGAACGCCCACATCGGCGGAAACCAGGTGATCGGTTTCAGCAATTGCGCCACTGCACTCAGTTGCGGGCCGGCCATACCTAGAACGCCGTGTGAGATTGTCAGGTCGAATCTACGCTGGACATTAAATATCGTCAATAATAATTGACAACTGTCGAGCGCACCCGACGCGCAGCCAGGCAGCCGCGCGGGAAACAGGGCACGGGCCGGCACCCGCGAGGGCTACTTATCGGACTCAGCGACCAGGTCGCCCAGGCCGTAGCGATGCAGCTTGACGTACAGACTCTGGCGCGAAAGACCGAGCATCTCCGCCGCCGAGGCGCGGTTGTCGTGGGTCAGCTGCAACGCCGCCTCGATGCACAGTTTCTCGATCAGGTCGGTGGACTCCTGCACCAAGTCCTTGAGCGGCACCCGACCCACGAGTTCGGTCAATTGCTCGACCGATCGCGGTAGGTCCTGGCTGGAGTGCGCGCGCGACGACAGCCGCCAGCCGACATTGCGGATCATGAACCCCAGGCAGGGCTGATCGCCGTGCGGGACCGACACGCCGGAGATTTCCACTTCGATGCTGGAACCGTCCTCGCCGCGCAGCGTGGTAGCGAACAGCTTGACCGAGCCGTGCTGGCGCAGATTGGACATCAGCACGCTCAGGTCGACGCCGGGGCGACCGAGCCAGCGGTCGATCGATTCGCCGCGGGCCATGGCCTCGTTGGGCAACTGCACCAGGTCGAGAAATGCCGTATTCGCGGTGAGGATCTGACCCTTCGGGTCGGTGAGCACGAAACCGTCAGGCGCGCTCTCGACCACCCGGCGCAGCATCGATTCGCCCTTCGGCGCGGCCCCGCTGGCCTCCTGTTGCAGGCTGGACAGGCGTACCAGAAACAGGGTTGAATTTTCCTGGCGGAACAGTGAGGCTGAAACCAGCAATTCGCGCTTGCCATCGGCCAGGCGCACCCGGACGTTGTCGGCGCGGCTGGCGGCGCGCACGCCGGCCAGCAGGTCCGCAATCACCTGGCCGCTTGTCGCCTCGAAACTGTCGAGCACCGCTCTGCCAAGCACCACGCGCGCGGCCTCGCCCAGCAACTCGACGGCCGCCGAATTGGCCTCCACCACTTTCAGGGTGGAGGCATCGACGATCAGGATGGCCTCGGTGGAACTCTGGAACAGCAGCCGGTAGCGCGTTTCCACCTGGCGGAAGCGCCAATAATCGCGCTCCATCGATTGCTGGGCATCAACCAGCCGGCGCTGCAGCGAGGCGACCGAGCGAAGATCGCGGCCGACCGCGACGATGCGGCCTTCGCGGCCCACCTGCATGGCTGAATAAAGCACCGGCAGGTCGCCGCCGCGGGAGGAGGGGTGGTTGATATGCCGGGAGCGCGGCGCGGTCTTGGCGGCTGCATCGCGCAGCAGCGCTTCCACCTTTGGCCGGCTTTCCTCGGTTACCGTTTCGGTCCACGGCTTGCCAACCCAGTCGGCGTAGCCCTCGATGGAAATATCTTCGCTGCCGAATGCGGTGTCGCGGATCACCCCGTCGCTATCAACGATCAGGGCCACATCCGCCGCGGCGGCGATCAGGGTGCCCGTGGCCTCGGCGTTCAGACCGACCAGGAAATTCTTGGGTGCTCCGAACTGCTTCACGACAATACTCCAGAACCAAAAATGTAACTAGGAACTGCGATCCATGGATGGCGCTTTGCCACCCGGGCGGTCCGCGCCCGGCGTCAGCACCATCCGCTCCGCTTTTGCCAGAGCCTGCCAGCCATCAATCGCAGTTGCATCCGCCCCAACCTGTTCAGCCAATTCCGGATGTGCGACGAAAACCGGACCGCCTACCATGACCACCACCGCCGGGTTGAGCGAGGCGCGCCGGCTGCTGCGGACGTCTTCCCTCAGTAACTCGAGTTGGACTTCCGAGCCCACCGACAGGCCGATCAGGTCAAACCATTCGTCGTGAACCAATGCATTGAGGTCGTCACGGGCGCCCGGGAAGCGAGTGGATACATCCCAGCCGGCGCGGATGAACAACTCTGCAACCATGGTCAGGCCAAGCGTATGCTGTTCGCCACGGGTTGGTGCGAAAACCGCCTTCCTTTGTTTACACTCGTAGTTTATCGTGATTGGACAGGTTCCGGCGAGTTCGCGGATCAATTGTTGCAGATGCCCGGTGCCGATGGTCACGGTGGTGAAGTCGGATTGGTCCGAATCCCAGAGTTCACCCAGGCACCTGGCGGCCGGCGCGATCAGTTCCAGGTAGATCGATTCGAGCGCCACGCCGCGCGCCCGCAGCGACCCGACGTACGCCGAGATGGCCGGCGCATCGTCGGTCATCACCAGCCTGACCAGTTCGGCCACCTCCCGCTTGTAGGGTCGGGGGAGTACCGCCTGGGAGGCGCACCCCGCAGATTCCGGCTGGTGCGCCAGCATCAGGCGCGGAATGATTTCCGCCTCTATCGTCTGTGTCAAGAGGGAAAGACACTCTTCGGCGACCTCACAGTCTAACGGCATCCAGTGCCCGACGAGCCTGCCGCTGCTCGGGGCATCTTCCACTTCCCCAGGCGACCATCCCAAGAAGTCCGGTTGACCTGCATTGTCCATGGACCACCCCCTCTGCCTCTCGCTCCCTGGTTTGACTGCGGACTTGCACCCACTTGTTGACACGCTACCAGACCGCGGGCAGCTTGCAAAGGCGCGCCACGGTGCCGGCGCAAATTAAATTCAGGCCGTGCCGATGCTTAAATTTCGACCACGCCGATGCTGTCGTTAACGCTATTCCACGCTGCCGAAACTGTCAATAAACCAATACGTCAACATAGATTGACATTCCAGAAAAACCGGTCTACATTGATTCTCAAGGACCATTCATAACGAGGAAGGCAAACCGGACATGCGGCAGCTCCGTCCAACCCGCTTGGAACCCCAGCCGTTGTATACGGCAGAGGAGCGCCGCCGCCGCGATGCGTCGCCATGGACCCTGGTGCAGGGCGTGCTGGCGCCACTGCAATTACTGGTGTTCCTGGTCAGCCTGTGCCTGGTAGTGCGTTACCTGGGAACCGGCGAGGGGTTGCTCGCGGCCACGGTCTCGATCGTGGCCAAGACCCTTGTGCTCTACACCATCATGATTACTGGGTCGATCTGGGAAAAGGACGTCTTTGGCTGCTACCTGTTTGCGCGCCCGTTCTTCTGGGAAGACGTGGTCAGCATGCTGGTGCTGGGCCTGCATACCGCCTATCTGGCAGCGCTCCTGACGGGCTGGCTCGACGCCCGCCAGCAGATGTTCCTCGCCCTGGCGGCATATGCGTCATACGTTGTCAATGCAAGCCAGTTCCTGCTCAAGCTGCGTGCTGCGCGGCTGCAGGGGGCGCACGCGCGCGCTGGCATGGCGGGCGGCGGCGCCTTGCTGGGAATTTCCGAATGAACGCGCGGTCGGTGCCCCCGCATTTGACCGAGGGATGCGCGGAGATTCCGATCCTGCGCGAACGCGGCCAGCGAGAAGTGTTTTGCGGGCTCACCGGAATCATCTGGCTGCATCGAAAAATTCAGGATGCGTTCTTCCTGGTGGTCGGTTCGCGCACCTGCGCGCATCTGATCCAATCCGCCGCCGGGGTGATGATCTTTGCCGAGCCGCGTTTTGCCACCGCCATCATCGACGAGCGCGATCTTGCCGGCCTGGCAGATGCCAATGCCGAGCTCGATCGCGTGGTGCAGCGGCTGATTGAACGACGTCCCGACATCAAGCTGCTGTTCCTGGTCGGTTCCTGCCCGTCCGAGGTGATCAAGCTCGACCTGTCGCGCGCCGCGGCGCGGTTGTCGCGCAGTTTTTCGCCCGACGTGCGCGTGCTCAACTACTCGGGCAGCGGCATTGAAACCACTTTCACCCAAGGCGAAGACGCCTGCCTGGCGTCGATGGTGCCCGGTTTGCCGGCGCAGGCCGACACTGCGCACCCGGCGCTGCTGATCGTCGGCACGCTCGCGGACGTGGTCGAGGACCAGATGCGGCGGCTGTTCAATGAGATGGGCATTGCGCCGGTGGCCTTTTTTCCGCCGCGCCGCGCCGCCGATCTGCCGCCGCTGGGACCGGGCACCCGCTTTCTGCTGGCGCAGCCGTTTCTCGCCGACACCGCCCGCGCGCTGGAGCAACGCGGTGCCATCCGGCTCGACGCGCCGTTCCCGCTGGGCGCGGAAGGCACCACCCTGTGGCTGCAAGCGGCCGCCGACGCGTGGGACATCGACGCGGCAACTTTTCACCGTGCCACCGCCCCCGGGCGCGAGCGCGCGCAGCTCGCCCTGGCGCGCCAGCGTGACCAGTTAGCTGGCCAGCGGGTGTTCTTTTTCCCCGATTCCCAACTGGAGATTCCGCTGGCGCGTTTTTTGGCGCGTGAATTGGGAATGCAGTTGGTCGAGGTGGGCACGCCCTATCTGCACCGCCAACACCTGGCTACCGAACTTGCCTTGCTACCTGCCGGCACCATGCTCAGCGAAGGGCAGCATGTCGAAAAGCAGCTAGACCGCTGCCGCGCCGCGGCGCCCGACCTGGTGGTGTGCGGGTTGGGCCTGGCCAACCCACTGGAAGCTGAAGGACTGACCACCAAGTGGTCGATCGAACTGGTGTTCACGCCAATCCAGGGCTATGAGCAGGCGGCCGACTTGGCCGAACTGTTTGCCCGCCCCCTGGTGCGGCGCACCTGGCTGGCAGCATGAGACCATGCAACTGACTCTGTGGACCTACGAAGGCCCGCCGCATGTCGGCGCGATGCGCATCGCCACCGCGATGAAGGGTGTGCACTATGTGCTGCACGCCCCGCAAGGTGATACTTACGCCGACCTGCTGTTCACGATGATCGAACGGCGCACCAAACGGCCGCCGGTCACCTACACCACGTTCCAGGCACGCGACCTGGGCGGCGACACCGCCGAATTATTCAAGAACGCCGCGCGCGAGGCCTTCGAACGCTTCAGGCCCGCAGCCATGCTGGTGGGCGCCTCGTGTACCGCCGAATTGATCCAGGATGATCCCGGTGGCCTGGCGCTCGCGCTGGACCTGCCCATTCCGGTGGTGCCGCTGGAATTGCCGGCCTATCAGCGCAAGGAGAACTGGGGCGCGGCGGAGACCTTTTATCAGCTGGTGCGCAAGCTTGCCGGACCCGCCGCGCCGCCGGTCGGCACCCCGCGGCCGGCGCGCACGGCCGGTGCGCGTCCGCGCTGCAACCTGCTTGGCCCGACCGCGCTGGGCTTTCGCCATCGCGACGACGTGCGCGAAATCAGTTCCCTCCTGGCGCGCATCGGCGTCGAGATCAATGTCGCCGCGCCCCTGGATGCCACGCCCGCCGATCTCGCCCGCCTGGGCGAGGCCGATTTCAATGTGGTGCTGTATCCGGAAATCGCCTCCCAGGCCGCGCAATGGCTCAATCGCACCTTCGGCCAGCCGGCGACCAGGACGATCCCGATCGGCGCGGTTGCGACCCGCGAATTCATCGCCGAGGTGGCGCAACTGGCCGGGCTCGATGCCGCGACGCTGCTGGCCGAGGCGGAATCGCGTTCCACCTGGTACGCCAGATCGGTCGATTCGACCTATCTCACCGGCAAGCGCGTGTTCGTGTTCGGCGACGCCACACATGCGGTTGCCGCCGCCCGGGTGGCGGCGCGCGAAATGGGCTTCACGGTGGTGGGCATCGGCACCTATAGCCGCGAATTTGCCCGTGAGGTGCGCGAGGCGGCAAAAGGCTATGGCGTGGAAGCGCTGATTACCGATGATTATCTCGAGGTCGAAGCCCAGGTTACCCAGTTGCAGCCGGAACTGGTGCTGGGTACGCAGATGGAAAGGCACATTGCCAAGCGACTGGGTATTCCCTGCGCGGTGATTTCCGCGCCGGTGCATGTGCAGGACTTTCCCGCGCGCTATTCGCCGCAGATGGGCTTCGAAGGCGCCAGCGTGCTGTTCGACACCTGGGTGCACCCGCTGATGATGGGCCTGGAAGAGCACCTCATCACCATGTTCCGCGGCGATTTCGAATTTCACGAAAACGCCGCGCCTTCGCACCTGGGTGCGCTCACCGCCGCGCATAGCGAAGCGGCGCCTGCGGCCGCGCCGCCAGCCGCGACACTGGCAGGTGCAGCCATCGAACAGGTGATCGCCTGGGCGCCCGAAGCCGAACTCGAGCTGCGCAAGATACCGTTTTTCGTGCGTGGCAAGGCGCGCCGCAACACCGAGCGCTTTGCCATCGACCGCGCCGTACCGAGAATCACCGTGGAGACCCTGTATGACGCCAAAGCGCATTTCAGTCGCTGAATGCAGGTCAGCGGCCGTGGCCATGCACGTCGTGCTGGTCACCATGGATAGCCATCTGGCGAGCGCAGCGGCGCGCGCGCGCCGCGCGCTGGCGGCGACGATGCCGGGCCTGCGCCTGTCGGTGCACGCGGCTTCCGAGTGGGGCGACGACGCGCAGGCGCTGCAGCGCTGCCTGGCCGACATCGCCAGCGGTGACATCGTGATCGTTACCATGCTGTTCATGGAGGAGCACTTCCTGCCGGTGCTACCGGCACTGCGGGCGCGGCGCGACCTGTGCGACGCGATGGTTTGCGCCATGTCGGCAGGCGAGGTGATGAAGCTGACCCGCATGGGCAAGTTCAGCATGGACGGTCCCAGCACCGGTCCGATGGCGTTTCTCAAGCGCCTGCGCGGCAAGCCGGAGGCGAGCAGCGAAGAGAAGGGTGCCCGCGCCAGCGCCGGTGCGCGGCAGATGAAAATGCTGCGCCGACTGCCGCAGATCCTGCGCTTCATCCCTGGCACCGCGCAGGACGTGCGAGCCTATTTCCTCAGCCTGCAATACTGGCTGGCGGGCTCGGAGGACAATGTCGCGAACCTGGTGCACTTTCTGGTCGACCGCTATGCCGAGGGTCCGCGCAAGAGCTTGCACCGACTGTCCCGTCCGAAGCCGCCGGTCGAGTATCCCGAAGTCGGGGTCTACCACCCGCGCATGAAAGGCCGCCTCGCCCAGACCGTCGACGCACTGCCGGCGTTGGCGACAAGCGGCAGGCGCGGCACCGTCGGTCTGCTGCTGATGCGTTCTTATTTGCTGGCCGACAATGCCGCCCACTACGACGGCGTCATTACCGCGTTGGAGGCACGCGGCATGCGCGTGATTCCAGCCTACGCCACCGGCCTGGACTCGCGGCCCGCGATCAACGCCTTTTTCCTCAAGGATGGCCGACCGGTGGTCGACGCGGTGGTGTCGCTGACCGGCTTTTCGCTGGTCGGCGGCCCCGCGTACAACGACGCCAAATCGGCCGAGGAGATCCTCGCCCGGCTCGACGTGCCCTACCTGGCGGTGACGCCGGTCGAGTTCCAGACCCTGGAGCAATGGGGGGCATCGCCGCGCGGCCTGCTGCCGGTCGAGGCGACCATGATGGTGGCGATACCCGAGCTGGACGGGGCTACCGGCTCGATGGTGTTCGGCGGGCGCGGCAGCGCGGCGCGGGCGGCCTGTACCGGCTGCTCCCAAGGCTGCACGTTCGACAATGCCAGCGACCTGCACGACATGCATCTGTGCACCGAGCGCGTCGACATGCTGGCCGCGCGTGTAGGTCGGCTGATCGATCTGCGCCGCGCGCCGCGGGCCGAGCGAAAAATCGCCACAGTGATTTTCAATTTCCCCCCGAACGCCGGCAATACCGGCACCGCGGCATTCCTCGGCGTGTTCGAGTCGCTGTACAACACCATGGCCGCGCTCCAGGGCGAGGGCTATACAGTGGATCTGCCAGCGAGCGTGGACGCGCTGCGCGAGCGCATCATCAACGGCAATGCCGCGCGCCATGGTGCACAGGCCAACGTGCACGCGCGCATTCCGGTCGATATCCATGTGCGGCGCGAGCGTCACCTGAAGGAGATCGAGGCGCAATGGGGCGCCGCACCGGGGCGCCAGCAAACCGACGGCGCCGGCATTTTCGTGCTCGGCGAGCGCTTCGGCAACCTGTTTGTCGGCATTCAGCCGGCATTCGGCTATGAAGGCGACCCGATGCGCCTGCTGTTCGAAAAGGGCTTCGCGCCGACGCATGCGTTTTCCGCTTTCTACCGCTGGCTGCGCGAAGACTTCGGCGCCCACGCGGTGCTGCATTTCGGCACCCATGGCGCACTCGAGTTCATGCCAGGCAAGCAGAACGGCATGTCCGCCGACTGCTGGCCCGACCGCCTGATCGGTGACCTGCCCAACTTCTATCTTTACGCCTCGAACAATCCGTCCGAAGGCACCATCGCCAAACGGCGCGCCGCCGCCACGTTGATCAGCTACTTGACGCCGCCAGTGGCGCAGGCCGGGCTATACAAGGGCCTGGTCGACCTCAAGGCCGCGCTGGACCGCTTCCGTGGCCTCGAGGCCGAGGCGGTCGCTGAACGCGGCGAGCTTGCGGTGCTGATCCAGGCGCAGGCCGCCGAGCTCGAACTGGCCCGGCTCGAACCGGGTTGGGGGGAAGATGCCGCAACGCATATCGGGCGGCTCGCCGATGCCGTGCGCGAACTGGAATACGCCCTGATTCCGCACGGCCTGCACGTGGTTGGCAAGGCGCCCACGCCGAATCAACGCACCGACCTGCTGCTAGCGCTGGCCGAGGCCAGCCACGGTGCCCGCCCGGCACGTGCGCTGGTCGAAGCCCTGGTTGCCGGGGCCGCGCCGGAACAGGTACTGGCCGGAAAGGGCGATGCCGCAGACGCGGACACACTTGCGCTGCTGCGCCAGCTGGCGGACAGCGATCGCTTGATGACGCAAGATCACGAGATAACCGGCATCGTCGCCGCGCTGGACGGCAAGTTCGTGCGCCCCGCGCCGGGCGGCGACCTGCTGCGCACGCCCGCCATCCTCCCGACCGGCCGCAACGTGCACGGCTTCGATCCGTTCCGCATTCCAAGCAATTACGCGGTGCAGGACGGCGCGCGCCAGGCCGAGCGTCTGCTGCAACGGCACATGGCCGACGGCAACCCCTTGCCGGAGACCATCGCGCTGGTGCTGTGGGGCACCGACAATTTGAAAAGCGAAGGTGGCCCGATCGCGCAGGCACTCGCGCTGCTCGGCGCCAGGCCGCGGTTTGACAGCTACGGCCGTCTTGCCGGCGCTGAACTGCTGCCGCTTGAACAGCTGGGCAGGCCACGGATCGATGTAATCATCACCTTGTCGGGTATCTTCCGCGACCTGCTGCCGCTGCAGATCAAGCTGTTGGCAGAGGCCGCCTTCGCGGCCGCCGCCGCCGATGAACCGCCGGAATGCAATTTCGTGCGCAAGCACGCGCTGGCCTATCAGCGTGAACATGGCGGCGACCTCGAAACCGCCTCGCTGCGGGTGTTCGGCAATGCGGAGGGCGCTTACGGCGCCAACGTCAACCACCTAGTGGACAACAGCCGCTGGGATGACGAGGACGAACTCGCCGAGACCTACACCCGCCGCAAGGGATTCGCCTATGGCCGCGGCGGCCGCCCGGTGCAACAGGCCGCACTGCTGCAAAGCGTGCTGGCGGGCGTGCAACTGGCTTATCAGAATCTCGACTCGGTGGAACTGGGCGTGACCACTATCGATACGTATTTCGACACTCTGGGCGGCGTCAGTCGTGCGATCAAGCGCGCCAAGGGACCGGATGGGCAGGTGGCGCCGGTGTATATCGGCGACCAGACCCGCGACAGCGGCGGCGGCGGCACGGTGCGCACCTTGTCCGAGCAAGTGGCGCTGGAAACCCGTACCCGCATGCTCAATCCAAAGTGGTACGAAGGCATGCTCGAGCACGGCTACGAGGGCGTGCGGCAGATCGAGGTTCACGTCACCAACACGATGGGCTGGTCGGCCACCACCGGCCAGGTGCAGCCCTGGGTCTACCAGCAACTGAGCGAAACTTTCGTGCTGGACCCGGCGATGCGCGAGCGCCTAGCACAACTGAATCCGACCGCGTCTGCCCGGGTCGCCAGCCGTCTGCTGGAAGCTTCCGATCGCAAGTACTGGAAACCGGACGTGGACATGCTGGAAGCCCTGCGCCGGGCCGGTGAGGAGCTTGAGGACCGGCTCGAAGGTGTCTATGAAGGAGTCGTCGCATGAATGTGACCAGCGTTCCCATGTCAGAAATCAGGCGTCCGCGCAAATCCGACGGCGAGGGCAGCGTGCAGGTCGAGCTCGACCCCAGCCTGAAAATCGGCAACGCCAAGGTGTTCGCCATCTACGGGAAGGGCGGCATTGGCAAGAGCACCACGTCGTCGAATCTCTCAGTGGCGTTCTCCAAGCTGGGCAAGCGCGTGCTGCAGATCGGCTGCGACCCCAAGCACGACTCGACCTTCACGCTGACCAAGAAGCTGATGCCGACGGTGATCGACGTGCTCGAGTCGGTGGACTTCCACCCCGAAGAACTGCGCATCGAGGACTTCGTGTTCGCCGGCTACAACGGCGTGATGTGCGTCGAGGCCGGCGGACCGCCGGCCGGCACCGGCTGCGGCGGCTATGTGGTCGGGCAGACCGTCAAACTGCTCAAGGAACACCACCTGCTCGAGGAAACCGACGTGGTGATTTTCGACGTGCTCGGCGACGTGGTGTGCGGCGGATTTGCCGCGCCCCTGCAGCATGCCGACCGTGCGCTGATCGTCACCGCCAACGATTTTGACTCGATTTTCGCCATGAATCGAATCGTCCAGGCGATCGGCGCCAAGGCGAAAAACTACAACGTGCGCCTGGGTGGGGTGATCGCCAACCGCAGCGCCGCGACCGACCAGATAGACAAGTTCAACAATCAGATCGGCCTGAAGACCATGGCGCATTTCCCCGACCTGGACGTGATCCGCCGCAGCCGGCTGAAAAAGTCGACGCTGTTCGAGATGGAGTATTCACCCGAACTGGAAGCGGTGCAAAACGAGTACATGCGCCTGGCCGCTTCACTGTGGGTGGGCACCGAGCCGCTGTACGCCGAGCCGATGAAGGACCGCGACATTTTCGACCTGCTGGGTTTTGATTGAGGCAGTCCGCATGACGCAACTCTCCTATCAGGAACGGCGCGGACAGATCGAGACCTACTTCGATCGCACCGCAGTGCAGGCTTGGGCGCGTCTGACCTCGGATGCGCCGGTGGGGCGGATCCGCGCCACCGTGCGTGCGGGCCGCGACCGCATGCGCGCCACTCTCCTGTCCTGGCTACCGGACGACCTGCGCGGCACGCGCCTGCTCGACGCCGGTTGCGGCACCGGCGCTCTGGCGGTGGAGGCGGCGAAGCGCGGCGCGCAGGTGGTGGCGATCGACCTTTCGCCCACCCTGGTCAACCTGGCGCGCGAGCGGCAACCGTCCGACCTTGGCGCGGGACGCATTGATTTTTGTGCCGGCGACATGCTCGATCCGGCGCTCGGCGAGTTCGACGTCGTGGTCGGGATGGATTCGCTGATTCATTACCAGGCGCCAGACGCTGTGCGCGTGCTGGCAGGCCTGGCGCAACGCACCCGGCAGGCGATGCTGTTCACCTTCGCGCCCAGCAATCCGGCCTTGGCGACGATGCACATGGCGGGCAAGCTGTTCCCGCGAGGAAACCGCGCGCCTGCCATCGTGCCGGTGGCTGAGAAAAACCTGCGGCGCCTGCTCGCCGCCGAACCGCAATTGCGCGGCTGGCACCCTGCCCGCACGCAGCGGGTGGCCAGCGGTTTTTACACATCGCACGCGCTGGAGATGGTGAGGACATGAATCCCGTCCATCGGCTCAATGGCGCTCTGGCCCGCGGATGGACCCACTTGGGTCCCAGCCTGCTGCCGTTTGCCGATGCCGTCACGGCGGAACTGCCGCTCGGCCGTTTGCTGCGCCTGTCACTGTTCCAGATTTCTGTTGGCATGGCAATGGCCCTGCTCAATGGCACCCTGAACCGGGTGATGATCGTCGAGATGGAAGTACCGGCCTGGCTGGTGTCGCTGATGATCTCCCTGCCGCTGGTGTTCGCGCCGTTCCGTGCGCTGCTGGGTTTTCGCTCCGACACCCATCGTTCGGTGCTCGGCTGGCGGCGCGTACCGTACATCTGGATGGGTAGTTTGCTGCAATTCGGTGGTCTGGCCATCATGCCCTTCGCGCTGATTGTCCTTTCCGGCGATACCCATGGCCCGGTGATCATCGGGCAGATTGGCGCGGGCCTCGCCTTTCTGCTGGTGGGCGCAGGATTGCATACCACCCAGACGGCCGGGCTGGCCCTCGCCACCGATATCGCACCGCGCGACTCGCGACCCAGCGTGGTAGCGATGCTCTACGTGATGCTGCTTGTGGGCATGGTCGCCAGCTCCCTGCTGTTCGGCACCCTCCTGGCCACCTTTACCCAGGTTCACCTGATCCAGGTGATCCAGGGTGCCGCGCTGCTCACCATGGCCTTGAATATCGTCGCGTTGTGGAAGCAGGAAACCCGTGATCCGGCGCTGACCAGCCGCGATACGCCACGGCCGCAATTCCGCCAGTCCTGGCGCGCGTTCATACGGGGTGGCCGTTCGTCACGCCTGTTGGTGGCCGTTGGCCTGGGCAGTGCCGGCTTCAGTATGCAGGACATCTTGCTCGAGCCCTATGGCGGCGAGGTCCTGCATCTGGCAGTGGGTTCGACCTCGTCGCTCACTGCGATGTCGGCCTGCGGCGCGCTCGTCGCTTTCCTGCTGGCATCGCGCTTTCTGGTGCACGGTGGCGAGCCGCATCGGCTGGCGGCGGGCGGCGCGGTGGTCGGCGTGTTCGCCTTCGCGGCGGTGATATTTGCGGCGCCCGCCCAGTCGCCGTTTCTGTTCCGGGTCGGCGCGGCCTTAATCGGTTTTGGTGGCGGTCTGTTCTCGATGGGCACCCTGACCGCCGCGATGGGCCTGGAAACCAACGGTCAAAGCGGCCTCGCGCTGGGCGCCTGGGGCGCGGTGCAGGCCTCATGCGGCGGACTGGCGGTCGCGGCGGGCGGCGCGATCCGCGATGTCATCTCCGGGCTGGCATCGCAGGGCCTGCTGGGGCCGGCCCTAGTCGGTCCCGCCACCGGCTATGGCGTTGTCTATCACTTTGAAATCGCGCTGCTGTTCGCCAGCATGATTGCAATCGGTCCGCTCGTCCGTCCCGCGCGTGAGCGACGGGCGCATCCGGGTGGCAAGTTCGGGCTGGCCGAATTTCCGGGCTAGTCAAATTTCCAGCAAGAGGAGAGCACGCTATGGGAACGGGATCCATCACCGGGTATGTCGATGTCGCGCAAATTGCGCTTTATGTGTTCTGGATATTTTTTGCCGGACTGATCTACTATTTGCAAAAGGAGGCCAAGCGGGAGGGCTTTCCGCTCGAGATGGACGGCCCCGACGGGCCGCGCTCCGCGGGCTGGTTGCCGATGCCTGCGCCCAAAACATATTATTTGCGCGACGGCACCTCGGTGACGGTGCCCAACGACAAGCGCTCGCCGCAGGTCCTTGCAGCAGCACCATCGAACCGCTTTGCAGGGGCGCCCCTGGAGCCGACCGGCAATCCGATGCTCGACGGCGTGGGGCCCGCGGCCTACGCCGATCGCGCCGATACTCCCGACCTCACGGTGGAGGGCGAGTTAAGAATCGTGCCGCTGCGTGCCGCTCCCGGCTTTGACGTGGCTAGCCAGGATCCAGACCCTCGCGGCATGCCGGTGGTGGGCGCTGACGGCGTTGTCGGCGGCACGGTAGCCGACATCTGGGTGGATCGATCCGAAGCGATTTTCCGCTATTTCGAAGTCCTGCCGGTGGGTGCCGAGGCCGGCCGGCGAGTGCTGCTGCCGGTCAACTTCACCCGCATCAGCCGCGGTGAAGTGAGGGTGAAATCAATACTTGGCGGCCAATTCGCGCAGGTGCCGGCGACCCGACAACCGGCCCAGGTCACCTTGCTTGAAGAGGAAAAGATCATGGCCTACTACGGCGGCGGCACGCTGTACGCCACGCCCGACCGGCAGGAGCCCTTTCTGTGAGCGGACACAGCCACGGTCACGAGCACGAACACGAGTTCGAGGCCGCGCGCGGCCTCCCCGAGGCGTTGCCGGCGAACGAGCACATCCTCTGGCAAGGCGCGCCGGATTGGCGCTTGCTGGCCAACGAGGCCCTGCACGTGCGCAAGCTGGCGATCTATTTCGCGGTACTTTTGAGCTGCCGCGCTCTCGTGGTGGTGTCCGACGGGGGCAGCGTTCTGCAAGCGGCAATGGCCGTGCTCTGGCTGCTGCCGTTGGCCGCACTTGCCGTCGGTATGCTTGCATTCGTTGCATGGCTGATGGGCCGCAATGCCGTATACACCGTGACCAACCGCCGGGTCGTCATGCGTGTTGGCATCGTACTCACCATTACGTTCAACCTTCCGTTTTCCGCCATCGATTCGGCCAGCGTCCGGATCGATCCGAACGGCTCCGGCGATCTGGTCCTTTTCCTGTCGAACACTGCCAAGATCGCCTATGTGCATTTGTGGCCGCACGCGCGACCCTGGCGGATCAAACACCCCGAGCCCATGCTGCGCGCCATTCCCGACGTGCAGAGGGTGGCATCGTTGTTGTCCGAAGCGCTCGCCGCCGCGGCCGGCGTAGCGCCGGTCAGGGTAGGCGCGACGGTGGCGGGCGACCGCGATCGGCAGCCCGAGCCGGCCAGCCCCGTGGCGGCGTGAGGTGCACGCCATGAGTTCCTCCGCCGGTCCGGGCTTTCCGCGCGTGCCGCTCTACGCCGCCGGCGCGCTGGTACTCTTCATGTTGCTTGCCGTCACTCTCGTGCGCCTGACCGGCATCGGCGTGGTGCATGTGGTTGACGCCCCTGTGGTGGAGACGCGCGAGTTCCGGTTTGAGGACCGGCCGGACGGCAGTATCGCGGTGCTCGATGCCCACTACCACCAGATCGACACCGTCGCGCCGGGTAGCAACGGCTTTTTGCGTGGCACCCTGCGTGGCCTGGCGCGCGAGCGCAAGCGCGAAGGCATCGGCCCGGACATTCCCTTCCGCATGGTGGGGCATGCCGACGGACGCCTCATGCTGGAGGATCCCGGCACCGGTCGCCGCGTCGACCTCGGTTCGTTCGGTCCGACCAACGCGGCGGCGTTTGCCCGGCTGATGGAACAGCCAGGCGCGACGCACTGAAACCAAAGACTGGAGGATGATCATGAATCCGACAAGCGCGCCCGCGGCACCCAACGAGGCGACCAGCATCGCCCTGAAAGACACCGTCCTGACGCCGCGTTTCTACACCACCGACTTCGCTGCGATGGACCGCATCAACGTCGATGCCATCCGGCCGCAATGGGACGCGTTGATGGCCGAATTTCGCGCCGACAGCAATACCGACCACTTCCAGCGCCCGGCCGACATGCAGGGCAACTATTCGCATCTTCCGGACGCGCTGTACAAGGAATTCACCGACTTTCTGATCAGTTCGGTGACGTCGGAATTCTCCGGCTGCGTTCTTTATTCGGAAATCAAGAAGCGCGTCACCAACCCTGACATGAAGGAACTCATGGGTTACATGGCGCGCGATGAAAGCCGCCACGCAGGCTTCATCAACCAATGGCTCAAGGACTTCGGCGTCGGCGTCGACCTGGGTTTTCTGGCGCGAGCGAAAAAATATACCTACTTCCGCCCGAAATTCATTTTTTACGCAACCTATCTGTCCGAGAAGATCGGCTATGCGCGCTATATCGCCATCTTTCGTCAAATAGAAAAGCATCCGGAGCTCTGCTTTCACCCGATTTTCAGATGGTTCGAACGCTGGTGCAACGACGAATTCCGCCACGGCGAGGCATTCGCACTGCTGATGCGCGCCGATCCGCAACTGCTGAGCGGCCTGAACAAGCTGTGGATCCGCTTTTTCGTGCTGGCGGTATTCGCGACCATGTACGTGCGCGACCATACTCGTCCGGAGATGCACGCAGCGCTGCACATGGATCCCACCGAATATGACTTCAAGGTGTTTCGCATTACCTCCGAAATCACCAAGCAGGTGTTCCCGCTGACCCTGAACCTGGACGACCCGCGCTTTCGCGCCGGCCTGGAACGCATGCGCCGCATCTCGCTGGCCATCGAAGCGATAAAAATGCGAGGCGGGGTGCTCGGCCCCCTGAAGAGACTCGCGCTCGGGTTGGCCGCCGGCGTGACCTTCGCGCGCCTGTTCTGGCTGCCCGCCACGCCTAATGCATTGCCTCGCGACATGCGCGTCGCGCCGGCCTGGTAAAGCGCGGTCCAGGCCGCGTTACTGCCCCTCACACGCGATGTCGCTCTATCTCCTGCCCGTAGTGTTTACGCTTTTTTTCTGGTGGTTCAGCACCGGCGTGATCCTGTACCTAGACGGCCTGCCGGTGCGCACGTTCCGTTGGAGCTTTCTGTCGGCCACCGTGCTGCTGGCGCTGGCGCTGTACGGCCTGTCGGCCACCCGTGGCGACACCAGTGTCAGCGGCGCCTACCTGGCATTTACCTGCGGTCTGCTGGCTTGGGCTTGGCAGGAGGTGGGCTTTTTGCTGGGCTACGTGACCGGGCCGCGCCAGAGTGCCTTGCCGGCGGGCTGTACCGCCTGGCAGCATTTCGTCTGTGCGATCCAGACAATTTTGTATCACGAACTGGCCCTGGCGCTGACCGCGCTGGCCGTTGTGGGTCTGACCTGGAACGCGCCCAACCAGGTCGGTGCCTGGACCTACCTGCTCCTCTGGGCCATGCGCCAGAGCGCGAAGCTTAACCTGTTCCTGGGGGTGCGTAATCTCAACGAGCAATTTCTCCCCGCGCATTTGCGCTACCTGCAAAGCTACTTCACCAAGCGCCGCATGAATCTGCTATTTCCGGTTTCGATCCTCGCCTCGACCCTGCTGGCGTTCCTGATCTGGCGCGACGCCCTGTCCGGGTACGCGCAAGCCTTTGAGGCAACCGGGCTTACCCTTGTCGGCACCCTGCTGACATTGGCGATTCTCGAGCACTGGTTCATGGTCTTGCCGCTGCCCTCGGAAGCCCTCTGGAAGTGGGGTTTGCACTCTCGACGCGATAGCGGGGTGCAGCATTAATGTCGGATCTGCTTAGGCGGGAGACGGGCGAGTCGCTGCGTTGATCACCCGCCAGATCCGCTCTGTACTGATCGGCAACTCCAGGTGCTCGACCGGATAGTCACCGAGCGCATCCATGATCGCGTTGCTGAGCACCGCCAGCGCCGGCGTGGTACCACCTTCCCCCCCAGGACGAATACCCAGCGGATGGCTGCTGGCCGGCACCTCGCTGATCAGCGTTCGAAACGAGGGCAGCGTGTCTGCCCGTGGCATCACATAGTCGAGAAACGATCCGGCAATCAGTTGCCCACTGGCAGGGTCGTAGTAGCAATGCTCGCCCAGTACCTGACCCACGCCTTGCGCGATGCCGCCATGGGTTTGCCCATCGATGATCAGCGGATTGATCGCGCGGCCGACATCATCCACTGCGCTATAGCGATCGATCACCACGACGCCCGTCTGTGGGTCGATGTCCACTTCGCACACATGGCAGCCATACGGAAACGTCGCCGCGGTGACCTGCTGATCACCAATGCCTGAGAAGGATTCGCCGGTCTGGGTGACTAAGGTGAGCAAGCTCATGCGCCGGCCAGTGCCGATCACCGTAAATTGCCCGTGCTCAAATATCACGTCTTCAGTGGCCGCTTCGAATGCATGCGCCGCGTGCGGCAACGCTGCTTCGATGAGGCGATCACAGGCACTGCGGATCACAATGCTGGCGAGGCGCATCGAACGCCCGGAATGCGACCCGCCGCCAAAAACGACCTGATCGGTATCCCCGCTGACCAGTTCAATGCACTCGATTGGCAAACCCAGCCAGTCGGCGGCCAATTGCGCAAAGCTGGTGGCATGGCCTTGCCCATTCGATATGGTACCGACCACCAGGCGCAGATGACCACCGGGGGGCAAGTGCACTTCGGCACGCTCGCGTGTCACGCCGGTACCGGTTTCGATATAGGTGGCCACCCCGATGCCGTGCAGCAGTCCGCGCTCACGCGCTCGCTGCAAGCGGGCAGGGTAGTCGGCCCAGCCGGCCAGTGCGAGCGCGGCGTCCATTGCCGCCTCGTAATCACCACTGTCATAGCGCATGCCAAACGGGTTGCGATAAGGCAGTTGATCGCGACCAATCAGATTGCGACGACGCAGGGTAATCGGATCAATACCAGTACGGCGCGCCGCCAGATCGACCAGGCGCTCGATCAGAAACATGGCCTCAGGCCGTCCGGTGGCACGGTAGGGGCGGGTGGGCATGGTGTTGGTCATCACCGCGCGGGTGTGAAAGTGCACCACCGGTATCGTGTAGAGACCACTCAGCACTTCGACACACTTTTGCAAGGTGGCAAAGGACACCGTATGCGATCCGATATTGCACAGCGCCGAGCCGCGCAAGGCCAGAAAGTGTCCGTCAGCATCCAGGGCCAGTTCAGCCGTGAGGCCGATGTCGCGTCCCTGATAGTCAGTCAGAAATGATTCGCTGCGGGTGGCGTTGTATTTGACAGCCCGGCCGACCCGCCGCGCCGCCCAGGCAACGAGCGCCGATTCCGGATAAAACCCGCCGCGCGTCCCATAATTGCCGCCCACATCACCGATCAAGACTCGCACGTGCTCGGGCGGCACACCGAGCACGTGCGCAAGATCCTGCTTCAAGCGCACCACGGCACCGCTGCCCGTACGAACCGTGTAACGCCCCGTTGCCACATCAAAATCAGCCAGCACCGCGCGCGGTTCCATGGGAACGCCAGTGACGCGCTGCACCCAGGTATCCAGGCTGATCACCGTGCTTGCCCTGGCAAACGCTTGTTCGCAGGCCGCGGCATCGCCGACCTGCGAATCGATGCACACGTTGGAGTGGCTACCGTCCCACAGAAGGGGCGCACCAGGGGCACTGGCCGCGTGCGGATCGATCACTGCGGGAAGTACGTCGTAGACCGGCTCAATCAGTTCGCAGGCCTCCAGCGCAATGGCACGGCTCGTCGCCACCACCAGCGCAACGGCTTCACCGACATGCCGTACGCGCTCAAGTGCCAGCAGATGGTGGGCACTGTTGAAGGTGGCCGAACCATCACGATTGGGTAGCTGGAGTTCGGCCGGGTGGATCGACCATGCGGTATGCGGAACCGGCGCGATCCGATCAGCGAGCACGTCAGCACCAGTGAGCACGGCGAGCACACCGGGATACCGCCGTGCCGGTCCGGTATCGATTGACAGCAACCGCGCGTGGGCGTGCACCGAGCGCAGTACAGCCGCGTGGGCCATACCCTCTATCACCAGATCGTCGCTGTAGCGCCCCTCGCCACGCAACAGGCGTGCATCTTCCAGGCGTGGCAGGGGTTTGCCGATCAGAGCGGCGGATCGTTGAACGGTTGTACTGTGCGACGCTGTCATGGTGCTTGCGGTGGGTAATCGAACGGTGCCGCGAGACGCTGTCAAAGCGGTTGCGGCGGCAAATTGAACGGTGTCCCGGATCGGTGCGGGCGCACCGTGGGCGCTTCCACCCGATGGTAGCAGTCGGCGGCAATCAGGCAAGCGCGGTACGATTGAGCTTGATCGCAACTGCGGCACGGCAAGGACACCAGGCAGATGCCCGTTATCGAATCGCATATCAATCCTTCGAGTGAGAGCTTTTGTGCCAACCAGGCGGCAATGGCGGCACTGGTGGACGATCTGCGCGAGCGAGTGGCGCGCTGCGCGCTGGGAGGTGGGGAGGCCGCTCGTGAACGCCATCGCTCGCGCGGCAAATTGCTGCCACGCGAGCGGGTGAGGGTCCTGCTCGATGCGGGTTCGCCCTTTCTGGAATGCTCACCGCTGGCGGCGCTCGGAATGTACGAGGACGCGGCACCGGGTGCGGGCATCATCACCGGCATCGGCCGGATTGCCGGGCGCGAATGCATGGTGATTTGCAACGATGCCACGGTGAAAGGCGGCACCTATTACCCGATCACCGTCAAGAAGCACCTGCGCGCGCAGGAGATTGCCGAGGAGAATCGGCTACCGTGCATCTACCTGGTCGACTCCGGTGGTGCCAATTTGCCGAATCAGGAAGATGTGTTTCCCGATCGCGATCACTTTGGTCGCATTTTCTACAACCAGGCACGGCTCTCCGCCCAGGGCATTGCTCAAATCGCCGTGGTGATGGGCTCCTGCACTGCGGGCGGGGCCTATGTGCCTGCGATGAGTGATGAGGCGATCATTGTCCGTGATCAGGGCACCATCTTCCTCGGTGGCCCACCGCTGGTGAAGGCGGCCACCGGCGAGGAGGTCAGTGCACAGGATCTGGGTGGGGGAGAAGTTCATGCCAGTCGCTCAGGTGTGGTTGATCATCTGGCAGAGGACGACGCCGACGCACTGCAGATCGCACGTCGGGTGGTAGGTGGACTCAACACGCTCAAGCGTCCTGATATCGACCTGATCGACCCCGCCGAACCGCTCTACGACCCGGCCGAATTGCATGGCCTGATACCCACCGACTCGCGCAAACCCTACGATGTGCGTGAAGTGATCGCACGACTGGTCGATGGCAGTCAGTTTGACGAATGGAAGGCACTCTACGGTACGACGCTGGTCACCGGATTCGCCCGACTGCAGGGCATGCCAATAGGCATCATTGCCAACAATGGGGTCCTCTTTTCAGAGGCGGCCCTCAAGGCGACCCACTTCATTGAGTTGTGCTGCCAGCGCAGAATTCCGCTGGTTTTCTTGCAGAACATCACCGGCTTCATGGTGGGGCGGGCCTACGAAAACGAGGGCATCGCAAAGCACGGCGCAAAAATGGTCAACGCAGTGGCGTGTGCCCAGGTGCCCAAATTCACCGTGATCATCGGCGGCAGTTTTGGTGCCGGCAACTACGGCATGTGTGGACGTGCCTTCGGACCACGTATGCTCTGGATGTGGCCCAATGCGCGTATCAGCGTGATGGGCGGGGAGCAGGCCGCACAGGTGCTGGCAACCGTACGGCGCGATGGCCTGGATGCACGCGGTGAGCTCTGGCCAAGCGCCGATGAAGACCGATTCAAGGCGGCCATTCGCAACCAGTATGAGCGCGAGGGTCACCCGTACCACGCCACCGCACGCCTGTGGGACGACGGCATCATCGATCCGGCCGATACCCGCGCCTGCCTTGCGCTCGCCTTGTCCGCGGCGCTCAACGCACCGATTCCGCAGACGCGGTTCGGTGTGTTCCGGATGTAGGCGCGAACCGATGTTCGCGCGCCTGCTGATTGCCAATCGCGGTGAGATCGCCTGCCGTATCGCCCGCACAGCCCGTGCGATGGGCATTGAGACCATTGCCGTCTATTCGAGCGCCGATCGCTTGGCACGCCATGTGAGCGCCTGTGATCGCGCCTATTGGATCGGCGCGGCGCCCGCACGCGAGAGTTACTTGAATGGCAAGGCGATCATTCAGGCGGCGTTGGCCAGTGGCGCCCAGGCGATCCATCCCGGCTACGGCTTTCTGTCAGAAAATGCCGCGTTCGCCCAGGCCTGTGGCGACGCGGGACTGCAGTTCATCGGTCCTTCTCCTGCCGCCATTCAGGCGATGGGGGATAAGGCGACCGCCAAACGGCTGATGGCCGCCGTCGGCTTGCCCCTCGTGCCCGGGTACGACGAGGATGCGCAGGATGAAGCCGGATTGCTCGCGGCAGCCGAGCAGATCGGCTACCCGGTTCTGATCAAGGCGCGCTCAGGCGGTGGTGGCAAGGGCATGCGGATCGTCCGCGGTGAGGGTGAATTTCCTGCAGCCCTGGCCGCCTGCCGGCGTGAATCACTGGCCAGCTTCGCCGATGAACGGGTGATCATCGAGCGGTTGATCGAGGGCGCCCGCCATATCGAAGTGCAGATTTTTGCCGACCGGCACGGCCATGTCGTTCATTTGTTCGATCGCGATTGCTCGCTGCAGCGGCGTCATCAGAAAGTGATCGAGGAGGCACCGGCCCCCGGCCTGTCGGCCGTGCTGCGCGCGCAAATGAGCCAGTGGGCGCGTGATGCAGCCCGTGCAGTGGGCTACGAAGGCGCGGGCACGGTTGAATTCATGGTCTGCAATGAGGCAGCCTGCTTCATTGAAATGAACACCCGGCTCCAGGTCGAACACCCGGTGACCGAAATGATCACCGGCCTTGATCTGGTTGAATGGCAACTGCGCGTGGCCGCGGGCAAGCCGTTGCCCCTTGATCAGACACAGATCACCGCGCAGGGCCATGCGTTCGAAGCGCGCCTGTGTGCCGAGGACCCGCAGGCTGACTTTCTGCCATCGAGCGGGCCATTGCTGGCCCTGCACCTGCCAGGGGCAGAGCAAGGCGTGCGCGTCGACAGTGGCGTGGCGAGCGGTGATCAGATTTCACCGTTTTATGACTCCATGCTGGCCAAACTCATCGTCCATGCTGCGGATCGTCCGTTGGCGCTGGACCAGATGCAACGAGCGCTGTCCCGGTGCTGCGTTCTGGGCGTGCGTACCAACCTGGAGCTCCTGCGCAGGCTGTGCCGGTTGCCTGAGCTAATGGACGGTCGCGCCGATACCGCACTCATTGCGCGGGAAGATCAGGCGCCGCGGCAAGGCGGCCTCGATGACTCGGCGCGTTCGGCCAAAGCCGCAGCGCTAGCTTTGCTCTTGCAAGAGTCGATGCTGGCCGACGAAGCTGCCAGGCGCTCGGCGCAAACAGGGTCGCCCTGGTCGCGGACCGACGGCTGGCAAGCCTTTGGTTCGGCGCGGCGGCAGCTACGCCTGCGCGAAGTGACTCGATCCACCCACCACGCTGCCGGGCAACTCATCGACATCGACATCGACTACCGGCGCGATGGCTGGTGGCTGAGTACGGGCGTCGGCTGGACTCGTGTCGAAGGCCAACTCGACCATGCGGGACACCTGCGCGGGGCTCTGGATGGACAACTGTTCGACGCGTGGGTCAGCATGGCGGGCGAGCACATCCACCTGTGCCTTGAAGGCGATCACGCACAATGGATGATTGGCGAGGCGACGGTGCGACAGACGGTACGAGTGCGCCAATCCGGTAGTCACGCTGCACCGATGCCGGGGCGAATTGTCAGCATTGCGGTCGCCCTCGATGACGCCGTGAAGCGCGGGCAGCCACTGCTGGTCATCGAGGCGATGAAAATGGAGTACACCGTACAGGCGAGCGTGGCGGGCACCGTGACCCGGATCGGCTGCGCCTTGGGAGACACCGTCGCACTCGGGCAAATCCTCGTTGACATTACGCAAGGACAGGACGAGCATCCTGTGACGTAAAATGCAGCAAAACATTCTGACTCAGGAGGCAGACATGAGCGAGCCGATGACCCGCGGCATCCATCACCTGGCGTTGAACACCGACGACATGAAAATGACGGTCGATTTCTATGTCGACGTGCTCGGCATGCCTCTGGTGCACGCGATGAAAGTACCCAAGGGGCTTGGCGTCGGGCCGCTCAATCGAGGCAATCCGCCTTACGAGGAATTGCGCCATTATTTCTTCGACATGGGCAATGACAGCCTGCTGGCCTTCTTCGAGATGCCCAAAGGCGCTGAGCCGCAAGGGCAGCGCAACTCGCTCGGTTCGATGCAGCATTGCTCGTTTGTCGTGACGCCAGCGCGTTTTGCCGACATCGAGGCACGTCTGAAGGCACGCAACATCAGTCATATCGGCCCGCTGCCGCAATTGCCTGGCCTGCTGGGTATTTATTTCATCGATCCGAACGGCATCCGGCTCGAGTTCTGCTGCCAACCGGAGAATGGCGATGATCAACGAGTGATTGATCTGGTCCGCCAGACCCGGTCGCAAGTGGCCAATGAGTTGAACAGTCTGCCCGGCGCAGATCCAGAGTGGGTCGAAAAGCGCATGGCTGCAATGATCGCCGCCTAGCAGTCAGCGAAGCGAGACGGGTTCGGGCGACGCAGTGCCCGGTCGGTCACAGGCGCCGCGCCGACCGGGATGCAAAGTAAGCTGAAGACAATGAAAAACGCCCCGCGAGCGGGGCGTTTTTCATGATGCGCATCAAGCCGGTTGATCAGCTCACACGATGGCCAGGGTGAACTTGGCACCGTTGTCGGCTTTGTTGCCTGCCGCGCGAGCCGATGCACCGTACATCCTGTTGCTGGGGTCGAGGTCACGCCCCATTTGCGCGGCGCTCTCCCAGTGCGGACCCGAACCTCCCGTGCTGCGATAGAGCTTTTGTGCGAGCTTGCTGAACGAATCGGCCTGCCCGGCGGTGGCATAGATCTGCAAGAGGCGCACGATGACATCGGGGTTGTTGGCATCACGCTGCAGCTCTTCGCTCAATACCTCTTCGGCCTGTCCGGTACGGCCATAGGCCATGAACATGTCGGCCGTCTCCAGCGCACTCACTTCAACCACGGAACTGGTGGTCTGCGGACCCAGAATCGAATAGGCATCGGTGACACTGAAGGCTTGCGTGCTGTCAGGTCCCCGGATCATGTCGGGTGGTTCGGCAACGCGATCGGGCAGCGTGCTGAACGCCTGATTGGCCAGATGGGCCGCAAGGCGACGTCGTTGAATCATCCACAGCAGGCTGCCCAGCATGAGCACGGACAGTGTGCACATGAGTGCACCTTGCCCCGGAGATCGCAGCGCGAACAGGCGACTCGGCGTCACATTGTCATTGACCGATTGCAACAGTCCATCCACGCTGCTGCCGGTGTCGCTCACGATCTGCGTAAAAAAGGCGCGAACGTTCGCAAAGGGTGTGAAAGGAGCCGGTGCCGCCAACGACGGCGCACCCATCGGCACGAGCGCGGCCATTTGCGTCGACGCCAGCGGCGAGGCACCCAGCGCGGGCTTTTCATCGGCCGCTAAGGTCGATCTTGCGAGTGCCTCCA
Source organism: uncultured Pseudomonadota bacterium (assembly GCA_903921325.1). Lineage (GTDB taxonomy): Bacteria > Pseudomonadota > Gammaproteobacteria > Burkholderiales > SG8-39 > CAIXPL01. Next base: position 271,294 of record CAIXPL010000001.1, read on the forward strand.
TTTCAGCAATTTCAAGCGCGTCGGCATCGCTTGCTGCGCTGCTCGGTACCGCGAGCTCCCGTATGCTCTGAATGGCGGCCGAGGGGCTGATCAGACCCTGTGCACCTGCACCACTGCCACCTGGTTCGGTTACCTGGGGCGCGACCATGGCGGATTGGGTAGCCAGATCTGGTACCTGCGCTGACGCGGCGGGCGCTCGCGCGGTCGACACGGCAACCTGGGTGCCAGCCGTTGAAGGTGGCGGCGCCACTGCTGCGCTGCTCGTTGCCGCCACAGCGCCTTTGGTCGTCTGCAGTTCAAGATCCTCCCGCAATTTTGCCAACCTCTGTTCGGCCTCAAACAAGCGCATGCGCAGCACCTGCAACTCGGCCTTTGAATGATCCTGGGCCTGTACCAGGCCCGCCCCTGACAGAAGCAGGCTGATGCCCACCCCGATCAATCCGACATAACGAGTTGTGCGTGTATTCCTGCGGCAATTCATCCTGACCTCCGGATCATGGATACTGCTACTGTTGCGCCGTGACGAAGCATTCGTCTGACAAAACCGTAATCGGGCGAATAGCGGAATACTTAAGGCCTAATTCAGCGTCGATTGCAGGCCTTTGTGACGTAAATCACGGAAATCCGGGGGGTAGGGATGAGCGAGACCGACGTTTTTCTGCGACTTTTTGCCGCAACACTTGCCGGCGGCGTTCTCGGGCTGAATCGCGATTTGCACGGCAAACCCGCGGGTGTGCGAACGTTTGCACTTGTCAGCCTCGCCGCTGCGTCAATCACAATAAGTTCCTCAATTGGTGCACCTGACCCGACCTCGCTGTCGCGAGTGGTTCAAGGCCTGGTCACCGGAATCGGCTTTATCGGGGCCGGCATCATCCTGCATGAGCCGGGCAAGAACCGCGTGCATGGATTGACGACGGCGGCGGCCACCTGGTTCAGTGTGGCCATCGGCCTCATGTGCGCGCTTGGCCTGTGGAGCATTCTGCTCACAGCGGGCGGGTTGTGCTTTCTGGTGCTGATGTTCGGCGGCGATCTGGAGCTCTGGACTCGTCAGTGGTTCGCCAGCAAGGCGACGAAGTCAGTCGACGGGGACGCTCCGGACATGGAACCGTGACCGGGTAGCAAGGAACCGCTGTGCTCACCCACGAGATCCGCGCGAGCGCTCGCGCAGCATGGGCCGGCAAGGCCCGACAGAGTCAAGCAGGCAAATGAGGGAAGGCGCGCCTACAAGAGGTGCAGACCGTTATCCATCAGTACGACTGAACCGGTCATCGAGGGGGCGCAGGCCCCCAGAAACCAGGCCATCGCGGCAATTTCGGCGGGAGCGGCGAAACGCTTCAAGGCCGATGTCTCGACGTTCATCTGCAAGACCTTTGCATAGTCCTCGGCACCCAGCACATGCGCCGGCAAGCCCTCATCGACCATTCCCGGGGCAATGGCGTTGACGCGGATTTGCGGTGCCAGCGCGCGAGCCATTGACAAAGTCAGCGCATTGACCGCGCCCTTGGATGCAGCATAGGCGGCCGATGAGCCTTTACCCACCAGCCCTGCAAGCGAGGAAAGATTCACCACCGCGCCGCGGCCGCTCTCGCGTAGCAGCCCTGCACACGCGCGCGTCATTTGATACAGGCCGATCAGGTTCACGTCATAGATCCGACGAAATTCATCGCCATCGAGCGCTTCCAGATCCGCGTGGGGGATGAAGCGGGTGGTGCCCGCGCTATTGACAAGGACATCGAGCCGGCCGAATCGCTCGCGCATGGCGCTGGCGGCAGCCCGACAGGCCGAGTCATTGCGTACGTCACATTCAAGCAGCAGTGCCGCAGCACCGCCTGCCTCAATTTGCGCGGCAAGCGATTCAGCCGCGTTGCGCGTCGCATCACCAAAGTTCATCACACCGACCTGCCAGCCGTGCGCGGCATATTCCAGCGCAGTGGCCGCGCCGATGCCAGAGGCCGATCCGCTCACCAGGCAAACTCCACTGTGCTGTGCTTCCCGCATGAGTACCCCTCCTTGATGGGAATGTCCGTTGGACATGCAATGATGGTGCGCCCGGCCGGAATCGAACCGGCATGACTTTCGTCGAGGGATTTTCATCCCACTTCGGCTTTCGCCGCCAATCGGGCAACGTGATTGCCCTATCGTTCGTGGTCTGGACTTTGCCTTGACCCACGCAAGCCTGGGGCAGTGATGCCGCCAATCTGCGCTTGGGGTCCCCGCCGTCAAGTCTCTGCACGTTCCCCTGTCGGGGCTTCGCTCAGCGTTGCCGCGCCCTCCAAGAAGGGCAGGGGGTTCGCTGAATTTGACGGGATTCACGCCGGGACTTTCGCACCCGGGTGCTCAATCATTCAAGTCCCTTGCGTCTACCTATTTCGCCACGGGCGCACTCGGGCGATTGTGGCATGATTCCAGGCATCCCACCATGCCTGACAATGCCCGCCTGCGGGCCGGAGAGCGACCGTGATTGAACTCTATTCCATGCCCACGCCGAACGGCCAGAAAGTCATGATCATGCTCGAGGAACTGGGCCTTGAGTGGAAGCATATCGATGTGAACATTCGCACCGGCGATCAGTTCAGCGCCGAACACTTGAAGCGCTCACCGAACAACAAGATTCCCGCCATCATCGACACCGACGGTCCTGGCGGTGCGCCCTACAGCATGATGGAATCCGGCGCGATCCTGATTTATCTGGCCGAGAAAACCCGGCGCTTCCTGCCTGTTGACCAGCGCAAGCGCTATGACACACTGCAATGGGTCATTTTCCAGATGGCTCACGTCGGCCCGATGTTTGGCCAGGCCAATCACTTCAACAACTACGCGAAGGATGGTGGCCTGCAATACGCCAAGGACCGCTACAACAACGAAGCGATCCGCCTGTACAAGGTGCTCGACAACCGGCTGCGCGATTCACAGTGGATGGGCTGCGATGAGTACACCATCGCCGACATGGCCACCTATCCGTGGACCAAGATGCACAAGGACCGCGGCATCACCGCCGCCGAGTATCCGCATTTCATGCGCTGGTACGACGCGATGGAGGCTCGCCCCGCGGTGCAACGGAACAATGCGATGGCGACTGAGATTCGCGAACGGATGAATAAAGCGGCCGAAAGCAAGCCGCCGGTCAACATCTATGACACCAAGGACAATGCAGCGCGATTGGCGCAGGCCACATCGCGGTAGTGACTGCGCGGATTAGCCGTAATTGTCTTGACTGCGGTGCCCGTTCGACGTATAGTCATAGATCACCCAGACGCGGGGTGGAGCAGTCTGGCAGCTCGTCGGGCTCATAACCCGAAGGTCACAGGTTCAAATCCTGTCCCCGCAACCAAATAAATCAAGGGCCTGCATTCGTGCAGGCCCTTGTCGTTTGGGCGCGTGGTTGATCGCCTGGCGTATCCCACTCGCGCGCTTAATTTACCCTCAGAACTCGTATTCAGCCTGAAGGCGCAGAGTGTAATTGGGCGTGGCGTTCGTGGTGCCGACGAGTATTGCCGTATTCCAGGTAACTGCTTTCTTGATGCCCATTCGGACTTTGCCAAACAACGCAGGCCCGATCTTCAACTCGCGTTCCGAGGCCGCATTCCAGTGGTCCCAGCGTCCGAGGTTTCCAAAGGCTTGCGCGCCCCATTCGAGCTTCTGCGAATCGCGGTATTTGAGCTGCACCTGATAGTGCAACTCGGCCTCGAGCGATTCCGCGGCCTTGATGTTCTTCTGCAGGAACACGTTGAAGTTGCCCTGAATCTTGCCCCATTCGGATTGAAACATCGGGCCATAGGTGAATTGATAGCCTTCGTCGCGGTTCTTGGGACGCTCGATTTCGAGCAGAAAGCCGGTATCGACCGGGTACTGGCCGGTCTCGGTCAATTGCACCCGGTTTTCCCACTCCCACGCGTCGAAGCCGTTGGATTCGCCCGGCGGCTTGGCGTATTTGGCATAGAGCTCGGTGAACCACCATGACGTGGGCGTAAAGCCAAAGCCGATTGAATTGGCCGACTCACTTCGACCATCCCGGTTGTATTGCTGGCCCGATTTGAAGTCGATCTCGCGCTCGCCATATTCGACAATTGGCGTGCGCATGTAGTCATTCGGTTCAGCGTAGACCGGTGCTGCAGCCGACGCGGACAGCAATCCGGCGACCATTCCAAACCGGATGCTCCCATTGCTGATTGCCCAATGGCAGGTTGCCCTACCGCTCATTGGCTTACGACCGCTTGTTCTATTGCACACGATCATCATCTACCTCATTGACCAGATTGCCGACGGATCCAAGGCGGCTGGTAACTTGCTTGGGTGTTCGGTCAGCACGCTTGTCAAGCCGCCGAGAGCTCTGCGCTTCGACGACGACTCACGCGCGCCTTCAACTGACGGGCCGCGAGCCAGATCAGCAGGGTGGTTCCTGCAAAAAACGCCAGTTGCAGTTGACTTGGGCTCGCGTCGTAACCGATTACCCCGTGCAACACCATGCCAGGCACCGAATCGTTGGGCATCAGCGCAGAGATATCCCAAGCGGGATTGTCGAGCAGATCAAGCCAGCCCGCCTGGCTCATGGTCCGCGCCAATTGGCTTGCCAAACTGCCTGCGAGCAACAGCACCAGGACGTTGGTGACAGCGAACAAGCGGTGCGGGCTGACCTTGCCCAACCCCGCGTAGATGAGCCAGCCGACCGAGGCGCCGAGCGCCAGGCCGGCCGCAACGGTACCCGCCAGCATCAGCGGTCCCTCGGTGGTCCCCGAGACCAACCCAGCAACAAACAGCACGGTTTCCGCGCCTTCCCGAAGGACAGCAAGGCCGACTGCAATGGCCAGCGCCCAGAGCGTCTGTTCGCCGCGGGCGGCCGACTCGCCAACGTGTCGTGCATCCTTCGCCATGTCTGCGCTGTGTGCGCCGACCCAGATGCAATGCCATGCAAGCATCGCAATTGCCACGCTCAGGATCACTACGCTCACCAGTTCCTGGCCAACGCCGTCGGCCCAGGCACTGATACGCCCCATGGCAGAGGCCATGATGATGGAACCAAGGACGCCCGCGCTCGCACCGAGGGTCAACCAGCGAGTGCGATGAAAAATGCCCCTGGTCGAGGCGGCGATGATGCCGACAAAAAGCGCTGCTTCAAGCGTTTCCCGAAATACGATGAGCCCAATGCCAAACACGTCTGTCTCTCTTATTCCGCGACCAACACGCCCTTGGCGGTCGCAGGATTGAAATCACCGAAAAAGTCATATCGACCGGGTTTCAATGGCCCCACGAATATGACCACTTTGCCACCAGGGGGAATGAGTTTTTCCCGGTTGAGGGAATGGCTTTCGAATTCCTCCGGCGTGCTGTCCTGATTGTGGACATTGAGCTTAACCCTCTGGTTGGCCGGGACTTTGATCTCAGTCGGATCGAATTGATGTTCCTTGATGACAAGGGATACTTCGGGGTCGGCCGCCTGGACGACGCCACCCGCCATGAGACAACCTGCCGCGATCACAACGGCCGTGATGGCCTTTCTCTTGGAGCTCGAATTCATTCCCCCTCCGGGATTTCGCGGTTGCTTGAACCTATGCAGTAATGATAATGAGAATCATTCGTATCTGCAAGCGCTTACTGGGAATAGGGCCATGGACCCGCCAGCCACCGGCAACACGTGATCAACCAAAACCACCCCGCTACGCATCCTTTACCCCGCAGGGGAGCGCAAAATCGATCGAATAAGGCTGCGAACTTGCGCGTCGCGCCTCCTTCCCGGAAAGGACCGGGCAGGACAGGGTGGTTCTGTAGAATCAGAGTTCACTCACCATAGCGGGGGCCTTGCGATGCTCTACATCATTTACCAGGAAGACACCGAGGGCAGCGCGGCGATCCGTGCCCAGCACAAGGCTGCCCATTTCGCCTATCTGGAAGCGCACCGGGACATTCTCGTACTTGGTGGTGCGCTGCTTGCTGACGTGGGCGATGCGCGGATTGGCAGCGTGCTGATCCTGAATGTCCCCAATCGCGCCGCGGCCGAGGCCTTCTCAGCCAAGGAGCCGCTACGTTGTGCCGGCACATTTCGCTCGGTCAAAATTACCCGGATGCGTCGCGGTCAATGGAACCCAGCCGCCGCGCCGGCCACTGCCGAGGGGAATTGAACGCTACCGAATCGTGCCGCTGGCATGGGCTCGCCGATGAATCGGCACTGCGACAAACGGCCGTAGCGACGATACTTGCAGGCGCCGCCCTGGCCATTCAGGAGCGAGCCGAATTTCACCTGGTACTCGCCGGGGGAAATACGCCTCGTGGCATCTATCGCGAGCTGCGCGAAGCACCTGTCGATTGGTCTGCCTGGCATATCTATTACGGTGACGAGCGCTGCCTGCCTCCCGATGACACCGCGCGCAATTCGCGCATGGCCGCCGAGGCCTGGCTCGATCACGTGCGCATACCCATCGAGCAACGGCATGTCATCGCCGCAGAAATGGGTGCCACGCAGGCGGCCCATGGCTACGCTGAGACACTGCGTTCGGTTGGCGAGTTTGATGTGGTCCTGCTTGGACTGGGCGAAGATGGTCATACGGCAAGCCTCTTTCCGTATCATGAATGGGGCGCATCGCCAGGCTCGCCGGACACGCTGGCCGTGTTCGACGCGCCGCCCCCGGCACCGCAGCGGGTGACATTGAGTGCGGCCCGCCTGAGCCGTGCCCGACAAGTGCTTTTTCTGGTGAGCGGTGAATCCAAACGCAGGGCCGTCAACTCCTGGCGCAACGGCGACGACATTCCAGCTGTGGCGATCAGACCACCGGCCGGGGTTGATGTGCTGGTGGAGCGCGCGTTGCTGGCACCTTCAAACGGAGTCGTGAGTCAGCCACCGTACAGACCCACCGAGTCATAACATCCACTCTCGGGTTCGCGGTGCGAACATGCCGGGGGATTCAGTCCTCCCTGCTCGGTCAACGCCTTGTCAGTACGCCCGGCACGGTACCGGTGCCCGCTTCGTTAAGGAGACTCAAGATGCAGCTTGGCATGATCGGATTGGGGCGCATGGGCGCAAGTCTGGTGCGCCGCTTAGCCAAGGCCGGGCACACATGCGTGGTCTACGATGTCAATCCGGCGGCCGTTGATAGGGCGCTCGGGGAGGGCATTGAGGGCAGCCACTCGATGAATGAACTGGCTGCAAAGCTCGTTCGTCCGCGCGCGATCTGGCTGATGGTTCCTGCCGGCGTCACCGGCAAGACCGTCGAGGACCTGGCCGCTCAGCTTGACTCCGGTGACATCATCATTGACGGTGGCAACACGTACTACCGCGACGATGTCCTGCGCGCGAACGGGCTCAAGGAAAAGGGGATCCATTACGTCGATTGCGGGACAAGTGGTGGGGTGTTCGGACTGGATCGTGGTTACTGCTTGATGATTGGGGGTGAGGCAACTGTCGTTCAGCACCTCGATCCGATTTTCAGGAGCATCGCCCCGGGGTTGGAGGCCGCGCCTCGTACACCCGGCAAGACCGGGGCGGCGAGCCCAGGCGAGCAGGGGTACCTGCATTGCGGCCCAAGTGGTGCAGGCCACTTCGTCAAAATGGTCCACAACGGAATTGAATATGGCTTGATGGCCGCTTATGCCGAAGGACTGAACGTTCTGCGCAATGCCAACGTCGGAAAGCGTTCGCACGACATCGACGCCGAAACTGCGCCGCTCAAAGACACCGAGTATTACCAATACGATCTGGATCTCGCGCAGATCACTGAACTGTGGCGTCGTGGCAGTGTCATTGGCTCCTGGTTGCTGGATCTGACGGCCACGGCGCTGGATGCGAACCCTGATCTGGAGAACTTTGCCGGACACGTGTCAGATTCCGGCGAAGGGCGCTGGACGATTGCCGCAGCCATTGATGAAGCAGTGCCGGTTCCCGTGCTGAGCGCAGCGCTCTTTGAGCGTTTCAGTTCGCGCGGCGGCGGAGATTTCGCCAACCGGGTGTTGTCCGCACTGCGCAAGGAATTTGGCGGGCATGACGAGAAGCATGGACGTCACTGACAAACAGGCAGCGGCCGACGGTTCGCACGGTCACGGCGTCCCGTCAGATGCCCTGGTGCTGTTCGGTGTCACGGGCGATCTCGCGCGCAAGAAGATTTTTCCGTCTCTCTATGCACTGGCAAAGCGTGGCAAGCTTGATGTTCCGGTGATCGGCGTCGCGTCGTCGCAGTGGAGCCTTGCGCAGATGCGCAAGCATGTCGAGGAGGGCGTCAAAGCCTCCTGCGCCGGAAAGATCGATGACCGCCCGGCCCTCAGGCACCTGCTGTCTTTGCTGCGCTACGTTACCGGGAACTACAATGATCCGGCGACCTTCCTGGCACTCAAAGAGGCGCTGCGAGAGGTCCGCCGCCCGGCGTATTACCTTGCCATTCCACCGCAGCTGTTTGCCACAGTCATCAGGGGGATTGCCGCGGCTGGAATCGCGGAACAGGCGAGAGTGATTGTTGAGAAGCCATTTGGGCGAGACCTCGCTTCGGCACGCGAACTGAATGCGATCGCCCGTTCCGTGTTTCCGGAGGACTCAATCTTCCGCATTGATCACTTCCTCGCCAAGGAAGCGATCATGAATATTCTGTATTTTCGCTTCGCCAATTCATTCCTCGAACCGATCTGGAACCGCAACTACGTGGCGAGCGTGCAGATCACGCTGTCGGAGGATTTTGGCGTTGACGGTCGTGGCGCGTTCTATGAAACGACCGGATGTCTGCGCGACGTCATCCAGAATCATTTGTTCCAGATCGTCGCGTTGCTTGCGATGGAGCCGCCCACCTATCAGGGCTTTGGCGCAGTCCACGGCGAGACAGCCAGCGTGTTTCAGGCGATGCGTCCGGTGAAGGCCGAAGACGTGGTGTGGGGGCAGTACGCGGGCTATCGCAGGGAGCACGGCGTGGCACGGCATTCAGAGGTGGAGACGTATTGTGCCTTGCGGCTGTTCATCGACTCATGGCGGTGGGAAGGCGTGCCGTGGTACTTGCGCTCCGGCAAGTTTCTTGCCGCAACCGCCGCCGAGGTGATCGTCCAGCTCAAACCGCCGCCACAGCGCTTGTTTGCTGATGCGGCGCGCGCCACCAGTCAGGCCAATTATCTGCGCTTTCGTCTTTCACCCAATTCCGCGGTCGCACTGGCCGCTCGGGTCAAGCGGGCGGGCAAGGAGTTTGTGGGAGACCAGCGCGAGCTCTACCTGATCGATCAGCACCCGGGTGAAGAAGCGCCTTATGAGCGGCTGTTAGGCGATGCCATGGCCGGCGATGGCGCTCTGTTCACCCGTGAGGACGCGCTGGAGGCGGCATGGGCGGTCGTTGACCCGGTCCTGGACAAGCGCCAGCCGCTTCACCGGTACCAGCGCAATAGCTGGGGGCCGAGGGCAGCTGACACGCTCATTGCGGCCGACGGCTGTTGGCACAACCCCGATGTTTCGAGTGGACAGAGGTGATTGGCCTCGAGGGTGTTCAGGATCGTTGCTGCCTGAAGTCCCTGACTACCGATATACAATTTAACATAATATACATTATGCGCAGTCTGATTGTAGCTGCTAGATAAGAATGTCCGCTTCCAGCCAAGAAGAAATGTCTGGTTTCAGCTAGGTTCAAATGTCTCGTTTCCGCTCGGTTCAAATGTCTGGTTTTAGCTAACGACACCTAGATTCGGTGCCGGACCTGACCGGCGCTTTGCAGGCGCGCAAGCGCGCGGCCCGCGATGTCACCCAGCGGAATTACTTCATCGACAGCGCCCACGGCAATGGCCTCCTTGGGCATGCCGAACACCACGCAGCTCGCTTCGTCCTGTGCCAGGTTCCACGCGCCTGCCTGCTTCATTTCGAGCATGGCAGCCGCACCGTCCTTGCCCATGCCGGTGAGCATGATGCCGATTGCATTCGGTCCCACGTTCTGCGCCGCCGAACGGAATAGCACTTCGACCGAAGGCCGGTGGCGATTCACCGCGGACTCATCGGACAGCGCGACCACGTAGTTCGTACCATTCTTCCGGATTGAAAGATGGCGGTCGCCAGGGGCAATGTAGACGTGTCCGGGAAGCACACGCTCGCCCTCTTGCGCCTCCTTCACCTTGATGCGGCAGACGCTGTCCAGTCGTGCGGCAAAGCTTTTGGTGAAACCGGCCGGCATGTGCTGGGTAACCAGAATTGCCGGTGCGTCCGGGGGCAACTGGACCAGCACTTCCTTGATTGCCTCGGTGCCGCCGGTGGAGGCACCGATGACGATCAGCTTTTCTGTCGAGGCAACCCGATCGGAGAGCGCCGGTAGCGCGCGACCCGGTGCGGCATGGGCTGGCGCAGGTGATTTCACGCGGGCATTGGCCGCTGTACGGATCTTTTCAGTGATCTCGAGGGCGTACTCTTTCAACCCGTTGACGACGTCGATCTTTGGTTTGGACACATAATCGATTGCCCCGAGTTCCAAGGCTCGCAAAGTAATCTCCGAGCCTCGCTCCGTCATGGTTGACACCATGACGACGGGCATCGGGCGCAAGCGCATGAGTCTTTCCAGAAAATCAAGCCCGTCCATTCTCGGCATCTCGACATCGAGGGTGAGGACGTCTGGTTCGAGGCTCTTGATCATTTCGCGCGCAACCAGTGGATCAGGGGCCGCGCCGACCACCTGCATGTCGGCCTGTCGATTGATGATCTCTGTGAGCATCTTTCGCACCAGTGCGGAGTCATCTACCACCAGAACTCGAATCTGCTTCATTGATTTCTTCCTTGTTTTGCCCTTTTTTGCCGAGCCGCCCTACCTGCACCGTGCCGCCCTAACTGAACAGCTCGATATCCCCGCCAACCGGAACCTTGCGCAAGCGCGAACCATAGTCCTGCTCGCTGGCAATGAATTTCTGGGTCGGCACATCCTGCAGCTTCCGTACCATCGCCTTGCCGGTCATTGGGAAGTAATGCACCTTGCGCGGAAAGGTATCGAGCAGATCGCTCGCTACCACGCGGATGCGTTCGGTTTCGAGGAACTGCATGACGAACTCGGCGTTGCGCCTGCCTACGTTGGCCGAGTTGAGCCCGGGCAGCACCTTGCCGCCGCCAAACACCTTGGCCTCGAGGTGCGCGCGCCGGGCACCGAGCTTGCTGATGTGGTTGATCAGGATTTCCATGGCATAGGTGCCATAGCGGGCCGATGTGCTGAGCGGATTTTGCTCTTCAACCGCACTCTCGGGCAGCATGAAATGATTCATGCCACCGATGCCATTGCCCACGTCGCGTATGCATGCGGCAACGCAGGAACCGAGCACCGTCACGATCATCATGTCCTGCGAGGTGACATAGTATTCACCGGGCAGAACCTTGGCGGCCTTCGCATTGAAACTGCGATCAAAGTAGATGTTTGTCGCCAGTGCCTCATTCAGCTCGTCAGCCACGTGTCACCTGCGATCGGTTGGTCACGGTCGGTATGCGCTGGGTTTGTGTCGGTGTTCGATTGGATCCCGTCGTGGTCCGGTAGGCCCCGGTCCGCGCAAGCGGCAGCGGCGAATACACAGTCTTTCCCTTCAGCTTGAACAGATCCGAGCTGTGCACAAAGCTCTCCGAATGGCCGGCAAAGAGCAGCCCGTCACTGCGCATGACCGGCGCGAATTTGATGAGGATCTGGCGCTGGGTATCCTTGTCAAAATAAATCATCACGTTGCGACACATGATGACGTCAAGGGGACCGCGCACCGGCCACTGATTGTCGAGCAGATTGATCTGCTGAAAGGTGATCAGCCGGCGCAGTTCAGGGCGCACCATGACCAATCCGTCTCGCTGCCCGGTTCCACGCAGAAAGAAGCGGCGAACCCGCTCTGGTGACAGGGCATCGATGCGCTCCTGATCGTAGATGCCGGCCTCTGCTTTGGCCAGTACGTTCGTGTCGACATCGGTGGCGAGGATGCGCACCGGGGGCGACGGGTCATTCAGTGCCTCGATCGCAGTCATCGCAATCGTATAGGGCTCTTCGCCCGTCGAGGCCGCGCAGCACCAGATCGTTATGGGCTCGGGACTCGCGCGGCGCCGCTCTGCAATGTGATCGGCCAGAATCGGAAAGTGGTGCGCCTCACGAAAGAACGCGGTCAGATTGGTCGTGAGGGCATTCGTAAAGGCCTGCATCTCCTCCGCGTCATTACTTTCAAGCAACCTCAGGTAGTCGGCAAACCGCGTGAGACCGCGGTCGCGCAAACGGCGTGCAAGTCGGCTGTAGACCATGTCCTGCTTGCTCGAGGAGAGGGAAATCCCCGCAATCTCATAGATCAGAGTGCGCACCCGCTCAAAATCACCCGAGGTGAACTCGTATTCGCGTGCCTTTAGATCGATGGCATTCATCAAAACTCCGCCCACTCATCGCTATCGGTGCCGGCACTCTTGCCCGAGGCCACCGCAGCTTTCGCCACGCTGGGGCGTATAAGCGCGGCAGGGGCTGGATGCGCCGATGCTTTCGCGCTGGGCAGCCGCGTGACATTGGTCGCCCGATTCGGTCCACGCCGCTCAACCATCGGCGCGCGTCCTGCGACTGCCTGTTGGCTCAACCGGAACGTCGCGACAGCCCGGCTCAGGCTTTCGGCTTGCTCCTGCATCGACTCGGCGGCGGCGGCCACCTCCTCCACCAAGGCCGCATTTTGTTGCGTCACCTCGTCCATCTGCGCGATCGCGGTATTGACCTGTTCGATCCCACCGCTTTGCTCTTCACTGGCCGCGGTGATCTCAGCCATGATGTCGCTCACCCGCTTGATCGAGCCGACAATTTCCTCCATCGTGCGCCCTGCCTCATCGACCAGTCGCGTGCCAGAGTCCACACGTGCCACCGAGTCCGAGATGAGACCCTTGATCTCCTTGGCGGCCGCCGCACTTCGCTGCGCGAGATTTCTCACCTCGGTGGCCACCACAGCGAAGCCGCGGCCCTGTTCACCGGCACGGGCAGCCTCCACTGCAGCGTTGAGAGCAAGGATGTTGGTCTGGAATGCGATGCCATCGATCACGCTGATGATGTCAACAATCTTCTTCGAGGCCTCATTGATCGAGCCCATGGTGCTCACCACCTGGCCCACCACTTCACCACCGCGCACCGCGACCCCGGAGGCCGATGCTGCCAGTTGATTGGCCTGCTTGGCGTTCTCTGCGTTCTGCCGCACCGTCGAGGTCAGTTGCTCCATGCTCGAGGCGGTCTCCTGCAGACTCGAGGCCTGTTCTTCGGTGCGTTGCGACAAATCGGTGTTGCCCTGTGCGATTTCCTTTGAGGCAGTGGCGATGGAGTCAGTGGATTCCTTGATCTGCGAAATGATGTGAGTGAGCTGGGTCACCGTTTGATTCGAATCTTCCTTCATTATTCCGAAGGTGCCCTTGTAGTCATTGGTGATGCGCTCGCTGAGATCGCCACGGGCGAGCGCGCTCAAGACGCGCACCACTTCGTTCAGCCCGGCGGAGCTCACTTCCATCAACTGGTTGATGCCCTGGCCCAACTGCCGGAAAAAGCCCTCTTTCCCTGCCAGATCGATCCGCTGACTGAAATCACCCGCCACTGCGGCGTTCACAATCCCCTCAATCTCAAGCTCTGCCGCCATCTGCTCGGTACGATCCAGCCACTGCCCGATCGTTCCAATTTTCTCGCCGCTCGGTGACAGGACCGGCGTTGTCGTCACGTCATAGCAACGCCCGCCGAGGGTCATTCGCGTGGTCATGGTGTGGGTAAGGCGGCTCATGCGTTGCAGCGAATCCTGCGGATCGCTGGAGAGCACACCGAGAGACGCCCCAACCACCTTGTTCGCCTGGAATGCAGGGTTCGCCGCGCGAAAGGCCGCCTCATCGCGCCGCAAAATCTCGTTCATCTTGTGATTGATATAGATGATGGTGCCGCTGGCATCCGCAATGCGCATCGGCATCGGTGCCGAATCAAGCGCCTGCTTCACCTGCAGATTCTCAGCGGCAATGCGACGCTCCTCGGCCATACGCTCGACCAGTCCGTCCTGCATCTTGCTCAAGGACTGCAGCAGGCGTCCCAGTTCATCCTGCCCGGTCACCTCGATGGCGTTGTCAAGCTTGCCCGCGGCGATTGCATCGGCCACCGCAACGGAGGCGCTCAGCGGCCCGGTGACACCACGTATGACGAAACGTGCCGTGACCCCGAGCATCAGCAGGATGAGGGCAATGAAGCCGGCGATCACCATGGCGCCATGCGTGAATTGGGCATCGATGTCATCGACATAGACCCCTGAGGCGATGATCCAGCCCCAGGGTTCAAAGCCTTTCACGTAGGAAATCTTCTGTTCGGCTTTGGTGCTGTCCGGTTTTGGCCATTCATAGGATACAAACCCTGCCCCGCTGCGCTTCACCGTGTCCACGAATTCGACGAACATGTGCTTGCCAGTGGAGTCCACTTGGCCCGACAGATCAGTTCCGTCCAGCTCCGGCTTGATCGGATGCATCACCATCGTCGGATGCAAGTCACTGATCATGAAATATTCCTTGCCGCCGTATCGGAGCGATTTCATGGCCACCTTGGCCTGCTCCTGCGCCTGATCGCGGGTCAACCGTCCGGCTGATTCAAGCTGCTGGTAGTGCGCGACCAGGGCGTGGGCCGATTCAACCACGTGCTGCGTAGCCAGCCGTCGCTCGGCGAGCAGTGTGTCGCGCTTGTCAATCAATGCGTAGCCGGTAAAGACACTCAGCGCGGCCATTGCAATGAGAACGATCAGCCAGATTTTCTTTCCAACGGAGAACATGGGCGTACCTACCTTATCGGATGTTTTCAGAACTCTGACCAATCATCATCAGTGCCTGTCTTCGCTCGCGCGAGCGGCTTGCTGACACGTGCGGACACCAGCGTTCGCCGCTGGGGCCTTACAACTTCGTGTTCGGTGTTTGCTGCGACGACCGGCACATGCCAGCCTGCCGAGCCTTGGTCCTGAACCGCATCGCCTGCGCCCAACCGGAACACGGCCACCGCCTGAGTGAGGTTGTATGCCTGCTCTTGCAGTGACTCGGCGGCGGCGGCGGCCTGCTCGACCAGTGCCGCGTTCTGCTGGGTCACCTCGTCCATCTCGGAAATCGCCGATCCGACCTGCTCGATGCCTTCGCTTTGCTCCTCGGAGGCCGCCGTGATCTCGCTCATGATGTCGGTGACCCGCTTGATCGAGGTGACGATTTCCTCCATCGTCTTGCCGGCCTCATCGACCAACTGCGTGCCGTTGCCCACCTTGTCGACCGAATCGGAAATGAGCTCCTTGATCTCCTTGGCCGCTGCAGCACTTCTCTGCGCGAGATTCCTCACCTCGGTGGCGACCACCGCAAATCCGCGTCCCTGCTCTCCTGCACGGGCCGCTTCAACTGCGGCATTGAGCGCGAGAATATTGGTCTGGAAGGCAATGCCATCGATCACCGCAATAATGTCGGCGATCTTCTTGGAACTCTCATTGATCGAACCCATGGTGGCCACTACCAGCCCGACCACCTGACCGCCCTTTATCGCAACATCCGAGGCGCCGATCGCCAGTTGGTTCGCTTGCCGCGCGTTCTCGGCGTTCTGCCGTACCGTCGAGGTCAGCTCCTCCATGGAATTGGCGGTCTCCTCCAGAGACCCGGCCTGTCTCTCGGTCCGCTGCGACAGGTCTGAATTGCCCGATGCAATTTCCTTCGATGCGGTGTTGATCGCATCCGAGGCGTCACGTATCTGCCCGACAATGTCCGCCAGCTGCGCCACCGTCTGATTCGCGTCGTCCTTCAACCGGCCAAACGTGCCTTCGTAGTCACTGCTGATCCGTTCGGTCAGATCGCCACGCGCCATCGCGCCAAGGACACGCGAGACCTCGCTCAAACCGCAGTCACTCACTTCCATGAGCTGGTTGAGACCTTTCACCATTTCTGCGAATTCATGCGTATAGCGCCGCTCCTCGCCGCGCACCTTCAAGTCCCCGCTCGCTGCGGCCTTCACCAGGCGCGCAATCTCGAGATTGATGGTCTGCAGACTTTCCTTCACGCCTGCGATCGCATCGGTGATGCGCGCTTTCTCGCCGGGCAGTTGCTGCAGCTCCACCGAGAGATCACCGATCGCATATTTCTGCACCACCTCAACAACGCGCATCGTGTCAGCGATGTGCGAGGCCACCAGCTCGTTCACCTGCTCGGCCATTTCCCGGTAGCGGCCGGTAAATTGCTGAGAATCGATGCGATGGCTGATCAGACCCGCCTCATGCCTGCGCTTCATTTCGACCTGGGCCGCAACGAAGCTCTTGAGCTTCTCCTGCATCGCCTTCATTGAGTCAATCAACACGCCCACTTCGTCGTTCGCGCTGTGCTCGACGCCAATGTCGAGATTGCCAGCCGCCACGCCCTCGGCAATTCTCATGGCGTCAGCAAGCGGGGCGACCACGCTGCGGATGATCATCATGGCCAGATAGGTGCCGGCGGCGAGCAACAGGGCAAGCAAGGCGAGAACGAAACGCTCTTCTCGGCGCTGGGCACCCTCGCGCGCATCGAGCAGGCTTGCGATCTCGGCGATCGCACGGTGATTCAGTTTGAACTGGCTCTCAATCGCCGCGTTCATGCCCGCGCGGTACTCCGCGACGCTCTGCGTACGTTGACCCTCGACCAGTATGGCGCGGCTCATCAAAACGGCCGCCTTCACCTGACTGGCCGCCTCCTCGCGTGCCGAGCGGATGCTCGACTCAACCCCGGCATCGGCCCGGATTGCCTTGGCAAACGCCTGGTCGGCGCGCCCCATGAGATAGTTGGCACGGTCTACCAGAGTCGCCGCCCTGACACGCTCGTCCTCGGCGCTCGATTGCGCCTTGCCGGTGAGCGCGTCGGCCCCCTGTGCACGCAACCGTGCCATCGCTTCGCTGAGCCCGGGCATGTAGATGATCGTGGCAATAGCGAGGTAGTAGGTCGGTGCCTCGGGATCGAGGGTGAGTCCGTAGGCATCGGCCGCCGATTCGGCGCTATCGAGAAAATTGTTGATAAGCGCGGAGTGCCGGCGACGGCTCTCGTCCACCGAGAGCGCTTTTGCACTCACAGCCGCGCTCAAGCTCTTCCATTCGACCAGTGCCGTGCCCACCGGTCTGGTGACCTCCGGTGCTACCGCGGAATCAACCACCAGCCGCTCAAGCGGCGCGATGACTCGATCCGCTTCACCGCGTACGGCATCGAGGCTTCCCGCATTCGCATCGACACCGGCGAGCCAGCTCGTCGCGATGCCCCTTTGCTTTTGAACAGTGCGTGCTGCATCGAGCAAGGACTCGATCACTGGCACACCCGCGCGTTCGAGCGCGGTGACCTCAATGACCTTATTTGCCTCGCGCAAATAGATATAAAGCTGCAGGCCAATCAGAGCAAGAACAAGTAATCCGAGGACGACGAAGCGCCGCCCCAGGTTCATCCCGCGGAACAACTTGACCAGCCCGGGCTGTCGGGCCGTCATTTCAAAACGCTCCAGACCTTATTTCCAGCTGTGAACATTACAGACACCTGCCTCATTGGGGTTGCTTTCAGAATTCTGACCATTCATCGTCAGTACCGGTCCTTGCCAGCCTGAGCGGCGAAGCGGTACTCGGAATCGTCGCGTTGGGTCGCGGCGGCGCTACGCTCGCGTGCGTAGCGATGGTTGTGTCGTGGTAGGTGCGCCCGTGCGTTGCACCGTCACCGGCGAGCTCATCGCCCTCGAGCTGGAACATCGCCACCGCCTCCGTGAGCTGCTGCGCCTGAACCTGCAACGAATCCGCCGCCGCCGCCGCCTCCTTCACCAGCATGGCATTCTGCTGCGTCACCTGATCCATCTCGATGATGGCCGAGCCAACCTGCTGTATGCCTTCGCTTTGCGACTCCGAGGCTGCGGTAATCTCACCCATGATGTCGGTGACCCGTTTGATCGAGGTGACGATTTCCCCCATCGTCTTGCCAGCCTCATCGACCAGCTGCGTGCCGTTAGCCACCTTGTTCACCGAATCAGAGATGAGTTCCTTGATTTCCTTGGCCGCGGCGGCGCTGCGTTGTGCAAGATTTCTTACCTCGGTTGCAACCACAGCAAAGCCGCGCCCCTGCTCGCCGGCACGCGCCGCCTCAACGGCCGCATTCAACGCAAGAATATTGGTCTGGAAGGCAATGCCATCGATCACCGCAATGATGTCGGCAATCTTCTTGGAGCTCTGGTTGATCGATCCCATGGTGGCCACCACTTGTCCCACCACCTCACCGCCCTTTCGCGCAACATCCGAAGCGCCAATCGCCAGCTGATTGGCCTGCCTGGCGTTCTCGGCGTTCTGTCGCACCGTCGAGGTCAACTCCTCCATGGAATTGGCCGTCTCCTCAAGCGATTCCGCCTGCTTCTCGGTGCGTTGTGACAAGTCGGAATTGCCTGATGCAATTTCCAGCGATGCGGTGTTGATCGCATCGGAGGCCTCTCGAATCTGCCCCACGATACTGGCGTGTGCGGCCACCAGTTCGTTGACCTGTTCAGCCATCTCGCGATATCGGCCGGCAAACTGCTGCGAATCGATGCGATGACTGATGAGGCCCGCGTCATGCTTGCGCTTCATTTCCACTTGGGCGGCAACAAACCGCTTGAGCTTGTCCTGCATTGCCTTCATCGAGCTGATCAGCACCCCCACCTCATCGGATGCGTTGTCTGCGCTCCCGATGTCGAGATTTCCCTGTGCCACACCCTCTGCAATTCTGACCGCATCGCCCAGCGGAGTAACCACGCTGCGTATGATCATCACAGATAGAAAGGCCGCGACACCGAACAGCACGGTGAGCAAGGTCAGTACGAAACGCATCTCACTTTTCAGCGCTCCGGCACGCGCATCGAGCAGGCGGTCAATCTCTACGATCGCGGTGTGGCCCAGTTTGAACTGGCTATCAATGGCCGCATTCATACGCTCGCGGTACTCGGCCACACTCTGAGTACGTTGACCGTCCACAAGAATGCTTTGACTCATTGCCAATGCCGACTTCATCTGTGTGATTGCCGTATCGCGCGCTTCCTTGAGGCGCGATTGCACTTCGGCGTCGGCATTGATCGCTTTCACAAATGCGTTGCTGGCCCGACCAAAGAGATAGTTGGCACGATCAACCAGGGCCGCTGCTCTGACGCGATCGTTCTCAGAGGAGAGATCTGCCTTTCCCGACAGAATATCTGCCCCGCCGGCGCGGACTTTTCCCATCGCCTCGCTCAACGCCGGCATGTAGATGACCGAGGCGATGATGAGATAGTAGGTTGCTGCTTCCGGGTCGAGCGTGAGGCCGTACACATCCGCCGCGCTTTCAACTCCATCGAGATAATCGTCAATGAGTGCGGAGTGACGCCGGCGGCTGTCGCCCACAGACAGCGACTTTGAACTGACCGCCGCCGTCAATGCCTTCCATTCGGCAAGCGCTTCGGCCACTGGCGTGACGATTTCCGATGCCGTCGACGGATCCGCCACAATGCGCTCCAGAGGCTTGTACGCCTTGTCGGCCTCCGCCCGCGCTGCTTCGAAAGGCACCACGGCGGCACTCTCGCCGACGAGCCAGCCGGTGGCCGCACCGCGTTGTTTCTGAACGATTCGAGCGGCATCGAGCAGTGCCTCGATCACCGGCAATCCGGCGCTCTCCAGTGCCGTGGTCACGATGACCTTGTTGGCCTCGCGTACGTAGATGTAGAGCTGCAGGCTGATCAATGCGAGCATGACAGCACCCAGCACCAGGAAGCGGCGTCCGAGATTCATCCTCCGGGACAAATTGACCAGCCCAGCCTGTCGGACTGTCGTCGCGAGATTCACTGGTTTTATGACTGTTGCCGCCGCCACGTCGGTGCGCTCCGCTGTCGACTGGTTAACAAATGAGCTCTGTGCGCTCAGTGCACGGGGGATTCGAAGAGCGCCATGTCACTGCCCGCCATCAGCTTCTCGATGTCGATCAGGATGAGCATGCGATCATCGGCCGTGCCCAGACCGGTGATGTACTGGGTGTTGAAAGTGGTCGAAGAGAACTCCGGTGCAGGACGAATCTGCTCTGCAGCTAGCTGGATCACATCGGATACACCGTCCACCACCATGCCGACGACGCGTCCGGCGACATTGAGGATGATGACCACCGTGAACTGATCGTATTCGGCCTTGCCCAGATCGAACTTGATACGCATATCCACGATGGGTACGATGATGCCGCGCAGATTCACCACACCCTTGATGAACCGGGGTGCATTGGCGATGGAGGTCACCGCCTCATAGCCGCGGATCTCCTGCACTTTCAGAATTTCGATGCCGTATTCCTCATCGCCCAATTTGAACGTGAGGAATTCATTGAGCATGTTAATCGCCCCGCTGCCGGGCAAATCGGCACGAATCGAGGTGTGCGCGGTTGACATAGTTCGGTACCCTCTAGAGAAAACGCCGTTTGAAAGGATTCGCTGGTTGGCCTTACGCGACTTTCGCGTAACCGGCTCGGGCTGCATTGATCAGCCCGGCAACATCGAGGATGAGCGCAACCCGGCCATCGCCCATGATGGTGGCGCCCGACACACCTGCCACCTTCCGGTAGTTGGTCTCAAGGCTCTTGATAACCACCTGGTGCTGACCGAGCAATTCGTCAACAAACAGAGCCGTCTTGGCCGCCTCTGACTCGAGAATGACCACGATTCCCTTGTCGATTTCGCGCACTTTGGGTTGCAGATTGAAAACCTCATGCAGTGCAAGCACCGGTACATATTCACCACGCACCTGCACGACCCTGCCCCGTCCGGCGATGTTCTTGAGATGTTCACGCGCCGGTTGCAACGACTCGGTGATGTGGGTGAGCGGAATGATGAATACCTCTTTACCCACACCCACTGACATGCCATCGAGAATAGCCAGTGTCAGCGGCAGGCGAATCGAGATGCGGGTGCCCCCACCGAGCACCGAGCTGATCTCCACGTTGCCGCCCATCTCGCGGATGTTTCGTCGCACCACGTCCATGCCCACGCCGCGGCCCGAGACATCCGTGACCTGGGCGGCGGTGGAGAAGCCCGCCTCGAAAATGAGCTGGTATACCTCCTGGTCGGACATCGCATCGGACACATTCATCCCGCGTTCGCGCGCCTTCGCCAGCAAACGGTCGCGATTTAATCCGGCACCATCGTCAACGACCTCGACCATGATGTTGCCGCCGCGATGGAACGCGCGCAGCGTGATCGTTCCCTTGGCTGGCTTGCCGGCCGCCTCACGCGCGGCGGGAGACTCAATGCCATGGTCCAGACTGTTGCGTACAAGATGGGTGAGCGGATCGGTCAGCTTTTCGATCAAGCCCTTGTCGAGTTCGGTTGCTTCGCCTTCGGTCTCGAGATCAACCTGCTTGCCCAGTTTGGCCGCCAGATCGCGCACGACGCGCGGGAAGCGGCCGAACACGAAGGACATCGGCAACATGCGAATGGACATCGCCGACTCCTGCAGATCCCGCGTATTGCGCTGGAGCTGAGCCAGGCCATTGAACAGTGATTCATACAACACCGGGTCGGAATGCGAGGCGGTTTGCGCAAGCATTGCCTGCGTGATCACGAGCTCGCCGACGAGATTGATCAATTCATCGACTTTCTGCACGCTCACACGGATGGAGGACGCATCTCCCTGCGCGACTGGTGCCTTGGCGGCCGTTTTTTGCTCGACCAGCTTGATTTCGGGATTTCGCACAGGTGAGCTTTCGCCCGGTGCCGACATGTCGCCGGGCACCGACTTGTCGGTTGCGGCTGGCGTGTCATTGGCCGCCGAAGGTGCGAGCTCCGTCGCGCTTGCGAGCGCATTCGCGGGCAGGGTTGCCGGGTCGACAAAAAGGCCGAAGGCCTTATCCTCTCTGAGTGCGTTGTCTGGTGCTGCGCTCGCCACCGCCGCACCGAGCACAGGCGTGGTGACCGGGTGCTCGACCGGTGCCTGCGCAGCCTTCGCCGTGTCGGCCATGGGCGGCTCTGCGGCCACCGGCACCGACTGCGCTGCGGGTGACACAGCAGGCGGTTGCGATGGCGTCGCAGTCGCATTTAACGTCGGATTCGGAGTTGCATTTGCGGCCGCCGCAGGCGCATTTGCGGCCGCCGCAGGCGTGACCGCGGGTTCAAGAAACGCGCGCAGTCGCACACACAGGGCGGTGACATCATCGAGCGGCACTGCGTCACCATCGCCCTTGCGTGCAGCGATCATCGATTTGAGCATATCTCCAGAGGCGAGGAATACGTCGATCAAGGCCCTCGACAAGGGCATCTGGCCCTTGCGCACCCGGTCGAACACCGTTTCCATCTCATGGGTGAGTTCGCTGATGTCCTTGAACCCGAACGCACCTGCCCCGCCCTTGATCGAATGTGCCGCTCGGAAAATGGCATTGAGCTGCTCCGGATCGGCCCCTTCCAGATTGAGCTCGAGGAGCAGGGTCTCCATGCTGGTCAAGTGTTCGTCGGCCTCATCGAAGAAGACGCCGTGAAACTCGGAGAGGTCGAAATCTTCCATGGCTTATCCAATCACTTTGCGCACGATGTCGAGCAGCCGCTGGGGGTCGAATGGCTTTACCAGCCAGCCGGTGGCACCAGCCGCGCGCCCCTGCGATTTCATTTCATCGCTGGATTCAGTGGTCAGCATGAGAATGGGGACCGATTGATACTCCGGCATACCACGCAGGGACTGTATGAGCTCAAGGCCAGTCATGCGGGGCATGTTCTGGTCGGTGAGCACCAGGTGGGCCTGGTGGCGTCGCGCCTTGTCCAGACCGTCGTGGCCATCGACTGCCTCGACGACGTCGTAGCCGCCTGATTTCAGCGCGAACTGAACCATTCGCCGCATCGAGGGCGAGTCATCTACAGCAAGTATTGTTTTGGGCATGAGCTCGATTCCTGGCAGGCTAAAACAGTTCAAATTTGCCGGTAGCCATGAGCGACTGGCCAACCGAGTTGTCACGTTGCACGGCGAATCCGGCGGGCGGGGCGGCCTCGATGCCACTGTTGCCAGCCAAACCCTTGAGTTGGGCAGACATCCGTCCCATTCGATCAACCCGCCGGAACGCGCGAGCAAGCAGTTGTGAGGAAATGTCGTGAAACTGCAAAGCGGTGGCCGCCTTGCCCAGGCTGCGCTGGAGGTCCTGCGAGATCGCGTCCAACTCCGATCCGCTTTGACCAGTTCGCAGCGCGAGCACGCACTGGCGCTCGCTCAGAACGCTGACACTTTCGAAACTGGCCTCCAGACGCGAGGCAGCATCGGCGAGCAGGGTGCCGAGCTGTTCGAGTTCAGCGCGCAGGACGAGCGCCTCCTCGCCTAGCGTCTGTGCGTACTGCGCCACGGAGGACTGCAGCGCGGCGGCAGCCTCATTGTGCTTCGACATGTTCGAGTTCCCTTCTTTCCAATGTGCAACTGCGGCGCCAATGCACGCGAACCACTGGGGCGATTGTTCAATGTGTTATCGGCACGCAATCCCGGGAATAAAGGCGGGAATCTCCCTCAGACCGCGGTCAATCGCGGGAATCCCACGCGGAGTGCGACCTAATGCACGGGCTCGCGCCAGTATCGATGCAGGATCGCTCGTCACAGCGGAACATTGAATTTGTAGCCGCGCCCGTTCGATCGCACTCAAGTTCTTCGAAATCGAGTCGATATCGTGCCTATGACGGGCGGCGGTCGCGATCAAGGATGATCGTGAACCGGGCCAGCAGTCTGCCCAGCGCGGTTGCGGGGCGAAGCGGGCGCCCCCCTTTTTTATCGACTTACGGAGGCTGTAATGCAAATCATGGTTGTGGACGACAGCAGGGCGATGCGCATGATTGTCTTGAAAACCCTGCGTCAGGCAGGATTTCGCGGTCACACGTTTGTTGAGGCAGCCGATGGCGCAGAAGCCCTCGAAGCCATCAAAGCCGCACCACCGGACCTCGTACTCTCGGATTGGAACATGCCGAAACTCTCGGGCATCGATCTGCTGAAAGAACTCCGGACCGAAGGATGCGATGTGAAATTCGGCTTCATTACCTCGGAGTCCACCCCCGAGATGCGCGAGATGTCGCGTGAGGCGGGTGCCTTGTTCCTCATCGCAAAGCCGTTTGACGAGGACACGTTTCGACAGGTGCTCGAACCCCTACTCGATTAGTCGGACGCTGCTTGGCGATCGTGCACGGCCAGAGCACCCAGGCGGTGCGCGATCAATTACGGACTGCTCGATCAACCACTGACTGGTCCATTCGTTACAGGCGCCACTGCACGAAACGCCACTGCACGGAACGCCATTGCACGAAACGCGACTGGACCGAACAAGGACACACAAACCATGCCCATCAAACTACCCCCTGCCAATGCCGTGGCCGATATGCTCGGCGGCCTGATCAGCCGTGCAGTGACAGCGAAAGCCTCTCCCGCACTCAAGCTCGATCTGGGCTCGCAGTCGGTTGCCGCCTATCTGGATGAGTCAAAAAGCCTGCTCGCTGTGGCCTATTGCGATCTACCCGTCGGTGCGAGCCTGGCAGCAGCACTCATGCTGGTGCCCTCTGAGCGGGTTGACGAGTGTGTCAAGGAGAAGGAACTCGACACAGTGCTCAAGGAAAACCTGTACGAGATATTCAACGTGATGGCTTCGCTATTCCCAAAGAATGGCGCGCCGCGTCTGGTGTTACGGGAATTGAACGCCGATGGGACCATCCCCGATGATGTGAAGGCCGTGCTGGACAAACCCGGTGCCCGTCTCGATCT
Organism: uncultured Pseudomonadota bacterium; assembly: GCA_903921325.1. Classification (GTDB taxonomy): domain Bacteria; phylum Pseudomonadota; class Gammaproteobacteria; order Burkholderiales; family SG8-39; genus CAIXPL01. The sequence continues at coordinate 295,933 of CAIXPL010000001.1, forward strand.
GGACATCAACGTGTCTGGCTATCGATCGGGAAAGCTCGCGATCCTCAGCCACTGAGCGCGCACCGGGCACGACTGAGCGTGCCCGGTGCTGCCACTTGCGCGCTCAAGCAAACGTAATGCCGTGCTTCTTGAGTGGTATCGAACGAATGCGTTTGCCGGTTGCGCGATAAAACGCATTGAGGACCGCCGGCGCCGCCACACAGATCGTCGGCTCACCGATGCCGCCCCAGGGCTCACTGCCGCCGGTGGGCATCACGATTGCTTCGACCTTGGGCATGTGGCGAATACGCATCGATTCGTAGGTATCAAAGTTCTGCTGCTCGACACGACCGTCCTTCACGGTGCACTCGCCAAAGAACAGCGCGGAGAGTCCGTACACGAAGGAACCGGCAACCTGGCGCTCGATCTGTGCAGGGTTCACCGCATACCCCGGGTCAGTCGCCGCCACGATGCGATGGATCTTGATGCGATTGCCGCCCGTTACCGAGATTTCAGCGGCGGCAGCCACAAAGCTCCCAAATGCCTTCATCTGCGCGAGGCCACGATAGACCCCGGGCGCAGCTGGCTTTGACCAACCGATCCGTTCGGCAACGGCATCGAGCACACCCCGATTGCGCGGGTGGTTCACCGTCAGCTGACGACGAAACTCGAGTGGATCGGCGCCCGCCGCATCGGCCAGTTCATCAACGAAGCATTCCAGAAAAATCGCATTCTGATTGGCATTCACGCCGCGCCAGAAACCCGGTTTCAGATGCGTGTTGCGCATCGCGTGATCGATCAGCAGGTTGGGCACCGTATAGCCAAAGCCGTGCTCACCGGGCTGATAGAGGCCCTGGAACGTGAGCGGGTCCATGCCATTGACCAGATTGGCTGGCGCCACATCCGCGATGATCGATTGACCGGACAGGCGCATGTGCAACGCGACCAGCCGGTTCTGCGCATCGAACCCACCGACCAGCCGGCTTTGCATGATCGGGTGATAGCGGCCGTGGGTCATGTCCTCTTCGCGACTCCACAGCAATTTCACCGGCGTGCCCGGAATCTGCTTGGCAATCAATACCGCCTGGGTCACAAAATCCTGAAATCCGCGCCGACCGAATCCGCCACCGAGGTTGATCTTGTAGACCTCCACCTTGTCAGCGGGCAGGCCCGCGGCCTCGGTGGCCGCGGCAAATGACGCCTCGCCATTCTGGGTCGGCACCCAGACCTCCAGCCGCTCGGGGGTATAACGCGCAGTGGCGTTCATCGGCTCCATCGGCGCGTGGTTCTGAAACGGATAGTCGTAGACCGCCTCGACTGTCTTCGTCGCAGTGGCAAGGGCCCCCCTGGCATCGCCATTGCTGTTGCCGGTGAATGCCTGTGACGCGGTCAGACCCTCTTTCAGGCGAAACGCGATGCTCGCGCTCGAGGCTTTGGCGCCCGCCCCTTCATCCCACTCGATGGGCAACGCGTCGAGCGCCGTCTTGGCCTGCCACCAGGTATCGGCCACCACGGCAACGGCCGACGTGCCCACTTGCAACACGTGGCGCACCCCTTTCATGCGGCTCACCTTCGTGGCGTCAAAACTGCGCAGCGAGCCCCGTTGTACCGGACAATCCCGAATCGCCGCATTGAGCATGCCGGGCAACTTCAGATCGGTACCGTAGACTTGCGCACCAGTGAGCTTGCCCAGCGTATCGAGCCGCGCAAGGGGTTTGCCGGCAATTTTCCAATCCTTCGGGTCTTTCAGCTTTACGCCTTTGGGAATCTCAAGACGCGCAGCATCCTCGGCCACCTGACCATAGGTCACGCTACGGCCGCTTGGCGTATGGGTGATTACGCTCGCTGCGGCTACGCATTCGCTGGCTGCAACATTCCATCGATTGGCCGCCGCCTGCACGAGCATCGTGCGCGCCGCTGCGCCACCTTCGCGCACATACTCGTGCGAGGCGCGAATACCGCGGCTGCCACCGGTGGCGAAGTCGCGCCAGATGCGCGCCCGCTTGACATTCTGACCGGGCGTGGGGTATTCGGTCGTGACCTTGCCCCAGTCGCATTCCAGCTCCTCGGCCACCAGTTGCGCAAGGCCGGTCAACGTCCCCTGCCCCATTTCCGAGCGCGCAATGCGGATGACCACCGTGTCATCGGGTCGAATGACGACCCAGGCGGTGACTTCCGGAAAGCCGTTGGCATCTCTTATGACCTGGGCCGGCCCTTCCGCCGCATCGGCTGCCGTGGGACCAAAAGGCAATTGCAGCCCAAGGGCGAGTCCGCCGCCGCCAAGGGCACCACCGAGAACAAAGGAACGGCGCGTTGGGTTCAATACAGTCGTCATTTCAGTGTCCCCTTACGCGGCCGCAGCGGCGTGAATCGCCTGGCGAACTTGCTGGAAAGTGCCGCAACGACAGATGTTGGTGATGTTGTCGTCGATCTGCGCATCCGTCGGTTTCGGAATCTGGTTGAGCAATGCTGCTGCCGCCATGATCATGCCTGACTGGCAATACCCGCACTGCGGCACCTGATGATCAAGCCAGGCCTGCTGCACCTTGTGCAGCTTGTTGTCCTTGGCGAGTCCTTCGATCGTGGTGATCGAGCGGCCGGCCACCGCTGCCACGGGAATGGAGCATGAACGCACCGGCGCGCCTTCCAGATGCACGGTGCAGGCACCGCACTGTGCAATGCCGCAGCCATATTTAGTACCGGTGAGCCCTACCTGCTCGCGCAAAATCCATAGGAGCGGTGTAGTTGGATCGGCATCGATCGACTGCGCCTTTCCATTGACACTGAAAGCAATCATCCTCTGTGACCTCCTGGAGTCGAGCGCATCGGCGCTCAGTTGAATTACCACACGTAATGTATCAGCGCAAAGTGAATCCCTGACTGTCAGTCAGGGTCAATCCAGATGGATATCGAGCTTCTTTACAATGGGCAGCCAGCGCTTTTCTTCGGAAGCAAGAAACTCGGCAAACTGCTCAGGAGAGTTGCCCACAATGACCAGGCCAAGCCCCAGCAGCTTGGCACTCACGCCCGGGTCGCGCAGCGCGCGAACAATTTCCAGATTGAGCTTGGCGATGATCTCAGGGGGCGTTGCCTTGAGTGTCGCCACGCCCACGATCGGCGCAATGTCCAGCCCCGGGTAGCCCAGTTCGGCCAGCGCAGGCACATCCGGAGTGACACTCAAGCGCTGTGTGGAGAACGTTGCCAGTGCGCGGATCTTGCCGCTTTTCAGATGCGGCAACACCACGACGGTGTCAGTGACCGCGAGCGGGATTTGCCCTGCAGTGAGATCCTGAATCACCGGCGCGATGCCTTTGTACTGGACATCGGGCACTTGCAATCCGGCGCGCTCTTTCAGCACTTCCATCGCGATGTTATGGGCCAGGCCGCGCCCCGGCGAGCCGTAGTCATACTTGGTCGGGTTCTTCTTGACTTCTTCGATGAAACTGGCGAAGTCATTGGCCGGAAAATCCGCCTTGACCGACAGTACCAGCGGGGCAAAGATCAAATTGGTGATCGGTGCGAAGTCGCGGTTGGCCACGTAAGGAAGCTTGGAGTACATCGCCGCGTTGAACACCATGACACCCTGTTCAACGCTGAGCAGGGTATAGCCATCGGCAGGTGCCTGGGTCACATATTGCGCCGCGATGATCGAACTCGCCCCCGGACGATTCTCGATCAGTACCGACTGACCGATATTCTGCGCCATTTTGGCCGCCACCAGGCGCGACACTGCATCGACGCCGCCACCGGGGGGGAATCCGACCACCCAGGTAATGGGTTTCATCGGAAACGTGCTGGCCTGACCCAATGCGACTACAGGCAGGCACAAACATGCGGCGAGCATGTAACGCGCAAATCGAACCATCGCGGCGTCCTCCTTATTGTCTCCTGGGGCCTGTGCTCTTTACGGCAGGGCTGCCCGACTTCCTACTGCACGGCTCCGCGCGTAATGCCAGCCGCGCGCACTGCTTCGGCATACACCGTTTGCTCAGCCCGGATCATCGCATCCATTTGCTCAGGCGTGGTGGTAATTGCTTCCACCCCGACTTGCTCCAGGCGCTCAATCACCGTTGGATCCTTTGACAAGCGCTGCACCGCCGCGGACAATGTTTCGATAAAGCCGCGTGGCACTTGCGCCGGGCCCAGCAAACCCATCCAGGCGGTCATGGTGAATCCAGGCAGCACTTCAGCCACCGCCGGCACTTGCGGCAATTGCTTCATGCGCTGTAGCGTCGACACGCCAATGATACGCATGCGGTCAGACTGGGCGTTCGCCACCACCTCGCCCGAGTTGCCGAAATACATCGGGATCTGTCCGCCGAGCAAGTCATTGAGCGCTGGCGATCCGCCTTTGTACGGCACGTGCACGGCCTCGATCCCGGCACGGGCAATAAATAGCGCCGAGACGAGGTGCGTCACCGACCCTGACCCGGCAGAGCCATAACTCAATTGTCCCGGCCGCCCCTTGGCGTAGGCGATGAATTCGCGCAAATCATGCGCAGGTAGTTTTGCATTGATCGCAAGCACCATCACCCCGCGTCCGGAGGCGCTGATGGGCGCCAGATCCTCGTACTTGTAGTTCACTTTCTCGGTGAGTGGGGCGCCGGTGGTCTGCGCCGATGAGCAAAACAGCAGCGTGTAGCCATCGGGCACCGCGTGTGCGACAAACTCTGTCGCGATCGCACCGGTGGCACCGGGCATATTGCGCACGATGAACGGCTGGCCGAGTTGCTGAGTGAGCCCTGAGGCAAGCAACCGGCCCTGAATGTCCACCGTGCCACCGGGTGCGTAGGGCAGCACCATGGTCACCGCTTTGCTCGGGTAGGGTTGCGCATGCGCTTGCAGCACGACAACTGCGCACACCAAAATTGCGCCGCGCGCCACAGCAAACAGCATTGATCGAAAATTTGCCTTCACATTCGCTCCGCGATCCACCTTTCACATCCACGTTCGCATCGGCCCTTGCATCTGCCTCTACATCCAATGGCAGGCATGATCGTTCGATCCGCCTCGCATTCCGAGCGCAATGTCACTGAACCTTAATCCCGGCGTGATCCACCACACGCTGAATTTGCGCGCGCATCGAACGAATAAGCGCGGCAAGCGCGGCCGGCGTTGAGCCCGCGGGTTCCACGCCCAGGCTGCCCAGACGCTCACGCATTCCGGCAGCTTGCAGCACCTGCATCGCATCGGCATTGATCTTGTCAACGATAGCGCGCGGGGTTCCACCCGGTGCAAACAAGGCGGTTTGTACCGCCAGATCAAATCCTGGCACCGCCAGTTCGGACACCGTGGGCCATTCCGGCGCAAGCGGTGTGCGCTTGCCGGTGGTCACTGCCAGCACTCTCACCTTGTCGGTACCGCGGAACGGAATCGCCTGGATCAAGGACACCAATGCAACCGGGACATCGTTGGCGATGACCGCATTCATCGCCGCCGGTCCGCCCTTGTAGGGCACATGAAACATCCGGATGCCCGCTTCTGCGGCAAACCATTCGCCGGCAATGTGGTTGGTGGTCGCCAGCCCTGGCGTGGCCCAGGAGATCGACTCGGGCTTTGCGTGCGCGAGCGCAATCATTTCCTTCAGCGTGCCAAACGGCGCCTTGGGGCTCGCTACAAACACCATCGGATTACCGGTGGCAAGCACGATGGGTTCGAGGTCCTTATCCGGATCATAGGCAATGCTCTTGAACACGACTGGATTGATGGTCACGGTGTTCAACGACGACATCAGCAATGTGAGTCCGTCCGGGGTGGCCTTGGCCACATAGTCAGCGGCAATCATCTCGCTCGCACCCACCCGGTTCTCCACCGTGACTGGCTGATGCCACAGCTCTCCAAGTTTTTCGCCGACCACGCGGGCCGCGATATCCACCGGCCCTCCGGGCGCAGCACCGACTTCAATGCGCACACCCTTGGTCGGAAAGCTCTGCGCGAAGGCCGGCGGCGTCGCCGCAAGCACAAATCCCATCCCAACAACAAATCCCAGTCGACCCAACATAACGGACCCTCTACGCGTAAAGACTGCAATGAACTACGAACAAGTGTCGCACGACTTCGGCGCGCTAAGAGCGTTGTGCAAGTAGCGCCGTCACCCCGAGCACTATGGCTGCTGGCAGCACCAGCGACAGGTCGGTCACGCGCGCGAGCAAACCGGCGATCAACGCACCCACCCCGTAGGCGAGCCAACCGCCCGCGTATAAGCCGGTGCCCACCGAGGGCGTGACGTGATGGCGCAGGCTGCCCAGGCAGCGATCGACGGCTGCTTCGGCCAACCGGGCGATGCTGCTGGTGACCACCACCGTGCTCACCGCCACCCCCTGAAACCGCGCCATCGCGGTGGATTGCACGCCCATGGCGATTGCAATCAGACTGGTCGCGGCGAAGCCGCGCCCCTCCATGACCGCGCAGGCCACAATCAAGGCGGTTTCGATCAGGAAAGGCACGCTGACCCTGCCCTTACCCACTAGCAGCAGCACCCGGCCGAGCATGGCGCCGATCAGGAACATAGCGAGGCAGAGTGCCTGCTGGCTCGCCAGCATCCATTTGCCGCTACCGAGCGCAAGGGCCACCAATACGGTGTTGCCGGTCATGTTGGCCGCAAAAATCCCGCTATTCACATAGCCGATGGCATCGGCCATTCCGGCTGCAGCACACAAGGCAATCGCCGCCGGACCCTGACGCCACGCATTGCGCTCGACCATCCGCTCACTCCCCCAATTCCGCAAACGCACCCGTTGCAAGGCAGCACTCTGGCTATCAGCCAGTCAAATGACGCCCATCTGGACAAACGATTTGACCGCAGTGCAGCAAAGACTTAGTCTAATTCGATTGCTGCATTACAGCAATACTTGTTATTCAATAGGTTATTTATTTATCTTAATGTCGAATCATAGATTTCTTCTGCTTGTCCTGGGTGCATTGACTGCGTTTGCACCCATGTCGATCGATTTGTACCTCTCCAGTCTGCCATCGCTTGAGTTGTCGTTGCACGCGACGCCGGTTCAGGTGCAACTGACGGTGAGCCTGTTCTTCATCGGGTTTGCCTTCGGCCAGTTGGTCTACGGGCCGCTCACCGACCGCTACGGTCGCATGCTGCCACTGATTGCCGGTCTGGTGCTCTACATCCTCGCCTCGATCGGATGCGCGCTGGCCACCGACATCCATGTGCTGATTGCACTGCGTCTGGTCGAGGCGCTGGGCGCATGCGCCGGTGTGGTGGTGTCACGCGCCATGGTGCGTGATCTCTTCCAGGGACCGGACGCAGCGCGCGTTTTCTCCTCCTTGATGCTGGTGATGGGGCTCGCGCCGATTGTCGCGCCGCTCGCCGGCGGCTATCTGCTTGCCTGGTTTGGCTGGCGCTCCAACTTCTGGGCGCTCAGCCTGTTTGGCATGGCCTGTCTTGCCGGCGCCCTGCTCGTCTTGCGCGAAACCCATCCGGCCGCCGCACGCACCCGTGGTCCGGTCGCCCGCGGCGCGCTGCGCGAATACCGGCGCATTTTGGGCGACACGACGTTTTTGCGTAATGCGCTCACCTCAAGCCTCAGTTCGAGCGGACTATTTACCTATATCGCGGCATCCCCCTTTGTGCTGATGACGATCTACAAGGTGCCCACGCATCTGTATGGTTGGCTGTTCGGCTTGAATGCACTGGGTTTGATCATCGCCTCGCAGGTCAATCACCGCCTGCTCACCCGCTTTGGCGCGGAGACCTTGCTGCGCACCGCGGGCACGGTGCAGTGCATTGCCGGGATCGCGCTGCTCAGTTCAGCCATGACTGGAATCGGCGGTCTGCATGGCCTGCTCGCGCCGCTATTCCTGTTCACCACCTGCATGGGATTCATTCTGCCCAATGCCACCGCCTCGGCGTTGAGTGGTTATCGCGCAACGGCCGGCAGTGCGGCGGCCTTGATTGGAACCTTGCAATTCGGTCTGGGTGCGGCGATCAGTGCGCTGGTGGGACTGTTCCATCAGCATTCGGCGGTGCCCATGTGTGCCGGCATCGCGCTGTGCGGTATTGCATCGGCGATCGTTCAACGCACGGTGGGGCGCAATCAGCGCGCGGGCGTTACCGCGACGTAACTCGGTCCTGCGAACCCACCAGGATTTGACTGATTCAATGGTCTTCGACGCCACTCCACGGGTTGATCACGTCCAACCCGGTGCCTGTGAAGTCACGGCCGACCCGACATCCATTCGATTACGCCCGGGTTGGGTGCCTTTCGTCGAAACTCTGACAAGACATTGGTGTCAAGCAGATAGCTCAAAGACTGACGTCCCGGGTCAAGCTTGCTCCCCGCTCGAAAACCAGATCATCGGCGCCGTGCAGAGGAGAACGTCGCATGAAATCGACCAATGAATGCTCATTGCCAGTCAGACTGTCGAACAAGGCACGCGACACCACAACCGCAACCGATTGACCGTGCAGCGTGATGTCTTGCGGGCCCTCGTGTTGGGCGCATTTAACCAACTCTGACAAGCGCGCTTTCGCTTTCTGCATTTGCCACGCGTTCATGCGCGAACCCTCAGTGGACAGGATATTCTGACTATACAGGTCAGATTTGAATTTGAGTAGACCCTATCGCCCCGTGAGCCCCAGCCTGCGGATGAGTTCGCCGTAGCGCTGATAGTCGCGCTGAATGAGCGCGGCGAATTGCTCCGGCGTCGTGATGAAGGGTTCAAGGCCACCGGCCCGATTCAGGGCCTGACGGGTGTCGGGAGAATTCAACAGGCGCTTGATCTCGCTGCGCAGGCGATCCACGATCGGTGCCGGTATCCCCGTTGGGCCAAAGATTCCCAGCCAAATGGTGATTTCATAGCCCGGGTAGAACTCACCGATCGTCGGCAGATTCGGAAAGCTGGGCGAGCGTTGCGCTCCGGTCACTGCCAGGGCGCGCAAGGCGCCTGCCTGGATCTGCGGTGCGTTGGAGGTGCCGGCAAACATCGCCTGCACCTCGCCGGCCACGGTCGCCATCGCCGCCGGTGCGCCGCCACGGTAGGGCACATGCAAGAGATCAATGCCGGCGCGCTGCTTGAGGCTTTCCATCGCCATTTGATGCTGACTGCCATCCCCCGCGGTCGCATAAGCCATGGGCGGGCGCACCGTGCGGGCATAGTCGATGAAGCCCGCAAAATCGCGCACCGGTACCGAGGGATGAATCGATAGCACGAACATGTTCTGCGCGAGCGTTGCCAGTGGCACCAGATCGCGCTGCGGATCAACACTTGCGTGCAGGTAGATCTGCGGGTTGATCACGATCTGGCTGTCTGCGCAGACAAGCAGGGTGTAACCGTCGGGTTGCGATCGCGCGGCCAGTTCAACGGCGATGCCGCCATTGGCCCCGGGATGATTCTCCACCACCACGGCACGGCCCAGCGCCCCGCTCAATCCATTGGCCAGCACCCGGGCGGCGATGTCCGGTGCTCCCCCCGGGGGCACATTGGTAATCACGCGCAGGCCACGCGCCGGGTACTGCGCCTGGGCACTGGCACACAGACCCAGCGCCGCCAGCAGAACCAGGCCGCACACAGCAATCAGCGATGACCACAGGGACGCCGACGCCCTGAGCCGTCCCACCCGCGAGCGAGCCCGATTCCGACGCACATCATGCGCCGCGTTCGCTCGGCCGGCAGCAATGGGAAGTGGCGTCTGTTGGCAGTGGCGCGCGGGCATATCAGCGATCGAACGGCATGGCAGGGCGACTATCATACGATCCTGTCAGACCGTCGACCTATCGGGTCATCAGGCCATCGGGCCAGCCCGTCCCACTTACCGCAAAAGGACTGTGATGGAACCACTACCAAAGGGTGCGAACTTTCAGCGCTGCAAGCTGCTCTGGGAAATCGGGCTGCATATTGCCGGCGACCCGGCCACGCCCTATGACGGCAACCGCGACATGTGTATCGCGGTGGGCAAAGGTTCAGGCGATGATTTTCGACCCTGGCTGCGCATGGCCACCGGCGCCCCGCACCTCGCGCACGCGGTCGCCGAGGGCACGCTCGATCTGGCCATCGTCAACCCGTCCGCCCTGCTCACCCAGGCGGTGCGCGGCACAGGTCTGTTCAAGACCCCACTGCCGCTCGCCATGGTGGCCAACTACCCGTCATGGGATCGCTTTGCCTTCATGGTGAACCCGCGCAGCGGCCTGCGCTCGCTTGCCGAGATTCGCGACCGGCGCTTTCCGCTGCGGCTATCGACCCGCGAGGATCGCAACCACTCCGGACGCATGCTGATCGAACAGATTTTTGCGATCTACGGATTCACGCTGGCCGATCTGGAATCCTGGGGCGGCAGCCTGCAACTCAATACCGGACCGGGCGATGAACGGCGCATGAAGGCGATGCGCGAAGGCTCGATCGATGCGATTTTCGATGAAGGACTGGTGCGCTGGTTCGATGCCGCACTCGAAGTCGGGTTCCAGCCGATTGCCCCTGAGCCCGAGGTATTCGATGCGCTGCTCGCACTGGGCTGGCGCAAAGTGGTGATCCCGGCCGGGCGCTATCCGCATCTGACCGTGGACTACCCATGCATCGATTTCAGCGGCTGGCCGCTGTACACGCGCAACTCGGTGCCCGAGGAGGACATCTACAAGGTCTGCGCCGCCATTGCCGCGCGCGAGCAGCAGATCATGTGGGAGAACGAGAACCCCTGGGCACTGTTCGAAGGCATTCGCCAGATCGGCACCGAGACCGAATCGACCCCGATGGATGTGCCGCTGCATCCGGGCGCCGAGCGCTGGTTCCGCGAGCACGGTTACCGGCGCTGAGCAGGCTGCGCCAGCCCTCGCTGCATGGTCTGAGCAAACGGCTGGCGCTGGTCAACCGCCCTGTGCGCAGGACGGCATTTTGCTGACCTGGGGCTATGGCCCCGCCCTCGCTACATTTTCAGCAGGCGCTTCGCATTGCCATTCATGATCTTTTCGCGGTCCTCGGCGCACAGCGGCAATTGCTTCAACCAGTCGGTGCCCTGGGTGTTCTCGACATAGGGGTAATCGACCGAGAACATGATCCGGTCAACGCCCAGCTCCATGACCGAGCAGAGCAAGGCCGGATTGGAAAAATTACCGCTGGTGGTGATCCAGAAGTGCTCGCTGAACGTGGCGCGGAAATCGAGTGCCCGATTGCCGGCACGCGACATCGCCTGATCGATGCGCCAGAGCGAGAACGGCAGTCCCTCACCCATGTGGCCGATGATGATTTTGAGGCGTGGATAGGCATCAAACACGCCACTGAGCACCATGCGGATCGCCTGGGTGGCGGTCTCCACCGTGAAGCCCCAGCCCGCGCTCAGAATCGAAGGAAAGTCCTCGACGTAGTCGCGGTAATAGGCCTCGATTACGGCCGGATGCGGAATGGCCGGATGCATGTAGATGGGCACATCGAGGGCCTGGGCGCGCTCGAAGATGGGCCAGAAGCGGCGCTCATCCAGAAAGGCGCCATTGGTGAGGCCGTGCACCATGGCGCCCTTGAAGCCAAGGCGCGACACGACCCGCTCCAATTCATCGGCCGCACCGGTAGGATCAGCGGTGGGCAGCACGCCAAAGGCACCGAAGCGATCCGGATGCGCTTTGACCGTGGTGTGCAGGCGATCATTGGCGGCGCGGGCCACGCTCACCGCGGTCACCGCATCGAGGCGCTGCGTGGCCGGTGCGCCATGCGAGAGCACCTGCATGCTGATTCCGGCCTCGTCCATCGACTTCAGACGCAACTCGCCCAGATCCTCCAGGCGCTCACGCAGGGCCGGCTGATTGCCGCTCGGTCCTTTGAAATGGGCGGTGACTGCCGGGTCGCAATAATGCTCCTCCAGCGCAATGATCAAGGGCTTGCGAACGACCGACATGGCGACTCCAGTAACTGAGGGGAACGAGGGGGCAATTATAGGCGCGCTGTCAGTGGGGCTGCGCTTGGGCTAGCATTGACGCTGTCAGAACGATGGAGAAGCAAGCGTGAGTGAATCCAGTGCGCTCGATACCCTGTATCGCGAAGCGGCAGCGGCCCATCTGCAGCCCTTGTGGGTCGAGACCCACCGCTTCGTGCCGCGCCAACCTGCGCCACCGAATGTTCTGGCGCAGTGGAAAGCCTCGGCGGTAAAAGACCTGCTTGAAGTCGCCGGCGAGCACATGCCGGTCGAACACGCCGATCGCCGTGTGTTCGTCTGCACCAATCCGAACTTGCCGCCCTTCAGCGGCACCACGCAGACGCTGTACGCCTGCGTGCAACTGCTCCTCCCCGGTGAAAAAGCCCCGCCCCATCGGCATACACAAAGCGCGTTTCGGCTGATCCTCGAAGGCAGCGGTGCGCAGACAATACTCAATGGCGCGCCGGTCACCATGAACCAGGGCGATTTTGTGATCACGCCCGCCTGGACCTGGCATGGTCATGCCAACCCGGGTAATCAATCGGTGCTCTGGCTCGATGGCCTGGACAACGCGGTGATGCGACTGTTTGATGCCACCTTCTTTGAATTGCCACCGCCAGACCTGCACCACGATGCACCTGAGAGGAGCAGCGCACGGCAATGGGTCTACCCGCTTGCCTCCATGCGCAGCGCCCTTGAACACCTGCGTGCCACCACCCCGGCCGATCCTGTGCATGGATGGCGGGTGCGCTATATCGATCCGCAGACCGGACGCGATCCGCTACCGACCATGGCGGCGTTTATCAGTTTGTTGCCCTCGGGATTTCGCGGTGCGCCTTATCGCTCGACCGACAGTACGGTGTACGTGCCACTCGAAGGTCAGGGTGAATTGATCTGCGGCGGGGAGCGCATGCCCTGGGGGCCGCATGACATCCTGGCCGTGCCGACCTGGCAGGCGCATCAGTTGAACTGTGACAGCGAGAGCCTGGTGTTCAGTTTCTCAGATCGCGCGGCACAGGAGCGACTCGAATGCTGGCGCGAAGAGCGCCTGGCGGATGACATAAAAAGAGCGGGCACGTCGGGCACGTCGGGCACTACGGGCACTACGGGCACTACGGGCGTGTCAGACGCTACAGGCACTGCAGGTACTGCAGGCAACGCAGACAATGCAGACAATGCAGACAATGCAGGTAGTGCAGGCGGCAGCGCCGTATGAGCGCGGGTGCATGGCGCGTCTGCAGCCATACGGCAGACGAACCTGATATCGCACTCTCGGTCGCCGGCACTGGGGAATGCCTGGTGTTTTTGCATGGTCTGGGCAGCACGCGCGAGAGTTGGAGCGATCAGATTGAATTTTTCGCGAACCGCTATTGTGCGATTGCCTGGGATGCACGCGGCTATGGCGATAGCGGCGATGTCGCCGGCGAGCGCAATTTCGCGGTCGATTTTGCGAGTGATCTGGCGCGCATCCTTGATCGGCTGGGTGTGCAACGCGCGCACCTGGTCGGTCTGTCAATGGGCGGGATCATTGCCCAGTGTTTCTACCACCAGCATCCCGATCGCGTCGCCACGCTCACGCTGGCTGATACCTTCGAGAGCTTTCCGACATTGGGCGAGGCCGCCGTTGCCGGGTTTCTGAAAGCGCGCTTGCAACCCTTGATCGAGGGTGCCACGCCAGCCGATCTGGCCCCTGGGGCGGTGAACGCCCTGCTCGCCCCTGGTGCCAATCCGCAAGCCCGGGCGCGGCTTTTAAACACGCTCTCGACCCTGCGCAGCGACCCTTATCAGCGCACCTTGCTCGCGATGGCACACCAGCACGCGCTCGGCCCCTTGAGCGCCATTAGAGCGCCCACGCTGGTGTTGACCGGTGAACTGGATCGACTGGCGCCCGTGGCTATTGCACAGGCCATTGCTGCCGGTATCGCCGGATCGCAACTGAGCATTCTCCCCGGAATCGGACACCTGACAAACCTCGAGGACCCGGCGGCGTTCAATGACACGTTGACACAGTTTCTGAATCGCCATGCCGGGCTGGCTGACACGCTCTCGGTGAACACCCTGGCAAGCCGTCCATCGGTCAGACCGCTTTGAATCCGACTTCGCTTTGAATCCAACCTCGCCCTCGTTCTTCCATCGCCCTGAACCCTTCCCCGCCATGAATCCTACCTCGCCATGAGTCACCCGCCGATACCACCCGCGAGCGGCCTCAGGGTGCGCCTGATGCAGCCCGCCGACCTGCCCGCCGCCGATCGCATCCTGCGGCTGTCCTTTGGCACCGAACTGGGGCTTGCCGATCCGATGACCTTTCGTGGCGATTCGGGCATCGTGGTCAATCGCTACCAGATGTACCCCGAGGCGAGCTTCGTGGCCGAGCATGAGGGACAGGTGGCCGGTTTCGGCATTGCCAGCCACTGGGGATCGGTGGGGGTGGTGGGCCCGATCTGCGTGTTGCCCACGCACTGGGGCAATGGCATTGCGCGGGCAGTGGTGACCCGCGTGGTCGGGGCCATCGACGCGTGGGGATGTGGCGCCGCGGGGCTATTCACCAATCCGTTGAGCCCGCGCCATATGCGGCTCTATCAGGACTTTGGTTTCTGGCCGCGCGGCCTGGTGGTGGTGCTGGCGCGCTCAGCGCAACCCCTTGAAGTCCCGCGAGCGCCGTGGCACTGGCTGGGCGGCGGTGATCGGGGGTCGCTCCTCGATGAGGTGCGCGCGCTGAGCGCTCAAGCCTTTCCCGGCCTCGATCTGAGTCGCGAGATCGCGGGGGTACTCGATCATCATCATGGCGATCTGGTCACCTGCCATGAAGACGGACAATTAACCGGTTTCGCGGTCTGTCATTTCGGCGCGGGCAGCGAAGGCGGCTCGCGCAATCTGTTCATCAAATACGCTCAGGTGTTAGCGGCACCGACCCTTGGCGACATGAGCCGCAGCGTTCCGACCGTTGGGAATCCGACCCTTGAAAGTGCGGTCCTCGGCAGCGCCACAGCCGATCGCATAAGGCCCTACCCTGCGACCGACCAGCCAGCACTCGAGCGGTTGCAGGACCTGGTGCGCGCCTGCGCCGCGCGTGCCCGCACCGCTCACGCCGAGCGTGTGGTGCTCGGTATCGATACGTCGCGTCATCCGGCGTATCGGGCGCTGATCGAGATGGGCTTCAGAAGCGAATTTCAGGGCGTGCGCATGCACCGCCCCTGGATAGACCTGCATGATGGCCCGAGCCAGTGGATACTTGATGACTGGCGCTAGGGCATTGAATGCATTGCATCGGCGAGCGCGGCTGCTCGCAGTATTGGGCGCGCTGCTACTAGTCGGCTGTGCGTCGCCCCCACCGGTGGTTGGCCCTGATCTAGCTACGATCTGGACGCCTTCGCCCAATTTCAGTGGGCGGCGACCCAATTTCATCATCATCCACCACACCGGCAGTCCTTCCCTGTGGAGCGCTCTCAATACGCTCACCAGCGCCAAAGCCGAGGTCAGTGCGCATTATCTGATCGATAAAGATGGCAGCCTGCGGCAACTGGTCGATGAGCGTCACCGGGCCTGGCATGCCGGTGATGCGCGCTGGGGTGCCAATACCGATGTGAATTCGGACTCCATTGGGATTGAACTCGTCAACAGCGGCAACGAGCCTTTTCCGCAAGCGCAGATCGACACCTTGCTTGCACTGGTCAAGGACATTGTGCGGCGCTACCACATGCCCCCTGAGAACGTGATCGGTCATGCGGACGTTGCGCCCAAGCGAAAGGTCGATCCGAACCGGTACTTCCCCTGGGCCCAGTTGGCCGCACAAGGCCTGGGACTGCGCTGTACGCGACCGCTTGATGCTGACATGGAAGCCGCTGTTGACGACAGGCGGGGCGGCGTAGTTGCCGCGGACGCCGACCCATTGCTTGGGCTGCAGGCGATTGGCTATGACATGCGCGACCCGCGTGCCGCCTGGATTGCCTTCAGGCGCCATTTCAGACCGGAGTTGCCAGAACAAAACCCGGTCATCGCGAACCACGAAGAGCTTGTGGCGCTGTTCGATCCGACCGATCGCGCGCTGATCCGGTGTCTGGTGGATGCGGCGAATGCGGGGCGCGCTGCAATCTCACGAAGTGACGTGCCCGGCAGGTGAAAACAGATCCCAGCAGCCGTAGACTTATCCACAACCGAGTAGCAAAATCTGACCAAAATCTGTCGGTCAGTTTTAAGTGCAAGCGCTGGCAGTGACCTACCCCCCCGAGGTTCAAGTAAGATTCCAGACTAAACGTCGAGGGACCGATTCGCTTCACGTCAAGTACAACGGACGGTTGCATAGGCCCCCATTCTTATCGAAACTCATGGCATCGGTAACTGCTCACCGCCATAGGCCGACTGCCCCGCCTGCAGATATCGACGCCCCCCTCCGATGTAATCGTTGACGTTCATCACTCATGGTTTCAACTGACTTAACCTTGCAGATTATGCATCGAGCGCTCAATTTGCAAGGTCGCCGAATAATGCTGGCGTTACATTGTTCCAATGGGTCAATGACATCGACGTTTTACGCGGCTACGCCTTCACCTTGCACACCGCCCACAGGTGCGCGGCCACCAGTGCCCGCCAGGGCGAGAATTCCTCCAGCCAGCGTCGACAGGCCTCCTCGTTAGGCGTCTCAGCCAAGCCGAGTACCTGGCGCATGCCTTGACGCACCGCGACATCGCCGTGCAGCGAACCGTCCATCCAGCCAAAACCTCTGAGCAGGCTGTAATTCACGGTCCAGGCACCCACACCGCGCAGGGCAAGCAAGCCATCGCGAATCGCCTCCACCGGCAAAGGCTCGGTGGCGAGCCATTGGTCCAGTGCGATCTGCTTGTCCGCGACCCCATGGGCGAGTGCCAGCAGCGCCCGTGCCTTGGTCTCGGAAAATCCAGCCCCGCGCAGGCGCTCCTCCCCCAGTGCGATGACGCGCTCGGGGTCCGGGTAACACAGCAGGCCGCTCGAATGTGCGCTTGCCGACGACTCGATCATGCGCCGTCGGATCGACACCGCCGCGCTCACACTGATCTGCTGCCCCGTGATCGCCCAGGTCAGCGCTTCAAATGGGTTCGTGGTTTGCGGCACGCGCAAGCCACGTTGGTTGGCAATCGTCGCCCCCAGTACAGGGTGCGCACCAAGCGCGAGTTCAAAGGCCTCCACGGGCTGATCCAGGCCCAGCATGCGCCGCACCATGGGCGCAAAACCCGCCCGCGCGGTTGCGCTCAAACGTCCATCCGCGTACAGGCTCGCATCGGCCTGGCGCCGCGCGAAGCGAATGGTGAGCAGGCTGGGTTGATGGTCATAGTGCAGGGCTTTTTGCAGTTCCTGACCGATTACCCGTTCAGAACGCATGGCCGCATCGCGTCCATGGAAACTCAATATATCGCTCGCCCGATATCCTTTGGGTAGGCTCAAGCGGCAGGTGAGTTCGCTTTTCAATCGGCGCCCGTAACGTCGGTGGCCTTTGCCGCGCTTTGCGACTTCGCCCCTGTGCCAGGCGCCGCGGGCAACGACCACAATGGAGCCTGAATGTCGCTGGCTGGAGATTGCACCTCACTACGGGCTACCCGCGCGCCTTCACGCACGAGCAGTTCCCGCTTGCGCTCGACACCCCAGCGATATCCTGCCAAGCCACCGTCGCTTCGCACCACGCGATGACAGGGCACCACCACCGCCAGATGATTGCGCGCGCAGGCACTGGCCACCGCGCGCACCGCCTGTGGCATACCCACCCTTGCGGCTAATTCGGAATAACTCACTGTGCTCCCCGCTGGCACCTTGGTCAGCGCTCGCCACACCCGCTGCTGGAACAAAGTACCGCGCAAGTCGAGCGGCAGCTCAACGCCCTGTAGCGGTGACTCGATCAGCCCCAGTACTTGCGCCACCCAACGTTCAAATTCGGCATCCGCCCCGACCAGTTGCGCTTCGCGAAATCGATTCTGCAAGTCATCGAGCAACGCCTGCGGATCATCGCCGATCAAAATCGCACACACGCCGCGCTCGCTGGCAGCAACCAGAACGCTCCCAAGGGAACACTGACCGATTGCAAACCGCATGCGCGTGCGCCGGCCACTGGCGCGCCATTCCTGCGCTGTCATACCCAGCGTTTGATTCGCCGCCTCATAGAATCGGCTCGATGAGGCGAAGCCGGCATCGACGATGGCCTCGGTCACCGAGCCTGCGCCGCTCAGCACCGCACGCAAGCGCTGAGCGCGGTGTGCTCGGGCATAGGCGGCTGGAGTGACTCCGGTTATTGCTTGAAAGATCCGGTGCAGATGAAACGGACTCAAGCCGGCGGCCTGCGCCAGATCCTTCAATGGGGGGATTGCGTCTGCACCTTCGATCAAGCGGCAGAGGCGTTCGATCAGAACCCCGTGCTGTTCAATCAATGGCGGTTGATCTGGTTTGCATCGCTTGCATGCCCGAAACCCGGCGGCCTGAGCCGCCCCGGTCGTGTCAAAGAAACGTACGTGTTCAGGACGGGGAAGACGCGCACCGCACGAGGGCCGGCAATATACGCCCGTCGTGCTGACAGAATAGACATATCGCCCATCGGCGCGACGATCGCGATTGCGCACCTGCGCCCAGCGCGGGTCATCGGTAACCGTCTTCGGGACTTGGACAGTCTGGGACATGAAATGGACTCCAGGGCAACGTACATGAGCGCGACGATAGGTACTTTTTGCCGGGCACGCACTCCGTTCCTTGCTATTGAATTGCTGACCCAATGTAGCGTAATTGGCGAGGGTTTGTCATAGTCTGCCCGCACCATCGCACCATCGCACCATCGCACCATCGCACCATCGCACCATCGCACCATCG
>CAIXPL010000002.1 GCA_903921325.1 uncultured Pseudomonadota bacterium
CCGAGGGTGCCACGGTTATCCCGCGTGCTACGCAGCGATCAATGACTGTCCAGATTGCCCTGGAATTGGTGTCCAGTTTGCCGTGGAATCACTGTCCAGTTTCGCGTGGAATCGGTGTCCAGTTTGGCTTGGAATACGCATCCGGGTCTCGCAAACATTTTGCTCGGGGACAAAATTCCTGAATTTCAGTGTCCCCGAATTGTCCCCGTTGTCCCGGAGTGTCCTTCGACAGCTGTCACCGTTTTGTCCCCGTGCCAACATGTGCTGGTGCGTTGGTGGGGTTGGTTCAGACGCGTAACACGCAAACACCCCCCAACAATTTCAAAATGCGCCCGCCGTGTGCGCTTTTCGCCGATCGATTCCGCAGTCGGTTCGATAGACTTCGGTTCATGGGCGCGCTTTCCCTTCTTTTCTGCAAATCAGCCACCGGGCGACACGACGAGCTAAACAGCTGGCTCTACGTCGCGCTGGTGGCCATAACGCTCATCCTACCCATTGCCACTGACCATCGTCGCCGGCCACCAGCGCGTTCTCGTGCGTGACCTGATGCGCCTCACCGGCAACGAGGAGTCGGTTTCCCTGGCGGCCGTTGCACCGCCCACCCCGAAACGGCGCGGCCCGGGCCGTCCGCGCAAGTTGGCACCAACCGTAGGAGCCAGCCATGAGCAATGATCCCGTCAAAATCATCAAGCGACGTGCTTGGTCGGCTGTACCGGATGACATCCTGCAAGACAAGCGGATCAGCCTCAAGGCCCGTGCCGTCATGGCTTGAATTGTCGGACGGCCAGCTGACTGGATTCTCTACATCCGGCAGATGCAGGGCGCCCTCGGAATGACCGAAGCCATGTGGAAGTCCATCCGGAGCGAACTCGAAACCGCCGGGTATTTCAAGCAGCATCGGGTGCAGTTGGCAAACGGCAAGATCCAATGGCAAAAGAGCTTCACCGACGAACCAATGCAACCATCCCCAAGTTCGCCACCGATGGAAAAAATCATCGATGGTGAAACCACGTATGGGGCGACCACCGGTGATTTCGCCACCGGTGGTGAAGTGGGGGATATACCACCTATACAGAAGCAGAGGAAGTTACCACCACCACCTACCTCCTCCAAAAAACACGCCCAGCCGAAATCAACACCACAGCCGGTGGTGGTGGAGGAGCTTGATGAGTTGGTTGAAGCTGCCTGCTGGCAGGCCACGAGGGCTGACAAGCAAATTGCGAATCCTTCGGCATGGCGGGCCAGTGTTCGAAAGCGTATTCAAGAAAAAGGCCCCAGCCCGGAGGACCAGCTATGCCTTGAGGAATGGCGCGCATTCCACAAGGCCAAGGAACGCCGACAAGCCGAAGACGCTGAGAAAGCTGCTAAGGCGGCACCTGTCGCAGATCCTGATGTAGCCAGGGAACGTGCGAGCAACCTGAGCCGTTCCTTTGGTAGATCGGCATCGCGTCGGAAAAATCCTGGCGACGGTGAAACGACGGCAAATCAACCTCAAGATGACGGTGAAATGCCATCATGATTCTGGGAGTCCTCAATACCAAGGGTGGCGTCGGCAAGACCACCACTGCACTCAACCTGGCTATCGCCTGCAAGCTCCATGGGCGGGATGTTCTGGCTGTCGATGGCGACCGGCAGGGCACCTTGATGGCAGCCTTTTCCGGCCGTGAGATCGAACCGAAGATTCCCTGCGTCCATTATCCCGATGGCCAAGCATTGCGTCAGCAAGTGAATCTGGCCAAGGAGCGCTATACCGACATCGTCATCGACGCCGGTGGTCGGGATTCCACGGCACTACGTGCCGCCCTGGTGCTGGCCGACCATGTTCTGATCCCACTGCAGCCAAGATCCTTCGATCTCTGGGCATTGAACGACATGACTGGTCTCCTGGCCCAGGCACGGGCGACTCGGGACATCTCTGCTTCCGTGTTCCTGTGCATGGCCGATCCAACCGGCAGGGACAATGCCGAGACGGCCGGATCACTGCCACCCGGCGTGGGCTATGTCGATGCGCCAGTGATTCGCCTCAAGGCTGTCGCGATGCTCGCGGCTTTGGGCTGTTCGATCCTCGAATATCCGAGTCGGGACGAGAAAGCTGCCCATGAATACCGCTGCCTGGCCGCTGCGGTATTCGGATGGCCGAACAGTGAAGTCAGTGGCAAAACGACGGAAGGATGACGGTGAGCCGATGGCGAAACTACGGAAACCTGACGTATCGCCTCTGCAGGCCGACATCGATGATTTCATCGATCAAGCACCGGATGGCAGGAAGTCGATCAAGCGGGCGGGGAGGAAATGTGCCATCACCGTGTCGATCGATCCGAATGTTCTGGAAAGGCTGGATGACTGGGCCAGAGGCTGGGGGATCAGTCGTGCGGCGGCGATCGCCGTGGCGGTGGCGCGGTTGAAATGAGTGATCCATGAGTGTAGGATTAAATCCTACACTCTTTGTGGAGGCCGACATGCGCACAACCCAACAGTTCAGTATCACCCTGCCCAACGAAATGGCTGGTCTGGTGAAGTCGATGGTAGCCGCTGGTGCCTATGCCACCGAAAGCGAAGTGTTCCGTGACGGGTTGCGCGCACTGATGGCGCGCGAACGTGCCACGGAGCGTTGGCTCCATGATCAGGTGGGACCCGCCTACGATGCGTTGAAAGCAGATCCTGCCCGTGCCGTTGGTCCTGACAGGGTTCGTGCTCGGATTGCCGCTGAACACAAGGCAATGAGTGGCAAATGAGTGGCAAGGCGAAATGACATTTCGTGTCGTCTTCTCGCCGGAGGCGGAAGATCAACTGGCTGATCTGTACCATTACATTGCCGGATCGGCATCCCCAGGGATTGCCGAACGCTACGTCAATGCCATCATCAGCTATTGCGAGACATTGGAAACATTCCCACTGCGCGGTGCCCAGCGTGATGACATTCGCCCGGGTTTGCGTATCACCAACTACAAAGGACGGACGGTGATTGCATTCGCTGTTGATGCCCAGCAGGTTTTGATCATTGGTGTGTTCTATGGCGGCCAGGATTATGAAACAGCCCTGCAGGATGATCTCGACGACGAAAACTGACACACCGTGCGGGGCCAGTCAGCTCAGGTGTGGTGCCACTGATACACCTCGCAAAAAAATAATTCCCCCCAGATAACGTCCCGCGCGGTCCCTGGTACTCCTGCTTAATCACTGGCAGTCACCAGTCCTTGGAGCACTCGTCGAAACCCCGCTTAACACCCTATTTCTGGGTAGCTGTCGTTCGTTCTATCAACCGTGGCGCGTAACGCGTCACGGCCAAAGTGGTAGCTGGCCACGCAAAACAAACAGCATTCAATAGTGGCGTGATCGGATTCCGGTGCGTCATATTTCAAAACGGTAGCCGACATCGGCGATCGTCGGATCGCAGGGCTCAAGAGAGTTCTCGTCCATTCAGGCAGTGATAGTGATCACGCTCGTCCCTGCCTCTCATGGCAATGACCGCCTAGGCGGTTTTCAATTTTCATCCTGGCCGTCAAAGAGACGGGAAGCGATAGAAATAGCCTTATCCATCTTGATTCGCCCAGCTGCCGTTTTCTGGTCAAACTAGACCCGCAGCAATCAGCCTACGGACGACATCGAAGCGATTAGCTGAGTCTTGATACCACCTGCCCACCGGCTCTACCCTTGCATTTCGCTATGGAATTACCGCCTGATTTACACGCTCTTCAATGTCGGTGCAGGCTGACATGAGCTGATCAAAGTTCAGGGGATCACTCAGCAACATGGCGTCCCCAATCATGGCCGCGTAGTCTTCCCGCAATGCGTCACGTGCAGCTCCATCAGGAACGATTCGAAGCTTGCCTGTTACAGCCGAATGATAGTCAACAACGCCGCCATTGGCGTCCTTCTCAAGGAAGAAGAATGACTTGTGATCGGCAACGGCCAATGCCACGGACTTGTCGGAGATGATCTCACTAAAGTGATGGCTGTGAGCGATTGCAGCCAGATCGTGCCAATGGCGTGCATACCGTTCGCTGCGTATGCGTCCCTGCGCGCAGTAGACGTGCGCGGCGGTTGCCTTTTCCCAAAAGGTGCGCGCTACGCTCATGACCATGGGTTTGGCTGTCGGAAGCGCAATATCTTGGACATGACCATCCATATCGCAAACGACCGGCAGTACTTGGTGCGGCTCGCCAGTGGCACGAGCCCCGAACTCCAGTGTCACGACTGTTTGAACATAGTCGCTGCCCGGCTTGAGCGGAGGGTAGTGCAGTAGCAGTTTGTCGCTTTCGTCGCCGCTGACTTCCAGGCGAGCACGCAACTGGTCACGCGCCAACGCAGCTTCAATGACCGGTTGTACGGTGGTGGCGATCCATAGTGGCAGACGCTCGCGTACGGCACGGGTCCATTTGCCTGCCTGACTGCGATTCGCGGGGAGGGAGTCGCCGCCCCTGGTCATGTCTGGAATGAGTTTGCGAATGTCGTAAGTGAGGTCGATGTCTTCGGAAAAACGGTCGATAAGCTTGTATGCCTTGGATAAGGACGTTCCGCCTTTGAACGTCAGATCGGCGGCCAGTGCCGAGTCAAAAAGGGCTGCAAGCGTCCACACGACCCACACATCCTTTTCGAGCAGCAGCGTTGGGCGCTGTGTTTTCTCGCGAACGATCTCCAGTACTTCGCGCTGGTCGTTCGGGCTGAGTCGTAGAAATGATTCAGACACGTGCAGCTTCTTCGCCAATGGCGCGCGCCATCCATGATGGCAAGGTGGCACGGTTGGATTCCAGTGCGTTCCATTCCATTGGCGCAAGAGAACGGTGCAATGCGGCCAGTGATTTACTGGCATGCGTAGGCCCTAGCCACGCCAAGGCACGAACTGCGGCGCCTGCCTGACCCGTGCCCAAAGCCAGCATCCATCGGGGCACGTGCTTCACCATGATTTCGGAGCGACCGAGTGTGAGCTTGCGGGTGCGTCCCGAGGTCACGTAGACCTCACGGACCGGGACCTGCTGGGTCAGACCCAGCGCGTTTGCCGCATTGGCGCCATGTGGCGCAACGACATCGCCGCTTTGGCTTGCAAGGGCCTCTACCACTTTTTCCGGAGCGGGGGCACGCGTGCCAAAGCGGCTGGAGATGGGGGCGACATAAGCGCCACGTGCGACCCGCAGCAACTTGTCCTCCTTGGCCAACCGTGAAAACGCTTGGTCGACCGCTGCCCGTGAACCTAAATGCAGGAACTCCTTAGGCGACACCACACCTCCCTCGGGAAGGGCTCGAGCGCGCAGCAGGATGGATTCGGGCAGCGTGTTCATGATTATGTCTTTGATGTGAGAAGTATATATCAGTTTCTGACATTGAGCATGGGTCCAATGAGTCCACATTTAGCGATGACTGTGTACAGCCAAGGCTTTGCTATGGGCGACGCGAGGCTAATTTCTCCAAAAAAGCAATATTCGCTGTGCAGCGAATATTCTGAACTCGGAGGGGTATGGAGAAAGCCGCCTGCGCGGCTTTCGGCGGGAATCGAAGCGATTCGCCTACTGGCGAATCGGCGGCCTGCGCCTGTGTAGGCGAGTCCCGGTTACATGCTCCTGCTGGAACTGACCTTAGGCAGCAGCGCGCTGAGTGTGAGGCGTTCGCTTCAACTTTGCCCCGCGTTCCTTGACCTCGGCAGTGCCCAGATGGTCGATTACCACGGGCGGACGATTCGGAAACTGCGCAACGAGTTCCAGCGTGCCGCCCATGCTTTCGACGTAGTGGCGCAAGGTGGAAAGCAGCATGTCGCTGCGTTGTTCAAGACGGGAAATCGAATCCTGCCCGACACCGAGCGCCGACGCCAGATCCTCCTGCGTCTGCTCGATGGCCTGCCGCAGGTCTTTAAGAGTGGCAAGCTCCTGGGCGCGCCGAACGATTTTGTTGCGTCGTTTTGCGGGCAAGACCGCCATCACGTCATCGAGTTTTTTTGGCATGTTTTATCTCCTTTGCTTTCACGGCGGCGAGCGTCGCCAGATGCTCGTCGAAGCGTCCAGGGGAAGCAAGGGATTCGCAATTCGCGAATCGCAAATATCGCCGATGCGAGAGCCGTTGGCAAGCAACCTCTGAGCGGGGTGTGCATCAGACCCACGCGCCAAGCCGCTGGTTGGTGTCGCCGAGGCCATGCAAAATGGTTGGCGAGCTCTGGCCTTTCCGGCCATCAGGCCGTCAACGCCCTGGAGACGAGATGGACAGTCAAACAGCTCGGGAGAAGGCTGCATCCGCGGACGGAACAACTCCGTCAGAGCGGGCTCTGGCCAATCTCGCGCGAAAGGCGTTCCTGTCCCTGTGGAGTTGATGGGCTAGCTGTTGAGCGCATGGCCAGGCCAGCAGCAATTTAGAATTTATCGTTGGCATACGACTAGACTGCGTCCTAAGGACGCAGTCTAGTCGTATGCCAAGTAGTTGTCAAATTTTAATTCATCGCTCAATGAGGGTATTTTGGCGAATTCTCTCGAACCGATGCGGCGAACTCAAGAGCAATCAGTGTATTTGACTTGCAATCCAACGAGATATACAATGCGTCCTTAGGACGCATTGTATATCTCGTTGGAGTGTAAAATAAATTCAAACGCTGGCTTTGTTGAGCGCATCGTTGGCCGGATTGCTGACACCTTGTCTTCCACGTCGGCACCGGCGGTCACGTCGTATGAGCTTGCCAGGCAAGTCCTTGGTTTGCTGGATGCTGCGCAAGATGAGGCGCCCAAGAAGGTCTACCAGAGCGTTCTGCTGTCCTTGCTGAATACGCATTTGCTAACTCCAATGGATCTAGTGACTCCGAAGGCCTATTTGCTATTCGGCCGGTCAAGTGCTTCGCCCGCAGAGGTGGTTTGCAGCCTGGATCCGTTTGCCTACGTGTCGCACCTCAGCGCCATGGAGCACCATGGACTGACTGATCGGTTCCCCAAAATTCTCTATATGACGCGGCCCCCGGCTGCTGAATGGCGTAAACAGGCGGCAGCACGAGCCGCTAAAGACCTCGTAGAGCGTCTGTCCTCCTATGAGGAGGCGGGATTGCCAAAGTTGGTGCCACCCAAAATCCCCAGCGTTGGTAACACGGTAATTCAGTTCTATGAGCGATCTCAGTTAGGCGCTTTTAGGCTGGTTGGCGGTTCCAATCTACGAGTGGCCACCATTGGTCGCGTGTTTTTGGACATGTTGCGTGAGCCTGCTCTGTGCGGGGGTATCCAGCATGTTGTGGACATATACAAGCGCGAGGCCAAGCGCTATCTCAAGCTGATCGTGGATGAGGTGGATCGGCATGGGCAGCCGATTGACAAGGTGCGAGTGGGCTACATGCTGTCGGACGTGTGCAAGCTGAATGCGCCCGAATTTTCCAGCTGGCAGAAATTTGTTCAGCGTGGAGGTTCCAGAAAACTGGATGCCGAAGGAGAGTATGTTCCGAACTATTCCGAGCGCTGGTTGCTATCGATCAACGTGCCATCGCTAACCTTGCCAGAGGACAGCGATGAGTAATTCCATTGAAGCCCTCGATTTGCATGCTTGGGTGGAGCGGGCGCCAGATGACAAACGACTATTTCGAGAAGCGGTCCATATCATCCTGACTGCCATCAGCACATCGGTGGCGTTACGCACACAGATGGTCATGAAGGGCGGCATGTTGATGGCCCTTCGCTATGACAGCAGTCGCTTCACCAAGGACGCTGACTTTTCCACGCGGGACAAATACGCCAAAGGGGATGAAGCAGCCTTGCTGGCAGAACTAGATGTGCAACTGACACTTGCAAACGAACAATTGCCGTATGAAGTGCTTTGCAGGCGCCAAAAGGCCGAAACGCGACCAGCACGTCCAGACGCCACTTTTCCGACACTAAGTCTGAGTATTGGCTATGCGCCGCGCAGCAAACCACGCGAGTTGCAGAGATTGTTGGCTGGCCAAGAGCCAAGGGTGGTCGAGATCGATTACAGCATAAGCCGGTCTGGTTAAGCGCAATGGCGACTTAGTCTCAATGCAAATTCGCCGCCGCCCCGCAGCACTTCTTGAACTTGCTCCCGCTACCACATGGACACGGTTCATTGCGCCCGATCTTCTTCTGCAGCGTTGTGGCAACGTGGCGTTCATGAACCGCGCGGCGGTGAGGTAGCCAATATTCATACATGGCAACCACAGCATCAGGAATTTGCAGTGCCAGTTTTCCGCGCATCGCAGGCGTTTTGGTCAGGGCATCCTGGTCAGCACAGAACCCATCCTCACCCAGGAGGGCAATCGGGCGATACCAGGCTTGTCCCTGCGGCGTTTGCAACAGAGGCTGCCAGTCAGACCAGCACAGCTTCATCCCCTCCCAGAAGCCGTAAGCCCAGCCTTCAGCATTGTCATATTCCTTGCCACGGTAGTTGTTGATACGCCAGTTCGGACAGAACTCACGCGGCTCGGTTTCCAGTCCGGCAATGATGCTGTTGAAAAGCCGCATGACCAGTCCCAGAATTTCGTTGACTTGTTCGATGCTCTCCATGGGCGGCATCATGCTGTCTGTCTCACCCCAGACCGCTGGCAACCATTGTTTGGGCATCAGGGAAGTCGCCCCAATGGCGATGGCATGCAGGTAGCCATCCAGGATGTCCAGCGTCATGCCTTCATCGTTCTCCACGCCATAAAGCAAAAACTCGTCGAGCGTTTGCAGTTCTTCTTCGGACAGGGGCATGAACGGAGTCATCATGGAAAGAATACAGGGGAACGCACAATTATCGCTACCGGACGACACGTTGTTGCCAGTCGCTTGAGGGGTAGGCTAGCCTTGGGATTATAGATTTCGGGCGACGTGATGCAGTCTCAGAATTTCGACGTCATCGCCGCGCACGCGATAGATGGCAAGGTCGTTCCTGTGCAGAACCCGTTCGCGGGTGCCGGGCACCCGGCCAGCGCGACCGGGCGTTTTTATTTGAGGGTGTGGAGAAAGCCGCCCGCACGGCTTTCGGCGAGAATCGAAGCGATTCGCCTACAATAGGTGCTTGCTCAGGGAGATCCAAATGCCCACCACCCTTCGTCTCGTATTCGTTGCACTCACCAGCGCGGTATCCATCTCGTGCCTCGCCGCCGGCACAGGCGCGACATCGGGCCCGCCCTGGCCGGTCGGTGACGAGCGCGGCATGGGTAACCTGATCGGACCGGCAACGTACGCGCGCTGCGCGCCGTATCTGGCCAATCCGAAGGCACGCGTCTACGAAATTTCGCAGCTACGCTCCAGCACCATGCCGGCTTCGCCGTTTGCCGCCCCCTATGTGGTCAAGCCCAAGGCCACTTCGCCGATCCCCGGCACCGTGCATGCCTTCAATTCGGAAACCTACGGCGAAGGTGTCGAGCATGGCCAGCAGGGCACGCAATTCGATGCCCTGGGCCACTTCGCCTTCCTGCCCCAACCCTGGGACGGCAAGGGCACGGCACCGCTGGACGAGGCAAGGTATTTCGGTGGCTTCACCCAGAAGGACGTCAAGCCCACACCCGATTCGCCGTTGCAAAAGCTCGGCCTGGAAAAAGTGCCGCCGATCGTCACCACCGCCGTGCTGCTTGATGCCCGCACGCTGGTCGGCAACGGGCAGGCGATGAAAGCCGGTGAGATTGTCACCGAAGCCGACATCAAGGCGATGCTCAAGGCGCAAGGGCTTGCCAAGCGCGGCATTCTGCCCGGCGACGTGGTCTACATCCACACCGGGTGGGGCGAGTTGTGGAAAGACCCGGATACCGACAAGACTTATTACAGCAAGGCCCCGGGCCTCGGTTACGACGCGGCGAAATACCTGGGCGAGCGACACATCGTCGCGGTCGGCCTCGACACGCCCTTCATCGATGCCGTATCCGAGGGCATGCTGCAGGGTAAAGGTGCTCCGCCGCCCGGCACGCCTGCCGGTCAGGCGTTCGCAATTCATCATTACATGCTGACCCAGATGGGCATCCACCACATCGAGAACGCCAAGCTCGACGAGATGGCGCGGGACCACGTATGGACCTCCTGCACCATGGTGCTGCCGCTTCTGGAAAAAGGCGCGGCTGGCTCGGCGATTCGTCCCGTATCGATCGGCCTGTCGGGCAAGTAAGTAGACCGGCAACCACAGCGAGACGGTCTTTATGTTTGCGAAATCGACAATTGCAGCGCTGCTGATTGGTTTGGCCGGCCTTGCTGGCGGCGTTTGCACGTTTGCCCAGGACTACCCAAAGAAACCCGTGAAAATTGTCGTGGGTTTCGGTCCGGGCGGTGTGGCGGACATCACGGCACGAATCGTTGCGCAGAAGCTCAGCGAGCGGCTCAAGCAGCAGTTCCAGGTGGAGAACCGCCCCAGCGCAGGTGGCATCATCGCTGCGGGGGCGGTCGCAAGCGCCCCGCCGGATGGCTACACACTCCTTCTGATCAGTAACGGCAACGCGGTCAGCGTGTCGCTGTTCAAGAAGCTCCCCTACGATCCGGTCAAGGACTTCGCGATGGTGTCGGAGTTCGCTTATTTTGGATTGGCGCTGGTGACCAGCAGCGAGTCCAAATTGAAGACGGTGAATGACATCATCACCGATGCAAAGGCACATCCGGGCAAGATCACCGTCGGCACCATCGCGATCGGCAGCACGCAGCACCTGTCCGCGGAGTTGTTCAAATCACTCGCGGGGATTGATGTCACGGTCGTGCCCTTCAAGGGATCGTCGGACGTGCTGGCCGCAGTCAAAGGCGGTGATATTCAGCTTGCCTTCGACATTCTTGCTCCCTTCATGGGGCAGGTGAAGGGCGGGGCGCTGCGCGCGCTCGCGATTACGACAGAAAGCCGCTTCCCCGGTCTGCCTGGCGTCCCGACGGTGATCGAAAGCGGACTTCCCGATTACGAAGTCACCTCGTGGAATGGCATCGCCGCGCCGGCGAACACGCCTCGGCCAGTGATCGACTTGCTCAACAAGGAGATCAACGCAGTGCTTGCGCTTCCCGATGTGAAGCAGCGCTTCGCCGAGCTTAGCGTCATTCCTCAAGGCAGTACCCCCGAGGAACTTCACGCGCTGCTGATCAGGGAAATTGCCAAGTGGAAGGACGTCATCGTGAAAGCGAAGATCGAAAAGCAGTGATCTGAGCGGAGGACGCATCGGGCGCCGCAAAGTACGCTACAACCGTCAAGCGGTCGGTAACTGACGGTGAACTGCACGCAACACGTTGATTGGTCTGACAGCAGCGTGTCAGTCAGTCGAGTCGAAATGTTTGCGTACCGCTGCCGCAAAGACCGGATCATAGCCGCGGTTCCAGCTCAGGATATCCAGTACTTCCGTACGCCGCCCGCGCAGGATATCGAGGTTACCAGCCAGGAATTGATCGCCTATTTTCGCATCGATCAGACCGCGCTGCCGAGCGAAATGAAGCTCGTAGCAGACATTCAATATCTGGAAAATGAAGTTGTAGACGATAACGTCTTCGTCGCTTTTCTCATTGAAGCGTTCATCTCCAAGCAGTCGCTGAATATCGGGGCGATCGATCATGGCCCGATTGATGTCCTGCCAGCGCGAGTGAACCAGCTTGAGCGCTTCCATTTGGGCCTGTCGCCGCGTAAAGCGAAAGACCATGATCGCAATCAGCGTGGAGACCGCCAGTATCAAAGGCATTGCAAGCGATGACCATTTCACGAGTTCATCAACTGACATTTGTCCTCCTTGTCCCGAACGGGTTCATCAAACGCGGCCGCGGCACGAGTGCAGTGTTCCGAGGGTAGCGTTCTGATCGTAGCGTCCCGAGTACGACGCAAACAGGCAATAGCAATTGCAACCAACATGCCAAGAATCGCTGCTAGGAACCAGCCGCCGCCAAGGCACGTCTGAAGCGTCCCGGAGGTGCGCCAAAGTGCTTCTTGAATACCCGGTTGAATGCCGATTCTGAGTCGTAGCCGACGTCGAGTGCGATCGCCTGGATGCTTCTTTCCGAGCGCCCGAGCAGAGCGCGTGCCTTGTGCATTCGCCAAGCGACGACGTAGCTCATCGGGGTGACCCCTACCATTCTATGAAACGACTCGGTGAAAGCGGTCCGGGATAACGCGGCGTGTTCGGCAAGACTGTCCACCGACCAGTTGGCCGAGGGATCAAGATGAACCGCCTGCAATGCTGTCGCGATCCGGTGATCGGATAGCGCAAGCAGGGCACCGCTTGCTCGTGGGTGCATTCGCACATATTCGCGCAACGAGTAGATGAAAAGAATCTCTGCCACGCGCCGGGTGACCTCGGCCCAGGCGTCGGCGCGGGTCTTGGATTCGGCTTCCATATACGCGAGCAGTTGTTCCAGCCACGCGTAGTGGTGCTCACCGGTGCCTCGCACATGCACGAGGGCCGGCAGCGAGGCAATGACCGGATGCATGACCTCCTGGCCGAAGGAAAAGTATCCGCAGACGATCACCGTTCTGCTGCCACCTCCACCGAAAACGAGCGGTCCCGTGCCGTCGAATCCGGATTCATCCAGAACATTGCGAAGCGGGACAGGTTTTGCTTGTCGTGAATCAGACAACACATGCGCCGCGCCATGCGGCACCAGGACCAGATCACCAGCCAGGAAATCCGTCGACTCTCCCGAGGGTAGTTCGATTCGGCAGGGTCCCTCACTCGCTACATGAAACCGGATCACGTTGCGGTCTTCGGGGACAGCGATCGAGAAAGGCGCTGTGAGTTCGGCGCGAAAGTACAGGCTCGAGCGCAGCTCGAGCGTCGAGAGGATGTCGCCAAGCAGGTCCATCAAAGATCTCCTGTCTTCTTCGCTGTACGGATCGATGCGCGAGCGATGGTGCCACAGTGAGCAGAGCACTCACGCAAGCCTGGAGCATCAGGCAAGAAACACGGTGCTGCGCGCAATTCGCCTGATGACGAACTGCCTAGCATTTGCATGCGGTCTTGAGGCAGTGCGGCAATCGATCCAATACAAATCCCGTTCGTCAACCACCCACCTGATTCACATCGGAGAAATTCATCATGAACAATGTCATTCAGACTTCACCCGTGAACCGCCGGCTCTTCCTTGGTGGCACGACTGCCGCCTTGTCTGGTGCCGCGCTCGCGCTACTTGCCGGCAAGGACGCTCTTGCCGCCATGACGCCGGCGGACATCAAGGGCGACGTCGGCATTCTCAACGTCGCTGTCGGTCTCGAGTACGAAGGCATCAATGCCTATGCGATCGCCTTGAAAAGTGGATTGCTGAACGAAGCGCACACCAAGGTCGCGAGCAAATTTCAGGATGACCACAAACAGCACAACGACGCGCTGATTGCGACCATCCGCAAGCTCGGTGGTACGCCAGTCGAAGCCCGGACGCTGGCCGAGTATGCAACGGCGCTCAAAGTCGATCAGCTCAAGAACGAGGATGACGTGCTCGATCTGGCCGCTCGCCTCGAATTGGGTGCAACCAACGCCTATCTTGGCGTGATCACTTCATTCAAGGACCCGGCACTGGGCAAGATCGCTGCGCGCCTGGCGGCCGACGAGGCGTCGCATTTCGCGCTTCTGAACTTTGATTTGAAGCGCCCGCTGTCCAAGGCGTTTGCGTTCGGTGCATAACTCGATGGCGGTGATCCGACGCAGGCTGGGTCGCCGTCTCGGTGGACATCGATGAGGAGTGCATCAATGACAATCCAGGCTTCGGTGGCAGCGGCCCTGGTCACTTTCAGCTGCACCGCGATGGCATTGGCAGCAGGTGATCCAATGCGCGGAAAGGAGCTCTATGACAGTCGATGTTCGGGATGCCATTCGATTGATCAGAATCGAGTGGGACCCGCCCATCAGGGCGTATTCGGACGTCGTGCAGGGCAGGCCCGTGACTTTGCCTATTCGAGCGCAGTGAAAGCATCGCGCATCGTTTGGTCCGAAAAGACGTTAAACGCCTGGCTCACCAACCCGGAGCAGCTCATTCCGGGTCAGCGCATGGGTTACTCGGTGACCGAGGCGGATGATCGAACCGATCTGATTGCCTACCTCAAGACACTTAAAGGGGCACCTTGATCGCAGGTGAGATGGGGTAGCACCCAGGACAGATGCCCGCGCAAGCGGGCATCTGTAATTGGGTATCCGACAGTCATTGTGGCGCTTAGAAGCGGTAGCCCACGCCAATGCCTACCAACAGCGGGTCGAGTTTCAGAGTTCCGGCCTTGGCACCAGTCGCTGCAACATACACGTCAGACTGGAGTTGAACTTTCTTGATATCAAAGTTCAAAGACACCTGCTTGGTCAAAGGCACGTCCACACCAGCTTGCGCAGCAAACCCATAGCTGTGCTTATCCAACCCATACGGGGCGATATTCACGTTTGAAATGATGGTGTAGTTCAGACCCGCCCCGACATAGGGTTTGAAGCCAGTGAAGTTGGTGAAGTGATATTGCAGCGTCAATGTCGGTGGCAAGGCGTCGAAGGTCCCAACATTGCTGGTGCCTGCCACCAGTTTCATTTGCTGGGGCACCGTCAGAATCAATTCGGCGGCGATATTGCTGGTAAAGAAGTAGGAGATATCGACTTCCGGAATGGTCTTGTTGCTCACGCCCAGGCCCGTGACAGGCGTCGTGTTGTCATTGGTCATCTGCATGTTCACGACACGTGCGCGAACCAACCAAGGGCTCTCTTGTGCGGCCACTTGACCTGCAACCAACATACCAAGCGCGGTGGCGATAAGAACTTTTTTCATGATGCATTCCTCAACTTGACTCGGGTCTATTCCCAAGCCGATTTCACTGCAGCTCGGCATGGATGGTCTTGCTTAACGTCAAAAAATCCGCCATGCGCTCTTGACGCAAATCAAGAATGAAACGATCGATAAGCTGGGCAGACGCATTCACTATTCTGGTTATCATTCGGGCTGTATTCATCGTTGAGACCTGTCATGACCAAGCCTCTCAAGCTCCTCTGGCTTTCCATCATTGCGCTGCTTGCCGTCACATTGGTGGAGTCGGCGCAAGCCCAGATCCTGGTCGGTGCTGCGCTTGTCAAAGCAGCCAGAAAAGGCGGTGCGCCGGAAGACGTCAAAGCGATTGCGAAGGAGGCGTGGCTATACGCCTACGCCCCGTTGCAGGGTTACCGAATCTTCTACAACCAGACGCAGAACAGGGACTTCCCGGGCTATCTTGGCGGCGTTAATCGATTTCGGCATGACGCGCGCCCGTCGACGTCGTCTGATGCGGCCATCGTGGCATCCGACAACGACACGCGCTATAGCTGGGCGTGGTTGGATCTGCGTGCCGAGCCCATGGTGCTCTCCTTGCCGGCAGAACCGTCACGCTATTACGTCAATCAATGGTTTGACCTCTATACACATAATTTTGCCTATACCGGGGTACGTTCCACCGGGCGTGCGGCCGGTAACTACCTGTTCGCTGGCCCGCGCTGGAAGGGATCTGTTCCAGAGGGCATCACGCAGGTCTTCCGCGCAGAGACCGAGTTCATCGGAACGCTGACCCGCACCCAGACCCACGGACCCGACGACGTCGCGGCCCTGCAGGAAGTGCAGGCCAAATACAAGCTGCAACCCCTATCGGCATTCGTCGGGTCCGGCGCACCACCAGCAGCCCCGTCGATAGCGTTCCCGCGCTGGGATGAAAAAAAAGCCCAGGGCCTCGAATTCATCAGCTACCTCAACGCGCTGCTGCCCTTCATGCTCACGCCTGAATCTGAAAAAGACATGTTCAAGCGCTTCTCCGCGATTGGCATTGGCGCAGGCAAGGCATTTGACGCGAGCAGACTCAAGCCGGAGGTGCGTAAGGCGATCGAGGAGGGTATCGCCCAGGCCTCGAATGAGTTGAAGAAATTTTCTTCAACGCAAACCGATAGCGCTGCCTTTTATGGAACGCGAGAGTTTCTTGGCAAGGACTACATCCTTAAACGCAATACGGGCGCGGTGCTGGGCATTTACGCCAACTCCAGGGAAGAGGCTGTCTACGCCGCCGATCAACTCGATAGGACCCGCAAACCCTTGGAGGGCACTGACGGTCCGAAGCCTGCGCTGATGGACGGAAGCTGGAAACAGCCGCCGCTCACGCCAGCGGAATAAACAACACGCGCTCATTCCCCCTTGCTGAATTTCGTCGACCTGACCCACACGCCAGACCAACTGGAGCGGCTGTTCGTCTCCATGGGTCTGGCTCAGCAAGGGGAGACTCCCCGCATTGTCGCGCTCACCGGTGGTGTGTCATCGAGCATCTATCGTGTCGAGTGGCGCTCCGGGGTCTATTGCCTCAAGCAGGCGCTGCCGCAACTCAAGGTGGTGAAAGAGTGGCGGGTACCGGTCGATCGAGTATTCGCCGAAATCGACTGGCTCAAGACCGCGGGCAGGGTAGTCCCGCAGCATGTGCCCCGCGTGCTGGGTCAGGACGACGCGTCCAAGAGCTTTGTCATGGAGTACCTGGCAGACGACCACGTCAACTGGAAGGGCGAGTTATTGACCGGGCGCGTCGCCCCGACAGTGGCGGCGGCTGTCGGTACGGTGATGGGGCGCATACACGCAGCGACAGCCAATGACGATGTGCTGCGTGAGCGCTTTGCCCATGATGATAATTTCTATGCCATTCGGCTCGAGCCTTATCTGGTCGAAACGGCCCGGGTGCATGCAGCGCTTTCCGCGCAGCTGCTTGCATTGGTCGAGCTCACACGCAACACACGCCGCGTGCTGGTGCATGGTGATGTCAGCCCCAAAAACATCATGGTCGGTCCCGCTGGTCCGATCATTCTGGACGCCGAATGCGCGTGGTACGGCGACCCGGCATTTGATGTGGCGTTCTGTCTCAACCACCTGCTACTCAAAGCGGCGTGGATGCCGCAAGCCCTGCCGGCGCTGATGAAGTCCTACAGCGCGTGGGCAAGCGCCTACTTTGCGCACGTCAATTTCGAATCCCACGCGGGGCTCGAATCTCGAATTGCGCATCTGTTGCCCGGCCTCACGCTTGCGCGCATCGATGGCAAATCGCCTGTCGAATACCTCGATGAGGCCGTGCGCGATCGTGTTCGCACTGCCGCGATCCCTTTGATTGAGAGGCCACTGGATGGGCTCGATGCCATTGGTGCCTACTGGACGCAGGAGTTTGCTTCATGAGCACCATCAAGCAGGTAATAGCCCGCCGCATCTGGGACTCGCGTGGTCGGCCTACCGTGGAAGTGGCGGTTACGACCGCGCAGGGTGATGTCGGACAAGGCATGGCGCCGGCCGGTGCATCAAGAGGGTCACGCGAAGCCGTTGAACTGCGTGACGGGGGCGAGCACTTTGGTGGGCAGGATGTCCAGAAGGCCATTGCAGGGGTGAATACAGAGATCAATCGCGCGCTTCATGGACACGATGTGCGCGACCAGGCAGGCATCGATGCCCTGCTGATCGCGCTCGATGGCACGCCAAACAAGTCGCGCCTGGGTGGCAATGCACTGATTGCCACATCGCTTGCCGTACTGCACGCAGCTGCGGCGTCTGCGCGCGAACCCTTGTGGCACTACATCGCGCAGGGTGCTCCGACCAGCCTGCCGCTGCCGCAAATCCAGATTTTTGGCGGTGGCGCGCACGCCGGTCGGCGGGTGGACGTGCAGGACTTCATGGTCATTGCGACCGGTGCCCGAACCTTTGCGCATGCACTGGAGATGACGGCCGAGGTGTACCGTGCAGCCGGTCAGTTGATGGCCTCGCGCGGCAGTCTGGCTGGTGTTGCTGATGAAGGAGGCTGGTGGCCAAACTTCGCACGCAATGAAGATGCACTGGACACCCTGGTCGCCGCAATCGAAAAAGCCGGCTTCATACCGGGCACCGACGTGTCGATTGCACTGGACATCGCCGCCTCGGAATTCGGGCATGGCGGCCAGTACCAACTGGCCCTTGAAGGTGAGCGGCTCGATTCCGACGCTCTGTGCGACAAGCTGCTGGGCTGGGTCGGCAAATACCCTATCGTTTCGATTGAAGATCCATTGGCCGAAGACGACGAAGCCGGACTCATCGCCTTCACCCGCGCGGTCGGTGACAGGGTTCAGGTGGTGGGTGATGACTACCTGGTGACGCAGGCAGCACGGGTTACCCGTGCCGCGACGATTGGGGCTTGCAACACGGTGTTGATCAAGCCCAATCAGGCAGGCACAGTCTCTGAGACTCATGCGGCACTCAAGGCAGCCCATCGGGCCGGTTTCAAAACGATCGTATCGGCACGCTCGGGAGAAACCGAAGATGTGGCCATCGTGCACCTGGCCACCGGCTGGAACGCCGGGCAGCTCAAGGTGGGCTCATTTGCTCGATCCGAGCGCATGGCCAAATGGAACGAAGGCATTCGCCTCGAAACGACGCAGGGTCCGCACAGGTCGGGTGTCTTTGCCGGTGCGTCAGCGCTGGCTCGCAAGGGCTGAGCCCCCGAACAGGAATTGGTCAGACATGCCGATGCCGTTCTCTGCGTGGCAGCACAGATACAAAGGATTGCAACCCCATGAACGCGCCCACTCGCTTGCCGTCGTTATTGAAGGAAGTGCGCGCCTGCGCGATCTGCGCCGCGCATTTGCCGCAGGGACCACGCCCGGTCGTACAGGTTGACGCGCGGGCGCGGATCTTGATTGCAGGGCAGGCGCCCGGCAGCAAGGTCCACGCAAGCGGTGTCCCCTTTGATGACGCAAGCGGCGAGCGGCTGAGGCAATGGATGGGCGTGAGCCGCGAGCAGTTCTATGACCCAACATCAGTGGCCATCCTGCCAATGGCGTTTTGCTATCCGGGCACTGGATCGTCGGGCGATCTGCCGCCACGGCGCGAATGCGCGCCACTGTGGCGGCACAAACTGTTGCAGGCCATGCCGCGCATCGAACTGACGCTGGTGATCGGTCAGTACGCCATGGCCTGGCATTTGCCTGACGTATCAACAAGCAATCTGACTGAAACGGTGCGTGCATGGCGCGATCATTGGCCGCAGGTGATGCCACTGCCACACCCCAGTCCGCGCAACAACATCTGGCTCAAGGCCAATCCCTGGTTTGCACAAGACGTTGTGCCAGCGCTGCAGATGCGTGTTCAGGGGCTTATTTCGCCAGACTGATACGGTGATGCTCAGGTCTTTCGGCTCACCCACCAGCCGTGGAGATAGGCGCCCAGCACAATGCCCGCAATAGCGATCAGGAGGTCGGCGTTGCCAATGCCGAGTCCGGCAATAGCCGGACCCGGGCACACGCCGCAGATGCCCCATCCCAAGCCAAAGATCGCCGCGCCCGCAAGCGTTTTGCGATCCAGTCTTCCGGCTCGCTTGTCGTAGGTCGGTTCGACCAAGGGCTTGCGAACGAGTGTGGGCCAGAGTTGATACACCGGCAGCGTGAGCGCAATGGCGCCACCCATGACAAGGAGCAGGCCAGCGTCCTTGAGATTGAGAAATTGCAGCACCACTTCCGGCTGTGCCATACCCGACAGGGCCAGACCAAACCCGAACAGGGCGCCACCGAGCACCATTGCGAGCGCGTCCGTCATTCGATTCATGACGCACCCCCGGACAGTGCGCTCAACCCGGTCGCCGTCGCGATAGCCACCGCCATGAAGACGACAACCGCTACCAGTGAAGAGCCCGACAGCGATGACAATCCGCAAATGCCATGACCTGAGGTGCATCCGCCCGATAGCCGCGTGCCGAATCCAACACAGAGGCCGCCAAGCAACAGACGCGGCCATGAAACCGCTGTGCGCACGGCGTGATCGGGTCCGAATGCGATCCACCACACAGCGGCGCCCAGAATCAATCCGAGTGCGAACAGGAGGCGCCAATAGCGGCTTGCCAATAAAGACGCACCCTGGAAATAGGGCAGGCGCGAGAACCACGACCATGAGCTGCTAAACACGCTGCTCATGCCGATCACCCGACCGGTCACAACAAATACAAGACTGACACCAGCGCCAATCAGAAGGCCGCCAACAAGAAAATGCCCCCAGCCAGTAGGAAAAATCGCATTGAGCATCGTTATCCTCATTTTGTTGAACCCAACAGTACGCCAAAATCCAGGCCATCTCAACGTGGCGAGCAACGAACCGATCGCAATGGGCTGATGCCTGGATCAGGTTTCATTTGTTCGGGCAGATACTAATAGTTTGACGGGAATCTCGGATTGGGTCGCGGATCGGGTCTCGGATCGGGTCGCGGATCGGGTCGCGGATCGGGTCGCGGAGGCGGCGTCTTTGGTCGGCGCAGTGGTACTCGAGGAGGCGTAGAATGACGTGGTTACATCTGTATCCACAAGCGAGTAAGAACATCATGACCCAACTCAAACGTCAAGAGCAGTACGAGGGCACCGTTGTGCCGGTGGGAAACTCTCGCGGCATGCGGCTACCGGCCGGCTTTTTTCAAGCGCACCCGGAGTTCGAGGGGAAGGTCAAAGTCACTGTGGTAGCCGATGGTGCCATTCTGGTGTCGACCAAGTCTCCTCCCAAGCGCAAGGTCAAGGACGACGAGAGCGACCCCGTTGTCGCAAGCTTTCTTCAGTTCATGGAGAAGCAGATGACCGAGCACCCCGAAGAGATTGTGGCGGCAGACACCGCGCAGTTGCGCCGCATCGCCAAATTGGTCAAGGGCGTCGCGGTCGATTAGAAGAATGCCGATGACTGCTAACGGCTGGTCGCTGTACTACTTTCGCATCTCCCAATTTGCGCTCGATGAGCTCGAATCCTCTGTGACCCAACTCGCTCTGGATGACCCCAGGGGCTACAAGACGCACCCGAAGACCAAGCTTCTTGCGTCGGTCTACAAGACGATCACCGAGATAGTTCCTGCCAATCCGGATGCGCCCGAGTTCAGGCTGGGCAAGACTCTGGGTGCCGGCCACTCCAACTGGCGACGTGTGAAAAAGGGTATGCCGGATCGTTATCGGCTGTTCTTTCGATTTGCTTCAAGCCCCATTAGAGTCATTGTTTACGTCTGGTTCAATGACGAAGACACACTGCGCAAGGCCGGTGCGAAGTCAGATGTCTACGAAACCTTCAAACGCATGCTGGCGCGTGGACTCGTACCGCTGAGCATTGCCGCCCTGCTGGATCAGTCGGTTAATCCACCCAGTACTCTGGATTGAGTTGGCTTTGATCGGCGATCTCTAGCAGATTACATAGCAACGCGCGCGCCTGAGTGCGCGCGAACGCCATAGTCCCGTTGCGCATTTTCTTGCGAGATATAACCGCGGATCAGATCGCGCTCGATGAGACTCGCCTCGCGCAGTGCCGGCTCGCCATAGCCACCGCCGCCCCCGGTCTCCACACAGATGCGATCGCCAGGTTCGAGCGCGAGCCCTTCGGACTTGTAGAACACTTCGGTCGCACCGTCCGATCGAACCACCGTGACTTGCCCGGGTCGTCCACCAAGTCCACCACGGATGCCCCAGGGCGGGCAGTCGACACGATCAAAATTCGCAAACAGCTTGCATGGGGCAAGAATTCGATACTGCTTCACGATGCCCAGGCCCCCGCGGTATTGGCCGGCACCGCCGGAGTCCGGGCGCAGTGCGAACGATTCAATGCGGATGGGATAGAGCGCTTCCTGCAGTTCGGCCGGAATGATGTGCGAATCGCCATGGGCCATGGTGCGAAACGGCCCCGCCCCGTCATGCGTTGCGCAGGCGCCCCAGCCACCATGACCACTGTCGGTGCAACTGAAGGTTGATCCATCCGGGCGCTTGCCGAGCAAGCGGAACGACGAATACGTGCCGAAGTGGGCCGCCGTCACACGCTCAGGCAACGCCCCCTCGAGCGCACGGATGAAGGTATCGATGACCGTCGGAAACGGAATGGGGTAGAGCGCCATCGCTGCATCATCTGATGCACTCAATATTGTGCCGTCGGGCAATATGAGCTTGAGCGGACGGTAGGTGCCTTCGTTCGCATTCTCATCACCGGCGATCAGATACTTGAACGCGAGGCGCGCCGTGGTACGCCCGCCGCCATAGCGGCCCGAATTGATGCATGAGCCGACCTGCGGTGCCATGTCGGAATAGTCGACTGTGATCTCGTCGTCCTCGATCACAACACGCACCTTGATCGGAATGCGCATCTCGGTGACGCCGTCATTGTCGAGAAAAGCCTCGGCTTCATAGACACCATCGGGGATGGCACGGATGGTTTTGCGGACCGCGGCCTCCGATTTGTCAAAAATGGCCTCGATCACATCGAAGAAACTCTGCACCCCGTACTTGTTGGCAAGCGCCGCCACCAGATCACGACCGAGCAGGCAGCCGCCCAGTTGCGCCGCGATATCTCCCATCAATTCCTGCGGGAACCGGGTGTTGTTCTCGATCACCCGGTACATGTCCTCGACCGGTTCGCCCTTGGACCACAGCTTCACGGTGCGAAGCTGCAGTCCTTCCATGAAAATGTCCTCGGTGCGAAAGGAAATCGCACCCACCGCCGTGCCGCCAATGTCGATCCAGTGCACGTTGATGGCAAAGAAACCGATCAGCTCGACGGCTGCCGTTTCGTCATCGCCATCGTCTTTGTCTACGCCTACGTCTCGGTCTCCGGCTCCGGCTCCGGCTCCGGCTCCGGCTCCCGCTCCCGCTCCGGCTCCGGCTCCCGCTCTTGCGAAGATCGGGGTGTACATCACGGTGTTGTTCAAATGCTGGCCCTGCACCCCCGCGTGATTGCACACAATCACGTCGCCCGGATGCAGGCGCGCACGGCCGTAGGTGGCAAGGCCATCCTTGACGGCCATACCCACGGCATCGGCGACGAATACCGGCATGCCGCCTGTTGACGTGGTGATCAGCTCACCGGTCGCGGTGGTGATCGCCACTGCGTAGTCCTTGTATTCATAGATATACGGACTGAACGCGGTGCGCGAGATATTGGCATCGATCTGATCCGTGATCGAGGTGAGACCGTGACCGATCACCTCAAGGGTGATGGGGTCGATCGTGCGGGCAGCGGATGAGTGGCGGTCATGCGGCATGCGATTGCCCCTTGGTTACATTGCAATGCACGCGGATTTCGAACAGGGGACCGATTTCGAAACGGTCGCCGGGCCACACCAGTGTCGTTGAGCCGTATTCCTCGATCACCGCCGGCCCCTCGGCGCTGAAACCCACTGGCAGGGCACTGCGCTGATAGACACGGGTCTCAATGGCGCCCGAGGCCGTATCGAAATGAACTTTACGCGCTGCTATTGCGGTGTCTGAATGCGGTCGCGCCAACCGCCCGATGTCGGGATGATCGATCCGGGCGAAGGCGGACAGGTGCAGCGCCTGGATCTCCACCGCGGCCTTCGCATCGGCATGGCCATAGCGGCTTTTGTATTGCCGCTCGAAGGCGTGCCGGATCTGTGCGGCATCGGCGCCGCTCGCCACCAGCACCTTGATGTTGTGGCGCTGCCCGACATAGCGCATTTCAACATGGCGCTCGAACCGTGCCACAGGGCTCTGAAAGTCCCGCTCGAGTGCAGCGGCGCCATCTGTCTCCATCTTGTTGTAGATCGCGTCCATCGCACTGATTGCAGCCTCACCCAGACGCGATGAAAACGTTCGCACGTCATCGACTCGCGCCTCGGCCAGTGTCATGCCAACGGCCGAGAAATTACCCGGCTCCACCGGAATGATGACCATTGGAATGGCGAGCTCGCGCGCCAGCGAACAGGCGTGCAGCGGCCCACCACCCCCGTAGGCTATGAGCGCAAAGTCGCGCGGGTCGCGTCCGTGGTCGATGGAAATTCGGCGGATGACCCCGGCCATGATCACCGTTGCAATGGCCACCACCCCGGCGGCCATGCGGATGAGCCCCTCTTCGCCGACGTAACCCAGCGGTTGCGCGATGCGAGCGAGCGCCGCCCGCGCTGCATCCACCTCAAGGTGCAGCTCACCGCCGAGGAAATTGTCGGCATTGAGTCGCCCGAGCACCAGATTGGCATCGGTCACCGTGGGTTGCTCACCACCACGTCCGTAGCAGGCCGGGCCGGGCGAGGAGCCCGCGCTTTGCGGGCCCACATGCAGGCGATTCTGCGCATCCAGCCAGGCAATCGAGCCGCCACCGGAGCCCACTTCCTGGATCTCGATGACAGGCGACTTGATCGGAAAACCCTTCACATAGTCATCGACGTAGTACACCGAGTCGACTGAAAAGCGACCGTCCTCGACCAGCGTGCACTTGGCCGTGGTGCCACCCATATCAAAGGAGATCGCATTGGAGAACCCCAGAGCGCTCGCATAAATGCCCGCACCGATGGCCCCTCCCACCGGACCGGACTCGACCAGGGCAATGGGTTGGCGGCAGGTGCGCTCAACCGAAAGCACCCCGCCGTTGGAACCCATCATGTGCAAGGTGCCCTGAAAGCCTTCAGCCTTCAGGCGTTCTTCGAGGTGATGCATGTAGGCGATCACCTGCGGTCCGACGTAGGCATTGGCACACACCGTGGAGGTGCGTTCGT
Organism: uncultured Pseudomonadota bacterium; assembly: GCA_903921325.1. Taxonomy (GTDB): domain Bacteria; phylum Pseudomonadota; class Gammaproteobacteria; order Burkholderiales; family SG8-39; genus CAIXPL01. The sequence goes on from CAIXPL010000002.1 coordinate 24,328, forward strand.
ACTCGTACCATTCGCGGCTCAACTCGGTACTGGCGGTGATAAAGACACCGGGTAAGCCTTGCCGCAGGTGCTGCACCGCGAGCTCTTCGTGCGTCGGATTGACGTAGGAGTTAAGAAAGAACAACGCCACCGATTCAATGCTGGTTTCGCGCAGGTGCTCGGCGAGCGCGCTCAGTTCAGACAGATCGAGCGGCTCGATCACGGTGCCGTCACTGCCAATCCGCTCGCTCACCTCGAAGCGGAAGTCTCGCGCAATCAGCGGTTCGTCACGCTGGTAGTACAAGTCAAGCGGTGCGGGGCGGTTGCCGCGTGCAATCTCGAGCACGTCGCGAAATCCGCGCGTGGTGACCAGCGCCGTGCGCCCGGCGCTACGCTGGATGAGCGTGTTGATCACCAGCGTCGTCCCGTGATGGATCAGATCGACATCAGACAGGGCAATGCCCGCTTTGCGGAAACAATCGAGGATGCCTTCGGCAAAGTCACCGTAGGTGGTCGGGCTCTTGGTGTACACCACCCGCTCGCCCGCGCGATTGAAGGCGACCAGATCAGTGAACGTACCGCCAATATCGATGGCCACTGCATGAGACACGTGGGCTTTCCTTTGTGTGGTCCAAGGACGCGTGCCCTTGCAGACGCCAGTCGGGTGCAGTGCAACGCACTGTGCAGGCGGTCCCGGTTCATTTTATAGTGCAGCCCGTTGTACTCGCAATCTGCGGAGGTCTGACCAGGCCATGAATCGTCGTTCACCCTTTCCATTGGCATGGCGCAGTCTGCTCCTTGTCGGCATCACAATGGGCTCATGCCTCGCGCAGACCTCGCGCTGGCCTGACAAGCCGGTGCACCTGATTGTTTCGTACAACGCCGGTGGCACGGTGGATAACCTGGCACGGGCGATGGCGCCCATTCTGTCGCGCGCATGGAACCAGCCGGTGGTGGTGGAAAACCGTCCCGGGGCCGGTACTCAGCTTGCCGCAGAGATGGTGGCGAAGAGCGCGCCCAATGGACTCACGTTTTTGATGACCAGTTCCGGGCTGGCCACAAGTAGTGCCATTCGCAAGAAGCTCAATTACGATCCGGTACGGGACCTCGCACCGGTGGCGATGCTTGTGTCCGCGCCTAGCGTGCTGGTGGCACCACGAGATGGCGTTGCGCGGACACCGCGTGAGCTGATCGCCGCAGCAAAAGCGGCACCGGGCAAGTACAACTTTGGTTCGACTGGCGTGGGATCTGGGCCTCAGCTTGCCATGGAATGGTTGAAGTCCATCGCCGGAATCGAGCTTGAGCATGTGCCCTACAAAGGGGACGCCGAACTATTTACCGCACTCACCGGGGGTGAAGTGACCGTCGGCGTGCTGCCCCCCCAGTTGGTACTCGGATCAGTGAAACAGGGAACCGTGATTGCCCTTGCGGTGACCGGACCGAATCGGTACTGGGCGCTGCCTGAGGTACCCAGCGCGGTCGAAGCCGGATTCATGGATCTTGACTATCAGCCCTGGATCGCGCTGTTCGCAGCGGGCGGTACACCGCGTGAGATCGTGATGGCGGTGAGCGAGGAGACTCGCAAGGTCATTACCGCGCCGGAATTCATCGCAAAATATCTGCACCCCTGGGGCGCTGACGCGACGCCGCTCGGTGCCGAGGCGTTTGCCACCCGCTATGTCAATGAAATCAATTTGTACAAGCGCATTGTGCGCCAGGCCAATATTCCGCAGTCGGATTGAACGTCGTCGAATCGAACGCGTGTTGCCGCGCTTCGCCGCACATCGACGCGCGTCGCACTGCATGATCGCGTATCGCCGCACATCGGTGCACATCAGCGCACATCAGCGCACACTTTTGCTGCTGTTATCCCTTCATCGCTGAGAGCGGCAGCGCGCGCAGTGCAAACGCACTGATGACCAGCAACAGGCCTGCGGCAAGCAGCGCTTCAGCGATCGACCCACCTGCCTGAAGCATGGCGGTTGCAACTGCAGGGCCGAGAATTTGGCCTGCCGCGAATGAGGCCGTCATGGCGGCGATCAGTGATCGTGCATCGGCCCCGCCGATGGCCTTTGCCACCTGCATGCCTGCCATGGTGATCACCATGAATGTGCCCCCGACGCAAAGCGCTGCGACCGCCAGTCCCGCCAATCCTGGCCAAAGGGCTGCGACGATGACGCCGATCGCCATTACGAAGCTTGCGCTGATCCAAAGGCCCCTCGCCTGGAGCGACCTTGACGGTGCTGCCGCCGCCAAAGTGGACACCGTGGCGGCGGCACCAAAGGCGGGCCAAAGCCAGCCGAATACGTTCGGGTTGGCAATTGCGTCCCTCGCGAGTACCGGCAAAAAAGTCGCCGGAATGGCATAGCCCATTGCTGCAATGCCATAGGCTGACACCATGATCCAGGCACTCCTGCGGTCAATGGGCGAGCGAGTTCGCGCCGGCTGCAGCGGCGCCGACGCGACGGGGTCGAGGCTGACGATACGCCACAGAGCCAGGGTGCCCGCCAGCGCGAGTGCGCCAAATATCAGCCAGGCAGCGGGCCAATGCACGCCCTGGTCCATGAAAGCGAGGCAAAGCAAACCAGAGAGCACGATTCCCGTGCCGACACCGGTATACAGAACGCCGTCCAGATTCGGTCGCCCGAGGTTGCGCACCCAGGTGAGCGCCCAACTGGACACGAACACAAACGTCCAGGCGCTGGCGAGACCGGCGATCACTCGAAGCACAAGCCAGACCGGAAAGCTGTTGCCCCAGCCCATGGCAACTGTCGAGAGTGCAACCAGCAGCAGGCTGAATCGAATCGCCATGGCGCTATTGACCTTGATCCGGATGGCCGCCAGCGCACCGCCCAGATAAGCCAGGTAATTGGCTGAGGCAAGCCAGCCTCCGTCGGCCACTGACAGCGCCTCATCGGTGACCATCATCGCAAGCAAAGGTGGGAAGGCAAAGCGACCAACGCCCACGGCAATCGCCAGGGCGCTCAAGCCGGCCAACGCGATTGAAAGTGGGGAGGGTACCGCAGACGGCGCACTTGGGTGGGGCTGGCCAGGATGTCTCATAGAATCTGAGTATAAATGCCTTCATTTTTCAGATAAGTGTCGCCTCACGCGGTGTGCCAGTTCGCTTGAGTTGCAGTATCTTGTGGCTGACGTCCAAGTTGCTTGCACGTTTCGCCTAACGGCCTAAACTGAAGCCCAGCCCCTCTAGGTATTGGTTATGGACAAGGACTCTCCATCCAATAGCACTCTGGCCACAGCGGACCCACAGGACAATAAGCGTCCGCCGCAGCACGATCTTGAGCATTTTCGCGCCATCGTGCAGGGTTCCGACGATGCCATCATCAGCAAGACGCTGGACGGTATCGTGACCAGTTGGAACCCCGGCGCGGAATTGATTTTTGGCTACACCGAGCAAGAGATGTTGGGCCAATCATTGCTCAAGCTGTTCCCGTCTGATCGCGTGGACGAGGAAACCTACATCCTACAGCAGGTGAAGGGTGGCGCCAGGGTCGAGCACTTTGAGACTGAACGACTGCACAAAAATGGTCGTCGCATTCATATATCGGTCACCATTTCACCGATAAGAGATAGCAACGGTACGATCATCGGTGCATCCAAAATTGCCCGCGACATTTCGTTTGAGGTGGCAGCGAAAGCTCGGTTGCGGCTGACTTCAAGCGTCTTCACAGGCACCAGCGAAGGTATTCTGATCACTGATGCCAGAGGCTCTATTGTCGAAGTTAATGAGGCGTTCACCCGAATCACGGGCTACGCCAAGAATGAGGTACTGGCCAGAGACACGAACTTTTTGCGATCGAGCCACCAGGGGCCTGAAACGTTTCGGGTCATGCGCCGGGCGTTGGCTCGAGGCGGCCAGTGGAAGGGGGAAATCTCGAGCCGGCGAAAGAACGGTGAGGCCTACTCTGCCTTTCTTACGGTCAGCCGAGTCAGCGGCGCCTCGGGTGAGATTTGCAATTATGTTGTGCTGTTTTCGGATATCACGCCGCTCAAGTTGCAGCATGAGAAGCTTGAGCACGAAGCGCATTTTGATCCGCTCACGGATCTGCCCAACCGTTTGTTGCTAAGGGATCGTTTGACGCAGGCCATGGCGAACTGCCGGCGTCATGGCGACATGCTCGCGGTGCTGTATCTGGATCTTGACGGTTTCAAATCGATTAACGATCAATATGGACATCGCGTCGGTGATGAATTGTTGATTGCGATCTCTCACCATATGCAGACAGCGCTGCGCGAGAGCGACACGTTAGCGCGCGTGGGAGGGGATGAATTCGTCATCGTGCTCACCGAATTGACCGCCGTGCAGGATTGCTTTCAGGTGGTCAATCGCGTCATCGAGGCTTGCGGGCAACCATTGCTGATCAATGACGTTGCGCTGAGCGTTACCGCCAGTGTTGGCGTAACCCTTTACCCTGCCGGCGAGGTCGATGGCGATTTACTTGTGCGCCATGCCGATCAGGCTATGTATAAGGCCAAGCGCGCGGGTAAGAATCGCTACCAGCTGTATGACGCCGCCGAGGATGCCTGAGTCAAGCATCAAGAGGGCAGCAAGGGAACATGCGTCCGCAATTCATCCCACGGTGCAGCCAATTTTCTCCCCGCTCGCATGAGCGAGCCGGTTGCCTCCAGTGCAGCAACGGTTACTCTCCTTACATCGGCCAGAAAATCAGCCACCAAAGTGTCTACGCTGACAAACCTGTACCGGGTTTCCGTTCCATCCAAGTGCTTGTGATCGCTAGTGCCTGACAAGCGCCGGGCTCTTTTGCGACATCACGATATCCCTCATCTGTAACCGAAGGCAGGTCAGGTAATCAGTGCGCCAGACTCTTCAAAGAAAGGGAATGGACCGGGATATTCGCCTGCATTCACATGGTGCGACACAATGCCCTTGCCATTGGTCCAATGCAGCAGATAGCCCGACGGTTCGAGGCAAAAGAGCGACCGCGCCAGCGGATCCAGATCGAGCCGAACGGTATGGGCGGTGCTGGGTGCGGTCATGCAGGCGCGTCCACCCACACTCGCGCGAATCGTGCGATGCAGGTGTCCACACAAAATGACTTCAATCTGGGGATGCGCGCTCACCAGCTGGCCGAACGCCGCCGCACCAGTCAATCCAATCTCGTCCATATGGCCGATGCCGGTCGCAAAAGGCGGGTGATGCATCAGTATCAGTGTCGGTGTAGTCCGGTCATCCCGTAACTGATCGCTTAACCAGGCAAGCCGCTCGGCGCACAATTCACCGCCACTTTCTCCAGCCACGACCGTGTCCAATCCGATGATGCGCAGTGGCCACTCGGATGCCTTCAGATTGAACTGCCAGTATCCATGCACTGGCAGCGCATCCACGCTTGCACGTTCCCCCGCACCATGCCAGCCGTGTATGCCAGCGAGGCTCGTGCGCATCACTTCGCGATCATCGTGATTGCCCGGTATGAATAACACCGGTTGCTGTAACGGCGCAAGAAGTTCACGCAAATGGGCATATTCTTCCACCTTGCCTTCATCGACCAGATCGCCTGTGATCACCACCAGATCGGGTTGCTGCGGCAGACCCAGCAGGTGACTCAGCGTGCGGCGCAGGTAGGCCGCGGTGTCCACCCGGTGATAGGCAAGTTTCCCCTTGGGCTTGATATGGGTATCGGTGAGCTGGGCGATCAGCATGGTTGCAGGCTCTCTCGGTTGATCATCGCCGGTATTCCATCATTGCCATTCGTGCCTCGCCTTGAATTCCATCATTGCCATTTGCGCTTCGCCTTGAATTATTGTGACTTCTTTCATTCCATCAGATCTTCTGTGACCTTGATCAATTCAGGCAGTGCCCCTTCGGGTGTTTTCTCCCCGCGCATCACCGTGCCGATCACGTCGCGCTGCGCGCGCCAGATGCGTACCGACTGTCCACCGGGATAGCCGGACCAGGGCAAGGCGATATCGATCTGGGTGGTGGCGGTCTTGAAGTTCGGATTGACCGCGTAGAACGGCCCCAGAAAATCGTTGCCAAGGGCCAGTTTGTTGGTGGGCAGATAGCCGGTCATCTCGACCACCACCTTCTGCCCGCGCGCACTGGTGACGAATTTCATGAATTCCCAAGCTGCTTTTTGCTTGGCCGGGTCTTTGGCGAGCAGGATCACGGCATTGCCGCCGGTCGGAACGCCACCATTGGTCTTGTCATCGAGCGGAAAGCGCGCCGTTGTGAAATGAAAGCTGCTGCCCACGGCATCGGTGACCTGACGCAGTTGTGCGGGTGTTGAGAAAAAGATGCCGGTCTTGCCGGCGCTGAACTGCTGGCGCGACTGATCCCAGTCGACCATCTGCATACCCCCTTCGGTTACCAGGCGGCGCAGAGTACGCAGTGCCGCCAGTCCTACCGGCCCGTCAAACCCAGCTTTCTTGGTACCGGGCTTCACCATGCGACCGCCCTGCTGATCAATGATGCTCTGAAACAACCAGTCATCGGGCCAGGCGTCGATGTTGTAGGACAGGCCATTGATGTCTTTATCAAGGGCGTGAATGCGGCCGGCGAGTTTGATCAGGCCGTCCCAGGTGGTGGGCATATTCTGTGGATCACCGCCTGCCTTTTGTACCAGATCGGCGTTCACGTACATGATCGGCGATGAGGCATTGAACGGCAGGCCGTACTGGCGGGAATCAACCTGACCGAGGGCCAGCAGGCGCGGGGCAAAGTTGGCAGCTGCGAACGCGTCCCCTTCACCCTTCAACAGCGACTCGATACGTACAGCCTGGTCGCGCGCCTCGAGCTTGTGAATCAATTCACCGAGCAGGTGGTAGCCCGAGTAGTACACATCGGGCAACTGATTGGTGACGGCATTGCGCAGCATTGCCTGGTGACCTTCGTCATAGCTTGCCAGGGGTGCGCGGAATTTGACGGTGATATCCGGATGGAGTTTCATGAACTCCTGGGCGAGCGGTTCGTGGAAGCGGGCAAAGCTTGGATAGCAGTACATCACATCCAGGGTGGTCTCGGCGTGGGCCGGTGCCCCGAGGAGCAGGGTCATCGCACTGAGCAGGGCACCCAACCGGGGCAGAAGGGTGCGACAGGCAAGGGAAGCAAGCTGTTTCATGATGGAGTCCCGAGGTGAAATAGGTAGAAAATGGAGCAAATGTTTTAGATGAGGTTTTTGCAAGCTGCCCGGTTACATCGTCAGGCCCTGGATGAAGCGACGCCTGGCCATCAGGAAAATGAGTACCAGGGGTAGGGTGAGCACCGTCGCACCGGCCATCAGTGCGCCATAGTCAGATCCGGTCTCGGCGGTGGCAAAAAACATCATGCCCAGCGGGGGCGGTGCCAGTTGCGTATCACTGATGACGATCATCGGCCAGTACAGATCGTTCCAGTGTGCGACCAACGAGAACACCGCAAAGGCGGCGATGCTTGAGCGCGCCGAGGGCACCACGATGCGCCAGAGAATTTCGAATTCACTCATACCATCGAGCCGGGCTGCCTGGAGGATGTCATCGGGAAAGGTCTTGAGGCTCTGGCGTAGCAGAAAAATCGCGAATACCGAGAGGAAGAACGGCAGCATCATGGCGAAGTAGGTATTGAGCCCTCCCACTTGGGCCAGTCCCAGGTAGAGCGGCAAGGCAGTGACCTGAATTGGCACACAAAGCGCGGCGAGCACCAGATAGAACAGGATGCGCTCGCTGCCAAAGCGCAGTTTGGCCAGTGCATAAGACGCTGGTATGGCAACCAGCAATTGAACCGCCAGGATGCCGCTGCAGACAAGAACGCCGTTCAGCATGAAGCGGACAAGTGGCACATAGGCAAGCGCTTCGTGATAGTGACCCCAGCCATGAAAATGTTCTGGCCAGGGCAGCAGCGATCCGCGAAAGATTTCATTGGCTGGTCGCACTGAGGTGACGAGCATCCATACAAACGGCAGCAGCATCACAGCGGCTCCCGCCAGCAGCGCGCCATGCGCGGCGAGCAGGATGAGCGCCCGCTTCAAGCGAACCAGCCCAGCCCAGTGCGCGCGCGCGCTGGGTACCTGCGCATGCGAGGTAGCGTGTCCGTACAACGTGACCGTGTCGTCCGCCGACCAATCGGCAGGTGCCTGTCTCGGCGCGGCAGAGCGACGCATCATGCGTAATGAACCTTCTTATCCAGTTGGCGGGTCTGCCAGACCGAGAGCAGCAAAATGAGGGCAAGGAAAATCACCGTAAGGGCAGCGGCGTAGCCAGTGCGTGAGTAGGTGAAACCTTCCAGGTAGATGTCGTAGAGCAGCACCTCCGAGCCATGGCGCCCCTGAGTGAGCACGGCCACTGTGTCAAAAATCTTGAATGCGGTGATGCTGCTGGTAACGATCACAAACAACAGTGTCGGACCAAGCAGGGGCACAGTGACGCAGAGGAATCGGTCGATCGCGTGGCTGGCACCGTCGATGGCCGCAGCGTCGTACAAGGATTGCGGTATCTGTGACAGTCGCGAGAGAAACAGAATCATGTTGAATCCGAGCAACTGCCAGATACCGATGGCTGCAAGGGTTGGCAGCATCAACCCGGGTTGATTCAGAAAATTGTGGCGACCAAGGCCCGCCAGATCGAGCAGGTGATTGAATGGCCCCAGTGTCGGATGCAGCAAGAACTGCCACACCGTCGCCATCGCCACCAGAGTGGCCGTCACGGGCAAAAAATAGATCACTTCATAGAATGCTCGACTGACCCCGCGCGCGTGCACGAGCAGCGCGATGAACAGGCCGCCGGCCACGCTCAACGGTACGACCAGGACCATGTAGAGCAGGGTATTGGCGAGTGAGCGGCGAAACACCGGGTCGCTGAACGCGCGGCGGTAATTGTCCAGGCCGACCACTTTCCAGCGGACTGCGCCCATTTCATAGTCGGTGACGCTGAGCAGCGCGAGTACGATGATCGGTGCCAGGTAGAGCGCGCACAGCAACACCCAGGCGGGCAGACATAGTGAGAACCCCGTCCAGTGCTCGCGTCGACGCAGGCCACCGCGGGTGCCGGGCGTGCGCTTCGCGTCCCTGGTTCCCGCGCGTTTGGCGGCTGTGGCCACGCTCGGGGCGCCTTGGCGACAGTGGGCGTCGTTTTGCGTTGCATTCATGGTTCGCGCACCCGCAGACCCGCGGCATCGAAGCGCATGACATCGCTCCAGCGAAAACCAACGTGCACCGCGGTGCCCGGATCGGCACGCTCAAGTGATGACGCCGCGGGCAACCGGGCGATGAGCGCTGTGTCGCCTGGTGCGCGTGCGTCCACGAGGAACACATAGTCGTCAGCCCCGTGGTGTTCGATCCGGTGTAGCTGCATCGGCCACTGCCGATCGCAGGCAACGATGGGTTCAACAGCAACACTCAAGTATTCAGGGCGCACGGCGAGGGTCAGCCGCTCACCGGGCTGTGGTTGTTGCTGACGTCCTGGAATCGCGCCGAGCGGCGTGTCAAAGTACTGCCAGTTACCGCTTGCATCGGCCTCTACGCACAGCGTATTGATGGTGGGGCTGCCGATAAAGCGGGCCACTTGCAAATTGTCTGGATCGCTGTAGAGCTGCTTTGGGGTGCCGAATTGCAGGATACGGCCTTCATCCATGACCGCGATGCGGTCGGACATGGTCATCGCTTCGGACTGGTCGTGGGTCACATAGACAAATGTGACCCTGAGCCTGCGATGTAGCTGCACCAGTTCATCACGCAAATGAACGCGCAACCGCGCATCGAGGTTGGACAGCGGTTCGTCCATCAAGAATACGCGCGGCGCGCGAATCATGGCGCGTGCCAGTGCAACACGTTGCCGCTGGCCGCCGGAGAGTTGCATAGGCTTTCGGTGCAGCAGCGTATCCAGTTGCAGCGTCTGGGCGAGTGCGCGCACATCGGCGTTGATCTGCAACCTGATTGCCTTGGCCTGGCGGGACACCAGGCCCGATAGTGTTCTTGCGATCGGCCAACGCTGCCACCAGCGCAGTTGGCGCATCTCAAGGGGGAGCGCGATGTTTTGCGCGACGCTCAAGTGCGGATAGAGCGCGTAGCTCTGAAACACCATTGCAACATCGCGCTCGCTGGGTGCCATTTCATCAATGCAACGGCCAGCCAGACTCACTGAACCGCGATCAGGCTGTTCAAGCCCGGCAATCACCCGCAGCAGTGTGGATTTGCCACATCCGGACGGGCCGACAAGCGAGATGAACTCGCCCGGGGCGATCGCCAGGTCAATATCCTGCAGCACCATCGTGGCGCCGAATTGTTTGGCAATCCCGCGAAGGGCGAGGTCAACGTGAAGAGCGTCGGGACCGAGCATGCCGCATGCTAGGACGGCGAGGTGACATTTCCGTGACAGAGGTGCGTTGACGCACAGACCGCCTCAATGCGGATGTCGAGAATGAGCTCGCAAGTTGGCGTGTACAACGCTGCACTGATCGAATCGGGCAGCCGCTATTGGCAAAAAGTTCAGCACGGCTCAGAGGACGAAACCATGAATGAAACCATGAACATGAAATGCGAAGGACGCGGGCTCAATGCGCTGCACATCGCGCTGCACATCGCGGCCGTCACGGCCGTACTGTCGGCTGCGCTGAGCCTGCCAGCAAGCGCTCAGGTGACTATCCAGTTTGCCGTTCCCGGCATCGTGGTCGATGTGGGGGATCCGTACTTTTACTCGCCCAGGCCATGCCCGGGGTGCTGGTATGGCGAATGGGGCGGTCGTACCGGCTATCACCGCGGAGGCGGGCGTCCGTGGGAGCGCGAGCACTCTGAGGCCGACCATCACGGCCGTGAAGAGAGGCGCGACAATCACCACGAAGGGCACCGCTAGCCGCAAGAGCGCGCCGCCTGCCATGGTATGATCGCGCGCCCAGCCTCCCCAGGGGGTGGGCCGTGCCCAGTAGCCGTGTTGGCACCTGAAAAGAGGCCCACCGCAAGGTGCGCCTCTTTTTTCATTTGATGCGGTCCGAATTGCAGGAGTCGTGATGTTCGATTGGGTCCAGAACAACAGGCGCATCATGCAGGTGCTGCTGGTGCTCATTGCGATTCCGTTCGCCCTGTTCGGCGTGGAATCCTATCAGCGCATGTTCAGCACCGTTGATCAGGTGGCAAAAGTCGATGGCGTCCCGGTCTCTGTGGGTGAACTGAACCGCGCGGTGCAAAGTCAGCTCGATCAGGTGCGGCAGATTCTCGGTGCAGGATTTGACGCCTCAATGTGGGATACGGAAAAGTCCCGCCGCGATGTGCTCGACGGACTGGTGAACGAGCGCATTGTCCAGATTTACAGTCAGAAGGCTCGCCTGTCGGCGAGCGACGCCGCGCTGCAACAGGCCATCGCCGCCATGCCGGCCTTTCAGGAAAACGGCAAGTTTTCCCAACAGCGTTACACCGAGCTGTTACGCGCACAGAACTACACCCCGATCCAGTTTCAGGAGACGCTGCGCCAGCAACTCGCCGTGCGACGCCTGGTGGGCGGCATTACCGATTCGGCGATCGTGTCGCGTGTCCTCGCCAATCAGGATCTGGCTCTGAACGCCGAGCAGCGCGCGTATTCGCGCGTGAGCTTCAGTCCGCGTCAGTACATGAGCCAGGTACATCCGAGCGATGAGGCGATTGCCGCCTACTACAAGGAAAATCCGACGCTCTTCGAGATCCCGGCGCGCATTCGCATCGAATATGTAGCGCTCAACCAGAATCTGCTGCTGGCGCAGGAGCAGGTCGATCCGGCCGAAGTGAAAAAAGTCTACGACGAGACCTTTGCCGCGGCGGCCAGTGCGCGTGATGCGGCCCACAAGAAGGCACTCGGACTGCTTGCGAATCTGCGCGCGCATCCGGACCAGTTTGAGGCAGTTGCCAAGGCGCAATCAGAAGATCCGGGGTCGGCTGCCAATGGCGGCGATCTGGGCTACTTTGGTCACGGTGCCATGGTGAAGCCATTTGAGGTGGCCGCATTCAGCTTGAAGCCCGGCCAGATTTCCGATCTGGTGCAGACCAACTTTGGCTATCACATCATCAAAGTGACGGGTGCGCGCAAAGCCGACAATGGCGAGGAACGGCAGGCGAGCCATATCCTGATCAAGGCACCCGAAGGGGCGAAGAGCTTTGCTGAAGCCTCGGCGCAGATCAGCGCCAACATCAAGCGGCAACGGGTGAGCGCGCGCTATGCCAAGGTGCTGGAGGACTTCCAGAATCTGGCAGATCAGGACAACGATTCGCTCGCCCCTTTTGTGCAGCAGTTCAAGCTCGCGGTGCAGACCACCGATTGGGTAACCCATACGGCGGACCCCAAACTCGGATTGGTGGGTAATGCCAAGGTAATCGACGCGCTCTTTTCTGCCGACTCGATCAAGACCCGTCATGCCACCGAGGCGATCGAAGCGAGCCCCGGCAATATTGTGGTCGCCCGGGTACTGGATCATAAAGCGGCTGACCTGCGTCCGCTTGAGTCGGTGCGAGCCGACATTGTGGCCCGCCTGACTGAGCGGGAAGCCGTCAAGCTGGCCGGCCAGGCCGGAAAAGCCACCCTGGCCGAACTCAATGCGGATAAAAAGCCCTCTCTTGACTGGGTGAGTGGCCAGACCGTGTCACGCGAAAGACCGGCCGGCCTGTCCGCCGACGCGGTGAAGGCCATTTTTGCGGTCGATCCCGGCAAGTTGCCGCAAGTGGTGGGCGCCGAGGGGACTGAGGGTTACACCCTGTACCGCGTGGAACAGGTACTCGCCGCACCCGCCGTATCGACCGAACAATCCAACGCGGCACTTGAGGCGCAGAAGAAGACGCAAGCGCAGGCCGACTTGCGTCTCTTTGTGGCGGGTTTGCGCGAACGCGCCAAGGTTGAGATCAACAACGAAAACCTGGCCAGGAAATAATCAAGGCTTGCGGCTTATTCTCCTGCCGGAGGCGCCATGCCGCCGATCACGCGACTGAAGCCGCAATCGACATAGGTGATCTCGCCGGTGACCGCTGCGGCCATGTCCGAGAGCATGAATGCAGCCACATTGCCGACGTCTTCAATGGTGACGTTGCGGCGCAGAGGCGCGTTCTCCTCGACGAACTTGAGGATTTTGCGAAAGCCCCCAATGCCGCTCGCAGCCAGGGTGCGGATCGGACCGGCCGAGATGCCATTGACCCGAATGCCCTGCGGCCCCAGGCTGGCAGCCATATAGCGCACTGCGGCCTCAAGGCTCGCCTTGGCCAGGCCCATGGTGTTGTAGTTGGGCACCACCCGATCGGCACCCAGATAGCTCAGCGTGAGCATCGCGCCTGAGCGGCCTTTCATGAGCGGCAGCGCCGCCTTGCCCAGAGCAGCAAAACTATATGAACTCACATCGTGGGCGACGCGGAATGCTTCGCGCGAGATGCCCGAGAGAAAGTCACCGGCAATGGCCTCGCGAGGGGCAAAGGCAATGGCATGCACCAGTCCGTCGAGCCCGTCCCAATGCGCGGCGATCTCTGCAAAGGCCCGTGCGATGTCCTCATCACTGGACACGTCGCAACGGAAGCACGCTTCTGCGCCAAGTTCCTGCGCCAGGCCGTTGATCCGCGCCTCAAAATCCGCGCTTTGATAGGTAAGGGCGATCTGTGCGCCTTCGCGCCGGCAGGCTTGCGCGATTCCGTAGGAGATCGAGCGGTTGCTCAATAGTCCGGTGACCAGAATGCGCTTTCCCTCAAGTAACCCCATGGTGCTTACCCCCGTGATTGAGGCGACGATTATAGAGATGCACGGCGCTCGCGGGGGCAGCAGACCGCCAGGGCGGGCAGCGGGATCGGGGTCGGTGCACTCGGCAGGGTCCGGGCGCGATGGCAACGGCAGTGTCCGGGTGTGCCCGGGTGTGCCCGGGTGTGCCCGGGTGTGCCCGGGTGTGCCCGGGGCCAACTGCCGGGTGTCGTGGGACAGGCGCGCCCTTTGATCGGCTACACTGCCTTGTCCGTGGTCACCGATCAACAGTTTTTTTGGCAATCGCCCTTTTCGCAATCGTCACCGTGCGCCGTCTGTTCTCAAGCCCAGCGACTGTTCGCGCTCTCTACGCCGGTGTGGCGATCATCTTCAGCCTCGCGTTGGGTGGCTGCGGTGACGCCTGGAACGACCCCTACCCGAAGGCCGAGCAGGGTGCCAATATCCTCTATAGCTCCTTTGTCGATCGTCCCAAGACGCTCGACCCGGCGCGCGCCTATGCAAGCGATGAGTGGGCGATCATTCAGCAAATCTACCAGGCGCCGCTGCAATACCATTACTTGAAGCGACCGTACGAGTTGCTGCCGGGGGCCGCCGCGAGCATGCCCACGGTGCGCCTCTATGATCGTGGCGGGCATTTGCTGGCCGCGGATGCTCCAGCCGAACAGGTAGCCACCAGCGAATATGAGATCCAGATCCGGCCCGGCATCCGGTTCCAGCCCCATCCCGCGTTTGCAGTGGATGAGGCCGGAGGGCCTCGCTATCTGTCGCTTTCGCAGACGCAGGTTGCACGCTATCGGGAGCTGGCCGATTTTCCCGAGAAGGGCACGCGCGAACTTACCGCCGCGGACTTCATCTATCAAATCAAACGCCTTGCACATCCGCGACTCAATTCCCCGATCTACGGCCATTTGTCGCAATACATCGTCGGATTGAAGGAGTTGGGTGACCGGCTGGCAAGTGACTACGCCCACCTGCAGACGCAGTATCAGGCCGAGCATGGCAAGGCAGATCCGGGCTATCCATGGATTGATTTGCGCAACTATCCTTTGAGCGGGGTAAGCCAGGTCGATCGTTACACCTACCGGGTGCGGCTGCACGGTCAGTATCCGCAGTTTCAGTACTGGCTGGCGATGCCCTTTCTGTCGGCCATGCCGGTCGAGGCCGATCAATTCCACGCCCAGCGAGGCATGAATGAGGGGCGCAATCTGACACTGGACTGGTACCCGGTGGGCAGTGGCCCCTTCATGCTCACCCGCAATGATCCGAACGCACGCATGGTGCTGACCCGCAATCCCAATTTCCAGGGTGAGCGCTATCCGTCTGAAGGCAGCGCCGAGGACAGGGCGGCGGGCCGCCTGAATGACGCCGGCCGGCCGCTGCCGTTTCTTGATCAGGTCGTGTTTTCGCGCGAGAAGGAATCGATTCCGCTATGGAATAAATTCCTGCAAGGCTATTACGACCGCGCCGGCATTGCTGCTGACACCTTTGACCAGGCGGTGAGTGTCAGTATTGACGGTCAGGCGAGCCTCACCCCGGAGATGCAGGACAAGGGCATCGGACTTGAGACTTCGGTGGCAGCCAGCACGTTCTATCTGGCCTTCAATCAGCTCGATCCGGTGGTGGGCGGTGCGGCCGACTCTGCGCGTCGGTTGCGTCAGGCGATATCGATTGCAATCGACTGGGAAGAGTACATCGCGATATTTGCCAACGGTCGCGGAGTGGCGGCCATGGGCCCGCTACCGCCGGGCATATTCGGATTCGAAGAGGGGCCAGAGGGCATGAATCCGGTGGTCTATGACCAGGTCAACGGGCAGGCGCGGCGCAAGTCGCTCGAGACTGCGCGCAGCCTGCTCGCCCAGGCGGGCTTTGCCAATGGTCGCGATGCAGCCAGCGGGCAACCCCTGGTGCTGTATCTGGACACGGTCAATCGCGGGCCTGAATCAAAGGCGATACTGGATTGGTATCGGCGCCAGTTCGCCCGCCTCGATATCCAGCTCGAAATTCGTCTGACCGACTGGAATCGTTTTCAGGAAAAAGTGCGCGCCGGTCGTACCCAGATGTTCTTCCTTGGCTGGAATGCCGACTACCCGGACCCTGAGAATTTCATGTTTCTGCTCTACGGACCACAGTCACGCGCCAAGTCAGGCGGGGAAAATGCAGCCAATTACAACAACCCCGAATTCGATGCGATGTTTCGCCAGATGCAAAACATGCCCAATGGTGCGGCACGATCCGAAGTAATCCGGCGAATGGTGCGGTTGCTGCAGGTCGATGCGCCCTGGGCCTGGGGGTATCACCCGAAGGACTACAGTCTCACGCAGGGCTGGCTGCACAATCTGAAACCCGGGGCGATGGTGCAAAACACACTGAAGTACCTGCGCATCGATGCTGACCTGCGCGTGCAGCAGCGTGCGCGCTGGAACCGGCCGGTGCTGTGGCCGCTTGGCCTGGCGGCGCTTGCACTTGTCGCATTGGTGCTCGGTGCGCGCACCATCTGGCGGCGCCGCGAACAGAGGCGCGCACGATGAGTGCCTGGCTCTTGCGCCGTTTTGCCTATGCGCTGGTGATCCTGTTCGCGGTGAACCTGCTCACGTTCGCCTTGTTCTTTGTGGTGAATACGCCCGATGACATGGCGCGCATGCAACTGGGCAATAAGCGCGTGAGCGCCGAGGCGATCGAACGCTGGAAGCAGGAAAAGGGCTATGACAAACCGCAGTGGTTCAACGCTTCGGCCAGTGGCCCGGGGCGGTGGACCGACACGCTCTTTTTTGAAAAATCGGTACGCCTGTTCCTGTTTGATTTTGGCAATGACATCGATGGGCGCAGCATCCGCGAGGAGATTCTTGCGCGCATGGGGCCTAGCCTGGCGCTTGCCGTGCCGGTGTTTCTCGTCGGGCTTGCCTTCAACATCACCTTCGCACTTGGCATGGCGTTTTTTCGTGGCACGGCGCTCGATCTGTCGGGGCGCATCGCCTGCATCGGCCTCATGTCGGTATCGAGTCTTTTCTACATCATCAGCGGCCAGTACCTGGTGAGCAAGGTGTTCGCCCTGGTGCCGATCTCTGGTTTCAGTGGTGGGTTCGATGCGCTGCGCTTCCTGGTGCTGCCGGTGGCGATCGGAGTGCTGGGTGGCATTGGCGCTGGTGCGCGGTTCTATCGCACCTTGTTTCTGGAGGAGATCGGCCGCGATTATGTACGTACGGCACGCGCCAAGGGGCTCTCGGAATGGACGGTGATGTTTCGTCATGTGCTGCGTAATGCCCTCATCCCGATTCTCACAGGCGTGGTTGCAGTCATCCCGACCTTGTTCATGGGCAGCCTGCTGGCCGAATCCTTCTTTGGCATTCCGGGGCTCGGCAGCTATACGATCGATGCGATCCAGTCGCAGGACTTTTTGGTTGTTCGCTCGATGGTGTTTCTCGGCTCGGCGCTCTATATCGTGGGCCTGTTGCTCACCGATATTTCCTACACCCTGGTCGATCCACGGGTGAGGCTGGAATGAAATTCGTGCTGCTGTGGACCGATGGACTGGCCTGGGCATTGGTCGCGGCCTGCATCGCGTTCGCGTGGATTGTGCATCGCCACGAGCATCTGCGCGCGCCGTGGCGCCGGGTCGCGCATAGTGCGACGGCCATGGCGAGCGTGCCGGTGCTGTGCGTGTTCTTGTTGATCGGCCTTGCCGACTCGATTCATTACCGTCTGGCGCTGGAACAGGTCGACAAGGCCGCGCCGGCTCGATATGCCGTCGAAGTGCAAAGTGTCCTCGATGCCCTGCTCGACCGACTGCGCACGGCGCGTGAGCGTACGTACTCTGCACCGCTCGCAATACATGCGTATCAAAAGGAATCGATCGATCAGGCCGACGGCACCACGGTGCGTGACTACCCCAGCTTGCGCTTTGCGGGCCTGCACCTGCACTCCGAGGGCGAACGCACAACGGACCTGGTTGTGCGCGCATCGAGCGGCGCGGTGATCGGCCTTTTGATCTGGGGGGTGATCTGGCTCGGGGCACGCACCCGCAAGGGGGAGCAATCGAGGCAACCGTCGCCCGAGCGCACCGATGCGGCCTGGCTATCGCTCGCGATCATCCTTATGTGTGGCGCGATGATCGCCCGTTGCGCGAGTGGCTATCATGTGTTCGGCACTGACCGGGTTGGACAGGACGTGCTCTACCTGGCGCTCAAGAGCATACGCACTGCTCTGGTGATCGGCACACTCACCACCTTTGTAATGCTGCCCTTCTCGCTTGGTCTTGGCATCGCGGCAGGCTATTGCAAAGGCTGGATCGATGATGGGGTGCAATTCATCTACACCACACTCAATTCGATCCCTTCGGTGCTGTTGATCGCCGCGGCCGTCCTGCTGATGCAGGTATTCATCGACACTCATCCTGACTTGTTTCAGACGCTGGCAGAGCGGGCCGACCTGCGCCTGTTGTTTCTGTGCATTATTCTTGGGCTTACCTCATGGACCGGCCTTGCGCGATTGTTGCGGGCCGAAGCGTTGAAGCTGCGCGAGCTCGATTATGTCCAGGCGGCACGTGCGCTCGGCGTCTCGTCGCTGCGCATCATGTCCAGCCACGTGGCGCGCAACGCCATGCATCTGGTCGTGATCACTCTGGTGACTGAATTCAGCAGTCTGGTGCTCGCCGAGGCGGTGCTGTCCTACATCGGGGTGGGCGTGGACCCCTCGATGAATAGTTTTGGCACGATGATCAATGCGGCACGGCTCGAACTGTCGCGCGAACCCCCGGTCTGGTGGTCGCTGGCGGCGGCCTTCAGCTTCATGTTCATTCTGGTGCTGGCTGCCAATCTGCTTGCCGACGCGGTGCGCGATGCGTTCGATCCGCGTACCGCGACTGCGCGCATTGCACCCGCTGCGACCCAAGCGGGAGCACATCGATGACTGCGCCACTTGGTGCGGGTGGTTCCGTGACGATGGGTGAGACTCTCTTGCGAGTGGACGATTTGTCGGTCGCATTGAGCACGGGCGGGTCGATGAACGTGCCCGTCATCGATGCGGTGAGTTTTGAACTACGCCGGGGCGAGACACTTGCCCTGGTCGGAGAATCCGGTTGCGGCAAAAGCATGACTGCGCTCGCCTTGATGCGCCTGTTGCCTGAGTCAGCGCATGTGACTGGCGGTGCGGTGGTGCTCAGGGCCGAATCGGGTGCCGGTGGGCTGCCACCCGCGAGTGTGGCGGACGCCATGGCCTGCGCAGCACCCGCTGCGTTGCTCTCGGCTTCGAGCGCGGCGGATATCGATTTGTTTGGACTGACCGAAGCGCAGATGCGCTCGGTCCGCGGGCATCGGATCGCCATGATTTTTCAGGAGCCCGCTACCAGTCTCAATCCGGTGCTCACGCTGGGCGAACAAATCGGCGAGGTATTACGTCGCTCAGGCAGACAGGATCGTGCGCAGGAGCGCGAGCGCGTGATCGAACTGCTCAAGGCAGTCGGCATCGCGACGCCGCAGCGACGCATCGATGAATATCCATTTCAGTTCTCCGGTGGCATGCGCCAGCGCGCCATGATCGCGATGGCTCTGGCCCTTGAGCCCGACATCCTGATCGCCGATGAGCCCACCACCGCGCTGGATGTCACCATTCAGGCGCAGGTGCTTGAATTGCTTGCCGAGCTGC
Source organism: uncultured Pseudomonadota bacterium (assembly GCA_903921325.1). Lineage (GTDB taxonomy): Bacteria > Pseudomonadota > Gammaproteobacteria > Burkholderiales > SG8-39 > CAIXPL01. Next base: position 43,597 of record CAIXPL010000002.1, read on the forward strand.
AGCAGCGACGCGGCACCGCCATTGTGTTGATCACCCACGATCTGGGTGTGGTCGCGCAAATGGCAGACCGGGTCGCGGTGATGTACGCCAGTCAACTGGTTGAGGTGGCCGATTGCAAGTCATTTTTCGCAGCGCCCCGCCATCCCTATTCGCGCAAGCTGATCGAGGCGGTGCCCGACCTGAGCCGCCGCGCGGGCGGGCTGGCGGTCATCCCGGGGCAGGTGCCGGTGCTTGGAACCACCTGGCAGGGATGTCGGTTTGCCGAACGCTGTGATCAGCAGCAGGCGCGCTGCCTGAGCGCGCCACCGGTACTGTCACCACACCAGACCGCCTATCGATCATTCAGCGAAGCGCAGACCGCCGCAGCAAAGGTACGATGCTTTTATCCGCTAGATACTGAAAGTGCCGGCGTTGATGCACTCGGTACCGATCCAATGGTTGCGACGACAGGTCCGCAAACCGCGGCGGCGCTCACCGAACCGATTCGTGCATCCGCTGCGCCACTCCTGGAATTGCTCGACTTGAAGGTGCATTTTCCGATCCGTCGCGGCCTGTGGCGGCGAACCGTCGGCCATGTTCGTGCCGTTGACGGGGTGTCGCTCGCAATCGAGCGTGGCCAGACGCTTGCCCTGGTGGGGGAATCGGGCTGTGGCAAGACAACGGTAGGCAAGGCCATACTGGGGCTCGTGGATGCGAGCGCCGGGCGGGTGCGCTTCGATGGGACTGAGCCGGCGCAGTTTGACCGTCAATCGCTGCGACGCTATCGGCGCCGCGTGCAAATCGTTTTTCAGGACCCGTTCGGATCACTCGATCCACGCATGCAGGTGAGTGAAATTCTCAAGGAAGGTCTGCGTGCCCAATCGCTTGGCACCGATGAGGCAGCACGCGATCGCCGCGCCGCCCAGGTGCTCGATCTGGTCGGGTTGCCGCGCAGCGCGATGACTCGCTATCCGCATGAATTCTCTGGCGGTCAGCGCCAGCGCCTCGCCATCGCACGCGCGCTGGCCGTCGAGCCCTCGCTCATCGTGTGTGATGAGCCGACCAGTGCACTCGATGTGTCGGTGCAGGCGCAGATTCTGAATCTGCTGCGGCAGTTGCAATATGAGCTGGGGGTGTCGTTTCTATTCATTACGCACAACCTTGCTGCGGTCGAATTCATTGCCGACCGGGTGGCCGTGATGTATCTCGGGCGCATCGTTGAACAGGGCGCGGTCGATCGGGTACTTACCCAACCGGCGCATCCGTACACACGCGCGTTGCTCTCGGCGGTGCCTTCGATCCATCGTCCGGCGGATCGGATTCGGCTTCAGGGCGAAATGCCCTCGCCCAGTCAGCCACCGTCTGGCTGTCACTTCCATCCGCGCTGTGCCCAGGCCGAACCACGTTGTCAGCGCCAAGTGCCGGCGGTGATCAATCTGGCGGACGACCACCAGGCCGCCTGCTTATTGCTCGATCCGGTTCAACGGTAATGTGCAGGTGTTGTCCGCAGGCCAGTCGCCGCGGTTAAACCGTGATTTGGCAGTGTTGCTCGCGCAGCCAGTGGGCTCTGGTCAACCGTGATTCGTACGCATCGGCTACCGATCAGCTGTCCTGATCTAACCCTGACTGCCGTGTGTTCCCGGGACGGCTGGTGGCTTGACAGGCTTGGCAGGCTTGGCCACTACCGGCTTCGGCCCAGGGGCGGTTGACTTCGTGACTGTCTGAGGGACGGGGGCATGGGCGCTGCGCTCAGGCAGCGGCGCACTGGGGGCGCGCTTTACCGTGGCCTGCACCGTGCGCGCAGAGCCAACCCGCTGGCTTTGCTTCGCCGGGGCGCCGGCAGTCAGCTCGGCCGGCGCAATGGCCGTGTGTGCCGATGTCACCGCAGCGACCTGAGTCGGTGCGCCCGAGCCACGATAGGCGATGTAGCTGTGACCAGCGGTGATTTTCGCGTTGCGATTCCAGCGTTGCAGATCAGCCGCGTGAACCCCCAGCCGGGCGGCCATCGAGGCCCAGGTGTCGCCCTGCTTGGCCACCGTGCTGATCTGGACGACCTCCGGTTCGGCCGAAATCGTCGCGGCAGCCTTGAACAACCCTTCGGGAATGCGGGCATTGCGATCGCGTGGCACCAGCAGCTCGACGTTGCTGCGCAATTGGCCACTACCCTGGATGCCATTGACCGCGCGCAGCACCGCCACCGTGGTATTGAAGCGACTCGCGATGGCATCGAGTTTCTCGCCCTGGCGCGCGGAATATTTGTCCCACGCGCTGAGCGGCTGGTAATAGTTGGCCACATTGTCCAGAAACCGCTCCAGCTTGTCCGCGGGAATCACCAGCGGCACATCAGATACCGCGCTCACCATCGGCCGATTGTTTGCCGGATTCAATGCAATCAGTTCCGGCAAGGGCATCTCAGCCAGTTGCGCGGCGATATCCAGATCGATGTCGCTATTCAATTGCACCGTGGCGAAGTAGGGCGCATTCGGAATCGGATCGATATCGATGCCAAAGGCGGTCGGATTGAGCACGATGTTCTTGAGTGCCTGCAGTTTCGGCACGTACCAGCGGGTTTCATTGGGCATCTGCAGGCTGTTGAAATCAATGGGCTGGCCGGCCGCACGATTGCGTTCGATTGCCCGCGCGACCGCGTTCTCCCCCCAGTTGTAGGAGGCAAGTGCGAGGTGCCAGTCACCGTTCATCTCGTAGATGTTTTGCAGGTAATCGAGCGCCGCCGAGGTGGAGGCGACAATGTCGCGCCGACCGTCATGCCACCAGTCCTGATCGAGCCGGAAGGTACGTCCGGTTGAGGGAATGAACTGCCACAGACCGGAGGCTTTCGCTGACGAGTAGGCCATCGGGTTGAACGCGCTTTCCACCATCGGCAGGAGCGCGAGTTCGGTGGGCATGCCGCGGCGCTCAAGCTCCTCCACAATGTGAAACAGGTAGCGGCGGCTGCGCTCGAACATGATGCGCAGTTGCGCGGGCCGGGCGGCGTACCAGGCCTGGCGATCGAGCACCAGGGGCGAATGCAGATCGGGCATGGCAAACCCGGCGCGCACCCGGTCCCACAGATCGGTCGGGGTCTGGGTGAGATCGACCGCCTCGGCTGCGCGAATGATGGCCTGGGTGCTTGAATCGGTGTTTGGACTCTGCGCCCGGCCTGTACCCGGCGCGAGGCTGGCCAGTAGCACGATCAGGACGGCCAACCCTCGAATCATCATTGGTGGATTGTCCCGGTAGTCAGGCATGGCAGCATCAGGTAAAACCCGGTCATTGTAGAGAGTGGGCAGTGGCCGGGCAAGCGCGCCGGGTTACACTTGTAACCAGCGAAGTAACCAGCGAACCAATCCCGCTGCGGCCCGCCGCACGCCCGAACCACGACCATGACTCTGCCGATACTGGAACCCTTGCAAAAGTCCACGCTGGCCGATTGGCTGGCAACCGATACCGGGCGCTACTTGCTTGAATGGGAAAAGGGCCAGGTCGATCAGGCGGTGGAGGACGTATTTGGCTTCAACGCGCTGCAGATCGGTCTGCCCGGGGTGGATTTCCTGGCTGCCAACCGGATGCCGCTGCGGTTCTACGCGGGGCCGGAATCCGGTGGCAGCCTGATTGCTGATCCGACCCGGTTACCGGTGGCGACACACAGCCTCGATCTTCTCGTGCTGCCGCATGTGCTTGAATTCTGCTCCGATCCGCATCAGGTACTGCGTGAAGCCGAGCGGGTGCTGATGCCCGAAGGGCAAATTGTGATCTGCGGATTCAATCCGTTCTCCCTTTGGGGGCTCAAAAGCCTGCTCTATCAGCGCCGGCCCGGCTATCCCTGGCGCGGCGAATTCGTCGCGCTCAGTCGCCTGCGCGACTGGCTCAAGTTGCTGGGTTTCGAGCTGAACGGGGGCAAATTTGGTTGCTACGCGCCAGCGTTTCAAAGTGCGGCCTGGTTGCAGCGGTTCAGTTTCATGGAAGCCGCTGGTGATCGCTGGTGGCCCATTGCCGGGGCGGTCTATGTGGTGCGCGCAGTGAAGCGGGTGCCCGGCATGCGCCGTGTGACACCCGCATGGCGGCGCGAGCGGCGCAAGGTGCACGCGGTCGCGAGCGTCGCAAGGCGGGCGCAATTACACCTGGTGAACGCGACGGCTGAGCCGGACAAGGCCGATGAGCGCTGAGACGCGCGCCGCTGGCGCGTCCGTGCAGGCCGCTGGTGCATCGCTCATTCGCATCTACACCGATGGCGCCTGCAAGGGCAATCCGGGGAAGGGCGGCTGGGGCGCTTATCTGGTGCACCAGCAGCACGAGCGGGCCTTGCACGGCGGTGAACCGCTCACCACCAATAACCGCATGGAACTGATGGCGGTGATTCAGGGATTGCGGGCATTGAATCGTGCCTCACGGGTGGAGATTCACACCGATTCGTCCTATGTCCAACAGGGCATGAGCCAGTGGATCCACAAATGGAAGCGCCAGGGATGGCTCACCGCTGATCGTAAACCGGTCAAGAATGTCGACCTCTGGCGCGAGCTTGATCGCCTCGCCGGCGCGCATCAGGTGAGTTGGCATTGGGTCAAAGGCCACGCCGGGCATCCGGGCAATGAACGTGCCGATCAGCTTGCCAACCTCGGTGTGATCGACCAGCAGGGCAGCAACGCGGCGGCCGCGGCCGCGGTGATCGGGGCAGGAGGGGGAGCCGGCGGTGCACGCTCGCCAGAGGTGGCTGGGGGGAGCGGGAACGCACAGGCAGCGCAGGTGGCAGGAAGAACCGACGGCGCCGAGCCGGGGGCATTTTGAGCAGCGTCAATCGACAGGTCATTCTGGATACCGAGACCACCGGCCTCAATGCGCGCACCGGTGACCGGATCATCGAAATTGGCTGTGTCGAACTGATCAACCGGCAACTGACCGGGCAGAGTTTTCACCGCTACGTCAATCCGCAGCGCGCGGTCGAGGCTGGCGCACTGAAAGTCCATGGCATTACCGATGAATTCCTGGCCGACAAACCCCTGTTTGTGGCCATCGCCGATGAATTTCTGGACTACATCCGTGGTGCCGAACTGGTGATCCACAACGCGGCCTTCGATGTCGAATTCCTCGATGAAGAACTGCGCCGGCTGAACCGCGGGCTATTGAACGATTATGTCGGTTCGGTGCATGACACGCTGCGCCAGGCGCGCGAGCTGCACCCGGGGCGCAAGAATTCGCTCGATGCCTTGTGCGAGCGTTACCAGATTGACAATCGCCAGCGTACGCTGCACGGCGCTCTGCTCGATGCGACCCTGCTCGCCGAGGTTTACCTGTCGATGACCCGCGGCCAGGATTCGCTTGCCATCGAGCTCGAGCGCTCCGACCGGGGCGGGCCTGCGCGCGGGCCGGTGAGTTCGCGCGGGCCTTTGCGCATCATCAATCCGACTGAGCAGGAATTGACCGATCATCACGCGGTGCTCGCCAGTATCGCCAAAGAAAGCGCTAACCGCTGTGTCTGGATCGCACCTGCGGCTGAGACTGCGCGCGACGGCGCGGACTAGCTATACTTGCGCGAACGGCGCCAGGGCACGGCGCGCCGATGCCCTGGGGCGCTGGGGCGTTGGGGGCGGCGCACGTGAGTGCTTGCCAAAGCGCTGGGTGATTTTGCCGGCGAAGGGCAGCGGATCGTTCGCCTGACGAGGCCAACGAGCGCGGGGACAGAGGGGACAAAGTGATGGCAGTGAACCGTCCGTGTGAAGTGGATCTCGAGCGCAATGCGGCCAATCATGCGCCGCTCTCGCCGCTGGGGTTCATCGAGCGTGCGGCGGCCGTGCATCCGCAACGGCTCGCTGTGGTCCATGGCGACCGGCGATTCACCTGGGCACAAACCTATGAGCGGTCGCGACGATTGGCCAGTGCGCTCACGCGTGCCGGAATTGAACGCGGCCAGACTGTGGCGGCCATGTTGGCGAACACGCCCGAGATGGTCGAAGCGCATTTCGGAGTGCCGATGGCCGGGGCGGTGCTGAACGCCCTCAATACCCGGCTCGATGCGTCGGCCATCGCTTTCATGCTGCGGCACGGCGAGGCGCGCGCCATTCTGGTCGATCGCGAATTCTCACCCACCATCGCCGCGGCGCTGCGCGAACTCGACCAGACACTGGTGGTGATCGACATTGACGACCCCGACTATAGCGGCGCCGGGGCGCGGATCGGCTCGATGGACTATGAATCGTTTCTGGCTGGCGGTGACCCGGGCTATGCCTGGCAGCCTCCGGCAGACGAATGGGAAGCGATCGCGCTCAATTACACCTCGGGCACCACCGGTAATCCCAAAGGGGTGGTGTACCACCACCGCGGCGCCTATCTGAACGCGATCGGCAATTTGCTCACCTGGGCCATGCCGCATCACAGCGTGTATCTGTGGACGCTGCCGATGTTTCATTGCAACGGCTGGTGTTTTCCCTGGGGTATCACGGCCAATGCGGGCACCCACGTGTGCCTGCGCAGAGTCGACGCCGAAGTGATCTTCAGGCTGATACGTGAGCATCGGGTCACGCACTTTTGCGGCGCACCGATCGTGCACACCACGCTGATCAACGCCCCCGATGCCTTTCGTGCGGGCATCACGCATCGGGTCAGTGCGATGGTGGCGGGTGCGGCGCCGCCAGCAGCCATGATCGAGGGCATGGAGCGTATCGGTTTCGATCTGACCCATGTGTATGGTCTGACCGAAGTGTACGGGCCGGCAGCGGTCTGTGAGCGCCAGGCAGACTGGGCAGAGCTGGACGTGCAGAGCCGCGCAAACAAGAACAGCCGGCAGGGCGTGCGCTACCTGTTACAGGAAGGGCTCACCGTGATGAATCCGGACACCATGACACCGGTGCCCGCCGATGGTGAGACCATGGGCGAGATCATGTTCCGCGGCAACATCACGATGAAAGGGTACTTGAAGAACCCTCAGGCCACTCAGGAGGCCTTTGCCGGTGGCTGGTTCCGCTCCGGCGATCTGGCCGTAATGCATCCCGACGGGTACGTGAAAATCAAGGATCGTTCCAAGGACATCATCATTTCCGGGGGCGAGAACATCTCCTCGATTGAGTTGGAAGACGTCATCACGCGTCACCCGGCGGTGCTGCTCGCGGCAGTGGTTGCACAACCCGATGCCAAATGGGGCGAGACACCGTGTGCCTTTGTCGAATTGAAGGCTTCGGCCAGCGTGACCGAACAGGCCCTGATCGACTATTGCCGTGAATCACTCGCGCGTTTCAAAGTGCCGCGCAAAGTAGTGTTCTGCACGCTGCCGAAGACTTCAACCGGCAAGATCCAGAAATTCGTTCTTCGTGAGCAGGCCCGCTCGGCCTCTGCGATCGACACCTGAGCGAGCTCGAGTCACCATGTCTGCAAACCCCATGCCACAGGATGACACCGCGCCGCTGGTGCTGCGTCACGACGATGATGGCGTGACCACACTCACCTTGAATCGCGGATCGCGCGCCAATGCCTTGTCGCGTTCCATGGTCAATGCGATGGCGCAGATGATCAATGCGATCGCTGCAGACGCAAGCGTGCGGGTGGTGGTGCTGGCGGCCAGTGGCCGCGCATTTTGTGCGGGTCACGATATGCGCGAGCTGCGTGAGCATCGCGATGACAGCGACTGGCTGCAGGCGCTCTTCGATGAGTGCAGCCAGATGATGCAAGGGCTCACCCGGATGCCGCAACCGGTGATCGCACGGGTGCACGGGATTGCCACTGCCGCAGGCTGTCAGCTGGTGTCCATGTGCGATCTGGCGGTTGCCGCGACTGAGGCGCGCTTTGCACTGCCGGGGGTCAATGTGGGCATTTTCTGCACCACGCCAGCCGTTGGGGTGGCGCGTTCCATCCTGCGCAAACCGACCCTCGAGATGTTGTTGACTGGCGAGCCAATTGACGCGGCCAGTGCGCGTGAGCGGGGGCTCATCAACCGGGTGGTGAATGCAGCCGACCTTGATGGCGAAATCGAGCGCCTTGCGCGCCTGATTGCTGCACGCTCGGGCGCATTGATCGCCGCGGGCAAACGGGCGTTTTACCGTCAGATCGAATTGTCGATGGCAGACGCCTACACCCTGGCAGGTGGCGAGATGGTGTCGGCACTGGAACTGGATGACGCAGCCGAAGGCATCGATGCGTTTTTGGGCAAGCGAGCACCGCAATGGATGCACCGATGATCAAGGCGCCAGGCAATGAGTGAATTCATTCTCGAGACGCGCGGCCTCACCCGCGCCTTCAAGGGCTTTGTGGCGGTCAGCGGCGTCGACCTGCGCGTGCGCACCGGTCACATCCACGCGCTCATCGGACCGAATGGGGCGGGCAAGACCACGGTGTTCAATCTGCTCACCAAGTTTCTCATTCCGACCGATGGTCAGATCCTGTTCGATGGCATCGACATCACGGCCGAGCACCCCGCGCAAGTGGCGCGGCGTGGTGTCGTGCGCTCGTTTCAAATCTCGGCCGTGTTTCCCCATTTGAGTGTGCGCGACAATGTGCGCATCGGGTTGCAGCGCAAGCTGGGCACCTCATTCCAATTCTGGCGCTCGGCCCGTTCGCTTGATCGCTTGAATGAGGAAGCCGATGGCTTGCTTGAGGCGGTCGGTTTGCGCGCACAGGCCGAGGAGCTGACCGTCAATCTGCCCTACGGCAGTAAACGCGCGCTCGAGCTTGCCACCACGCTCGCCCTCGATCCGCGGCTGATGCTGCTCGATGAGCCCACTCAGGGCATGGGGCGCGAGGATGTGTCACGGGTGACCGAGCTCATTCGCAAGGTGGCCGCCGACCGTACGGTGCTGATGGTGGAACACAATATGAATGTCGTGGCCGGGCTGTGTGATGTGATCACCGTATTGCAGCGCGGACAGGTGCTGGCCGAGGGACCGTATGACCGGGTGGCGGCCGATCCGCGTGTGGTCGAGGCCTATATGGGAAGCAGCGACGCCGTACTGGAGGGCCACCATGGCTGATACACCGGCCCTTGAACTGCGTGGGCTGCAGGCCTGGTATGGCGAATCTCACGTGCTCCATGGGGTGGACCTGACTGTCCACAAGGGCGAAGTAGTCACCCTGCTTGGTCGCAACGGCGCTGGCCGTACCAGTACGCTGCGGGCTATTCTCGGATTGACCGGGGCTCGCGCGGGGTCGATCAAGGTCGACGGTGCCGAGGTAATCAATGCATCGACCCACCAGATTGCGCGTCTCGGCGTCGGCTATTGTCCGGAAGAGCGCGGGATTTTTGCCAGCCTTTCCTGCGAAGAAAACCTGATGCTGCCGCCGGAGGTGCGATCCGGCGGCATGACGGTCGAGGCGATCTACGCGATGTTTCCGAATCTGCGCGAGCGTCGCACGAGCCAGGGCACCCGCTTGTCGGGTGGTGAACAGCAGATGCTGGCGGTGGCGCGTATCCTGCGCACCGGCGCGAACCTGCTCTTGCTCGATGAAATATCCGAAGGACTGGCGCCGGTGATCGTGCAGGCTCTGGCGAACATGATCCGGCAATTGAAGGCGCTTGGTTATACGGTGGTGATGGTGGAGCAGAATTTTCGTTTTGCCGCCCCGTTGGCCGATCGGCTGTTCGTCATGGAGCACGGGCGCGTCGTCGAACAGTTTGCCGCGGCCGAACTGGTTGCCAAAATGCCGCTGCTGCATGAGTATCTGGGCGTGTAGGATGCGGGTCAGCAGTGCAGCAGCGCCAAAGGCCGATTTATCTCAGTCATAACAGCAAGAGGGGAGACTCAAATGAGCAGCAAATCCAGATTCGCCGGTCGGATAGCAGTGTGCGCAGGCGCGGTGGCGTTGGCGCTCTGTGCGCCCATGACGCAGGCGCAATCACGCTTGAGTGGCAATACGGTGCGCATCGGTGTCCTCACCGACATGTCGGGTCTGTATTCCGACGTGGGCGGGCAGGGATCAGTGATTGCCACGCAGATGGCGATTGATGATTTTGTTGCGGCCAACAAGCCGGCCTACAAGATCGATCTGATCTCGGCTGACCATCAGAACAAGCCCGATGTGGGGGCGAACAAGGCGCGCGAGTGGTACGACACCCAGAATGTCGACATGATCACTGACGTGCTTAACTCGGCTGTGGCGATTGCGACTGCCAAGGTCGCCGATGAGAAGAAAAAGCTCGTCATCAACACCGGTGCTGGCTCGACCCGCCTTACCAACGAGGACTGCAATTCGCACTCGATTCACTATGCCTATGACACCTATGCGCTGGCGGCAGTGGCCGGTCGCGCCATCGTGCAAGGCGGGGGCAAGAGCTGGTATTTCCTGACCGCCGACTATGCCTTTGGTCAGTCGTTGGAGTCCGATACCACCGGCATCATCAAGGCCAACGGTGGCTCGGTGCTCGGTTCGGTGCGTCACCCCCTGAACGCGTCGGACTTCTCGTCATTCCTGTTGCAGGCGCAAGCCTCCAAGGCGCAGGTGATCGGTCTGGCCAATGCGGGCGGTGACACCATCAATGCGATCAAGGCGGCCAATGAATTCGGCATTACGCCGAAGCAGACGCTGGCCGGATTGCTGGTCTTCATCTCCGATATCCACTCGCTCACCTTGCAGGTGTCGCAGGGCATGCAGCTCACGACCGGCTGGTATTGGGATTTGAATGACGAGACGCGCAAATTTGGTCGGCGCTATTTCGAGAAAGCAAAGAAAATGCCGACCATGGTGCAGGCGGGTACCTATTCAGTCACCATGAATTACCTGAACGCCGTGAAAACTGCGGGAACGGATGATGCCGACGCGGTCACCGCGGTGATGCGCAAGACCACTTACAACGATTTTTTCCTGCGTAATGGTCATTTGCGTCCCGATGGCCGCATGGTGCATGACATGTATCTGATGCAGGTGAAGACCCCGGCCGAATCAAAATATCCGTGGGATTACTACACGGTGAAGGCCACCGTGCCTGGCGATGAGGCCTATCAGCCGATGTCGCAGTCGCGCTGCCCGATGGTCAAGAAGACCTGATCGCCGGGCTGCTTTGATCCCGGTGCTTACCACGACAGCGCGGAGGTTGTAGGGTTCGATGGAGGTCTTTGGCGTTCCGCTGCAGGCGTTGCTCGGTCAGTTGCTGCTTGGCCTGGTGAATGGCTCGTTCTACGCGCTCCTTTCACTGGGCCTGGCGGTGATTTTCGGACTGCTCAACATCATCAATTTTTCCCATGGCGCGCTCTACATGATGGGCGCCTATGCAGCCTGGATGATGATGGAGTATCTGGGCCTTGGGTACTGGTGGAGTCTGCTGGTGGCACCCATCGCAGTGGGTGGGGTTGGGGTTGTCATCGAACGCCTGATGCTGCGCCGCCTGTACAAGCTCGATCACCTGTATGGCTTGCTGCTCACCTTTGGCATTGCGCTCATCATCGAGGGCGTCTACCGCGATCAGTTTGGCGTGTCCGGCCAGCCCTATCCGGTGCCCTCCGCGTTGCGCGGTGCGACCAATCTGGGCTTCATGATCCTGCCGAACTATCGTGCCTGGGTAGTGGTGGCGTCCTTGGTGATCTGTCTGGCCACCTGGTATGTCATTGAACGCACCCGGCTGGGCGCCTACCTGCGTGCCGGCACCGAGAACCCGCGTCTGGTGCAGGCCTTTGGCATCAATGTGCCGCGCATGGTGATGCTCACCTACGGGTTCGGCGTGGCCCTGGCGGCGATTGCCGGCGTGCTCGCCGCACCCATCATTCAGGTCAATCCGTTGATGGGTTCCAACATCATCATCGTGGTGTTTGCGGTGGTTGTGATTGGTGGCATGGGATCGATCCTGGGATCAATCGTGACCGGTCTGGGGCTCGGCCTGATTGAGGGACTCACCCGGGTGTTCTACGCCGAGGCCTCGGCCACCGTGGTGTTTGTGATCATGGCGGTCGTGTTGCTGTTGCGCCCGGCGGGTCTTTTCGGACGGGAGCGCTAGGCGATGAGTGAGCCACGCGCAGCAAACCGCGATTTCGCCATCGGATTTGTCGTAGTTGCCCTTGCCGGGGTGCTCGCCCCGGCCATTGGGCTCTATCCCGTGTTCGTGATGAAGGCGCTGTGCTTTGCCTTGTTTGCCTGCGCGTTCAACCTGCTGCTTGGCTATGCCGGGCTGCTTTCCTTTGGTCACGCGGTGTTTTTTGCAAGTGCCGGCTACGCGCTGGGCCAATCGCTCAAGGTCTGGGGCTGGCCCACCGAGCTTGGCATACTGTTCGCGGTGGCGGCTTCAGCGGCGCTCGGCGCGCTGCTGGGGATGCTCGCCATCCGCCGCCAGGGGATCTACTTTGCGATGGTGACGCTGGCGCTCGCCCAGATGGTGTATTTCTTTTTTCTGGAAACCAAATTCACTGGCGGCGAGGACGGATTGCAGGGCATCCCGCGCGGGAAACTGCTGGGTGTTGTCGGCCTTGAGAACGACACCGTGCTCTATTACTTCATCCTCGCGGTGTTTCTGGCCGCGTTGCTGCTGATCTACCGGATCGTCACCTCGCCTTTTGGTCAGGTCCTCAAGGCCATCCGGGAAAACGAGGCGCGTGCCTTGTCACTGGGTTATGACATCGAGCGCTACAAGCTGCTTGCGTTCATTCTCTCAGCCGGGCTGACCGGACTGGCCGGTGCCTGCAAGGCCCTGGTGGTTGGTTTCGAGACGCTGACCGATGCCGCCTGGCAGATGTCGGGAGAAGTCGTGCTGATGACCTTGATAGGCGGGGTCGGCACGTTATTCGGACCAGTCATAGGCGCATTTGCCATCGTGGGATTGCAGGATCAGCTGGCCGATCGGGTCGGCTCCTGGGTGCAGGTGATTCTGGGCGTGATGTTCGTGGTCTGCGTGCTCGGCTTCCGCCGCGGCATTGTCGGTGAGCTGGGTGCGTGGCTGGAGCGACGCCGTCAGCCGCGCCGGCCCGGCAGTTAGCTCACGGTACCGGCTTGCCGCAAGGCTGCTATTTTTTCAGCGTCGTAGCCGAGCACCCTGGCCAGAATGTCATCGGTATGCTGCCCGAGCAGGGGCGGGGCGCTCTTGTACTCAATCGGTGTCTCGGAAAAGCGCATCGGGTTGGCCACTGAGGGCACGGTGCCTGAGAGTGGGTGCGGGATGTCGACCCGCATGCCCCGATGCTGCACGTGCGGGTCTTCGAACACCTGACGCATGTTGTTGATCGGGCCACACGGCACGTTGGCCGCCTCAAGGTCCTCGATCCAGCGCGCCATCGAGCGGGTGCGGATCACTTCGCGCACGATGGGCACCAGTTCGCTGCGGTGGGCCAGGCGCAGCGGATTGGTCACAAAGCGCGCATCGCTTGAGAGTTCGGGTAACCCGGCCACCTGGCAGAAACTGCGAAACTGGCTGTCATTGCCCACCGCCAGAATGATGTAGCCATCGTTGGTGGCAAACACTTCATAGGGGCAGATATTGATGTGCGCATTGCCCCAGCGACGCGGAATGTCACCCGAGATCCAGTAGTTCAATATCTGATTGGAATTGAAGGCCACGATCGAATCAAACAATGCCATGTCGATGTATTGACCGCCGCCATGAATCTGCCGGTGATTGAGCGCCGCGGTGATCGCCAGGCACGCGTACATGCCGGTCATGACGTCGGTAACAGCGATGCCCACCTTCTGCGGGCCGCCCCCAGGCAGATCGTCGCGCTCACCGGTGATGCTCATCAGCCCACCCATGCCCTGGAACACGAAGTCATAGCCGGGACGGTTGGCATACGGCCCGGTTTGCCCGAACCCGGTGACC
>CAIXPL010000003.1 GCA_903921325.1 uncultured Pseudomonadota bacterium
CCCCTCTCGGTGCCCGAAGGCGTCAGGCTGTTCACTCCACAGCAAATCCGAATGTGCTCGGCCAGTCCGCGCCGGAGCTTGCGGGCGTCGCGTTCGAGTTCGCGCGCCTGGCGATCCGTAAGCCTGAACTTTACTTGCACGTCCATCTTTTCACTTGCTGGCTTTTTCTCTGCCATGCACAAACGGTACCACGGTACCGCAATGAAGTCAACAGGGCTTGTGATATTATTTTTGCATGGCCACCATTGCCGTCACCCTCCGCCAAAACCGCTGGCTCCTCGGTTCGCTGGCGTTTGCCGGGAAGACTGTCCCTTGTCTCGCGATCTCGGACAATGGCTACGCAGCGGAGGAGGGGAACCCTACTCGCGATCCGCTGAAGCCGGGCGGGGACTTGCCAACCGGGACGTATCGGTGCCAGATCGTGCCACCGGGCGATCCGGTACATAGCTACGGGCCGGGAAGACGGCTATTGCTCCAAGGGATCGAGGGGGACGCGCTAAAGGCCATGGCCGTGCGCTCTGGCCTCATGGTTCACGGAGGCGATCTCAACCCGGCGTACAAGCAATGGGGCGGCTTGCGCCCCACTCACGGGTGCCTGCGGCTGGCGGATGAGGATGTAGCTTGGCTAGTGGGGTTGCTGGACGGCGTGGACGATGTGGAGATGGTGGTCAGCGAGGCGGCGTAACCGGAGCCTTATCCATCACCGTCATTTTGTCCACGTCGATCGCGCAATTGGCCGGCAGCTTGTTGGCCTTGCACACGCGGTCCTGGATTTCCTTGCTTTGCGCGAAGTACGGCGCGGCCTCTTCGTTGGCCTTCTTCAGGAGCTCGCTCACGGCATTGTTGAAATCCTGATGCGCCGCCGTTTCCTTGCCGTCCGCTTCCTTCTGAATCTCGGCCGCCCGCTTCGGAGTCGGCGCGGACTCGATGGCCTTCGCCGCGGAAGTCTGCGCCCCGGTAACGGCGGCGGTTTCCTTCTTGCGCAGCGCCTCCATGTCGTCCGTGGCCTTCTTCTGGATCGTGTTGATGTGCGCCTGAATCTTGATGATGGCGAGCGCATCGTCGTTGGATAGCGCGACGTGCTTGCAGGAGGTCATCAGCGCTGCTGCGAGGATGGTAGTGATGGTCAGTTTCATAAAAAATACCTCCGATTCATGCCTCGCATCCATCCGTGGTGGTCATGCCCCATTAGATTGCACATCCCATGGACGCAGCCCCACTTTTCTATCACGTTTTTTCTGATCTCTGGATAGCGCCGCGCCATCATTCGCCAGTACCGCGACCACTTATGAAACCATGTGCTGTTTCTCTGACGCTTCATCAGTCTGTCCTCCTCTTCAGTGGTGCTCATTTTAAGCTCCAGTTGTCCCCTAATGCCGCCGCCCTTGCTCCTCCATCCGGTCCCCCGACAGGACTCTCGGAGCTTCAGGCGGCGGGGCTTGCAAACATAGTATGCCAACAAGAAAAGCACCTGTCAACACAAAAACTCACTTTTGTATTGGCTCTATCCTGAAGGCCACCACAAAGCTAGGCTCCGAGTGAAGCGCAACGCTAGGTAACTCATTGAGATACACCGCGCGCCGCACAACCATCACGCCATCCGGCAACACCGCGTCTACCGGCCAGTCAAACTCCACATGCTGCGAATGGCTGCTGTTCACGTCCACCTGGACGTACAAAAGGCACCCGTCTTGCGCGTTCGTGGCCAGCGGGCTATTACCCGAGGCCGTCGTGATGATGCCGAACAGCGCCCCGGCGTACAGGTTGTCAGGCTTGGCATCCCCATGCATCCGCGCGGTGAAGTTTCCCGTGATCCTCAGCACCCGCACGCGGTAGCCGTCAGGTACGGCGAACGTCACGCGCCCGTCGTCATACCCGGCCGTCCCCCATGTGCCGGGGCG
>CAIXPL010000004.1 GCA_903921325.1 uncultured Pseudomonadota bacterium
CCGCAAACCCAGGGCCTGGGTAAACAACGACTCGATTCCGATGCTCATGGGCGTGGCCACCATTGCTGTGTCAGGCCCTCCAGTAGACACGACCTACCCCCCGAGGCTCAAGTAAGATTCCACACTAAACGTCGAGGGACCGAAAAAAATCCGTACCAAGCATTCAAATTACTGTACTCGGCATCGGAAAAAGGCAGCACCGATGCTCGCTATTTGCTTGGCGTGATGTATTTGGAAGGGAATGGCACCCCTAAAGATATGGCTCGCGCTTACGTATGGATTACGTTAGCCGGAGAAGTCCCCGAGTTTTCCTCTGATCTTGATCCGCAACTGTTGCGATCTAAAAAGTCTGAGGTCGAACGACAATTGTCGAGGGAACAACTTGAGGAGGCGAAAACCATCAGAGCAACAATGATGGCGAAAAACCTCACTCCAGCAACTGTTCCACCTGTTAATGAAAAGCCCGCGAATTCGCAGCCAGTCCAGAGTGCGTCTGGGGTGCGCCTAAACCTACCAGCGGGATGGGAACAAAGACCATTGACCGAACGTATGGCCAGCACCGGAGTAATTGTTTTCGCCGTAAATCGAACGACTGACACCGGTGCGGTGCTGACGAGCGTCAAGCGACAGGGCATTACTGACCTGATGTCATACGCGACGACAAGGCGCGCGGCGCAGGCAAATAACCTCACGGATGTACAGCAGTCGTCGGTGTCGCCGGTTCAGGTAAGCGGGAAAAACGGGATGCGCTTTGAAGTCACGGGCGCGCTCAAGACGGGTCAAAAGCTCTCGTATTTGATGACCATAATCGAAGGCGACACCGACATTGTCATTCTGAACACATGGACGACCGCCGCTGGTCTCGATCAGCAAAGAGCGGCAATGGGGCAGCTTGCAGAAAATATTTCCGGGTACTGAGATCAGCTGCTTACGCCTCTCGCGGCAATCCGCGGTCGCATGTTGACCAGAATATCCGGCGACGGACTGCGAAAAATGGGGCCTGCTACTCCAATTAACCCGTCAAACTCATCTTTCTCGCGCACGCTCAAGTTGATGCGCTGAAACGAGTTTTGCGTGTGCCATTTGCGGAGCAGTTCCACCCTGTTTTTTGAGAACAGAGAACGGAAAAGAATCGAAATGGCGGCGATTTGCGGCGAAATGGCCGCCGGTCCCCGACTGGCCAGCACACGCAGAATGGCGCTACACCACGCGTGGCTTGGGGAAAATCTGCAAGTGGAAAGGCCAACCGAGAACGGTTGGCCTTGTATATTGGTGGCCAAGGGCGGAATCGAACCACCGACACAAGGATTTTCAGTCCTCTGCTCTACCGACTGAGCTACTTGGCCACGTCACCGATCGCGACAGTCAGGCCACCAACAGGCCGATTCGCGCAGGCAAGTCGATCATTCTAGCAAATTGGTGGGGCCAGCGGCACGCCGAGAGAACAAGTCGCAGGGCCGCACCGCGTGCCCGTGGGGGCGCGGCGGTCTCACCGCCGCCGCCATGCCCCCGGGCCTTACTGCAGGAATTCGTTTGAATAAAGATCGGTGAGCGCGCTTTCCTTCTGCACGATACCCTGCGAAATGTAGAACTTCTGCAACTCGCCCAGCCGCGCCACATCCATCTCGCCCAGCACCTTCTGACCAGGGTAAACGTAGGTGTTGTAGAGCTGCAGCGATTCGAGCACAAATGCCCTGCGTGCCTTGTTGCCCGGCACCGCCGCCACATAGTCATCAACCACCGCCTTCGGGTCGGCCATGATGTCGCGCAAGCCGTGCAAGGTGGCCCGCACCAGTTTGCGTACCAGCTCCGGATGCTTCTGAATCACCTCATCGGAAGCGAGGATCGCCTGCGCCATGCTCTTGGTGTAGTCAAACGCCGGCATGATGACGATCTTCGCACCGGTGTCGCGCACCTCGGCCGCCCACTCAGGCACTGCCGCCATCGCATCGGCCTTGTGTGCCGCCACCAGTTGCCACACCCCGGCCGGGCCTGCCGCCTGAATGCTCACATCGGTCTTGGTCAGGCCCGCACTGGCCATCATGCCAAGCAGCGCAAAATAACCACTGTCGGCATAGCTCATCGCGGTCACGGTCTTGCCTTTCAGATCCTTCGGAGCGGTGATGCCCGAGCCCTCGATGGTCACCAGCTGGGTCATCGAACGCCCACCCAGCACCGCCACCGATTTCACCGGCACACCATTGGCCCGGGCGATGATGGGCGTATCACCAAACGCTCCACCCACCACGCCATTACCCGCACCCAGTTGCTTGGCCACATCCACCCCACCACGGCCGGGCTGGAAGGTCACCTTGAGGCCTTCCTTGGCGTAGTAACCGCGCTGCTGGGCGATCATCCAGGGCGCAAAGGCCACTTGTTCGATGGGGGCGGGCAACAGATACGTCACCTCTTCCATCGTCTGGGCACTCACCGGCACAGCGGCCTGCCAGGACGCAAACAACACAACACACATCAGACGCAGAGCTTTCATGATCACTCCAGGGCAGCGAATCGGCTAAAGTTCGGGCTTCTCGCAGGATAACGGACTTCACGGACTCAGTCCAAGTGAGTTGCCAAGATGGACATCACTAGCAGGGAACAGCTCGCCATGATGGTGCAACCCGACCGGGTGCACCGTGCGCTCTATACCGATCCGGCCATTTTCAAACTCGAAATGGAACGGATTTTTTCGCGTGCCTGGCTGGCGCTTGGGCATGAGAGCCAGGTCGCGACACCGGGGGCCTTCTTCACCACCCAGATGGGCATGGAACCCGTGATCGTCGTGCGCGACCTCGAAGGTGTCGTGCAGGTGCTCATCAACCGCTGCACCCACCGCGGCTCGCTCGTATGCCATGAGGCCCGCGGCGAAGCGCGCCAGTTCGTCTGTCCCTATCACGGCTGGGCCTTCGAGCCCTCGGGGCGACTGCGTTTCGTGCCCATGGAAGACGGCTACAGCGGGGGCGCCTGCGGTCGCGCAGAGCTCGCCCTGCCGCGCGTTCCCCGAGTGGCAAGCTATCGTGGCTTCCTGTTTGCCTCGCTCGCGGCCGACGGCCCGAGTCTCACCGATTTTCTTGGCCCGCTCACAGCCTCCTATGACGATCTGGTTGATCGCGCGCCAGACGGTGAAGTCGAAATGGCCGGCGGGGTATTTCGCCATGCCTATCACGGCAACTGGAAGCTGATGATGGAAAACCACAACGACACCGTGCACCCGGTGTTCGTGCATCAGTCCTCCGTGCACGCGGCGCGTGAGCAGGCCGATGTGCCTGATGCCGGTTTCTCCGATATCCAGATTCGCCAGATGCGCCAGAACGGCGCACCGCCCGAAGTGTGGGAACGATTAGGGATATTTGCCGGCCCGAATGGTCACAGCTATATGGGTGACTATCATTCCGATGACCGGCTGGTGGTCGCCATGGCGAACCCGATCTTCGCTGAATATCGCGCCGCACTGGCCGCGCGGGTGGGCGCTGAACGGGCCACCGCGATTCTCTCCACCCATCGCTTCAATACCCTGATCTATCCTAACTGTTCATTCATGAGTCAGTTCCGCCAGTACCGTATCGTGCAACCGGTGGCCGTTGATCGCACCATCGTGTGCACTTATTCATTGCGCCTGCGCGGTGCGCCACCACAGATGTTTCGTGACACCGTGGCCTTTGCCAACATCGTGAACGGCACTGCCTCGGAAGTGCTCACCGATGATCTGGAAGTCTACGAGCGCATCCAGCGCGGCCTGTCCAGCCAGCGCGCCGACTGGATCTACCTGGGTCGCGGCTACGGTGGAGATCAAGCCGACATCGACGGCTTGCGGCAAGGTGCGACGGGCACCAGCGAGATCCCGATTCGTAACCAGTTCGCCGCCTGGTCGCGCTACATGACCGGGGGTGAATGATGGCTGCCAGTGCCTTGCTCGGTGAGATCGAGCAGTTCCTGTTTCATGAGGCGGCGCTGCTCGATCGCAATCGCTTTGCCGATTGGCTCGCGCTCTACACAGAAGACTGCCGTTACTGGGTGCCGCTGGAACCCGGTCAGATCGATGGCGATGAAACGTGCTCGATCATTCACGACGACCATCGACTGCTTGAAGTGCGGGTGCGTCAATGGTCGCACCCCAGAGCCCATGCACGGCTGCCTCTGCCACGCACGGTGCGCCAGGTCGGCAACGTACGACTGCGTGCGCCTGACGTAGCCGCGTCTGCCGACCTGCCCACCTCGGCGCGAGCCATGGCGCCCGGTGCCATTTCTGCCCCAGTCCGCACCGACACTCCTGCGGCAGCACCTGCAACCGCTGCCAGCAGCAGCGACTCGCCACCACTCATCGTTGATTCGACCCTGGTGCTGGTTGAATACCGGGCGGAACGCCAACGCGTATTTGGCGCACAAGTCGAACATCATCTGCAACACACCAGCCAAGGCTGGCAGATTCGCATGAAGCGGGTCGACCTGGTGAATTCGGAGGCAGCCCTTGATGGCATTACGATCGTGTTCTAGCCTTGGCGCAAGCCGCTTGCCGCGAGGGTTGCCCGCCGTTGCTTCAATTCCACGCGCCCAGTTGAGGAAGGCGTCCACAGTTCGCCGGCGCGCGCGTCCGCGCCTGCAATTGGCACCGGCTTCCGTTCTGCCCACCCTTGCGCGGGCAGCGCTTGCCTTTGCAGCCCTGCTGCTTGCGCCGTTGAGCGCACAGGCCGCCGCGCTCGATGGCGCCGACCTCTCGCTGCTATGGGCCGTGCCGTTCGTGGCCATGCTGCTCTCGATTGCCCTCGGCCCCATCCTTGCAGCACATTGGTGGCATGAACATTTTGGCTGGGTATCACTGGGCCTCGCGGCGCTCTTTGTTATCCCCTGCGCACTCTTTTTCGGAGGTGGCGCCGCCTGGGCCGAGGTGGTCCATGCAGTGATCTCGGAGTACATCCCGTTCATTGTGCTGCTGGGCACGCTTTACTGCGTCGCCGGTGGCATCCATGTGCGTGCCGACTACGCCCCCTCGCCGAGCCTCAATGTCTCGCTGCTCGCCGTGGGATCGGTGCTGGCGAGCCTGATCGGCACCACTGGCGCGGCCATGCTGATGATCCGTCCGGTGATTCGCGCCAATGCCGCACGCGAACACAAAGTGCACGTGATCGTGTTTTTCATCTGCCTGGTGGCCAATGCGGGCGGTGCGCTCACCCCGCTGGGTGACCCACCGCTATTTGTCGGCTTTTTGCGCGGGGTGGACTTTTTCTGGACGGCGCAGAACATGGCTGGCCCAACCCTGGTGCTGATCATCCTCATGCTCCTCATGTTCTGGGTGCTCGATCGCTTTGTCTATGGACATGCAGAGAGCGCCTATAGCGGCATGGAACCCGTGCCAAGCATCATCTTGCAGGGGGCACGCAACATCCCCTTGCTTGCCGCCGCGGTCGGTGCGGTTCTGATGAGCGGCGTGTGGAAAACCGGAATCGAATTCGACCTCTGGGGCACGCCGCTGCCCCTGCAAAATCTGGTGCGCGATCTGATCCTGGTGTGCATTTCAATCTATTCCCTGAGAACGACTCCGGCATTGATCCGCGAGAGCAACGGCTTTACCTGGGGTCCGATCATGGAGGTGGTGAAATTATTCATCGGGATATTCATCACCATCATCCCGGTCATTGCCATCCTGAAGGCCGGTTCCGAAGGGCATCTGCGTGCCCTGGTCCACCTGGTTGAACCCGGTCCGAACGGATCACCCGACGCAATCTACTTCTGGCTCACCGGGTTGCTATCGGCGTTTCTGGACAACGTGCCAACCTATCTGGTGTTCTTCAATCTGGCCGGCGGTGATGCCCAGACGCTGATGCACGATCACGCGCGCACCCTGATGGCGATTTCATCCGGTGCGGTCTTCATGGGGGCACTGACCTATATAGGCAACGCGCCCAACCTGATGGTGAAAGCGATTGCCGAAGAAATGGATATCAAGATGCCAAGCTTCTTTGGCTATCTGGGCTGGACGACACTCATCCTCACGCCCAATTTTGCGCTGATCACCTGGTTCTATTTTCTGCACTGATCGGTGCAAGGACTGCTCAGTGCGGCGCCGAATATGCGCTGAGCACCTGGTGCTGGTCTGTGCACTGATCAGTGAAAGGACTTCTCGGCGTAGTGCTGGCTGAACTCGACCATCAAGGTGGTCAGCGCCTTGCCCACATCAACCGACTCATCATCGCTCCACGCACTGCCCAGCTCGGCCGCCGTACCCACACAGGCAGGCAGGCGTGCGAACTGTTGCAATCGACGGTCATCGGCCAGCAGGCGCCAGTGATCATCGATGCGATAGATCTGCTTATCGGTTTCCTTGTCCAGGATGCCCATCACCTCCACCTTGGTGATGTAGTAGACCGCAACCATGACGCCCCACTTGCGGCACTGCTGCTGATCTTCCTTCGGCAGGGTTTCCAATCCTTGATAAGTGGCGGCATGGCGTGCGCGGTGCGCCGTTACCAGCCCGATCGCAAATCCTAGCGCGAACGCGCCAAATACCGGAAAAAACAAGCTTGAGGCGATCAAGTCCTCGCGCTCCTCGCCCATGCTCACCACCGCGAGTTGCATGGCCGCGTGCAGATCCTTGATATGGGCAAGCGCATAGGGGATATCGAGCAACTCCTCCAGCGTGTCATTGCCGCGCACCAGCGAAAACAGGCCCTCGTCCTGCCGTTGCTCAATCAAGGCAGCGTTCGATTGACGCCCAATCGAGAAATACTCGTCGTTGCCCGGCATACGCACGGCCGGAGGGCGCGCCGGCCGAAGATTCGACCACGCGTTGGACAGGAACGACTCCCTGCGCACCGTTGTTTCGCCGTTTTTGGTACTCATTGGGTCACCAAGCGTCGCTTTGTCATCATGCACCCTCAGGGCACTGGCGCGTGGTGAAAATGGTGGGCCGTGTTGGGATCGAACCAACGACCGACGGATTAAGAGTCCGCTGCTCTACCAGCTGAGCTAACGACCCACGCGCCCGCCAAACAGGCAGGTCGCGTAGTTTAGGCCGGCTCGGCGCGTGAGGCAAGCGCTGGCGCATGCCAGAGGCACAGTTCACAATCCGATTCATGGCACAGACACTCCCCGATTGGGTCGCGCAAGGCTTCACCATCATCTACTACCTCGCCTTTCACCTGACCAAGGCACTCACCGCCTTTGTACAACGCGATTCCTATCTCTACTGGCCCTACAGCGCCTCCACCGTAGTGATTGCCCTAACGGTACTCCTGATTCGGGCGCGTCGGTTAGGTAATACCTCTCAAGTCGCTCCCGTCTGGGGTGCCGTGCAGCCACACCTTGCCGCACACGTCTGGTGGCACCGCTCGGCCCGCGCCGACTACCGCTTGTACTTCACCAATGCGCTGATACTACCGATCTTGCTGAGCGCTTTGTTCATTAGCGAACAAATGGTGCAGGGATTCTTTGCGGGCGCGTTCGGCCTCACCTCTACTCTGCTGCCTGCCGCGCACGGCGCAGCAGCGACCTGGGCGGAGTTCCGCCTGGACCTGCCGACAGCGCTTCTGGCGCTGCGCACGATCAGCTATACCGTGGTGTTCTACATCGCCTATGACATCAGCCGCTTTGTCGCACACAGCCTGCTGCATGACATACCGGCCCTGTGGGAGTTTCACAAGCTGCATCACTCTGCCGAAGTGCTCACGCCGATGACCGCCTACCGGGTTCACCCGATCGAACTGCTGCTGATGGCATGGTCGACCGTGATCGCCACCAGCGCGATTACGGTGCTGTTCGATGCCCTCACCGGCCAGCAGACGGCGTTCATCACCTTCCTCGGGCTGCATGTTTTTCTAGCCCTCACCAGCCTCGTCGACAATCTGCGTCATTCGACCGTGTGGCTCAGCTATGGCCCGCGCTGGGGCCGCTGGCTGGTGAGCCCGGCCCATCACCAGTTGCACCACAGCTACGAACCGCACCACATGGGGTGCAATCGAGGCTATACGTTTGCCCTTTGGGACCGTCTCTACGGCACGCTCTACGTGCCAGGCTTTGCACCTGAGTCGTTTCGCATGGGCCTGGGCGATGGCTCCGAGGCCCGCTGGCACGGGTTTACCTACCAGTACCTGGCACCATTTGCCGGCTGTTTGAAGATGGCGACGAGGCGTCTGCGGCGCGTCGCATCCTGAGTTGCGCTCGCCCGCCGGCGGGCACCGGCCACGCGATGCAGACCCAGCGTCTCGCCCTGGCTCTTGGCGCTACGGCTTACCGCGTGCGGTCGCGTCGAGTTGCGCGCGCATCTGGGCGTAGGCCGCATCGACCTTGATCGCTACCAGACGTTCGCCCAGGGCCGGGGTCGCTGGCCGCGGGTCGCCATTCACCCCGGTGCGTGCGCTTGCCTCACCCAGGCGATCAAATCTCACCGCGGTCGGATCGATGAACATCAGCGCCGCGGTGTCCTCGATGCCGGCGTGCTCACCCTGAGGCAGGTGCTGCGCGGTGAGCTCGGCACTCACCTGTGCGGCGGATTTGAAGTACAAATCGCCCACATAGAACACACGCACGTGGTCAGTGCGCCATTGCTGATCGAGAGTCTGGGCCAACCGCTCAAGCGCCTTTTGCCCGCCACCATGGTCGCCCATCAAAAAAATCACCTTGAACCCTGCTGCCCGCGCGCTCCACGCCAGATCGCTCATCAAACCCGCAAAAGTCGCCTCGTGCAGGCTTACGCTCCCCGGAAAGCGCATATGCCCGGTGTGCTCTTTCGCATCACCGGTTGGTGCGAACGGCACGATCGGGTAGATGAGGGTGCTGCCCAGTCGCTGCGCCAGACGCTCGGCCACCCACCGGGCAATCCGGTTGTGCTTGCCCAGAGTCATATGCGGTCCGTTTTGTTCCGTACTGCCCGCGTAAAGGATCGCGTAAACCATGCCGGCATTGAGCGCCGCCTGCACTTCGGACCAGGTCAAATCCTCTACAAACAGCGTGCGCGGGGCGGCCGGCGCGGCATGTGCGGGTGATGCGGGCGCCGTACCGGGCGTACCGGGCATGGCGGCCGCCGCCGGCGTGACCGCTTTCGGTGCCAACTCCGCGCCGGAGCTTGCCGCGCCCGACAGGCATACGGCGGCGGCGAACACGATCTGGCCAATGGCAGCGCGGGTTTTCATTTTCTGAACGTTGTATCCAAAAGTCACAAGAGTGCCCTATTTTGGTCACAATCGCGCCCGACAATAGCCGTTCCGGACAATCGAGGGTTGACGAATGGATCGTGTCTACCTACGATCCGGGGTTGACTGGAATCGACTCACTGTCGGTGCCTGGTGCGAAGCGACGCCCAGTACCAGTTGGGATCCCGCCGTCATGGACGGCACTTTCACGCGGCAGTTTCGCCCCGCAACCACACCATCCGACTTCCAATGCCGAATACCATGACCGCACCGGCCGAAGGGCTGACGCCCATCGCACCAGGCGCGGCACTGCCGCACCGCAAGGTGCTGCGCACCTGGATTACCCCATTTACCAACAAATCGACGGCACGCGCGATCGCCCTCGTAGTCGCCGACAGTGCTATCTGGTGCGCACTGATTGCAGCCACCCTCCTGCTCGCGTCGATCTGGCTCAAGTTGCTCGCCGGTTGCGTGGCCGGTTTCTGGATCGGGCGCCTGTTCATCCTGGGTCACGACGCCTGTCACCAGAGTTTCACCCCGCATCGAACACTGAACAAAGTACTCGGACGCATAGCGTTCATGCCATCGCTCACGCCCTATGCCGTGTGGGAAATCGGCCATAACGTGGTCCACCATGGTCAGACCAATCTGAAGGGGTTCGACACCATCTGGGCCCCCTACAATCTGGCTGAATATCAGGCGCTCAGCCCGTGGCGCCAGCGCGTCGAGCGCATCTACCGCAGCGGCTGGGGTGTCGGGCTCTATTACATGATCGAGATGTGGTGGAACAAGATGTATTTCCCCAATCCAACTCACATGCCCACCCGGCGACGTTCGTTTGTTCACGACAGTGCCCTGGTGAGCGCGTTTGCGATCGTGTGGATTGCCGTGTTGACTGCCGCAGCGATAGCCACGCATCAGAGCATTGCCGTGTCGTTGCTGGCAGGGGTTGTGGTGCCCTTTCTGTTCTGGAACAGCATGATCGGGTTCGTTGTCTATCTGCACCACACCCATCCGAGTGTGACCTGGTATGACAACAAGAGTGAATGGACCCGCTCGCAGCCGTTTGTGTCCACCACCGTCCACTATCGGATGGGTTGGACCTTTGACCGCCTGCTGCACTGGATCATGGAACACACCGCGCACCATGTCGACATGGGGATACCGCTCTACAATCTGCAAAATGCGCAGTTGCAGCTGGAGACGTTGCTGCCCGAGAAAATCATTATTGAAGATTTCTCCTGGCGCGGTTTTTTTGCCACGGCACGCAAGTGCAAGCTGTATGACTGCACCGATAAGTGCTGGCTTGATTTTGAAGGTGCAAAGACCGCCCGGTCGGCGCCGGTCAACGGTCTGGTCGTCACCCAGGCAGCGGCTACTGAAGGATAGGAAATGAAAGTCTTCCTGATGGACCTGCTGCCCTATGGCCAGCACTTTGATCAGTTCAAAGCCGATCGCTACATCCCCTATCCGCTCGGCGGCAGTCATTTCGATCCCAAGGTGGCGGCTACCACCTATGCCGAGCACCTCGACATCTGGCGTGAGATGGAAGACCTGGGCTTTGACGGGGTGGGTTTGAACGAGCATCACACCACGCCGCATGGTCTCATGGTCTCCCCCAACATGATGGCGGTGGCCGCTGCCAGGCAAACCAAACGGCTCGAATTTCTGCTGCTGGGCAATTTGCTGCCGCTGCACAACCCGTTGCGCATTGCCGAAGAGCTGGCAATGGCCGATTGCATTTCCGAAGGGCGCATCTTGTCCGGCTTCGCACGGGGTGTGCCGCGCGAGTACCGGGTCTATGACGTACCCATGTCCGAATCGCGTGCCCGCTTTGATGAGGCCCTTGAGATCATCGTCAAAGCCTGGACCGAAGAGACCTTCTCGCACGAGGGCCGCTTCTGGAAGTTCAAGGACATCGGTATCTGGCCGCGTCCCTATCGCCAGCCGCACCCGCCCATCTGGATTCCGTTCACCGGCAGCAAGGAAACCATCGAGCTCGCCGGGCGCAATAATTTCAGTGCCGTGATGACCGCCGGGCATCCCGGGGTCACCCATGACATCGTTGGTTACTATGCCAAGCAACTGGCCAATCATGGCCATCGCATCACGCCCGAACACTTGTGCCTGTTTGTCGATGCGTTTGTCGCCGAAGATGCCCAGGCGGCACTGCGTGAATACTCGCCCTACTACCTCTATTTCGTGCAAACGCTCTGGCACCATGGCAGCGATCAACCGCGCGAGGCGCTGGGCAAGGCCGGCTATGTCGCCTCATCGTCGTTTGATTATTTGCGCCCGGAAAACCGACCGCACGCCGAGATGGACCGGGCGAAGATCCGCCAGACCAATCTGCAGGATGTCGAGGAGCGCGTCCGCAATGGCTCACTCGCGTTCGGATCACCCAGCGAGGTCACCGAACGACTCATTGCAAAAGCCGAACAGATGGGGGCCAACCAGTTGCTGCTGCATATCAATCTCGGCTCCCCCCCGCATGACCTGTTCCGCGAGCAGGTACGCCGCTTTGGGCGCGACGTGCTGCCGGCGCTGAAAGCGCATCAAGTCACCCGGGTGCCCGCGGCCGAATCGGTCGCGGCCTGAAACGAGCACAGACATGGCCCTTGATCTGGTTGCGACCGGCGATGACGTACCCCATGAGATCAATGTCATCATCGAAATCCCCAAGGACGCCGAACCGGTCAAATACGAAGTGGACAAGGCGACCGGAGCGATTTTTGTTGATCGCATCCTGTCCACACCGATGCGCTACCCGTGCAACTACGGCTATGTGCCCCACACCTTGTGCGGTGATGGCGACCCGGCCGATGTCCTGGTGATTCTGCCCTTGCCACTGGTACCCGGTTCGGTCATCCAGTGCCGTCCGGTAGGCGTGCTCCTGATGCTCGATGAGGCAGGTGCCGATGAGAAGATATTGGCGGTGCCCATTGACAAGGTCTATAGCGGCTACAGCCACATCACCGATATCGCCCATGTGTCGCGCACGTGGCTCGACCGCATCGGGCATTTTTTCCAGCACTACAAGGATCTGGAACCGGGCAAGTGGGTGCGGCTCAATGGCTGGGGCGATGCAGCTTCAGCCCGCTTGATCATCGAGCAGGCCGTCACCCGATTCAACGCCGAATCAGACAAACCTCGCTTCTGAATCGCAGCCTGCCGTGTTGCTCGAGCTCTGGCCCTGTTGCTCAAGCTCTGGCCCTGTTGCTCAAGCTCTGGCCCTGTTGCTCAAGCTCTGGCCATGTTGCTCAAGCTCTGGCCATGTTGCTAGAGTAACGGCCATGTTGATCAAGCAGCGGCCGCATTGACCGACGACTTGCGCTGTTGATCAGTTGCCTGCCTTCCTGGCGGACGCGGTGCCCCGCGCGAGCATTGGCATCGCCTTGAACCACTGGTTTACCCGCAGTTCAAAGTGGCGATAAAACCAGTCTGCACTCCACCAGGTGATCGCGTACACCCCAATCAGCGCTGCGCCCAGGCTCCATCCGTTGACTCCCTGGATGTTTGAATAGATTAGATTGGCGAGCAATATCCATGAGTAGTGCAGCAGAAACGCCGCATAGCTGCGGTTGCCGCCCCAGCGAATGAGCGTGTGCAGCCATGGCGGCAATTGTTCGAGCGCGCTTGCGGCCGGTGCCCCCAGCAACAGGATCGCAGTGGCCAGGGCAACCACGCTGCGTCCATTGGCTCCTTGAGCAGCGAGGATGACGATGGCGGCACCGACCAGGATGATGAGCGCGGTAGCCAGACGCCGGGTGCGTTGCAGGCGTGCGTGGCGGCTGACCCCGGCCAGCACGCCGAGCCCATAGGAGGACACAAAGTACACAAAGAAACTTTCGTAGCGTGGGTCGTTATTGAAGTAGAGCAAGGTGGCAAACATGCACGCGGTCATCACGATGGCCAGGCGTGCCTCGCCGCGCACAACCGCATGGGCGATGGCCAGAAACGCGAACAACTGAAAATCAATGGCCACATACCAGCCGCCGGCAGAGATTGACTCCAGACCAAGCATGTCTTGCAGCAGCGCCACATGCGCGGCCAACTGCCCGAGCGTCACCGGACCGCCGACATAATCCTCGGTAATCCAGTGGCGCACGAACCAGGCACTGAGCATCGCCAGTGTAAGTGCCCCCAGATAGGGTGGCACGAGTCTGAAGTATCGCCGCACAATTAGCCCGATCGGATCCTTTGGCCCGGCGCGCCAGCGCAACGAGCGGGCCGCGAGGTAGCCACCGATTACCAGAAAGCCATGCACCAGATAGCGGCCATATTCGAAGATCACACTGCTTGGTGTTGGCAGCAGCAGGTCGGCATCGGCGGCAATTTTCCCGTAGGACACGAGGTGATGCAGGATGATCACCTGCACTGCAAACAGTTTGAGCAGATCGATCAGCAGGTTACGTTCCGTCGTGGCGACAGTCGTAACCGCCGGTAGCGAGTCACCTGCAGATGCCAGCATCACAAAAACCGCTCGAGCAGCCGGCGGCTGCGCCGGTCCAGCTCAGGATAATTCTTGATCAAGAAGCAAATGCCACGCGCATCACGTACCAGCAAAGTGCGCTCGTCGATCCGGCGTATCGCCTCTTCCGAATCAAGCGCAAGATCGGTAGCCCCATGATCGGTGTCGATGGCCCATACCGTGGGTATCCAGCGCCGCGACACGCTGTTGATGCGCTCGATCACCGGCATGAATTCCCGGTCTGACAAGGCCGATGCAATCACCCGGCGCTGCTCATCATCAAGCGCTGCCAGTGAGGCAAACTCGTGCAATTCATTGCCGTGCACGCCAACCACGCAAATCGCCTCGTCCGGTGCGGTGAGTGGAAAAGCGCGCACCAGACTCACCCCCGCGTGGTCCTCGCCATCGCGGTCGAGCCAGTGCAACGTCCCGTTCGCATCCTGATGCAATCGTGCGACCATCACGCGACCTCTTCGGCCTGAATCTGGTTCATGTAGAAGTGGTGATAAAGCCCGTGGCGCTGCATCAGATCTTCATGCGTCCCGGTCTCCACGATCAAACCCTGATCCAGCACGACCAGGCGATCGGCCTTGCGCAGGGTCGACAATCGATGCGCAATTGCAATGGTGGTGCGGCCTTCGATCAACCGGTCGAGCGCCTTCTGGATTTCCTTCTCGGTGGTGCTGTCAACGGCCGAGGTGGCTTCATCCAGGATCAGGATGCTCGGGTTGGTGAGCAAGGCGCGGGCGATCGAGATGCGCTGACGCTCGCCCCCCGAGAGCGACTGCCCGCGCTCACCGACCAGCGAATCGTAGCCCAGCGGCAAGCGCAATATGAAATCGTGCGCGTTGGCTGCGCGGGCGGCGGTAATGATCTCGCTGCGGCTTGCACCCGGTCGCCCGTACGCGATGTTCTCGGCAATGGTGCCGAAGAACAAGAACGGCTCTTGCAACACGACACCGATGTGCTGCCGGTAATCTGCAAGCCCGATCGATCGGATGTCGCGTCCATCGAGTGTGATCGAGCCATGACTCACGTCATAGAAGCGGCAGATCAGGTTGGCGAGCGTGCTCTTGCCTGACCCGCTGTGTCCGATCAACCCAATCATTTCACCCGGCGCAATGGTGAGATCGATTTCGCGCAAGACCGTGTGGCTGCCGTGCTGAAAACTCACATTGCGCAATTCGATTCGCCCCTGGATCGGCCCGAGCGGTTGCGGATTGTTCGGTTGCGGCACGGTGGGCACACAGTCGAGCACATCGAAAATACGCTTTGCGCCGGCAGCGGCCTGCTGGGTAAACGAGACGAACCGGCTCATTGAGTCGATGCGCGTAAAAAACCGGCTGATGTAGGCCAGAAATGCACTCAGTACGCCCACGCTGACCCGGCCATGGCCCACTTGCCAGATGCCAAATGCCCAGATGATGAGCAGTCCGAACTCGGTGAGCAGGGTGACAGTCGGTGAGAACAGCGCCCAGATCCGGTTGACACGGTCGTTCATCCGCAGATTCTTTTGATTGAGTTCGGTAAAGCGGCGGATTTCGCGCTGCTCCTGTCCGAAGGCCTTGACCACGCGGATGCCCGGTATCGTATCGGCGAGCACGTTGGTCACCTCGGCCCAGGTGCGATTGATCTGCTCGAACCCGAAACGCAGCTTGTCGCGCACCAGGTAGGCCATCCAGACAATGAAGGGAAGCGGCGTGAGCGTGACCAGAGCCAGCAAAGGATCGATCGACACCAGGATGGCCGCAGTCATGACGATCATCACCAGGTCAGTGGCAAAATCCAGCAACTGCAATGACAGAAACACGCACAAGCGATCGGTCTCGGCACCGATGCGCGCGATCAGATCGCCGGTACGCTTGCCCCCGAAATACTCAAGCGAGAGTCCGAGCAGATGCGCAAACGTCACCTCGCGCAGATCCGCACCGATGCGTTCGCTGATCAGAGCGAGAATGTAGGTGCGCCAGTAGCCCAGTGCCCAGGCGAGCAAGGCTGAACCGAGCAAAGCCCCCAGATACATCGAGGCCACCGCAAAGTCGATCCCCTCGCCGCGCTGCGAGGGGATCAGCACCTTGTCCATCAACGGCATGGTGATGTAGGGCGGCACCAGGGTGGCAAAGGTCGACACCAGGGTGAGGATGAAGCCAAGGATCAGCTGCTTTTTATAGGGTTTGGCAAAGCGCCACAAGCGTAACAATATCCAGGTCGAAGGCGGGTTTTCGGCGGCGCGTTCACAGTGCGGACAGTCCTCGGCCTGAGCAGGCATCGGGTTCTTGCACACCGGGCAGATCACGGTGGCATCGTCGGCCACCGAATCGCTGGCGCCTTCCCGCTCGCGCAGCAGGCGGCGAAACCCGTCACGCAGTCGCTGCACCGCCGGATTCACCGACTGGGTGTGACGCCACAGCGCGAGCGTTCCGTCTGGCCCCTCCAGACGCAGACATCCGGCACCCGCACGCGATTGATGGGTCAGACGCAACGCGGGGTCGATCGGCCAGTGCTGCGCTACGGCACCGGCCGCCTGCCAATGCAAGCCGGCAGTGTCCAGGCTCAGCACGCTCGTACGGAAATTAAACCGCTCGTCCAGGTCCAGTTCGACCCGGGCGATGGGCGCAGAGCGGGAGGGAACGGCGTCGAGGGGTAAGGGGGAGGAGGCCGCGACGTCCTTATGCATTGCTTGAAATGCTCTTGCCGGGAGCGGTTTTTTACGCCCGGGCCAGGCTTTTGTCAACCCGCTGTCAACCTGCCCGCGTGCGCGGCGTTTCAGACAGTGGGGAGGACGGTGTGGTTGAGCGACTGAAAACCCGGGGACACTCCGGATGGTCGACCGATTGCACCGCTCCGCCTGGCGAGGTGGCAATGCCCGACTGCCTCCTGCCTTTGACAGCGCGTGAGTTTGAGTCCTGATAGCCAACCTGAGTCGATCCAACACCCCATGCCGCAACTACTCGATAAAACGATAAACATCCTTAAAATCAAATACCTTCGTGGGCCCAGTCAGTGGACCTACGACCCGGTGATGGAAGTTTGGATCGACATCGGCGAGCTGGAAGAGTACCCCTCTGATCGGATTCCCGGTTTCTATGAGCGGCTGGTTGCCAGCGTGCCCAGCCTGCAGGAGCATCGCTGCAGCATTGGTGAACCAGGCGGATTCCTGCAACGGGTGCGCGAAGGCACCTGGCCCGGACACATCCTGGAGCACCTCACGCTCGAATTGCAGCACCTCGCCGGGTTCCCCGGCGGGTTCGGCCGCGCCCGCGATGGTGACCGGGTTGGCGTCTACCGGGTCGTGGTGAGCACCTGGCACGAAAAAATCACCCTGACCGCATTTCACCAGGCGCGCGAACTGCTGCTCTCGTTGATCCAGGATCGCAGCGGCCCCCAGACCGATGTGGCTGCGCTGGTGGCCGAATTGCGCGACATGGCCGACGATCTTTGCCTCGGCCCGAGCACCGCCTGCATCGTCGCGGCGGCTGAAGCCCGTCGCATTCCCTCGATCCGGCTCTCCGATGGCAATCTCGTGCAACTGGGCTATGGTGCCCGCCAGCGGCGTATCTGGACCGCGGAGACCGATCGGACCAGCGCCATTGCCGAAGGCATTTCGCGCGACAAGTACCTCACCAAGAGTCTTCTGTCGTCGGTCGGTATCCCGGTGCCGCATGGCCAGTTGGTCAACAACCCGGCGCACGCCTGGGAAGTCGCCCAGGAGATCGGGCTGCCAGTCGTGGTCAAACCCCAGGATGGCAATCATGGCCGTGGGGTCATTCTGAATCTGGTCACCCAGAAGGAAGTCGAAACTGCGTACTCGGTGGCCGTTGATGAAGGCAGTGGCGTGATCGTCGAGCGCTACATCCCCGGTGAAGAGCATCGTCTGCTGGTGGTCGGTGATCGTGTGGTGGCGGCGGCGCGCGGCGAAGTGGCCCGCGTGATTGGCGATGGCGCACACACGGTGAGAGAGTTGATCGATTTGCAGTTGAATTCCGACCCGCGGCGTGGCGTGAATGAAGATTCGCCGCTCAATCCGGTGCGGATCGACCAGGCAGTCACCCTGGAGCTCAGCCGCCAGGGGCTGGACGCTGACAGCCGCCCGCTCGACGGTCAGTCAGTGATGATTCAACCCAACGGCAATGTCGCCATCGATGTGACCGACCGCGTGCATCCGCAGGTGGCCCGGCAAGTCGCCCTCGCCGCCCGCATGGTCGGCCTGGAGATTGCCGGTGTCGATCTGGTGGCGCTCGATATCGGCCGGCCGCTCGCCGAGCAGGGCGCGGCCATCGTCGAGGTCAACGCCGGCCCCGGATTGTTGATGCACTTGAAGCCCGTGTCCGGGCAGGCACAACCGGTAGGCGAGGCAATCGTCAACCAACTGTTTCCCAATCATGTCGATTGCCGCATTCCAGTTGTCGGCGTGAGCGGGTCGCACGGCCGCACCGTGGTGGCTGAACTGATCAGCCACTTCATGCGACTGGCCGGGCACCACGTCGGACTGGCCTGCGCCAACGGCCTTTATTTTGATGAACGTCAGGTGCAAAAAGGCGATGCCGGCGACTGGGAAAGCGCGCGTCGCATTCTGCTCAATCCCGCCGTCGATGTCGCGGTGATCGAAAATGGCACCCGCACCCTGCTCGATGAAGGCTTTGCCTATGATCGTTGCCAGATCGGCGTTATCACCCATATCGACCCGGAAGAGCGCCATCCGGACTGTGCCCTCACCGATACCGATCACCTGATCACTGCAATGCGCTCGCAAGTCGACGTGGTGCTCGCATCGGGCGCGGCGATCCTCAATGCCGATGATGCGCTGGTCGCGCCGCTCGCGCGACTGTGCGATGGCGAAGTAATTTTCTTCTCGCGCGATGCGCAATCCGAGCAGATTCAATCGCATCTGCAAAGTGGCGGGCGCGCCGTGGTGATAGGCAAAAACCGCATTTGTCTGCAACAGGGCCATGGCCACTCGGGCGTGGTGCACCCGCTCGTGATCTCCCATATCCGGTGTCTGCGTGGCTCCTCGAAAGCACCACTGGTCGCCGCGGCCATTGGGGCGGCATGGGCGCTTGGGCTCTCGCCCCAACTGATCGAAGCGGCGATCGAAACCTTTGATCGCGAGGCCTCTGCACTGCTGGTGGCCTGAGGTGGACATCTCCAACATCCGCATGCTGCGTGGCCCCAATCTGTGGGGTCGCCACACCGCTGTGCAAGCGATCGTCTCGTGCACCGAGGCAGAGTGCTCCATTGATCGGCTGCCACAGTTCGAATCCAGGCTGCGTGCCTTGTTCCCGCAGATACGCCTGATGCGCAACAGGGGCTCTGAACAGACCCTGTCGCTTGCCCATGTGCTCGAACACGCCGCACGTGGCTTGCAGGCCGAGGCCGGTTGTCCGATCTCCTTCAGCCGTACCGTGCCGACGATCGAGGCCGGCGTGTACCAGGTGGTCGTGCAGTACAGCGAGGAAGCCGTTGGCCGGCTTGCATTCGATTCCGCACTCGAATTGATTGAGGCAGCTCGTGAAGCCCGCGGCTTTGATCTGGGCGCTGCGCTCAAAGCCCTCGCCGATCTCGACGCCGATGTACGTCTGGGACCCAGCACCGGTGCGATCGTGGATGCCGCGATCAAGCGCAATATCCCGTTTCGCCGCATGACCGAAGGCAGCATGGTGCAGCTCGGCTGGGGCAGCCATCAGAAGCGCATCTGGGCCGCCGAGACCAGCAACACAAGCGCCATTGCAGAATCCATCGCCCAGGACAAGGAGCTCACCAAACGCCTGCTGCACGCGGCCGGCATTGCGGTGCCGATCGGCGTGGTGGTGGATAACCCCGAGGATGCGTGGCGCGCAGTACGCAACCTGCCTGGCGGCGCGGTGATCAAACCCTGCAACGGCAATCAGGGCAAGGGCGTGACGGTGCTCGCACAAACCGAGCAGCAAGTCCGTGCCGGCTTTGAAGTCGCCCGCCAATACGACTCCAAGGTGATCGTCGAGCGCTATGTGCCCGGGCAGGACTACCGCTTTCTGGTCATTGGTGACCGTCTGATCGCGGCAGCCCGCCGCGAGCCAGCACAGGTGACCGGTGACGGGCAACACACCATCCGCGAACTGGTCGAAATCGAAAATCGTGACCCGCGCCGCGGTGATGGTCATGCCACTGCGCTCACCAAAATTCCGCTTGATGCGATCGCCCAGGCCACGCTGGCCAAGCGCAGCCTTACCTTTGACAGCGTCCCGTCGCGCGGTGAACGGGTGTTTCTGCGCAACAACGCCAATCTGAGCACTGGCGGCACGGCCACCGATGTGTCCGATGATGTTCACCCCGATCTGGCGGCCAGCGTGGTGGCCGCCGCCCAGATGGTCGGCCTGGACATCTGCGGCATCGATGTGATGTGCGAGACCGTCCATAAGCCGCTGGAAGAACAAGGCGGTGCCATCCTTGAGGTAAACGCAGCACCGGGCTTGCGCATGCATTTGCACCCCTCCTATGGCAAAGGCCGTGCGGTCGGTGACGCAATCATCGACATGATGTTTCCGGCCGGCGAAGACGGCCGAGTACCGGTGGTGGCGGTGACCGGCACCAATGGCAAGACCACCACGGTCAGACTCACCGCCCACCTGCTGCAGACCACCGGGAAGCGAGTCGGCATGACCACCACCGACGGGATCTACGTATCGGGTGAACGCATCGACACCGGCGATTGCAGCGGGCCGCGCAGTGCGCGCAATGTGCTGATGCATCCGGACGTCGATGCCGCCGTGTTCGAGACTGCACGTGGCGGTCTGTTGCGCGAAGGGCTTGGATTCGATCGCTGCACGGTGGCGGTGGTCACCAATATCGGACAGGGCGATCACCTGGGGCTGGGCTATATCACCAGCATCGAGGATCTGTCGGTGTTGAAATGGGTGGTGGTGCAGAGCCTGCCGGTCGATGGCACGGCGGTGTTGAACGCGGCCGATCCCATTGTGGCGAAGATGAGCGCCACCTGTCCTGCGGAGGTGATTTTCTTTGCCCAGGACCCGCATAACCCGGTCATCTCGGTTCACCGCGCACAAGGCAAACGGGCCATCGTGGTTCAGGATGGCGCCATGATTGGAGTACTTGGCAAACAGGTCGTCTGGCAGGTGCCGTTGGCGCAGATTCCGCTCACGCAGAACGGGACGATAGGCTTTCAGATTGACAATGCCATGGCGGCCAGCGGCGCCGCCTGGGCGCTCGGTGTGCCGGCAGAACAGATCGCTGCAGGGCTCGGCAGTTTTGTCAACGACGCCGATTCAGCACCCGGCCGGTTCAATGTCTTTCACTATCGTGGCGCAACTGTGATTGCCGACTATGGCCACAATGCCGATGCGATGCGTGCGCTGGTCGGTGCAGTCAACGCCATGCCCGCGGGCAGGCGCCATGTGGTGATCAGCGGCGCCGGTGATCGGCGCGATGCGGACATCCGCGATCAGACCCGCATCCTCGGCGAGGCATTCGATTCGGTCATTCTGTATCAGGATCAGTGCCAGCGCGGACGTGCCGACGGTGAAGTGCTGGCGCTGTTGCAGGCCGGTTTGCAAGGCGCCACACGGGCGCGCGAGGTGTGCGAAATTCGCGGCGAATTTCTCGCCATTGACACCGCCCTGGCGCAGCTGGAGCCCGGCTCGATCTGTCTCATTCTGGTCGATCAGGTCGAAGAATCGCTCGCCTATATTCGCCAGCGGATTGCTGAATCTGAGTTCGAGGCACTGCCGGCGGCCTAGAGAGTAAGTACAGCCTGCCGCCGGCAGACTGACACGACAGCGGCAGGCAGTGCGCAGGCTTCCCCGAATCGACGAATCGCTGTCCGCGCAGCCCCCTCGCTAACGCTGCAGTACCTCAAACAGATTCGAGAAGCTGTCGGTCCAGGGACGAAATCCGGGACGCCCCTGTGCAGGCAAGCCGGCCCTCAAGGGCTCAGGCAACGCTGCCGCCACCGCGGGTGGCAGCATCAACACCCAGACCGAATGCCGGCAGTGCGGCGTCGCGCTATTGGGGTCCAGATCGAACACCAGCGCCGTGCGATCGAGGCTGGCCGCGGCCGCCGCCATCACCGGTTGCAGGTCAAGGTAGTGATTGGTGATATGCAAGGCGAGTATGCCCTCAGGTGCCAGATGGGTAAGGTACATCTGCATCGCCTCAAGGGTGACCAGATGCACCGGGATCGAATCACCTGAAAACGCATCAATCGCCAGCAAGTCAAATTGTTGCGATGGCTCGCCTTCGAGCATCAGTCGCGCATCGCCCAGGACAGGGATGATGGTTGCAGGGCTGTCGCTCAAGTAGGTGAATTGACTGCGTGCCGCTTCGATCACCTGATCGTTGATTTCGTAGAGCCGCAGCGTGTCACCGGTGCGGCCGTAGACTGCCAGTGTCCCGGCGCCCAGACCGACTATCCCCAGTTTGCGTGGCCGCTCGGCAGGCAGGCTTTGAATCGCGCGGGCCACACCCGAGCTCTCACAGTAATAGGCGGTCGCAGTGCGGCGCAGCGCCGGGGCGAGCAGCTGCTCTCCATGCACGATCGTACCGTGCAACATCACACGCTTGGCGTCAGGCTCACCGAGGTATCGGTCCTCGACTCGCGTCTGACTGTAAAAATTGCGCATGACCAGGCGGTAGCCCTGGGTGTACTCGAGAGACATCAGCCCAAGCCGGACGGCATAGGCAGCCAGAACGATCAGCATCACAATGCGCCAGCGGGCAGCACTGGCAGACCACAGCACGATGACGGTGAGACTCGCACATGACAACAAGCCCAGGGGCAGTTCATAGTAGGCGTTGAACGCCGCCGGTGCGACCAGACCTACGAGCGTGCCACCCAAGGCGCCACCAATTGAGAGCATCAGGTAAAAAAGCGTCAGATGCCGCACCGCGGGCTTGCGCCGGGTGAGCTCACCGTGGCAGACCATGCAGAGAACAAACAAAGCGGCGCAGATCAAACCGACCGGTAGTGCCACGCCGCTTGCGCGATCAATGGCGTAGTGGATCGCGAACAGCGCAATCGGCACAGCGGCAAGAAACAGCGGACGCACGTAGTAGCGCGGCGCATCAAAACACAAGATGAAAGTGAGCAGATAGAGCGCGAGTGGCAGCACCCACAAGAACGGCACCGGTGCCACATCCGAAGTCAGTTGCCGGGTAAGGCTCAACAGCAGGATCGATGCGGTCGCGGCCAGCCCTGCCCACAGCAGGCATTGCAGCTTGCCGGGCTCTGGCGCATCGGTGGCGCCACTCACCTCGACACTTGCCTCGCGATCGTGGCGACGCCAGACCAGCAGGGCGGTGCTCAGACAAAAGGCAACAAACCCGGCATACAGCGCCGACCACAGGGTCGATTGCGTGTGCACTTCGAAGACCGGTTCAACCGCGATCGGATAAGCAATCAATGCGGCCATCGAAGCCAGATTGGACAGGGCATACAGCCGATAGGGCCTGGCGCTGGAGGCGCCCGCGGCACCTGCCGCATGGACGCGGGCATACCAGGCCTGCATCAGCGGACCAGTGGTCGAGAGCATCAAGTACGGGGCACCTACCGAGAGTGCCAGCACCATGCATACGCCAAGACTGGGATTGCTCGACGCAAAGGACTTCCATTGCGGGTCAGCGGCCACTGGCAACATGGCAAGGCTCAACACGAGCAGGATGCCATGTACGATCACCTGGCGCCGGGTTGACAGGTGTTCATGCAACCAGTGCACGTAGCCATAGCCGATCAGCAGTTCGGCCTGGAAGAACAACATGCACACACTCCAGACCGACGAGGAGCCGCCGAACCAGGGCAAAATCTGCTTGGCGATCAGCGGCTGCACCAGAAACAGCAGAAACGCTGACAGAAAGGTCGTGCAGGCGAAAGCTGGCAAGTCGGTCGCTCAATGCTGGGACGGACCGCGGACCCACAACGGACCCGCTCGGTCAGGCGGTCAGGGCGTGCAAGGTACTGGTGGGTCGGGCGGGACTCGAACCCGCGACCAACGGATTAAAAGTCCGCTGCTCTACCGACTGAGCTACCGACCCAAAATACTAGGAGCCGAGCGTCGGTCCAGGTCGAACGACACGCGCCGTCGTTCCTATCCACCGATCAAACTGCGGAATCGAAGCGAGGCCGGATTCTAGGCGGGCCACCGAGGGGTGTCAATGCGGCCGCCTGCGCCATTGCGCGGGAAGATTCCGTGTGCGAGTCTCAATCGGGCCGGTGAACGGGCATTGAGCCGGTCGTTCAAACCGCCGTCACTGCGCTTGCATTTTTGTGGCCAGCGGGTCGGATCGGTGCAGCGCCAGGACGTTGATGCCCAAAGGAATCAGGCTGTATCCGAGATCGGTCAGGAATTTTGTGATTGCTGCTTCGTCGGATTTGATTTTTTCAATCATCAATTGAGGGGTGTGGCGCGCGAGCGTCTTGCGCGCCCCACGCAGCGCGTCGAGCTCCATGCCTTCAATGTCAATTTTCATGAAATCCAGCCGATCGACATTGAGCTCGTCAATGGCGACCATGCGGGTGCTTTGCAGCGCGCTGTAATCAATGACCTGTCCAATGAATTCCGTGTTCGCTGTTTTGCGCAACTCGAGGCTGCCAAAGCTGGACGGCACGAAATAATCAGGCATCGGCACGCCGATCTCACCGCTGGTGGCGCCCACCGCCGCCCAGATTGCTCGGGCATTGAAGCAGTTGTTAAGCGTGATGTTGCCGGCGAGCGCATAGAAGATTCGTTCCTGCGCTTCAAACGCCACCACCTGACCCCATCCGTGCATGAACTTGGCCCACTCAATGGTATGCACACCGACGTTCGCCCCGCAATCGATGGCCACGACACCCGCGCCATAGTTGACCTTTCTTGATTCCAGCAGGTTCAACGCCAGATCGACTTCCTCCTGGTCAAAGGCTGACGTATTGAGCAATTGATAGCCCACGCCATAACCCATGCTGTCCTTCTCGACATAGTCGTGGCGGTTGACCAGCATCGTGCCGTGATTGGTCGCGGTGAGGACAAAGGCGGTTGGGCGGGTAGCCGAGCTTTTCATGGTCGCAATTGCTTCGCAGTGAGAGTGATTCGATACGTGGCAAGACACCTGGCACGCAGCCAACCGCGCGGGGTGAGTGGGCCGGGCGCTGCTACAGAACGCCGTGCCGGAGCACTCTGGATAAGAGACATGACGTGGAGCGATCTACTATAGAAGCGCGCCTGCGTGCGTCAAGTGCAAATGGCCGCGATGGCGTTCAAATTCATCGACCAGGTCACAAATCGCGGGTGCACCTGCCACTCAAGGCACCGATCCGCATGCAAGGCAAGACACCAAGCCACGGGCAGCATTAACGACAGGCAGGTGAATCGAAGCGGCGATGCAGATCGGCCGCCATACGATCAAGCACGGCATCCCAGCTCCAGTCGGCTTGCTGCCGATACAGCGTGACAGAGTCATACCACGGACTGTCATCGCGGCCGAGCAGCCAGCGCCAGTCGGGCGCATAGGGCAACAGGACCCAGGTCGGTTTGCCCATGGCACCAGCCAGATGCGCCACGCTGGTATCCACACTGATCACCAGATCCATCAAATCGCACAGCGCGGCAGTATCGGCAAACTCGACCAATTCATCACCGACATAGCGAATGGCTGAATTGCGCAATGGTTCGGCATCGATCTCGCGAACTTCATTCTGCAGGCACACATAGTCAAGGTGCGGAGGAAGCCGCGCGGTGAGCGCGGCCAGACTGACGCTGCGGTTGCGATCATTGGGATGTATGGTGCTGCCGCTCCACACGAGACCAACGCGCGGGCGAGACTTCGCTCCGAGGCGCTGCACCCACTGCGCCCGTTTTGCCGGATCACTCTTCAGATAGCCCCGCGTCGCCGGCACCGTCACCGGCTCTGTCTTGAACGCAAGCGGCAACGACAGCAAAGGACAATGAAAATCCACAGGCGGCAGTGCGCTACCCGATTCGATCAGCGCATCGACACCCTCGAGGGTCGAGAGCAATCCGAGCAACGGCTTGGGTGCCTCCAGCACCACCGATGCACCGAGTGCCTTTACCATCGGTGCGTAGCGACACATTTGCAAGGTGTCGCCCAACCCCTGCTCATGGTGCAACAGTATTGTCTTGCCGCTCAGCGGCTCGGCACCCAGCCACAAGGGCGCGTCGATGGCGCGTCGGGTGGGCCCGGTGCCCTGCAATCGCCAGCGCCACTCATAGAGCGCCCACCCTGCCATCCAATGCCCGCACAGGAGAAACGCGATGGCCTTGTTCCAATGTGGGTCGGCAGCCTCGGGACTGATTGCGATCGCGCGGTCGTAACTCAGGTGCGCCTGGTCCATGCGCTTCAGTTCCTGCAGCACATTGCCCCGGTTATAGTGAGCCTCGGCCAGCTCCGGTTTGATGGCAATCGCCCGGTCATAGCTTTCCAACGCCTCATCAAGTCGTCTGAGTCCCTGCAACGCGAGGCCACGGTTTGACCAGGCTTCTGCCAATCGTTCATCAAGACCGATCGCGCGGTCGCATGCGACCAACGCCGCGTCAAAATGGCCAAGTAGCTGCAGCACGAAGCCACGATTGGAATGCACTTCAGCCCAATCAGGCTTGAGCCCGATCGCGTGCTCCAGACTCGCGAGCGCCGCTGTGAATTGACGCTGCGCCTTGAGCGCATTGCCTCGATTCGACCAGGCGAGCGCCCAGTCCGGTTTGATCCGGATCGCCCGGTCATAGCTGGCAACGGCCTCAGCCAGGCGATTGAGTTCCTGCAGCAGATTGCCGCGGTTGTAGAAGGCCTCTGCCCAATCGGGTTTTGCCGCAATGGCCGCGTCATAACTGACCACCGCCGCTTCGCGTTGATTCAAGGCTTTCTGGACGAGTGCGCGGTTGAAGTACGCCGCGGCAAAGTCGCGCTGAGAGCTGATGGCGCGATCGTAACTGGCAAGAGCCTCAGGCCACTGACCGAGCGACTGATGAGCAAGCGCCTGGTTGAAATGGGCCTCAGCCTGGCGTGGATTGCGTGCGATCGCCCGCGTGGCGACGGGTTGTTTGCGCGACGGAACGGACGGCAGGCGTGGCACGGCGGCTTCCTCGTGCGACCGCTCGATGCCCGCCTAGCGCCGCGCCATTACCCGGCGCTCAAGCCAGGCGATGGCGAGGTACATAAGCGCCGAGAGCATCGCGAGCAGAGTGATCGCGGTCATCACAATGTTGAGCTTGAAAATCTGGCTGCCATATTGGATCAGATAACCCAGACCCAGGCTCGCCGACTGGAATTCACCGACGACCACACCGACCAGCGCAAGCCCGGTGTTGACCTTGAGCGTGGCAATCAAGGTCGGCACACTGCCGGGCAGCACGACCATGTGCAGGACCTGCCAGCGGCTTGCACCGAAGGTCTGCGCGAGTTTCACCTTGTTCGGATCAACCCCTTCAAAGCCGGCATGCACCATCAGGATGGTGATGAACACCGAAATGGCCAGCGCCATGCCATAAATGGACAGCGTCGCACCGAGCCAGATATAGAAAATGGGTACGAACGCAATCTTGGGCATCGCATTGGCAACGACCAGAAACGGATCGAGTACGAGGTAGAGGCGCTGCCACCACCACAGCGCCGAGGCGACGATCACCCCGAGCACCATCGCTGCACTGAACCCGACCACAGTAGCGAGCACCGTGGCGGCAGTGTGTTCCATCAGACCAGGCTGATTGGCACTCGCATGCAGCAGTTCAACAAATGTCGGCCACATCGCCGACGGGTAACTGGTGAACATCGGATTCACCCAGCCGTAGCGCGGCGCGAATTCCCAGGCGATCAGAAAGGCCACCAGCAGCCCAAGCTGCGCCGCACGCACCAGAATGCGCCCGCGTCGCTCGGCACGCAGAAAGCCACGGTAGGCGGCACTGGGCTCGTTGACTGCATTGGGCGCATTGGCAGTGGGCGAGTCGGTCATGGTGCGGTCAGCCTTCGACATGGACTTCGAGTTCCTGCCACAGGCGATT
Organism: uncultured Pseudomonadota bacterium; assembly: GCA_903921325.1. Classification (GTDB taxonomy): domain Bacteria; phylum Pseudomonadota; class Gammaproteobacteria; order Burkholderiales; family SG8-39; genus CAIXPL01. The sequence continues at coordinate 27,576 of CAIXPL010000004.1, forward strand.
GAAATAGCCATTGAATTCAGATGCCGTGCGCGCCTGCATCGGGCTGGGACGCGCCGGACCGGCGCTGGGAAATGCCACCTGGTGCATGGACTTGACCTGCCCGGGGCGGCGCGAGAGCACGATCACCCGGTCTGCCATGCCGATGGCCTCGGCAATATCGTGCGTCACCAGGATGGCTGTCTTGCCTTCGCGACGCAGGATGTCGGCAATCTCATCGGCAATGGCAATGCGGGTTTGCGAATCAAGCGCAGAGAACGGCTCATCGAGCAAAACGACATCGGGGTCGGTGCAGAGCGTTCGTGCGAGCGCCACGCGCTGACGCATCCCGCCAGAGAGCTGGCGTGGCAGATGATCCATGAACCGGGCTAATCCGTAGCGCGTCAAGAGCATCGCCGCGCGCTCACGCGCCGCGCCAGCCGCGACGCCCTGAATCTGTGCGCCGAGCACCGTGTTCTCGAGAATGGTGCGCCATTCGAATAGATAGTCCTGTTGCAGCATATAGCCCACGCGACGATCCGGTCCGCGCACCGGTTTGCCATCGAGCAGGATGGTCCCGCTGGTCGGTGCGAGGATACCGGCGATCAGCGAGAGCAGCGTGCTCTTACCGCACCCGCTCTGCCCGATAATGCTGACAAATTCACCCTCGGTCACCGAAAACGAGATGCCACCGAGCGCTTCGGTCTCACCTTCACGGCCGAAATAGCGCAGGCTCACATTGCGCAGCTCGACTTTAGCCTGCCGCGGCGAGGCGGCGGCGCTGGTCATTTGGCAGCCATCGCCTTGCGCGCAAACTCATTGGTGACAAGATCATCAAAGCGCACGCGCTTGGCGGCCTCGAGCACACCACCCTGGACCAGAATGTCCTGGAACCGTTCCATCGCCGCCGGTGCAATTTCCGGGTTGACCTTCCACATGTGGGTGCGCCGATAACGCTCAATTGCAAAACCCAATGTCTGCGCATTGACCCCAGGAAAGAACTCCGCAAGGGTCTTCACCATGTCAGCGGTGGAGGCCGTGGCGGTCCATTTTTGCGCACGCAAGACGGCATCGGTCCAGTTCTGCACCACATCCGGGTGATCGTGAATGTAGCTCTCGGTGGCCATGAAGGCCGTGTAATCGGCAAAACCGACCTCCTCGCCGATGGAGGCAATGGCAAAGGCCTTGCCATCGAGCTCCAGTTGCGCGGCATCCGGTTCAATGAAAATGGCGTACTGATTCTGGCCGGCCAGCCAGGACCCGAAACGCGCCGGCACGCCGATGTTGTTGGCAAGCTTGACGTCGCGGGCCGGATCGATACCATGCTTGCGTAGCGCGGCTTCAAAATACAGGATCGGCGTGCTGCCCGGCCTGAAGCCGAGAATGTTGCTGCCCTTGAGCACCTTCCAGTCAAAGGGTAGTGCAGGCTTGGTACGCCCCATCAGTACAAAGCCGTCAGTGGCAGTGAGTCCAGCAAAAATCTTCACCTTGGTCGGTGATTCACTGTTTCGGACATACACAGTGGTCTCGGGGCCAATCAGTGCGATATCAGCCACGTTGCCAAGCAGCGCCGCCATCGCCTTGTCACCACCGTTCGCTGTGCTCAGCGACAACTCGATGCCGACGTCGCGAAAGTAGCCGCGCGAGATGGCGACATAGGCGGGCGCGTAGAGGAGCGAGCGCACCACTTCGGAGTAACGCACCTTGACCGGGGGTTTTGCCTGCGCCATCGCGCCGGTTGCAGGTAGCGCGGCCAGACCAATTGCGGCCAGCAACAGCGCAGCGTGACAACCGATTCGTCGCAGTGGCAAGGCCAGCCGGATCTGCCCAAGCTGCAGAAACACAGCGCGAATTTCCAGAATTGCCTTCATCATCGATCTCCAGGAATCAGACTCGGCCTTGCGGGAGCATACAGCAGGCCCCAACCGCTCAGAGGCTACGGAAACAACCTGAGCAAGAACCACGCCCAAGTTGGAATCTTACCCATCGATACTTCGCACTTGCTGCCGCAACATCACCGCTACGATGACCACCCACTGCCTGAACGAGCGATCTGGGCTCAGCTCAAGGGTCTGGTGGACCCGACCGGGCGAGATAGCCACATTTTGCGAATCGCTGCCGGCAGGCATCATTGCGGGCAGCAGGTCGCGGCAAACCTAACCTTATCGATCAAAATACCCGGACGTCACGGCATCGAGCCAGCACGATCCGAACGCGGCGGCATGATCGGCATCGATGCAGTGGTGGCGACCTTGCAGCAAGGCATGGCGATGCTCGCGAAAATAGGGTGCGACCAGTGCTGCTGCGCCCGATGACACTGGCGGCGGCAGTATCTCGTCGCCTGACCCAAACAGATCGAGTGCTGCGACCGACCCCAGCGATTCATCCGGATAATTCAATTCAATGTTCTCGCGCAACAGCGCGGCGAGCCCACGTGCCCGAACATCGGCAGGTAAAAAGGGCGCGTGCCACAGACGTGTCAGCATTTCAGTTTGCGCTGCGACATTGAAAAACATGAAGGTGTCTTCATGGCTCTTGAATCGGGGCGACTCAAGTGCCACCGACCATTGAGCGGCCCGCTGCTCGTCGGACAGATCACGCGTGTAGAACGTGAAATCACTGTAGCCGCGCTCACGCACGCGAAACGCAGAGCGATCGTACAACCATTGATAGTCGCCGGTCGCTGCGCGGTTGGCAAAGTAGGCCAGGCCAAAATTGGCGGTACCCCATCCGGCATACCCATCGGGCGCCAACCGCCTCGCCAGGGCGTACAGAAACGGGCCACCCGTTGAAAACCCCCAATAAAGGGTCAGCATCTCGGAGCGTCTGGAAAGATCGAGGCACTGCGCGATCGCATGTTCGAAGCCGCGTAGCGAGGTATCCGGGGTGAGTGCCATCATGTGCTCGTGCAGGGCCGAGCCTTCACGCGCCACACGGGTCGTCGTGCTGCCCGTCGGGCTTGACACGCCTTCGGCACTGGCAACCTGCCAGGACTCGGTTCCCCAATGCGCCGCTTGTGCCCGATGAAACACCGGCATCCGCTCACCCAATGGCACGCCCGACCACGATCCGCCACCGCTGCCATCAAAGAAATTCCAGCGCCCAAGCCGGGTCAGACTGATGAAGGTGACACCACGTCGTGCAAGCCAGGGGCCGATGCCTTCACGACCGTGATAGTCGCGCAGAAATTCGCGCCCATCGTCATGACCGCCTTCTGATGCGATGACGACGACGCGCCTGCCTTCGTGCACGAACGCGACCTCGGGAGTCAGCACCGTTGCCACTTGCGTGAAGGGCTTGCCGTTCGATTCAAAGTCGAACATGCGAATTGACTTGGTAAATCGAGTGCCAGCGCGGCCATCCCATCGCGCTTGCAGTTCGCGTTGCCGATCGAGATCAATGGTCTCGCCGCTGGCCAGTGCCTTCCAGTCCAAGATTGCCTCCTCCTTACTTTATCTAACGCCGTGGATCAATCCCCATCGTCCCGGGCATGCTCCAACGCCATCGATCGGGTCACCATGTCGAGTGTGCTGGACACCCCGGCATCGGCCGGCACCGCGCCTCCGCGGTCACTGCATATTGACGCCACGGTACATCTGCTGCATCGTACCAAAGGGCCGCGCATATGCGCGGGGCACCACAACAACGATTGTCAGCCAGGTGATTCTCAACCTGCAGGAGACACGATGTCTGCGAGCAAAGACAGGGGGGCGCCGCGTCTTCCCATAAAACTTCCCGAGAACGCAAGAATTTGCGTGAATGTCGATCTTGCCTTCGAAGGATTCCACACCGCATGCCAGTTTCGCCAGCGCGCCCCCCTACCCAATCAGACTGACCACTTTTCGCTGTCATTTGCCGAGTACGGCTTGCGGGTTGGCATCTGGCGCCTGCTCGATGCGCTTGAAGAGTGGGGCGTGCCAGCGACGTGCATCACCTCGGGGCTGGCTGCCGAGGTCTATCCAAAAACGCTGAAGGCACTGCACCAGGCCGGCCACGAAGTCATGGCCCACGCATGGACCAATGACGCGAACAGCCTCGCCACCGATGACGAGCAAACCGAAGCACAGGAGGTCGTCCGTTCCATCGATGCCATTCGCCAGGCCACTGGCGAGGCTCCCGTCGGGTGGATGAGTCCTGGTGGCGTTGGTACGCCAGCCCGGCTCAGGGCGCTCGCTTCCCAGGGGATCTTGTACAACTGCGACGATGCAAGCGATGACCTGCCTTTTGTCATCCAGGTTGGTGACATCCCGCACGTGGTGTACCCGCGCACGATTGGCTGCAACGATTTGTCCAACTGGCTTAATCCATCCAATCCACCCAGTGCATTTCTGGAAGCCATCAAGGCCCAGTTCGATCAGTATTACGCCGAAGGCGTGCGCGGTCGACCAGCCTGTTTTGATATTACCTTGCATGCACACATGGCCGGGCGCGCCTTGTTGATGCCGGCGTTACACGAGGCCATGCGCTATATCCTGGGTCACCGCGGGGTCTGGGTTGCGCGCAAACGTGAACTCGCGCAATGGATACTCGATCACCCTGACTATCACGGTTAACCCTGCGTGCCGCTGTTGGTGCGCCTGACACACGGCTAAGGTTATGTACCACTGCGAGAGCGCACTACAGTGAACGAACCCGAATCACGGATCACACGCCCCTTGATGAATGAGTCAGGTTCACAGACGACACCTTCATCAGAACAGACATCCGGCTCCGAGATTGCGCGTCCCTATACGGGCGCCGAGTTTCTTGACAGCCTCGATGATGGCCGCGAAGTATGGATTTACGGCAAACGCGTCAATAGCGTGACCGAGCATCCGGCGTTTCGCAATGCAGCGCGCATGATCGCGCGCCTCTACGACGCCATGCATGATCCCGCGCGCCGTGATGTGCTTACCCAGGCAAGCGTGCTGGGCGGCTTCACTCACCGATTCTATGTTGCCCCGCGCAGCGTTGAAGATCAGGTTCGCTCGCGCGATGCGATTGCCGAATGGGCGCGCATCACCTACGGATGGATGGGGCGCTCCCCCGACTTCATGGCAAGCTGGCTGGCAACACTGGGCGGCAATGCCGAGTTTTACGCGCCCTATGACGCCAATGCGCGGCATTGGTATGCCGAGGCACAGCGACGCACGGCCTTCTTTGCCCACGCCATCATCGATCCACCGATCGACCGCAACCGGGCCGCCGAAAAGAACGACGTGTTCGTGCGCGTCGTGAAGGAAACTGACCGTGGCATCGTCGTCACCGGCGCAAAGGTGGTGGCCACCGGCGCGGTGCTCAGTCACTACACGTTTGTCGCCCGTTTTGGGCAGACACCGCTTGCCGATCCCGCCTGCACGCCGATTTTCATTGTTCCCACCAATGCACCCGGCGTAAAGCTCATCTGTCGCACCTCGAACGAACAACGTGCCGCCGTGCTTGGTGGGCCGTTTGACTATCCGCTATCGAGTCGAATGGATGAGAACGACGCCATCATTGTGTTCGATCAGGTGCTGGTGCCCTGGGAAAACGTGTTCATGTACGGAGACGTGCAAAAGGCGAACGGATTTGGTCCCGGGTCCGGCATGCGTGAACGCTCGCTGCTGCATGCGAGCACGCGCTTCGCAACCAAACTGGACTTCATCTGTGGTTTGCTCGCCAAGGCCCTCGCGCTGACTGGCGCAGACGAGTTTCATGGCGTGAAGGTTCGCATGGGAGAGGTCATTTCATGGCGCAATCTATGCTGGGCACTGTCCGACGCGCTTGCCAAGAGTGCGGTGTCGTGGAAGCACATGGTGCATCCTGATCCCGCCCTGGCGGTGGCCTATCAGACCTTTGGCCCGGAGGTGATGCCCGCGGTAAAGAACATCATTGAAAAAGTCGTTGCCAGCGGACTCATCTACCTCAATTCGCATAGCTCTGATTTCGATGCGCCAGAAATCCGGCCCTATCTTGATCGCTATGTAAGAGGCAGCGATGGGTCCAGTGCGATCGAGCGCGTCAAATTGATGAAGCTCCTGTGGGATGCCATCGGCTCTGAATTCGGTGCGCGCCATGAGCTCTATGAAATGAACTATGCCGGTAGTTCCGACCATGCCCGCCTGAGCGCATTGGCAATCGCCACACGATTAGGAGATCTGGATCGGTTCAAACGCTACGCCGATCAGTACATGGATGAATACGACCTGCACGGCTGGACGGTCGATGACATGATCGGACCCGAGGACATCAGTGTACTGGGCAATCGGCCGGCCACTTCGTGACGCGCAGAAAAGGTCGGCTCAGCGAGATCTGAACACGGGTAACTCGGGCATCTCGCGGGTGAGTGCGCCGCCCGCACCCAAGCCTTTGAAGAATAAAAGGCTCACTGCGACTGGAACCCGAGCAGCTTTTGTGCGAGTGCATCACCATGACCAAAGTCGGCGCGCGCACATTCATGGATGATGCGGCCGTTGGCAAGCACATACACCCGGTCTGCCACATCCAGCGCATGCGACAGGTCTTGCTCAACCAGCACGACCGATGCGCCTACCCGATCGCGGATGCCGCGAATGGCGTCGTACACCCGGTCAACGAATAGCGGTGACAGTCCACCCGAGGGTTCATCGAGCACCACCAGCCGGGGCGAGGCTAACAGCAGCATGCCGATGGCTAGCATCTGCCGCTCACCGCCTGAGAGTGAGCCGGCGCGCACATCGCGCCGAGCATCGAGTGCCGGAAACAACTGCCGCACCTCGGTCACCTTCGCGGCCAGACTGCCTTGGTCGGTCTGGGTAAATCCACCCATCAGCAAGTTGTCGGTCACGCTCAAGGTGCGAAAAATCTGCCCCCCTTGTGGCGCATAGCTGATGCCGGCCGGCACGCTGGCGGACGGCGAAAATCCAGTGATGTTGTGTCCTCGGAACAGTACTTGTCCGGCCGTTGGTTTGATCACCCCGCACATCGCGTTGAGCAGCGTCGACTTACCCGCGCCGTTATGCCCCAGGATCGCGATGATTTCGCCTTCACCCACATGCAGGCTGGCGCCATGCACGACGCGCTTTGCGCCATAGCCCGCATCAAGGTTAGTGACTTGCAGCAAGGTGCCGGCGTCCAAGATAGGCCTCAACCATATTGCGATGCTTGCGAATCTCTGCAGGTGTGTCGCTTGCCATCACCTTGCCTTCGACCAGAAGAACAATCTTTTTTGACATCGACATCACCACGTCCATGTTGTGTTCGATCACCAGGATCGTTGTGCCGCTACGCTGCACCAGATCGTTCAAGAGCGCTGTGAGCTTACCAAGACCCGCTTTATCAAGGCCGACCGTTGGCTCGTCCATCATGATGAGCGGCGGGCGCCCGATCAACGTGCGTGCGATGCTCACGAAGCGCTGTTCACCAAAAGACAGATCGGCGGCCCGGTCGCCCGCGCGATCGAGCAAACCCACTCGATCGAGCGCTTCCTCGGCGCGCGCTTTCACGTCCTGTGTTTCGCGTTCAACGGCGCGGCGCTGCAGAAGAGCCGCCAGCGGACCTTCTCCCCGCTGGCGCAGACCGACCATCACATTACCCAGCACGCTCATGTCGGGAAACACCCGCGGGTCTTGAAACGTGCGACCAATGCCACGGCGCGCGATCTGAAACGGCTTGAGACCTTGCAGGGTTTCTCCGCGATAACGCACGTCACCGGCTTGCGGCGTCAGTAGCCCGGTGATGAGATTGAACATCGTCGTCTTACCGGCCCCGTTGGGTCCAATCAAGCTGGTGATCGAACCTGTCTCCACCGAGAACTGCGCGTTATCGACCACACGGTGCCCGCCAAAAGACAGACACAGTCCTTCAACAGACAGGATATCGCTCACCCGGCGCTCCGTTTGCCAGTGCCGATGAGGCCTTGCGGTCGGAACATCATCAACAAGATCAGCAACAGCCCGTAGAGCCCCTGCTGGACATAGGCAATACTGGTTCCGTTCACTCCAAGAAACCGAAACAATTCAGGAAACACGATCAGGATCGCGGGACCCACGATCGCACCCAGCAGGCGCTGACTACCGCCGATGAATACCATCGCCCAGAGCAGAATCATGGTGTTGAAGTTGAAGCTGGTCGGGTCAATGAAGCGAAAGTAAAACGCGAGCAGCGCGCCCGCAATGGCTGCAAATCCGCCACCGATTGCAAAAACGACAATCCGTGTTCGCACCACGTTGATGCCTAGCGATTGCGCGACCGTGTCATCGTCCCGAATGGCATGCAGCACAGCGCGCATGGGCGAGCGATTGAACCGTCGGTGCACTTCAAATACCAGTAGCGCGACGACACAGCAGAACGCAAGGATGCCGACACCGCTTGGCACACTCCACTCGCCTACCGAGGGGCGTGGAATGCCTCGGATACCGAAAGGTCCGTTGGTGAGCGACTCCCAATTGAGAATGATGCTGATCACGATGGACTGGAATCCGAACAGCGCCAGAATGAAATAATCGCCACCGAGCCGCAGGGTGGGAATACCAATCGCGATGGCAAGCGCGGCGCCCAGCACAAAGGCGAACATCATGGCCGGCAACCATCCCCAGCCGTACGTGACAGTGAGGATCGCGGTTGCATAGGCGCCGATCCCGTAGAACGCGGCATGCGCGAAAGACAAGATGCCGGTGTGCCCGATGAGCAAGTCGAGTGAGACGCTCAGCACGGCAAATATGCAAATCAGCGTGAGCAGGTGAAGGGCGTAATCCATATGCGGCCTATGGCTTCACGCGCGTCGGGTGATGATGCGACCACCGAACATGCCCTGCGGGCGCAGGATGAGAAACACCAGCAGCACGACGAATACCACCACGTCCTCCCATCGTGCCGACAAATACCATAAGCCAACCTGTTCAAGCAGGCCGAGCAATATGCCGCCGGCCGCAGCACCAGGCAGGTACCCGATACCACCGACGATCACTGCCACCAATGCGATGAACATGATGGAGACCCCCATCTGTGGTCGTACACCGACATCGTATGAAATCAGGCAGGCGGCCACCGCTGCCAGTGCCGAGCCGAGTAGAAATATGAGGACGTACAGTTTGCGCGTGTCAACGCCCAGGACCCCCGCGAGGGCCGGGTTGTCGGCGAGCGCACGCATCGCGCGCCCGTATTTCGAGTATGCCAGGAACAGCTGAAGGCAAGGAAAGACAATGGCTGCGACTGCCAGAATGATCAAGTGCAAATTGGTGACAATGATGTCGCCCACTTCATAGGTTGACAGTGATCCTTCATGCAGGGTTTTGGTGTCGGTGGTGAACACCAGAGCAAACAGTGCCTCAAGCAGCGTCAGCAGGCCGATCGAGGCAACCAGATCGGCAGTGGGCCGGCTCCCCGCTCGACGCAGCGGACGGTAGACCAGAATTTCGCAGAGCGCGCCCACGACGGCGGTCGCGGCAACCGAGAGCAAAAACGCCACCACGACCGACAGTCCAAGGACCACACTGCACAGGTACATCATGTAACCGGCGAATGTGAATACCGCCCCGTGCGCAAGGTGAAGAATGCGGGTGCCGTTATAGATGATCGCGAAGCCCACTGCCATCAGTGCATACAGCGCACCGGTCGTCAGGCCATTGACCAGAAACTGAAGAAAGAGCATCAGGAGATCGCTTGCAGGCTACGCACTTGAAAAAGCATCACGAGATCGCTTGCGGGCTACACTTTGATTGACCAGGGGTTCACGGCCCCGGGCCCGCGGGTTACTTCATGTAGCCCTTTTCACGGTAATACTGCACTGCCCCGGCGTGCAGCGGCAGTTCGGTATTCTTGCAACATTCGGTCATGTCTATCGTGCCGGTCAGTCCTTGCCCCGGTTGAAAGAGAGACTCGATCTGGGACTTCTGCTCGTCCAGGCCCTGGAGCATGAGATAAACCAGCCGATCCGGCAGGTCTTCGCGGCAGTACAGGATCCAGCCGGTAAAATCGATACCCGGTATGTTGGGACCGATCCCGCGCAGACGCCCTTCGGGCAAGAAACACTGACGCACGTAGTATTTGCGCTCAAGAGTATTCAGGACATCGCGATCGATTGGCAAAAAGGTGAGGTCCACGCTCGCAGCGATCCGCTGCCAGGGCACGGTCATCAGGGCCTCGTCAAATATCGCGTTAATGGCCCCGCTTTGAATTGACGTCATGCGATCGCGCCGCCCGCTGGGCACCGTTTCCATGAAGTTGGGCTGGCGATCACCGAATATCACCTCACCGCCCCAGCGTTCAAAGTCCTCGATCTCGATGCCATACTCGGCAAGCAGGACGTCAAGAACCCAACCGACCGGGTGCGACATATGGGTGGGAGCCGTTGAGATCCGCAGCGGCACTTTTTCATCCACCAATTGTCGGATCGATGTGATTCCAAGATCCTTGCGCACCGCCAGTGCCAACTGATCGTAGTGGGGAAATACCGCAACCGCTTTCAGCGGTAGCGGGCGTTCGCCGAATCCAAATGCGCCGCGCCCTTCGGCGGCCGTACGCGCAAGCCACGTGGGTGTGGTAATACCAAAATGGTAGGTGCCCGCGGCAACCATCTCCGGACCGACCATGCACATCTCGCCGGTGTGCGCGGTATGAACTGAAACCGAGGAGCCTTTTGGCAACGCGCCGAAATACCCGGTGAGCCCGAGGCCCAGCATGCCGCCCACCTTAAGCCAGTTGCTTCCTGCCGAGAGGAGTTTTACCTCGACCGGGCCATGCTCGATATCGATCACTTCGTTGTCTCCTGTCTGTCAGGCGCTGCGCGGACGCCATTGATGGCTCAGTCCTTCCCACGGAATGAAGCCGTGCTTGCCGCCCATGGGAGTCAGTTCCATCAATCCAGCGGGGATCGGACTCCAGGTGGTCACTTCCATGTTGTTGCCATCCGGGTCGCGAAAGTAAACCGAGACTGCTGACACGCCGGTATGGCTGCGCGGGCCGTCAAAAGGAATGCCTTCCTGCTTGAGGTGCTTGACGAACCGGGCAAGCACTTCAGGCGTGGCGCCGAACGCCCAGTGCGGGTTGGTATTCACACTGCCCGGATTGGTCTTGGACGGATAGCTGACGCCGTCTTCCTGCTCGACGACCTCGACCATGGTATGGCCGACATGGTAAAAAATATGGCGCAAGCGGCCCAGGCGTCGATCTTCATCGTTATAGCCGGCACGAAACAATTCAACGCCGCCGAGGATCTGCTCGACAAACGGGCCGGACACATCCGGGTCGATACATGCCAGGCCGACATGATCGACACCACTTAACGAAAACCGGTTTTCCGGCTGTGCATAGCGATCGCCGTGACGCAGTCCGGGCGTGGTCAACACTGCATTCATGATGGCCTCCTTGTCCAGATGATCTACCTGTCGTAATTGACGTACTGACCGTCCTTGATCATTTTCGCGGACGGCAAGATGTTGGGCTCACCACTACCGCTGAATCGGAATGTACCGATCACGCCCTTGTATTCGCCAAAGTTAAAAATCGCATCACGCACCTTCTCCGGATCGGTCGATCCGGCTCGACGCATGGCCTCGAACAGGATCATCGTGGCATCGTAGTGCTTGCCCACGTTGGAATCCGGGTCGTAGCCATAGGCGGCCTTGAAGCGTTGTGCAAACGCCGGGTCCAGTCTCAACGTGGTGTAAATGACACCTTCGGCCATGGTTGCGCCCATCGCGCGAACTTCCTTGTCCTCAATCAGATGATTGCTCAGTATCTGCTTGGCCTTGAACCCCACTTCGCTCAGCTGCTTCAAGACGAGTGCCATCGGACGACCCGATGAGGTCACAATCCAAAGCGTGTCGGCGCGTGCCCCGCGCAATTTGGTCAATTGACCTCGAACATCGTTATCGCCGGTCTTGAAGGTCTCCTCGCCGAGCACTTTGCCACCGGCTTTTTCGAACTCGGCCTGGAATGCTCGCACGGTGAGGCGAATGGACTCGTTGTCCTCAGAAATGATGGCAGCGGTTTTCAAACCGAGACTGGATGCAATCTCCGCCGCCTTGGTGCCCGACTTGTCCGATGTCGGCGTCATGCGGACGGTCCAGCGGCTTTTGGTGAAATCCGGATGCTCGGTCGCCGGCGCGATCAGAATGACGTGCTTTTCTTCGGCCACCGGGATCTGCGGCAAGGACAGCGGCGTAAAGCCGGTGTACACGGCCATCACATGATCAACATCGACCAGCTTGCGCAGCGCGGACACCGCGCCCGCCGGTTCATAGCGCGAATCCTCGGTGATCAATTGCACCTGGCGACCCAGCACGCCGCCCTTCTCATTGGTCTCTTTGATGGCAAATTCGTTGCCGGAGATCATGTACTGTCGAACATACTGCCCGCTGTTGCCGCTCAGCGGCAGCACAATCCCGAGGCGTACGGGCTCCTGGCCATAAGCAATCCCGGCACAGCAGGCCAACGCCGTGGCAAGCCCAATGGCAACCCGATGCAAACGAATGCGCACGGTCTCCTCCTGTTCATTGTTTTTTTCTGACAGCCACCGCGTCAAGCGACGGACCGACTGGCGACGGTCAATATATCACTACATTACGACCCGAGTTCGGACCGATTCTCGGTCTCCGGCGAATATTGCCGCTGCGGGCAACACCCACTTCAGCGCCAGCGCCACTCCAGATATCGGAACGCGGCCAGCGCACCCAAAATGATGGCTGCCAGAGTGATAAATGAGCCCATAGCCAGGGTGGAGAGACCACCAATACCCTGCCCCACCGTACAGCCGAGCGCGGTGACCCCGCCAAACCCCATCAACAGCGCACCAATCAAGTGACTCGCCGTGTCCTCGGCATCACGAAATCCTTCCAGGCGGAATCGCCCGGTCCAGATCGCATAGAGGGCACTCCCGGCCACCGTGCCGATCACGCTGGCGATGCCGAACGTGAGCACGCGTGAACGATCCGTCCACAGGAGCAGCAGATCGAGCGTGTAGGCCTGCGGTCCGACAAAAGTGATGGACTCTGGTCGGCCACTGTTACCCCCCACCCAGGCGGCCTGCAAGGTATCGGGATGCTCGGGCAGATAGCCAATATGGCCAGTGACATACCACGCGGCAACCACCATGAGCCCGGTTACCACCCCCCCGGTCACCGCAATGGGTGCTCGCGACGACGCATTCCAAAGTGCAAATACGGCAAAGGCACCGGCCAACGCAACGGCAAGTACCGCGCGCAGCAGGGCGGCCGAGTGCCCCGACAGAGAGCCCAGCAAAGCACCCAAGTCCTGTGGCCCTCCGAGGTCAATGCTGATTTGATCGAGCACGTTTGCGCGCAGAGGGGCGAGCGCGCCACGCAGTGCCATGTCAGCGCTGATGGCGAGAACGATCGCGACCACCAAAGACTTCAAATTGCCGGCGCCGACGCGAATCAGCGTCTTGGCGCCACAACCCGAGGCGAGCACCATCCCGAAACCGAACAGAGTGCCACCCACACAATGGGACAGCCAGGTCAGCCGCGTGGCCCGATACATCGATGCGTCCAGAACGCCGGGGTACGCAACATCGATCAGCGCCGCCCCGGCAATGGCCACCGCAATTGCCAGCGCCCACATGCGCAGCCGGGTCCAGTCGCCCATGTTGGAAATATCAGCCAGCGCGCCCATGGTGCAAAAGTTGCTCAGAGCGGCAACCCAGCCAAAGACCAGCCCGATTGCGAGGCCGCCCCAGGCCACCCATGTCGCAATCGTCTGCGGATCCATTGCGTCCATCACGGCGAGTCCGGCCTCGGGTTACGCGTCAGCGTGTCGAGGCAGGTTTGCGCGCCAAACGCTGCTTCGCCTGATCGGCCGCCGGTGTCTTCGGATAATGCGCCACCAGCTCGGTGAGCGTTGCATGCTCGGCCTTGGCATCGCCCAACTCGGCCTGTGCACTGGCAATGGTGAGCAGTGAGTCGCTTGCGCGCGGATTCTCCGGCCAGCCGAGCACGAGCTTGCGCAGCTCGGTCACCGCACGCTTGTAGTCCTTGAGGGCGAACAAGGCATTGCCGGTCCAGTATTGCGCGCTGGGTGCAAGCTCACTCAGTGGATTGGCTTGAACCAGGGCCTGAAATTGCTCAATGGCTTCCTGGTAGCGTGCCGCCTTGTATGCGCCCAGTGCTGCCTCATAGGCCTTGCCCTCGAGCGCGCCGCTGTCCTGCTGCGCCTTGTCCTGTGCCTTGGCCGCTTCGGCCGCCTTGGCTTCGTCTTCCCGTGCCTTCTCAATCCTGCGCAGGCGGGCATCCAGATCGGCATACAAATCCTTTTGCCGCCGCTCGCCCTGCGCCACCTGATTGGACAAGACTTCGATCTGCCCACGGATCTGCGCCAGTTCATCGCGCAGCGAATCAATCGAGGTGGCCAGATCGATCAGCGCGCGCTTGTCCTGAACCGCCGTCTCAAGCGCGCTCAGCCGGGCTACCGCCGACTTCTGGATCACATCGACTTGACTGCGCAATTGCTCGATCTTGGCGCGTGCCTCATCGTCGTCAAACAAACCGGCACGCACCGGCAGGGCACAGCACAGCAGGGCCGCGGCCAGGGGCGCGGCCCAATAGCGCAGACGGGTCACAGGCGTGCTGGCCGCCAACAAGCGGGCTGCGGTCAAATCAGAACTCCTTCAAAGCGCCGCTGTTGTAGAGGATCTCGCCGCGACGGTTCTCGGCCCAGTCGGCCTCGGTGTGACCTTCGCGACGGGGCTTTTCCTTACCCAGGCTGACCGCATCGATCTGCGCCTCCTGCGCACCAAGCAGCACCATCATGCGCTTCATCGCCTCGGCACGCCGCTGTCCCAATGCGATGTTGTATTCACGGCTACCGCGCTCATCGGTGTTGCCCTGAATCAGCATGCGTGCATCGCGATTCTTGGCAAGAAAGCTCGCGTGAGCCTGGATGAGGGGACGAAACTCCTCGCGTACCGAGTACTCATCGAAATTGAAATACACACTGCGTTTGGACAGCGTGCTCTTCGGATCGGTGAGCTCGCCACCCGGACCGTTCGTGGTTCTGGCGGTCAAATCGATCGCCTGCCCCGGATTCGCCGGGCTGTCTGCGCCGGTGGTCGGCGCGGTCGTCTGACTGGTTGGAGTCGCCTGGCCATCGACGACTTCGGCAGGTTTTTGCTGATCGGTCGGTGTACTGCTGCAGGCGGCCATCAGCAGTGCAGCGAGGACTGCGGCCAGTTTCAGAGTCAAACGCATTTAAAGCTCCTCAAGGTAAGGGATGGTCATTGCGTAAACGGTCCCCATGCCGGTCCGCGCACTTCACCCGCAGCGACTGACAGGGTTTGCTTCAAGCGGCCATCGATCGATACCGCCGCAAGAGTGCCACGTCCAGCGCTCTGGGTGGCATAAAGAATCACCTTTCCATTTGGCGCGAAACTCGGCGATTCGTCCTGCGACGTATCGGTAACCATTTGCACCTGACGCGACTCCAGATCCATCACCGCAAGCCTGAACTGCCCGCCCACCCTGGCGATGTAGGCCAAGATGCGACCATCAGCGCTGATGGCAGGCGATACATTGTAGCTGCCCTCAAAGGTCAGTCGGTGCGGTTCCCCACCTGCGGCGGGCATTCGATAAATCTGCGGCGCACCACCCCGATCCGATGTGAAATACAGCCACTGACCGTCAGCAGAAAAAATCGGCTCAGTGTCGATCGCGCTCGATGAGGCAAGGCGCCTTGCGCCGCTGCCATCGGCGTTGATCATGAAGAGCTGCGAACCACCATCCCGTGTCAGCACCACCGCCAGATGCTGACCGTCGGGTGCCCAGGCCGGCGCGCTGTTCGAGCCGCGGAAATTGGCGACGGCAATCTGACGCCGTTCGGCGAGACGCTGCACGTAGACCACCGGCTTCTTGTTCTGCAACGACACATAGGCAAGCGATCGTCCGTCGGGAGACCAGACCGGCGACAGGATGGGTTCGTTGGAGATAAGCACGGGCGCTGCGTTGGCACCGTCGGCATCGGCTACCGTCAGCTCAAAGCGCGGTCCGTTCTTGACGATGTAGGCAATGCGTGTAGAAAACACACCGCGATCACCGGTGAGCTTTTCGTAAATGGCATCAGCAATCCGATGCGCCGTGGCACGCAATTGGGGGGCACCGGGCCGGTAAGCCGTACCGAGCAGTTGCTCGCCGCGCGTTGCATCAAACATCCGATAGCGCACTTCGGCACGACCCGACGCATCCACGCTCGTCGTTCCCAGCACCAATGCATCGGCGCCACGGGCGCGCCATTCGCCAAGGCTGGGGGAGTCGGTGTCAGGCACGACTGTGGCCAAGCTGCCCTCGACCAGGCGAAACCGCCCGCTGCGTGTGAGATCGTTGGCGATCACCCTGGAAACCTGAAGGGCCTCGCTCGTCTCACCGGCAAACGCCCCCACCGCAATCGGTATCTGATTGCCCCCCCCACCGACGATCCGGATTTCAAGCTGTGCCTGGGCATAGCCTGCCGCCCCTGCCCAGGCAAGAAAAACGCCGATCCAACGCAGACCTTTGCAAGGTCTCACCATGTCAATCCTCTTTCGGTTTGAACACGAGATGCAGCTCGCGTTCGAATAACTCTGCGCGCTCTGGCCGCGGCAGCGGAGACGACTTCCAGATCGCCCGCTCGACCGCGTCATCGTAGGCCTTGACGCCGCTGGAACGGCGCAACTTTGCACTCATCACTTCGCCGGTAGGCAGTTGCAGGACGTCAAACGCCACCTCCGGATTGCCCGTCAGATTATCGGGCAACACCACATTGCCGCGAATTTTTCCGCTGATGCGGTCACGCCAGGTGGCCCGCGCAGCAGCAAGGGCCGCCGAACTGCTGGCAGCGTCGCGCGCCGCAGCCTCGCGTCGCGCAATGTCGGCCTTCACCGCCGCCGTTTCAGCATTGAGCTGCTGTTCGATAGTGCGGCGCTGGGTGTCTTTCAACTCTTGCTGGGCAAGCTTGTCGAGACGCACCTGTTCCTCGCGAACGCGCTGCTCGCGTTCTTTTTCCTCACGGGCCTTGGCCTCTTTGCGCTTTTGCTCCTGCGCGCGCTCCTCGCGCTGCTTGTCCTCACGCTTGCGGGCCTCTCTGTCAGCCTCCAGCCGCGCCTGCTCTTCGCGCCGCTTGCGCTCTTCACGTGCGTGCTCGATCGCAATATCGGGAGGCGCCTGCGCTGTGCGCGCTGCGGACGCTGATGGCGGCCGCACCGATTCGGGTGTCGGGGGCGGCGGTGCGACTTTGGGCACCGGCGGCGGTGCCACCGCCTCGGGGATCACCGCGGGTGCTTCGGCGGGCACCGGCGTGCTGATCTCCTGCGGACTCCACAGCTCGACGCTCACCGGGTTGGGCGAATGAATCTGCCAGCGCACGCCCAAAAACAGAATCATCGCCAGCAGCGCGTGCACGCCGATGGTGAGTGCCGCCGGTGCCACCCGGTGTTGATCAAGCCTTGGCAAATACATCATCGGGCCGCGCCGTCATGTTTGACCAACAAGCCCACCCGCTTCACATTGGCCTGCTGCAACTGATCCATGAGCCGCATCACCTCGTCATAGCGCACCTCGCGATCCGCCGCGATCACCACCGGCTGGTCGCTACCGGCCAGATGATCGCGCACATAGCGGGCAAATTCAGCGGCAGCCAGACGCTGCTCGGTGGTGATGCTGGGCGCCCCGCCATTTGCCAGATGACGTTCGCGCACCCACACGCTGCCATCGACGTGCAAATCGATCTCGAGCGGATTTTCCACTGCTGCGGCTGACTTGCCGACGCTGGGCAGGTTGACGACTCCAGGGGTCATGAACGGCGCAGTCACCATGAAGATGACCAGCAGCACCAGCATCACGTCGACATAGGGGACGATATTGATCTGGTTCATCAGGCGCCGGGTTCGCGCCATCAGTTCGTCCTCGCATCGCGCGAGCGCGAGGCATCCGTCGCGGCCTGACGCTGCAGTATGTTGAGAAATTCCTCGATAAAGCTCTCGAACCGAATAGCCAATCGATCGATGTCATGGGCATAGCGGTTATAGGCCACCACCGCAGGGATCGCCGCAAACAAGCCGATTGCCGTGGCAACGAGCGCCTCGGCGATACCCGGTGCCACCGAGGCGAGTGTGGCCTGACTGACATTGGCCAGACCGCGAAAGGAATTCATGATGCCCCAGACCGTGCCAAACAGCCCCACATAGGGGCTCACCGAACCGACCGTGGCGAGGAAAGCCAGATGGGCCTCGAGCTGATCGATTTCGCGCTGACAGGTCGCACGCATCGCGCGCCGCGCTCCGTCCACCAATGCCTGACCGTCGGCGCGTTGGCCGCGCAGCTTGCTGAAGTCCCGAAAACCGGCCTCAAATATTCGTTCGAGGGTGCCCGTTTTGTGCCGCGCCGAGGTGGCGTCGTTATAGAGCGCATTGAGATCGCCACGACTCCAGAACAGCCGCTCAAACGTATCGGTCTCGCGGCGTGCATCGCGCACCGCAAGCATCTTGCCAAAGATGTAATACCAGGACACGAACGACACACACAGTAGCAGTCCCATGACCAACTGCGCCACCAGACTGGCATGCGTAACCAAAGACAGGATTGAAAGATCAGTAGTGGCGTTCATGGCGGACAAAATTTGGGGTTGGACAGACTCTCAAACAGGTGGGGCGTTTGCTTCATTCATTCATGAGCGCGTGGCGGACATGATCTGGTACGCCCACCGGACGCCAACTGCGTGGATTGACACAGGCCAGTTCGACCGAAGCTTCGACCAACAGTTCATTATCACGTCGAATGACTTGCGCGAACAGCATGTGCGCGCGACCCACACGGCTCGGCTCGGCGCTGATCTCGATCAAATCATCAAGCCGCGCGGGACGCCGAAAATGCACCTGCGCCTGACGCACCACGAAGACAACGCCGTCGGACTGTTCCAGCGCACCGAGGTCGATCTGGTGCTGGCGCAATCGCTCGGTGCGGGCCGCCTCCATGAACGCCAGATAGTTCGAGTGGTAAACCACACCCGCTGCGTCAGTGTGCTGATAATAAACGCGCATGCGATGCGCAAAACCGGCTGCCGTACCGCCAGACATGCCACCCCCTTGAGTCCGGTGCCCCGGCGTAACGTGCGATCCACTCATCGGGTTGACAGGTCGGAGTTCAAGCCTTGTGCCGACAAAGTGCCTGGCGCCAGTGCGCCTGAGGGCACTGGCAATCCGCAGTGGCGATAGGCCATCAAGGTGGCCACCCGCCCGCGCGGCGTTCTCTGCAAAAAACCCTGCTGAATCAGAAACGGCTCGATCACGTCTTCAATCGTGTCGCGTTCCTCGCCAACAGCGGCAGCCAGGCTGTCGACCCCCACGGGGCCACCATCGAACCGTTCGATCACCGCCAAAAGCAATTTGCGGTCCATTACGTCAAGGCCCTGCGCGTCGACCTCGAGCATGGTGAGGGCGGCATCGGCGACGCTGCGACTCATCTCGCCGTGCGCTTTCACTTGCGCAAAATCGCGCACCCGGCGCAGCAGGCGGTTGGCAATGCGCGGGGTGCCGCGCGAGCGCCTGGCCACCTCCAGCGCGCCATCCGCACTCAGATCGCAGCCAAGCAGCAGCGCCGATCGGCTGACGATCTTTTGCAACTCGGTATCGGAATAGAACTCCAGGCGCGAGACGATGCCAAAGCGGTCACGCAGCGGGTTGGTGAGCATGCCCGCGCGCGTGGTCGCACCGACCAATGTAAAGGGCGGCAAATCGAGTTTGACCGATCGTGCCGCTGGCCCCTCACCAATCATGATGTCAACCCGATAGTCTTCAAGGGCCGGGTACAACACCTCTTCGATGAGCGGCGACAATCGGTGGATCTCATCGATGAAGAACACATCATTCGGCTCCAGATTGGTCAATTGCCCGACCAGATCACCGGCACGCTCGAGCACCGGCCCGGAGGTTTGACGCAAATTCACGCCCATTTCGTGGGCGATGATATGGGCGAGCGTTGTCTTGCCCAGGCCCGGCGGACCGAACAGCAGCACATGATCAAGCGCCTCGCCGCGCGCCCGTGCCGCTTCGATAAAAATTTCGAGCTGATTGCGCGTGCGCTCCTGACCGACATAATCGGCCAGGGCGCGCGGACGCAAGGCGCGCTCGGAGGATTCTTCCTGCACGCTGCGCGGGGCAGCCGACACGATTCGATCGGTTTCGATAGCCATGTCGCGATGCTAGCCCTTTGCAAGCACGCGCAGTGAACGCCGTATCGCTTCGGGCAACGGCAGGTCGGCCGGGATGTCACGCAGGGCCGCCAGTGCCTCGCGTTCGACATAACCCAACGCAAGCAATGCGCGCAGCACATCGTCCTGCCCTCCGGCCACAGCACCGGGCACGCCACCCGCGCTCAGTCCGACCGGGGCTTCCAGCCGCCCCTTCAATTCAAGCAACAGGCGCTCGGCCGTCTTCTTGCCAATTCCAGGGATACGAACCAGACGCGCCGGTTCTTGCGCAAGCACCGCAGCCGACAGTTCATCGACCGACATCCCGGAGAGCAACGCGAGGGCAATGCGCGGACCCACGCCAGAGATGCGGATCAATTCACGAAACGTGCGGCGCTCAGTCGTGCTGAGAAATCCGTACAGCAGATGCGCATCCTCGCGCACGACGTAATGGGTGAGCAGGACCACATTTGCGCCGACGGCCGGCAGATCGCAAAACGTGCTCATCGGCACTTCCAGTTCATAGGCGAGCCCGCCGGTCTCGACCAGGACCAGTGCCGGTGACTTCTCGATCAATGTGCCGCGAATTCGCCCGATCATAATGTCACCCGTCCGGCGCGAACCCGGTAGCCACCCGCAGGCAGCGCACTGGCTGCCTGCGCGGCATGTGCGTGGCAAATGGCGCAGGCGAGTGCGTCGGACGCATCTGCGCCCGGCGCACCGGCAAGTCCGAGCAATCGACGTATCATTTCCTGTACCTGAGTCTTCTCGGCATGTCCGCGTCCTACCACAGCCTTCTTGATCTGCAGCGCAGTGTATTCGGCCACCGGCAGATTGGCGAGCACCGCGGCGCAGATCGCTGCACCGCGTGCCTGGCCCAGAGCCAGGGTGGATTGCGGGTTCACGTTGACGAACACTTTCTCAATGGCCACGTTGGCGGGCTGATGAACCGCGATCACTTCCTGCAAGCCGCTGAGAAGCACTTTCAGGCGCTCGGGCAGTCCGCCCGTATCCGGTGAACGCACGCGCCCGCTTGCAATGTAGGCAAGTCCTCGGGGTCCGGTTTCGATAACCCCAAAGCCCGTGATACGCAATCCCGGATCGATGCCCAGAATCCGCACAACGGGGCTGGGCGTCATGATGCTGCCCGGGTGGCTCGTGCTATCGGGGCCGCACGCATCTGCGCAAATGCGACACCGGCAATCGTCAAACCCATCCCGCCGATTGCCAGGCCGCCGAGCCGTTCATCGAACATCAGGTACATGAAGGTGGAGGTTGCCACTGGCACCAGATACAGCAGGCTCGCCGCGCTCGCACTCGCGCCACGCTTGAATAGGGCGTGCAGCAGCCCGTACACCGCCGAAGAGAGCACAATGAGCCACCCGATGGCGCCCAGGAATTGAGGTTGTGGATCAAAACTGAACGATTCCAGACTAACCGCTGCGGCCAGCAGAATCGCGGTGGGTACGATCAATTGCACCGCAAGACCGGTGCGCCAGTCCATGAAGCCGCAAAAGCGCTTTTGATAGAGCGTGCCGGCAGTCAGACACAACATCGCGAATCCAATACCGCTGGCCTGTGGCAAGCGCGCCCAGTCAAAGGCCACCCGATCCGACAACACCAAAAACACCCCGGCCAGTCCGATGGCAAGGCCAGTCCACTGGCGCGCACGCACGGGTTCTTTCAACCAGACCGCAGCGGCCAGCGCGGTGGCCAATGGTTGCAGCGCGCCAATAAGTGCCGTGATGCCCACCGGAAAACCGTCGGCCGCCGCATGAAAATTGATGCCGAGATAGAGCGCATGGATCAACACGCCGGCAATCGTCAGGTGCAGCCATTGCACCGGTTGGCGTGGCCAGGGCGACCGACTCACCCAGGCAATCAACGTCAGCAGCAACAGGGCACCGGCGCAGCGCAGCGACAACACCGTAAACGACCCCGCATGCAGCACCGCCGCCTTGCACGCCGCATAGCCACTGGACCACAGCAGGACGAACAGAGCCGGCAGCAACGCCGTGCGCAAAGCGCTCATCGGTGCTGTTGCTCAGTCATCGATGAGGGCGGTGGAGTACACCTCCTGAACATCATCGAGAGATTCCAGGGCGTCGAGCAATTTCTGCATGCGCACGCCATCGTCACCGGCGAGCACGGTCTCACCGCCCGGTCGCATCGTGATATCGGCCGCCTCGGGTCGCAATCCAGCCTTCTCAAGCCCGCTACGCACGGCCTGAAAATCACCCGGTGTGCTCAGCACTTCGATCGACCCATCGTCATTCACGATGACATCCTCGGCACCGGCATCGAGCGCCGCCTCCATCACTTTGTCCTCGGCCAAGCCAGGGGCAAACAGGAACTGGCCGCAGTGCTTGAACAGAAACACCACCGAACCATCGGTACCCAGATTGCCGCCAAACTTGGCAAACGCGTGGCGCACTTCGCTCACCGTACGGGTGCGATTGTCGGTGAGGCAATCGACAATCACCGCCGCCCCGCCAATACCATAGCCTTCATAGCGAATTTCCTCGTAATTGACGCCATCGGCCTCGCCAGCACCGCGCCGAACCGCCCGCTCGACGTTATCCTTGGGCATATTGGCTTCGGCCGCCTTTTCCATCGCCAGGCGCAACCGCGGATTCATCCCCGGATCGCCGCCACCGAGTTTGGCGGCCACGGTGATTTCCTTGATGAGGCGGGTGAAGACCTTGCCCTTTTTTGCATCTGTGGCGGCCTTTTTGTGCTTGATGTTCGCCCATTTTGAGTGGCCAGCCATGTCGCCTCGTCATCCAGTTCGAAAGACCGTGCAGTTTAGCATTCGGCCAAGCGCGGGCTCGGGGCTGCTCGCAAAGCTGCTGGGCAATGGCAGCCTCCTTGCCGGTGTTGCCGTCTTGCTGCTCTCGGTACGGCCGGTGCTCGTCAAGCTGTGCTATGCCTATTCGGTCGACCCGGTGACCCTGCTCACCTTGCGCATGGGCCTGGCACTGCCGGCCTTCGTCGCGGTCGCCCTCTGGTTGCGCCGCCGGGCTGCACCTGAACCGATCCGGCGCAGCGACTGGTATCTGATCGCCCTGCTAGGGTTTGTCGGTTATTACCTGGCGAGCTATCTGGACTTTCTCGGCCTGCAGTACATCCCGGCCGGACTGGGACGGCTGATCCTGTTTGTCTACCCAACCGTGGTGGTCATCATGTCCTGGGGTTTTCTCAGGCGCCCCGCCGGGGCGCGGCAGATCGTAGCGCTTGGGGTCACCTACGCGGGTCTCGCTCTGGTCCTGGGCGAGACCGCTCGGATACATGATCAGGCGCACCTGCTGCTGGGGTCGGTGCTGGTATTTGCCAGTGCGGTGAGCTACTCGATCTACCTGGTGATCGGCTCGCAGGTGGTGCAGCGGGTGGGGGCATTGCGCTTCACTGCCTACGCCACCATCGTCGCGAGCGGCCTATGCATCATCCAGTTTGCACTGATGCGCCCCTGGAGCGCGCTCGCCGTACCATCGGCCGTTTGGGCCTACAGCGCGCTGATGGCGATCGGCTGCACCGTCATCCCGCTCTTTCTCACCGCCGAGGCGCTACGCCGGGTGGGCGCCAATCAGGTCGCGATCATCGGTGCGCTTGGCCCGGTGACTACGATAGCATTCGGGGCAGTTGGACTCGATGAACGCCTGGGGTGGATCCAATTGCTCGGATCTGCGATTGTCCTGGCGGGCGTGCTTCTGGTCACCACCGGCAACCGACAGCGCTGACGCACAGATGCAGACCGTGACTGTTTTGACCATCACCGATTTAGCCATCAACGCTTTAATCGCGAACGATTGAATGATTGAATGATTGAATGATTGCACGATTGAACCGAAGTGCAGCGTCCGGGCAAACAAGGGAGTGGCAACATGGATTTGGGAATAAGGGGGCGTCGCGCGATCGTCTGTGCGGCAAGCAGAGGCCTCGGTCGCGGGTGTGCCTTTGCGCTCGCGCAAGAAGGCGTATTACTCACCCTGTCGGCGCGTGGCAGTGAAGCACTTGAGACAACGGCTGCCGAGATACGCGCAGCCACCGGCGTGAGCGTCACCACCGTGGTCGCGGACATGGCAACCGCGGAAGGCCGATCCGCCGTGCTCGCCGCATGTCCCGAACCTGACATTCTGATCACCAATGCGGGGGGTCCGGCACCCGGAGATTTTCGCAACTGGACCCGCGATACGTGGCTCGCCGCACTGGATGCCAACATGCTCGGGCCGATCGAGTTGATCAAGGCGACCATCGATCCGATGATTGCGCGCGGGTTTGGTCGCATCATCAATATCACCTCGGGCGCGGTGAAACACCCGATTGACGTATTGGGTCTGTCCAATGGGGCCCGCGCCGGTCTGACCGGCTTCGTAAGCGGCATTGCACGACCAGTGGCCAAACATAACGTGACGATTAACAACCTGCTGCCTGGCGCCCATGAAACCGACCGGGTGAAAGTCACCATGGCCGGCATGGCCAGCAAGCGCGGTATCACCGCCGAGGCAATGAAAGCTGAGCGCGAACAAGCCATTCCGGCCGGGCGTTTTGGTGACGCAATGGACTTTGGCGCGGTCTGCGCATTCCTGTGCAGCCAGCAAGCGGGCTATATCACTGCACAGAATGTGCTGGTCGATGGTGGTGCCTATTCCGGGGTGTTCTAAACAGCGGTGTTCTAAACAGCGGTGTTCGAAACCGCGGTGTTCGAAACAAGGGGCATTTTTTGCAGGCGCCGCCCTCAACGGTGGTGGTCTGACCAGCACGGCCCCATAAAGGAGTGTTCTGAACGATGAGTGCCAATCCGAACGAGTGCAGCAGCGAGGAATGGGCGGCGCGGGTTGAACTGGCTGCCTGCTACCGCGTCTTTGTCGACATGGGCTGGACGGAACTGATCTACAACCACATTACGCTGCGGGTGCCCGATGACCCTGGCCACTTTCTGATCAATCCGTTCGGCCTGCATTACAGCGAGGTATGCGCCTCCAATCTGGTAAAGATCGACACCCAGGGCCGGGTGATCGGACGCAGTCGCCATGGCGTGAATCCGGCCGGCTTTGTCATCCACTCAGCGATCCACGCCGGCATCCCTGATGCGCATTGCGTTGCTCATACCCACACCACAGCCGGGATGGCGGTGGCCTGCACCCGCGGCGGATTGAGCATGACCAATTTTTATGCGACCAACCTGGCCGGACGCGTGTCGTATCACGAGTTCGAAGGCGTGACCACCCAACTCGATGAAGGCCCGCGCCTGGTCGAACACTTCGGTGACACCAAGGCCATGATCTTGCGCAGCCATGGTCTGATTGCGCATGGCCGCACGGTAGCCGAAGCCTTTGTATGGTTGTGGACGCTCAATCGCGCCTGCGAAATTCAAGTTGCGGCGGCAAGTACCGGTGATGCCCTGCTCGAGATCCCTCCCAGCATTTATTCCGATGCCAGCCGGGCCGGCATACAGTTCGGCCTGGAAGCCTCGCAGATGGTCTTTGACGCCATGCGCCGCCGCATCGATCGACGCGATCCGGGTTATCGCTACTGAGGGAAGCAATCGGTGCGCACTTTTCGGTGCGCTCTGTTTGGTGCGCCGGGTCTCGTGCGCCGGGTCTCGTGCGCCGGGTCTCGTGCGCAGGGTCTCGTGCGCAGGGTCTCGTGCACCGGGTCCGAAGCACAAGGATCGTTGAGGCAAGGGCTGTGCCTCACAAAATGCAAAACGCCCCGGTGATAAGCCGGGGCGTTTCTTTTTGTCTGGCTGCCTGGCAAGGCAGCCTAGCGGCCTTGCCAGCGCTTCAACGTCTGGTTCAGTGTGAATCAAACGTATTGATATCGACATCCTTGGTTTCTGTGATGAACAGGAAACCAATCACGAACGTGCCAGCCGCCACGATGATCGGATACCACAGGCCGTAGTAGATATCGCCTGTCGCAGCCACCATGGCGAACGCGGTAGTTGGCAGAAAACCGCCGAACCAGCCATTGCCGATGTGGTAGGGCAACGACATCGAGGTGTAGCGAATGTTGGTCGGAAACATCTCAACCAGCATCGCCGCAATCGGCCCGTACACCATGGTCACCAGAATCACCAGCAGGAACAGGATAAACACGACCATGGTCTTGTTTATCTGCGCCGGATCAGCCTTGGCCGGATAACCAGCCGCCTTGACCGCTTCGCCAGCAATCTTGCCAAACTCACCCTGCGCCGCCTTCACGTCATCCGGTGCCAGGCCCTTGAGCGATACGCTGGTGATCAAGGTATCGCCGATCTTGATCTGTGCCACCGTGCCCGCCGGTGCAGCCTGGTTCGAATAATTCACCGACCGCGCCGCGAGGAACGCCTTGGCAACGTCGCAAGAGCTGGTGAACTTGGCCACACCCACCGGATTGAACTGGAACGAGCACTCGGCGGGGTCAGCAATCACCACCACGGGCGATTTCTGCTGCGCCGCCTCAAGGGCCGGATTGGCATAGTGGGTGAGTTGACCAAACAGCCAGAAATAGCTGCATGCAGCGATCAGGCAGCCGCCCAGAATGATCGGCTTACGACCGATGCGGTCAGAAATCGAGCCAAAGAAAATGAAGAAAGGCGTTGCCAGCAGCAGGGCACCGGCGACCAACAGATTGGCGGTAAATCCGTCGACCTTGAGCGCCTGGGTCAGGAAGAACAGCGCATAAAACTGGCCGGTGTACCAGACCACTGCCTGACCCGCAGTAAGCCCGAGCAGAGCCACGATGACGATCTTTAGATTACGCCATTGGGCAAACGACTCGGTGAGCGGCGCCTTGGAACGCTTGCCTTCGGATTTCATCTTCTGGAACATCGGCGATTCGCTGAGCGAGAGCCGGATCCAGACCGAGACGGCCAGCAGAATGACCGACACCAGGAACGGAATGCGCCAGCCCCACGCAGCGAAGTCAGCCTCACCGGTGTATTCCCGCGTGCCCAGAATCACCAGCAGCGAGAGGAACAGACCCATGGTCGCGGTGGTTTGAATCCACGATGTGTAGGCACCTCGCTTGCCATGCGGTGCATGTTCAGCGACATACGTTGCCGCGCCGCCGTACTCACCGCCCAGAGCCAGGCCCTGCAGCAAGCGCAAGGTGATGAGGATGATCGGCGCGGTGATGCCGATTGACTCATAAGAGGGCAGCAGACCGACAACGAACGTCGACAGGCCCATGATCATGATGGTGATCAGGAAGGTGTATTTACGACCAACCAGGTCGCCGATACGGCCGAACAGAAGCGCACCGAACGGGCGTACTGCAAACCCGGCGGCAAACGCCATCAAGGCAAAGATGAACGCTGCAGTCGGATTGACCCCTGAGAAAAACTGCTTGGCGATAATCGCCGCAAGCGAGCCGTACAGGTAGAAGTCATACCACTCAAATACTGTGCCTAGCGATGAGGCAAAGATAACCTTGCGCTCTTCGGAAGTCATGCCGCCTTCTCGCGTCGGCGTGGAGGTATTGCTGGTTGCCATCGTTTATCTCCCTGATTTTGGCAGCGGCGCTGACCAGACCCATCGACCAGTGCAGATTCCGCCATCCCCAATCGGATCTGCCCACCTGAATGGCACAAACTCGCGGTGCCAATTCATGTCGTCAAGGTGCCAGTTCAACCGGCCGTATCATATAGCAATACTTGGCGCGTGGTCATTTTCCACGTTTCTGGCGCCGACTTAATCCAGCTGCGCAAGGCGCCGCTCAAGGCGCGCGATCAGACGGTCGACTTCATCGCGGCCCGATTGATTCAACACCGGACCGGGCATTCGCAGCGCGTCACAACTCATCGCGCCGCGACGCATCAACACATACTTGCGAATCGCCAGGCCAACGCCCGGCTGCAGCTCATGCCGAACGAGCGGCAAATAGGCGTCAAACAAATCTTCGGCATCCTGGTGCCGACCGGCACGCCAGAGTCGCAAGACGTTCACCATCATTTCAGGATAGGAAAATCCGGTCATCGCGCCATCGGCACCGCGCGCCAGCTCTTGCGGGTAATGCAGGGCACCGTTGCCGACCAGGATCGATACCCGGCGCCCGCCCTGGTTGGCGCGCTCGCGCACCGCACTCAGCTTATCCAGACCGGGGCAGTCTTCGTGTTTCAGCATCACTACATTGCTGAAATCGTTGATCACCCGGTTGATCACCGCCACCGACATGAAAACGCCGGTGGTCTGCGGATAATCCTGCACGACCACCGGAATATCGGACAGCGTGCCGCAAACGCGCTGATAAAACCCGTACACCTGATCATCGGACCGCAGGCCGGGCATCGGTGCCACCATGATGGCGGCGGCCCCCGCGTCCATCATCCGGCCGGCAAACGAGCGCAGGTTGTCCAGGTACGGGCTGGCCGCGCCGACAATCACTGGCACCCGATCGGCGACCTGCGCAAGCACAGTCTGCGCAAACTCGAAACTCTCATCGGGACTTAACTTCTGCTGTTCACCGAGAATGCCCAGAATGGTCAATCCGTCGGCGCCGCGCTCGAGGTAAAAGTCGGTGAGACGACGGGCGCTGTCATGATCGACCGTTCCCTCAGGGGTGAACGGCGTAGCGGCAATGACATAGACGCCACTTGCGTTAGGCGCGAGGTGTGCGCTCATGGATACCCATCCTCATACTTGATCGACACAAAGCTGCTCGATTCAGAAAGGTTTGATGCACAACTGCCCGAGTCAGCCTTACCTGAGCCGGGGTCGCTTGATTGCGAGCGCGCCAGACACAGCGCGCACAGTCTACGCCGCCGCCCCGCGCATGGGATAATGGTGGGCTACAGGGGAACCGGTTGCCATGATGATTCCAAGCACGATGAACTACATCGACCACGGTGCGGGTGGTGAACCCTCTGTGATGGTGCTCACCCAGGGGCCTGTGCCGACCCCTGGCCCGGGTGACGTTCTGATCCGGGTGCGCCATGCCGGCGTCAATCGCCCCGACGTCCAGCAGCGAAAAGGGCTCTACCCGCCGCCGCCGGGTGCCTCTGCCGTGATCGGTTTGGAAGTGGCTGGCGAGATTGCTGCAATCGGTAGCGCAGTGACTGACTGGCAAGTGGGCGACGCCGTCTGCGCCCTCACCCCCGGTGGTGGCTATGCTGAATACTGTGTCGCCCCGGCGGGTAGTTGCCTGCCGATTCCGCACGGATTGTCGGCACGCGAAGCGGCGGCGCTTCCGGAAAACTATTTCACCGTCTGGACCAATGTATTTGATCGCGCGCATCTGACCGCCGGTGAACGGTTCCTGGTGCATGGCGGATCGGGCGGCATCGGCATCACCGCGATCCAGCTTGCCAAAGCCTTCGGTGCCCAGGTCTACACGACGGTGGGGTCCGATGAAAAGGCCGCTGCCTGCCGTGGATTAGGGGCCGATGGCGTTTTCAACTACCGCACCCAGGACTGGGCGGCAGAGCTCTGGCGTGCGACCGACAAGAAAGGCGTCGATGTCATTCTGGACATGGTCGGCGGTGATTACACCAACAAGAACCTGCGCTCGCTCGCAGGCGACGGGCGACTGGTGCAGATCGCCTTTCTGCAAGGCTCCAAAGTCGAAGTCGACCTGATGCCGGTGCTCATCAAGCGCCTGATCATCACCGGCTCCACGCTGCGTCCACGTACCAACACTGAAAAGGCGGCAATGGCAGCGGCGTTACGCGAAAAGGTCTGGCCGCTGATTGCGCGCGGCCTGGCACGTCCGGTCATCTACAAGACTTTTGCGCTCGCCGATGCCGCCGCCGCACACAGCCTGATGGAATCGAGCGCCCACATCGGCAAGATCATGCTCGATGTAGCGCCATAGCCAAGAACGCACTCTGAAGGAGACATGCCGATGAACGCACCCGCCAGCCTGAGCGTTGCACTGCCGCCGCTCAAAGACGCCCGCCTGTTTCGCCAGCAGTGCTATAGCGACGGCCAGTGGGTCGATGCCGACTCCGGAAAAACCATTGCGGTGACCAATCCGGCCAACGGTGCCACGTTGGGTAGCGTGCCGGGCATGGGCAGCGCCGAGACTCGACGTGCGATCGAAGCCGCCAACGCGGCCCTGCCAGCCTGGCGCGCCAAAACCGCCAAGGAGCGCTCGGCCATTTTGCGCCGCTGGTTTGATTTGATGCTTGCCAACCAGGAAGACCTGGCGGTTTTGATGACCGCGGAGCAGGGCAAGCCCCTGGCTGAATCCCGCGGTGAGATTGCCTATGCGGCCTCGTTCATTGAATGGTTTGCCGAAGAGGGCAAGCGGGTCTATGGCGATGTGATTCCGAGCTATGCGCCGGACAAGCGCATTGTGGTGATCAAGGAGCCGATCGGAGTTTGTGTCGCGATCACCCCGTGGAATTTCCCGGCAGCAATGATCACGCGCAAATGCGGCCCGGCACTGGCCGCGGGTTGCACCATGGTGGTGAAACCGGCAACCGCCACCCCCTACTCGGCGCTGGCGCTGGCCGAACTTGCCGAGCGTGCCGGCGTGCCCAAGGGGGTGTTCAGTGTGCTCACCGGTGCGGCCTCTGCCGTCGGTGGCGAAATGACCACCAATCCGCTGGTGCGCAAGCTGAGCTTCACCGGCTCTACCGAAATTGGCCGGGTGCTGATGGAACAATGTGCCCGAACAATCAAGAAGACTTCGATGGAGTTGGGCGGCAACGCACAATTCATCGTGTTTGAAGATGCCGACCTGGATGCCGCTGCCGAAGGCGCCATCGCATCAAAGTACCGCAATGCCGGCCAGACCTGTGTGTGCGCCAACCGCCTGCTGGTGCAGGATTCGGTTTATGACGCTTTCGCCGCCAGACTCGCCGAAAAAGTGGCGCAGCTGAAAGTGGGTAACGGTATGGAGGCCGGCGTCACGATAGGCCCGTTGATTGACCAGGCGGCAGTGGCCAAGGTGCGCGAGCATATCGATGATGCCGTTGCCAAGGGTGCTCGGGTGGTGACTGGCGGTGCCAGCCATGCACTCGGTGGCCTGTTCTTTCAGCCCACCATACTGGCCGATGTCACCCCAGCGATGAAAGTGGCACGCGAAGAAACCTTCGGACCGCTCGCGCCACTGTTTCGCTTCAAAGACGAACGCGAAGCCATCGCAATGTCGAACGACACCGAGTTTGGTCTTGCGGCGTACTTCTACGGCCGCGACATCGGGCGCATCTGGCGAGTCGCCGAGGCATTGGAATACGGCATCGTCGGTGTCAACACCGGCTTGATCTCAACCGAAGTGGCGCCCTTTGGCGGCATGAAGCAGTCCGGTCTGGGCCGTGAAGGTTCGAAATACGGCATTGAAGATTATCTGCAAATCAAATATCTGTGTCTCGGGGGAGTCGATCGCTGATGGCAACAAAGCGCAGCACCAAAGCCAGCCCACCCACGCGCGGTTATCCCGACCTGCATGAGCATCTGGCCAAGCTGGAGGCTGCCGGGCTGCTCGTCCGTGTTGACCGTCCGATCAACAAGGACACCGAGATGCACCCGCTGGTGCGCTGGCAGTTTCGCGGCGGGATCGCCGAGCGCGACCGCAAGGCATTTTTGTTCACCAACGTCACCGACAGCAAGGGACGCAAGTACGACATTCCGGTCGTCGTCGGTGCCGTGGCGGCCAATCGCGAGATCTATCGCATGGGCATGGGCTGCGAGCTGGACAAGATCGATGCGGTGTGGAATCACGCCGCCACCCACCCGATCAAGCCGCGGATTGTCACCGAGGCTCCGTGCCAGGAAATCGTCATCATGGGCGATGAGCTCAATGAACCCGGCAAAGGTCTTGATGGCATTCCGGTACCGATATCAACCCCGGGCTGGGACAACGCGCCCTACACCACCTTGTCGCAGTACATCACCCGCGATCCGGAAACCGGTGTGCAGAACATGGGTAATTACCGGGGGCAGGTGAAGGGGCAACGGCGCCTGGGGATGAACCCCTCGCTTGAATTGCGTCCGGGCATTTATGTCCACTGGGAGAAGGCGCGTGCCCGTGGCGAGAAGCTGCCGGCAGCCGTAGTGCTGGGTGCGCCACCGTGCATCAGCTTTACCTCGGCACAAAAACTCCCCGAAGATGTCGATGAATTCGAAGTCGCTGGTGGACTGGTCGGTGCGCCCATCAATCTGGTGCGCGCCAAGACCGTCGATCTGCTGGTGCCCGCCGAGGCCGAGATTGTGATTGAGGGCTATATCGACACCGAGTTTCTCGAACCCGAGGCGCCGTTTGGTGAATCGCACGGCCATGTGAATTTGCAGGAATACAACGCGTTCATGGATATCACCTGCATCACGCGCCGGCGCGATGCGGTGCTCACCTCGATCATCTCGCAGGTCACCCCGAGTGAATCGAGCGTGATGAAGCGCGTATCCATGGAGCCCTTGTTTCTCACTCACCTGCGACGCACCCTGGGCATCCAGGGTGTAAAGCGCGTGGTGATGCACGAGCCGCTCACCAATCTGCGCAAAGTGATTGCGCTGATCATGGATCGCAAGACACCCACCACCGAAATCTGGCGCGCATTGTATGGCGCGGCGGCGCTGCATCGCGCAGCCGGCAAGTATGTGATCGCGGTGAACGAGGACATTGACCCGGACAATGCCGATGCGCTGCTATGGGCAATGTCCTATCGTGCCAACGCGGCGATCGACATTGAGATTCTCAAACATCGTGACCAGGGGCATGGCCCGCGCAGCAAACGCAATGGCGGCCAGGACGCATCGGTGTTGATCGATGCCACGCTCAAGGAAGACTTTCCGCCCATCTCGCTACCGAAGCGCGAGTACATGGAAAAGGCCAAGCTCATCTGGGAGGAACTCGGCCTGCCTCCGCTCAGGCCTGAATCACCCTGGTATGGCTATTCATTGGGCGAATGGCCGGCCGAGCTGGATGTGACTGCCGAGCGTGCCGTGGCAGGGGACTATTTCATCACCGGTGATGAAATTGCACTGCGCCGGCGCAGCGATGTGGGCATGAACACCGAAGTGCGCGATGTCGTGGACAAGGTAAGCCGCAAGAAGAGCGCAAAGAAAAAGAACAAAAGCAAGAAGAAAAAAGCGGCCAAATCGGAGAGCGCATGAAACAACGCAAAACCTTTCGTGACCTGCTCGCCATCGACGGACCCTTGATCCTGCCCGGCGCACACGACGGTCTGAGCGCCCGGTTGATCGAGCAGGCCGGATTCAACGGCTATTTCATTGGCGGCTTTCCGGTGGTCGGTGCGCGCTACGGTGTGCCTGACATTGGCTTGAAAGGCCTGGGTGAAATCGCGGCGGGCGTACGCGACATTGTGGCGGCGAGTTCGCTGCCGGTACTGGTCGATGGTGACGACGGCTATGGCGATGTGAAGAACGTCGTACACACGGTGCACACCTATGAGCGCCTGGGTGTGGCGGCGATCATGCTCGAGGACCAGCGCTGGCCCAAGCGCTGCGGTCATATGGCTGGCAAGGCGGTGGTTGCGCCTGAGCTGATGGAGGCCAAGATTCGCGCGGCCACCCAGGAGAAAATGAACGCTGACACGTTCATCATTGCGCGCACTGATGCGCGGGCGGTCAATGGTCTGGATGACGCCATGCAACGGGCCGAGCGCTATGTGCGTGCAGGCGCAGACGGGATTTTCATTGAAGCACCGCGTGATGTCGCCGAACTGACCCGGATCGGTCGTGCATTCGACATTCCGCAAGCCTGCAATCCATTGCTGGGTGGACTCACGCCGATCCTCACCCCGGCGGAATATCTTGAACTGGGTTTCAAGATCATTCCCTATGGCATCAACCTCCTGATGCATGTCACCTTCGCGATGCAGCAGGCACTGCTTGATATGAAAGCAGGCCGAGTCAGCGGCGTGGGGTCGGTGAGCTTCAAGGACTATGTCGAATCGGTCGGCTTCGATGACTGGGTGGGCGTTGAACAGCGTCACGGCCAGCCCGCAGGCGGCTCAGGCGGCCACTGAACTGACCAGGCTCTGCATCAGTCGATCGACACGGTCGGCAAAGGCGTCAACGCCAAAGCGCACCAAATGATCAGTGTCCAGAAGTGGGGCGGGCGGCTGAAACCCTGGCGTCGCAAGTCGCTCAAGCAGGCGAGCGAAGTCGGCACCGCCGTCCTCCCGCGGATCGGTATAGAAAAAGCCGCCGCTGCCCTCCACGATCGTCTCGGTGAAGGGCGCCGCGCGCGGCGCGATCACGGCGGTGCCGCAGCGCTGCGCTTCGAGCACATTGAGCCCAAGGGCTTCGCGCTCAGGCAGGCCGGTCATCAGGAAATCCATGCAGGGATAGACCCGCGCCACGTCACTCTGGTGGCCCCACAGGCGCACACGCCGACCCAGCGGGCGCACCGCCTCGCGAAATTCCCGCAACGATCGATAATCGACCGCACTGCCAAACACTTCGATGTTGACGTGCGGCGCGGCACGCAGCGCGGCACTCAACCGGTTAAATAGCAACGGAAATTGTTTGAGTGGTGCCAGGCGCGAGACGATGCCCAGAGTGAGGCCCGAGCGCCGTTCAAACCGCCGTTCAAAGCGGTTCCGGCCCTGCACCGCGCGCAGCAATCGGGTGCCTAACGGGGCAAACCGGCGCATCACTCGATCGCGGGGTTTGTGGCTGTCCCAGTCGCACAAGGGCCCCCGGACCACCTGCCCCGCCCCCTCTGAGTGTCGCGCGAGATCGATCGCGGCATACAAGGGTTCGGGCCAGATGGCCTTGAAGCCATGCCGGGTGAGTGTATCGATCACATGCCGCGAGACCGGCACAACCTGATGAGCCAGTTCGTAGTACGCGGGCCAGCGCGCTTCATAGAGGGCCTGATGTGCAAGCGCGATCAGCGTGGTGCGGCCCTGTAGTGCTGCGAGCACAGCGCGTGGCAGGGGCGCGTGGATCACCAGGATTGCGCCCTGCGGAACCACCTGTAGTGCGTGCTCGGCACGCTCGATCGGCACCTGAACCGATTCGGGCAAGGCGAGTCGGTTCCAGAAGCTCGCGCTACGCAAGGTGATCAGGTGGGTCGCCCAACCGCGCGCCAGCAGCGCCCGCGTGAACGTCCCGCTATAGACTTCTGCGCCGCCCAGTGCACTGGACAGATTGATCTGATAAATGACTCGCGACAATGCCTATTCCGCCTTGATGCCGGCTGTATCGAGCACCCGCTTCCAGCGTAGCGCCTCCTCGCGCATCTGGGCGCTGAACTCAGCCGGACTTTGGCCGCCGACATTCATGCCCAGTGCGGCGTAGCGCTTTTGCACCGGCGGTTCGGCCATCACCGCGTGCACCTCTGCGGCCAGGCGTTCGACGATACGCGGGTCGATGCCGCGGGGGGCTGCCAATCCCCACCAGTTGCCGGTCAGCAGACCCGGGAAGCCCGCCTCGGCCGCATCGGGCCGGTCTGGCAGCGCGGCCAGTCGCGTCCTTGATGCCACCGCCAGTGCGCGCAGCTTGCCCGAGTGCAGGTTGCCTTCGACCGAACTGAGGGTGGTGAAGTACAACTGCACCTCGTCTGAGAGCAAGGCGAGCACCGCGGCCGGTGACCCCTTGAACGGAACATGCACCAGTTGCACCCCGGCCAGCTGGGCAAACAACTCGGCCGCCAGGTGCGGCGGCGTTCCGGCGCCTGGGCTGCCGAAATTGAATTTGCCAGGGTGTGACCGGGCATCGGCTTGCAGCTGGGCCAGGGTGTCCCAGGGTGCGCGCGCATTCACGATAACCAGCGAAGGTGCATCGGATATCAGAGTGATGGGGACCAAGGCCGTCAATGGATCAAAATCCATGGCCTTGTAGACAAACTGATTGACCACGAAGTTGTTGGTCGCACCCAGCAGCAAGGTATAGCCATCAGGCGCTGCGCGCACGACCTCCTGAGCGCCGATGTTGCCACTGGCCCCCGCCTTGTTATCGATCACGAAACGCTGGCCGAGGCGCTGCTCCAGGGCGGGCGCAATCGCCCGAAAGGAAATATCCCCGGTATTGCCGGCGCTATAGGGGATCACCAGCCGGATCGGTTTGGCCGGCCACTCCTGCGCGAGCGCCGATAGGGTGGCAAGCAGTCCGGCAAGCAGCGCGCACGCCCTGAGGCTTGCATTGCGCGTGACGCCCGCATCGTTCCTGATGCGGGCCATGCCCGTGAAGCGCCTGCCGCTTCTGATGCTCATGGTGCTCTTGTCATTCGCAACCCTCGTACTGCTGCTCCAGTCGGTCATGCTGGTCATGCCGCGCGGAACAGCATGGCGACACCGCAGGCTGCCTGATTGGGCACCAGCAATTGGTCATCGACCCGCACATGCTCGATCTGCCCGGCGCGCAGACGGATTGCCATCGCCGGCAGGTCTTCGCTGGCGAAGACCACGGCGGCGATGAGGGGCGGCGCCGAGGGCAAGGTGCCCAGGGACCGTGCGACCGCGCCGCCCGCATCCAATACGCGCAGGGCGCTGTTGCGCTCGAAGTCCAGGCGATAACCTTCACGCGCCGGTTGCGCAATGCGCCCGGTGCCGCGGGCATAGCGCGTGACCACTGCCAGTGGGTCTTCGGCAACGATCCAGGTTTCGACCAATCCAGTGACCCGGTTGGGGTGACCCATGTAGCGAGTCTGATGAATGTACTGAGGGGTCAGATGACGGGCCACCTGAATGAGACCTTCGGGCGTAGCGGCACCGTCAAATTGCACACGCTCAAAACGTGCCGTTCGCAACCCGTCGGCCGTGTCGACATCGCGTTCCAGTGCGATCACCCCCGAGCTGCGAATGTCGTTCGCAGTGAATTCGGCATAGGCCGCTTGCGTATCCTCAGTCCCGAAGCAGATGATATGGGCGCCTTCATGGCGACCGAGGAACCGCGCCTGGCGCGGATCGGGACGAGCCGGATCGGCGTGCGTGAGGACTTCGAGGTAGTTGGTCGCAAAGATTGCGCAGCGATTTGCCGACCCGAGGGCAACGACCGGATCGCCCGGTTTGACCGCCCCCCGCTGCGCCGACAACGGCGTGAGCAAAAACCCGAGAGTCTCCAGCACGCGCACGGCGTTCGCCATGTCGTGCACTGCCATGCCAACATGGTTGATATCTTGAATCGCGTTCATGAGCGGGTCGGGCGCCGATTGAAGAACACTGGATCAGGAAATTCCTGCCGGCAATCATAGTCCAAGGATGCAACCGGATGTCATGATGCCAATCCCAGTGCTCGCGATTGTCCTCGGCATTCTGCGCGTGCTAATGTTGTCCGCATGACACTCGAACCGATCGCCCTTGATCACCTCGTCCTGCGGGTCCATGACCTGAAGGCGATGGCCGCGTTTTACTGCGACGTGCTGGGCTGCAGCGTGGATCGCTGGCGCGAGGAATTGGGCCTGGTGCATCTGCGCGTAGGGCGCGATTCAATGATCGACCTGGCCGATGCCGAGATCCTCAAGAAGCGCCGTGGAGCCGAAGGTCCGGCGATCGAGGGCACGCAGCGGTTCTATCCCAATGTGGAGCACTTTGCGCTCACCCTCGCCCACTTCGATGCCGATGCCATTCGAGCTCATTTGCTCGCCCATGGCATCACCGCTGCGCCGACCCTCAAGCGCTATGGCGCACTGGGTGATCGGGTCAGCATGTATTTCACCGACCCGGAAGGCAATATGGTGGAATTGCGTGCCGCCCAGCCGTGACGCCTGGTCCCCGTTTTGCTTGTTGATCAAGGGCCAATGGCGCACGCCAGTTGCCTGGCGTGAGGCGCGTCTGGTTCGCAGCAATTGTTGGTTGATTTCCACCTGTTCCTGATGATCCGTTCCCCACTGTCTACAACTGCAAAGGGCTCACCATGACCACCCGTCGCCAGATGCTCTCTGCCAGCCTCGCTGCTGGTGCCGCACTCGCCCTGCCCGCTCGGTTTGCCCGTGCGGCAAGCAAGATTCAGATCGGCTCCGTGCTTGCGGGAACAACCATCGCCGCCGAGTTGATGCCCAAATATCTCAAAGAGGCAGGCATTGACGCCGAGGTGCTTAGTTTCCCCAACATCACCCAGCGC
The DNA here is from genome assembly GCA_903921325.1 of uncultured Pseudomonadota bacterium. Lineage (GTDB taxonomy): Bacteria > Pseudomonadota > Gammaproteobacteria > Burkholderiales > SG8-39 > CAIXPL01. The sequence continues at coordinate 65,612 of CAIXPL010000004.1, forward strand.
ATGCAGGCACTGGCCTCAGGCGATGTGCAGATCGGCTATGGCAGCGTCAATGGCGCTATCTTGCTTGCCAGTCGAGGCCTTAAATTGAGCATCCTTGCCAACGCCTGCGAAGGGGGTGGTCTGATGGTGGGCAAGCCTGAAATCAAAGGCCTGCCCGATCTGAAAGGACGCAAGGTCGCGGTGCAGCCGGGCAGTCTCACGCAGGCCGCCCTTCAGTGGAAACTAAAGAGCCTGGGGCTCACTGACGCGGTCGAATTGCTGTTCCTCGACGTGAACAATATGCCGGTGGCGTTACAGAAGGGACAGGTCGACGCGATCCTGCCTTTTGAACCGTATGCCACCCTGGCCCGGATGAACGGCTTTGGTCACGACATCTGGTATCCCTACGACACCCCGATGGGACGCACCAATGTCGTATTCGTGGCCTCAAGCGATTTTGTTGCGCGCGAGCCGGCACTGGCGCGCGAGGTCGTGCGTGCTCATGTGCGCGCCACCCAGGAACTGCAGAAGGACAATAGCGCTGCGGTCGATGCCATCGTGAAATCGCTCAATCTGCCGCGCGAGGTCGCCATCGAATCGCTCAAAAACACCTTCTTCGTTCCCGACACGACCGAGAAGTTCGAGAAAAGCATCATCGCGGTCGGACAGACCATGCTCGAGACCGGCATGGTCACGCGCCTGCCCGACTGGTCCACCTTCATCGACCGACGCTTCGTCTAGGCACCGATGGGCCAGTCGCGTGCCACCTTGCTGGGTTTGGCGCCACTGGCGGTCTTGCTCGGGCTATGGCAACTCGCAACCAGCGGGGGCTGGTACACCAGCGTCTTGCTGCCCGCGCCGATCGAGGTGGCGCGTGTCTTCGCCACCCAATGGCCGGCGCTATTGCATCACGTAGGCGCCAGTCTGACGCGGGTAAGCGTGGGCATTGCGATGGCCTGTGCGACTGCCATACCGCTCGGGCTTTTGATCGGACGATTCAAATGGCTCGACGAGGTGACTGACTGGACCATACAAATTTTTCGGTCGCTGCCGGGTATCGCGCTCATACCGCTGGCGATTCTGTTCTTTGGCATTGGCGACAAGCCGGCCATCATTCTCATCACGCTGGCAGCATTCTGGCCGTTGGTGGTGAGCACCATATTCGGGGTGAAAAGCGTCGAGCGCACCTTGCTCAAGGTGGCGCGCGTTGCGCGAGCCGGTGACTTGCTGGTGCTGCGCGATATTCTGCTGCCCAGCGCCCTGCCCTCGATTCTCACCGGCCTGCGGCTCGCGGCGGGTGCCGGCTGGCTCACTGTGGTGACCGCTGAAATGATGGCGGTGAAGTCCGGGCTGGGCTACTACATCATGTATGCACAGACGACCTTCCGCGCCGAGGAGATCATCGCCGGCATTCTCACGATCGGCGCGATTGGACTGCTGTTTGATCAAGGTATCCGCATGCTGCGCCATCGTATCTGCCGCTGGCAGGAAGGCCTGGTGCTCGAATCGTGAGGAAGGACGCGACCTATCACTGGCGCACACATACTGGTCCCCCCGGCATGCGTACCGGCCAAGCGTGCCAATGGGTCGATGCCTTGAGGTGGGCGGCATGAGCCTGCTTGAATTGACATCGGTCTCCAAGACCTACCGGCGGCGCGGTGAAACCGTGCATGCGCTCGACGCGGTGTCTTTCAGCGCGCAATTCGGTGAATTCATCTGCCTGCTTGGTGTGTCGGGCTGTGGCAAATCAACCTTGCTACAGATTCTCGCTGGACTAGAACACGCCGATGGCGGCGAGGTCCGAATGGAAGGCGAACCCATCACCGAGTGCCATCCCGAGGCCAGCGTGGTGTTTCAGGAGCACGGCCTGTTCCCCTGGATGACCGTCGAGCGTAATGTCGAATTCAATATGAAGGCGCGCGGCGTCGGCAAGACTGAGCGAGGTCGGGTTGCGCACGACTTTATCGACCGCGTGGGGCTTGCCGGGTTTGAGCAGCGCTATCCGCATGAACTCTCAGGCGGCATGCGGCAGCGGGTAGGCATTGCGCGGGCACTCACCACACGGCCGCGATTGCTGTTGATGGATGAGCCGTTTGGGGCGCTCGATGCGCAGACCCGCTCGGTCATGCAAAGCCAGTTGCTCGAACTCTGGCAGGCCTATCGCGCAACGGTTGTGTTCGTCACCCACAGCGTGGACGAGGCGGTGTTTCTGGCCGACCGGATTGTGATCATGTCACCGCGCCCTGGGCGGGTGCGATCGATTGTGCCAGTCGACCTGCCACGGCCGCGCGATCGTGCCGACCCGCGCTTTGGGCAATGCGTCGGTGAGGTGCTCGCGCTCATTCACGAGGATCTGCGGCAGTTGGTCGGGGCCTGAGCCCAATCCGGCGAACGCACAGACGCGTGAAGGCGATGGTCGTATCGTTCGGTTGATTGGTTCTCTTTTGAAGGACCCGATGCGACTGAACTGGTGTTCGATTCCACGGTGCGCCGTCGCACCATCTGCGACAAAGCAAGGTGGAATGCTGCCCAACCTGATCCTGCAGCGCCTTCATCAATGGCTGCTCGCGATCGTGATGGCATTTGCACTTTGCGCTGTAAGCGTCGCACCAGTGCTTGCTGACGAATCTGCAACCGCGAGCACATGGTTCGATAGCATCATTGAACGCGTTAAAAGCACCTGGGTCGACGGGCAGCCGGAACTCTATCTGCCATTGCATACCTACCACGCGCGGTTTGCCTATTCCAAAGAGCAGATCGACGAATTCAACGAAACGCCGCTGGGCCTGGGCATCGGCAAGGGCACTTACGACGCGAACGGCGACTGGCATGGTTTGTACGTGATGGAATTTCAGGCATCTCACTTCAAGCCGGAGTATGTGACAGGCTACGGTTACAAGACCTATTGGCCACTATTCGATCAACTGAAGTTCGGCTTGGGCTACACCGCCTTCGTGACGACAAGAGCCGATATTGGCCACTACACGCCGATTCCGGGCTTACTCCCGATGGCTGCTCTCGAATACCAACGGTATGCTTTCAATGTCGTGTTCGTACCCGGTGGGCATGGTTTTGGCAACATCCTGCTGTTCTTTGGTACCGCGCACTTTTGACAGTGTCTGAGCGGTATTCGACGTTCAGAGGACGAATCGAATCGTCTTAGGTCACTGCAGGAACGGCTGGCTCCTGGTGTCGCCCGGTTCGCTCAGTGCCCGAGCCAGTTCACTTGATCGGTCACGCAACGCCCAGTATCCAGCCCTCGACACCGGCAACCGTGCGCTGCGAGTCAGTCAGATCCGGGTTGAGAAACCTTGCTAGCTGGCCGTCAAGGTCGGCCTCGCGCATCCGCGCGGCAACCGAGTAGGCATCATGCTGATCGTCGGTGCGCCCCTCTTTCGCGTAGTCGTGTTTCCACAGGGTCGGATAGACCTCGGCCAGGGCCGACCGACCCGCAGGAATCTGCCAACCGTCAAAGGGCCAGAAGTGCACCCGCTCGCCCAATCGCCGGCGCAGATGCAGCAACCACGGTATGCCAGCATGTGTGGATTTGGCAACCGAGCCGGGCACATCGAAGTGGAATACTGACTTGGCCGACCGGGTCCGCTCCTCCGTGAACCGGCGCCAGCGGGCAGAGCCGGTGCGATCGGCGCCGTTGCCAACGATCCCGTCACGTACAAAGTCAACGCAGACATGGTCTTGGTCGGTCGGCCAATGGTGCTGAAAGTCTGCAAGGAAAGCCGGCCAATCGGGCGCCAGACAATGAGCCTCGAAATACCGCAGCGGAAACGAAAAGCCGTGGTCGATGCCGACCAGAGTCGGTCTGTCCTCGGCCAGACGCGCGAGCAGCCATTCGGCAATACCGCGCCGCGTCCAACAGGTGCGCGGACTGGGCGGCGGGGGCACTTCTGCGGGACACGACGACAGGTCTGCCTGATAGACGCGTAAACCCTTGAGGCTGGCGCTTGGCGTCTTGGCTCCCGAATAATCGATGCCGATGTAGCGTTCGAAGGCAGGCTGACGAGGTATCTGGCCGCTAAAGCGGTCCGCGTGCCTTGTCTCCGCACGTCGCCGCGTCACCGCCACTTCCACGCGTGAGCCGAGCCCATTGAGCATCGCCATGAGGCGCTCGAATCAAAGTCCCTATAGATGTTCCCGCTTCCACGGACGCTCTTTGTAGCCTTCGGAATCATGGCGCGATTGTCCCACTCCGAGACCAAACGTTGAATTTTCCGACCCAGCACCCCTTGCTACTCTTGCTACTTCTGCTACCGATCGGCGTACGCGCCGGTGCGACGGTAGCGAACGAAGCGACAGCAGTAGTTTTCTCCGGTGCCGAAATACAGTCTTTGAGGATCACGGAATGATGAGCAACGCCTTGATCTTTGCACGCACGTGAGTCATGACGTCCGCAGGCACACTGCCTTTCTTCCTGGCACGACGAACCTTCCAGTCGAGCGACTTGACCTGATCAGCGAGAACAGCGCTGGCGACGCCATCTACCTCGATGGGCACTTCAAAGGGATACCCCTTGATCTGGGTGGTCATGGGGCAGCAGACCATGAGCCCGCTCCTGCCGTTATAGCTCGCGGGGCTGATGACCAGGGCTGGACGATGTCCGGCCTGCTCATGCCCGGACTGCGGGTCGAATTTGAGCCAGGCCACGTCACCGGCGTCGGGCACGTAGCCGCGCGTTGCCATCAAAGGGCTTCTTTGCCGACCGGCATGCCGAAGCTGATCTCGGTGTGCAGGTTCCTGGCGGTGATGCCGCCAACCAGATTTTCAAGGTCGTATTCAATTTTGCTCGAAGGCTCGATGACGATGCGACCGTGCGTGACGGTCAGGTTAACCTTCTGCTCCAGGCTGAACGCAGCCTCCTTGATCGCGGACACCGGGAGCCGAACGGCAGGACTGTTGCCCCATTTGCGGATTACAGCTTCCATGATCTCACTCCTGATTTATGTATCTACATTGTAGATACATCTGTAAGAAACTCAAGCGGCGCAGTGGCGCCGGGGCCGACACAGAGCGCTGGCCAGCAACTGTTATTGTCCGGCCGTGCTCACGTATTGCGCCTGGGACCCCTCGCCACCTTGCTACTTCTGCTACCGATCCACCTGGAGCACCAAGGGGATGGCCACAATCGTGGCCATAATTCCAAGATATATTAGTAGTCTGCCTAGCGATTCAGAGTTCATGAATTCGGATTGTCCCACCGGGCTATAGCAATACTAAATGCATGACATAATTCTGCCGTCAATCAAATGGGATAGCCATCTCGAACGACCGTAAATGGCCGATCGGCGCCTCGGCGGTAACGTTCAAGGTGACAGGCGCTGCACGGCTTCACCGCGTAGCGTCCCCTGCTCCGCCGGGTTGGGCATCTACGTCCTTTTGACGATGCGATTCGGTGGAGGGTAACCGTTGACGTCCGGAATTGGCCGGTGGCGGCAATTCTTTGCCCGTCAGACACTGACAAATCCCGGCAACTTGGCAGCCCTCGAATCGAAGGTTGCGGTGGCTGAGCATCCCAATCGTTTGTTCCTTGTTCCGATCAGACAATCTGCGAAACCAACCGATCTGTCCTTCCAGACAAACAGAGCCTCTTCTATCGCCGGCTCGTCCTCGAATTGAACATCGGTTGCATCCAGAAGCCCGGAAATCGTTCCGATGATTTCTGCTTTTTGGACGTCGTACCGGCTGCGCAATACCCATTCGGTTTCCAAAAGAACCAGCTGGCTCACGAAAACACGCCTTCCCGCCGCCACTTCGCGCTTGATCAGGCGGCGCGCTTTCTCAAACTGCGATTCGTCATCCCGAACCAAGAAGCGAACGAGAACGTTGGTATCAATGCCGAGCATTAGATCGATAGCTGCTCAACAGATACGGGTTTCCGGCCCTTCTTGTGCAGTATCCCGGCAAGCTCGGCGACACTCTTGCTCTTCACTCGCATTACTACCGTAGCATCAGGCATTAGCGTGAAGGTCATTCGATCTCCAGGCTTCATTCCAAGACCATCCCGAATTTCCTTGGGAATTGTTGTTTGGCCCTTGCTAGTAAGTGTGGCATCCGTTGGCATCTCAATCTCCTCTATCCTTACGTTCTCCATCATAGTAAGGGATTCGGGAAAAGGCAAGCGAGCATTATCGAAATGGAATGAGCACCTCGACCGACCGCTTTTGGCCGGAAGCGGCGTTGGTGGGCGTCTGCTCTGGAGCATCGGAATTTCTCGGAATCGTGAAAATCTGGAGTGGTTCGGCTTCGCCCGGATCCTTGGCAGTGGATCGCTTTTGGTTTTGCCTTAGCCGAACAATTCAGCGTGGGTACCCGCACGTACGAAAACAATCTGCTCGTTCTGGCCGCGACCCTCAACGCGATAGATCAACAGAAAATCTCCTCCGATATGGCACTCCCGGTGATCTGCCCAATCGTCAGTCAGACGTTAAACCTGAAGTGCATCACATCGCCATCGGCCACCACGTACTCTTTGCCTTCCAGGCGCATCTTGCCGGCTTCGCGGGCGCCCTGCTCGCCTTTGCAGGCGATGTAGTCGGCAAACGCAATCGTCTCGGCACGAATGAAGCCGTGCTCGAAATCAGTGTGGATCACCCCGGCGGCCTGTGGCGCAGTAGCACCTACGCGCACCGTCCAGGCCCGTACTTCCTTCTGCCCGGCAGTGAAATAGGTCTGTAATCCGAGCAAGCGGAACCCGGCGCGAATCACCCGGTTGAGGCCCGGTTCTTCCAGTCCCATATCGGCCAGAAAAATCGCCTTGTCCTCATCCGACAGATCGGCCATCTGTGCTTCCAGCGCCGCGCTGATCACCACCACCGGTGAATTCTCCGAGGCGGCGTGTGCCTGCAGGCGCTCGAGCATCGCATTCCCGGTGAAACCATCTTCGGCCACATTGGCCACATACATGGTGGGCTTGGCGGTGAGCAAAAAGAGCGGACGCACCACCGCCTGCTCTTCCTTGCTCAAGTCCACGCTGCGCGCCGGTCGGCCTTCGTTCAACACCGGTTGCAAGCGATCCAGCACGCTCACCAGACGCTGCGCTTCCTTGTCGCCTGAGCGCGCCACCTTGGCATAGCGGGCATATTGCTTGTCCAGTGTCTGCAAATCTGCCAATGCCAATTCGGTATTGATCACCAGCGCGTCATCAACCGGGTCAACACGACCGGCCACGTGAATCACGTTGTCGTCGTTGAAACAGCGCACCACATGGGCGATGGCATCGGTCTCGCGGATATTGGCCAGAAACTGGTTGCCCAGGCCCTCACCCTTGGAAGCGCCAGCCACCAGCCCCGCAATATCGACAAACTCCACCGTGGCCGGAAGAATCTTCTGCGGATTGACCAGTGCCGACAACTGCGCCAGGCGTGGGTCGGGCACCTCGACGATCCCCACATTGGGCTCGATGGTGCAAAACGGATAGTTCTCTGCCGCAATACCGGCCTTGGTGAGTGCGTTGAACAGGGTGCTCTTGCCCACATTGGGCAGGCCGACAATACCGATCTTGAGCGCCACGAATCACTCTCCCTTGGGTGCGGACGGGGCCGCGGGTGCAGTTGTTGCCGGTTTGGGCGGTTTGGGTGCTTTGGGTGGCTTGGCCACCCCATGAAGTTTCAACATCGCCCCCTGCATGTCGCCCGAGACGATCTGGGACATGACATCCAGACTGCGGTCAATCGCCAAGTCAATGTCAATGCGATCATCGACACTGGGCGAGGAGAGTACCCAATCCGCGACGCGATTGCGATCGCCGGGATGACCGATGCCCAGGCGCAAGCGCCAGAAGTCCTTCGAGCCCGACTGCTCAGCGATATCGCGCAGGCCGTTATGCCCGGCAATACCACCGCCGAGTTTGAGCCGCGCAGTGCCGGGTGCCAGATCGAGTTCGTCGTGCACCACCAGAATCTGCTCGGGCTCGATCCTGAAGAAGCGTGCCAGGGGCGCCACCGACTGACCCGAGCGATTCATATAGGTCTGCGGCAATACAAAAAAAAGATCGCCGGCCGCAGTCTGCGTGCGGCCGACCAATCCCTTGTATTTCGTATCGCGATCGAGTCTCACACCGAGGCTCGACGCGTACCGCTCGATCAGCCAGAACCCGGCGTTATGCCGGTCCCGCTCATGCTCACGGCCCGGGTTGCCGAGCCCGGCAATCAGGCGGATCGGAGAACTTATTTCTTACCGCCCTTGGCTGCCGGGGCCTTGGCCGCGGCTTCCTTCGGTGGCTGCTTGGACGCGGGCACTGCCGAGGCCGGGGTCGCGCCAGGTGCAGCCTTGTCCTCTTCCACCGCGCCGCGTGGCAGCGGTGCGACAACAACCACCGGATTTTCCTTGCGATGGATCACCGGCTCGACGCCCTTGGGGAAAGGCAGATCGGTCACATGGATGGCCTGGCCTGCGACCAGGTCCTTCAGATCCACCGTGATGTACTCGGGGAGATCAGCCGGCAGGCAGCGGATGTTGATCTCATTCAACACATGGCTCACGTTGGCGGCAGACACTTTGACCGCCGGTGAGATTTCCACGTTGGTAAAGTGCAGCGGCACTTTCATGTGGACTTTTTCATCGGCCCGCACGCGCTGGAAATCAACGTGCTGAACAATCGGGCGCCAGGGGTGCATGTTGAACGCCCGCAGCAACACCTGCTCGGCCTTGCCGTCCACGGTGAGCGAGAGGATCGAGGCGTGAAACTTCTCATGGCGCAAGGCCTGGAAGATCGCGTTATGGTCCAGTTCGATGTTCATCGGATCGGCACTACCGCCGTACACGATGGCGGGCACTTTGCCCGCGTGGCGCAGACGGCGGCTCGCACCCGTCCCAAGCGCCTGGCGCGATTGCGCAACGACTTCAATTGCCATTTTGCTACTCCTGTCTCGATGGGCCGTGCAGGCCAATCCCGCACGAATCCGCCTCGGGGTCCGCGACCAGACACCCTCGGTTTACTGCCTTGATACCTGCTGTGGTACTACTCGATGAATAGTGAACTCACCGAATCTTCGTTTGATATCCGCAGAATCGTCTCGGCCAGCAGGCCAGAGATCGACAGCACGCGGATTTTTGGGGTGGCAAGCGCATCGGCTCGCAGCGGAATCGTATCGGTCACCACCAGCTCATCGAGCGCCGATTCAGCAATCCGCGCCGAAGCCCCACCCGAGAGCACCGGATGCGTACAGTAGGCCACCACCCGCACCGCACCACGGTCCTTGAGCACCTCGGCGGCCTTGCACAAGGTATTGGCCGTATCGACCATGTCATCCATGATCACGCAGGTGCGCCCGGACACATCGCCGATGATATTCATCACTTCGGCCACATTCGGTCGTGGCCGACGCTTGTCGATAATCGCCAGGTCAGACTCAAGACGCTTGGCCAGGGCACGCGCACGCACCACCCCGCCCACATCGGGCGAGACCACGACGACTTTTTCGTAATTGTGCCGCCACACATCACCCAGCAGCACCGGCGCAGCGTAGACGTTATCGACCGGCACGTCGAAAAACCCTTGAATCTGATCGGCGTGCAGATCCATGGTGAGTACCCGGTTCACACCAACGGCTGCGAGCATATTGGCAACCACCTTGGCGCTGATCGCAACGCGCGCTGAACGCGGCCGCCGATCCTGGCGCGCATAGCCAAAGTAGGGAATGGCCGCAGTAATGCGACCCGCTGATGCCCGACGCAGCGCGTCGATCATCACCAGCACTTCCATCAGATTGTCATTGGTGGGGGCGCACGTCGATTGCAGCACGAAGCAATCCTTGCCGCGCACATTCTCGAGAATCTCGACGGTCACTTCGCCATCGGAGAACTTGCCCACCGTGGCATGGCCAATCGGGATATTCAGCCGCTTGACGACCTGATGCGCAAGCATCGGATTCGCCGTGCCGGTGAACACCATCAGGTTTTCGTAGGCCATGATCCTGGAAAAAGTGAATGGTGGAAATGGCTGGGGAGGAAGGACTCGAACCCTCGCATGTCGGAATCAAAATCCGATGCCTTAACCAACTTGGCGACTCCCCAGTGGACTGATCCACCGTACTGCCTTGACTACCGATACTACCCGTATGACGCTGTGCGGCGTATCACCACGTCGCACTCTATACCGATCAATTCACAATTCAATCATCATCAACACGCGAGCGGGTGACGATCAAGCCCCGCTGCCACAAAGCCCTGCATTCCGGGCGGCAGTTGCGCAATCACCTCGCGCGCTTGCTGCTCATCATCAAACTGTGCAAACACACAGGCACCAGAACCACTCATCCGGGCCGTTGCAAATCGCGTCAACCAGTCCAGATGCACGCCCACTTCGGGGTACCGGCGACGCACCACCGGTTCCAGATCATTGCGCGTGTGCTGCCCTGCAAAAAAGGCAGTGATTGTGATCGTTGGGGTGTCTCGTGTCAATGCCGAATCGCTGAATATCGGCCCGGTCGGAACAGATACCGGCGGAACCAGTACCACATACCACGCTGCGGGCAGCGCAATCGGACTCAGACGCTCTCCAACCCCCTCGCCAAAGGCATTGCGGCCGCGCACGAAGAACGGCACATCGGCACCAAGGCTGAGACCGATAGCGGCAAGCTCATCCACGCTCAGCCTGAGCGCCCACAACTCGTTCAGCGCAATGAGCGTGGTGGCCGCATCGCTGCTGCCACCGCCCAGGCCACCGCCGATCGGAATAGTCTTCTGGACGGTGAGGGTCACCCCGCAGGCACGCGGCGCACGCTCGCGCAGGCTGAGCGCGGCTCGCATTGCCAGATGCTGATCGTCTGCGGTGCCCGCCAGGGGACTCGCCAGCACGATCTGATCATCACTACGGGGAGTGAGCGTGATCCAGTCATAGCAATCGATCAGGCGAAATACGCTTTGCAACAGGTGATAGCCATCGGCCTGTCGTCCGATCACATGCAAAAACAGATTGAGCTTGGCGGGTGCGGGTAACGGGATGCCCCAACCGGCGCGAATCGCCTGAGCACTCATGGCGCACCCCAGGTCGACAGGATCAGGCGGATTTGCAAGCCGTCGCGGCGCATATCGATGCGCGAGGGCAGTGCGGAATCGGTGTGGCGGGCCAGTACATCGATGGTCCATCCAGCCTGATAGAGACTGCGAACCCGCTCATCTGCGCCCAGCACCAGCGGCGCATCCAGCGGAACCGCCGGCGCCGGTTCACCGCGCAACCAGAAGGGAAGTCCGGCCAGGGGAAGTGAAAAACCCAATGCCCGCTCAGTGAGCGCGTCAGGGTCATAGGCACGGATTGGCGCCTGGTCGGGTAACTCCAGGGTGTAGAGCGCGTCCTCACGAAGGATATGGGCACGCTGGGAACCGATCGGATCACGGATTACGATGTCGTCAGTGCGCTCGGCATGTTGCCATTGCAGGCGTCCACTGCCACCGTCGGATCGATCAGCCCGCCGCTGACTCACCGCGAAGCGGCCGGTCACCGTGAACCCGTATGCACTCACGCCGGAGGGATCGTTGCTCACATCAGTGTCAGAGGGCAATCCGGCACAGCCGCCCAGCAGGTTCAGCGCGACGAGTAGCGCAGCCACGCCCCAGGACCGCGTCCAACCACTCCCGGGCCGCAGCGCCATGCTCATCGCTTCAATGAGCTTCGCCTGCACTCACTTTGAGGCGTTGCAGCGTACTTTTGAGTGTTTCGTTGTCGGGTGATCGACGCAGCGCATCGGTCCATACCTTGCTGGCCTCATCGCGTCGACCCATTTGCCACAGGACCTCGCCCAGATGCGCGCCGATCTCGGTATCGGGACGCCCGGCATAGGCTTGCTGAAGAGTCTGCAGCGCACCACTCAGATCACCCTGGCGGAATTGAACCCAGCCCAGACTGTCCTTGATAAAAAAATCTTCCGGGGCGAGACGCACAGCATGTTCGATCAGTTCACGCGCCTCGGCCAGGCGTAATCCTCGATCGGCGAGCGAATATCCCAGAGCGTTGTACGCCTGCGCCTGATCAGGCTTGATCGCGATCACCCGGCGCAGGCTGCGCTCCATCACCTCGATGCGGTTCAACCGCTCGGCGAGCATGCCCTGCTCGTAGAGCAGCTCGGCGTCGTCAGGATGCTGTACGAGCGCTCGGTCGATCAGGTCAAACGCTTCTTCTGGCCGCTTTGCATCGCGCAGCAATTGTGTCTCGATGAGCAGATCGGCAATCCGCTGTTCGCGAGCGACCTCGCCGCCCTCCTTGGCTGGTGTATGCAAAAACGCTCGCGCACCCGCCAGATCACCGGATTTGCCCATCGCAAGCGCAAGACGCGTTCGCGCTGCCCGGTAGTGCTCACCAGGACTCACCTGGCGATACGATTCGATCGCCTCGGCGTAGCGCTTCTGCTCTTCGATCGCCTGCCCCAGGTACAGGTGAACCAGATCCTGATCCGGATAGTTGATTTCCAGCAACTGGCGCAGATAGCGCTCAGCCTCCGGATAGTCTTCCAATTGCAGAGAAATCAGCGCCACCGGGTAAATCACTTCGGGATTGTCAGGATAGGCCTCGGCAAGGCGACGGAACTCGATTCGCGCCTGGTCGAACTGACCGCTTGCGGCGAGCGAGCGGGCATAGGCCAGCCGGACGTCGGCTGCCTTGGGGTGCGTAGCGCTGAACTGCCGCAGTCGCTCCTGCGCCTGCGCAGGCGAGCGTTTGCCAATGATCTGCGCCTCGAGCAGGACCGGGAGTTCCCAATCGGCGCGCTGTGTTGCCGCCGTTCGAGCATGGGTCAGCGCCAATTCGCTATCGTCGGCCACGGCTGCCACTTGCGCCAAGGCCATGTGTGCCGCGGCGTTATCCGGATAAGGCGCGGCCAGCTCGCGCATCAGACGCAGTGCCGCCGCCTTGTCGGGAACACCCGAGAGGAGTCGGCCCAATTGCAGGAAGGGTCGATCATCGGTCGCCTTGGCCAGCATCCGCGTGAGCCCGGGCTTGGCCTCCTCCAGTCGATTGGTTGCCACCAGGATCTGCAGCATCCAGCCGCCAGCGTCCACTGAATTGGGTTCCAGCTCTCCCCAAAGGCTTGCCGCATTGAGCGCGACCTGCGGCATCCGGGCGGCCCAGGCGACTTCAGTGGCGCGCTGGGCCACGCGCGGATCACGTAACTTGCGCGCCAGATCGAGATAGGCCTCGGCACCCAACTGTGGCTTGCCACGCTGTAGCGCAATCTCGGCAACCAGGAATTCATACACGAGAGCGCCGTTCAACTCGGTTGGCGCGCTGGGCGTGGCACGCGCGAGCGAGCCGGGCTCAGGAATACGCTTTTGTGGAAATCCCTGTGCGAGCAAGGGTCGCGCCATCAGGGCCTGTACCCCGAGCACCAGCGCCACACCGGCGATGACCGCGACGATGAGGATGCTGACTCGCGCGGCGCGGCCAAGCACGGCTGGCGCCGGAGAGGAACCCGCCGCAGGCGCGGGCATGACAATCGGGGGGAGCATGAGTGAGCTTGAGTTTAGGTATATTTCGGCGACGCTACAACCAGTTTCGGCCCGCGCATGGCAATGATGACACGCTTGGCCTGCACGAATCCATAACGAATGCATCAGGCTGTTACCGGTTGCTGCCGGCGCACAGCGCCCGCCCCGGCGCGCCACGAGATCCCCATGCCCGAATTACCCGAAGTCGAAGTCACCCGCCGCGGGCTTGTTCCCGTCATGGAAGATGCCCTCATCGAGCGGGTTATCGTACGCAATCGATCGCTGCGCTGGCCGGTCCCGGACCTTATTGAAACGCTGCTGGCGGGCCGCATTGTGCGGGCGATCGAGCGGCGCGCAAAGTACCTGTTGTTCCGCTTTGATCACGGCACGATGATCGTGCATCTGGGCATGTCTGGCAGTCTGCGTCCGGTCGATCGCCGCAGCCCGCCAACGCCATGGGATCATGTGGAGTGGCAACTGGGTGGCGGTGAGCGCGCCGTGCGTTTGCGCGACCCGCGCCGGTTCGGATCAGTGCTGTGGCATGTCGGCGAACCAGGCGAACACCCCCTGCTCGCCCGGTTGGGCGTCGAGCCACTCAGCCCTGCATTCGATGGTGAATTGCTCTATCGCGCCTCGCGCGGTCGGCACAGCGCGGTGAAGGTTTTCTTGATGGATGCGGCCATCGTGGTCGGCGTAGGCAACATCTACGCGAGCGAAAGCCTGTTTCGCGCCGGCATTCATCCGGCCACGGCTGCCGGTCGCATTCGACGTGAGCGCTATGACCGCCTGGCCGAGGTCGTGCGCGCGACTTTGAACGACGCACTGGCCGCCGGGGGCAGCACACTGCGCGATTTCGTTGGCGGTGACGGCAAACCGGGTTACTTCCAGCAAAGCTATTTTGTCTATGGCCGCGAGGGCGAACCTTGCCTTCGCTGCGCCCGACCGATACGCCGCATCGTGCAGGGCCAGCGATCGAGCTTTTATTGCCCGTCCTGCCAGCACTAGGGGCCGATCCGTCCGGTGCGCAGCACCGGGTGCCACGTGCCAGGTGTCGAAGGCCAAACGCCATGCGCCAAGCGGATCGGTTCGCGCGATGATCAAGCGCTGCGCAGCGCCCTAGCGACCTGTCAGCCGCTGATATTTCACCTGCAACTCGGCTGCAGTCTCTGCATGCGCCGGATCATTCGGAATGCAATCGACCGGACACACCTGACGGCATTGCGGTTCATTGAAATGACCGACGCACTCGGTGCAACGCGTGGGGTCGATGACATAAATTTCCTCACCCAGGCTGATGGCCCCATTCGGGCATTCAGGTTCGCAGACATCGCAATTGATGCACTGATCGGTGATCATCAGTGCCATGCCTGACTCCTCACGTGCCGGCTTTGGCCAATTTATGCGCCAGCCGCGCACTCACCTCCGGTGGCACGAATTTGGTCACATCGCCACCGAACAGGGCGATCTCGCGCACGATCGTTGCCGAGACGAACATGTACTGCTCGCTCGGTGTGAGAAACACGGTCTCGACATTGGGAATCAGGGTGCGATTCATGCCCGCGAGCTGAAATTCATATTCGAAATCCGAGACCGCGCGCAAGCCGCGGATGATGACGTGACCGTCCTGCGCAAGGACAAAGTCGCGCAGCAGCGAGTTGAAGCCAAACACACTCACATTGGGGCATGACGAGAGCACTTCGCGCGCCATGTCGATGCGCTCGGCCACGCTGAACAGGGGCTGCTTGCTGCGACTCTCGGCCACGCCAACCACCACCTCGTCAAACAATTTGGCGGCGCGGCGCACGATGTCCTCGTGCCCTCGGGTAAGAGGATCAAAAGTGCCTGGATAAATGGCTCGTTTCATTATTGATCTGCTCCGCTAGCGTCTGCTTGCCCGGCAAGCGCGTAATGCACCGCACCGGCGCGACCTGATTTCAGTATCTGCAAGCCGGCTCCCGGCTGATATTTGCTTTCCATCTCAACATAGATCAACGAGCGTTCTGCCAGCACCGGGGCGAGCAGCGGTTCAATACGTGCGATCCAGTCTGCGCCAAACGGAGGATCAAGAAAAACCACGTCAAACAAGACCTCGGGGCTACGCTGCCGTCCCATCGCGCGCAGGAATTCTAGCGCATCGCATTGCAAGATCGTTGCACGGTCGGTGCCGATCGCTTTTGCGAACTCGCGCAATTGTCCGGTCGCCTCGCGCGACTGGTCGGTCATCACGACTTCGCGAGCATGGCGCGAAATCGCCTCAAACCCCAGTGCGCCGCTGCCAGCGAACAGATCGAGGCAGCGCCGTCCGGTCAAATCCTGTCCGAGCCAGTTGAACAGCGTTTCCCGCACGCGGTCTGGCGTTGGACGCAATCCGGGTTGATCGACGAAGCGCAGACGCCGCCCGCGATGCTCACCGCCGATGATGCGTACCGTATTGCTGCGTGGGGTCACCGCGAATTGACCAGAGGACTGATGAGAGGAGGGAATGCGAATAGAATCGGGCGGGCACCGATTATGCCATCGGTGCACCGGGACTCCGCCGCGTACGTTGCCGCGGGTTCCGTGACTCCTTGCAGGCGGTCGTACCACCCCCGCATACTTTCTTTACCTCCTCTGACGCCTGTCGCCCCATGTTTGGTTTATTTCGCAAGTCCCCACCGTCTGCTGGCAACCCTTCAGCGTCCGGGCAAACACCCGAGACCCCTGCGGATGTCCCCGCCGGCCCGGTGCATGAGCAGCCATCAGCTGCTGCCACTACAGCAGCGGCCACTCCACATCATGTGCCCGAGCGCAGCTGGTTCGGGCGACTGAAACAGGGCCTGCGCAAGACCGGCAGTGCATTGAGCGGGTTGCTGGGTGCCGGCCGGATCGACGAGGCCCTGTTTGAGGACCTTGAGACCGCATTGATCCAGGCCGATGCCGGACTGGGTGCAACCAATCATCTGATCACCGCACTGCGTGCCCGCGTGCGCAAAGATCGCCTGGAAACAGCCGCCGAGCTCAAGACCGCGCTGCAGGAAGAGCTGGTGAGTCTGCTCACCCCGCTCGAGCAAGCGCTCGATTATCGCCGTGCAAAGCCGTTTGTGATCATGGTCGCCGGGGTCAACGGCACCGGCAAGACCACCTCCATAGGCAAGCTTGCGCATCATTTTCAGGGCGAAGGGGCGAGTGTACTGCTGGCCGCCGGGGACACTTTCCGCGCTGCTGCCCGCGAGCAATTGACCGAATGGGGTGCGCGCAATCAGGTCAGTGTGATCGCGCAGGACAATGCCGATCCAGCAGCAGTGGTGTTTGACGCGGTGGCAGCGGCGCAGGCCCGCGGCATCGATGTGCTCATTGCCGACACCGCAGGTCGCTTGCCAACCCAGTTGCATCTGATGGAGGAAATCCGCAAGGTGAAGCGGGTGATCAGCAAGGCCGACCCACAGGCCCCACACGAGGTGCTGGTGGTGCTCGATGCCAACACCGGTCAGAACGCACTCGCACAGGTCAAAGCGTTTGACGAAGCCCTCGGCGTGACCGGCATCGTGATGACCAAGCTCGATGGCACAGCGCGCGGGGGCGTGGTGGCTGCGATCGCCTTTGCGCGTTCACGCGCTCAAGGCGCGCCTATCCCGATCCGCTTTATTGGGGTTGGGGAAGGCATCGATGACTTGAAGCCCTTTGTCGCGGCGGACTTTGCACGCGCATTGCTCGACTGAGCGTTTGCGCCGCGGCGTGGCACAGCGCAGGCCGTCAGCGCCTCGCCGGGGCACCGGCAACCCGCGGTCGGCACCGTTGCGCCGACCGCGGGTTGTTGGCGGCGTCGGCACCGCACTATTCCCGCACTATTGCCGCCAGTCGATATAGCGGCCTGCGCGCACCATTTCCATACGTCGTACGGCGCCCTCGAACACCAGGCGCGGCACCGTGCCCGCAGGATCGAACGCACTTGCATCCTTGCCTGACTGGCGGCGCACCGCCTCGTCAAGCACGGTGTCCCCGCCAGCCATCGAGGCAGCAGCCAGTTGCACCTCGCAGGCGCGCTGCAGCGTCCAGCAGCGAAAAAAGGCCTGCGGCAGCGTCTGCCCGGTGACCAGCAATCCGTGGTTGCGCAATATGAGCACATTGCTCTTGCCAAGACTCGACACAAGACGTTCGCGCTCGTCGCTGCGCACGGTGATGCCCTCAAAGTCGTGATAGCTCACGTCGCCGTACAAGATCGCCCCATAGAAATCGTCATGGCGTAGCCCGCCGGCCTTGCAGGCCACTGCCATACCGGCTGTGGTGTGGGTATGCATGACGCACTGGGCATCCGGGCGAGCGCCATGGATCGCCCCGTGAATGGCAAACGCGGCCGGATTGCCGCGCCAGGGGCTGTCATCGACATTGGCCCCGTGGATATCGACTTTGATGAGATTCGATGCGCAGACTTCGGCGTAATTAAGGCCAAACGGATTCACCAGATAATGATGTTCAGGGCCGGGTACGCGCAGTGAAATATGGTTGAAGATCGCTTCGTGCCAGCCCAGATAATCAAAGACCTGATAACAGGCGGCCAATTCCAGCCGCAGCGCCCATTCCACCGGATCCATCGCGCGCGGCGGTTCGCTCGCGCGGCCTGGAAAGGCAAGTTCACTTGGAGTCATCGGGGTATTCCTTCAATGATGGGTGGAGGGGCGCTCGCCAGGGTCGGCCACCGCGACTGCGGCAAGCACACGCTGCAATTCGGTCTTCTGTACCTTGCCCATTGCATTTTTTGGCAGGCTATCCAGAAAGAACACCCGTCGCGGGTGCTTGAACCGGGCAATGCGCTCGTGAAACCGCGCCATCACCCCTGCCGCATCGAGCGTCGATCCGGACTGGCGTACGACCGCGGCGACCGCGACTTCTCCCCAGCGATCATCAGGCTGGCCCACGACCGCCGCCTCGATGATCTCCGGACAATCACTCAGAACATTTTCCAGTTCGGCCGGATAGATGTTCTCGCCGCCGCTGATGATCATGTCCTTGGAGCGTCCGACAACATAGTAAAAACCCCGTTCGTCGACACGCGCCAGATCGCCGCTGTGAAACCAGCCGTCACGAAAGGATGGATTGTCGGAATCGGCCCAATACCCTTTCATCAGTGCGGGGCCACGCAGCCAGATCTCGCCGATTTCACCGGGCGCAACGTCGGCACCCTGGTCATCGACCAGCCGGACATCAACGTGAAGCCCGACCCGGCCGGTACTGCCCAGGGCGAGCAGGGCATCTTCACGTTTGAGATAGATCGAGACCGGACCGGTTTCGGTCGACCCGTACACCTGCGTCACCGGTACCCCGCGATCAAGAAAGGGGCGCATCAGGGCTTCGGGCACCGTTGAGGAGCCCGTATTGAGCATGCGCAGCGAGCTCAGGTCAGTCGAGAGCCAGTCCGGGTGACCAATCACCGCCTTCAGTGTGGCGGGCACCAGCAATGACAGAGTGGGGCGCACTTGCGCAACATCGTGCAGCCACGCCGCCGGATCAAA
The DNA here is from genome assembly GCA_903921325.1 of uncultured Pseudomonadota bacterium. Classification (GTDB taxonomy): domain Bacteria; phylum Pseudomonadota; class Gammaproteobacteria; order Burkholderiales; family SG8-39; genus CAIXPL01. The sequence goes on from CAIXPL010000004.1 coordinate 84,514, forward strand.
GCGCGCATGAACGCTCACCGTCGCCCCGGCGTGCAGGGCCGGCAGCGTCTGTATGCACAGGCCACCAACATGAAACATCGGCAGACTCGATAGCACATGATCGGCGCGGGTCAGATCGTGATAATCGATTGAATTGATCGCATTCCAGATCAACGCCTGCTGCGTATGCACCGCCCCCTTGGGGCGTCCGGTGGTGCCTGAGGTATAGACGATCAGCACCGGATCGTGATCGTCACCCGAAAACGGCAGCGCGGCGCGACGCAGAGCCTGCTCGGCGAGTGTCTCAGGGGCGGTGATGTCCTCCCAGCGCAGGACAGCCGCAGGGGCCGAGGGGTCTGCCGCATCCACGTTAGCGGCTGCATGCGCCGGCGTGTCCTCGGCGCCGGGTTGCGCGCCAACATCCATCAACACCGGCAGACAGGCTGTCGAGTGCGCCGTCAGTGCCATCGCCGTCTCATGAAACCCCGCCCCAGCGACCAGAATGCGCGATTGGGCGTGATCCAGAATCGACTGCAATTCCGGTCGCGCCAGACGGAAATTAAGGGGTATCAGTACAGCGCCGATCCGTGCCAGCGCAAACAGTAGACACAGCATCTCCGGATGGTTGTACCCAAGGTAGGCGACATGGTCGCCTCGCGACACACCAAGGCGATGCGCGAGCGCGCTGCTCACCAACTCGATGCGTTGCCACAACGCGCGATAGCTGATGCTGTTGCCCTCAAAGCGCAGTGCCGCCTGCTCGGGCTGAAACTGCGCGTGCCGCTCGATGATGCGCGACAGATTCATGGCCGCATGGGCGCTGCGCGCAATGCCACCTCAATCATCCTTGCCATTTCATCTGCCCGCTCAGACCCGATGTGGCCCCTGGTGCCCGCCGCGCCCTGCTCACTGGTCTTGCCCTCCTCACGAGTCTTGCCGTGCTCACTGGGCTTGATTTACTCATCGGTCTCACCCGACTCATAGAGTGCTTCGCGTCCGAGTCGATCGAGACACAGTTCGGCTGTCCAGGGCAGCATGAGTGACCCGCAACGGCTGTCCCGATACAGCCGCTCGAGGGGCAAGGTCTTGAGCATGGATTGTCCGCCGCAGGTGCGGATTGCCAGACGGCAGATCTCGTTCGCGTTTTCCATCACCGTGTATTGCGTCGAATACAGTCGCAGACGGGCATCCTTGGGTGGATCGATACGCGCTTCATGGATCGTATGCAGAAACAAGGCGCGGGTCTGCTCAAGTTTTACCCGCATCTCCGCCACTGCAATCTGCTTGGTCGGATACATGCGCCGTTTGACTGGCGGCATGCCCGCTACTTCGCCGCGCAGATACGCCACTGTGAAATCGTAGGCGGCCTGGGCAATGCCCATATACGTAGGCGACAAGGTCATGAACATGTGAGGCCAGCGCGACGCGGCCTGAAAATACACGCCCGTGGGCATCAGTTGCTCAGTGTCGGCAACATAGACATTCTTGAATTCCAGATTGCGCGACACCGTGCCGCGCATACCGAGAGGATCCCAATCGCCTGAAATGGTGACACCGCTTGCATCGGCTGGCACCGCGATGTACATGGTGTCGCGCATCGATGCGCCAGGCTTGTCTTCAGTACACAGCACACCGTAATAGTGGGCAGCACCAGAGAGTGAGGCGAAGATCTTGCGTCCGCTGATCAGCCAGCCACCCTCGGCGCGAGTGGCGAGTGTGCCAAAGGGCGCCTTACCCGCCGCCGCTGCGCTGCCCTCGGAGAACGGTTGCGCATAGATCGCGCCCTTGTCCACGACGCGCTCGTAGTGCAGCGCGCGACCATGGTTATGCTGGGCGCGCTGCGCCGCGGTCATCTCCAGATCATCGGCCAGTGGCCCGGACCACAACTGCGAGCAGGCGTGCATGTTGAAGGTGAGCGCGGTGGCACCGCAGTGCCGCCCGATGGTGGCCGCGACCATGCAATAGGTAGCGAAATCGGCGCCGTGACCGCCGTGCTCACGCGGCACACACAAGCGCAGCAGCCCGGAATCACGCAGATCGTCATAGTTCTCAAACGGGAAGGTCGCATCGCGGTCGTATTGCGCCGCGCGCCCGGCAAAACGGGTACGACCCAACTCGTCGGCCAGCGCTATCAGCTGCGCCTGATCGGCACTCAGGGGATAACCCTCGCCGGTGATCGGTGGCGGGCTGTAGCGGCGCACCGGGCGGGTCGGTTTGGTTGCCGACGTTGCCGGTGCGGATGCTGACGAGCCCGCTGCCGCCGCACCGGGTGCCCCCGGCTTGCCTTCAGTCAACCCGCCGGATTGCGCAGCCTTTTGCACGGGCAGCGCCGGAAAATGCTGGCGCAGAAACGTGAGCACGCGCTCATCGAACCGCGCGGGTTGTTCCATGTGCGTGAGGTGCCCGGCACCGGGCACACACAGGTATTGCGCACCGTTGACCTTATCGGCCATGCGGCTCATCACCGCCGGTGGTGCATTGCCATCGCGCTCACCGACGATGAGCAAGGTCGGCACGGCAATGCGGGCGAGCGCCGCGCGCTCATCGAAGCCCACCAGAGCCGCGAGCGAGCGGCGATACACATCAGGACTCACCCGCCCCATGGAAGCCTCGGCCAGGGCCACCCCGGCCGGGTCAGCATCCTCACCCAACATGGCGGCCACCAGACTGGCTGCCAACTCAGGCATGGTTTTACCGGCATCCAGCGGTGCCAGGCGCGCGGCCAGAAACTCGCGTTGCCAGTCACCCTCGGGTTTGCCAAAGGCGGGGCTCGTACCGTAGAGGACCAGCCCCTGCACGAGTCCGGGATGAGCCGCCGCGAGCGACTGCGCCACCATACCGCCCATGCTGTGGCCGACCACTACGGTTTTTGGCGCACCCAGATGTTGAATCAATACGGCAGCCGATTCAGCCAGTGTCCGGATCGTATAGGGATCGATCGAAGCGCTCGCCCCGTATCCGGGCATGTCCCAGGCCACCACCCGGTAGCCGGCCGCGGCCAGTGACTTCATCTGCCAGGGCCAGACCGTGCGGTCACCACCGATACCGTGCAGGAGCAGGACTAGCGTATCGCCCGTGCCCTTTTCGGCATACGCTGGCAGTGCGCCGGGGGCCCCGCGTGCGGCACTGTGTGAGTCAGCGTTCGGGGGTGTGCCTGAATTTTGCGCATTGGTCATGATCGATCACTCATCAAGCGGGCTGCGGTGGCCTGACAGCGTCCACCAGTACCCCATTGTCCACTACGGCGACACCATCGAGGCTCACCGTGCAATGGCGCATCGGCAAGTCAAAATGCCCCAGGGTGTGTCGCCCCGCTACTTCGTTCGCACCCGTCGAATACAGAAAATTGCCGGCGAAGGCGCGCAACTCGGTGCCATTGAAATCACGCCGGTCATAGAAATTCATCGCATCCCAGCGGGCGGCCGGATTCATGCCCCAGCCCACATGCGACACCGCATAGGCTGATCGATCGCCCCAGGCCGCGAAATAGCCGCGCATCAATTCGGCATCAATGCCTTCGCCCGCGATGTCCACGACATGGTCATCGACGATGGTGAGTCGGACGGGGTCCTGGATATAGCGCTTGAAGGTGAGATTCACATCACCGGTATCGAGCACCAGAGTGCCGGCGACCGCACCCGCAGCTGGAAACGCGAGGCACAAACCACCTGGCCAATGCGCCACTGTGCCCGGGCGGGCGGTGTAGCCCCAAACGCCCCCTACCTGCGCGCCGGCAAGGCTGATCTGCAAGTCCGTCCCGGCGCGCGAACTCACGTGCATGCGGCTCGCCCCCCGCAACTGGCGCATGGCGGCACGCACGTTGGGCTCCAGCGCCGGATCTGGCATCAACCGTTCGAGTGCTTCAGGATGTTCATTGGAGATCATCAACAGGCGCGCGCCGCCCTTGAGGATGGCGGGCAGCTCGGGCGCGTGCAGCAAACCCTCAACGGTGAGATCGACCACCAGCACCGATTGCGACAACGCCGAGATCACTGGCACAAGTCCACCCAAGGCATCGCTTGCGCCGGTCGATCGGACCGGGGCTGGCGCGCTCAGGCGTGGCGAGGGCACAGTGATGAGAAACGGCCGGCAACCCAGGCGAAGCAGGGCCAGCTCAGCCAACTCCAGATTGATCTGACGCGACTGTGTCTCGGCGAGAATGGCCACGACATCGCCAGCAACTACGCCACAACGGCCAAACACCTCGGCAAAGCAGTCTATCCATTTGCCCTCGATCCGTTCGCGCAACATCGCTCTCTATCCTCCGTGGCTGGACGGACCAGCCGGGGTACTGCGACCCGGTCTGGTAGCACCTGAGCTTATTCTACGTGCCCGGCGCGATGCTGACCGGGAGCGACCGCCCTCACCCTATCGATCACCGCTGACCGACCCGGCCCATTTCGAGCGGTAATGACCCATAGCGCTGGATGCCCAAGTGCGGCACACCAGGGCCTGAGCCTACTTTCTAACCCCCGGTGTCTCAATCGCGAGCCCCTGTGCACGCCAGGCCAGAAACAGTTCCAGATCAAGATATTCCGCGGCGCCGTAGGGCCACATTTCGGCACGCACACCCGACAGGCAACTGCGAAACCGTCGATGCAACGACCCGGCCTTTTGCCATTCAATGCGATAAATCGGATAGGCATTCGGTTGGCCCTGACTGATGGTCTCGGCCAGCAGCCGGCGCCCCCAGTTTTGCTCATGGCAGTTGTTGCACGCGAGATTCATCTGGCCCATGCGGCGGTAGTACAGCGCTTGCCCAGCTTCGAAATGCGCGCGTGCCGGCCCTTCGATCGACACCCCGATCGGCATGCCGCGCGACATCGAACCGACATAGGCCGCGATCGCGATTGCATCATCCGATTCCGCTGTGAACGCGGGTGCCCTCTGGTGCGTCACCCGGCAGGCGTCGATGCGCCCCGACAGATTGAGGAGCCGGGCAAGGGTCGTGTCAAATTGTGGGTAGTGCGCCGCCACCCCTGCCATGCTGCGCGTTGCCTCACCGTGACACTGGGCGCACGCGATGTTCGCGCTGCCGGCCGGCGATGACCACAGCTGCGCACCACGGTCGAGCCACAGTTGCGCCGGGTTGGCGAAATCATCGGCTTGCATTGCCTTGATGGCAGGTGCCTGAAAGCTCAGCCCCGAGCGCAATGCATCCAGTCCGATCACCCGTTGCTGAGCAAGGGCGGGCGCAACCGATAGCAGCAGACCGGTAGTGATCAGCAGGGCGAGGCGCGTCATGACTGACCCGATCCCAGCGGCCGTCCGACGCGCGACTCGGGTAGACGCTGCCCGCACCTCATCGGGCGCACGCCGCGCTGCAACAAGTCTGTGGCTCATCGCAGTGTCTCCAGATACCGCACCACATCTTCGATCCCTTGTGCATCGAGTACCGGATGTCCCGCAAAAGCCGCAGCCACGCGCACCCTGCCCTCAACCCGATAATAGGCGGGCATGATGGATTGCGGGTTGATACGGCTTGAGTCGACCACGCGCAGGCGCAGTTGCCCTGCGTTCAGCCGAGCGCCGACCTGATCCAGTGGGGGCCCGAGATCACCCATGGCCTGCGAATCGCCGCCTGGCACCTGGTGACAGAGCACGCAGTTGGCGGTCCGTGAGAACACGAGTGCGCGTCCGCGCGCCGCTTCACCAGACAATCCGCCCAGGGCCTCATTGATGGCGCCGGCTTCGACCCTGAAAGGCAACAGATCGTCATCGGCCCGGCTAGCCGAGGCGGCGAACACCAAGACCAAGGCCAACGCCAATGAACACGCACGGGCGGACGAACACAAGGCGCTGCGCGCGACGCGTGCGAACCGGGACAACATGCACATCCGCAGCGGCGGCGTCGGTTCGACGCCTATTCGACGTGCGCGCCCGAGGCCTTGATTGCACGTCCCCACTGATCCATCTCCTTGGCAATGAAAGCGGCGAATTCCGCCGGGCTATTTCCCCTGGGCTCAAGCCCCTGCGCGGCCAGTGTCGTCTTTGCCTCGGGCGTGGCGAGCGAGCGCCGGATCGCGGCATTGAGCTTGTTGATCACCTCGGCCGGCGTGCCCGCCGGGGCCACGACACCGCTCCAGAATGAAATCTCGAATTGCGGCAAGCCGGCCTCAATCACGGTGGGCACCTCGGGATAGGCCGGGTTGCGCTCGCGCGATGTCACCACCAACGCCCGTAACTTTCCCGCGCGAATGTGCGGCCCAAGGTTGGCAAAACTCTCAAACACCATCTGCACCTGGCCTGCGAGCAGGTCAGCCACAGCCGGGCCGCCGCCCTTGTAGGGCACATGAACGATGTCGGTGTTGGTGATCATCTTGAACAATTCACCGGCCAGGTGCAGGGGGGTGCCACTGCCGGCCGACGCAAAATTGAGCTTGCCCGGATGCGCGCGGGCGAGGTCGATCAGTTCACGCACACTGGTTGCCGGCACCGAGGGGTGGACCGCGAGCACCAGCGGACCGATCGATACCATGCTCACCGGCGCAAACGATGACCGCGGATCATAGCCAAGCTTCGGGTACATCCCGGGTGCTATCCCCAGGGTGCTGGTGCTGCCATAGAGCAAAGTGTAGCCATCGGCGGGCGCGTTGGCGGCGGCCTCGGAACCGACTGTGCCACCCGCGCCGGGATGATTGTCGATCAGCACCTGTTGGCCAAGGGACTCGGCGAGTTTCTGCGCGACCAGCCGACCGACGATATCGGTTGGGCCACCCGGTGGGAAGGGCACCACCAGGCGCAAGGGATGGGTTGGATACGATTGAGCACAGACACCGGTGGCTACCAGCACCAGGCCGGCAGCACTGGTTGCGAGCAATTTCCGAACCAAACTTGGACTGAGGAAGCTGCGCGCCCCCCACAGTCTGATGACTTTAGTTTGACAGTTGTTCGACATTAGAGTGAATGGGTATAGTGCACTGAATGACATTGGCCCACGGGCTATGCGAGAGGCCGCTAAGTAAATCAGGTCCCTCGACGTTCAGTGTGGAATCTTACTTGAGCCTACCAATTCCGTAGAAATGGTTAAGCGCAATCTGAACGCTTCATCTCAACCAGAGCACGGGATTAATACCGGCGCGCTGATCTCGGACGATGCTGCGAGAGCATTGTTGGCCAGGCTTGCCCTCTTGGGTGGAAAGTGGCGGGAGATTTGCAGCGAGTTGGACTCTGCTGGGTATGGACCTCTTGGAGCTTGCTGCGGGCGAACCAGTTGGCCCCAACCCCGCAGCAAGCTTCAAACTATGTAGGCTCGACATTGCGGGCTTGGCGGCGAAGAAGGGCTTGTCCCTCAAGTAGCATCTTCCTGATCCCCAGGCTCTGGACCTGTTACCCGATCACATCGGCAGCGACCTCACGCAGCGTCTTGATGTCGGCCGCCGAGAGGCGGCCCATGACGCGCAAGACGAGTCCTTGCTCGATGGTAGTGAAAACCGGCTTGAGCACCGACTCCTTGACGAGCCCGGCACCTTGCCAGTCGCCGACCGTCGCCTCGCCGAAGGCAAGCGGTGTGCGCACCTGACTCGTGATGGCCATGATCACGATGTCGCGCCGGCTGGCGTTGTAGCCGTGGCTTGAGACGACAACGGCCGGGCGCTTCTTGGTGCCCGACTGATCGGTGAACGGAAACGGTACCAACACCACGTCGCCGAAGCTGAACCTTGAGGTGGCGGCCATCGATTACAGCCGGTCGTAAGCCGCGTCCTCGTCGTTGTCCCACACCTTGGAGAAGCTGGCTTCGCTGGCCTTGGCCGCAGCATGGGTGAGGCGCTGCTCATCCTCACGGGCGCGCAGGAAATCGACGAAGTCCTCGACCTCGGCCAGGCGCTGCGGGGGGAGCTGCTTGATCTTGTCGAACAAGACCTGATCGGGTGCGTTCATGGCATCGACTCCTTCGGGTTCCTCTTCTCGCTGCTGCCGCGCTGGTCAGCGCGTCATGGCCTGGGCCAAGGCCATCTCGATCATGCGTGCGACGAACTGCTGGCGCGACTTGGGCAGTTGGGCCACGGCCTCGATCTGCTGCTGCCACTGCGGCACCGGCCCGCGCTTGCCGCGCGCGGCCTTGGCTTGCTCTTCGCCGAACAAGACCTCCAGCGAGACCGCCAACGTACTGGCCACCACGGGCAAGGCTGACACCGGGATGCACCGTCTGCCGGCCTCATAGGCATGCACCGTCTGCTGCGACACGCCCAGCGCCTCAGCCAGTTGCGTCTGCGTGACGCTGCGCGCCTTGCGCAAGGAGGCGATGCGTTCGCCGAGGGTTACGAAGAACTGGCACTCGTCGCTGCTGATGGCCATGGCTGCTGAGGGTGCGTCGTGCAAGAGAGCAGCCATGACGATATCCAAAGCGTGGTGCGGTGCTGGTCAGCATATCGCAATACGTGGTACAACAAAAGCGAGTTATTTATTTAGCTGCCTGTTCGCCGCAAAGCCCCTGCGCCGCAGTCGGACAAAGAGGAGTCCGATCCCGTGGCACGCATCCCCGAGACTGAGCTTGAGCGGCTGAAAAGTGAGGTGAGCGTGCAGCGCCTGGCCGAAGCCCAAGCAGCGCGCGGTGATGGATGTGATCGAGGCCTTGCTGGTGCGGCAGGGCCGCTGAAGACGGGAGCGACGATGAACGCTGTGGTGTTCGAGCATGTGCCGGTGGCCGAGTTGCCGGAGAAGTGGCGCGCGAAGTTGACCCAGGCCGGCAGCGCCACGGTGACGGTGCGCATCGAGGAAGAAGCGCAGGCCGCCGCACCGGTCGAGGAATTCGTCACCGACGATCCGGCATTCGGCATCTGGCGCGACCGCGATGACATGGCCGACGTGGCGGCCTACGTGCGCAAGATTCGCGAGCCGCGCTACAACCGCGACGGCTCGCGCAACGAACCCTGATAATGCTGGTCGATACCGATGTGCTGATCTGACATCTGCGCTGGTACCAGCGGCTCACACTAAAGACCTGAACCCGGCACCCTCCTATGCCAGAGCCACTTTGAAATCGGCGAGCAGGCGCTGACGGTCGAACTTCTTGGGCATCGCGTAAGCGGGCGAGTCCAACTCGGCCAAGAGCATGCCTTCCATAGGTTCTGGCAGTTCGGCCTGCGGCGAGCGCACCCGAGTTCGACACTTTGATGTCTTAAAGGGCAGTTTTTAAGCCTTTTGACCTCAAGGACCTGGACGATATCTTCAAATAAGTACACCCAGGGGTGCCGAGACAAATCATGTATGTGATAGTAATATACAAAGATGATTGATCTAGCCAAGATCAGCGGCTTCAATTGGGACGCTGGCAATGCTCGCAAAAGTGAAGACAAGCACGGCGTCTCTATGGCGGAGGCGGAGCAGGTGTTTTTCAACACCCCGCTGCTGATCCTGGAGGATGCAGCACACAGCGCCCAGGAGATCCGCATTCATGCGCTGGGAAAGACGGACGAAGGGCGAGCCTTGCACATCAGCTTCACCCTACGCAAAGCAGGAACCTTGATTCGGGTTATTTCTGCCCGAGACATGCACCGAAAGGAGCGAGCGATTTATGACCAAGCCAAATAAGGCCCCTTTGAAAGCAACGCCGAGGTTCGCCAGCGAAAAGGCCGAGCGGGCGTACTGGGAGTCTCATGACTCCACGGACCATCTGGATTGGAGCCAAGCCCAGAAGGTCTCCCTCCCCAATCTCAAGCCAACGACCAAAACAATTTCTCTGCGCTTGCCTCAGCACTTGCTTGACTCGATCAAGTCGGCAGCGAATTCGCGCGACGTGCCTTATCAGTCACTGATCAAAGTCTGGCTGCAGGAAAAATTGCACAACCATTGAATAGTCACTAACCATGGAAAAAGGTCCTGCTCGACTTAGCACGCGACAGCAACCGTGATGAGGATCCGACCGAGCGTGCTTCCATAGACAGCGTGCTAAACGCTGCCCAAACTAAAGTACCCACTAGGATCGGTATAGGCGAGGGGGTTGTTTAGCACATGGGCGTAGCGGTCGTAGCTCGCTCGACTGTGCCGCTTCGGCGTCTTCTATCACCGCAGTATATAGTGGCACTTCCCCGTTTGAATCGAGGCAATTCATCCGATGCTGCCCAGTCATTTTCAGTCGACCGAAATCAATCCTGCGCGCCTGGCCGGGCTGTTCCGCCAGGAGTTCGCGCTCTCGGCAGTCAAAAAGGGCGAGACTATCGCCGTGGTGTCTGATCTGGGCACCCGACGCGAGTATGTCGAGGCCTCGTTTGCCGCCGCTGATGAGCTCGGCGCTGACATCTACGAGATGTGCGTGAACTCGGTGCCGTCCTGGACCAAGGTCGGTGTGCCCACGATAGGCCAATGCAAGGGCACTCTGGAAGCCCTGTGCCAGGTTGACCTGATCGTGATTTTTCATGTGCCCCTCTTTGCCAGCTGGCTGCGCACCGTGATGCAAAAAGGCGTTCGCGTGCTGATGATCATCGACGCACCCGATGATCTCGATCAACTCATGTCCCCACCAGGTCTCAAGGAAGCACTCAAGTACGCCGACTCGGTCTATAGCGCAGCGCAACGGATACAGGTCACCAGCAAGGCGGGCACTGATTTCACCTACGAGCGCGGTGAATATCCGACCATGATCCAGTGGGGCTACGCCGATGAGCCCGGTCATTTCGATCACTGGGGCGGCGGGCATATTCACACCTTCCCCAACGAAGGCAGTGCTACCGGGACGGTCGTGTTCCAACCCGGTGACATCGTCATCCTGCCCTACTGCCGCTATGTGCAGGACCCGGTGCGAGTGACCTTGCGCGAAGGTCATGTGGTGGATATTCAGGGTGGGCTGGACGCCAAGCTGATGGCCGACTGGCTGGCCGAAGGCAAAACCTCGGCGACCGATCAGGACCCGTACGCGGTATCCCACCTGGGATGGGGCATGAATCCGCAATCGCGCTGGAACTGGCTGGGCCTTACCAGCGGCAACCCCGAGCGCAATCGCGCCGCGGCGCGGGTATTTGCCGGCAACTTCCTCTTCAGCACTGGCCCCAACACGCAGGGCGGTGGCAAGCGCACCACCCGCGGGCATTACGATGTGCCGATGCGGGATTGCACCGTGACCTTGGATGGCAAGGTGGTCATCGAAGAAGGTCAAATCGTTGATGAGCGCATGCGGGTTGCCCGCGTACCGCGTTAGCAGCGCACGGCATACGCACAACAATGAGTGCAACCTCGAATCGACCCGATGCCCAATTGATCGCGGCACTTGAAGCGGCCGACTATCACCCGCTGTGGACCCGCTACAAGCAGATCACCCCGATCAAGCCGGCCGCGAAGGACACACCACGGCTGTGGCCCTGGCGTGATTTCGCACCATTTGCCGAACGGGCGGCCAAGGAAGTGCCGATTGAGGACATCGAGCGGCGCGCGATCATTCTCACCCACCCAGCCTTTGGCGGTGCCACCACCACCACGGCCAATCTGATCGCGGCCTTCACGATACTCGAACCGGGCGACCATGCCGTGCCGCATCGTCACACCACGGCGGCCATTCGCTTCGCAACCCACGCCGAAGGCGCGGTCACCATCGTCAATGGCCGACGCTGCGAGATGCAGCCGGGCGATCTCGTGCTCACGCCGCCCATGTGCTGGCACGGTCACATCAATGAGGGAACGCGGCGCACCTACTGGTTCGATGCAGCCAACATCCCACTGATCTGCGGACTCGATGCCAATTTCTTTGAACCCGGCAGCCGCAGTGACGAGCAGTTCTGGAAGGTTGACGAAGGCGATGAGCGCCTGTACGCCGCAAGCGGCCTGCAAGTGGCAAGCGACGCTGTGCAACCAGCCCCGCTGCAGTCGGGAAAGTATCACTACCCGGGCGTGGCCACCCGCGCCATGCTCGATGCACTGCCACGCACAGCCGATGGCGAGCGATCGCTGCGCTATACCAACCCGCAGACCGGCGGCCCGGTGATGGCGACGCTAGACTGTCAGGCAACGCGCCTTGCCCGGGGTGCGGCTACCCGCGCGCGCCGCGCCACTCATAATGCGATTGCGTTGGTCGTCTCGGGCGAAGGATGTTCAACGGTCGGCGATCAGCGCTTCGAGTGGCAGCAGGATGATGTGTTCACCATCCCGCACTGGACCTGGGCGAGCCATCAGGCGCGCTCGCCCGAGGCCGACCTGTTCATCGTCTCCGACCGCCCGGTCTTTGAGGCCCTCGATCTGTTGCGCATCGAACGCGAGGCGTAGCGGGCCTGTCAACGATTGCGGCGCAATGCCTGCAACTGATCGCGTCCGGCCAGATACTGATTGGGCCAAGCCACGTCAGTGACACCCGCATCAGCCGCGGCATGCAGCGTGAAATAGGGGTCAGCCAGATGGGGACGTGCCAGCGCGCACAAGTCGGCGCGGCCTGATGCAATCAGGGTATTGACCTGATCGGCCGTGGTGATGGCCCCGACCGCCATCGTGGCAATACCGGCCTCGAGGCGGATCTGCTCGGAGAACACGGCCTGGTACATGCGGCCATAGACCGGGCTTGAGGCCGGATCGGTCTGCCCGGTGGACACATCAACCAGATCGCACCCGTGCGATTTCAGGAGCCGGGCAATCTGCACCGAATCCTCGCCGGTCAATCCACCGGGTATCCAATCGGTTGCCGACAATCGCACCGCCATCGGGCGATCAGCGGGCCACAGCGCGCGGCACGCATCGAATACCTCAAGCGGATAGCGCAGGCGGTTCTCCAGCGTCCCACCATACTCATCGGTGCGCTGGTTGGTAATCGGCGAGATGAAGCTGCCCAGCAGATAACCGTGTGCCATGTGCACTTCCAGCATGTCAAAGCCGGCCTCGATCGCCATCCGCGTCGCACGCTCGTACTGGCCACGCACCTCATCCATATCGCCGCGTGTCATCGCGTGCGGGGTCTGCGAGGTAGCGCTGAAATACGGGATGGGCGAGGGGGCGAGCAGCGGCCAGTTGCCCGCGGGCAAAGGCTCATCAATGGCCTCCCAAGCCAGTTGGGTTGAGCCTTTGCGTCCGGCGTGTCCCAATTGCAGACAGATCTTCGCCGCGCTCTGACCGTGCACAAAATCAACGATCCGCCGCCAGGCGGTCACGTGCGCCGGGTCATACATGCCGGCGCAGCCTGGGGTGATGCGTGCCTCGGGTGCCACGCAGGTCATCTCGGTGTAGAGCAGTCCGGCACCGCCAATCGCCCGCGAGCCATAGTGGACCAGATGCCAGTCGCCCGGTGTGCCATCAACGGCCGAGTACTGGCACATCGGCGACACCACCACCCGATTGGCAAGGTGCATCCGGCGCAAGTGAAACGGCGTGAACAGCGGCGGGCGATTGGTGAGCGCGGTTGACTCCTCCACCGCGACTTTTTGATTCCACCACTGTTCGACTTCGGCAACCACTTTGGGGTCGCGCAGGCGCAGGTTCTCCCAGGTGATCTGCTTGGAGCGTGACAGCAAGGAGAAATTGAACTGCACCGGATCCATCTTCCAGAAGCGAGCCACGTTCTCGAACCAGACCAGGCTCGTTTGTGCGGCATGCTGGATTTTTTCCACTTCCGGTCGCCGTGCCTGTTCATAGGCGGCCAGCGCCGCCGGGATATTGCCGGGCGAAGCGATGACCGATTTGTGCAGCGCGATCACATCCTCAAGGGCCAGTTTGGTGCCCGACCCGATTGAATAATGCGCGGTGTGGGCGGCATCACCTACCAGCACCGTGTTCTCATGGCTCCAGTGGTCGCAATGAATATTCGGAAAATTGCGCCAATACGAGCGGTTGGTCAGCACCGGGTGGCCGTGCAACTCGTCAGAAAATAACTTTTCGCAGTACCGCGCTGTGGCCTGCTCATCTTCGATGGTCAAGCCCGATTTGCGAAACGCTTCATCGGTGGTCTCAAGGATGACCGTACACTGACCGCGCGTGAACTGGTACGCGTGGATGGCCCAGATACCACACTCGTTTTCCTTGAAGGCAAAGGTGAACCCCGGCAACGGTGTCTGTGCACCGAGCCAGCAGAACTTGTTCGGACGCAGACTGATGGTCGGTTTGAAGTGGGCCTTCCACGCCTCACGCACCGGACTGTTCACGCCATCCGAGGCGAGCACCAGATCGGCGTCACGATGGGTCTCGATACCCGCATCACGGGTCTGGTAGCGAATCTCGACGCCCAGACTGCTCGCGCGGCGCTGCAAAATCTGCAGCAGGGTAAGGCGCTGCAATCCTGAGAAACCGTGCCCCGAGGAGCGCAGCACATGGCCCTTGTAGTGCGTATAGATATCGTCCCAGTAGGCGAAGTTGGCCGCCACCTCGGCGTGGGTCTGTTCATCTGCCTCACGCAGATTGCCCAGCGTTTCATCGGACAGGACGATGCCAAAGCCGAACGTGTCATCAGGCCGGTTCTGCTCGAACACGGTGATCTGCGCATCCGGCATGGACTTGCGCATCAGGATCGAAAAGAACAGTCCGGCCGGACCACCGCCGATCACATCAACTTTCATGATTCCCCCTGACCTGACCACGCCGGCTGTGCGGCGCAGGATCGTTGCTGTAGGCTACGCTGTATATCACAACCCGTTTCGGACCTGCTGATGCCTGTCAACAAGCCGCGATCACGCCTGACGGTTGAAGGAATGGACCGTACCCCGCACCGGACTTTTCTGCGTGCGATGGGTCTCGATGAGGAGGCGATGGCACGCCCGTTTGTCGGCGTGGTGAGCACTCAAGGCGAGAACACGCCCTGTTCACTTGGTCTGAAAACCCAGACCGAGGCGGCCAAGACCGGCGTGGTCATGGGCGGTGGCTGGCCGTTTGAATTCACCACCGTGTCGGTGTCCGACGGCCTGTCGATGAACCATCGCGGCATGCGCATGAGCCTGGTGTCACGCGAATTGATTGCCGATTCGGTCGAAGCGGTGGTGCGCGGTCATGCCTACGATGCCCTGGTTGGCTTCGGTGGCTGCGACAAGACCCTGCCCGGATTGATGATGGCCATGGTGCGGCTGAACTGTCCCAGCGTGTTCATGTATGGCGGGGCCATGCTGCCGGGCCAATGGCGCGGCGCACCAGTGAGTACCGTCAATGCCTATGAGGGCATCGGCGCGGTGATCGCCGGAACAATGAGCGAGGCCGATCTCGCGAGCATGGAGGTGGCCTGTTCACCCACCGTGGGTGCCTGCCCCGGGCAGTTCACCGCCAACACCATGGCAATGGTGTCGGAGACTCTGGGGCTTGCCCTGCCGGGCACGGCAATGATGCCGGCCGTATTCAGCGAGCGGCTGGCGCTCGCGCGTGCCAGCGGACAGGCGGTGGTGCGTATTCTCGATGGTCACGGCCCCCTGCCGCGCGATCTGGTGACCCGCAAAAGCCTGGAGAACGCCTGCGCTGCCGTTGCCGCCACCGGCGGCTCGACCAACGCCGGATTGCATCTGCCGGCCATCGCGCATGAAGCCGGCATCGTGTTCACTCTGGATGATGTCGCGGCGGTGTTTCAGCGCACGCCGCTGATAGCCGACTTGCAACCCGGTGGCCGCTACCTGGCCCGCGACCTGCACTACGCAGGCGGCGTGCAGGCGGTGCTGCGCGCCCTGCTCGATGGGGGCTATCTGCATGGCGATGCCCTCACCCTGTCAGGCGCCACACTGGCGCAATCCCTTGCCACAGCGCCCGGTCCGGATGGCGCGGTGGTACGCGCTACCGATCAGGCCCTGCATGCTACGGGCGGTGTCGTGGTGTTAAAAGGTACTCTTGCGCCGCAGGGCGCGCTGGTAAAAATCGCCGGCCTCAAAACACTGGTCTTTGAAGGTCCGGCACGAGTGTTTGAGTGCGAGGAGGATTGCACCCAGGCTGTGCGCGAGCGCGCCTATGCCGCAGGCGATGTACTCATCATCCGCAACGAAGGACCGGTCGGTGGCCCGGGCATGCGCGAGATGCTGGGCACCACCGCCCTCATCTACGGTCAGGGCATGGGCGAACAGGTTGCCCTGATCACCGATGGCCGTTTCTCCGGCGCAACTCGTGGCCTGTGCATCGGCTATGTGGGTCCGGAAGCGGCCGCCGGCGGGCCGCTGGCCCTGGTGGTCGACGGCGACCGGGTGCGCATCGACTGCGCGCAGGCACGCCTTGATCTGCTGGTGAGCGAGGATGAACTGGCGCGACGCGCGCTCCACTGGACACCGAATTTGCGCCAACCGCTGGCCGGTGTACTGGAAAAATATGCCCGGCTGGTGGGCCCTGCGTACCTGGGTGCAGTCACGCACAGCGGGAATATGGCGTGGCCCGAAGGCTAAGCCCTGTCGGGGCGGTGCGGCCCGGGCGAGATGGCCACTCGGCCTCGGCTGTCCTGGCTGCCCCGAATAGCCGGGGGTGTCTATCCCGACCCGCCGCTGGGCTACAATCCGCGCGGCCGGGAAATTGAACCCACAGAGCGTCGCCAATCCACCATGTCAGGTTTGTTTCTATTCGAACAGGGACTCAACGGACTGCAGTTCGGGCTGATGCTATTCCTGCTGGCCGCCGGTCTCACGCTGGTGTTCGGCATCATGGACATGATCAACCTGGCGCACGGCTCGCTCTACATGCTGGGGGCCTATCTGACTGCGTCTATTGCCGAGGCCAGTGGCTCATTTCTGATCGCCGTACCCATTGCATTGGTCGCCACCGCGCTGATCGGGATGGCCCTCGAGCTGGCCGTACTACGCAAACTCTATGCGCGCGACCACATGTCGCAGGTGCTCGCCACCTTCGCCATCATCCTGATTGCCAATGACGCGGTGCGCATGATCTGGGGCGCGCAGCCGGTCTCGCTCAATACGCCCGCCGCATTGTCAGGCCCGATCGATCTGTTCCCCGGCATGAGCTATTCGGCCTATCGACTCACCATCATCGTGGTCGGTTTGATCGTGGCTGCGCTGCTCTATCTTCTGGTGACCCGTACGCGCACCGGCATGCTGGTGCGCGCCGGCGCCTCCAACCGCGAAATGGCCACCGCAATGGGGGTCAACATCAAACTGCTGTTTACCTGCGTCTTCGGCTTTGGCGCCGCCCTGTGCGCACTGGCCGGCGCCATGCTCGGTCCAATCCTCGCCGTTCAGGTGGGTATGGGGGAGGACATCCTGATTCTTGCATTTGTTGTCATTGTCATCGGCGGCATAGGCTCGATCCGTGGCGCCTTGGTGGGCGCTTTGCTCGTGGGCGTGGTCGACACCATGGGTCGCACCTTTCTACCCATGATATTGCGGGCGATCTTCTCGCCAGTGGTCGCCTCCAACGCGGGGCCGGCGCTCGCCTCGATCCTGATCTATGTGTTGATGGCCGCGGTGCTGTTCTGGCGCCCGCAAGGCCTGTTCCCGGCGCGGGGCTAGCCGATGCCACGCATCCTGCCCTGGGTAGCCCTTGCACTGGCGATTGCCTTTCCGCTGGTAGCCGAGCAGTTCGATCTGGGCTTCTATGTAAGCTTTGCCAGCCGCGTAATGATCTACGCGATCGCCGCAACCAGCCTGAACCTGATTCTGGGCTATGGCGGCATGGTGAGCTTCGGTCACGCGGCGTTCTTCGGGGCTGGCGCCTATACCGTGGCGATCGCAATGACCTACGGCCTCGATTCGGCATGGCTCGCCTGGCCACTGGCCATGCTGGTGGCGGCGGCTGTCGCGCTGCTGATCGGTGCGCTGTCGCTGCGCACGCGTGGGGTCTATTTCATCATGATCACGCTCGCGTTCGCGCAAATGATGTTCTATGTATTTATCGGCCTGAAGGCCTATGGCGGTGAAGAAGGACTCAATCTGCCGCATCGCTCGGTGATCGGCTTCGGTCTCAACCTGAAAGACGATGCAAGCTTCTACTACGTGGTGCTCGCCCTGCTGGTCGGCACGCTCGTGCTGTTGCAGCGTCTGGTCAATGCACGCTTTGGTCGCGTGCTGCAGGCCATACGCGAGAACGAATCGCGCATGGAAACCATTGGTTATGCGACCTATCGCTACAAACTGTGCGCCTTTGTGATTGCCGGCACGGTGTGCGGACTGGCCGGTGCGCTGATCGCCAATCAGACCCGCTATGTGAATCCGAACCTGATGCACTGGGTGATATCGGGTGACATGATGATCATGATCATCCTGGGCGGACTCGCCTATCGCTATGGCGGCCTGCTGGGTGCGATCGTCATGCTCGTACTCGATGAAGCGATTTCGCCCTACACCACCTATTCCAAGTTTGTCATCGGTTTTGTGCTGCTCGCGGTGGTCCTGTTTGCACCGCGCGGTCTTGCTGCCTTGTTCGATCGCAAGACAGCCACCCAGCCTGCAAAGGCGGTGCCATGAGCAAGAGCGTGCTCGAGGTGCGCGGCTTGTGTAAGCGCTTTGGCGGTCTGGTGGCCACCGATCAGGTCGATCTCGCGGTCCATTCTGGCGAAGTGCATGCGCTAATCGGACCCAATGGAGCAGGCAAGACCACGCTTGTCCATCAACTCTCGGGCACGCTGCCCCCTGATTCAGGCGACATCCTGTTCAAGGGCCAGGTGGTCACGCGCATGAGTGCGCATGCGCGCGCATTGCGCGGCCTGGTGCGCTCATACCAGATCACCAGCATTTTTCGCAGCCACAGCGTGATCGACAATATCGTGCTCGCGGTACAGGCCCGCTCCGGGTCGAGCTTTCGCTACTGGCGACCGGTCAGTGCTGAGCGCGCGCTCTATACCGAGGCCACGAGCATACTTGAGCGCATCGGTCTGCAGGACAAGGCTGCTACCCGTGCTGCGATTCTGGCGCATGGCGAGCAACGCCAGCTGGAACTCGGGCTGGCTCTGGCCACCAAGCCCTCGATGCTGCTGCTCGATGAGCCTATGGCGGGCATGGGTCCGGAGGAGTCTGAGCGCTTGATCCCCCTGATTGCCAGCCTGCGCGGTGAACTGTCGATTCTGCTCATCGAGCACGATATGGGCGCGGTGTTTCGTCTGGCCGACCGCATTTCGGTGTTGGTATCGGGCCGTGTGATCGCGACCGGCGTGCCGGACCAGATCCGTGCAAATCCGGACGTGCGGCGCGCTTATCTGGGCGATGACATGCCAGGGCAGGTGATCGCATGAGCACGCCACTGCTTGAAGTCACCGGTCTGCAAACTGCCTATGGGTCAAGCCAGGTGCTGTTTGGAATCGACCTCACGATCGCTGCGGGCGAAGTGGCGACCCTGCTCGGGCGCAATGGCATGGGCAAGACCACGACCCTGCGCTCGATCACCGGATTGACGCGGGCGCGCGCCGGTTCGATTCGCTTTCGCGGCACGGCGATTGAATCGCTGGCCGCGGACCGCATCGCGCGCATGGGCGTGGCACTGGTCCCCGAGGGTCGGCAGATATTTCCGAACTTGAGCGTGCGCGAGAATCTGGTGGCCTTTGCCGCCAATCGCAACGGCACGCAGGCGCCGTGGACGCTCGATCGCGTGTTCGAGTTCTTTCCGCGTCTGGCCGAGCGTGCGAGCAACATGGGCAACCAGCTATCGGGCGGCGAGCAGCAGATGCTTGCGATCGGCCGCGCGCTGATGACCAATCCTCACCTGCTCATCCTCGATGAGGCCACCGAAGGGCTTGCCCCTCTGGTACGTGAGGAAATCTGGCGCTGCCTGAGTGCACTCAAAGGCAGTGGTCAGACCATTCTGGTAATCGACAAGTATGTCGAGCGACTGATCCAGATCGCCGACCATCACACGATCATCGAGCGTGGACGGGTGGCATGGCATGGCTCATCGGCGGCGCTCGATGCCGATCATGACCTGTGGCATCGCTATCTCGGGGTCTAGTGGCCCCGCAGTGTCTTCAACCAGCCCAAGCCAGCGCGGGTTCCTGAGCGTGGCCGATATTCGCAGCCGATCCAGCCTTGATAGCCCAGTTCATCGATCAAGCGGAATAGATACGGGTAGTTGATTTCGCCATCGTCGGGTTCGTGACGACCCGGTACCCCGGCAATTTGCATGTGACCGATGAGCGGCATTTGATCGCGGATACGGGTGGCCAGATCACCTTCGACGATCTGGCAGTGATACAGATCCATTTGCACGTGCAGATTGTCCGCTCCCACTTCAGTCACGATGGCGCGCGCTTCGGCCTGTGTGTTCAGAAAATATCCGGGAATGTCACGCGGGTTGATCGGTTCGATGGTGATCATGAGACCGGCGGCCCGCGCCGCCTGTGCCGCCGCGCGCAAATTGGTCACGTAAGTTTCGCGCATGCGCACGCGATCGGCGCCCGCCGGCGCAATGCCGGCGAGCAGGTGAATGCGCGGGCAATGCAGTATTCGGGCCGCCTCAATCGCCTGCGCAAACAGTGCCTGACATTGCAGCTCGCGGCCCGGCAGCGCGGCCAGACCGCGCTCCCCCGATTCCCAATCACCCGGTGCGCAATTGAACAGCACCTGTTGCAGTTGATGCGTGCGCAACCGGGCAGCCACGGCGTTGAGGTCGAGCCCGGTCGGAAACAACCACTCAACGGCCGCAAAGCCATCTTCCGCGGCAAGCGCAAATCGTTCCAGAAAAGGCACCTCGGTATACATGAACGACAGGTTCGCAGCAAAGCGGGGCATGAGCGCTCCAGAGTCAGACGGTAACGGGTGAGGCTAGCAACGATACGCCGTGTGTCGTGCCCTGTGTGTCGTGCCCTGTGTGTCGTGCCCTGTGTGTCGTGCCCTGTGTGTCGTGCCCGATCTGGCATGCGTGCCAAGTCGTTCGCGGGGCGGTGCGGGGGCAAGGCGCAGGCAAGGCCGCGGCACGCCAGATCTCATCCTTTCGATTCGAATCGACCG
This sequence comes from uncultured Pseudomonadota bacterium, assembly GCA_903921325.1. Taxonomy (GTDB): domain Bacteria; phylum Pseudomonadota; class Gammaproteobacteria; order Burkholderiales; family SG8-39; genus CAIXPL01. The sequence continues at coordinate 105,246 of CAIXPL010000004.1, forward strand.
GCGCACCGCGTGCTACACCACGTTCTGCCAGGTTTCTACGCTCTGGTATCCTCATCGTTCGAGTCGAGCCGATCGTAAGGAGGGGCCGCCATGCCCAGAGACGCAGAGAGTGATATTCGCAGCCTGGTCGAACCGGACCGGGTGCATCGCCGGGCCTATAGCGATCCGGATATTTTTGAACGCGAAATCGCTCAGATCTTCGAGAAAACCTGGATCTACGCCGGGCACGAGACACAAGTACCCAATCCCGGTGATTACTGGCAGTTCCAGATCGGTCGGCAACCACTCGTGATGGTGCGCGGCAACGGCGATGAGATCCATGTGCTGTACAACCGCTGTCCGCATCGCGGGGTGCAGGTCTGTGGCAGTCGCCATGGCAATGGTGGTGACGCACTCACCTGCCCGTATCACGCCTGGCGTTTTCATTACGACGGTTCGCTTGAATCGGTGCCGCTTGAGGCGGGCTATCGCGACACGCGGTTTGCCGCAAACAAGGGCGACTTCGGCATGAAGCGGGTCGCACGGGTACAGCGCTATCGTGGCTTTGTATTCGCGAGTCTGGATCCGCGTGGCCCTGATCTGGTCGAATGGCTGGGCGAGGCCAGGGTCGCCTTCGATGATATTTGCGATCGCTCACCGGTGGGCCGGGTCGAGGTGGTGCCAAACTGCTTTCGTGTCATTCAGCGGTCGAACTGGAAGTTCTTCATGGAGAACCAGCTCGACGCGGTGCACCCTTCCGTCACCCATATGTCGACCGGTTATGCTGCGGCTGAAGTCGAGCGCAAACTGAAACGCGAAACGGGCAGCCAGCCCCTGCACTATCACTACCTGTCGGCCTTCACGACGCCATTTGAGAAGTGGGACCAGCTTGAGACGGCCGGCTATCCCTATGGCCATACGACCCTCGGTGGCTATATGGGCCTGCGCCCGAGCGATCCTGACACCTTGGCGCACGAGAAGATCCTCGCCCAAGCCTACGGTGAGCAACGCAAGGAAGAAATCCTTGGGCGCAATATCCACCATGTGCTGATCTACCCATCGATCTCCGTGCAATCGCCCTTGCAGCAATTGCGCGCGATACGACCGATCAGCCATAACCGCACCTTGTCGGAGATCTGGCATTTCCGCCTGGTCGGGGCACCTGAGGCGATCTACCGGCGTTCGCTGTGGTACTACAACCTGGTGAATTCACCGGCCACCATGATCAATGCCGATGACCTGGAGAACTGGCAGCGCGGCCAGTTCGGTCTGTCCTCCGATGGTGGCGACTGGGTGAGCTTTCATCGTGACTACGGTCGTGACACCGACGCCAATGGCGAGCTGCATTCGACCAATGGTTGCAGCGAGCTACCGATGCGCGCGCAGTTTCGCGCCTGGGTCAACTATCTCACTGCCACGGAGTAATCATGGCCGAGCACATCACCGCGGCGTCTGGCGCCGACCTTGCGACCTACCACGACGTGTCGCAATTTCTCTTCCAGCAATCCCATCTGCTCGACAGCAAGCGCTGGCAAGACTACATCGACCTGTTCACAGAAGACGGTTTGTACTGGATGCCTCCGGCACCGCATTACACCACCTGGGATGGCACGCCCTCGATTTTCATCGAGGACCGCGATCTGATGACGGTGCGCATGAAACGGGTATCGCATCCCAATGCCTGGTCACAGCAAGCCGAATGGGCGACCAATCACGTGGTGTCCAATATCGTCATCCAGGGGACCGATGCAGGATCAGGCGATCTGCTGGTGCAATCGCGCTTTCACATGCTCGAGGTCAGGCGTGACGATGTTCGCCATTTTGCCGGCACCTATCAACACCGTCTGCGCAAGCTCGATGGCCACTGGCGCATTGCCTCGCAACGGGTCGACATGGTGAATGCCCAGGCCGCGTACGAATACGTGTTGCAGATCTGGGTATGACCCCTGGCACGCTGGTACGTGCCGGATTCGACGTTCCATTCGAGCCGTTCGCCTTTCTGCGTAATGGTGTTGCCGATGGCATGATGATCGAACTGGTGCGGCATCTGATCGAACGATCGGACCATCGCTGTGAATTCGTCGCAATGCCTCTGGCAGATTGTGAGCCGGCTTTGGTCGAGGGTCGGGTCGATGCGTTGGCCTTCAAGGGCGTCACACCTGATCGCCTGCTACGCATGGACTTCAGCGAACCGCTGATTGTGTCGGGTGCGGCAACCTTCACCCGCAAGGGACTCCCCCCATCAACACGCCTGGAAGCGTTTCACGGTTTGCGGGCGGTGACCACGCGCGATGGACCTTTCTGGGTGCAACTGCAACGCGACCATCCGGCCATTGCTCTTGACCATGCTGACACTTACGAAACCGCTCTCGCCGAGGTCGCTGCCGGTCGTGCCGATCTGGCGGTACTCAATCTGCAGGCAGGCACCTGGATCGCACGCAAGGCGTACCCCGGCGCCATTGAACTGCCGCAGGCACCCTGCTCGCCGCTCACCGTCGCGTTATGCACAGTGAAAGGACGGCATCCCGCGTTGATCGCCATGATCAATCGTGCGCTTGCAGCCGCCCGCGCCGATGGCAGCTGGCAACAGATTCACGACCGCTGGCTTTGATCAGGCAGGAACGCGGATCCCGGCGTGCCGCAGCAGTGCAATCACCGCATCACGACTCACCCCTTCGGTGATGAACACCACCGTCGAACCAGGCTCGGCGGGGATGTCTGAAGCGGCGCCCGCCCATGGTTCGATGCGATAGACCCTGTCGCCTGCCACTTGCAAAACGCCATACCCGTCACCTGCCTGTACGATTCCTTTGACGCGCAGTATCTGGCCCGGGAAGCGATCAAGCAGATTCTGCAAAGCCGCCTCGAGAGGGCCTTTCGCGACCGGCTCTGCCATGCGCAGGCTGAACGTGGCGATGGACCGATGCGAAAACGCCCGACCCGGGCTGACCGGACCGATGGGGCGTGCGACGAATCCAGGGCTTGACCGTTCCGTGCTCGACTGTTCCGTGCTCGACTGTTCCGTGCTCGACTGTTCCGTGCTCGACCGTTCCGTGCTCGACCGTTCAGTGCTTGACCGTTCAGTGCTTGACCGTTCAGTGCTTGACCGTTCAGTGCTCGTCCGTTCAGTGTTCGATGGGTCAGTGTTCGATGGGTCAGTGTTCGATAGGTCAGGGGTCTGGCGTTCCGGGCGTGCTGATTCCACGCCGAAGCGGGACACGCTGGTAGTTGACGTGCGAGCGCCCGTGGGCCATTGCACCACCGAGGAAGCATCGGTAAACCATTCAGCAAAAGGCGCGTCATCGGCCGAACGCGCCATGATGCGTGCTGCAGGGTTCGACTGCTGCAACCGGTCTCTGAGTGCCTCAATGACCGAGCCTGCTACCAGATCACTCTTGGTAATCACCAGTTGGTCAGCCAGCGCAATCTGCGCGCGCGACTCGGGATGCCGGTCCAGCTGGGCAAGGCCCTGACTGGCATCGACCGTACACAGGATATTGCTCAGTCGATAGCGCTCGGCGACTATTCCGGGGGCACTCAAGGTCGCAACCAAGGGCATCGGATTGGCGATGCCTGTGGTCTCGATCACCACCCGATCAAAGCGCGCAATGCGACGCTCAAGGCGCGCCCAGTAGAGGTCCTCCAGCGCAGCGTTCAGATCCCCGCGCACCGTGCAACAAACGCATCCGCCTGCCAGCAGCGTGGGGCTCACCAGCGCCATGGGCATCAGTTGCTGATCGATGCCGATCTCACCCAGCTCATTGATGAGGATTGCTGTATCGACCAGCACGCCCGCCTGCAAGGCTCGCGCCAGCAAGGTGGTTTTGCCGCTGCCGAGAAACCCGGTCAGCAGACTGATGGGGATGGGCGAGGTCGCAGGTGTATTCAGCGCCAAGGGTCGATGCAGCAGTGAATGGCGTCCGCATCGCCCTCACCGCCCACGGTGCGTAGCGCGCGGTCTGTTTCGGCCAGCGCGTAGGTGTGGGTACACAGTTCACCCAGCGGATGGCGGCCACTTGCGATCATCCCAAGGGCCAGTTCCACCGACCGATAACTGTGGCCGCGCATGCCTTTGACGGTCAGAAACTTTCGGATGATCAGATCGCTCTCAAATGCGGGCACCGGGCGACGCTTCTGTCCGCCCAAAATGACGCGCCCGCTCTTGCGCGCTACACGTATCGCCGAGACCACCGTCTCGGGGCCGCCCGAAGCACAGTCGATCACCAGATCAACCATCAATCCGCCGGTGATATCGGCCACGGTCTCGAGCAAATCCTGTGACTCGACATCGATCGTATGGTGCGCGCCCAGCCGTCGTGCCATGGCGAAGCGCGCGGTGTCGCGTGCCAGGCCCGAGACAATGATGCAACTCGCGCCGGCTTCAGCCGCGGCCACGACGCAGGCAAGTCCTTGCTGGCCCGGCCCCTGGATCAGCACTGCCTCACCAATGGCCGCCCCGCCCTGCAAATAGGCCCACTCGACCCCGTTACCGAGCGGCAATGCAAGCGCGGCCTGCTCAGCAGGCACGTGTGCGGGCACCCGGTGAAACACGGCATTGGCTGGCAGATACTGATATTGACTGAATCCACCCCACAGACCGGGCGCCACTGACACACCGGTTGAACCGAAGCGAATGCTGTTGGGGTTGGAGAGCAAGGTGTCAGTCGCCTCGCACAGGCGGAAATCGCTGCTGCGGCAATAGGCGCAATGGCCGCATGGCAGATACTCTTCGAGCGCCACCCGATCACCTTCGGCAAGCCCCCAGCGCAGGCGTGCCGCCGGGCCCAGCCGGTCAATGCAACCAACCGACTCGTGACCAAGGATCATCGGCCCTTTGACCCCGGGATAGTTGGTGTAATACGGCCAGTCACTACCGCACACGCCAGTGAGTTCGATCTTCAGCAACCCGGCATCGGCACCGATGCTGGGGAACGGAAATTCGCGCACCTCCGTCTGGCGGTTGGCAATCGCCACGGCCGCTCTCAGATCACTCATTGCCCGTCCTCTTATGTTCAAGCGCTCAGATGCTCATATGCGGCAGGCCGGGACCGGCACCGGCTTGCACGACTTCGTCAACGATGTCGCCAAACGGAATGCCGGCTGGCCGCAGAAACGATGCCGAGCGCAGGTGATGCGACTGCGGATCGAGTGCGGGCGGTTGTTCTCCACGTTCAAGATTGCGCGCCGCGCGCAGCAACCGGTTGCGCGCCATGATGATGCCGGTGTCGGTCGAGGCAAGGGTTTCGCGTGACCGATCATGGATCGGGCCGCAACTTTCCTGCAACGACGCGTCCTGCATTGCAATACCGGGGACGCCGCTGTAGTGACGCCCGGCGCGCTGGTCAGCACGATTCATCAAGTAACCGTTGGCGCGATTGGCCTTGGGCTCAAACGTACCCGGAATCAATTCAGCGTAGATCCCTTCCCCGCTTTGCAATGCTGCGTGTTCGTCGGCGCTCAGATCGCGCACCGGATGATGCGTGAAAGTCCACACCCAGCAGTGCTGGTCATCGATCGGCACAAACGCGTGACCATGCAAGGCATGATCGCCATAGGGAGGAATCATGTTGTAGAAGGGTAGAACGAACTGTGTGATACGCCAGTAATCGTCAGCGCCGTCCGCACTGCGTCGCGCACCGATGGTGAGTCCGGTGGGCGAATCCATCACTTCCATACGCGGCTTGGCGTCGTTCTGGTATTTCGCGCCCAGTGAACCGATGCGCATTGGCTCGTTGGCAAGCGCGCCACGGTGCAACCAGGACACGTGGGCCCCGTCGATCCCGCCCTCGAGCGCCTGCACCCAATTGGAGTTTTGCAGACGCTTATTCACATAGCGCTGACCCGGACTGACCATGGCCCATTCAAACTCAGGCACCGCGGGCTGCAGATCGGCCGGTCCCATATAGGCCCAGATCACACCACCGCGTTCGACACAGGGATAGGACTTGAGCTTCACCCGGGCACAGAAGGCCTCGCCCTCGGAAGGGATTTCAATTGCCCGACCGTCCACGCCATATTTCCAGCCGTGATAGGGACAGCGTATCCCGCCTTCTTCATTACGGCCGAACCACAGCGATACCCGGCGGTGGGCACAGAACTCATCAACGAGGCCCAGCCGGCCCTGGCTATTACGAAAGCAGATCAGTTGTTCAGAGAGCAAAGTCACCTGTACCGGATCGCAATCAGGACCGGCCACTTCTTCGGCCAACAAAAAGGGCAGCCAATACCGCCGCAGCAGTGCGCCCATGGGGGTGCCAGGGCCAGTCAGAGTCAGGGTCTGGTTTTGTTCAGGAGTCATATCGGTGCGACAGCCAATGAGAGAAAACCGCGAGGACTTGATTTTACGCTCGCTATGGGGGGCCGGCACTGCGAACCCTGGTTGCGACTGGGCTACAATCCGCGCCGCACTGAAGGCGCGCAAAGCCGTTGCACGCCGTGCCTGTCCTGCGGAGAGTGTTGATGCCCTCAGCCACTCGATATATCGGGCGCCTGCTGCGCGTTCTGATCGGATCCCTGTGCCTGGCGGCCCTGACCCCGGGCTATGCCCTCGATTACCCGTTGCGACCGGTCACGCTGGTGGTGCCTTTCACTCCAGGCACCGGTATTGACATCATTGCGCGCACGCTCGCGCAACGGCTCTCGGTGCAATGGGCGCAAGGCGTCGTGGTGGACAACAAGCCCGGTGCCAGCAGCAACATTGGCACCGAATTCGTCGCCAAGGCGCCGGCCGATGGCTACACCTTGCTGGTCACGGCCACCAGCTTTGCCACCAACGCAGCCATCAATTCACATCTGCTGTATGACCCGGAAAAAAGCTTCGCGCCGGTGGCAGTACTCGCCAACGGCACCTTGAGTCTGGTAACGAGTCCAGCCAATCGGGCGCAGAGCGTGCAGGCACTGGTCAGTTTTGCCAAAGCAGCGCCGGGTCGCCTCAACTACGGCTCGTCAGGCAATGGCACGCCGCAGCACCTCACCATGGAACTGTTCAAGCTCGAGGCGGGTGTCCAGATCACCCATGTGCCGTACAAGGGGACTGCGGGCGCGGTGAATGACCTGCTCGGGGGCCGGCTCGATGCCATGTTCATCCCGGTGAATACAGCGCTGCCCTACGTGCAGCAGTCGCAGTTGCGCATGCTGGCCGTATTGGCACCTGAGCGCATGGCGGTGGTGCCCACGGTGCCCACCATGAAAGAGTCAGGCTATCCGGGTGTTCAGGTCGGTAGCTGGTATGCGCTGCTCGCCCCCGCCGGCACCCCGGCCGCAATCATCGCGCGTCTGAACACGGACGTGAACAACCAGATTGCCGCACCCGAGGTGCATGCCATTCTGGAAAAACAGGGGTTTGCCCCCCTGGCCGGCCCGCCAGCACGCCTGGCCGACCTGATCCATACCGAGCTGGCGCGCTGGCCGCGCGTAGTGGCCGCGGCCGGTATTCACGCTGACTAGGTCAGTGCCGGTACTTGCGCGCAGCGGCCAGAACTGCCTCGTAGTCTTCCTTCAGTTGAGGACTGGCATTGATGATGGGGGGCAGCGCCGAGGTGACATCGGCCAGATACTGTTTGGCATCGGCCGGCGAGAACATGATGCTCTGGCCACCGTTTTGCTCCCACACCTTGCGATCCTTCTCGGCATCTTCCACGCCCCGAGTACCGAACAGGCTCTCGGCCTTGCGCGCTTCATCACGCACGATCGCCTCAAGCTCGGGTCCGAGTGACTTCATGTACTCGCGATTCACCAGCCCGGATGCCACCAGAAAACCGCCCGGCAGATAGGTCATGAACTTGGTCAGGTCGTAGTACTTGAAGGCGGTAAAGATACTGATCGATGCGGTCACCCCGTCGATGGTGTGGTTCTGCAAGGCAGGCAGCACCTCGCCCAGAGGAATCGACAAGGGTGAGGCACCCACCTTGCGAAATGGCTCCATGTGCAGCGGCGTGGGGCCTGGCACGCGCAGCTTCTGGCCCTTGAAATCGGGCAGAGTGCGGATCGCCTTGTGCGACACGATCACCATCGGACCATTCACAAAGGTCATCAGCGGCTCGACGCCCTTGGCGGCGCCAAAGGTGGCCAGACGCTTGCGAATGTCAGCATCATCAAACACCCGCGCCGCATGCTTCATGTCATCAAACAGACCGGGGGCATCAAACACCAGAAAGCGCGGCTCCAGACCAATCAAAAAACCCACTGCAGGGATGGACATCTCAATCGTGCCAAGGGCCACCCCTTCAACGGTGCGTGGGATCGAACCAAGCTGGCTCGCTGGATAGACTTCGACCTTGATGCGTCCTTTGGAGCGTTCCTCCACGCCTGCCTTGAACACTTTCATCCACTCATGGGCCACGTCGTTCACGGTCGGCGTGGAGAGCTTCATGGTGAATTGTTGCGCCATGGGCGCCGTGCTGAACAGACCCGCCGTGCCGGCCAACGCGAGCGCGGTTGCGGCATGAAGCAGACGTTGCGGAAACGGACGGAATCGGCTGTGCATGAGGTCTCCTCGGTTTCAATGAGTGTCCCGAGGCTCGCACCTGTTTGGTGTCGGTAACGCGGCCGGTTCGGCCAATCGCCCTGCCCTGGGAGCTACAGGGCGACATGCTAGCATCGCGCGCTTGTGCCAAACCATCTGCAGCTGGGAGAGACCTATGGATTTCAGTAAATTGGAAGCGGTATCGGTCAGGATCGACCAAGGTATCGCCTGGGTGACAATGAACCGGCCAGAGAAGCGTAACGCGATGAGTCCGCAGATGCATCGCGAGATGATAGACATCCTCTATTACCTGGCGACGGCCCCGGAAGCAAAACTCCTGGTGCTCACCGGCGCGGGCAACAGCTTCTGCGCCGGCCAGGACATCAAGCAGTTCTTTCGCGAACTCGATGACAAACCAGCCGAAAAATACAATATGTTGCTGGCGAGCCATGAATGGCGCTGGAACCAGCTCACCCGCTTTCCCAAACCGACCATTGCGATGGTCAATGGTTATTGTTTCGGTGCCGCCTTTACACCCCTGGTGGCTTGCGATTTTGCGATCGCCGCGGATGATGCCCAATTCGGGCTCTCTGAAATCAACTGGGGCATTCTGCCCGCCGGTCTGGTATCCAAGGTGATGCTCGACTCGGTGAGCTATCGCAATGCCCGCTTCTATGCGCTGACCGGACGCCCCTTTGATGGCCGCAAGGCAGCCGAAATGGGTCTGGTTGATTTTTCGGTGCCGATCGGTTCCCTGGTCGAGGAAACCACCAAGCTCGCACAGGAACTGCTCGCCAAGAACCCGCAGACCTATCGTTCGATCAAGGAAGCGTTGCACCACCTGCGTGGCATGAGCCCGGAACAGGCCAACGACTATCTGAAAGCCAAGGAATCGGAGATGCGTTTTCTTGACCGGGAGAATGGCCGCGCTCAGGGCATGAAGCAATTCCTCGATGACAAGACCTATCGCCCTGGCCTGGGCCACTACAAGCGCGAAACGGAGTAGTCGCTCATGGATTTTGAATTCAGCGAAGAACAGAACCTGCTGCGCGATGCGGTGCGCAAGATGATGGACCGCGTCGCCACACCGGAGTACGTGCGGCGCCTGGATCGTGAGCAAGCCTATCCGACCGAGCTCTATCAGGCCTGGGTCGACATGGGCCTGATCGGGCTGCCGTTTCCCGAGGCCTATGGCGGCTCATCGGGCAGCGTGATCGATATGGTCATACTCGCCGAGGAGCTGTCGCGCAAAAGCGCCGACTTCTACATGGCCTACGCCGGCAGCATTTTTTGCGGCCTGAACGTGCTGCGCAAAGGGTCAGAGGAGCAGAAGAAGCGCTGGCTCGGTCAATTGCTCGAAGGCAAGATCCGCATGTCGATCTCGATGTCCGAACCCGATGCCGGTTCCGATGTCGGCGCGATGCGCACCACCGCGCGACGCGATGGCGATCACTGGGTGATCAACGGACAGAAAGTCTGGGCCACCGGTGCGGGCGCCAAGGACAACGTCATCAACGTCTACGTGAAGACCGATACGACGGTGAACTATCGACAGGGCATGTCCTTGTTTCTGGTCGAGAACACCACCCCCGGTTTGGAGATTCGCAAGCTGGAGATGCTGGGGCGACGCTGCGTCGGCACCTATGAGCTGTTCTTCAACGACGTGCGGGTGCCGGCTGATCAACTGATCGGAGGCGAGAACAAGGGCTGGGAGTGTGTCCTCTCGGGACTGCAGATCGAGCGCCTGTGTTCGGCCGCCGGCAATTGTGGCGCGGCCCAGGCCGCGGTCGATCTGGCATTGGAATACGCGAAGGAGCGCAAACAGTTTGGTCGCCCGATCGGTACCAATCAGGCAATTGCGCACATGCTGGCTGACATGCAGACCGAGGTCGATGCCGCGCGCACCCTCACCTGGCGCGCGGCCTGGATGGTGGCCTCGGGGCGTGACGCCCTGCGCGAGATCTCGATGGCCAAGCTGATGTCATCGGAGACCTATGTGAAGGTGGCCAACCAGGGCATGCAGATTCTGGGCGGCTATGGCTACAACATGGAATTCGACATGCAGCGGCACTACCGCGATGCGCGTTCAGCGACGGTCGCCGCCGGCAGCTCGCAGATGCAACGCAATGTGATTGCGGGACTCATGGGGCTTAAGGTCCAGTAGAGTCCGCAGTCCAGTACTGCGGGAATCAGGGCTTGCGCTTGCAGGTCCAGCCCGCCTAGCCGCCTGAGCCGTTCGGCGCTTACTGGGCACTGATGCGGGTCTCGATTTTTGTGTAGCGCGACTTATGCCGTTTCCAGAGGCTTGACCTTGCGCGGCCGACCGCCCAAACGCCCGTTAGCGCGCGCCGCGTCTGCCTTCTCGGGTGTTGACGCTTTACCACCCGCTTTGCCCATCGCCTGCGCCATCCAGTTGCGTGATCCGAGAAACCCCTGGAGCAGCGCCGGAATGTACAAGTCCGCGTCCAGCCGGGGGAAATGCAGACCAAGGCCCGATGGTGAAATTTCAATCTCTGCCAGCTGCGACGGCCGCGCCGATTCGAGTCCTTGCGCGTCATGAGGCTTGAATGCCACCTCGAGCCCGGTACTCAGCGCGATGACAATGCGGCCAACGCGACGGTCATATCGAGCGGTCACTGCCGTGGGCGTGCCCGCCAACTGCGCCTGAGCGCGCGCGTCAGCCGCCTTGACATCAACAGTTGCTAACGACGTGCGTTTAATAGCCATGAATGGCGCTCCACTGCGCGTACAACTCGACCCGATGCCGGTCCAGCTCTGCTGCAATCATCGTCAAATTACGCTCCGAGAAACCAAAATTCTCGCGCACATTCGGTGGTCCGTCCGGAGGGTTCAGTCTGAAAACCGCCTCGCAGCCTTTTCCCATGACATGAACATGCGCTGGCCTGTGATCGTTGGGGTAGACGACCACACGAAAACCATGAAATCGATGAATAGTGGGCATGCTACCACTAACCTAATCGCTTGGGTTTTCTATCGACCGTAGCGCAAGGAAGATTGCGCGAACCGATGGGACTAGAGGTTCAATAAGACTACTCGGCGCTGATGCGGGCCTCGCGCACGATTTTTGTGTAGCGCGCGACCTCGGCGTCGATCACCTTGGCGAATTCAGCCGGAGTGGATCCGATCACATCGAATCCTTCGGGCGGAAAGCGCACTTTGATGTCCGGGTCGAGAAATCCCTTGCGCGAGGCAGCTGCCAATTGGTCAACCAGGCCGGCGGGCATGCCCTTGGGTCCCCACAGGCCGTACCAGGAGGTCATGGCAAACCCTGGCAACACGGTCTCGGCGACTGTCGGCACGTCAGGCAACGCACTATTGCGGCGGGTGCTGGTGACAGCGAGCGCACGCAAGCGGCCGCTCTTGGCGTGGGCGATCAACGACAAAATGGGTGCAGACATGCCGGCGACCTGATTGCCCAGCGTGTCGCTGATGGCAGGGCCCATGCCCTTGTAGGGGATGATGTTGATCGGGGCACGCAGCTCCGAGCGAAAGGTCTCGGCCACCAGATCATCGGGCGAACCAATCGCCGCAATCGCCCAGTTGAACGCCGGCCCGTCGCGGCGTGCGACCAGCGCGCGAATATCCGGGATCGGCTGCGCCGGATGGGCGACTATCAGCAAGGGCACTTCGCCGATCTCGGTGATCGGGGTGAAATCGGCAACCGCATCGTAGGGCACCTGCGGCATGATCAGCGCATTGATCAAATGCACCGAGGCGCTGATCATCAACGTGTAGCCGTCTGGGGGGGCCTTGGCGACGATGGCCGCGCCGACCAGACCGCTGCCACCAGGTTTGTTTTCAACGATGAAGGTCTGACCGAAGGCATCCGAGAGTTTTTGCGCGAGCGTGCGCGCCACGACATCGGTGCCACCACCGGGGGGCGCCGGCAGAATCATGCGCACGGGGTGCGTCGGCCAGGTTTCGGCGTTCGCCGAGCGCACCATCGTCAGCCCGGTCACGGCGCTGATCGCAACCGTGCATGCTGTCAGACGAACCATCGCGCTGCCGAGGACGGTCAATGCCGCGAGAAGCGCGCGTTTCACACGACCGCCCCGACCGCCGATCGCGCTCAGATCGCAGCGGCTCACCCAGCCAGCCGCTCGTGCCATGTCATTCAATGCATTAATCCGCTTTCTGTGCATCCGGGCGCTGATGGCGAAAGCCGTGCGCAAAATGCCCTTTGCCCGCGAGGTCGCCCTTGTCAAAAATCCAGGTGTAGCCGTCAGTCGGGTTGGACAGAATTTCCCAGCAATTGTCATCGAGATCCCAGAACAGGAAGCTGTAGGTGCCGTGACGCGCCGAGGGGCGACTGATGTCTTTCAAAAACCATTTGTCCGCCTGCTCGGTGCAAATACGCCACGCCTCATCGACCTCGGCATCAGTCTGGACATCGACACCATTGTGATAATGGCGCGGCATGGGTTCCTTGTCCTTGGTTTCCACCACGGCATACACATGGGCGCCGCCGAGCCGGATCATCAGCGAGATCGGGCTGGTGCGAACGCACTCGATGCCAAGAAACTCTTCATAGAAGCGCCGGCTCGCCTCGATATCGTGTGAACCGAGCGTGCCATGCGAAATGAATCGCGATTTGATCGCTGGGGTCTTCGCAGCGTGCGGGGCGTCGTCGGCCATCGGGAGTCTCCTCGGTAAGATGCGCAGCGGGTCGATTGTACAATGGGCACCGTCCGTCAGCCGATGGGCATCATGCTGCGCCCACGCGGCATCGTGCTGCTGCCGACGGGTGCCATGGGTCGATCGATCGTCAGCATGCTGCACTCGCTCGCGACCATCCATTGCAGGCCCGCCGTCCAACCGCAGGAGACCGTTACGTTATGAGCGCACACGCAGGCAGGATCGATGTCCATTTTCATGTCGTGCCGCCGTTCTATCGCAGCGCGGTCGAGGCGGCGGGTTTCGGACCGGCACGCGGCGCGTTTCCCGACTGGACGCCGGAACTTGCGCTTGGGGTGATGGATCGCTTTGGCATCGGATTCAGTTTCCCCTCAGTGACCTTTCCCGGGGTGCAATTCATGGACCCCGAATCGGCGCGTGAGATGGCACGGCGCTGTAATGTGTATTCGCGCGATATCGCAGCGAGCGCGCCACAGCGCTTTGGTGCCTTTGCGCTCGTTCCGATGCATGAACCACAAACGGCGGTGGGCGAAATCGGCTATGCGCTCGATGAACTCGGCCACGATGGGGTGTGCCTGTTCACGAGCTATGGCAATCGCTTCCTTGGTGACGCGAGCTTTGATCCGGTGATGGCGGCGCTCGATGCGCGCTCGGCCGTGGTGTTCATCCACCCGACCTTCAGCCCACCCAGCCAGGCCGTGGGGCTGCTGCCTGGATTCGCCATGGAATACCCGTTTGACACGACGCGGGCCGCGGCCAATCTGATTTTCAGTCACACCCTTGAGCGCTATCCCAATATCCGCTTCATCCTCTCGCATGCCGGTGGCACCTTGCCCTTTCTGGCCTGGCGCCTGTCGGTGTCACCGCTGATCGCGCCGAAAGCCATGCCGATGGCCCCGGCCCGTGTGTTGGAGGGCGTGCGGCACTTCTGGTATGACACGGCGCTCTCGCCAGGTCGCACGGCAATGACTGCGCTGGACGAGTTTGCCGCGCCCGAGCGGGTCTTGTTCGGTAGCGACTGGCCGTATGCCAATGCCGATGTGGTGGCCCAGGCGGTGAGCGTCTATGAAACACCCGGGCTCATCAGTCCGTCACGCCGCTCCGGCATCGATCGGGAAAATTCCCTGGCGCTTTTCCCGCGCCTGGCGGCTTGACGTGATCGACCCAATGGAACTGCTGCCAGCGCGAGCGGACGATGACCACCGACCAGTCTCTGGCCGTCTGCGCGCAACGAACGCGGCCCTCGCCGCCTGCCTGCTGCGACTCCGCCACCCGCCGCTGGCATGGCTCGGCCGGGTGTGCCTGCTCTGGCTAGCAAGCGCGGGATTCTGTGTTGGGCACGCGGCCGACTGGCCCAACGGTCCGGTACGCATCGTGATTCCGTTTCCACCGGGAGGGGCGGCTGACCAGACCGGGCGGCTGCTTGCCGAAGCCCTGTCCAAGTCGTTCGCGCAGCAGTTCATCATCGACAACCGGGGCGGGGCCGACACCCAGATCGGCACCGAACTGGTCGTACATGCCAAGGCCGATGGCCAGACTCTGCTCTACACCGCAGCCCCGCTCATCATCGGTGCGGCCATCTACAGCAAGCTGCCCTATGACCCGATCCGTGATCTGGAGCCAGTCGCGCGGGTGGTCGAAAACGGCATGCTACTGGTGGCCCATCCCGGTGCCGCGGGGAACGTGCAACAACTGCTCGAACAAGCCCGTAACCAACCTGGGGCACTCACCTTTGCCACCGCTGGGCGCACCGGCGTGAGCTATATGGCCTGTGAACTGTTTGCCTCTCTCACCGGCGTTCAGGTGACCCCGGTACCCTACAAGGGGACGGGCCAGATCATGCCCGACCTGCTCGGCGGTCAGGTCAACTACTTCTTCGACAATCCCAGCACCAGTATTCCCCACGTCCGCAGTGGCCGGCTGCGCCCGCTCGGCTACACCGGTGCGCGTAGGCTGCCGGCACTGCCCGATGTACCCACCCTGTCTGAATCGGGCGTGCCGCGTTACGAGGCGGTCAACTGGTATGGACTGTTTGCGCCAGTCGGTACGCCGGGCATGATCCTCGATCGATTGCATGATGAATCGGCACGCATCATGAGTCGGCCTGAATCGATCGAGCGGGTCGAGCGCGATGGATTGATCACCGTCTCAGGCAGCCGCGCAGACTTTGCCGCTTTTCTGCGCAGCGAACTCGCCAAATGGTCAAAGGTCGTCGCCGAGCGTCATATCACGCCGGAGTAGGTTTTTAGAGTGACGCCCAGCCCCCGTCGACGGGCAGGTCAACGCCGGTGATCTGCCGCGAAGCGTCACTGGCCAGAAACAACACCGCATTGGCGACATCCTCGCCAGTGGTGATGCGACGCAGCGCGTATTCGTTCTCGAAACTGCGCCGCGCGTCTTCCACGCTAAGCCCCAGCTTGCGCGCTTTCTCCGGCAGCACCTTGGTGTCAAACCGCTCACCCTCGACCATGCCCGGCGCCACGCAGTTCACATTGATGTTGTACGGACCCAGTTCGATGGCGGTGCTCTTGGTGATGCCGCGCAGGCCCCATTTCGAGGCGCTGTAGGCCATGCGCCCGGCACGGCCACGCATGCCGAACGTGCCACCAATGTTGACGATCTTGCCGTAGCGCTGGGCGATCATGGTCGGGATCACCGCGCGCATGGTGAGCCAGCAGCCTTTCATGTTCAGATCAAGAATCTGGTCAAACTCCTCCACCGTGGTCTCGTGTCCGCCACGCTCGATCGGACCGGTGCCACCGGCGCAGTTGACCAGGATGTCGATGCGACCGAAACGCTCGAGCACCTGCGCGACCATGGCCTGCACCGCGGCTTCATTGGTCACATCGCAGGCAATCGGCAAGGCCTGACGGCCAAGGTTGGTCACCTGCACGGCCACCCCGTCGAGCGCTGCCGCGTCGCGCGCAACCAGGGCCAGCTCAGCGCCGGCCCGCGCCAGGACGAGGGAAATGTCCACCCCCATCCCTTTGGCCGGGCCGGTCACGATGGCAACACGCTGATCAAGATTCATGCGCTGAGCTACCTGCTTAACGTTACTTCATGACGAACCTGACTGACGAACCCGACGACTGAGTCCGCCCGATGCGTGGCCTGACGGGTCGCTCCCCTCAGCCCATCTTGTGTTCGAATTCACCAATCCCTTCGATCCACAGTTTCACCGTCTCACCAGGCTTGAGGAAGCGCTTGCGGCCCGCCCCAACCCCGGCGGGCGTTCCGGTCAGAATCAGATCACCTGGGCGCAGCGTGACTCTCGAGGAGAGCATTTCGATCTGCTCTGCGGTGTCGAAAATCAGGTTGTTGGTATTGGAGTCCTGCATCAACTCCTTGCCGACCCACAGTTTCATGGCGAGGTTGTGCGGGTTCTTGATCTCGCTCGATGGCACGATCCACGGACCCACCGGACAGGCGCCATCGAAACACTTCTGGCTGATCCAGTCGTAGGCGAAAGGTGACGTTGAAGGCACCCCTTCGCGGCGCATGCCATCACGCGCCGACAGATCATTGGCAATGGTCCAGCCGGCCACATAGGACAGAGCCTTACCGGCCGGGACGTTGCTGGCCGTCTTGCCAATCACCGCGGCCAGTTCGATCTCCCAGTCCATGTTCTTGGCATAAGCAGGGATCTTAACGGTCACGTTGGGGCCGACCACGCTTGAGCGCGATGTCTTCACAAAATGCCAGGGTTTCTGGCCCAGATCCTTCATGGTCGGACCAGGCTCATTGCCATGGGCGCGGTCCATCTCGGCCACGTGATCGCGGTAGTTCGCACCCGCGCAATAAATGTCGCCCGGATAGAGCACCGGGGCGAGCAGCTTGGCGCGCGCAAGCTTCACGCCCTTGGCGCGGCTCTTGCCGGATTCAATCCGCGCCGCAGCGTCCTTGAATGCCTTGTTCGCCTTGACCCAGTCCTGCAACGCGCCCAGTACCGTGGCATAGGCTGGCTGACCGGTCACCCGTGCTGCGTCATAAATCTCTTCGCCAACGAGCAGGCCTGCGCGCGCTTCGCGTCCGGATTGAAAGCTCAACAGTCGGTAACTCATGGTCTCTCCCTGATCCTGTGTCTTGTGTTTTGAATTCAGTGTCGGTGATGGACTCTGGTGACAGCAACGCTGGGAACATTCGCGCGCATCACCTGAGGCGGACGCTCCCCGCCGCGCACCCGATTATAGGTGCGTAAACAGGCAAAGCGGCTAGAATCGGGCACCCGATGGCAGCAGACAGGCGGCGGCCTCCAGAACCGGCCGGCGCCCTGCCCACGACAGCGCGAGGAGCAGCGATGTCTTTGCAAGACAAATTGGCAGGTCTGATCGATGAGCGCGGCGAGCAGTTTCGCGTCGATCGCTCGGTGTATTTCGATCCCGAGGTGTTTGAGGCGGAAATGGCAGCCCTGTTTGAAGGCGGCTGGATCTACCTGTGCCACGAGAGCCAGATTGCACGGCCGGGTGATTATTTCAGCACCAGGATGGGTCGCCAGCCGGTGTTCGTCGTGCGGCGCAAAGACGGTGGCATTGGCGGCTTCATCAACGCTTGCGCCCATCGCGGCGCGACACTGGCCCTGCACGAGCATGGCAATGCCAATGCCTTTACCTGCCGCTTTCACGGCTGGGTGTTTGCCCAGGACGGTCGCTGCATCCGGATCAAGAACGAGGACACCGGTGGCTACGCCGAGCCCAACTGCCGCGAGCAGTTCGCGCTCACCGCCATTCCCCGTGTCGAGTCCTACCGCGGGTTCGTGTTTGGCAGCTTGCGTGCCGATGTGGGTCCGGTCACCGATTATCTGGGCCCGACCCGCCCATGGATCGACCTGATGGTCGATCAGTCGCCGCAGGGCCTGGAAATACTGCCCGGTGCTTCGACCTATGTGATTCGCGGCAACTGGAAAATGCAGGCCGAAAACGGGGTCGATGGCTATCACGTGTCCACCGTGCATCGGGTGTTTGCGCAGACCATGGCGCAGCGCGAAGAAAAGCTGGGCCTCTCCGGCATGCAACGCACCGAGGCCGGTCGCATCACCGGGAATGTGTCCTCTGCCGGTTACGACTTTGGCAATGGACACATGGCGATCTGGGCGCAGCACACCGACCCGACCAAGCGTCCGATCTACGCCGAGCGTGATCGGTTGGCGCAGACCATGAGTCCCGCGCATCTGGACTGGCTGCTCAATCGCGGGCGCAATCTGTTTCTGTTTCCCAATGTGCTCTTGATGGATAACCCGTCGACTCAAGTGCGCACCATCCAGCCGATCAGTCCCGATCGTGCCGAGGTCACCGTGCGTTGCATCGCACCGATTGGCGAGAGCCCTGAGTCGCGTGCTGCCCGACTGAGAAAATTCGAAGACTTCTATCTCACCACCGGGATGGCCACCTCCGATGACCTGGCCGCACTTGAGGCCACTCATGCCGGTGGCTACGGCCGCGCGGCACGCTGGAACAACTTTGCGCGTGGCGTGGTAGGCACGATGTACGGCGCTCAGAATGCCGATGCGATGGCGATTGGCTGCGAGCCCGCATCGAGCACCGCCAATTGGGATCACGAGACTTTTTATCATGGCTTCTATCGCTACTGGCGCGAGCGTCTGCTGCAAGCGGAGGGTCGCTGAATGAGCCCGCGTATCGATCTGGAAGTAAGCGCGCTCATCTTGAATGAAGCGCGATTGATTGACCTCAAACGCTGGGACGCGTGGCTGTCGCTCTACTCCGAGGACGCGGTGTTCTGGATGCCGACCTGGCGCGATGAGGCAAGCACCAACGAAGACCCTGAGTTTGAGCTCAATCTCATGTATCTGAAGGGTCGTGCAGGCCTGGAAGACCGGATCTATCGGCTGGACTCAGGCGATTCGTTCGCATCGGTACCGCTTGATCGCACCACTCATGTCGTCGGCGGCGTACTGGTGACCGGCGGGGACACCGAGCGCATCGACGTGCAGGCAAGCTGGATCGTACATACCTATGGTTATCACGGCACCACGACCCGCAGCGGCAGCTATGAATACCAACTGCGACGTAGCGTCGAAGGACTGCGCATCGCGCGAAAAAAAATCATCATGATCGACGATCGACTGGAAGGTCCGGTCGATGTCTACCATGTCTGAGCTGATCAGCATCGATGGGGTGTGCCACACCTATACGCCAGCCCATGGCCGCGAGGTGCTGGCACTGGACAATGTTTCCCTTCAGGTACAGCGCCAGGAATTCGTCGCCCTGCTCGGCCCCTCGGGCTGCGGTAAATCCACGCTGCTGTACCTGATCGGCGGCTTTCTGCCAGTCACTCAGGGTTCGATCCGGGTCGATGGCAAGCCGGTGGGTGGCCCTGGTCCGGACCGCGGCATCGTGTTTCAGCATTTCGCTCTGTTCCCCTGGAAGACAGTGCGTGGCAACGTGCTCTATGGCCTGGAAAAAATGGGCCTGCCGCGCGCTGAGCGAGAAGAGCGCGCGCGCACCTTCATCGACATGGTCGGGTTGTCGGGTTTTGAGGAGAGCTATCCCTCGCAACTGTCCGGTGGAATGAAGCAGCGGGCCGCCATCGCGCGCACGCTCGCCATTGACCCCGGCATCCTGCTGATGGACGAGCCGTTCGGCGCCTTGGATGCACAAACCCGCGGCCTGATGCAAGCCGAGCTGTTGCGGATCTGGCGCGGTTCGCCCAAGACGGTGATGTTTGTGACCCATGATGTGCATGAGGCGGTGTATCTGGCGCGCCGCATCGTGGTGATGTCTGCGCGACCGGGGCGCGTCAAGGCGGTGATCGAAGCCGATCTCGATCGTGCCGATCCGCAATTGACCAAGTCGCGCGCCTTCATCGATATTGTTGATGAGGTGTGGTCGCTGGTGCGCGAAGAAGCGGTGCGCGCCGAGCGCTACCGCGCTGAATAGGCCGACCAGCAGACCGCTCAGTCAACCCTTGCGCAGACACCTGAGTAGGCCCTCTGATTTGAACCCGAGCAGATCTCCGAATTGACTCACTTGAAAGCCCTGCTGATCCGCTACTCGCCGCTCGTGCTGCTCGCCGCACTGTGGGAGATTGCTTCGCGCAGTGGGCTGGTGTCCTCGCTCGCGCTGCCGCCTCTGAGTGATGTGGCCATTGCCTGGCTTGATCTGGCCAAGTCAGGCGATCTGTGGACCAATGGCCTCGCTTCCATGACCCGCATCGGCGCAGGCCTGGGGCTGGCCATTGTGATTGGCGCGGTGCTGGGCGTGCTGATGGCCTGGTGGCGAGCACTTGACCGTCTTCTCGGACCGCTGGTCGAAATGCTCTACCCGATGCCCAAGTCGGCTTTGATTCCGGTGACTGCCTTGTGGCTTGGGTTTGGCGATGCCTCGAAGATCGTGCTCATATTTCTGGGTTGCATGCTGCCGGTGATCCTCGGTGCCTACAACGGTGCGCGCGGGGCCGATCAGGCGCTGATCTGGTCGGCGCGCAGCCTGGGGGCCAGCCGACTCGCCACCTTGTGGAATGTGGTGGTTCCCAGTGCTCTGCCTGAAATCGCCAATGGAATTCGCACCTCACTTGCACTGTCCTTCGTGCTGCTGGTGAGCGCCGAGCTGATCGTGGCGCGCAAGGGCTTTGGCTATCTGATCGGATTTCTGGGCGAAGGCGGCACCTACGATGCAATGTTCGCGGTGGTGCTCACCGTGGCCTTGCTTGGCTTCATCGCCGATCGGCTCTACAACGCGCTGGTGCGCTGGGGCTTCCGATGGCAACAGTAGGCACACCGCTGGCGACCAAAGCCACGCGACATGGACCGCTGTGGTCCGTGTTGAATCTGAGCGGATGGATTCCCTTGCTGGTGATTGCCATTGCCTGGGAGCTCTGTGCGCGTAGCGGCATGGTCACGGCCTACATGCTGCCACCGCTGTCTGTCGTACTAGAGCGGATAGGGAGTGATGCGATCGAAGGCAGCCTTGGGTTGCAGGTGGCCATGACCCTGTACCGGTCACTGCTCGGATTCGCGATCGCCGCGCTGGTAGGCGTTGTGCTGGGTGTGGGCATCAATCGCAGCCGTTTCATGCGCTGGCTGTTTGATCCGCTCATCTCGGTGGGTTTTCCAATGCCCAAGATCGCCTTCCTGCCCATCGTGATCCTGTGGTTTGGCTTTCACGATCTGTCCAAGCTCACCATGATCGTGTTCGATGCGGTGTTCCCGGTGGTAACGGCCACGGTCGCTGCGACCGCCACGGTCGCGCGTGAGCTGCTGTGGTCAGCGCGCAATCTCGGTGCCAATGAGGGTCAGGTGTGGCGTGAAGTGGTGCTGCCTGCAGCCTTCCCGCAGATCATGACCGGACTGCAAGTGGCCCTGCCGATCGCGCTCATCGTGTGCATCGTCACCGAGATGAAAATGGGCGGTACCGGACTGGGTGGGGCCATGATGGAGACCTCGCGCTTTGCCGATTCACCCGGCGTGTTTGCCGGCATCGTTGAGATTGCGGTGGTGGGCTACGTGCTGGTCTGGATCATGTCGATATTGCGACGCAAGCTCCTGGGCTGGCATCCGGAATCCCAGGCTGTCTCGAACCGCTGATACTCGGTGGCCGACAATTCATTGGCCTCAAGGAGCGCGCGGTCATCGAATGTGAAGCGGGGGCCGGTATGGCGAGATGACATCAAGTCAGACTCTGGCATCAACAGGAGCCTTGACCTCATCAGGTCCATTTGCCGCTAGTATGCCGGCCATGGACCGAACACTTCGGTCTGCGATAGAAAATCAGAACACCCAGGAGACTGCATCATGAATCGCATCGCTACCCTGCTCGCCTCATCGGCGTTGGCCATCGGATCATTGACCAGCCTTGGCGCCTACGCTGAACCACTGAAAATTCGCATTGCCTGGGTGGTACCGGTGGCCAACATGCCCTCGATTCTGTTTGAGAAACCCGGTCTTGCCAAACACCAGGGGCAATCGTATGTGCTCGAATCGACCCGGTTCAACGGCACGCCACCGATGATCAGCGCACTGGCCAGCGGCGATCTGGACATCGCCGATCTGGCCTATTCCTCACTCGCACTGGCGATCCAGAACGCCGGCATGGACGATATTCGGGTGATCGCCGATGAGTTTCAGGATGGGGTCGAGGGGTATTACACCGACGAATTCTTCGTCCTGAAAGACAGTCCGATCAAGCGGGTGGAAGATCTCAAGGGCAAGGTGCTCGCCACCAACGCGGCAGGCAGCGGAATCGATATCGCCATGCGGGCGATGTTGCGCAAGAAGGGGCTGAACGATCGCACCGATGTGACCATCGTGGAAGCGGGTTTCCCGAATATGCGCGCGATGCTCATCGAGAAGAAAGTCGATCTGATTCCGGGTGTGATTCCGTTCTCGCTTGATCCGGCGCTGCGCAATGCCTCGCGGGTGTTGTTCACACAACGTGAAGCGGTGGGCACCACGCAGATGATCGTCTGGGCAGCGCGAGCCGGTTTCATTCAGAAGAATCGCGCGGCAATGGTGGATTTCATGGAAGACACGCTGCGTGCGGTGCGCTTCTACCTGGACCCGGCCAATCACAAGGAGGCCGTCGAGATTGCAGCGCGCTTCTCCAAGCAACCGGCGGAGCGCTTTGATAGCTGGCTATTCACCAAGAAAGACTACTACCGCAACCCGAATTTCATTCCTGACCTGGATGCGTTGCAGGCCAACATCAATCTGCAGCATGAACTTGGTTTTCTGAAAGCCTCATTCAACGTGCGCAAGTACGCTGATCCGAGCCTGTTGGCGGAAGCTGCGCAGCGCTTGAAGTAAGGTTTTTTTCGGGCCGCTCGTTCAACGTAGCGGCCCGGCGGCGCGCATCGGTTCACTGCCTGCCCAGCGGCGTTCGCTCACCACTGAACAGGTGAAGGACCACGCGCAGGCGCGATGGCGTGAATGGGCACTCGATCAGGGCAGCGCGCCGCGGCTTGCGAGGCCACCATCGATAGTGAGAATGTTGCCCGTCGTGTAGGACGATCGGTCGGAGGCCAGAAACACCACCGAATCGGCAATCTCCTGCGGAGTGGCCGGGCGACCGAAGGGCATATTGCGAAACAATTCCTGCCAGCGGTTGGCATCGCCCAGGCGTTGCTGGGCGCGGCGTCGAACCATCGACTCCAGTCGGTCCGATTGAACGGGTCCGGGATTGACCCCGAGCACGCGAACCCCGACATCGCCGCTGGTAGAACCCAGTGCCCGGGTGAAGGCCATCAACGCCGCATTGCCGGTGCTGCCGGCGATATAGCCTGAATCAAGCCGCTCACCGGTGGTGCCAATGACATTGATGATGACCCCTGCGCCGCGCGCCTTCATCGCCGCAAAGAATACGCGCGAGAGATTGATATAACCAAAGACTTTCAAGTCCCACGCGGCACGCCAGGTGCTCTCGACGACATCAGCGATCGACCCGGGCGGGATTGACCCGGCATTGTTAACGAGGATGTCAATCTCCTCGGCGTGTGTGGCCAGGGCCGTCTGCGCGGACGATTGCGAAACATCCATGGCAAGCGTCTTGACCGCGACCGCGTATGCGGCGCGCAGTTGAGCCGCAGCACGATCCAGTTCGTCGCCTGAACGCGCAACGAGGGTGATTGCACAGCCTTCTGCGGCAAAGCCCTCGGCGATTGCGAGGCCAATGCCTTTTGACCCACCGGTGATAAGGACGCGGCGTCCATTGAGTTTCAGATCCATGCGGGCTGTCCTGTTAGCTGATCGTCTGGTGAGGCAATTATCCAGCAGCCGCGACTCAGTCGAGCTGAAACCCTGATTGCTTGATGATGACGGCCCAGCGCGCACGATCGCGCTTGATGCGATCTGCGAGCTCGCGCGGCGTGCTGGCCTGCGGTTCGACACCTTGCTCGCGAAATAGCGTGCGCAGCTCAGCCCCCGCGAGCGTACTGCGACTGGCCTGCGACAAGCGATTGATCACCTCGGCCGGCGTGCCGCGAGGTGCAATCAGGGCGAACCAGGTCACCAGTTCAAAATCCGCCAATCCGGCTTCACGCGCGGTCGGCACGTCAGGAAATTGCGCGAGGCGATTCGGCCCTGCCACGGCGAGCGCCCGCAGCCGCCCGGATTGCAGGTTCTGCGCCTGAAAAGACGCAATCTGATCGATCATCATTTGCACTTGCCCGGCGAGCAGGTCAACCAGCGCAGGCGCGGCACCCTTGTACGGGACATGCACGATCTGGGTTGCGGCGAGTCGATTGAACAGCTCACCGGCGAAGTGCAGGATGGTGCCACTACCGATCGATGCGTAGTTCAACTGCCCAGGGCGGGTACGCGCCAATTCGATCAGCTCGCCCAAGGTGCGAGCAGGCAGGGCACCGTTGACCACCACGAGGAAGGGCGATTCCGAGATGAGGCCAATGGGTTCAAGCGCCGTGTCCGGATCATAGGGCAGCGTGCGATACAGACTGGGGGCCAGCGCGAGGGTCGAGATCGTACCAAGACCAAAGCTGAGGCCATCGGGTGCCGCGTGCGCAACGGCTGCCGTGCCGATCATGCCACCAGCGCCGGCGCGGTTTTCGACGACCACAGCCTGACCGAGCACATCGCCCATACCCCGCGCTATGGTGCGGGCGACCAGATCAGCCGAGCCTCCGGCCGGAAATGGCACGATGAAACGCAGCGAGCGCGCCACTGCGGAGGACGTCGCATTGGGCACTGCAAGGGGTGTGCTGGCCGCTGCACCACCTGCCGCCTGTGCCGCCGCCAACGGCAGATAAAAGACGGTTAATGCGGCACAAAGCCATACGGGGATGCGGAGGTACATGGGCGTCTCGGATCGAAATCTTATTGTTGAGCGCTGAGCGGTTTATTCGCTCTCGCCAGTGAAACCGGTGCTTTTGATGACCTCGCTCCAGCGGCGCCAGTCGGTCTTCACCTGGGTTGCAAATTCAGCCGCGCTGGATTCACGCGCATCGAGGTCCAGTGCCCGCATGCGCTCTCGCACCTGGGCACGGCGCATGGTCTGAGTAAAAATCGCGTTGAGACTC
This sequence comes from uncultured Pseudomonadota bacterium, assembly GCA_903921325.1. Taxonomy (GTDB): domain Bacteria; phylum Pseudomonadota; class Gammaproteobacteria; order Burkholderiales; family SG8-39; genus CAIXPL01. Next base: position 130,327 of record CAIXPL010000004.1, read on the forward strand.
TCTGCCCGTTCTGCGGGCATTCCGGGCGGTGCAAACACGCCGAACCAGAGATCGCCGTTAAACCCGGCATGACCGAGCTCGGCGAATGTCGGCACTTCAGGGGCAAGGCTTGAACGACGCGCGCCTGAGCTTGCCAGCACCACCAGCCGATTGGCCCGCGCCTGCGCGAGCATTGTGCCGACGGGCTGCACGGTCGATGCGACATGGCCTGCCATCAGATCGGCGATCGCAGGTGCTGCGCCCTTGTAGGGGACATGGCGTAACGGCACACCGAGTGCCTGCCCGATCAAAAGTCCGTAGAGATGCGTTGAACCACCGGCACCGGCAGAGGCAAAAGTGGCTTCCGCCGGATGGGTGCGCGCCCACTGTGCGAATCCCTCCAGGCCACCGGTTGCCAGCGACGAAGTGGCTGCAAATCCCATGGCAAACGCGCCGGTCTGCGCGATCGGGGTGAGATCAAATACAGGCTCTGCGCTGCCGCGTACCGTCTGCGGGTAGAGCACCACCGTTGCATCAGGAGCAATCATCAGCGTGCTGCCATCGGCCGGCGCACTGTGCAAAAGATCCATGGCAAGGCGCCCCGCCGCACCCGGCCGATTCTCGACAATGACCGTGCGGCCAGTGGCCTCTGACAGCGGTTCGGCAAACAGGCGCGCAAGGATATCCACACCACCGCCAGGCGGGAAGCCTGCAAGCAGTCGGATGGGTGTGCGAGTACTCGTCGGTGCCGGCGCACTTTGGCCGTAAGAAACGTCGGCGAACACGAGGCCACCGAGGGCACCGAGCGCAATGGCTAACCGGAGGAGAGGGAATGCGGAGTGACGCATGTTGAGCCTGCGCTGTGGATACGTTGCGCGAGCACTATACCGGGTGCTGACTGGAATGCCGACTGACTGCCTTGCCGGATTTTGCCGTTGATGTGGACAGCTGACCCGTTGGTCCCAAGAAAGTCACTCATGTACTCTCAGTCCAATCCTCCAGGGCAAGCACACCATCGGGAATAAGCCCAAACGCTTTGCCATGGGTGACCAGAACAGCCTCGGCCGCGACCGCGTGAGCAGCGATCATCATGTCGAGCGCTCCGAGCGTGACACCAGCGGCCGCGCAGGACGAGCGCAAGTCAGCGTACGCCATGGCAGCGGTGCCCTCCCACGGCAACACCTGAACACGAAGCAGAAGCGCCTGTATGAGAATCGAAATGGCTGATGGATGACCTTTACGGGCCGATCCGTAAAGCAATTCAGCTTGCAGCCGCCGCCTTGCCAAATTTTGCCAAAGACTCTAAGCTGCCGCTATGAGCACGATGAACATTTCCTTGCCCGAGGCGCTTAAGACCTTCGTCGACGAACAGGTCAGCGAACGTGGCTACGGCACCAGCAGCGAGTACGTACGCGAGTTGATTCGCAAAGATCAGGATCGACTGTACCTGCGGGGAATGCTTTTGGCCGGTGCGGCCACCGCGCCGACTGTGGCAGTTGACAGCGCCTACTTTCAGGGTTTGCGAAGCCGGGTGCGCAAAATAGCCAAGGCGAGCACTGAGGGGTGAAGGTGAAGGCAGTTGTCCCGCGCGAGCAGGCCATCCGGGACGTTGACGACGCCATCACCTACTACCTGGACGAGGCAGCGGAGCAAGCAGCGCTTGGCTTCGTCGACGCGCTGGAGCAGGCCTACTCCCATATCGGCCGCCATCCTGCGACCGGATCACCTCGCTACGCCCATGAGCTGAACTTGCCCAGTCTGCGTTCCTGGCCGCTGACCCGCTTCCCATACCTTGTGTTCTACATCGAGTTGCCCGACCGCGTCGATGTCTGGCGCGTCCTGCACGAACAACGCGATATTCCGGCATGGATGCGGGAGCAAGAGAGCATCTGAACATCGCAAAAAAAAAGCCAGGCATTGCGCCTGGCTTTTTTGACCTGAGCTTCCTTCGCGGAAAGCTGACCGAGTTGCAAGGGCGCCTGCTGCTCGCGCCCCTGCGGGTCGGACCTTACATGTCCATACCGCCCATGCCACCCATACCGCCCATTCCACCCATGCCGCCCATGTCACCACCGCCGGCGGGCTTCTTGTCGTCAACCAGCTCAGCCACCGCGCAATCAGTGGTCAGCAGCAGGCCGGCAACCGAAGCTGCGTTTTGCAGTGCGGTACGGGTCACCTTGGTCGGATCAACCACGCCGCTCTCGACCAGATCACCGTAGGTCTCGGTTTGCGCGTTGAAGCCGAAGTTGCCCTTGCCTTCCAGCACCTTGTTCACCACCACCGAGGGCTCGGCCCCGGCGTTGGCAACGATCGCGCGCAGTGGCTCTTCCAGAGCGCGTGCAACGATCTTGATGCCGGCGTCCTGCTCGGCATTGTCACCCTTCAAGCCGGTCAGGGCCGAACGGGCGCGCAGCAGCGCAACGCCACCACCGGCCACAATGCCTTCCTCGACCGCAGCGCGCGTGGCGTGCAGGGCGTCTTCGACACGGGCCTTCTTTTCTTTCATTTCGATTTCGGTAGCAGCACCAACCTTGATCAGCGCCACGCCGCCGGCCAACTTGGCCACGCGTTCCTGGAGCTTCTCACGATCGTAGTCGCTGGTCGCCTCGTCGATCTGAACGCGAATGTTCTTCACACGCGCTTCGATGTTCTTGGCATCGCCCGAACCGTCGATCAGGGTGGTCTCTTCCTTGGCGATCTCGACACGCTTGGCTTGGCCCAGATCCTTCAGGGTAGCCTTCTCAAGGGTCAGACCGACTTCCTCAGCGATCACCGTGCCACCGGTCAGGATGGCGATGTCTTCCAGCATGGCCTTGCGACGATCGCCAAAGCCCGGCGCCTTGACGGCACAGGTCTTCAGGATGCCGCGCAGGTTGTTCACCACCAGAGTGGCCAGTGCCTCGCCTTCGACTTCCTCGGCGATGATCAGCAGCGGACGGCCGGCCTTGGCCACCTGCTCGAGCACGGGCAGCAGGTCGCGAATGCTCGAAATCTTCTTGTCGTGCAGCAGCACGAAAGGATTGTCGAGGATGGCGATTTGCTTGTCCGGGTTGTTGATGAAGTAAGGCGACAGATAGCCGCGATCGAATTGCATGCCTTCGACCACTTCCAGCTCGCTGTTGAGCGACTTGCCGTCTTCAACAGTGATAACGCCTTCCTTGCCAACCTTGTCCATCGCATCGGCAATGATCTTGCCAATGTCAGCGTCGGAATTGGCCGAGATCGAACCGACCTGGGCAATTTCCTTCGAGGTGGTGGTGGGCTTGCTGATGTTCTTCAGCTCACCGACGACGGCGGTGACCGCCTTGTCGATGCCGCGCTTCAGATCCATCGGGTTCATGCCGGCGGCAACATACTTCATGCCTTCGCGCACGATGGCCTGGGCCAACACGGTTGCCGTGGTGGTGCCGTCGCCAGCGATGTCGGAGGTCTTGGAGGCGACTTCCTTCACCATCTGGGCGCCCATGTTCTGGAACTTGTCTTTCAACTCGATTTCTTTGGCCACCGAGACACCGTCCTTGGTGACAGTCGGGGCGCCAAACGAGCGCTCGAGCACAACATTGCGACCCTTGGGGCCGAGGGTGACTTTGACCGCATTGGCCAGGATGTTCACGCCTTCGAGCATCTTCAGGCGGGCATCTTCATGGAAACGAACGTCTTTTTGGGGCATTGCAAACTCCTTTATTCAAACGTGACCGGTACGCGTGCCGACAACTCAGGCAATCACGCCCATGATGTCTTCTTCGCGCATGACGAGCAGCTCGTCACCATCAACCTTGACGGTCGAGCCCGAATACTTGCCAAACAGCACGCGGTCGCCAACCTTGACGTCGACCGGGCGCACTTTGCCATCGTCGAGCACCTTGCCCGTACCAACGGCGATCACTTCGCCTTGGTCAGGCTTCTCGGCAGCAGCATCGGGGATCAGGATCCCGCCAGCCGACTTGCGCTCTTCTTCAAGTCGCTTGACGATCACGCGATCATGCAAAGGACGAATCTTCATGAATTTCCTCCATCAAAAACGTTTGTGAGTGACCACTTCAGTTCACGTCGCCCGTGATGGACGAAGTGGGCGCCGTGGTCAGGCGGGCCCAGACGAGCACGAGCGCTGTTAGCACTCGTTTTTGTCGAGTGCTAATAATATGGGTAGTCAAAGGGTTTTTCAAGTCCCTTGTTGCAAGTCTTTAGAATGGGCACCTGTCTCAGCAATCACGTCCAGCCATGTCTGTATCCGCCCGTCTGGAGGGTTCGCGGTCAATCCGAGCCTCGATCGCACCGGCACTGGCCCGTGTGATCACTGCGTGCATCGCCTTGCCTCCGGTAGGCGCGGCGCTCGCACAGGCGGCCCCGTCGGCAAGCGAGCCTGTGCCGGTCGTGCGCGCGGCCGCGCCCAAAGCGACCGGCCCAGCGAGGCCCGCACCCTTGCTCGTCCCGGACTCCGTGCAGCGTGCCTTGCAATCAGCCGGAATTCCAGCTGGCGCCGTGGGTCTCGTCGTCCAGCAGATTGGAGCCGACTCGCCGCTCATCGCGCAGAACGCAACGGTCGCAATGAACCCGGCTTCGGTGATGAAGCTGGTGACCACGTATACAGCGCTCAGTACCCTGGGTCCGGCCTGGCGCTGGCACACCGATCTGCTCGCCACCGCACCGATCGTCAACGGCGTGCTCGAGGGCGATCTGTACATCCGCGGCTCGGGTGACCCCAAGCTCGTGATCGAACGGGTGCGTGACTGGCTGCAGACTCTGCGCACCGTGGGCGTTGAGCAGATCCGCGGTGATCTGGTGTTCGATCGGTCACTGTTCGAGGCGGTGGAAATCGATCCAGCCCGATTTGACCAGGAGCCGACCCGCCCTTACAACGTCGGACCTGACCCGCTGTTGATGAATTTCAAGGCGGTGCGGTTTCAGTTTCTACCCGAACCTGGTCGCGCGCAGGTACCCGTACGCGCCGAACCCATGCTGCCCCAGGTCGACTGGAGCAGTTCGGTCAGCGCAGCGGCCGGGCCATGCGGAGACTGGCGTGCCGACATTCATGCTGAAGTGCAATCAAGCGGCGCGGGCGCCAAGGTGCGCTTTAGCGGTCGCATGCCAAGCGCCTGCGGCGAGCACAGCTGGTATCTCGGACTGCTTTCGCATCCTGAGTACGACTACGGTCTGATTCGCAGCCTGTGGACTGAGCTGGGTGGCACGCTCACCGGCAGCTGGCGTGACAGCCCGACACCGGCTGATGCGCGAGTGCTTGCAAGCGCCGAATCGGCAGCGCTCGCCGAGATCGTTCGCGACATCAACAAGTTCTCTAATAACGTGATGGCGCGCCAGGTCTTCCTGGCGCTCTCCGCACCGCTGGTTGGCAATCCCTTGGTTGGAAGCTCTATGGCCGGAGGTACTGTCAGCGTCAGCGGTGCGCTGGGCGACGCCGGTCTCGCTACCAGCGAGCCCCCGCCCGAACCGGGCTCGGTGCTACCGAGGTTCGCAGGGCGCGCTGCCAGCACGCAGCGCTCGACGCAGGTTGTACGCACATTTCTTCGTACTCGAGATCTCGACCTGACGGAACTGGTGCTTGAAAACGGCTCAGGCCTCTCGCGCATCGAGCGCATCAGCCCGCAGAGCCTTGCGCGCCTGCTGATCAATGCCTGGGATAGTTCGGTGATGCCCGAATTCGTGACCTCGCTGCCAATCGCGGGGGTCGACGGCACCCTGGCCGGACGCAGCGGTCTGCGCGGCCTGGCAGGCGACGCGCATATCAAAACGGGCAGTCTGTCAGACGTGCGTGCCATCGCCGGCTATGTGCAGGACACCTCGGGCCGGCGCTTCGTACTCGCCATGCTCGTCAATCACGCCAACGCAAGCGCCGCGACCGCGGCTCAGGACGCGCTTATTCGCTGGGTGCATGACCGCGCTGGACTGGTTCAAGCGGGTCTCGGCGTGCCCGCGTCCACAACGCCTCATGGGTCATCGGCAACTCATCAATCGACTGCGCCAGCGGCGCGAGGGCGTCATTGATTGCACTGGCAATCGCAGCCGGTCCACCCAGATAACCTGCCTCGCCCGAGCCCTTCTGCCCGAAAGTGGTCAGTGGCGATGGCGTGCAATGATCAGTGATCGACACCGAGGGCACTTCCAGTGCGCTTGGAATCAGATAGTCCATGAACGTGCCGGCCAGCAGTTGCCCTTCTTCGGAGAAGGCAAATTTCTCGTAGAGCGCAGCACCGATGCCGTGCGCAATGCCACCATAGGTCATGCCATGCACGATATCCGGGGTGATCATCACACCGCAGTCATGCCCGCACACATAGCGCTGGATCTGCGGTTTGCCCGTGTCGCGATCGATCTCGATATAGACCACATGGGCCTCGAACGAGTGGCAGGGATACATCTGAATGCGCCCATCGGCTGTAGGCAGACCGCCACCGGTGGGTACCTCCCAGACATATTTTTCTTGCAAACCCGGTTCCAGACCCGGGGGCATCTGGTGAAATTTGCGATGCGCAATCTCGACCAGTTGATCCCAGGTGAGTCGCCGATCCGGCTCCGCGGTGACCCACGCCGAGCCCTCAGCATAGGTCAGCGCCTCGACCGGCACGCCCAGATTGTGGCTGGCGATAGAGAGCAGATTGGCACGAACCCGCCGTGCTGCCCCGGCGGCCGCACCTCCGAGCATGATTGCCATGCGGCTGCCCACCGGGCTGTTGGAGGGCAAGGCATTCAACGAATCGGCATGGATGACACGGATGTTCGCCGGATCGCGCTCCAGAATCTCCGCAACCACGGTGGAGACCAGCGTCTCATGGCCCTGACCCGACGTGGAGGTGTTCATCACTGCGGTGATCGAACCCGACAGGTCGACCCGCACCAGCGCCGAATCCATCCACGTGGTGGTCTCGTTTTTCGGATTGAAAAGCACCTCAAACGAGGAATTGCCGCCACTGGGTTCAAGGCAGGTTGAGATGCCGATTCCCGCGAGGCGGCCGTGCGCGCGAGCTGCATCCCGTCGCCGCACCAGATCGTCGTAGTCGGCCTGTGTCAGCGCCTTGTCGAGCACCGTGGCGTAGTCACCCGAATCGTAGTGAGTGCCACTCGGAATGAGATAGGGGAACTCATGTGGGCCAATCAAATTGCGCCGGCGCACCTCGATCCGGTCCAACCCGAGCGAGCGCGCCATCTTGTCCATCGCAGTCTCGATCGCATAATTGGTCGGTGATTGCCCAAAGCCTCGCACAGCCTCTTGCGGTGTCTTGTTGGTCATGACCGAACAAGGCTCGTACTCGACGCAGGGAATGCGGTAGGGACCGATGATGGCACCCACCGGTTTACCCAGTTGCAGCGGTGAACGACCCGCGTGTGCACCGACATCATCGAGCGCACGAATGCGCATGCCCTTGACCACACCATGATCGTCATAGGCCAGTGCCACATTAAAAATCCGGTCAGGCCCCTGCATGTCGCCACCGCGCATGTTCTCCAGCCGGTCTTCGATCAGACGCACCGGCACGCCCAATGAGCGGGCCAGATGCGCGACCAGCACGGTATGCTTGATTCCCCGCTTCACCCCATAGCTGCCACCGACGTCGACATCGAAGTGAACGCGAACCGCGTTACCAGGCAGACGCAAGGCACGCGCCAGTTGATCGGGATATTTAGGCATCTGGATCGAGGCCCAGACATCCATCAGACCAGCGCCGGCATCCCAGTTTGCGAGCACCACAAACGTTTCAATCGGGACGGTGGATGAGCGGCCCCAGCGCACCCGGCATTCCAAATGGTGTGGGGCAGCGGCAAACGCCGCATCAACCTCACCCCATACAAACTTGCGATGAAAAAGAATGTTGGATGAATGATCAGCATGCACCCGGTGCGCATCAGCGCGCACCGCCTGCTCCGGATCAATCACATAGGGTAGCGGGTCGTATTCCACCTCGACCAATTCAGCGGCATCCTCGGCCAGCGCACGGCTGTCGGCAACCACCGCAGCGACCCACTCACCGGCATAGCGCACCTGGTCGACGGCCAGTGGGTAGCGCTTGACCTTCGGTGCATCGACCCCAACGGGCAGAAAATCGGTGTGTCTTGCCAGCTCTGCCCCCGTCAGCACCGAGACTACGCCGGGGGAGGCCAGCGCCTGGCGCGCATCAATCGACACGATGCGAGCAGACGGGTACGGACTGGCCACCAGAGCAACGTGCTTCATGCCTGGAATGGCGATATCAGCGGCGAAACGGCCACGCCCGGTCACAAAGCGCGGGTCTTCCTTGGTGCGTCGCTTCTTGCCAATATGCAGAAACGCTGAAGGGGAGTTTGTATCCGGTGCGCTCATGAGCGGTGCGATGCCTTGTCATGGCCTGTTGTGCCCGCCGGCGCAGATTGCGCTCTAGCCGGTTGATTCGCAGCCGGTTGATTCGCAGCCGGGCGATCGGCCGCCAAGCGGGACGCGGCAAGCTGAATCGCATCGACGATTTGCTGATAGCCGGTACAGCGACACAGATTGCCGCCGATGGCATCCCGTATGGTGTGTTCATCCGGATTGGGATTACGGTCAAGCAAGGCTTGCGCCGCGATCAACATGCCGGGGGTGCAGTAGCCGCATTGCAAACCATGGGTTTCACAAAAGCTGTCCTGCAGGATGCTCATTTGGCCATCAGGCTGGCTCAGACCCTCCACCGTGGTGAGTGAATGACCATCGGCTTGCACGGCAAACATGAGACAGGAGCGCACCGGGCGGCCATCGAGCATGATCGAGCAGGCCCCGCAGATGCCGTGTTCGCAGCCCACATGGGTACCGGTGAGGCGTAAGGTCTCACGCAAGAAATCGACCAATGAGGTGCGCGCGCTGCAATTGCCAGTACGCTCGAGACCGTTCACTGTCAGGGTCACGCAATAGCTTCGCTCGCTCATGCCATCTGTCCCGCAGGCGTGCCGGTGCGCTCACCGGCGCGAGCGAGCGCGCTGCGCAAAACCCGCACACAGAGGGTGCGGGCCAGGGCGCGACGGTAGTCGGCCGAGGCATGCAGATCGGTGGGCGGTGACAGGCGCGCCACCACTGAGCGCGCAATGCCATCGATCGCATCCTCAGTCGGCAGTTGTCCAATCAAGGCAGTGACCTCGGCCGAGCAGTCCAGCGGAATGTTGTCAGCACCGCCCAGGGCCAACGCTGCCTGCTGGCAGCGCCCCTCGGCATCCAGCGCCATCTGGGCACAGGCCGACACCAGCGCAAAATCGCCATGCCGGATCGCCACTTCATCAAAGGCTGACCCGCAGCGCGACGCGCGCCAGCGTGGTAACACGATTTCGATCAGGCACTCATCAGGCTCGATCACCGTGCTCATTGGACCGTTGAAGAACTCGCGCGCCAGCAATTCGCGGCGCCCCGCACGTGCCGATTGCAGAATCAAACGGGCATCGAGCAATACGCTCACCAAGGGCAACTCGGCAGACGGGTCAGCATGCACCATGCTGCCACCGATGGTGCCGCGATTGCGGGTTTGAATATGTCCCACCCAGGCAAGCGCCTGACCGATGATCGGCAGGCACTGCCCCAGCTCGGCATGCTCCTCAAGGACATACTGAGGGGTGGCGCCACCGACACGAACTTCGTGATCCATGATGGTCACATGCGATAACGCATCGATGCCCGCGATGTCGATCAACCAGGTGGGCCGCACCAGGCGCATCGCCATCATCGGGGTGAGGCTCTGGCCTCCCGCGATCAATTTGGCCTCCGGGCCGTACTCGGCGAGCAGGCCAAGGGCGTGCTCGATGCTCTGAGCACGCTGATATTCAAACGGGGCAGGTTTCATCGAGGGAGGAGATTGCAGCGCATGAACGACAGGGGTGGATCGACAAGAGGACTTGCGGTCGACCAGTGGAGATGATGCGCGAGACAGTTGGATCGGTCAATTCGACACCGATCATCGGCTGATATCCGGCGAAATGGCAAGGCCAGGGCTGCCGAGCAAGCGTCGATACGCGAGATCGAGTAGCCGTTCCAGCGGTGGTTTCGCACGGACCATCGCGACGCACCACACATCGATTGACTGGTTACCGCACGCCACCGGTCAGCCCCAGCGTGCTCCAGATCGCATCGACCCGATCGCGGGTGGCCTGATCCATGGCGATTGGCCGGCCCCAGGCCCGATCGGTCTCCCCCGGCCACTTGTTGGTGGCATCAATGCCCATCTTGGCACCGAGGCCAGCCACCGGGCTGGCAAAATCCAGGCTGTCAATGGGCGTGCCCGGTACGACCAGCGTGTCACGCTGCGCGTCCATACGGGTGCTGAGCGCCCACACCACCTCGCTCCAGTTGCGCACATCAATATCCTCATCGACCACGATGATCATCTTGGTGTAGATGAACTGCCGCAGAAAGCTCCACACGCCGAACATCACCCGCTTCGGATGACCCGGATACTGCTTGCGCATGCTCACTACCGCCATACGATAGGAGCAGGCTTCGGCGGGCAGATAGAAATCCACGATTTCGGGGAATTGGCGCGTGAGGAGCGGCACAAACACTTCATTGAGGGCCACTCCGAGCACGGCCGGCTCATCGGGTGGTTTGCCGGTGTAGGTCGAGTGGTAGACCGGGTCGCGCCGCATGGTGATCCGCTCAATCGTGAACACCGGATGACGCTCGGTTTCGTTGTAGTACCCGGTGTGATCGCCAAAAGGGCCTTCGAGTGCATCGTCGCCAGGATGGATCGCGCCTTCCAGTACAAACTCGGCGCGCGCAGGCACTCGCAGATCCGAACCGATGCAGCGCGCAAGTTCTGTGCGCGCCCCGCGCAACAGCCCGGCAAACTGATATTCGGACAGGCTGTCGGGCACCGGGGTGACCGCACCGAGCATGGTCGCCGGATCAGCACCCAGGGCTACCGCCACCGGGAACGGCGTCCCTGGATGAGCAGCGCAGTGGTCACGATAATCCAGTGCGCCGCCACGATGCGCAAGCCAGCGCATGATCACGCGATTGCGCCCAATCACCTGTTGCCGATAGATGCCCAGATTGAGCCGCTTGCGCCGCGGACCGCGGGTCACCGTGAGCCCCCAGGTAATCAAAGGCCCGGCATCACCTGGCCAGCAGGTCTGGACCGGTAGCCGGGCGAGGTCGACCTCGTCACCTTCCCAGACTACCTCCTGACAGACCGGCGCGCTCACTTCCTTGGGCGCCATGTCGAGCACTTTGCGAAACATCGGCAGCTTTTCCCAGGCGTCGCGCCAATTGCGCGGTGCCTCGGGCTCTTTCACTTGCGCAAGGATCTCACCCACGCCACGCAGCGCGGCGACCGAGTCAGCGCCCATCCCCAGGGCCACGCGCTCGGTTGTACCGAATAGATTGGCCAATACGGGAATGTTGTGGCCGCCTGGGTGCTCAAAGAGGATCGCCGGACCGCCTGCACGCAACACGCGGTCACAGATCTCGGTCATCTCCAGGCGCGGTGAGACCGGCGCCGCGATGCGCGTGAGATCGCCACGCGCTTCCAACTGCGCCATGAAATCACGCAAGTCGCGATAAGGCACGGGGGTCAGACCACCATCGCACCGGCCGCACCGTCCATGGTGACAATGGCACCGTGGGTGTAGCTCGCCCGGGGTGAGGCCAAAAACACCGCCATGTTCGCAATCTCCTCAGGCTCCCCGAGGCGTCCGGCGGGAATGCGTGATTCGATCCGTCGCAGTGCTTCATCCGGTGGTACGCCCTGGACCTTGGATTCAGCGACCAGCCCCTCACCCACCCGCGAGGTATGGGTCAGGCCCGGGTTGATACCGACCACTCGCACGCCACGTCCGGCGTAGGTCGTTGAGAGGCCCGCGGTCACCAGCATCAGTGCCGCGTTTGCCGCGCCACCGGCCAGGTGAGTCGGCGTGGGCACCTTGCCACCGCTGCCAATGATATTGACGATCACGCCACGGCCGCGGGCCGCCATCAGCTTGACGACGGGATCGAGCACGTTCACATAGCTGAAGAATTTGGCGTTCAAGCCGGCGCGCCAGATCTCGGGAGTGAGATCATCAGGTGGCGTGCGCCGTGCGGCACCGGCTGAGGTCACCAGCACGTCAATCGGCCCCATTTCGGCCTCGACCCGGCGCACCATCTCGGCCGTGGCCTGCGGGTCGGTCATGTCGGCCGCGATTGCCAACACACCCGCGCCCAGTTCGGCGGTTGCCTTATCCAGATTCGCCTGACTGCGCGAGGTGATCGCCACTCGCGCGCCTTCGGCGAGGAACAAACGTGCGCAGGCCAATCCGAGGCCCTTGCTGCCCCCGGTGATCAATACCAGTTGTCCGTTGAGCCCCAGATCCACGTGCACTCTCCTGCATTGACGCCCCAGAAGCGGTTGAGAATATCACCGCAAGGCAAGTGCGATCCCGACGAAAATCGCCGCCCCGAGCCAGTTGTTATGATTGAACGCGCGAAAGCAACCGGCGCGGGTGCGTGTGCGAATCAGACGATAGTGGTAAATCGCCATACCGACGGCCACTGCCAAACCGCCGTAGTAGGCCGGTGCCAGGGCGCGATTCAGGCCGATGCCAGCCAGGATGATGAAGAACACCAGATAGGCGAGCATGGTCGCCAGCACATCAAAGCGGCCAAAGGTGATGGCCGAGCTGCGAATGCCGATGTGCAGATCATCATCCCGATCGACCATCGCGTACTCGGTGTCATAGGCAATCGCCCAGGCGATGTTGGCGACCAGTAACCACGCTGACTCGCCGCTCAGACGATCGAGTACCGATGCATAGGCCATCGGAATGCCAAAACCGAACGCAATCCCCAGATAGGCCTGCGGAATTGACAGGATGCGCTTGGTAAACGGGTAGCTGGCCGCCAGAAAGAGGGCGACAAAGGCGAGCGCAATCGTCAGTTGATTGAGCGTGAGCACCAGGGCAAACGCCACCAGACTCAGCGCCAGCGCAAACACCAGTGCCTGGCCTCGGGTGATCACACCGGCCGCAATCGGACGGTCGCGCGTGCGCTCGACGTGCCCATCAAAATGGGCATCCGCCATGTCGTTCATGACACACCCTGCCGAGCGCATCAGCAGCGTGCCAACGCAAAAGACGACCACCGACCACACGCTCGGGTGACCCGCAGAGGCAAGCCACAGCGCCCACAAGGTGGGCCAGAGCAAGAGGAGCGTTCCGATCGGACGATGCAGACGTGCGAGGCGCAAGTAAGCCCCCAGACGCGATGACACCGCGCCGCGTGCGAGCGCAGGATCGGCATTCAGTCCGCGGATGTCTGTCGGGGCGGGTGGCATGGCAGATTCGGGTCAATTCGCTTTCGGAATGGAGCCTTGATCATAACGTCAGCCCGAGCGTCTGCGAGGAAGGCTGGTGCGCTCGCATCATGCCTTGAGCAAGGCACCCGCCTCAGGTGTCCAGCGCTCCACATGAGCGAGCGCACGCGCCGGGTCGTGCAGCAATAAGTGCTCAGCGGCCTTGCAGGCGAGCTCAAGCAGATCCTGATCGGTGGCCAGATCAGCGAATCTCAGCAGCGGGACACCGCTCTGACGCACCCCTAGGAGCTCGCCTGGACCGCGCAAGCGCAAATCTTCCTCGGCAATCCGGAACCCGTCGGTGTTCTCGTAGACGATGCGCAACCGCGCTCGCGCCAACTCAGACAACGGCGGCTGGTAGAGGAGGATGCAGCTTGACTCGGTTGCACCCCGTCCGACCCGGCCACGCAACTGATGGATCTGGGCGAGGCCAAATCGCTCGGCATGCTCGATCACCATGAGCGAGGCATTGGGTACATCCACGCCCACTTCAATGACGGTCGTGGCGACCAGCACGTCGATCTCACCGCTGGCGAATCGAGCAATGCCGGATGCTTTTTCATCGGAGGGAAGACGGCCATGCAGCAAGCCGATGTGCAAATCGGGTAATGCCTCGGTCAATGCCTGCCAGGTGTCGGTCGCGGTCTGCAGGTCAAGGGTCTCGGATTCCTCGATCAACGGGCAAACCCAGTACGCCTGCCGACCCGCGCGGCACGCGTCGCGCACATGGGCAATCACTTGTGCCCGTTTCGCGCTGGTGATCAAGCGGGTACGTACCGGCGTGCGTCCAGGCGGCAGCTGGTCGATCACCGAGACATCCAGATCGGCATAGTGACTCATCGCCAGCGTACGCGGTATGGGTGTGGCACTCATCATCAACAGATGGGGTTCGGCCGCCGCCCCCTTGGCACGCAAGGCCAGTCGCTGGCGCACACCGAACCGATGCTGCTCATCCACGATCGCCACGCCCAGATGGTGAAACTCGACTCCTTCCTGAAACAGCGCATGGGTGCCGACCGCCACGGCGCTCTCGCCACTGGCCAGACGCGCCAGGGCGGCGCTGCGCTCGCGCTTCTTCTGCCCCCCCGCGACCCACTCGATGCCAATGCCCAGCGGGGTAAGCCACTCGGCAAATTTGCGCGCATGCTGTTCGGCGAGGATTTCGGTGGGCGCCATGATCACGGCCTGACAGCCACACTCCACCGCACGCAGCGCGGCCAATGCGGCCACGATGGTCTTTCCGCTCCCGACATCGCCTTGCAGGAGACGGTTCATCGGGTGGGATTGGCGCAGTTCGGCCTCGATTTCATGCCATACGCGCTGCTGCGCCGGGGTCAGCGCAAACGGTAATTGTGCGAGCAGGCGCTCGGTCAGGGCACCGCGCGCGGCAAGTACCGGTGCCGAGCGCGCTCGCCGCGCCTGTTTGTGCCGACGCATCGAAATCTGCTGGGCAAGCAGCTCATCAAACTTGATTCGTCGCCAGGCTGGATGGGTTCGATCCTCAAGCGCCTGCACACCCACCGCAGGCGATGGCGCATGCAATAGGCGCACCGCAGCTTCAAATGACGGCAAGTCGAGTTTGTCGGCCCAGCGCGGTGGCAAGGTATCCTCGAGCGACAGGCTGCCCAGCGCCTGTTGCGCGAGTCTGCGCAGGACAGTCTGGCTGACCCCGGCCACACTGGGGTAGACCGGCGTGAGCGTATCGGGCAGAGCTTGTTCCCCACGCAGCACGCGCACCCTTGGGTGAAACATCTCCACGCCATACAGTCCCGGGCGCACTTCACCGAATGCGCGCACTCGAGCACCCTCGACCAGGGAACGCTGCAGGCTCGGATAGAAATTGAAAAATCGCAAATCGGCCTCAGCGTCCTGATCGATGACCCGGACCACCAGTTGGCGCCGTGGCCGATAACGGACTTCAGTCGAGACAACACTGGCCTCGATCAGCACCGGCCGGGACTGGGTAACCGTGCCGCATACCGCGGCAAGCGCGGTGAGATGCGTCTCGTCTTCATAGCGCATGGGCAGATGCAGCAGCGCGTCCGCAGGATGGTGGATGCCGAGCTTGGCCAGTAACCCTGCCAAGGCATCGGGCAAGCCCATCGACGTGCCGGATGATGAGACGAGTTTCGCGGGTACCATCGCGTGTCCGGCCTCGCCTTGCCGCGCAGCCTCCCGCCTCTTAGATCCCGCACGGCCTACCATGCCCTTTGCCCTCACAATCTTTGTCAGCGCCTTCTTGCTGTTTCAGGTCCAGCCGCTGATCGCCCGCGTCATCCTGCCATGGTTTGGCGGATCGGCCGCAGTATGGACCGCCTGCATGCTGTTCTTCCAGGTGTTTCTGGTCGCCGGCTATCTCTACGCCTGGTGGCTCGCACGCCAACCGGCACGCCGCCAGAGCCTCATTCATATCGTTCTGCTGATCGGCAGTCTCGCCACCCTCCCCATCCTGCCCGGCATCCAGTGGAAGCCGGCTGATTCGGAGCATCCGATCGGGCATATCCTGCTGCTGCTCAGTGCCTGTGTGGGGCTGCCCTACTTTTTGCTCTCCACCACCAGCCCGCTGGTGCAGACCTGGTTTGCTCGCGCCAAGCCAAACCGGTCACCCTACCGGCTGTTTGCCCTGTCCAATCTGGCTGCCCTGATCGCCCTGATCAGCTATCCGGTGATCATCGAACCCTTTGCGGCCGTGCGCTGGCAAGGGTGGCTATGGTCGGGTGCCTATGGTGCGTTTGCGCTGATCGCCGCCCGGCTCGCATGGCAGGCGCGCGACTTGCCCGCGAACCGCGCCATGTCCCACCTCGATGAATCGCGAGCAAGCGGGGCAGGCACGCAATTGATACCGCCGCAGCCGACCGCCTGGGTCGATTACGCACTATGGATGCTGCTGCCCGCTTGCGCATCGGTGCTGCTGCTTGCCTTTACTACCCATCTCACCCAGAACGTCGCACCGATCCCGTTTCTGTGGATCTTGCCGCTCGTGCTTTACTTGTTGAGCTTCATCACGTGCTTCGATCACCCCAAACGGTACGACCGGCGTTTGTACTTTCCGTTGCTCGCCGTCGGCTTCGGGCTGGTCTGTTTTACACTGGCGCGCGCTCAGGTGCATGCGCCGCTGCCGGCCTTGGTCTGCCTGTACGCCACGGTCCTGTATGTCGCCTGCATGGTGTGTCATGGCGAGCTCGCGCGAATCAAACCTGATCCGAGTGCGCTCACCAGCTATTACCTGTTGATCTCTGTTGGAGGTGCGCTGGGTGGCCTGTTCGTTGGCATCGTCGCCCCAACGGTGTTCAATGCTTTCTATGAATTGCCGGTTGGCCTCGTGCTCACCGTCATTACGGCAGCCCTGGCACTGCAACGATCCGCAGGGCGCGATCAGCTGAGCGCTGTCACTGGTTCGACACAAAACGATGATCACCGACGCGATCTTGAACACGCTGCGCGTCGGCTGCAGACGCGGTTCATCAGTGTGATCCCGGCGGCGGCGTTGATTTATGCGCTGGGTCTCGCGATCGCACTTGCCATGGTCTACGAAGACCGGGTGTCGGGTGTGATCGCATCGGGGCGCAACTTCTATGCTGCGCTGCAAGTCGATGAAGTCGGTAGCGGCGCATTGCGCGAGCGGGTGCTTACCAATGGCACGATCATTCATGGCATGCAATTCATCAGCCCCGAGCGTCGCACCTGGGCCACCTCCTACTATGGCGAGCAATCTGGCGTCGGCCTGGCAGTGGCGGCGCAACGCGCAGCACGTGCGAGCGATGGCAAACCGTTACGCCTGGGCATGGTCGGCCTGGGTGTGGGTACGCTGGTGCGCTACGGTCAGCCTGGGGATGCTGTTCATATTTATGAAATCAACCCGCTGGTACGCGACATTGCATACCGCGACTTCCACTACCTCGCGCAGTCGCAGGCGCAGATCGAGTTCTCCATGGGGGATGCACGGCTATCGCTTGAACGCGAGGCAGCACAGCCTTTCGATGTGCTGGCCATCGATGCGTTCTCAAGCGACTCCATTCCGGTGCACCTGCTCACTGTTGAGGCCATGGCTACCTATTTTCGTAACCTTGATCCGCAGGGCATTCTGGCCGTCCACATTTCCAATCGCTACCTTGACCTCGCGCCGGTGCTGCAGGCAGCCGCGACCGCCCTCCACAAGGAAGCGCGTCTGGTGCGAAATGACGGCAACACCGAGACCGGGGTTTATGGATCGACCTGGGTACTGCTCGCAAACGCCGCGGCGAGCTTTGAGCAAGCGCCTCTGGCCGCCGCAGCCGAACCACTAACCTCAGAGCGCACCGTGCGCCTGTGGACCGATGATTACAGCGACCTGATTTCCATTCTGCGCTAACCCGCGATTCGATTTCCCACGAGGCTCGTTTACTCGAATTTTCCATTTGCTTATTACCGTACGCTACAAGCAAGCGGCAAATCGTCAGTTCGCCTGAACAGTCTGATTCGGTAGCCTTGCGCTCCTGACCGAACCCTGCGCAGAGGGCTCGTCTTGCAGCGCGAGGCGAGCACGTCATTGCCAGGCACCGGCTCATCGTCGACCAAGGCGTGACATCATGACCGATCAGACCCTCGAACGAAGTATTGCGCTCCTGCAGCAAGTGGCCAGAGACCATGCACCGGCCGTATTTGCCTCCAGCCTCGGCCTGGAGGACATGGTGCTGCTCGATCTCATCAACCGCCATGCCCGCTCGATCAAGGTGTTCACCATCGACACCGGACGGCTGCCCCCCGAAACACTCGATCTGCTTGCTCGCGCCGAAGCCCATTACCGGATGCGAATCGCGGTGTACACACCCGATCATCGTGCGCTTGAAGCCTATGTGCGTGTCAACGGTATCAACGGATTTCGCGACAGCATCATCCAGCGCAAAGACTGCTGCGCGGTGCGTAAAGTCGAGCCGCTCGGCCGGGCACTGCACGGCCAGCGTGCCTGGGTCACCGGCATGCGGCGTGATCAGGCGCCGAGCAGAAGTGAGGCACGTGATCGTGAATTCGATGCGGCACGCGGCCTGGACAAGTTCAATCCGCTGATCGACTGGAGTCTTGGCCAGGTGCGCGCCTACATCAAGGCTCATGACGTGCCGTACAACCCGCTGCACGACCAGGGCTATCCCAGTCTGGGCTGCGCGCCCTGCACCCGTGCGATTGGCCCTGACGAGGACGTTCGCGCCGGTCGCTGGTGGTGGGAGGCAGCCGAGCACAAGGAGTGCGGCCTGCATATTGCCTCAGCTCATACCGCGAGTACCGAAGCCAGTCTGGCCGGCAATGCGCCGGGCGCAGCCGCATCGGTTGCCTGACCCACGCCATTCGCTTAACCGACAAATCCAATGAATGCGATCGCCGAACCCTTGTATCGAGAGGCCCCGTCCGCGGCGCCAGCGCTGTCCGCCACCCATCTTGACTGGCTTGAGTCTGAAGCCATCCACATCATGCGGGAGGTGGCGGCCGAATGCGCCAACCCGGCACTTCTGTTCTCCGGCGGCAAGGATTCGATCGTGCTGCTGCGTCTGGCGGAAAAGGCGTTTCGTCCGGGCCGCTTTCCATTTCCGCTTTTGCATATCGACACCGAACACAATTTTCCAGAGGTGATCGAATTTCGTGACCGCAGAGCCGCAGAGCTGGGTGAGCAACTGATCGTTCGTTCACTCGATGATTCCATCGCCCGTGGCCGGATCCGGTTGCGCAGTCCGGATGAATCACGCAATCGCTATCAGAGCATCACACTGCTCGATGCAATCACCGAGTTTGGATTCGATGCCTGTTTCGGTGGTGCGCGGCGCGACGAAGAAAAGGCCCGCGCCAAGGAGCGCATCTTTTCCTTTCGCGATCCGTTTGGTCAGTGGGACCCGAAGAATCAGCGACCGGAACTGTGGAGTCTCTATAACACCCGGGTTCATCCGGGCGAGCACATGCGGGTCTTTCCGATCTCCAACTGGACCGAGCTCGACGTCTGGCAGTACATCGAACGTGAACGACTGGCGGTCCCGTCCATTTATTTTGCCCATGAACGCGAGGTCATCGCGCGGCCCGGGGGCTTGATGCCCACCTCGCATCTGGTACAGCCGCGCCCCGGTGAACATAGCGAGCATCGCACCGTACGATTTCGTACCGTCGGCGACATGACCTGCACCGCGCCGGTCGAATCACCTGCGACGACCGTGGCTCAGATCATTGCGGAAACCGCCACCAGCCGGATCACCGAGCGCGGCGCCACCCGAATGGATGATCAGACCTCCGAGGCATCGATGGAATTGCGCAAGAAAGAGGGATATTTCTGATGCCGGACGATCGCTCACCAGTGCGCGGGATGCTGCGCATCGCCACTGCAGGCAGTGTCGATGATGGCAAAAGCACCCTGATCGGACGCCTGCTATATGACTCGAAATCGGTATTTGAAGACCAATTGAGTGCGGTCGAACGCAGCACGCGCAAACGCGGCGGCGAGGGCATCGATTTGTCACTGCTCACCGATGGCCTGATCGCCGAGCGTGAGCAAGGCATCACCATCGATGTCGCCTATCGCTATTTCGCCACCGCGCGCCGCAAATTCATCATCGCTGACTCACCGGGTCATGAGCAGTACACCCGCAACATGGTGACTGGTGCCTCGACGGCCGATCTGGCCATATTGCTGATCGATGCGCGTAAGGGCCTGCTGGTGCAATCCCGCCGTCATGCGCTGATTGCATCCCTGCTCGGGTTGCAGCATGTCGTGGTCGCAGTCAACAAGATGGACCTGGTCGATTATCAGGAATCTGTCTTTCGTTCGATTGAACAAGAATTTCGAACATTTCTCGGCCATATTGGCATCACCGATGCCCGGTTCATCCCGGTCTCCGCGCTGGACGGAGACAACGTAGTGGACCCCAGCGGGCACATGCCCTGGTACACCGGGCTGCCACTGCTTGAATTGCTTGAAACGGTAGACACCGATTCCAGTCGCGCGGCAGGCGCACCGTTCCGTTTCCCTGTGCAACAGTGTCACCGGCCACGCGCACAGGCGCAGGCTGATTTCCGCGGCTACATGGGCCGTATCGAGTCGGGCACTGTGCGTCCGGGCGATGCAGTTGTCGTGCAACCCTCGGGGCTGCGCACGCGGGTCAAAGACATTCTGGTCTGGCAGACCGATGGCATGCACAGCCTGCCCTCGGCGATGGCAGGCGATTCGGTGACCCTGGTTCTCGCTGATGAGTGCGATATCTCGCGTGGCGACATGATCGCCGCCCAAACCGCACCGACCACCAACGCGCGTGAATTCGATGCCTTGTTGTGCTGGATGGACAGCGAGGCACTCGACCCTGGCCGCAAGTATCTGCTCAAGCACACCACGCGCAACGTGCCCGCCCGGGTGCACTCGATCACCTCGCGAATTGACGTCAATAGCGGGAACGAAGTGCCCACCCAATCGCTTGGGTTAAACGATATGGCGCGGGTTCGACTGCAGGTGCAACTGCCTTTGGCGCTGGATCGCTATGCCGATAACCGCGTCACCGGATCGTTCATCCTGATTGATGAAGCCTCGAACCACACGGTGGCTGCAGGGATGATCGGTCGCTGACCGCTAGGATTGCCTGGCCGATACTTCCTGCAGAGCAGGCATCACCTCGCGCGCGAACGCGTTGAGTGATCGCATCTCGTTGTCGTGTCCGAGCGAACCGAAGGCAATTTGCAGCACCAGGTAGTCAAAGCCGACTTGCTCAGCTTGCCCGACCAACTCGCGTCGTACCGTGTCAGCACTGCCCACCACAAGTGTTCCTGCCCGCCGCGCTTCATCGTAATCAGCCGAGATCGCAATGGGCGGGTAATCACCTCGTCGCAGCCAAAGCGATGCGAGCGCATCAAACCATTGCTTGAACGCCGGACGCGCCAATCGCTCAGCCGCGGCATCCGACTCGCCGATGAACACTGCCCGCATTGCGCCGACAATCGGCTCCGTCACCGGTGAGAGCGCACGCTGCGGATCGTCGGCATGGCGTAGCCACGCCTTGCGGTAATTGGCCAGAGTCTGTGCCACGCGATCGGCCGGCCCGAGTGCCACGCCGTTCATGCCATAGCGAGCGGGGCGTTCATGGCCTTCAGCCGAGCGCAGTCCGTACCAGAGCGGCGGATGCGGGGTCTGATAGGGCCGCCAGGGCAAGGGCACGTCATCGAATTGATAATGCTTGCCGTGATGCGTCAGCACATCGTTGCGCAGGCCGTTCAACAGGACCTCAAGGCCTTCGGTGAACATCTCTTCGGACTGATCAAACGGCACGCCGAGTGCCGAGAATTCATGCGGTGAGATGCCACGTCCGACCCCGATATCGAGCCGGCCATGGCTCAGATGGTCAAGGACGCACAACTCCTCAATCAGACGCAGCGGCTGATAGAGCGGCAGCAAAAAAAGCAACGCGCCAAGTCTGATGCGAGTGGTCTCGCGCGCCGCGGCGGCCAACCAGACGGTGGGCGACGGCGTGCCGGACAGTCCGGTCGCATGGTGTTCCGTGACGTGATAGCCGTAGAACCCATGCTGCTCGGCCTGCTTGAGCAAGGCCAGGCGATCATCAAAGGTCTTGGCGAGTGGTTCGTCGCGCTGGTCGACGTAATCAAAAATACCGAATTTCATGACAGCCGTAATGCGCGGTGAGAGTCAGTGGATGCCCGGGCGGATGGCGTCGAGGGAACGGACGCATGAATGCCAGGGAGCGTGTGCACGCCCGCAACGGGGCGGAGCGCTACTGTGCAGCCGCAGCAGGCTCTGGGCCTGCCGCGGAGGTGCTTCTCAGTCAGGCGCGATCAGGGAAATGCTTCGTAGGGATCACGTACCTGCGCAATGTGCTCGCCGCAGGCATTTTCAAGCTTGCCGTCCTTACCTTTACGCACTGTCAGGTCGTAAAAATCGCTCACCATGCCCTGGTGCTCATCAAAGCTCACCATGCCCATCGGGCCCTTGGTCTGTACTTTGTGCAAAGCGGCGACGAAGGCCTCACGATCCTCGGCCTTGCCGTTGATATCCTTGAGCGCCTGAATCACCATTCTCGCGGCCATATAGCCCATATAACTATACGACCCGGGGATGGCCTTGTACCGATTGCGGAACGCATCGACGAACTGGTGATTCTCCGGCGTGTCCATCGTGCCGCAATACACATAGGAACTGAGCACACCAGCAGCCTCGGCGGGCATGTCGCCGAGCAATTCTTCGCTGGTGAACGAGGCGATGCCAAAGAAGGGCAACTTGCCGGCCAGGCCATATTCGGCGAACTGACGGGTGAGACGCGGTGAATCGGCGCCCCAAAGTGCAACCATCACGCCGTCGGCCTTGCCCGCTTCCATTTTGGTCAGATAGGGCGCGTAATCTGGCGTCCCGACATTGGGGAACATCGGCTCCAGAACGTTGTCGGCGCCAAAGACCTTTTTCACCGCTTCAAGTGACTCACGTCCAGGCGGTGCATTCCAGCCAATGAAGTACACCTTCTTCCAGCCGCGCCGTTTCGCTGCCATGGCCGCTGCGGTGGCGTACTGATAGGACGAGGGTACAAAGCGGAAAATATACGGGCTCTTCTGCGTGCGGGTGAGGCTGGCCAGGGCCACCGTGCTCACCCACGGCACTTTTTGTTCGGCCACGTAGGGCGCAACCGCAGCACCCACCGAGCTCACCAATTCGGAAAGCAGCAGGTTGACCTTGTCGCGCTCGACCAGTGCCTTGATTTTGGTCAGACCGGTGTCGGGCTTGCCCGCACTGTCCTCATAGACCAGTTCGATCTTGCGTCCGGCAACCGTGTAATTGATTTCCTCAAAGGCCATTTTGATCGCATCGCGCTCAGGTGCCCCTTGCGCGGCAATCGGCCCGGTGATCGGGAACATCACACCGATCCGGATGGGTGCCTGGGCCGTGGCATGGGGCGCATACAGCGCCATCAGGCTCAGACCTGCGCTCGCTGCCACTTTGAGGACCGCGGCGGCCAACCCCGTCGCCCGTCGTTGTTTGATCATCATGGTGATGTGTCTCCTCTTATGGCGGCGAGGGTACAACAACGGGCAAGGCCACCGCAACCGATGCCCGCCCTTCGTCGCATCATGGGCAAGCAAAACCGCGCAATAGACCGTGATGGACAATACCCGATGAACGGGCTCGATTGCGCCAAGAACGGGCGCCTGACGTTGTTTCCTGCCGCAGGCAATGCTACGCTGCGGCGCAGATAAAATTGATTGAGGCAATTGGCGCCTCCGGCCTGCCGTGGATCGCTCTCTGATTCGCCGCAGGGGACCGGGCGTGCCTGAGAGAACGCTCTTGCATTACTCCCGCTTAACCTTTGAACACCCTGGCCTCACCGCATGCGGTGACCCGCGATGAACTTCTGGCTTATCCAGATACTGAACGGCGTGTCGTTTGGCATGCTGTTATTTCTGCTTGCCGCCGGCCTGTCGCTGATCTACGGGTTGATGAAGATTCTCAACCTCACCCACGGCTCCTACTACATGCTCGGCGGCTATGTCGGCATGGCGACGGTACGGGCCACCGACAGCTTCTTGCTGGCCCTGGTCGCCGGGGGGCTTGCCGTCGCGGCCATCGGCGCGCTGATGGAACGCTTTTTTCTGCGCCGATTTCACTTGCAGGAGCTGCCGCAAACCCTGCTTACCTTCGGTTTTCTGTTTATCTTCGCCGATCTGGCCCTGTGGATCTGGGGCGGCAATCCGGAGAGCATGGCCAAACCCGCCCTGCTCGCAGGCTCAAGCCGACTGGGTGCCCTGAGTTACCCCACCTACCGGCTATTCATCATCGCAATCGGTGCCGCCATCGCCCTGCTGCTGTGGTGGTTTCAGGAGCGCACGCGGTTTGGTGCCATGTTGCGCGCCGGCGTCGACGATGAAGAAATCGCCCGCGCGCTGGGCATCAACGTGTCGATGCTGTTCACCGTCGTATTCGCCATGGGTGCCCTTCTTGCAGCCCTGGGCGGTGTTCTGGCGGGGCCCATCATGGGCGTCTATCCGGGTGCGGATTTTGAGGTGCTGCTGTTGGGCTTTGTGGTGGTCATCATCGGTGGCCTGGGCAGTCTCAAAGGCGCGCTGGTGGGCGGTCTGGCGGTGGGTCTGCTCGATAATTTCGGCAAAGTTTTTTTTCCCGAGTTCGCGCTATTTACGATTTTTCTGCCCATGGCGTTGATTCTCGCCGTGCGCCCGACCGGACTGTTTGGCCGTGAGTGATCCGCACGAGAGCGCCGCACCCGTGTCCGACGAGCGTCAGGGCGATCGCCGCGCTGCCGATCGCCATGATGCCGAGGGCCTCAACGCGGTGCACATGGAAGCATCCGCGGCACGCTCGCGCAGGGGCCTGTGGCTCGCAGGCGGACTCATTCTCGCCTGCCTGCTGCCGCTACTGCTGTCTTCCTACTACCTCGGCCTGGTGGTGAAGATGGCTATCTTTGCGCTCTTCGCGATGAGTCTTGATCTGCTCATCGGCTACACCGGCCTCGCCTCTCTGGGCCATGCGGCCTACTTCGGGGTGGCTTCCTACGCCACCGGCTTGCTCGCGCTGCGCCTGGGCTGGGGCGTGTGGTTTGCCCTGCCTGCCGGCGTGCTGGTGGCCGGTCTGACCGCGGCGGTGTTTGGCCTGCTCGCATTGCGCGCGCGCGGCAGCTATTTCCTCATGATCACGCTGGCACTGGCGCAGGTACTGTGGGGTATCGCGTTTGGCTGGCGCAGTCTGACCGGTGGCGATGATGGCCTGCCCGAGGTACCGCGGCCCGATCTGGGCTTGCCCTGGTCGCTCGCCGACAACACACCGTTCTATTACTTCACGCTGGTCATCGCAGTCCTCACCACCTGGCTGCTGGCGCGCATCGTCAGCTCGCCCTTCGGGCACACCCTGCGCGGCATCCGCGAGAGCGAAGTGCGCATGCGCGCGTTGGGCTACGACGTCTGGCGCTACAAGTTCAGCGCCTTCGTGCTCGCCGGGATGTTTGCCGGTGTGGCCGGCTGTCTCTATGTGTACTTCAATCGCTTTGTCAGCCCTGACTATATGCATGTGGCGCGTTCAGCCGAAGTGCTGCTGATGGTGATTCTGGGCGGCGCGGGGAGTTTATTTGGTCCGGCCCTGGGTGCCGCCTCGATCGTGCTGCTGGAAAATGTCGTCAGCGCCTATACCGAGCGCTGGTTGATGGTGCTCGGCATCGTCTACGTTCTGGTGACATTATTCGCACCAGAGGGGCTCACTGGCCTTGCGCGCACGTTGTTCAAGTCGCGGGGACGGCCATGAGTGCGTTGGATATTCAGAGCCTGTCGCGCAGCTTTGGCGGTGTCAGCGCGCTATCCAATGTCTCATTCACGGTGGAGCCCGGCGAGCGCCGCCTGATCATCGGACCGAACGGGGCCGGGAAAACAACGCTATTCAACTTGCTCTCGGGCATTTTCGCGCCATCGGCCGGGCGCCTCAGTTTGTTTGATCAGGATGTGACGGCATTGGCCATGCATGAGCGTGCGCGCCTTGGGCTCGCACGCACCTTCCAGATCACGCAGCTGTTTCCCCGGCTGAGTGTCCTCGACAATGTGCTGCTCGCGCTCCAGACGGGACATCGAGGGGCCTGGTCACCGCTGCGCAGCATGCGCTCGCAGCATGCTCTGTATGAGCGTGCGCAGCAGTTACTTGCCCAATGGCAACTCGACCCTATTGCCGGGCAGCAGGCCCGTGCCATTTCGTACGGCGAACAGCGCCAGGTCGATCTGATGCTCGCAATGGCCAATACGCCGCGGGTCTTGCTCCTTGATGAGCCGATGGCCGGTCTGTCGGCCGCCGAAGTCGTGCGCGTGAGCGGCATGATTCGCAGCCTGCCGCGCTCAACCACCATTTTGCTGATCGAGCATGACATGGACGTCGCCTTTGACCTGGCCGATCAAATCACCGTCCTTCACCAGGGCCGCAAAATTGCCGAAGGCGATGGACCGGCCATTCGGGCCGATGCCCAGGTGAACGAAATCTATCTGGGTGTGGATTGATCATGCTGAGCATCCAGGATATTCACACCTATTACGGCGACAGCTACATCCTGCAAGGGGTGTCACTTGATCTGCAGCCGGGCACCGTCGTCGCCCTGCTGGGGCGGAACGGGGTGGGCAAATCCACCCTGGTGCGTTCCATCACCGGGCTCACCCCGCCAGCGCGCGGGCGCATTGTATTCAAGGGCGTGGATATCACACGATTACCGGCCTACCGGATCGCGCGTCTGGGCATCGGTCTGGTGCCACAGGGGCGCCGGGTATTCCGCTCGCTTAGCGTACATGAACACCTGCAAGTCACCGCACGCGGAACGGGTGGCTGGACAGTGGAGAAGATCGTTGATCTGTTTCCCAACCTCGGCAACCGCATGCGCAGCCAGGGCGGCAAGTTAAGCGGTGGCGAGCAACAGATGCTGGCCGCAGCGCGGGCCTTGGTGGGCAATCCCGATCTGTTGCTGATGGATGAACCTACCGAAGGACTGGCGCCGCTGATGGTGCGCGACCTCGGGCGGGCCATTGAGTCGCTGAAAGCGGCCGGCACGTCGATTCTGCTGGTCGAACAGCAGCTTGCCTTCGCACTTCGCTATGCCGACATTGTCTACATCATGAGCAAAGGACAGATTGTCCATCGCTGCACACCGGCCGAACTCAGCGCCGACGCGCAAACCAAATCACGCTATCTGGGCGTCTAGCCTCTCTACACCAGCCGGGAGCGCACCCCCATGGATATCCGCGAAGAACAGGTCTCAAGCGAATGCGGCACACTGCGGCTACGCCGCCAGGGACAAGGCGCCCCGCTGCTCTTTCTGCACGGATCGCAAGGCATGAACGGCTGGCCTGATTATCTTCAACGGCTGGCGCAGCACCATGAAGTGATCGCCCCGGACCTGCCCGGGTTTGGTCGCTCGGATACGTCACAGCGCGTTGGAACGGTGTCCGATACGACGCGCGTGCTGCTTGACCTGATCGACACCTTGGGACTGGCTGCCCCCGGCTCATTGCATCTGGCAGGCCATTGCATCGGCGGCTGGGCCGCGATGGAACTGGCGGTGCGTTCGACGGCGATCGCATCGCTCACTCTGGTAAACGCCGCCGGGGTCCATGTCGATGGCGTTCACAAAGGCGATTTTTTTATTGCGTCACCAGAAGAATATCCCGCGCTGATGTTTGCCGATGAGGCAGCCGGTCGTGCCTACTTTGCAGCCGAAGCGGCAGGGGAATTCGAGAGCATCATGTTTCGCAACCGCCTGATGGCCACGCGCCTGGGGTGGAGTCCGCGCCTGTTTGACCGCGCCCTGATGCGCTGGCTGCCGCGCATCAAGGCGCGTACTCAGGTCATCTGGGGTGCCGACAACCGGGTACTACCGCCTGCCTATGGCAGCGGACTGGCCGCAATGCTCAAAGCCACATTGACATCCATTCCAAAGGCAGGGCATTTCGCACAGATCGAGCAAGCGCAGATCTGTGCCGAGGCCACCCTGGGTTTTACCGGACGCTAGGAGCTGCACGATGCAAGTCTTCATTTTCCATCTGATGCCCTACACCGCGATGGATCTGAACTATGAAAAGAAGTGGCGCTCGTCATGGGTGGTGATGCCCAACTCGGAATTTGATCCGGCGAAGGGACATGAACTGTATAACCGTTACCTCGATGAGCTCGAGCTGGCCGCAGAATTGGGTCTCGATGGCGTGGCGGTGAATGAACACCATCAAACCGCCTATGGCTTGATGCCTTCACCGGTGGTCATGGCGGCGGCCTTGTCGCGCAAGATCAAAAAGGCAAAGATCGCCATCCTGGGTAGTGCGTTCTGCCTGCGCGAGAATCCGCTCACCCTGGCCGAAGAGCACGCAATGATCGACAACATCACCGGTGGCCGGATGATTACCGGCATGGTGCGCGGCATCGGTGCCGAGTATCACTCGATGGGCATCAATCCGGCGATTTCGCATGAACGCTTCCGCGAGGCGCATGACCTGGTGGTGCAGGCCTGGACGCGCCCCGGTCCGTTTGAGTTCCACGGCGAGCATTATCACTTTGAATATGTGAATCCGTGGCCACGGCCGTTTCAAAAGCCTCACCCGCCGATCTGGTGCCCATCGACCGGAAGCAGCGAGACGATCGAATGGGCCGCCCATCCCGATCGCAAGTATGTTTACCTGCAGACCTACAGTCCGGTGAAATCAGTCGCCCGCTTTCTCAACCAGTATCGCGAAACCGCGCAGGTCAAGTACGGCTACACCGCCGAATCGCGCAAGATCGGTTGGGCCGCGCCGATCTTCATTGCCGATACCGATCAGAAGGCCCTGGAGATCGCCAAACCGCACATAGAGGCGATGTTCAACAAGTTCTTGAATCTGAGCTTCGAGATGCTGTTTCCGCCGGGCTACCTGTCACTTGAAACGGCGCGGCGCATGGTGGCGCACAAGCGTGACCAGTTGAAAGGCGAGGATGTGACCGCAGAGCACCTGATCAAGGAAGGCATTGCAATCATCGGTTCTCCGGACACGGTACGACGCAAGCTCGAAGAAGCGCATCGCCTGATCGGGTTTCAGAACTTCCTCGCGCTATTGCAGTTCGGCACATTGTCGCGCGAAGACACGGAGCGCAATATCCGGCGTTTTTGCACCGAAGTGGCGCCCACCTTGCAAGGTTTGACCGATCGCGAATACGAAGGCTGGTCGCCGGCTGCGGCAAACGCATTGGCTTGAACGACGTGCGGACGGGTACCCGGACCCGGTCGAGGCATCAATTCGAACGCAGTTCCGTTGGTTGCCTAGGCCCGACCGAACCGCTGTGACTGCCTTCGCAGATAGATGTTGTTGGCCGCCAAGGACAGCACAACCAGCGTAGCACCCGCCAATTCGATGGCCAGAACTGCCTGCCCCTGCAATGCGCGCACTGCAAAGGTGGTGACCGGCATGACATTGATGAGCAGCGCAGCATTGAGTGGGCCGATACGCTGTGCCCCGTAGATCCAGGCGAGCATTGAAAAGTACACCCCGCCGAGAACCAGATAGGTCAATTGCCAGGCGACCGACTCCATGGCATGCCAGTCAGGCACCACACTCAGGCCCAGCTTGACCAGGAGAATGCTCGCGATGCCAGTGGCAATCGTCCCGGGTATGAGTGTGAGCGTGGTCACACGCAAGGCTGACCAACCGGCCAGCCGATGGATATTCATGGTGTAGGCCACCCAGCAGCCTGCACCGGCAAGGGACAGCAGATCACCGGCCAGTGCGCGACCGCTTTCTGCCATATCAAGATGGCCGCGAGTCACCACCAGGACCACACCGGCAAAGGCCGCGCCAATGCACAGCAGGGTGAATGGCGCAGGCCGCCGGCCCTGCAGCAACCATTGGGCCACGACCGTGATCAAGGGTTGCAGCGTGACAATCACCACCGTGTGCTCGGCTCGTGACAATGCCATGCCAAAGAACACCAGCAATGGCGAAGCACACATGCCGATGGTGCCGATCACCGCGGCCGGCATTGCCCGTCCGTTGTAGCGCAACGCCACCGGACCCTCAAGGATGAGCAACATGATCAACAGCAAGAGCGTACCCAGGGCGTACCGCAGCAATGTCACGTGGACCGCATCGATCACGGCAAACACGTCTTTGCCGATGGGCAATTGAATGCCCCAGAGAACGACCGAAAACAAGGTGGCGAGGAGACCCGCGGTTTGCTGCCTGGACGCGCTCGCCGCGCTCATCCCCGGGGCGCTCATGCCGGTTGTACTCCCGTGCTCGCCGCGCTCGTGCCAGATGCGCTCGTGCCAGATGCGCTGGTGCCAGGTGCGCTCGTGCCAGGTGCGTTCATTCCAGGCGCACTCAGGCTGCGGGAGTGTGCGCGAGCGCCTGGCGCACCTGCGG
The DNA here is from genome assembly GCA_903921325.1 of uncultured Pseudomonadota bacterium. Taxonomy (GTDB): domain Bacteria; phylum Pseudomonadota; class Gammaproteobacteria; order Burkholderiales; family SG8-39; genus CAIXPL01. Next base: position 160,443 of record CAIXPL010000004.1, read on the forward strand.
TGCAACCGCGCTCGCGAATAATTCAATACTTGCCATCACATCGCCACCGGCGATGCCGCCGCAATCAACAAAGCACAACAGGCGATCAATGCCGCCCAGATCTTCATTAGCCTTCAACACCTTGGCGATCACTTCCTCCGGCGAACCACAAAAATCCGGCTCGCGATTGGCAAATCCGGCGGCGCCAATCTGGTCATAGAGCGCCTGGATACCCTTGGTCAGTACTTTGGACTCTTTTAGCAGGGCGGTAAACGCGCGATAGTTGTCCCGATAGGGATGCCAGAAGCGACGCGCTGCCTCACCGTCCGCTTGCACATGCACGTAGGCAAGGGCGGCCACACTCATGCACCGCGGGTCATGGCCCGCAGCGCGATAAGCCGCGCGATAGGCATCGGCCAGGTGGCGCATATCGGCATAGCGTCCGGCTACCGTCATCAGCATCAGGCGATGTCCGGCGTGTCCTGCCTCGGTTGCCGTTTGCAAGGACGAAGCGGTCGCCCGGTTGATGGGAATCGAGTGACCGCTGGTGGTCCGTGGTTGCGTGCGCGACTCATGGATCGCCGAGCGGAAGCGCCCAGTCCAGTTGATGTCGGCGTCGCTCTTCCAGAGTTGCTCGAGCAGATCGAGATATTCACGACTGATCGCCGCGCTTTGCGCAATATCCTTGTCAAACAGAGCAAAGGTATGCTCGGTAAAGCCCGACCCAAAACTGATCTGTGCCCTGCCGCCGCTTAATTGATCTAGCGTTGCGAAGTCCTCGGCCAGGCGCACCGGATCATTGGTGGGCAACAGGCTCACTGCGGTGCCCAGGCTGATGTGCGAGGTGCGACTGGCAATGGCGGCAAGCACCATTTGTGGCGAAGAGACAATGTAATCAGTGCAGTGATGCTCACCGATCCAGAACGCGTCGTAGCCCAGCGCCTCACCACGCACGCCCAACTCGGTCCAAAACCGATAGCGCTCAGTCTGTGTCTCGTTATAGCGCCGGGTGTGCGGGTCAGGCAGATGGTCACCCAGGGAGAGCAGGTCGAATTTCACGATCGATCCTTTACGCGCGTCGCTGATATGGCGCGCAGGATACCTTGGATACCCTCGCTCAAGATCAGCAATCGGCCTTTGACAGGGGAACGTGGCGGTGGCAGTCTCGCACGCAGGGAGTCCTTCAAGATGCCGGACCGAGGAGACGGGTCATGACCGCAAGGCCGCAACACACCTTCGATGTGAAAGGGCTGCACCATTTTGCCTACAAATGCCAGGACCCGGTTCGCACCCGCTGGTTCTACGAAGATCTGTTGGGCATGCCTCTGGAACATACCGTGCGCGCGACCCATAAACCCAGCACCGGGGGCGAGCCGGTGCATTTTCTGCACATGTTCTTTCGTATGACCGATGGCAGTTACATCGCTTTCTTCGATCTGGGCGACGATGAGGCTTCGCAGCCTTCGCCCAACACGGCCGCCTGGATCAACCACATTGCGCTGGAGGTGGCCGACGAGGCCGCGCTCGTGCGCGCCCGGCACACGCTTGAGGCCAACGGATTTCCGGTGGTCGGCCCGCTTAACCACGGCTTCGTGAAATCAATTTATTTCTTTGATCCCAACGGCATTAGGATGGAATTCACTATCCGCACACCAGGTGAGCATGTACCCGGCGACGGGCATAAGTCTGATGCCTCGGCCAGTGCTGAATTCGATCTCTGGATCAAAGAGCGCTCGCGCGCCAAAGAGTTCGCGCAGACCTGGGATCTCCATCCGGTCTATTGATATGCCGATTCAATGTCACGGCGTGACCTTCGAGTTGCTCGAGCAAGGCGCAGGAAATCCGCTGGTCTATCTGCACTCAGGAGAAGGGCTTTTTCATTGCCAGCCGGTGCTCGATGCCATGGCATCGACACGGCGGGTGATTGCCCCCTCGCATCCGGGGTTTGGACATAGCGATCTGCCGGCAGAGTTTGCCCGCATTGACGATCTGGCCTATTGCTATCTGGACCTGTTCGATCAGATGGGTCTTGAAAACGCCGTGCTGGTCGGGGAATCGTTTGGCGCCTGGATCGCCGCCGAAATTGCGATCCGCAATACCACGCACCTGTCGCATCTGGTACTGGCCGACATGGTCGGGGTGCGACACAGCAGTGACGAAACCACAGTTGAGATTGCCGACATCTATACCCTGTACCCGCAAGAGGTTCAACGCCGCCAGTGGGTGAATCCTGCCACCTGGAAGCGCGACGCGGCTGCCCTGAGTGACGACGAGCTATTGGTTGCGGCGCGCAATCGAGAAACCATGAGCCTGTTCGGCTGGATGCCCTATATGGTCAATCCGCTGCTGCGCCGCTGGCTCCACCGCATCGACAAGCCCACACTCGTGCTCTGGGGTGCGCAGGACCAAATCACTACGCCCGACTATGGCCGCGCCTGCGCTGCCTTGATACCGCAGGCACAGTTTCGGGTGATCGAGGGCGCGGCACACCACCCTTCAATCGAACAACCCGCACTGTTCGCAAAGGAAGTCCTGCAGTTCTGCGCAAGCAGTGGAACCTGATGTCCGATAACACTTGATGTTGGGAGTCACCTGATGCGCGTTTGGCAGTTTACCGAGCAGCCTTATCACCCGGTTTGGGATGAGGTACCGGGACCGTTGAAAAACATTCTGCCGAACCGGCATATCGACCATCGCGTCGCCGCCGACTTGTACGACCAGTACATGGAGCAATGGCAGCTGTGTGATGAGCTCGGCATCAACATCCTGGTGAACGAGCATCATGCAACGTCCACCTCAATGTCGGCCTCGTGCACGCTGACACTGGCAGCGCTGGCACGCAGCACAAAACATGTGCGCCTGATGTCCCTTGGCATTCCCATCGCCAATCGCCCCGATCCGGTTCGGGTCGCCGAAGAAATCGCGATGATCGATTGCTTCTCGCGCGGGCGCTTCGAGATGGGCTTTGTGCGCGGAGCCCAGTATGAGGTGTTTGCTGCCATCGGCGATCCGGTGAAGCAGACGCGCCGCTTTGGCGAAGCCTACCGGCTGATCCTCAAGACACTGACCACGCACGATGCGCCATTTTCCTGGCAGGGCGACTTTTTTCAGTATCGCGAAGTCAATATCTGGCCGCGCTGTTATCAGGATCCGCATCCACCGGTGTGGATGGTGGCGATCGGGCCAGGACCCGGTGCCTGGATTGCCGAGCAGCGCGCCCATGTCGGCACTTTTCTGTCCGGACGCGATTCCAAGAAGTTGTTTGATGCCTATCGCCGCCGCTGGACCGAGTTAGGGTGGGGCAGCGCACCGCCTGAACAATTTGGCTACATGGCCATGGTGGCCGTCGCCGACACTGAGGAGGAGGCAAAGCGCCGTGCCTATCAGATTGCCGGCTACACTCGCACGCAGACGCGACTTGCGCCCCAGTTCACCAATCCGCCAGGCTATACGCCAGCGCGCTTCGTTGCGATGGAGCAACGGTTGCAAACGAATCCCAACTATGTGGCGCAGAGTCGCACCATCGAACGCTCTGATGGCTCGCGGGTCATGTTGTACAACGCCACGATTGATGATCTGATCGACGCACATGTCGTCTTTGCCGGTACCGCTGATCAGGTATTCGAGCAATTACGCGCCTACCATCGTTATGTCGGTGGATTCGGCAATCTGCTGATGATGGGCCAGGGCGGTGATCTGTCCCACGCCGACACGATCGACAGCCTGACCCGCTTCTCGCGCGATGTACTGCCACGGCTTGACTCACTCGATGCCGGTGACTATGAACCGCCACCGGCACCGCGCCTGGCCTAGTCTTGCAGCGGAATGTGCGCAGCCTGCACCACCTTGGTCCAGCGGGCATTCTCGCTCGCGACGTAACGCGTAAATGATTCAGGCGTACTGGGCGCGCTTTCCGCACCAACCACTGCCAGGCGTTGCTTCACCGCGGGCATTTCAACCACCGCTGCGACATCACGCGCCAGGCGCTGGGTAATCTCAGGCGGCAGGTGCGCCGGGCCGAACAGACCGAACCAACTGAGGACATCGACCTCAGGGTAGCCCAGCTCAGCGGTGGTCGGCACCTCGGCGAGCAGCGGCAACCGGGTGGCACCCGTTTGCGCGAGGCTGCGCAATTGGCGGGAATCCATATAACGGCGCGCAAAATCCGGACTGGTCGGTGCCATTTCCACTTCGCCCGCCACCACGGCGAGCATCATCGGTGCCCCGCCTTTGTAGGGCACATGCAACATCCCGGTGCCTGTGACCGATCCGAGCAACTCAACTGACAGATGCAGCGCGCTACCGACTCCCGCTGACCCGTAGCGAATGGCATTCGGATTGGCTTTTGCACGCGCGAGAAAATCGCTCAGGTTGGCCGCACTGAGCGCAGCAGGCACAACGTAAACAATGGGTGAGCGTGCGATCAGGGCAATGGGCGTGAAGTCACGCGCCGGATCGTAGGGCACGACCTTTTTCAGGACCGGCAAAATCGAATTTGAGACTACCAGCAAGACATACCCGTCGGCATTCGCCTTGCCTGCCACATCAATACCAATCTGAGCCCCGGCACCGGCACGGTTTTCAATCAGCACGGGTTGCCCAAGACGCTGCGAGAGTTCCTGCGAGATATCGCGCGCCACCGCATCGGTAGTGCCCCCGGCCGTGGTTGGAACAATGATGCGAACCGGTCGCACCGGATAGGTGGCCGGCGACCCGGCAATCGGCGTCGCCGGAATCGGCGCGGCAACGGCTGCACTCGGCACCGCGGACGATGCCGCCGCGGCACCGGGGGCCGGTTGCGAACCACTTGTTGCCTGGGATAGCGCGAGAACGGGCCACAACAGGCCGCAAGCAAGCGTCGCGGCAATGAAGCGAGCACCCCCGACTGGTTGTCGACGACCGATCATGCGATCACCTCATCACGAACTGGGTTAGTCAATGTGCCAAGACCGGTGATTTCGATGTCAACGGTGTCCCCGGGAGCCATCGCCACATTGCCATCAGACCCCATCCACAACATATCGCCGGGCTGCAAGGTGATGTACTTGCCGATCTCCACCAGATAGTCGAGTGGATCAAAAATCATGTCGCCGGTCGCAAATTCCGTGACCTGCTGTCCATTTACCCGCACCCGGGTATGGGATTGCATCGGGTCGACACCGCTGGTGATCCATGGCCCCATCGGTTTGAAGGTGTCGCTGTTCTTGCTGCGCCACAAGGTGCGATCGGCATACTGCCAGGCACGCGCACTGACATCATTGCCGATGGTCCAGCCGAAGATGCCGGCGGCTGCCTCATCACGCGAGCAGCGCCGCATGCTGCGACCGATCACTGCCACCAGTTCAGGTTCGGCCTCGAACCGTCCTTCAACCTCGCGCGGCTTCACGATCGTCTCACCATGACCTATCAGCGCGCTATTAGCGCGATAGCCGACCTCGGCACGCGCCGGGATTTTGGCGGTCGGTGAACCCAGCCGCTGCGCTTCGAGCACATGGGCACGGTAGTTCACGCCCGCTGCATAGAAGGTGGGTGGAATGACCGGTGGCAGCAAGCGCACCGCATCGAGCCGGTGGACTTGGCCCGTTTCACGATGTTCTCCCCAGGGCGTGCCCTCGATGGCAACGACATCCTCGCCGTCCACTCGACCATGTGACGCGTGCCCGCCTCGTTCAAAACGACACCACCGCATGATTCTCGTCTCCTCGCTTGCACTATTCGTAGCGCGTATTGTGCGCCCTCCATCACCAGCGCTAGCGTGAGGGCATATCCTTGATCGAATAGCCCACGGTCGCCTTGGCATCCTCAGGGATCGGCGGCAGGGTGGCGTTCCAGTGCTCCCATTCCGATCGCATCCGCTTCAGCCGTTCGGAGTCGCGTGATCCCAGATTGGCGCGCTCACGCGCATCGGCATCGAGATTGAACAGATAGTCGTTGCCGTCCACCCGCAAATACTTCCAGGCGCCAGACCGGTATGCGCGCTGCCCGCGATGGGTCATGCGCCAGTACAAGGGACGATCGATGTGGATGCCTGGATCGCGCAGCACCGGCAGCAGCGATACGCCATCGAGCGGGTAGTCCGGGTCGGCAGCAACACCGGCCGCGTCGAGCACGGTGGCCGACCAATCCATCGTTTGGCAGTGCTGAGTACTCACTGCACCGGCGGCAATGACGGCCGGCCAATGGGCGATCCACGGCACACGGATGCCGCCTTCGGTGAGATCCATTTTTCCGCCCACCAGAGGCCAGTTGTCAGAGAAACGCTCGCCGCCGTTATCACTGGTGAACACAATCAGCGTGTCGTGCAGACTATCGTGCCGCTCAAGCGCTGCAATCAGTGCACCGATCCCTTCGTCCATATGGGAAATCATGCGTCGATAGGTATGGACATTGCCACCGTGCAGATGAAAGAGATTGCCCGATAGGTCTGCGGCCAGCGCCTCATCATCACGTGACTCCCACGGCCAATGCGGTGCGGTGTAATGCAGACTGAGCAAGAACGGTTGCGATCCACCGGCCATGCGCTCGACATAGTCGACAGCCCGATCGGAGAGCAGATCGGTCAAGTAGCCCGGCTGAGGGCTTATCTCGTGACCGCTCCACAAGTCTTGAATGCCGTTGGGATCGCAATGGGTAAAGTAATCGACACCACCGCCCATGGGTCCGAAATACTCCTGGTAGCCCGATGACAGCGGGCCGTAGAGTGGCGGAAACCCCAGGTGCCACTTGCCGATCAATGCCGTGCGATAACCACTGGCGAGCAGCAAGGAAGGGAAGGTTGGATGGGCAGGGGGCAGACCCAGGCGTGCGTCGCCCCGGCTTTTGCTGCTGACCGGCTCCTCGGCACCACCGCGCAAGCGATACTGGTAGCGGCCAGTGATGAGAGCAAAGCGGGTCGGTGAGCAGACCGATGAATTGGCGTACCCCTCAGTCAGCCGCAATCCACCGGCAGCCAGCCGGTCCAGATGAGGCGAGATCGGGTCGCGTCCGCCATAGCACCCGAGATCGGCATAACCGAGATCATCAGCAACAATGAAAATGATATTCGGGCGTCGGTTGGTCATCGCGAAATTGTTCCGGGCAGAGAATGTGTGATGTATGGTTCAGGGACAACATAGCAGGAGAAAGCCCGCGGCGCACCAGCCGCATCAGTTGCATCGGTTGCATCGATTGCTCGGGCCACACGCGCTGCAGCCACCGAATCAATCAGCGGTCATACCGCTCGTGCGAATGATTGCGGCAAAGCGCTCGCGCATTTGCGCCAGGCGCTGGGTGGCCACCGAATCAGGTTGCGCCTCGACCAACAAATCCAGGCGCTCCAGGCGCGCCTTGATTTCGGGTTGCCCGAGCGCGTCGGTTATCGCACGCGCGAGCAGCGCCACCGCAGCAGGTGGCGTGGCAGCGGGTACCATCGCCACATAGAGCGTTTCAAGTTGCAGACCCGGCAGTCCCAGCTCGGCCGTGGAGGGCACCTGCGGGGCGAGCGCCGAGCGTCTGTTGCTGGTGACTGCCAGAGCGATGACCTTGCCTGAGGCTACAAAGGGCAGCATGCCCGGGGTGGCGAGAATGCCGCCGTCCACTTCACCGGCCACCACCGCACTCACCGCCGCCGTATTGCCCTTGTAGGGCACTTCGACCAGTTTCACCTTGGCCACCTCGATGAACATCTCCGAGGCCAGGTGACCCGGACTGCCATTGCTGCCATTACTGAAGGTCAGCGCCTCGGTGCGTGCCCGCGCGATCAGTTGATCGAGTGTTCGAATGCCCCGATCGGGATGCACGCCCATCAGCATCCCTGAGGAAACAAGCAGCATGACAGGCTTGAGATCATTAACCTTGATCGGATAGTTCTTGTACAGGGTCGGGTTGATCGTCAGGGTCGAATCTATGCCGACCATCAAGGTGCAACCATCCGGTGCACTGCGCGATACGAATTCGGCGCCCAGGTTACCGCCGGCACCGGGCTTGCTCTCAACCACGACGGTCTTGCCAAGCAATCTGGGGAAGCTCTCGGCGGCGCTGCGCGCGACGATGTCGGCCGGACCGCCAGCCGGAAACGGATTGATGAAGTGCACCAACTTGCCCGGGCATAGCGCCTCGGGAGCTGAGTCTGCGGCGAGCGCTGACCGCCCGGCGCACAGCAGCGCCGCGCCAAGGATGAGGTGAACAAGCGTTCGAGAGAAGAATTGCATAGCCAGAATAATCGCACACTGCGGCGAAGCCATGCCGCACCAGCCATCGCGCGTGTTCTGTGACATCAAGTTCCAAGACAGGACATCCACTAAGATCAATGGATTGCGCAAGTATGCGATCGTCGAAGAATCAATGGTTTTTGAAATCAATTGGTTACACAGGGTGCGCGGCAACCTGCATCGTCAATATTTCTAGCGCGCCGCAGTAGCCTGCCACGTCACGCACAGAGCGAGCAGCACCTCTATTGCACTTTGATGCCCGATTCTCGTATGAAAGTGCCCCAGAAATCGAAATCGCGCCGAAGCGTATCGGCGAGCTCCTGAGTGCCAGAGCCGACTACGCGATGTCCGGTCCGGACCAGGTAATCCGTCGTCTCCTTGTGGCGCACGGACTGCACAATCAGGGTGTTCAAGCGACCGATGGTCTCCATCGATGTCGCTGGAGGCGCGAACACGCCGTACCACACGGACAACTGGATGGGGAAGCCCAGTTCCACGAAGGTCGGCACCTCCGGGGTCATTGACAAACGTGTGGCCCCGGAGGTCGCCAGCATCCGCACTCTACCCGCGCGGTGAAGTTCGATGACATCGGGGTAGCCGACGATCATTGCCGGCACTTGTCCCCCTATCACCGCCTGGATCGCAGGCGCCGGCCCCTGGTAGGGGACGTGAGTCACCTGTGCTCCGGTCCTCTTGCCAATAAGCATGCCAAAAAAGTGAGGAAGCGAATTCTCGCCCGGCGACGTGTAAAAACCCTTGTTCGAATCGGCTTGAATCGCCCCGACGTAATCGGCAAGCGAGGTTACGGGAAACGACGGCCCCACCGCGAGTGCGAGTTCCTGGGTTGCAATCAGCGAGATCGGAGCAAAATCCGCGAACGGATCGTAGCGCGCATTCTGCTTATTTAGCTGTGGTTCGCTCACCATCGGACCGATCGGTGAAAGAAGAAGCGTGAGGCCATCGGCAGGCGCACGCGCGACGAAGTTGACCGCAATCGTCTGCGCGGCCCCTGGACGATTCTCGACGATGAACGTCGTTCCGCCCAACTGAGTCATCCGATCTGCCAGTACGCGCGCGGTGGCGTCAAAACTGGCCCCTGGTGGAACACCGATGATGATCCGTCCAGTCTTCTGCCCTTGAGCGAGCGAGTTCGGAGCGTGTAGAAGACTCAACCCCGTTACGCATAGGCAAACCGCAAGGAATCTATGTGGTTTCATCGAGCCTCTCCTTTAGCGTGCGCTACTTCCGTTATTGCCCGGTTTCCTGGCCTCCCCCGATGATCGAATCGGCCATTTTCTCGGCGATCATGATCGTGGTGAGATGCGTAGGCGCTCGGGTAGTGGAGGGCATGACCGATGCATCGGCGACGCGCAGCCCCTGAATTCCGTGCACGCGTCCGCCAGCATCCACGACCGCGGACGGATCGCTTTCAGAGCCCATCTTGCAGGTGCCGACGGGATGGAAAAATCCGGTCGCATGAGCCCGCAGCCAGGAGTCCAGCAGTTGGTCTTCCTGGACGAGCCGGTCGATCGACAAACCCGGGCTCACCAGGTTCTGCAGGATGCGGCCGCGCAACGGGCCAGCGGCATCGAGCACCGCCGTCAGGGCAGCGGTCTTTACCCAGTTCTGCCAAGTCACCCTGTTGATCCGCTGCACTCTCGGTGAAAAACTCGCAGCGAAGACTTGGTGAAACAATGGACGCACCGGTGCACTCGACATGATCGAATGGATCAGACGGAAGCCATCGCGCAGCCGGTGCAGGTCGGATTCAACTTGCAGCAAATTGAATTCAAAGCTTGGCACCAGAGTGCCACCGCGATTCGAAAGGGAAACCTTGCCTCGGGAGCGAGGCCCGTAAAGCGCGACGTTCATTCCCGCCAGCCGCTTGCCGAATGGGTGCCAACTCACTTTGCCTGCGACGCCCAGGTACAGATCCGAGGGAAACGGATCCGATGTCTTCGAAGAGTACCTGCCCACCACACAGGTCGGCGACCGCAGCGAATCGGACTGCCTGGCAGAGCGCTTCAGGTAGCCCGCAACGGTGACGAAAGGATGGTCGTGGAGGTTCTGGCCGACACCCGGCACATCGGCGACAGACTCGATGCCTAGAGGCCGCAGGTCAGCCATCCTGCCGATACCCGAACGCATCAGCAGGACCGGCGTCTGCAGCGTGCCGCAGGAGAGAATGATCTCACCCCCGGCATAGTCGTGTGCAGCACCATTGGCCTGCACCTTCACGCCCACCGCACGGTTCCCTTCGAAGAGGATTCGCAGCGCCATCTGCCGCCCTACGACGGTGAGGTTCGGTCTTGCTCGTACTTCCTCCGTAAGGTAGGCCATCGCCATCGACACCCGGCTTTGCGCGGTGTTATTCAACGGAAACGGAAAGATTCCGTCGCCGTGCTCTGCGTTCATGTCCCGTCCTGGAGAAAGTCCACGCGATCGCAGCGATTCGGCGACCGCAAGGGAGAACGGCGGCCAGGATGAGTCGGCGATGCGGCGGATCGGGACAGGGCCGCTGCGGCCGTGAAGAGGTCCGTCGAAATCTGTATCGCGCTCAAGTCTTTTGAAATAGGGCAGCACGTCCGTCCAGCCCCAACCCTCTGCGCCCAGCTCCACCCAGCGGTCATAGTCGCCCGGCAATCCGCGAATGGCACCCATCGCGTTAATGCTCGAGCCACCCCCGATGACTCGGGCCTGCACATAGGGTGTCAGGCGCGTCGCGGGACTATCCGCGGGTTGCCAGCGCACCATCAGCTGCGGCCAGACGTTGTCCTGATGGTACGGTGCGATAAAGAACGTGTCGCGGATGTTCGCAGGCTCGGATCCAGGCGGATCGTCGCGCCCCGCCTCGATCAGCAGCACCCTGCGGGACGGATCGTCCGAAAGGCGGTGTGCGAGTACACAGCCGGCGGCCCCGCCTCCGACGACAATCGTGTCGTACTGCGTGCCCATACCGCTCCCCTCCAAGCCAGCCGTTTGCGAAATGCTAGCAGACTTGATGTTATGTGCACAACATCTTATGCTGTGTACTCAATAGTTATTTTTAATCCCACGTTGTGTCACTTTAGGTAGAGCGGGGGAGACCGGTAGTTGAAACTTGGCGAAGGAGTCCTTGTGTATGGCGCAGACTGCAGTTTCGAACGGCCCAGGCAAGACGACGTCGCTGTCGCGTTCTGACTCCGGACCGCGGGTCGAGCGTCCGATCGACCTGCGCAGAACGGTGCCTTTCCGGCTGCTCGGGATTGCGAACAAGCTGACGCAAGGATTTCTAAACGTTTACACCGCCGAATTCGGCATCGGATTGCCGGAATGGCGCACGCTCGGCATGCTCGGCCAGTTCGGCCAGTTGCCGTCGATTCGGATCGCCGAACTCGCCGAGATGGACCGCGGCGCCATAAGTCGTTCGGTCGCCTGGTTAGAGGCGAACGGACTGGTGCGCAGGATCGACGACCCAGCGCACCAGAGACGCAAGATCGTGGCCATGACCGGCGCTGGCCGGAGGTTGCATGATCGAATCGCTCTGCTGGCGCGGGCGCGCCAGCAGGAGGCGCTCGATTGCCTGCTGCCCACCGAGCTGGCCACGCTCGAGGGGATACTCGACAAACTTGATCGATGGGCGGACGATCTCCGTACCCGCGGGGTGAGGCCTAACCCTCGTGTCGACGCGAAGAAACCAAGGCGCGCTCAGGAGCACGCCACAGCATCGCTTCCCCCGCCAATAAGGCTGCAGCGGGAAAAGCTGCTGGCCGAGCTCGCGAGCTTCAAGCGCACCATCGAGACCATCACATGATCTGCCTCGCCGACGGGAGTTCGTGTGCGCAACGCGACTGCCGTGCGCCCGGGGCGCGTCAAACCGTTCCCGTGGGGTTCGATGGTCGACGCGGTGCCGGATTCTGTTCCACTTCGATAAAAGGAGAATCGAAATGATCGAGCTGTATCACCATGGTTCCTCAGTTTGCGCTGCCAAGGTCAGGTTCGTCCTGGCCGAAAAAGGCCTGCAATGGACAGGACATTACATCGACATTCTGACCGGGGATCAGTTCTCGCCCGAATACATGAAGCTGAACCCGAAGGCGGTTGTTCCGACGCTCGTGCACGACGGCGAGGTCATCGTCGAGTCCACGGTGATTTGCGAATACCTCGACGAAGTGTTTTCCGAACCGCCGCTCAAGCCCACCGACGCGGTCGAACGGGCGAAGATGCGGCTGTGGACGAAATCGGTCGACGAAGAATTGCACCCCGCGTGCGCTGAAATCACCTTCGCATCCTGCCACCGCCACATCGTGGAACGGCTCGGTTCGGACGGCGTTAACAAATTCCTCGAAAGCACCCCGCCCCAGTCCGTCACGTCGAAATGGCACAACCGCAAGAAGGAGATTGTGCTGCAGGGTTTCGATGCGCCCGATATCGCGCGGCCCTTCCGCCTCTACGACCGCTACCTCCAGCAGATGGAAGACGCGCTCGAGACCACCCAATGGCTCGCGGGCGACACATTTTCTCTGGCTGACGTTGGCATGACACCTTACCTGAATCGACTGGACATGCTTGGAATGCTCAGCGAATGGACCCGCAGGCGCCCGCGTCTGAGCGACTGGTTCGAGCGCGTCAAGGCGCGGCCGACCTTCAAGTCATCGTTCCTGACGTGGTGTCCGGACGACCTTACCCAGGATCTGAAGACCTTCGGCACCCGGAACTGGCCCAACGTCCAGCGTGCACTCGAGACGGCCTGAACCCACAGCGCTCGCGGGGATTGTCCGGCGACGCATCAACGAGAGAGGTAATCATGCTGGAGCTCTATCACCACGGATCCTCGGTCTGCGCGGCCAAGGTCCGCTTCGTTCTCATGGAAAAAGGTCTGGAATGGACCGGACACTATCTGGATATCCTCAAGGGAGAACATTTCACTCCCGAGTACCTGAAGTTGAACCCCAAGGCGGTTGTCCCCACCCTGGTCCATGACGGTCAGGTTCTGGTCGAATCGACAGTCATCTGCGAATACCTGGATGATGAATTTCCGGAGTCGCCGCTCAAACCAAGTCATTCGATGGCGCGTGCGCACATGCGACTGTGGACCAAAGCGGTTGACGAGGACATCCAGCCGGCCTGCAAGTACATCACCTATGCAGCGTGTCACCGGCACATTATCAAGCGCATGCCGCCAGACAAATTCAGGGAGTACATGACCGGCCCGCCAACCGAAGCTGAAACCCGGGTCACCGGCGATCCGAACTGGGTGGAGAACAAGCGGGCCATCATCAATCTAGGCATTGCAGCCCCGGGGGTGGCGAGTAAATTCCGCATGTACGACAGTTATCTTCAGAAGATGGAGGAAGCGCTGCAGCAGCACGAATGGCTGGTCGGTGACACCTTTACCCTCGCTGACATCGCGCTCACGCCCTACCTCAATCGCCTTGAAATGCTTGGTATGTCGGAAATGTGGTCGCGGTCGAGGCCGAGGCTCGCCGCGTGGTTCGAGCGCATCAAGGCACGGCCTGCTTTCAAGCCATGCTTTCTCGACTATTGCCCCGCAGATCTGACCAGCGATCTGAAGACCTACGGCTCGCGGAGCTGGCCCGAGGTTCAAAAGATTCTGCAAGCAGCCGGATGAGGTTCATCCGTTAAGGGCGTGTTCAAGTCGCTGGGGGCCCTCGGGCAATCAGCGCATCGGCAGGGCGATGCGGTGCCAGTATGACCGAAGCCCTGCGTTGACCTAGACTACTTCGGTCACTTTCTCAAATGGTGGTTGTCACCGCAGCACCTTCCCGCGGCACCACCCCGCATCGCCAATCCACCACCACAAGCCGCGCACCGCAAAAATCGCAGTGCTCAAGGCGGCATAATCCATGGCATGCGCGCGAATTTCAAACCGGGGCCGATTTTTGATGCTCATTTCCATGTCATCGATCCGCGCTACCCGCTGATCGTAAATCAAGGCTTTCGTCCAGATGCCTTTCCGGTCGAGCGCTATCGCGCCGCGGTGGACGCGCTCGACGTGCGTGGCGGTGCCGTGGTGTCGGGGTCCTTTCAGGGATTCGACCACAGCTATATCGGGCCGGCACTTGCCGCACTCCATGCTGGCGGTGGACAGTGGGTGGGTGTGGTGCAAGCGCCCCCGCATATCAGCGATGAGCAGATTCTCGAATTGCACGCACTCGGCGTGCGTGGTGTTCGTTTCAATCTGATGCGCGGATTGACCATGCCACCGAGCGAACTTGTCGCATTGGCTCGGCGGGTGCATGTTGTGGCCCGCTGGCACAGTGCCGTCTATGCCGATGCGGCGAGCCTCGCGCCGCTCGCCGATGCGCTGAGCGCACTGCCCGCACTTGTCATCGACCACCTGGGCATGAGCCACGCAGGCCTGCCTGTCGTGCTCGATCTGGTTCGCGCAGGGGCGCGGGTGAAGGCGACCGGCTTTGGTCGCGTCGCACTGGATATACCCGGCGCGTTGGAGAGAATCGCCACGTGCAATCCTGCAGCCTTGCTGTTTGGCACCGATCTCCCGTCGACGCGTGCGCGGCGAGCGTTCCATCCATCCGATCAGGACTTGCTCTACCAGGTCCTCGGTGACGACCTCGCGCGCAAAATCACATGGGACAACCCGCGTGCGTTCTACGGCCTGGATACTGCCCCGAACACGCCTCGCGCTTCGACTGCTGCATAATGAGAAAATCGATTTCCAGCTCCCATTTCTGTATCGAACGAGTCGCTGGTTCGCGCCCATTGCTCAGCGCCTGGCAATGCTGTCCGAGCCTTATCGTCAACTGTCGGCCGCCCCGGCCATCGCGGAGTCCCGCCATGGGCATCATGCAAACCGATCGCACTTTGCCAACCAATCGGCTCATCTTCGAAGGTCGCCGCGACGCCGCACTGCGCGCACGCTTTGGTAGCGAACTGGAAGCACTGATGTCCGAATACGGGCTGTCGGAGCCCGAGAAGCGCGCCTTACGCGAGATCGATATCCGTGCCCTCGGTGATATGGGCGTTCACCCCTACTTCCTGCCGCAGATCACCCGGCTGTTCAAAGGGGCGGGCTACAACCATAATCAAAGCGATGCAGCGCAACTGTATGCGCGCAAGATGAACATTCAGGAATAGCCATGGCAACCATCGTCTCGGTACTCGCCCTGGCCCATGCACCCGGTGCCACCGGCTGGCTCGATCGCGCGCCGGTGCATGAGCAGGAAGCGCTCATCGCCGGCTACGCCGCAATGGCCAAGCGCCTGCACGAATCACGACCGGATGTGATTGTCGGTGTCGCCAACGATCACATGCTCAATTTCAGCATGAACAATGTGCCCGACTGGTGCGTAGGCATCGCCGATCAATGGCAGGGCCCCGCAGAATGGTTTCGCGATTGGGTCAATATCGCCCCTTATCGGGTTGCCGGGCACCGCGCACTGGGTCGCGCCATTGTGCAAGGCTGTGCCCAGCGCGGCTTCGGTCTCGCGTTTGCCGAGCAGCTCGAATTCGATGACAACTGGTCTGTGCCGCTGCATTTTCTGACCCCGGCGCACGACATTCCGCTGGTGCCCATTCATATGAACTGTGTGCTGCCGCCAATGCCCGCGCCTGCGCGTTGTCTGGCTTTCGGACGGGTTCTGGGAGAAGTGATCCGCGCCTGGCCAAGTGACGCAAGGGTTGCCATCATGGCCACCGGCGGCCTCTCGCATGACCCCGGCGGACCCAAGTATTTTGAAGTCGATGAAGCGTTCGATCGTGGTTTCATGGATCTGCTCGCCGCAGGCGACAGTGCGCGCGTCGAGCGTGAAGTCAGCCTTGAGCGAATGATGGCCGCGGGTGACGGTGGTACTGTTGAATTACTGGCCTGGCTGGTGGCCATGGGTGCGGCAGGGGATTGCCCCGCTGACAATATCTTTTATGTACCTTCGGTGCCGCTGCGCTGCGGCATGGGTGGAATGGCATGGAACCTACCGCTATGAACGTTGTAAACCGTCGTCGTATCCTCGCTGCCACGGGCGCGGGCTCGGTACTGGCCGGCCTCAGCCCACTCGTTCGGGCGCAAGCGCCGGCACAGACCACCAACCGCCTGGTGAAGGTCATGTTGGGCTTTCCTCCAGGCGGGTCTGCCGACGTGGTGGCGCGTCTGTTTGCCGAGCGCATCCGGGCCAACTACTCGCCCAACGTGATTGTGGAGAACAAGCCCGGGGGTGGCGGTCGCACCGTCCTCGAAATCGCCCGCAACGGCGATGGTGACAATATCGTCGTAGTGCTCTCGCCCACCGGCATGCTCACGATTTTTCCGCATGTGTATCGCAACCTGGGCTATGACACGTTTCGCGATTACACGGCCATTGGCAGTGCGGCAACCTTTGTGACAGCGGTGTGCCTGGGGGCTGGCGTTCCTGAGTCGGTGAAAACCCTGCGCGACCTGATTGAATGGGCCCGCAAGAACCCCAGCAAGGCCTCCTACGGTTCGCCGGGTTCTGGTTCGGCCATGCACTTTACCGGCACGATGCTCGAGCACCTGGCCGGCGGCAATATGACCCATGTCCCCTATAAGGGTGCTGCACCGATGATCCAGGATTTGATTGGCGGCCAGATTCCCATCGGCATGGTGCCCATCGGCGATGCCGTGCCGCAAGCGCGGGGCGGCAAACTGCGCGTGGTGGCCACCAGCGGTGCGCAACGGTCTCGTTTTCTGCCCGATGTGCCCACAGCACGTGAGTCGGGCTTCGCTGATATCGTGACTGAAGACTACTTTGCCTTTTTTGTGCCGCGCCGCACGCCGCCCGATGTGATGGAACGGCTCAGTGCAGTGATCGGCGATGCCGCGCGCAGTGCGGACCTGGCCGAACGGTTGGCTCAGCTTGGCCTTGAAGCACGGCCGACCACGCCCGCGCAGATCAACGCCGTTGTACGAACGGACTTTGATAATTGGGCACCGATCGTCAAAGCTTCCGGCTTCACTGCAGAAGATTGATTGCTCGGCAATGACAGATCATTCGATCTGGACGTTCTGCTATGCCCGCGGCCGCATACCCAACGACATGATGGGTGGCTGCCCGGTATGCAGCAATCAGGGCATGACCGATATCCCCATGGCCTACTCGCTCATCGCCTCGGCGCCAGGGCAGTCGCCAGCGCATCGGGTCCTGGTCGACTGCGGGTTCAAAAGCGCTCAATCGATGACGGGCAGTCAATTCCAGTCAGTCGAGATGCCCGCTGTCGTGCTCGCCAAAGTGGGGCTGAGGCCAAGCGACATCGATGTCCTGGTGCTGACCCATCTGCATTTTGACCATGCCGGCAATTTCGATGCCTTCCCCAATGCGCGCATCGTGGTGCAGCGTTCTGAATACGAGCGCTGGCGTGCGGTGATCGATGCACTTCCTGATCGCTCAGCGGGCAAACGGATGTGGGAACTCTCATCGATGGATGTCGACATGCTCGATCAGTTCAGCGCTGCGGTGGCGGCCGGGCGCATCGAACTCATCGACGGTGACACCGAGGTCGCACCCGGCGTGACCTGTCGGCTGGCTGCCGACTCACACACCTTTGGTTCACAGTGGGTGGAAGTCGAAACCGCCGCGGGACCGCATGTCATTGCCGGTGACTGCGTGTACTGGTATGCCAATATGGAACGCATGTGGCCACCGGGCTATGCGCAGGGCAATGCCTGGAATTTGATGTCGACCTACCGGCGGCTGCGTGATCTGGTTGGGCCTGATCATCTTGAACGGGTGATCCCCGGCCATGACATGGACATTTTCAAGCGCCATCGCAACTGGCTGTCCGGACTCAATCCAGTGGCCGAGATACACCTGGCCACGGGTGAGCGCTCGCGTCTGGTCGTGCACGCATGAACCCCTGCCTGTTCGCCCTTCACTGTGAACACTTGCAACAGGGCGCGCGCACATGACTAGCGACTCGATCACGAATCCGGGTGAGCGCTCGCAACGGGCAGCGTGCGCATGAGCGCCTACCCGTTTGCAACCGTGGGGGAACGCTTGCCGGTCGCCCTGCTGACCGGGTTCCTGGGCAGTGGCAAGACGACATTGCTCAACCGCTTGTTGCGCCACCCGGACATGGCCCGCACCGCGGTGGTGATCAATGAATACGGGGCCATCGGTATTGATCCGCTGTTTGTCGAACGCTCTGACGGTGAGGTGACCGTACTCACCAATGGGTGCCTGTGCTGCGATGTACAAGGCGACCTGGAAGGGGTGATCGGAACCCTGTTTGGCAAGCGCGACCGTGGCGAGGTGCCAAGCTTTGATCGCATGGTGATCGAGACCACCGGTCTGGCTGATCCGGCACCGATCATGCAGATGCTGTTGAACCAGCCACTGGTAGTCGACAATTTCCGGCTCGATGCGCTGATCACGACCGTCGACGCGGTGCATGCGCTGCGTCAGCTGAAAGAACAACCCGAGGCGCCCAAGCAGATTGCGCTTGCCGACCGGCTGGTGCTCACCAAGAGCGACCTTGCGACGGACGAGCAAATGCAGGCCGTGCTTGAACAACTGACGAGCCTCAATCCGCGCGCCACGCGGCTATTCGCCAATACAGAACCAGGCCCGGATGATCTGTTTGGGGTGGATCACAGCCAGATCATTCACGACCCGCAGCTGCTTGCGCCTTTACACAGTCATTTGCACGATATCGACAGTTTTTCAATCCAGACCGACACGGTGATTGACTGGCAACGATTCAGCCGCTTTCTGACTCAATTTCGTGTCACCCACGCCGATCAGTTGTTGCGCGTGAAAGGCGTATTGAATGTACAGGGCGAATCGGTGCCGATTGCGATACACGGTGTGCACCACGTGTTCCACCCGCCGATCCGGTTGGCTGGTTGGCCCGCGGGTGACAGCCGGCTATCGCGCATCGTTTTCATTACCCGTGGACTACCCCGCTCGACGGTCGAGTCGGCGTGGCACGCGCACTTTGACGATACTGCAGGTAGGATGGATGCTCGCGTGACTGCGTAGTGGGTGCGCGAATGGGAGCATCACGCGCATTGCCGCATAGACGGCGCGTGGCCAGGGCGACGACACCCGCGCGACTGCATGGCAGCGCGTGGCTGAATGCACAACGCGCGCAGCTGCTGCGCAGACAGTGCGTAGCTGGGGAGACGAAGGATGATTGATCTGAGTGGCAAGATCGTTCTGATTGCCGGTGCCAGCGGCGGCATAGGCCGCGAAGTGGCACGCTACTTTGCCGATTGCGGCTGCGATGTCGCCTTGGGATTTCATACCCGGGAAGCCCCAGCGCGCAGCGCCTTTGATCACGCCCTTACCCTGGGTCGCCGGGCGCTCATCAACCAGGTGGACACGTCCGACATCGCCGCAGCGCGTGCCTGGGTGAATGAGGTCATCGCGACCCTCGGTCACATCGATGTGCTGGTGAGTTGTACCGGCGCGCCGCTGCCCGAAGGGTTCTCACTGTTTGCGAAACAGGACCCGTCCACCTGGCGCGGCATGATCGAAGGGCAACTGCTTTCGTTCATCTACCTGTGCCGGCCGGTCATCGAACATATGCTCGAACGCCGCTCGGGACGCGTGATTGCCCTGTCCTCTGACGGGGGCAAAGTGGGCGAAAGCGGCACCGCAGTCGTCAATGCCGGCAACGCCGGGTTGATTGGATTCGCCAAGTCCCTGGCACGCGAAGTCGGCCGCAGCGGCATCACCGCCAATGTGGTGTGTCCGGGGCCCATCGATGGTCCGACACTGGATGCGCTGCGCAGCGGCGGGGATACCGGTGCACGGATCGTCGATGAAATGGTGCGTCGCGTGCCGATGAAGCGCTTGGGGCGTGCAACCGACATCGCAGCGACCATGGCGTTTCTTGCCTCCGACGAGGCTGCCTACATTACCGGTCAGGCCATCAGCGTGAGCGGTGGCCTGGTCATGAACTGAACGAGGAACTCAAGAATGCGTGCGATCGACATCCATTGTCACCCGTCCACCAAGGAACACTCGCAAAGCATCGGTCAATTCGTCGATGCGATGGCGGCCATGTTCGGCAAGCCTTTCAAGGCCAAGACCGAAGAAGAAATGGCCGATGATTTCCGTCGCGATGACGTGCTCGCGATGATGATAGGCATGGATGCACAGTCCTCGACCGGCGAGGGTGCGATTTCAAATGATTTCATCGCCAGCCTCACCACCAAGTTTCCGGATGTTTTTCTGCCCGGCTGGGCGGTGGTCGATCCGTGGAAAGGCAAGCACGCCCTGCAAGAGCTGGAGCGTTCGATTCGTGATCTCAAGCTGACCGGGCCAAAGTGGATGCCCATTCTGCAGGCGTTCTATCCGCATGACCGGCGCTTCTATCCATTCTGGGATTTGTGCCAGTCGCTCGGGGCACCGGTGCTCATTCATTGCGGCACGACCGCCATCGGACAGGGCATGGACGGCGGTGGCGGGCTGAAGCTTGATTACGCGCGCCCGATTCCCGCGATCGATACCATTGCCGCGGATTTCCCGAAGTTGACAATTGTGATGGCACACCCGGCGTGGCCTTGGACCGAGGAGGCGATCGCCGTCCTGGTGCACAAGAAGAACGTGTTCATGGATATCTCGGGATGGCGCCCACGCTATATCCCCGAAGTGCTCAAACGCGAGATGACCCGGCGCTTGCAGGACAAGATTCTGTATGGCTCGGACTATCCAGGGTGGTCTTCGGCACAATGTCTCGATGAGTTGCAAATCGAGGGCGTGAAGGACGCAGTCGCCGAGAAGATCTTCATCAAGAACGCCTTGCGGGTGCTGAAACTCGATGGCGCCGTGGAACGCGCATTGGCCGCTCGTGCGCAGCGCGAACAGGCCGCCGCCGACGCCGCAGCACGCGGCTAAAGCGCGAAATCTGCCAGCCAACAGAAGCGAGTCAGAGCATGACGCCCTCACCAGCCCCCGGTGGCAGTCTGCTGCCAACCTACCGCTACTCGTTCGATTGGGATGCGTTCTACCAGCGCTATCCCCTGCCAGACGTGTTTGCGCAGACCGTGTACCGCTGGCCACGTGAACAGATCGAGGCTTTGCAGAACCAGCGTTTTCTTGAAGTCATGCGAGTGGGCTGGAAGAACCCGTTCTATCAGGCCCTTTGGGGGCAAGCGGGGCTTGCACCTGGCGACATCCGCAGCCTGGCCGACATCGGCCGGCTGCCGACTTATAACTCCGATGACCTTAAAACCGATCAGCAATTGCATCCCCCGTTTGGCCTGCTGCCGGGCTACGAGAGCTTGCAGCAGCATCTGCAGCATGCCCCGGTCAAGTTGCAGACCAGTGGCGGCACCACCGGCAAGCCGCGCAACACCCTGCATGGCACCACCGAATGGGAATGGAATTCGCTCGGCGCGGCGCGGGCGCTCTATCTGCAAGGGATGCGCCCCGGCGACATCATGCAGATACCGGCCACCTGCTCGCTCGCCAACCTGGGTTGGGCCATGTACAAGGCCTGCCATGACTACCTGGGCGTGATGCCGGTCACCACTGGCAGTGGACTGGTCACGGCGAGTCGCCGCCAGGTCGAGGTGGCATTCGACTCTGGTGTGAATTGCTGGATGAGTTTTCCGGAATACCTGTTGCGCCTGGCGCAAACGGCACGCGAGGAATTTGGCCGCGACATCCGCGAGTTGAACACCAAGATGATCACTTCGTTTCTCGGACCCGACACCGAGGGAACGTTGCGTGCACAGATTGAATCGCTGTGGGGTTGTCCGGTGTATGACAACTATGGCACCAATGAAGTGGGCGAAGGCGCCTTCGAATGCAGCGAGCGCAATGGGCTGCACTTCATGGAAGACGCGATGTATTTTGAAATTCTGGACACCGAGACGGGTGAGCCAGTTGCGCCCGGTCAAGTAGGCAATCTGGTGGTCACCGTATTCCATCGCACGCTGATGCCCACCATACGCTTCAATCTGCGTGATCTGGGGCGCCTGGTATCGGCTGAGCGCTGTGCTTGCGGCAGTCACTTTCGTCGCATGGATCACTTCCTCGGGCGCAGCGACAATATGGTGCGACTGCGCGGGGTCAATGTGTACCCGATGGCCTGCCTGCCCGCGGTGCGCAGTGACCCGCGCACCACTGGCGAATGGCTGTGTGAAGCGCTGACCGTGCAGACCGACGCCGGCCCCCGTGACGAGATGATCGTGCATGTGGAGGTGGGTGCTCAGGCGGGGCCATTGGGTGGTTTGCGCGAGCATCTCGAAGCACGCTTGAAGTCCGACCTCGGGGTATCGGTCGAGGTCAAACTGGTTGAGCAGGGGCGGCTCGACACGGTGGCCAATCTGGGTGAAGGCAAGGCCAACCGGCTGCTCGAGCGCAGACCGGCGTATATGAAGGCACAATGATTTCGCGATAGCGGTGAATCTAAAAAATAATTATCAGGAGGACGACATCATGCTCAGACCAAGGAACTTGGCCATTGGATCACGGGTCACCGCCGCTTCGCTGCTGGCCGGTCTGGTGATCACGTGCAGCGCGACCGCGCAAAGTTTTCCGGACAAGGCGCTGCACATCATCGTCCCGTTCCCCACAGGCGGCCTGGTTGACAGCACCGCACGTGCCGTCGGACAACAGATGTCGGAAACCATCGGGCAACCGGTGATTGTCGAGAACCGGCCAGGGGCCAGTACATTTATTGGCATGCAAGCCTGCGCCAAGGCGCCTCCCGATGGCTACACGATGTGCATCACCACGCCGGACAGCCTTTCTTACAATCAGTTTCTGTTCAACCGGCTGCCCTATGATCCGGAGAATGATTTTGCACCGATCACCAATCTGGTGGTGACCAACAATCTGATCGTGGCCCACTCCAGTGCCCCGTTCAACACGTTCAAGGAAATGATCGCCTATGCCCGCGCCAATCCGGGCAAGGTGGACTTCGGAACCTGGGGTGTGGGCAGCATTCCTCATGTCTACCTGGAAGCCATCAAGAGCGCCTTCAATGTGGACATCACGGCAGTCCCCTACAAGGGAGCGGGGCAGGCCTTCCCGGCCATCATTGCCGGTGAAGTGCAGGTGAGCTATGGCGGTCTGGGGTTTTCCATTCCGCATATCAAGTCAGGCAAATTGAAGGCACTGGCCACCACCCCGGACCCCTCATCACTATTGCCTGACACGCCCACCATGAAGCAGGAGGGGGTTGAGCCTGGCTTGCCCAGTTACTTCGGCATCTACGCCCCGGCGCACACGCCGATGGCGGTGCAAGAGCGACTGGCCACGGAGTTTGCCAAAGCCTTGAAGCAACCGAAGATTCAGGAGTTCCTGAAAGCGCAAACGCTCCTGGGCATAGGCAATTCGCCAAATGAATTTGCAGCCTATGTGAAGGCCGACCGGGCCAACGCGCAGCGCGCCTTCCAGGCGATGGGCCTCAAGCCGATGGATGCGCCGTGATCGCCGGGGGGGCTAGCCACGGTATACCGCGTGCCAAAAGAGAAACGGTGTAGCTCTCTCACCCCGGAAATCTATAGGCAATTCGTTGACAACCTGTCAACACATTGAGTTGTAGTTCCCTCTCTCACCGCGGCTATTTACCGCGCAGCAGTTCTGGATATTTCTGTTCGCGCAATTCCTCGATGGCCTTGTCCGTCAGCTTCCACGACTCACCCGGCATGCGGACAATCAGTTCCATCCATACGCGCTCGAAGGCTCGCAGGGCATCCTCATCGTTGAAGTGGACACCGACGGGAAGCAGCGGCCCGATGTCTTCCGTCAGACTGCGCGTAAGCTTTTCCAGCATGCGCTGTTCAGCGATGGCGCGGGTGATGGGCCTGCCCTCCAGCGCCAGATAATGCTCGAAACAGGCGAGGAGTTTGCCCATATTCAGTGCGAGTTGATCGAGACCGTGATGCAGATCGAACAGGTCGCGGTTCTTGCGCCGCTGCAGCAGCGCGCGCAGTTTGGTGCCGAACAGTTCTTCGGGCGTGAAGGAGGCGACTTCGGCGCTGCCCCGATACCAATCGTTGTCCACCGTGAAGCGGTAGGACTCGATACCGAACAGGGGTGAATGCTCGCGCGTGTTGATCTCGACCTTGAGTTTCAGCGTTGCTTGCGCGTCGGCCTCGGGCGTGAATTTGAATATCAGATGGATCGAATGCCCGGCCTGCGCCCGGTTGCACTTACCCAACCAGGACAGGGCGTCGCGGATTGCATCGACAGTGGTGCCGATGGGTTCGGCCTCGGTCTGCACCAGGTCGATGTCTTCGGAATAGCGCAAGGGCTGCTTGAACAATAGCTTGTGGAGAGCGGTGCCGCCGCGAAAGGCCACTTTTCCTTTCAATGCTGGCGCATTGAACAAATCACACAGCGCGCGGCAGATAATCAGATCTTGCTCGACCTGCTGCGCATCGGGCCAGGGCGCGTTTGCGCGCCAAGCCTGGATATTCGCGCCGGGAATCAAAAGTCGATCTCCACCGGCACATTGACGACCAGCTTCCACTTGGCGACCTTCTCCTGGGCATGGGCCAACGACGCGATGAGCGGTGTTACGGCGGGGTCGAGCAGGAGCGTCGTCTTGGCCTTTTTGACGAAGGGTTCCAGCGCGCCCGCCTGCCGGGCATGCCCGGCGCGGTCGAGCAGGTAGCCGAGCCGGCGCACGGACGAGTTCTCATAGGCTGCGGCGAGCTTGGCGAGTTTGTGCGGATCGGCCTTGGCGCCGATTTCCTGGGCGATCTGTGCAACTCCGTTGATGCCGGTTGCCTTGTGAAAGTAGCGAGCGCAATCCAGCAGCGTCAGCTCGACCCCGGCTATTCGGGCGAAACCGGCCTCGCTCTTGATCTGGTCAAGCCGATCGGGCTGGTTCACCTGCGCGAACGCCTGCGGCGCCTGGTAGATAAACTGAAGGCGATGGCGGCCAATCTCGAAGTCGCGCAACTGCTTCGGCACGACCACCTGAAAGACCATGGCCGCCTGGTGCGATGAGCCATGGAAGGCCGCTGCTCGCAGCAGGGAGATGCGGTAGTCGAAACGCTGGTATTTCATCAGCGGGTCGATCCAGCGCACCGGATCGGGTGCGCCGGCCACCTTGTCCTCAGGCCGCAGAATCAGATAGAAGCCGTGGCGGGGGTTCGCCAGCCGCTGTTTCTTGATCAGACGGGTAATGGCGGCGGCGAAGGCGTCGGGTTTCAGGTCGAGCGCGCACCGCGCCTCTTCGCGGGAGAAGTAGGCGCGGCCACGAACCAGCCGGTCATCGACAAACTGTGCGAGGGAAGCCATAAGCTGATCATATGCAAAACTCGACACAAAGCAATGGTTTTTGCGTATAAATTGGGAAGGAGCGGGAAAACCTGACTTTCCGCTTCTTGCACCCCATACGCACCGGCGACGCGCAAAGGTTCATCCCCACGCGTGAGGGGAACACGAAACGCCGTCGCTCAATCCGCGCGAATCCCCGCCTCTCGCACCACGCTTGACCATTTGGCGATCTCGTCGCGGATGAGCTGACCGAATACCTCCGGTGAGGCGCTGGGCGTGGCCTCGGCACCGTCATTGGCAAAGCGGGTGCGAATCGCGGGTTCGCGTAGCACCTGAACCACGGCCGCATGCAGTTTATTGATGATCTCTGCCGGGGTGCCGGCCGGCGCGACCAGTCCGTACCACTGCACCGCCTCATAGCCTGGCAGCCCGGCCTCGGCAATCGTCGGGATGTCAGGCGCGGCTTCCGCCCGGTGACGGCTGGTCACACCCAGCGCATTGATGCGCCCTGCCCGCACTTGCGGCAGCACCACGAGCATATTGCCCATCATCAGCGAGACTCGGCCGCCCACGGTATCGAGCAGCGCGGGCCCCACCCCCTTATAGGGCACATGCACCATCTTCAAACCCGCTGAGCGCAGGAACAATTCCATCGCCAGGTGCTGATTGGCCCCGACGCCGGCACTCGCAAAATGCAACTCGGCCGGATGCGCCTTGGCATAGGTGATCAATTCCTGGGTGGTCTTTACCGCAAGGGATGGATGGGCGACCAGCACATTGGGCAGCGTCACCGTTTGCGAGATCGGCGCGAAGTCGTTCGCCAGATCGTAGGGCACCTCTTTCATCAAGGACACATTGCTCGCATGCGACGCGATCAGTGCGAGCAAGGTATAGCCATCGGCCGGCGCACGCGCCACGATGGCCGCGCCAATATTGCCGCTTGCCCCACCATGGTTATCCGGCACGATAGGCTGTCCGAGAATGTCTGCGAGCCGTGTGGCAATGATGCGCGACGAGGTGTCGGTGCCGCCTCCGGGTATCGACGGGATGACCAGCCGTATTGCGTGCTCGGGCCACACCGCTTGCGCATTCACACACACGGCGCAAGCCAGCAGCGCAAATAAGGTGCGCAGCCAGTGGAGGTCCCTTGACCCTCTGCCTCTGATGATCATGCGCCGCCCAGTCGCTGCTGCGCTGCCAGCATCCAGCGTACCGAGAGCATGGCGCAATCTTCCTGCCCGCGTCCCTGCGCCGAGGCGTCGTTGAAGCACTCCAGCGCCCGTTGCGCAACCGGTATCTCGATACCCATTGCCCCTGCCTCTTCAATCATGGTGCGCATGTCCTTGCGCACCGCGTCCACGTCAAAATTCACCGGCTCAATTGGAGTGCCCTCGAGCGCAGCCGCAATCGAGGGCAATCGATGCGCAAGTCCCGGTGGGGCACCCGAGGCGTAGGAAAACACCTCGACCAGGCGCTCCGATGAAAGACCGATCGGACTGCATAGTGCCATCGCCTCGCCAAACGACTGCCAGCACACCTGCATCATCAAGTTCATTGCCAGCTTCACCCGGGCCCCTGAGCCGATCGGCCCCAGATGATCGATACGGCGAGTGAGTTGGGCAAGCATCGGACGCACCCGTTCGAGCGTTACCGCATCCCCACCCACGAGTGCGAGCAAGCGGCCTTCACGCGCCGGAGTAACCGTGCCCCCAACCGGACAATCCAGATACGCTCCACCGCGCGCAATGGCAATCGCCGCGAGTGGTTCATGCACCGCCGGCCGCACCGTACTCATCTCGAGAAAAATCTTGCCGCGCAGATCGGCGCTGAATAGTCCCTCGTGCCCCTCATAGACCGCCTTGATCGCCGTGGCATCAGTGAGGATGGTCATGATCACTTCACTCGCGGCCACGAGTTCGGCCGGGGTCGCGGCGACCTGGGCACCCAGGGCACGCAATGCGTCGGTCTTGCCCGGAGAGCGGTTCCAGACCGTCACTGCATGGCCATGCTGCAACAGCCGCTCGGCGATCGCCGCACCCATTCGTCCAATACCTGCCATGCCAACCTTCATACCGCCTCCATTCGTGCGACCGCCCACAACTCAGGTGCGGTTCGGTCGTCAAATACGCCGCGTGCTCGCCTCCAACGGATCATGACGCCATAATCGAGGG
This sequence comes from uncultured Pseudomonadota bacterium, assembly GCA_903921325.1. Classification (GTDB taxonomy): domain Bacteria; phylum Pseudomonadota; class Gammaproteobacteria; order Burkholderiales; family SG8-39; genus CAIXPL01. Next base: position 187,941 of record CAIXPL010000004.1, read on the forward strand.
ATGGGGTCGCACCTTAGCCCGAATGCCCGATCATGTATGAGATGGCCTCAATCGAGCCGGATACGGTTCTCGCGTACCGTCTGCTGCACCGCTGCGGCGGTGCGGCGGATGCGTGCGGCAAACTCTTGCGGTGATGTACCCAGGGGCTCCAGCCCCAGCGACAGCAGACGCTCGCGCAAAACCGGATCTTGCAAGGCGTGATTGAAGTCGCGATTGAGCTTTGCGACGATGACCTCGGGCGTGCCAGCGGGTACATGCAAACCAGCAGGTACGGCAGCATCAATGCCAGGCAGGCCTTGCTCGGCGAGCGTGGGAAGATCGGGCGCGAGCAGGCTGCGCCGCTCGGTCATCACGGCCAGCGTGCGCACTGAGCCTGCTTTGGCCAATGGCAACACCGAACTCAAGGCGACCACGCCAAAGTCAACCTCGCCTGCCAGCACCGCCGTCACTGCGCCCTGGCTGCCTTTGAAGGGCACATGCAGCATCTGTATATGCGCGGCCGAAGCAAACTGCTCACCGGCAATATGGTTGTTAGTGCCAATCCCCGCCGAGGCCCAGCTCAGCTTATCCGGATGAGCGCGTGCCTCACTGACCAGCGTTGCTATTGAATCGAGTTTTGAGCGACTGGCACACACCACCGCCATGGCCGCTTGCGCAAGCTGAGTCACCGCAATGAAATCACGATCTACGTCATAGCTCAGCTTTGAGAAAAGCGACGGGTTGTGGGTAAAAGGGTTGGCTGACACCAATAAGGTATAGCCATCGGGCTTGGCCCGCGCGACGGTCTCCGTGGCGATCAGCTCGTTGGCACCCAGGCGATTCTCGACAATGACCGATTGTCCCCACGACTCGCTCAGTTTGTTGGCGATGGCGCGTGACGCGATGTCGACCGGCCCACCCACCGAACCACCCGTGATGATTTTGACTGGGCGCTGGGGATAGTCCTCCGCGCCGGATACGGCGCTACACAGCAGGATCGCAAACAGCCCGCACGCGGCAGACAATAATCCTGCCCGCGCGCCGGCCCCGCGAGCAATCGAAGGATGCCACCCGGTGACTCGCACGGTTGCGCTCAGTCAGCCAACCGATAGCCCATTTCGTAGTGCAGATAGATGCCATCGAAGTACAGCCAGCGCATGCGCGCGCCTTCGGCCGCCCAGTGCAAGGCATAGTCTTTCAGTTCGCGCGTGGTGCAGTGACGCTCCAATGCTTCGAAGGCACGTCCACCGTGATCTTCGTCCGCCTCGACGTGCAGCCAGAAGTGTTCGATGTCGTGCTCGTCGTATTTGTAGACTTCGCGCAGCGCGGGCAGCATCCGGCTATAGAGCGCCGGTGACTGCGATTCGGTGCCGATATTGATCGCTGCCACCCCGGCGATCCATGAGGGTTGATTGGCCGCTTCGCGCTGGAAGCGAAACCACGATTCGGTGGTTGGCAGGCCGCGACCTTTGTGCACTTTCTTCAGATTGGCACCGTTCGCCTTGGCAAAGCGCAGCAGGATATCGATGTGAGAGTGATCCTCATCGGTCTCCTCGTCGTAGTTGGCGAGCGTGAACTGAATGACATCCTTGGGCGCATTGACGCAAATCGCCATGAACACCGGACCGAGGCCCTTCACCCAGTGGTAGTGCTCAACCGCCCACCCCATGCGCGCATTACGGCTCACCTCGCCGCGCGCCCATTTTTCAGTCAGCGGATGGTTCACGCAATGTCGTTGCGCCACGACTTCCTCGAGTTCCTTGCGAAAGCGGCTGACCATGGCTGGCGACTCCTCGGGCTTTGAGTGGGTTTTGCGCTCAGATCGAACGATAGCCTACCTTCAGGTCACTGTGTGCCACCTGCGGTGCGTCGCTTGTGCGGGAACAACCAACCTACGGCAAGTGCTGCAAACCCAAACACACAACCAAACAGGAAAACCTGATGCAGCGCTGCACTGACCCCGGTGCTCATTTGCGCGAGATCACCCGGCGCAAGTGCCGAGCGCCGAGTCGCATCCATCAATCGCTCGACCGGGTCGACGATGCCCGGCAGGTGCCGTGCAATGGACACGTTGAGAATGATACCCAGCACGGCCGCACCGAGCCCTGAACCAAGAATCCGCGAGAACGAGACCGAAGCGGTCGCACGCCCCCTTGTGTGGTGGGTCGCACTCGACTGTACCGACACAACATAGGTCGTGTTGCACATGCCCATACCGGCCCCTATCAGTGCAGAGCCAGCGAACACCCAGGCGAGTGCACTGGCACCCGAGAGCATCGCCAACAACCCGCAGCCCAAAGCAAGTAAAGCGCCACCAGCGATGGCCATGCGACGGCTGCCCTGCGCTGCGAGCCAGCGACCAGTGATGGTGCTCGCCACCGGCCAGCTCAGGGACATGACCGCCAGAGCAGAACCGGCACCTGCCGAGCCCATGCCATCGACGCACTGCACCCATATCGGCATGAAAACGATGACACCCATCATGCCCGCACCAATGGCAAGACTGCCCAGATTGCCGGCGATGATGACCCGATGGCGCCACCATGCTGAATCAGTGACGGTGGCGGCAGGGCTGGCCGCCTGGTAACCCCCGCTCGGCCCGTCCCCCGCACCAGCGAACGGGCTTGTCGAAGGCTCTTTGAGAAACAATGCCAGCAAGACGATTGAAGCGAGTCCGACTGGAAGGTTGAGCCAGAACACCAGGGGCCATCCGGTCGTGCTCACGATCAGCGCGCCAAGCAGCGGACCGATGACGGCCGAGATGCCCCAGACGCTCGATAACGCGCCTTGCACGCGGCCGCGCTCGGCACCCTTGTAGAGATCGCCGACGATCGTCATTGACACCGGCATGATCGCGCCGGCGCCCATCCCTTGCAGGACGCGAAACACGATCAGTTGCGTCAGTGACCGGGAAAAACCGCACAGCGTTGATCCGATCAGGAATATGAGTACACCGGCACTGAATACCTTGCCGCGACCATGCAGGTCGGCCAGACGGCCGTAGAGGGGAATGGTAAGCGCCTGGGCGACCATGTAGGCCGAGAACACCCAGCCGAGCAAGCCGACATCGCCCAGTTCGGCCACGATCGCCGGCATCGCTGTGCCGACGATGGTCGCCTCGATGGCGGCCATGAACATGCCCAGCAGGCAGGCGAGCAGAATCCAGCGTCTGCGTGTCTTGAAGGCCTGATGGGTGGTCGTGTCCTGCATGGCTGTCCTGGCGCTTGAGCCGCGATGCTACGCCATCGGGCCCCTGGCAGGCGCTGTGTCTGCCCACCAGGGCGAGGCCGCTGTAGCACGTTCGCGCCAGGTGACGCTTGGCCGTCGCCAAAGCCCCAGATTCACGCGGATTCGGATCACCCTTAACAGCTCGTCATGCATCTCGCAGAGCTGGGTGCGTCCTCAGTTGACTCATTTCGTCAGCAGTGCGATGTAGGCCTGGTAACTGAAATTGCGATTTTTCTTGTGCCCAGTCATTTCGGCAACGATTCCGAGTTCACTCAAGAGCTTGATTGCCGCATTGGCAGTCGGAAAGCTGGTGTTCAGTTTTTGCCGCACGCGCTCGACAGTGAAGCGCGGCATCATTGGCAGCAGCTCAAACAGACGATAGGTGGCGGGCCCCGATTTTGGGGAATCGAGAATGCGTCGTCGGTCGGCGGCGACCATGGTCGCAATCGCAACGATGCTGCGTTCAGCTTCGGTGGCTGCTGCTGCGACGCCCTCAAGAAAGAAGATGATCCACGATTCCCAATCCCCTTCCGTGCGGATGCCAGAGAGTTGTCGGTAATACTCCATCTGATGCTGTTTCAAATAGCCGCTCAGGTACATCAGTGGCTCGGGTAACAGCCCGCATTGCTCTAACAACGCGGCGATCAACAGGCGCCCGATACGGCCGTTGCCATCCAAAAATGGGTGGATGGTTTCGAACTGGGCGTGCACTAACGCGATATTGACCAGAGGCGCTAGGGCAGGCGAAGCGGAGTGAATGAATTTTTCCAGGTCGCCCAGCAATTGCGGTACCTGATCCGCCGGAGGAGGCACGAAAACCGCGTTCCCTGGCCTGGTGCCACCGATCCAGTTTTGTGAACGGCGCAACTCGCCAGGTTGCTTACCCGATCCGCGCACCCCGTCGAGCAGCAGACGGTGGGCATCGCACATCAGGCGAACACTGATTGGCAGCCCATTGGGATCCCTGAGGTTGTCGCGCACGAGGCGATAAGCGCGCAGATAGTTTGTGACTTCCTCGAGGTCGTCCGTATTGCTCACATCGAGACCGGCTTCCTCGTCGAACAAGTCAGTGAGGGTTGCCTGGGTACCCTCGATTTGCGACGTCAGTAACGCTTCCTTGCGGATCGCGCTGTACAGAACCCAGTCGACAGAAGGCACAAGCCCCGACACGCCCGACAGGCGGGCAAGGGCCAGTTCAGTTGCCCGGTTCTGCGTCTCGAATGCATCGACCGCAAGCGTGGGATCTGCCGGTGGCAAGGCATGCGGGACAAATGCTTGGACCGCTTCGCCAAGGGTAGTTGCGGTGATATAAGTGCCGGCTGAGCGCTTCATGTTGAAGCCTTCTTTAATGCCAAGACACAATGATAAAGTATTCTTTAATATGAATACAACACTTTAAAGTTTACTTTAACATTAGGAATCTCTCAGAAGGAATGCAGGACAATAAGTCCTACTTGTATTTTGACAATATGTCCTGTATTATCTCGCCATTATGACAAAATCAGACTTTACCGACCACCTTGCCGTACTGGGCGTGACGCAGACCGAGGCAGCACAATTGCTGTCGGTATCGCCTCGTACCGTACGCCGCTGGGCCGAAAATCCAGATGAAATTCCAGGTCCAGCCGAACAGGCGTTGCGCGCATGGTTGGGACTCCACCGTCGTGGCCTACCGTGGATGCCCGACAGCATCGCCCTGAGCACCGATGATCCGCAAATGATTTCGGGTCATCGCTCGCACGCGATGGGGCTCTATTCCCTATTACAGCGGGTTGAAGCTCGAGGCGGTCCCGCTGCGCCGTGGCATGTGGATTTAGATCGCTGCCGCGCGACCCTTGGACCGATGCAGGTCAGTTTTTATAGGCTGGCCAATGGCGGCTTTTCACCGCAATCGTATCGACGCACTGATGAACCGGCTGATTGGGAACGGGATAAGGCACTCATCGAGGACGCTTATGCTTGTATCGCCAAGGCGATGGCCAATGACGGTCGCACGACGCTGTCCTTCATCGTGTCACTCCAAAACGCGAACGTCCTTATGTGGGACCTGGGCACATCTCCCGCTGTCGTCGCCAAAATATCGTGCCAACTGATTCGAGACTTACTCGCACGCGAACAGGGAATATCCGATGAGCAATGTCGCCTGCTGATCGAATGCAATAAGGAACTGTTGACCCAAATTGCGGAATCAATGTTTTCGGCGAAGCGTTGGACCTTGCGCGACGACGGAATCCGTGTCCTGGAAATTATGCAAGGCGACCTAGCACCAATTGCCGAACACTTTTCACTGAGTGCACTTCAGATAAAAGTGCTCTGGGGACTTCCAGACCAACAGATAGCTGCCCGCTAGGCGGGAGCGATCGCACGAGCAATCGCTCCCTGTTCCCAAGCGGCCACGTACCCCCGACCTTTATGTCAGTAATATTGCTTAATATAGCTGTACGCCTTTTCGAACAATTCCTCGTCGGCGTGTAACTTGTACTTGAACAAGGCCTTTCGCAACGCCTTTTTCACCTCACGCTCTCCGGCCTGCGTACCCTGCCAGCCCGGGAAACGCACGAGCCGAACGATTTCGTCGATGTCCGCGACAACTCGCTCGACCATGATGGGCGTCTCGGTGGTTTTGACCTCGTTGAACAATTCCGTCAGTGCCGCCTTGCCGCGATCCTCGTCCTCCTGTGCCGGCACATCCTTTTCGGCTGCCACAACCTCCTTGGCAAGCTGCAACAACTGCTTCAGGAACTCCACGCTGTTAATCAGTCCAGCCTCGAATCGCTCCTTGAGGGCATCAAGCCGCTCGGACAGCGCCTTGAATTTTGGATTGTCCAGGTGCTTGCGCAGCCGCCGGGCGACCTTGATCTCAATTTCCTTCGCTTTTTTCGGGTCCGGATTGGATAGCACGGCCTCCAACAAATCAGCATCCAAAACCAGCGTATCGAGATCGTCACGTACCGACTCAACATGCACGTTCTGGTGAATCAACTCGATGGTCTTTGCCCCCAGCGCATGCCAGATCAACTTGCCGTGGCCGCTCGAAGGCTGAACCGATTGGTACACCTGCGAAAGCCAACGGTAGTCGCGCTCGTATTCCCCGAGCATAGGGTCCGGCGAGATTGCCTCCCAGAGCTTGCCCAACACACTGTACTCACCGCCGAACGCATCGCGCACCGTGTTGTTGGGTAAGCATTCCTGCGCTGCGATCAGACCTTCATATCCTTCCAGACTGCGGTCGACGCCCGCAAAAAACGCCAGGCATTTCTGCATTGCCTCGGGCAACCGTGCCTTCAGTTCCTGAATATTCGATACCACCGTCGCCATCGACTTCTCATCGAATTCCAGCGCCTTGGCCACATCATCGAAGATGCCGAGGTAGTCCACGATTAGGCCGTGCGTTTTTTGCTCGGAGTATGTGCGATTGACGCGGCAGATCGCTTGCAACAGCGTGTGGTCACGCAGGGGCTTGTCCAGATACATCACCTGCAAGATCGGCGCGTCGAACCCGGTGAGCAGTTTTGACGTGACGATCAGCAGCTTCAGCGGGTCGGCAGGGTCCCGAAAACGGTCCAGCAGACGCTCCTCCTCGTCGCGATTGCGGCTAAACACCCTGTACTGGGGCTCGTTAGCGTTGACCGTCATTACCACTTCGGTTGCGTCCGGCGGCAGCAGTTTGTCCAATTCAGTCTTGTACAGCAGGCAGGACTCACGATCGAAAGTGACGATTTGCCCCTTGAATCCATTGGGCTCGACTGTAGACTGATAGTGCGCGACGATGTCCTCGCAAACGCGCCGAATACGCTCCGGCGTCTTGACTAAAACGGCCATGCGCGCGGCGGACCTGGCGAGATTGTCCCGGTCCAGATCAGACAGGCCCCCCGTCATTTCCTTGAAGGCCTCGTCGATCGCAGCCTTATCGATATGCAATTCAACCAACCTCGGTTCAAAGTGCAGCGGCAGCGTGGCACCGTCGCGGATGGATTCCTCGAATCCATATCGACTCATGTAGCCCTTGCCGTCCTCCTCCGCGCCGAAGGCATAGAAGGTATTGCGATCGAAGCGGTTGATCGGTGTGCCGGTCAGACCAAACAGAAAGGCATTAGGTAAGGCATCGCGCATCTTACGACCAAGGTCGCCCTCTTGCGTGCGATGTGCCTCATCGACGAGGGCGATGATGTTCTGGCGGGAATTCAAAACACCATCGGCCTCGCCGAACTTGAAAATCGTCGTGATGATGATCTTGCGCACGTCCTGCGCGAGCAGGGTTTGCAGCTTTTCACGCGTGTCAGCCTTTTCCAGGTTCGGAATGTCGGCCCCGGTAAAGGTGCCGGTGATCTGCGTATCCAGATCGATCCGATCCACGATGATCAGCACCGTGGGATTTTTGAGCATAGGATGTAGCCGCAGTTTCTGCGCTGCGAATACCATCAAAAGCGACTTGCCTGAGCCCTGAAAATGCCAGATCAGCCCCTTCTTTGGGTGGCCGGCAATCACCCGCTCGACGATTTTGTTCGCCGCCTCGTATTGTTGGTAGCGGCAGATGATTTTCCTACGGCGCTTTTTCCGATCCGTGGCAAACAAGGTAAAGCTGGAAAGAATGTCCAGCACCACATTTGGCCGCAACATGCTTTCCGCGGACATTTTGAGGCTGCGCAGCGGATGATGGCCATGCGGCTTCGGTGCTTCGTCCTCCAAATTCCACGGCCCCCAGTCCTTTACAGGTAAACCGAGTGACCCGTAGTGATATTCCTTGCCTTCCGTAGCCACTGAGAAGACGTTACACACAAACATTTCCGGTACGTATTTCTCGTAGTCGTCATGCACCTGTACCGCGCCATCCACCCAACTAACGGAAGCGCGCGTTGGCGTTTTGGCCTCGATCAGTACAAGAGGTAGCCCGTTAACCAGCAAGACCAGATCAGCGCGGCGTTCGACAGCACCTGCACGAAAACTGAATTGCTGGGTGACAATGCACAGGTTTTTGGCGGGATCCTCTAAGTCGATAAGCTTCACCGGCACATGCTGATTGTTGTCGCCGAAGGGCATGGACCGCTCACCGCGCATCCAGGCGGTCATCTCCTCATTTGCGCGGATCAGGCCATCCGAGCGCACCGACAGCACAATGGCGCGCAGCTTATAGAGCACCTCGTCGACGCGGTCGGGTTGGTCGGCAATTTCGGGGTTCAGGCGGATCAACGCATCCCGCAGCCAGGGCTCGGCCAGCACTTCCTGAATCTGGCGCGGCACGTCGGCAGGTGCTGCATATCGCCAACCGATGCCTTTGGGGCTCGGACCATAGCTAGCAAAGGGATCCTGGACTGTGTTGTCGGGAGTGGCCCTTATCGGGCCGGCGAGCAGGTCGCGGACGTAAGCTTCTACGGTATTTGATTCTGTAAATGACATGCCTATATCCTCCCGGTCCCAGTAAGTACCGCCAGCTTCATTTGGCTCAACCCTAGCAGCCGAGAGTTAGTCGCATCTTTCATTTTGCTGATTTGTTTTATCAGTTCACTGACTTCCATCTGTTTTGTCAGTGGCAATTTCGGAATCAAAATTCTCCCAATATCAGTTGCTGATGCTCGCTGGCGTCCGGTTGAACCAGACATTGTTCCGGCTGCTTGGGAATGGAAGACTCGCGACGTAATAAGGTTATAGAGAAACTGCTGGTCCGTTCCATCCTTTGCGCGGAAAACAATAAACTCTGTCGAGCCGCCACATTTCTCGATTGATATTGGAACCTGCGAGATCTTTCCGTTTTCAAGGCAAGGCGTAATCCTTGCCATCAGGATGTCTCCACCCTGGGCTTTGACACCACCTCTTTGGCCTTTCTTTTCGATTCGGGACAGGTCAATCTGTTGTGTCCAAGGATCGACTGCCTCCATAGGGATAAACGGATCATTTTCAGAGAGGGAGGAAACCTTTGGGTTTATGTCTGCAATTTGATTAATCGGTTCTTGAGGTAGAGATTCGTTGCTCCAAACGTGGTGCTGGAAAAGGGCATCTCTCAGCGAATGGCATCTCTCTACGAGAGATTTCAAATTGTCAGAGTTACTTTCAATCTCACGCAACAGCCCTACGATCCGGATTTGTTCCTCAGTTGGCGGCAGTGCAAATTCCTGTACCGCCATCGTTTTCCAGTTGATCGTGGGAGACAGCGAACCAACGGAAATTTCTACCGCGCGGTTCATGAAGAGATCGCTCTGCATGAAGAAAGGGAGAAATTCTGGATTCACTACATCGGGCTTGGCACGCAGCACCATCGCATGTGCTGAGCAAATGCCATCGAACTCGGCAATCCCGAGCTTGCGCTGGTACGCTCGGCGACGGCCAAAAATAATGTCCCCTTTCTTGAACATTAGCTTGGTCGCTTCGACGTCGTCGGGTGTACCCCAGCGGCGGATTTTCAGCGAGTCCGGGTCGAGATGTTCCAGACCAACGTAATGCTCCATGCCTGACTCAGACGGATTGTTGAACCGCCCCGGGTTTTGAGGAGGCTCCAACCTTTGAGAGAATGGAGCCACTATGAAGACAAAGCCGAAGTACCCACCCGAGCTACGCGAGCGCGCCATACGCATGGTCTACGAGCAGCGTGAGCAGCATGCTTCTCAA
>CAIXPL010000005.1 GCA_903921325.1 uncultured Pseudomonadota bacterium
ACCGCCACCACCGAAACCGCCACCGCGAAATCCGCCACGGCCTGCGCCCAATCCGGCACCACCCTGCAGGAGCATTGCGCCGCCGCGTCCGCCGAGGCCGCCGAATAGGGATGCAAAGTAGCCTACCGCGGCGGCCAGGATCGCGATCATGACAGCCCCCGTCATGAAGAAAGCCAGGCCCGCAACAATGCCGCCGGTCGCAATGCCGCCCAGCGTGTTACCCAAAATCCTTTTCAGGATACCGCCGAGAAACAGTGACAGCATACAAGCCAAGAGCAAAATCCCTTCCATGCTGTCGCCTTGCGCGCCATTTTGCGCGACGGACTTTGTCACCGGCGCTGGCAATGCTTCGCCGTCGATAACCTGCATGACGCGATCCAGGCCGGCATTGATTCCTTCAAAGTACAGACCCTGTCGGAAGTAGGGGGTAATGACCTCGCTGATGATGCGCTTGGCAGTCAAATCATTGACTGCGCCCTCAAGGCCGTAGCCCACCTCAAAGCGCAATCGTCGATCATCTTTGGCCACGATCAACAACAGACCATCATCGACTTTCTTGCGCCCCAGCTTCCACTGCTCAACCACGCGCAACGAATATTGTTCAATCGCCTCGGGTTGGGTTGAGGGCACCAGCAGCAACGCAATTTGCGATCCCTTGTGTTTTTCAAAGGCAGCCAGCTTCTGCTCAAGGCTGTCCGCTTGACTCGCTGTCAATGTGCCGGTGAGATCGGTCACATGAGAGGCCAGCGCCGGGATCTTGACGAGATCGGCATCTGCCTTGCCACTCTGGGCCGACACTGCCGAGCCCGTCAACCCGAACCAGCACCACAGCAGCAGGCACAGTGCCAAGCTGCGCTGCTTGCGCAAGTGCGCAGGGGCTTTCATGACTTACTGCGCCGGCGCTTTGTTATTGAAGTCCACTTTTGGCGCGTTTGAAATAGCCGCCTCATTTTCTACGCTGAAGTTGGCTTTTGTTTTATAACCAAAAATCATCGCGGTAATGTTGTTGGGGAAGTTGCGCACCGCCAGATTGTATTCCTGCACCGCCTTGATATAACGATTGCGTGCAACGGTTATGCGGTTTTCAGTACCTTCCAGTTGCGCCGACAAATCACGAAAATTCTGATCCGATTTCAACTGCGGATAATTTTCGGTGACCACCATCAAGCGCGACAATGAACCTTTGAGTTCATTCTGTGCAGCGAGGTATTTCTTGAAGGCCTCCGGGTCATTGACCAATTCCGGGGTTGCCTGCATGGAGCCGACCCGTGAGCGGGCAGCGGTCACTTGAGTCAACACCTCTTTTTCCTGATTGGCATACCCTTGCACCGACGCCACCAGGTTCGGAATCAGATCGGCGCGGCGTTGATACTGATTGATGACTTCTGCCCAATCGGCCTTCACTTGCTCATCGACCGATTGCAGATTGTTGTAGCCACACCCACTGAGAAACAGCGTGAGGCCAGCAAGTAACCCTGCCAGGGTGCTGCGGGTCGCCGAATTTTTCAATTTGTACCCCCTTTAAAGTGACTGCTGCGAAGAATGAGAAGCATGCCCGCTCAAACGCCGCGAAACACCGGCTTGCGCTTTTCCATGAATGCCTTGCGGCCTTCCTTGTAGTCCTCGCTTGCAAAGCAGCGGTCGAACTTGGCCTGCACTGAAGCGAGATCACGCTCGTGATCGGCCTTGGTCGCCTCATCAATCGCAGCGAGCGCGGCCTCAATCGTGAGCGGGGCGTTCTCGCCAATCGCGCCGAGCAGTTCGCCACAGGCGGCATCCAGCTCAGCCACCGGTACGGCACGGTTCACCAGATGCATGTGGGCCGCTTCGGCTGCGCTGTAGCGACGCGCCGTGGCGAAGATTTCAGCGGCATAGGCAGGCCCCACCAGATCAACCAGGCGCTTGATCCCGGCATACGGGTAGCCCAGGCCCAGACGCGCAGCAGGCACGCAAAAGCGCGAGTCCTCGGATGCCACGCGCATATCGCATGAAAGCGCAAGGCCAAGACCACCGCCAAAGCAAATCCCGCGGATGCGCGCGATGGTAGGCAGCCGTGCCGCCACCAGCGCGGCACCGGCGGCCTGCGAAGCGCGGTTGTATTCGGCTGCAGCATCGGCCGAGCCGCGCTTGGCCTCGAATTCGGATATGTCAGCGCCAGAGACGAAGGCTTTTTCACCATCACCGGTGAGCGCAATGGCGCGCATATCCGGATCGGCTTCGAAATCGGCAATTGCCTCTGGCAACGCACGCCACATGTCATAGGTGACCGCGTTGTACTTGTCGAGGTTGGAGAAAATGATCCAGCCCGTGGAACCTTCGCGGCGGGTCTTGAGTTCGGCCATGTCCTTGCGTCCTTGCTTGGTTTCTTAAACGATGCGCTGCGCGCGCAGTGCTTCAATCTGCTCGGCACTGAAGCCTAGGTCAGTCAACACTTCGGCGGTGCTCTCGCCTTGCTCGGGGGTCGCCCGTGCCATCGAGGCGGGTGTGCGCGACAGGCCCACGGCCTGGTTCACCACCTGAATGTCACCGAGCACCGGATGGTGCACCGTGGCCGCAGCGCCAATATGCTGCACCTGTGGATCGGCAAACACCTGATCAAGCGTGTAAATCGGTCCGGCGGGAACGCCGGCCGCGTTCAGATCAGCCACCCATTGCGCCGAAGTCTTGGTCACCGTGATCCGATTGATTTCTTCATTCAAGGCTTTGCGATTCTTCGCGCGCAAGGGTTCGGTCTTGAACTCCTCGCGCTCCAGCAGATCGGGGCGGTTGGCCGCATTGCAAAAGCGGATCCACATACCCCCACCGGAGGCGCCAATATTGAAATACCCGTCACTGCTCTTGTACGCCGATGTCGGCATACTGGTCGGGTGATCGTTGCCCACCTGGGGCGGCACCTCGCCTTTCATCAAAAAGCGCGCCGCCTGGAAATCCATCAGCGCGATTTGCGACATCAAGAGCGAGCTTTGCACCCACTGGCCAAGCCCTGAGGATTCGCGCTCGAGCAACGCGGTCATGATGCCAATGGCCGCAAAATACCCTGCGCTCAGATCGGCGATCGCGGTGCCGGCGCGTACCGGACCCTCACCGGGGAAGCCGGTGGTGGCCATGAATCCGCCCATGCCCTGGGCGATCTGGTCGAAGCCTGGGCGGCTCGCATACGGTCCGTCCTGGCCAAAGCCCGAAATGCTCGCAAGGATGATGCGGGGATTCACTTTCTTCAGCGACTCGTAGTCGATGCCCAGGCGAAATTTCACATCGGCGCGATAGTTCTCCACCACCACATCGGCGCTTTTCACCAACTGCATGAAGATGTCGCGTCCCTGCGCCTCTTTCAGATTAAGAGTGATCGAGCGCTTGTTGCGATGCAGGTTCTGAAAGTCCGGACCGTGCCGCGGGCCACCCATGTTCTCGTTCGGATCAACGCCGGGCGGCGATTCGATCTTGATCACGTCGGCACCAAAATCGGCGAACTGCTTGACGCAGGTCGGACCGGCACGCACCCGGGTCAGGTCGAGGATGCGAAAGCGCGAGAGCGCGCTGGAAGCAGGTAGATGGGGCATGGCAGGCTCGGTGATGAAGGCAGGAGTCGGGAACAGGCTCGCCGATAGCGTCCGGGCATTCCGGAGCAGCCGGAGCAGCGGCCCCTATAATACCGGGCAACCCGCTTGCAAATCGATAGCCGCTGGAAGACCAGACCTGCCATGACCCACGAATCGCACGTCACTGCCGACGATTTGGCTGAAATCCGCGAAGGCGTAGCGCGCCTGTGCGCCACCTTTCCGATGGAATACTGGCGCGAAACGGACCGCGAGCGCCGGTATCCCACCGAATTTGTACGCGCGCTGACCGAGGCGGGCTATCTGTCGGCTCTCATTCCCGAGCAATACGGTGGCAGCGGCCTGGGCCTGCGCTCTGCCGCGGCCATTCTGGAAGAAGTACAGCGATCCGGTGCCAATGGCGCGGCCTGCCATGCACAGATGTACACGATGGGCACCGTACTGCGCCATGGCAGCGCGGCGCAGAAGCAAACCTATCTGCCCGGCATCGCCGCCGGTACGCTGCGCCTGCAGGCCTTTGGCGTGACCGAACCCACTGCGGGCACCGATACCACCTCGATTCGCACCACCGCCGTCCGTGAGGGCGATCACTATGTGGTGAACGGCCAAAAGGTGTGGACGTCACGCGCCGAGCATTCCGATCTGATGCTGCTGCTCGCCCGCACCACGCCGCGCGATCAGGTGGCCAAGCGCACTGAGGGCATGTCGGTATTTATTGTCGACATGCGCGAAGCGCTGGGGCGGGGCCTCACGATCCGCCCGATCCGCACCATGATCAACCACGCCACCACCGAAATTTTCTTTGACAATCTGCGCGTGCCAGCGAGCAATCTGCTGGGTGAAGAAGGGCGCGGCTTTCGTTACATCCTCGATGGCATGAATGCCGAGCGCATCCTGATCGCGGCCGAGTGCATCGGGGATGCCAAGTGGTTCATCGAAAAAGCGCGCAACTATGCCCGCGAGCGTTCGGTGTTCGGCCGCCCGATCGGCCAGAACCAGGGCGTGCAGTTTCCGATTGCGCGCGCCTATATGGCGATGCGCGCGGCGGAGCTAATGGTGCAAGACGCCGCAGCCCGCTATGAGCGCGGCGAACCGTGCGGGCCCGAGGCCAATATGGCCAAGCAATTGGCCGCCGAGGCATCATGGCAAGCCGGTGAGATGTGTCTGCAAACCCACGGCGGTTACGGCTTTGCCGAAGAGTACGATGTCGAGCGCAAGTTCCGCGAGACGCGGCTGTACCAGATTGCCCCGATATCGACCAATCTGGTGCTGTCCTATCTGGCCGAGCATGTGCTTGAATTGCCTCGTTCGTATTGACCCGTTCGTGCCAGCTGTTTTCCAGCAGACTGGTTCACCAGCCGGTTTGTTTTAGCACCGTCCCCATGACTCTTTTGCTGTTAACGACTCGCGGAGCCTGACCCATGCCTTACGCAATCACCGACGACGGCGTACGTCTGCACTACGAGGAAGCCGGTAGTGGCATTCCCATCATCTTCGTGCATGAATTTGCCGGCGATCACCGCAGCTGGGAAGCGCAGATGCGGCATTTCTCGCGCAGCTATCGCTGTATCACCTACAGTGCGCGCGGCTATCTGCCCTCGGACGTGCCCGACTCACCCGAACAGTATTCCCAGGCGCGGGCACGCGATGACATTCGCGACGTACTCAAGCACTTGGGCATTGACCGTGCCCACGTCGTCGGATTGTCAATGGGCGGATTCGCCACGCTGCACTTTGGCATGCACTATCCGCAGATGGCCCGCTCGATCATGGTCGGTGGCTGTGGCTATGGCGCCGCGCCAAGCGCGCGCGAGCAATTCCGCACCGAGACCGAAGCCACTGCCGCTGCGATTGAACGCGACACCATGGCAGTGGTGGCCAAAGCCTATTCACTCGGGCCGACGCGGGTGCAGTTTCAGAACAAGGACCCGCGCGGCTGGCAGGAGTTTGCGACGCAGCTGGCCGAGCATTCCACCCGAGGCTCTGCGCTGACCATGCTCGGCGTGCAGCGCAAGCGCCCGTCACTATGGGATCTGCAAGACGACATGCGCAAGATCAGCGTGCCCACGCTGATCCTCAATGGCGATGAGGATGATCCCTGTCTGGAGCCGGCCTTGTTGATGAAGCGCCTGATTCCAACGGCGGGCCTCGCCATCATTGCGCGCTCGGGTCATACGATCAATATCGAAGAGCCCGATGAATTCAACCGCATCGTCGGTCAGTTCATCGCCACGGTGGATGCCGGACGCTGGTCACCCCGAGATGCGCGCTCGATCTCTGGCGGCATTCTGGGCATGAACAAGTAAGCGCTCAGCGGTAATCCACATTCATTACGGGTTGCTCGACCCCGTCCAGCAGTCAAACTGCCCATCATTCGATAGAACACCCTTTCGTCATGACGCTTAATTACACCGGTGTGGTCAAACCGCCCGTCATTGGTTACAACACCGATTCGATCGGCACTCGCGCGAAGATTGGTGTCATCGTGCCGGCCACCAACACCACGGTGCAGCCCGAGATGGAGGCGATGCGCCCGCGGGGCGTCACCAATCATGTCTCGCGCATGTTTCTGCCACCGCGGCCGTATGTCGACATGGAGGAATATCGCCGGTTGCTGGAAGTCGAAGAGGGCGACCTTGACGAGGCACTGCGTCTGGTGATGTTGTGTGAACCCGCGGTAATCGCCGAGGGACACTCGATCCATTCGTTTCGCGGCGATGTCGAACACGGCCTCGCGCATCAGGCCGCCCTCGCCGCCAAGGCCGGGGTGCCGTTCTGGACGCCCTCCACTGCGGTACTGGAAGGACTGCGCGCCATCGGCTCACCCAAGAAGATCGCGGTGCTCTCGCCTTACTGGCCCCCGGCCGATGAAATGATCGCCAAATTCATGCGATCGGCCGGTTTCGATGTGGTCGGCTCAGGGGGCATGCGAGCCACTGGCGCCACCAATGTGGCGCGCATTGAAGCCGATCGCGTCTTTGAGGCGTTTCGCGCCATCGATCATCCTGAGGCCGAGGCACTCGTTCAAGTGGGCACGGCGCTCCCGGTGTCGTTTCTGACCGAGCAAATCGAAAAGGAGCACGGCAAGCCCCTGATCGGTGTGAATGTGGCGACCTATTGGGCAGCGTTGCGTTCGATTGGAATCACAGATCAGGTGCGCGGCTTTGGCCGTCTGTTTGCCGAATGCTAAGCAAAGGCCTCTGATGCTCGCACTCCTGCTACTGGTTGCAAGCGGCACCTGCGGGGCCGTCGCGAGCGTGTTGCTCAAGTCCGCGCCACCGGTCTCCGACTCGATCAGCGCGAGCGTGCCGGCGGCCATCACTTATGCGATTGCGGTGATCGTTTATGGCGTGGGTTTTGTAATGTATGCCATTGCACTCAAACGCATGCCGCTGTCGGTGGCCTACCCGGTGATGATTGCCACCACCATGATCGAGGTCTACCTTTGGGGGCTGTATTCAGGCGAACCACTGTTGTTGCGCGGCGTCCTGGGGGCTGGCCTGATTGCGCTGGGGGCGTGGCTGGTGGTGCGCTAGTCTCGGCCGCATTGCGTTGCGGCGATATAGGATCTGAGCTGTAGTACAGGTTTTTTGAATTCAGCCGTACCGAGTCAGAGACGTACCGCAGTTTTTGGTTTCAGAGTCACGGCAGTGCAGCCGTCTTCATATCTTCGAACAGGGTTTCAATCATGGCCGGTCCCCTTTCCCATATTCGCGTACTTGATTTGTCGCGTGTGCTCGCCGGTCCCTGGGCCGGGCAGAATCTGGCTGATTTGGGCGCCGAGGTCATCAAGGTCGAGCGGCCCAAGACCGGCGACGATTCGCGTGCCTTCGGTCCGCCCTGGGTAAAGGACGCTGAGGGCAAAGACACCCGTGAGTCGGCCTATTACACCTCGGCCAATCGGGGCAAAAAATCGATCACGCTCAACATTGCCGACCCTGAGGGCCAGCGCATCGTGCGCGAGCTGGCCAAGCAAGCTGACGTCCTGATCGAGAACTACAAGTTTGGCGACCTGGCGCGTTATGGCCTGGGCTATGACGATCTGAAAGTATTGAACCCGGGGTTGATCTACTGTTCGGTGACAGGTTTTGGTCAGACCGGGCCGTTTCGCGAACGCCCTGGCTATGACTTCATGATCCAGGGCATGGGCGGCATGATGAGCGTAACGGGAGAACCGGATGACGCGCCCGGTGGCGGACCGCAACGGGCCGGCGTGCCGGTGGCTGACATCATCACCGGGATGTATTCGTCGATCGCGATCTGCGCCGCCATCGCGAGCCGTGAACGCACCGGGCGTGGACAGCATATCGACTGCGCACTGCTCGACTCGCAGATCGCGCTTTTGAGTTATCAAAACGCCAACTTTTTTGCCACCGGCCAATCACCGGCGCGGATTGGCAATCTGCACCCGAACATCGTGCCCTATCAGCCCTTTCGCACCGCCGATGGCAATGTGATCGTGGCCTGCGGCAATGACAATCTGTACCGGCGACTGTGTGATGTCATCGACCGGCCCGATCTGGTGAGCGATCCGCGCTTTGCGACCAATGGGAAGCGAGTGGAAAATCGCAGCGAGATGACGCGCATTCTCGCTGAGATCTTCCTGACGCGAACCACCAAGGACTGGGTGGCAGCGCTGGAGGCCGCGGGTGTGGCTAACGGGCCGATCAACACGGTCGCGCAGGTCTATGAAGAGCCGCAGGTGATCGCGCGCAACGTGCGCATCGAACTCGATCATCCAGTCGCCGGCAAACTCTCTGGCGTGGCAAGCCCAATGCGCTTCTCCGACACCACGATTGAATACCACCGCGCTCCGCCCACCCTCGGTCAGCACACCGATGAGGTGCTACGCGACCAGCTGGGGATGAGTGCGCAGGACGTGGCGGCATTGCGCGCGAAAGGACTGATCTAAACCCGACTCAATGTGCCTGAACAATGTCGGATCTGACGGTGTCTGAAAGGTCGTGCCGGTCAGCGTCCGATCGGGTCGGATCACATCAGATCGACGATCAGCTTGATCACCATCGCGTACATCACCACCGCAAAAATCCGCCGCAGCGTAAACGCGGCTGACCGGTGCGCGAAGCGCGCACCGAGCGGTGCGAATAGCACACTGGTTACGGCGAGGGCCGCAAACGCTGGCAAATAGACATAGCCCAGGTGAGGCGAAGGCAGATCAGGAATGCTCCAGCCATTCACGATGAAGCCCAGAGTACCCGCCACGGCGATCGGAAATCCGAGCGCTGCGGCCGTACCAATCGCTCGATGAAATGGCATCGCGCAGAACACCAGAAACGGGATGGTGAGCGCAGCACCACCGATTGCGACCAAGGCCGAAAATGCGCACACCAGAAAGCCGGCGACGAACAACCAGAACGGGCCGGGCAGATGTGCCCCCGGTCGCGGCTTCCAGCCGACCAGCATCTGTGTGGCCGAATAGGTGACGAAGACGGCAAACACGATCGCCAGAGGAAAGGTCGGTATATAGCGAGCCAACCAGCTACCGGCAAAGCCACCAACAATCAGCCCCGGAGTCATGGCGCGCACCACCGGCCAGTCCACCGCTCCATGGCGATGATGGGCGCGCAGGCTGGATGCCGAGGTCAACACAATGGTCGCCATGCAGGTGCCCAGCGCCACGTGCAGCACATGGTGAGAATCGAATCCCTGGCGACGGAACAAGTCTGTCATCAGCGGCACCACGATGGCACCGCCTCCGATTCCAAGCATGCCGGCAAAGATCCCGACGAATATGCCGATCAGGGCATAGGCGACAAGCCAGTGGTCCAGGGTGCTTTCCTTTTTGTTTGCATTGATGCACCGCCACATCCGGTTCGTGCAGCCAGGCGAGTGCCATAATAACGGCTCAGAGGAGGAGTGGGGGACTGTGAGGCCGGTTTGACCAGACTGCCAAGCACCCGGCAATCCGGCTTTTTGAAGGAATCACTGTAACGGCAACGCGCTGGTTTACGAACTGGCACTCAAGTAGTAACGTTTGACCGTGCAGGATCACCCGGATGAGTTCTTCGTCAGGATTTCGCCCGTGTTGAACGAAAGTTCGCACGGGCGTTTTTATTTGTTGTCCAACCCAGAGTGCTGTCGCTACACTCGAATGGGCTTCCGCTAGATTCTGTCGCTTATTGATCATCACGCTGGGGAGTCCCGCCTGGGGTAAGGGTCGCGTTGGTCACATACCGTATTTGTTTCAATCCGTTGGGATCGACCGCGATCCACAGCAATTCTGTCTGTCCTTGGTCTGCGCCGTTCCCTTGATCCAATGAAATAGGCATCGCATGTCGCGCTCCAGTTGGTTTCTACGTTTTCTGCTTGGCGGTCTGCTTGCGTTGCCCGCGCTTGGCACCGCGCAGCCGGTGCGCACCGATCATGTTGAAGTCGAACTGGTATCGGAACGGACCGCATGGGTGGCAGGCGAACTGGCAACCGTGGCGCTGCGCCTGAAACATGCGCCGCATTGGCACACCTACTGGCGTAATCCGGGCGATGCGGGCCTGCCCACGCAAATTCAATGGCAGCTCCCGGCGGGGTTTTCTGCGGGCGAGATCCAGTGGCCAGTGCCGCAGCGTATTCCCGTACCACCACTGGCGAACTACGGTTACCCCGATGAGGTGTTCCTCCTGGTACCGATCCAGGTGCCGCGCAGTCTGGTATTTGGCACCCCGGTGCTGCATGCGCATGTTGATTGGCTGGTTTGCAATGATGTGTGCATTCCGGGCAGCGCCGAGTTGTCGCTCAGTGTGCCGGTAGTACAGGGCTCGGCCACCAATGATCCACGCTGGGTCGAAGGCTTTGCCGCGAGCCGCGCCCACCAGCCCGGTGAGATTAACGGCTTGCATGCACGGGCAGTCGGCAACGGTGACGCCATCTCATTGCGGGTCGCCTGCGCGGGCTGTTTCGCCAGCGCGCCAAACGACGGTGCCGCTTCTATTCAGTCAGCCTATTTCTTTTCTGCGACTCCCGGATTGATCGAACCATCGCGCGCGCAAGTGCTTCGCATCGTCGACGGGGAGTTTGAGTTGCGTCTGCCGGTAGCAGTGGATCTGACCGCCCCCAGGCAAAGTTTCGCGGGTGTGTTGGTCACCAAGCCTGCGTTGCAAGGGTTGGCCGGTGTCACGGTTGCCAGCACGATTGAGGGCACTATCGTCGCTGGAAAGGCGTCCGACCCTGAGACAGAACCCGGCTTGCGTTCGCCAGGCGCTGCAGCGTTGTCGCTGTGGGTGGCTCTTGGGTTTGCCTTCGTTGGTGGCCTCATCCTCAATCTGATGCCCTGTGTGTTTCCTGTCATTGCGATCAAAATCCTTGGATTCTCCGAACGCGCCCATGGCAGTGCGCGGCAGTTGCGCGGGCAGGGGTGCGCGTTTGCGCTGGGCATTGTGGTGTCGTTCGCCTTGCTCGGTGCGGCACTGATCGGATTGCGCGATGCGGGCATGGCCTTTGGCTGGGGCTTTCAATTGCAGTCGCCGTGGGTGGTGGCGGGCCTTGCGGTCTTCTTCTGGCTACTCGCGCTTAACCTGTTTGGACTATTTGAAGTCGGCGTTGCAGTGGACACAACCGGAGAGCGGGGCACGGATCATCCGCTATGGGGTGCTTTTCTCTCTGGGACACTGGCCGTCATCGTTGCATCACCCTGCACCGCTCCGTTCATGGGCGCAGCACTCGGCTATGCCCTGGTGCAAGACGGCCTGCATGCGATCGGGGTATTCCTGGCCATCGCGATCGGCATGGCGCTGCCATATCTCATCCTGAGCTGTATTCCGGCTTTGCTGCGCTGGCTACCACGGCCAGGCCGCTGGCTGTTGCGGTTGCGCCAGATACTCGGCCTGCCGTTACTGGCGACCGTGCTGTGGTTACTTTGGGTGCTCGCGGTGCAAGTGGGCAACGAGGCGTTGCTTCTGGTGGGTGTTGGACTGGTATTGCTGGGGGCCGCGGCGGCAATTTACGGGCGGGTTCAATTTCGCGACCGCGGCAAATGGCATGCTCTGGCAGCGTTCGGTGCCCTGACGAGCGTTGTGCTGATGGCACTTGTCATCGAGCATGCCGACTCGTTCGCGATCTCTGCGGCTTCTGCGGCTTCTGCGGCCTCTGCGAATTCGACGACTGCCGCAACTTCCGCGAATGCCATGGCTGCCGATAGCGCCGCCGCCGCGCAGGGCAGCGTGGCTCGCGCGAACGCTGGTTCGTCCTGGGCCGCGTGGTCGCCCGAGGTACTGGATGAGGCACGCACTGCCGGTCAACCGGTGTTTGTTGATTTCACTGCGGCATGGTGCATTACCTGTCAGGTGAACAAGAAGCTGGTTCTTGAGCAGGCAGCAATGCGCGAGGCTTTTGCGAGCCACGCAGTTCGCACCCTGCGCGCTGATTGGACTCGGCATGATGAGCGCATCACGCAGGCGCTGGCGGCGCTTGGGCGCGATGGCGTTCCGGTGTATGTGCTTTACCGTCCGGGGCAAGCGGCGCTGCTGCTCCCCGAATTGCTATCGAGCAAGGATGTCACCGCAGCTCTGGCGACGCTGCGCTGAGACTGGGCACCGGGACATTGACGGCCAACCTTCCTGGCAATCCTGCCGTAGAACGGCCGATTTACAAGGTCAGCAACGAGTCAAGCGCCCTCATTGGGCGCCGACACCCTATTGCTTGCGCAGGCGGCGGATCGTGGCCAGTTGCGCGACCAGCATGGCGAGCTCACCTTCCACCGTCGCGCGTTCCTGGTCGGATGTCGCGTTCTGGCGAGCAGTTTCAGCCTGCTTCATGGCCTCAGTGGCCTTGGCCTCGTCCAGGTCTTTGCCGCGAATCGCAGTGTCAGCCAGCACGGTGACGCCCTTGGGTTGCACTTCAAGGATGCCACCAGCGACAAACACCAATTCTTCGCCCGCACCATCGGGGCGATGAATACGTACCGCTCCTGGTTTGATGCGACTGATCAGCGGGGTGTGCTGAGGATAAATACCCAGTTCACCCGCCTCGCCGGGCAACACGACGAATTCTGCATCGCCCGAGAAAATGCTCTCCTCGGCGCTCACCACATCGACGTGCAGGGTATGGGCCACTTCGTATCTCTCCAGCTCGGCGCACCCGGGGTGCGCACGCAATTCAGGCGCGCGGCGTGATCGCCGCGTGCCACCACAGTCTTACTTGAGGGTCTTCGCCTTCTCGACCGCCTCTTCAATGCCACCGACCATGTAGAAGGCCTGCTCGGGCAGGTGGTCATATTCGCCAGCCACGATCGCCTTGAAGCTCTTGATCGTTTCGGCCAGCGGTACGATCTTGCCAGGCGAACCGGTAAACACTTCGGCCACGTTGAACGGCTGCGACAGGAAGCGCTGAATCTTCCGCGCGCGTGACACGGCCAGCTTGTCTTCTGGCGAGAGCTCATCCATACCCAGAATCGCAATGATGTCGCGCAATTCCTTGTAGCGCTGCAGCACCGACTGCACCGCCCGGGTGGTGTTGTAATGATCTTCACCGATCACGTTCGGATCGAGCTGGCGCGAGGTCGAATCGAGCGGATCAACCGCCGGGTAGATACCGAGCGAGGCGATGTCACGCGAGAGCACCACGGTGGCATCCAGGTGACCGAAAGTGGTCGCAGGCGAGGGGTCGGTCAAGTCATCGGCCGGCACATACACCGCCTGAATCGAGGTGATCGAACCGACCTTGGTGGAGGTGATCCGCTCCTGCAACTTGCCCATTTCCTCAGCAAGCGTCGGCTGGTATCCCACCGCAGATGGCATCCGGCCGAGCAGCGCCGAGACTTCCGTTCCGGCCAGGGTGTAACGATAGATATTGTCGATGAACAGCAAAATATCACGGCCTTCATCGCGGAACTTCTCGGCCATGGTGAGACCGGTGAGCGCCACACGCAGACGGTTGCCAGGGGGCTCATTCATCTGGCCGAACACCATGGCCACTTTATCGAGCACCTTGGACTCTTCCATCTCATGATAGAAGTCATTGCCCTCACGGGTGCGCTCACCAACCCCGGCAAACACCGAATAACCGCCATACGATTTGGCGATGTTGTTGATCAGCTCCATCATGTTCACGGTCTTGCCGACCCCGGCGCCACCGAACAGACCGATCTTGCCGCCCTTGGCAAACGGGCAGATCAGGTCAATCACCTTGATCCCGGTCGGCAGCAGCTCAACCGAGGGGGCCAGTTCATCGAACTTGGGTGCATCGGCGTGAATGGGGCGCAGTTCGTCACCGGCAATGGGACCGGCTTCATCGATCGGACGACCCAGCACATCCATGATCCGACCAAGCGTGCCGGTACCGACCGGCACCGAAATCGGCGCACCTGTGTTGGTCACCTGCATGCCGCGACGCAGACCGTCGGAGGATCCCAGCGCGATCGTGCGTACGACGCCGTCGCCCAGTTGCTGCTGCACCTCGAAGGTGAGCCCCTTTTCAACGAGCGGGTTATCCGCTACATCGACCAGACGAAGTGCGTCATAGATCTTGGGGATGGCGTGACGGGGAAATTCAATATCGGTCACCGCGCCGATGCACTGCACGATGGTGCCGCTGACGTTTGTCTGCACTTGAGCCTCTGCCATAGCCGTTCCTGATGTCGTTTATTGCGTGAAAGGGTTATCGCGTTCGAGCCGCCCTAGACGGCTGCCGCACCGCTGACGATTTCCGAGAGTTCCTTGGTGATGGCTGCCTGCCGCGACTTGTTGTACACGAGCGTCAATTCATCGATCACATCGCCGGCGTTGTCGCTGGCCGACTTCATCGCGACCATGCGCGCCGATTGCTCCGACGCCATGTTCTCGGCGACTGCCTGGTACACGAGTGCCTCGATATAGCGCGACAAAACCTGATCGAGCACCGGTTTCGGATCGGGTTCGTAAATATAGTCCCAGGTGCCCTCAGGTACGCCAAGCCGCTCACCGGACAGTGGCAGCAACTGCTCCACCATCGGTTCCTGCTTCATCGTGTTGATGAACCGGGTGTACACCAGCACCACGCGGTCGATCTTGCCCGAGGAATAGGCGTCGAGCATCACTTTGACTGCACCGATCAAACGATCGATTTGCGGCCGGTCTCCTAACTGCACGGCGCTCGACACGACGTTTGCGCCAAGCCGCTGCATGAAGCCCAGGCCTTTGCCGCCAATGGCGCAGACATCGATCGCCTCACCGTCGGCCTCATATTCCTTGTAGCGCGCATGCGCCAGACGCAGGGCGTTGGTGTTCAACCCGCCGCACAGACCCTTGTCGGTGGTCACGAGGATCATACCGACGCGACTCACCGTGTCGCGGTTGACCAGGAACGGATGGCGATACTCCGGATTGGCATGCGACAGGTGAGCGGCAATCGCACGCACCTTTTCGGCATAGGGGCGCGCCTGCCGCATGCGCTCCTGCGCCCGCCGCATCTTCGAGGCGGCGACCATTTCCATCGCCTTGGTGATCTTGCGCGTGTTTTGCACGCTCTTGATCTTGACGCGGATTTCCTTACTTCCTGCCATGGATCGTTACCCTGGTCTATGCTGCCGCCCCGCCGCTGCGGGGCTTCGATGGACGTTGAACAGTACGCTTAGTAGGTGGCCGACTTCTTCCAATCCTTGATTGCCTCGTGCAGCGCTTTTTCGCTATCGGCCGACAAGTCCTTGGTGCTCTCGATCGTATCGACCAGCGTGGCGTACTTCGAGCGCACGAAATCGCGCAGTGACTTCTCAGCCGCCAGCGCCTTCTTCACTTCGACATCGTCAAAGTAGCTGTTGTTCACAGCAAACAGCGTGAGCGCCATTTCCCAGACCTGCATCGGCTGGTATTGCGGCTGCTTCATCAATTCGGTCACCAGACGGCCACGTTCCAACTGGCGACGGGTGGCGTCATCGAGATCGGAAGCAAACTGGGCAAACGCCGCCAGTTCGCGGTATTGCGCCAGAGCCAGACGCACACCGCCGCCCAGCTTCTTGATCACTTTGGTTTGCGCTGCGCCGCCGACTCGCGATACCGACACGCCGGCGTTGATGGCTGGGCGGATACCGGCGTTGAACAGATCGGTTTCAAGGAAGATCTGACCGTCAGTGATCGAGATCACATTGGTTGGCACGAAGGCTGACACGTCACCGGCCTGCGTTTCGATGATCGGCAGCGCGGTGAGTGATCCGGTCTTGCCTTTCACTGCGCCATTGGTCAGCTTTTCGACCCAGGCTGCGCTCACGCGCGCCGCACGCTCAAGCAGACGGCTGTGCAGGTAGAACACGTCGCCCGGATACGCTTCACGGCCCGGCGGACGGCGTAGCAAGAGCGAGATCTGGCGATAGGCCCAGGCCTGTTTGGTCAGATCGTCATAAATGATCAGGGCGTCTTCGCCGCGATCACGGAAATACTCACCCATCGTGCAGCCCGAGTAGGCGGCAATGTACTGCAGGGCGGCGGCTTCAGAGGCCGAGGCCGCGACCACGATGGTGTAGGCCATGGCGCCATGCTCTTCGAGCTTGCGCACCACGTTGGCAATGGTCGAGGCCTTCTGGCCGATCGCCACATACACACAGGTGAGATCCTTGCCCTTGGAATTGATGATGGTATCGATCGCAACGGCGGTCTTACCGGTCTGACGGTCACCGATGATCAATTCGCGCTGACCGCGACCCACCGGCACCATTGCATCGATCGATTTCAGACCGGTTTGCACCGGCTGCGACACCGATTGCCGCCAGATCACGCCGGGGGCCACTTTTTCAATGATATCGGTGTGCTTGGCGTTGATCGGGCCTTTGCCATCGATCGGCTGCCCAAGCACATTCACCACACGGCCGATCAGCTCGGGGCCAACCGGCACCGACAGAATCTGCCCGGTGCACTTGACGGTGTCACCTTCGGACACGCCCAGATAGTCGCCCAATACCACGGCGCCAACCGAGTCGCGCTCAAGGTTGAGCGCCAGTCCGAATACGTTGTTCGGGAATTCCAGCATTTCGCCCTGCATGACATCTGACAGGCCGTGAATGCGGCAAATGCCATCGGTCACCGAGACCACAGTCCCTTGGGTGCGGATTTCGGCGCTATCGGTAAGGGCCTGGATCTTCTGGCGAATGAGATCGCTGATTTCCGAGGGGCTCAACTGTTGCATGGTCTTCTTTCTCCAGGCAGTTCACTGCACGTCAGGCGATCACACCACCTGCATAAGGACACGAAAATCACCGGCCGGGCAATGACCCGGTCGTGGGATTTAATTCAATTGGTGAGTGCGAACGAAGAGCGCATCGCCGCGAGGCGCCCCTTGACCGAACTCTCGATCACTTCATCTCCAACCGCGATACGCACGCCACCGATAAGGCTCTCATCGATGCTTACCTGGGCGCGCACCTTGCGGCCAAGACGCTTTTCAAGACCGGCACACAGCGCGGCCAGATCGGCATCGCTCAAAGCAAAAGCCGTTGCGATCTGGGCGTCCACCGTGCCCTCACGCTCGTTCTTCAAACCTTCGAATACGTCGCGCACCTGCGGCAACGCACCGAGGCGGCCATTCTCAGTCAGGAGCGTAACCAGACCGCGCACATCCTGCGAGGTATCGCCGACCACCGAGAGAAAGAGATCGACCCGCTGGGCATCCGTGATGCGCGGATTGCCGACCATGGGTGCAACTGCCGGATCTTCAGCGACCGTGGCAAGGCGTGCGAGCACCGCCGACCAGGCACCCAGCGTTCCGCTGCCATCGGCCAGCGTGAACACGGCTTCGGCATAGGGCCGTGCGATGGTGGTGAGTTCAGCCATTGACGGGCCTACAGCTCTGCGCGCAGCTGCGCGAGCAGCTCAGCATGCGCAGCCTGATTGACTTCGCGACGCAAGATCTTCTCGGCGCCGGCCACTGCAAGCCCGGCCACCTGATCGCGCAGCGATTCGCGCGCCTGCGACACGGTCTGATCAATCTCGGCCTGCGCACCGGTCACCAGACGCTCGGCTTCAGTGCGCGCCTGCGCCTTGGCCTCGTCAATGATCTCGGAGGCACGCTTCTCGGCCTGGGCGATGATCTGCTGCGCCTGGTCACGCGCACCCTTCAGCTCTTCCTCGGAACGCTTGGCCGCATTGAGCAACTCAACGCGCCCTTTCTCGGCCGAGGCCAGACCTTCGGCCACCTGTTTCTGCCGCGCTTCGATGGCACCCATGAGAGGCGGCCAGACGAATTTCGCAGCGAACCAGACGAACAGAAAGAAGGCGACTGCCTGGGATACCAGTGTCAATCCAATGTTCATAGCTCGCAAACCCTGCGGTGATGACCCATGCCGAAGCGAGATGCTTCAGCCAACACGCGCGGAGACGCTCAGCGCAGCACCGTGAGGCACCGCCACTGCGAGTCTCCGTTCGACACTAGCCCTTGATGGCGCCCAGCAGCGGGTTGCCGAAGGCGAACAGCATGGCAATACCCAAGCCGATAATGAACGAGGCGTCAATCAGGCCGAGCAGCAGAAACACTTTGGCCTGGAGCTGCGGCATCAGTTCGGGTTGGCGCGCGGCACCTTCAAGGAAGCGGCTGCACATGATACCCACGCCGATACAGGCGCCGGCGGCTCCCAGACCGATCATCAGTCCGATACCCACACCGGTGTAGGCTTGGATCAGTGCCACAAATTGCAGTTGTTCCATTTGCTTTCTTCCCTTCTGGTCAATGATGACGTCGTAAATCAAGAGTTCCGCTCAGGTGTTGCTCACCCGGGCGAATCGTAGTACCTGCCTTTTTAATGGTGCTCGTGTGCCATCGCGATGTACACGGCGGTCAACATCATGAAAATGAACGCCTGCAACACCACGATCAGGATATGGAAGATGGCCCAGCCGGTGGACAGGAAGGCACCAAACACCGCCCCCACCACGCCGGTGGCTGCCCACATACCAAGCAGCAGAAAAATGATTTCACCCGCGTACATGTTCCCGTACAAACGCAGCGAATGCGACAGTGGCTTGGACACGTACTCAACAATATTGAACAGCAGATTGAACACCCACAACAGCGGGTTACCGCCAAACGGTGAGCAGAACAGCTCATGGATCCAGCCACCCAGGCCCTTCACCTTGATACTGTAGAAAATCATCAGGCCGAATACCGACAGCGCGAGAGCAAACGTGGTGTTCACATCGGCGGTAGGCACACTGCGGAAATGCTCCTGATGCAACACATGCTCGAAGAACCACGCCATCAAGTCTGCGGGCAGGAAGTCCATCGAATTCATCAGCAGCACCCACAGGAAGACGGTGAGTGACAACGGACCGACAAATTTGCGATCGCCGGGGAATACGCTTTTGACCTGTTCGTCGACAAATTCAAGCAGTAATTCGACCGCTGCCTGCCATTTGCCCGGCACGCCGGTGGTGGCACGGCGTGCCGCCAGGCGCAGCAGCCAAAGACCGACAATGCCCAGCAGGAAACCCATCACCACCGTGTCGATATGAATCGCGTGTCCAAAGAACGAGATGTCCTGGAACGTGAGGTGGTGGGCGATGTAGCTATTCGGAGTGAGTTCTTCGTGCATAGCGGCTACGAACGGGCGTTGGGGTTGGAACTGCCAGTGGCATCGGTTGCGGATTCGGCGGTCAGGGCGTCGTCGGGCACCAGAAAGGCCACGGCTGGCAACAACGCGGTGAGCACGAAAACGGCAAAAAACGGCACGTGCACGATCCCCTTATAGTGCGTCATGGCAAACCACAACGCGATGATAATGATCAATACTTTGCTGGCTTCGGCGCGAAACGCACGCTGAATCACCTGCCCCGCCGAGCGCAACTGACCGACACTGGCCACCGCGAAATACACCCCGCCGGCCACCAGATTGATCAATCCACCCACCACCGCCGACACGGCGCCAGGTGCCCCGAAGAGCGGCCAGGCAAGCAATGCCATGACAACAGTGGCCAGACACTGCCACTTGAATACGGCGCGAACCTGCTTGCTTCGAATCAGCAATCGGACCTCGCCGGGATAGCTAAAAAGCGCCGGGAGTATAGTCGACCCGATGGCGCACTGCAATACTAATCCCATACTATGACAGTCAATCGAGCTGACGGGGTCATTTGCTGACGCAATCGGGAGAATGCATGAAAGAGCCTCTCAACGTGCTGGTGCTGCAGGGCGGCGGTGCCCTGGGCGCCTATCAGGCCGGGGTGTATGAGAGCCTGGCTGCCCACCACGCCGAGCCGCAATGGGTAGTGGGCACATCAATCGGGGCGATCAATGCAGCGATCATCGCGGGCAATCGGCCAGCTGACCGCGTGGAAAAACTGCACCAATTCTGGGACCTGGTTGCGCAACCTGCGCCGTCATTATCACTTGGCGCCCCAATCAGCGGCTCAATGATGGAAGCATTTGGCCTGGGCGCGGCACCGATCAGGGGCCTGTTGAACCCTTTGGTGCACCAGTCCCAGGAGTGGCAAACCCTGCTCCATGGCATTGACGGATTTTTTTCGCCGCGACCGGGCGTGCTTTGGCGTGGACTGGACACCGAGGTCGACCCGGGCGAGGTCAGCTTTTACGACACCGCACCGCTGGAGAAGACCTTGAGTGGGCTCATTGATTTTGACTACCTGAACGCGGGCCCGGTGCGTTTCACCGCCGTGGCAGTGAACGTCGCCTCCAGTCGGCCGCGCTACTTCGACTCCTTGCGCGATAGCGAACCAATCACCGTCAAGCACGTCATGGCAAGCGGTGCGCTGCCGCCCGGATTTCCTCCGATACACATTGACGGGCAGTGGTACTGGGACGGCGGAGTGTCGACCAACACGCCGCTCGATGTGGTGCTGCAAGACTCCGAGCGGCGCGACATGCTCTGCTTCATGATTGATCTGTGGGATGACACCGAACCCGTCCCCCGCTCGCTCGCAAAAGTGATGACTCGCGAGAAGACCGTGCGCTTTGCCAGCCGCTCGTACGAACTGCTGCAATCCCATGCCCTGCGCCAGGATTTGCGCCGTGCGGTACGGCTGCTGAGCGAGGAGCTGGAACGCTGCGGCAAATCAAACACCCACATCAAACACCTCGCTGAGCTGGGCTGCGGTAGCCGGATCAACGTTGTACGGCTGGTAATGAAGGCGCTGCGCGACGATGATCAGATGAAGGATATTGACTTTCGCAGGCGCACTCTGGCCGAGCGTTGGCACGCCGGTCGCAGCGATGGCGATCGGGCGCTGGAGCGCAAGGATTGGTTGCGCCCTCTGCCACCTGACACCGGTCTTGCCATTCACGAGCTCGAACAAGTGGAGGATCACTCGGCAACGGTATAGGCGAGCGGCACGTTCGCTCTTCACGGAAGATGGCTACGCGTCTGGACCCGCACTGGGCGACCTGCCCCCGCGACGCTTCAAGCGAACCGTAGCCCGACACGTTTGCGTACATAGTTTTTGACTCACGACCCATTCACGACAACCTCAAACCACCCGCCATCTGACTCTCTCAAAAGGAACCCCATCATGAATCTCACCAACAAAGTCGCCATCATCACCGGCGCGGCCAGCGGCATTGGCCGTGAAATCGCCACCACCTTCGCTGCCGCCGGCGCCCGCGTGGTCATCGCCGACCTCGCCCTGGATGCAGCGCAAGTGACGGCCAACGCCATCGACCCGAGTGGCGAGCGCGCGATGGCCGTGGCCATGAACGTCACCGACGAAGCGCAAGTCGACGCCGGCACCGCCGCAGTGGCCGCGCGCTGGGGTGGCGTCGACATTCTGGTGAGCAACGCCGGCATCCAGATCATCAGCGCCATCGTCGATCTCAAGTACGACGACTGGAAACGCCTGATGGCCATTCACGCCGATGGTGCCTTTCTCACCTGCCGTGCCGCCATGCGCGACATGATCCGGCACGGGCGCGGTGGCGCGATCCTGATCATGGGGTCGGTGCACTCGCACGAAGCCTCGCCGCTCAAAGCACCCTACGTCACCGCCAAGCACGGCCTGATCGGTCTGGCCAAGGTCATCGCCAAGGAAGGCGCGGCACACGGCATCCGCTCGAATGTGATTTGTCCTGGCTTTGTACGCACTCCGTTGGTCGAGCGGCAAATTCCCGAACAGGCGAAGAATTTCAACATCACTGAGGCCGAAGTGATCAAGAACATCATGCTCAAGGACACCGTCGACGGTGAATTCACCACGATTGCCGATGTAGCGCAGACTGCCCTGTTTCTTGCCGCGTTCGACACCAACGCCCTCACCGGCCAGTCAATCACCGTCAGCCACGGCTGGCATATGCAGTAGAGGCTCATCGCGGCACGCAAGCCGCGCAGGCAAAGCGCATCGGAAACACAGCACTAGGAATAGCACCATGGCCATTGCAGCAATCGACACCCTGCTCGTGCAGATCCCGACCCGCCGCGAGCACAAGTGGACCGGGCTCACCGAACCGATCGGGCGCTATCTGCTCGTGCGCATGACCGACGACGAGGGTCGAGTCGGCTGGGGTGAGGCTCCCGCGCTCAAGGATTGGGGCGGTGAGTACGGTCGCTACTTCGGTGAGTCACCATCGATTGTTGACCTGGTCATCAAGCAGTATCTGGCACCGGCCGTCTCGGGCATGCCGCTGGCCAACCCGGCCGAGTTACATGCCCGGATGGACCGCGTGATCAAGGGCTATCCCTATGCCAAGTCGGCCATCGACTTTGCCTACTACGATCTGTCAGCCAAAGCGCTGGGCGTGCCAGTGACCACCTTGCTCGGGGGGCTGGCACGCACCCGCGTCGCGGTCACCCATTCGATCGGGTTGCTGGCCATTGATGAGGCGGTGCGCGAATGTGCCCAGGTGGTCTCTGAGGGCATTCGCACGATCAAGATCAAGGTCGGGCAAGACCCGCGCCGTGATGTGGAGATGGTGCGCGCCATTCGCGAGACCGTGGGGCCACTGGTCGATCTGTGCGTCGATGCCAATGAAGGCTATGCCTCGCCTGGTGAGGCGATTACCACTATCCGGCAGATGGAAGCCTACCGACTCAAATATGCCGAACAGCCAGTGATGGGCATTGAACGTCTGGCCGAGGTGTCGCGAGCGATCGACACCCCGGTGATGGCCGATGAGAGCGCGTGGAACGCCCATGACGTGATACAGATTGCCGAGCAGCGCGCCGCCGAAATCGTGTCGATCTACACCACCAAACCGGGTGGGCTTTATCGTGCGATGGAAGTGGCGGCGGTCGCCCGCGCGGCGGGACTACTTGCCAATGTGAACGGGTCGGTTGAGACCGGTGTGGGCAATCGGGCCAATATCATGCTCGCCGCGGCGGCTCCTGCGGCCACCTTATCCTGCGTCGTGCCACTGTCGATTCCCGCTGAAGCACTGGGCAATCGGATTGGTGGCATTTACTATCGCGACGATCTGCTGCAAGAACCGATGACAATGATCGACGGCGCAATTCAGGTGCCGCAATTACCCGGCATGGGGATCGCGGTGGATGAGGCCAAAATCGAACGCTATCGGGTCAAGGAGTAGGCGTTGGCGAACGCTTCGGCACGACACTGTCAGCCGTGCCGATCGCTCCGCAGCCAAGGCCGTTGCCAGACCGCATGCAGACCGGGTGTGCGCAGACCGCTTGCGACACCTGCAGTCACCGCTGTCAGCCCATGCCTATTCGCCGACGCCAGCCTGCGCCGCTACTGCGCGCCAGCGGCGAGCCTCAGTGCTCATGAATTGTCCGAACTCGGCGCCGGATATCGGTTCCATCGCTTCCATCCCGATATCGATCAGGCGGGCGCGGAATTCGGCACTGCGGTTCACTGCAATCAGTTCGCGGGCGAGGTGAGCAACGATCTCTGGTGGCGTGCCAGCCGGTGCCACCACCCCATAGATCGGCGCGAGCACCACATCGCCATAGCCGTATTCGGCCATCGCTGGTACTTCGGGCATCATTTGAGCGCGGCTCGCACTGGCAATAGCCAACGCACGCAGCTGCCCGTTTTTGATCCGCGATGCCACAGCGGTGGTGCCGATAATGCACATCTCGATCTGGCCCGAGACGATATCGGCAATGGCCGCGCCACCACTCTTGTAAGGGACGTGAATCATGTGAATGCCGGCCTTCCTTTGCAGCATTTCCATGGTCACATGCGCATTGCCTCCGACCCCGGCGCTGCAATAGTGCAATTGATCGGGGCGGCCACGGGCTAATTCAACAAGTTCGGGCAGGGTGTTCGCTTTCACCGAGGGATGAACGACGACTACGTTGGCCCCGCGCGCAACCAGCGCCACTGGCGCATAAGCCGTCTCAGGGTTGTAGGGCAGGCGGTGCCGCTCGGCATCAGTGGTGCCATAGCTCTCGATGGAGGCCACCAGCAGGGTATAGCCATCGGCGGGCGCACCCGCGGCCACTGCCGAACCGATCGTGCCACCAGCACCACCGCGGTTATCAACCACCACCTGCTGGCCCAGGCGATCGCCCAAAGGCTGCGCCAGAAACCGCCCCAACGCATCGGTGATGCCCCCGGCGCCCCAGGGCACAATCAACTTGATTGGATGTTGTGGCCAGGACTGCGCCTGCGCATCTGCGAATACGGTGAAACCCAGCAGCAGAATCGCAAACATACGCAGCGGTAGCGGGGCTCGCGCGGCGCCTGGTCGTTGTGCGGCGGCAGAAGTTCGCGCCATACACTGCACCGGCGCCACACCTGGCGATTGCGCTAAGCCCGAGCCTCGCAGGGTTGAATTCGACACTGGGCGGGGCGTCCAGGGGCATGCAATCATGGGATCACTCCACCTTGAGATTGGTGCTGCGCGCGAAATCGGCCCAGAGCGTGACTTCGCTCGCGATGCGCGCACTGAACGCCTCGACCGTGTCGGTTGTAGGCTCAGCGCCCTGCGATACAAAACGGGCTGCGACCTCTGGATCGGCGACGGTCCGGCGTAGCTCCACATTCAGTTTCTGGATTACATCGACGGGCATCCCGGCGGGGCCCAGAATGCCCAACCAGATCGCTGCCTCATAGCCGGGCAACCCAGATTCGGCGACGGTCGCATAGTCCGGCAGCACCGCCATGCGCTGCGCCGAGGTGATCGCGATCGCGCGGGTGCGGCCGGCATGCACGTTGGGGAGCGCAGTGGGGACAGCTTCGAACATCACGCTCAATTGCCCGCCAACCAGATCGGTCATCGCCGGCGCGCCCCCCTTGTAGGGCACATGGACGATGTCAATGCCGGCACGTTGCTTGAACAGTTCCGTGGCCAGATGCTGAATCGAGCCGGCACCGCCTGAACCGTAGGTCAACTTGCCGGGCTGGGCGCGGGCGAGCGCAATCAGTTCGCGAATGGAAGTGACCGGTAGCGAGGGATGCACCACCACCAGGCTGGGGACCACGGCAATCCGGGTGATCGGCTGCAAATCATGCACTGGATCAAAGGTCAGGTTGTGATAGAGCGCCGGCGCCACCGGCACCGTGGTGGTCGACCCACACACGAGCGTATAGCCATCAGGCGCTGATTTGGCCACCACGCCAGAGCCAACCAGGCCGCTTGCGCCGGCGCGATTGTCCACCACCACGCTCTGGCCCAGGTTGGCTGAGAGCTTCTGCGCGACGATGCGCGCGAGGACGTCGTTAATGCCCCCGGGCGGAAACGGCACCACGATGCGCACCGTCTTTGACGGCCAACTGTCGGCGTGCGCACTCCCCGGCATGACAACACTGGCAAGAAGCGAAGCGAGCAGACTGACGGCCATTGCCGTGCGGGTCAGTGGGCGCCCTTTGGCGTGAGACAGTTCCATCGTGCAGCATATCCGGCGTGTTGTACGAATGCGCAGTGTAGCGCCAGTCATCGCCGGGTCAGCTATGATCTCCATGGATCCCCCGTTGATTCACGTCCCCTGCCGAGATTACCTCCATGACTCAGACGACCGTTGCACTGCTGCACCCCGGTGACATGGGCAGCGCAGTGGCCTCTGATCTGATCAGCGCCGGCGTGCGTGTGCTCTGGGCCTCCGAGGCACGCAGCCCGGCCACGCGCGCACGCGCACTCGCCGATGGCCTGGAAGATCGCCTTACCGTACCGACCTGTCTCGATGAAAGTAGTGTGGTGCTCTCCGTGTGCCCGCCGCACGCGGCACTTGATCTGGCACGGGAAGTCGCCGAACACGGGTTCAAGGGCCTCTATGTCGACGCCAACGCCATCTCCCCCGATGCGGCCCGCGAAGCAAGCGCCCTCATTGAGCGCGCGGGGGGTTACTTTGTTGACGGTGGCATCGTGGGGCCACCCCCGCGGGTCGCTGGCAAGACGCGCTTGTTCTTGTCCGGGGCTGCAGCGGGTCAGGTGCAGAACCTGTTTCTCGGGACACGCATGGAGGCGATTGTGCTGTCGGGCGATATTGGCGCCGCGTCTGGCCTGAAGGCCTGCTACGCCGCCTGGACCAAAGGCTCGATCGCCCTGTTGAGCGCCATTCGCGCATTGGCACGCCATGAAGGCGTGGAAGAATCCCTGCTTGCCGAATGGGCACGCTCACAGCCCGATCTTGCGCAGCGCTCAACCACCGTGACCCAGCAGGCGCGCAAAGCCTGGCGCTGGGTCGGAGAAATGCACGAGATTGCAGCGAGCTTTGAGGGCGCCGGGCTGCCCGGCGGGTTCCATCGCGCAGCAGCCGAAATCTACGAACAGCTCGACCGGTTCAAGGACGCAGGCACGCCACCGGCACTGGACGAGGTGCTCGACGCGCTGGGTAAGAAAGACGTATAGCCTGGGAATGCTCGGCTTGAGCATCGTTAACGCATGACCATGGGGAAATCGTGAGAACCGAAATCATCCAGCGCCAGCAACAGGCGATGAAGCAGCACGGCCTCGATGCCATGGTGTCCTGCTCGCCAGAGAATTTCGCTTACCTGACCGGCTTTGTCGTGCCCTCGCAGCCGCTGATGCGTCATCGCCACGCCATGGTGATCGTCAAGTCCGATGGCCACAGTGCGGTGCTCGGTGTGGATATGGAAGCGACCACCATCGGACGCCGGTTGCCCGATGCCAACGTACGCATCTGGGCGGAATTTGCCGACAACTGCATCGAACAACTGGCCTCGCTCCTCACTGAAATGGGACTGGCCGGTGCTCGCATCGGCATCGAGAACAACTATCTGCCCGCCTACGACATGGATCGTCTGCGTACGCTATTGCCACAGGCGCGCTTTGAACCGAACCACCCGATTCTTGATCGGTTGCGGCAACTCAAAACCGTCGATGAAATCGCCCTGCTGCGGCGCCTGTCGCGCATCTCCGATCAAGCGATCACCGATGCGCTGCGAGCGGTTCAAGCTGGCGACAGCGAGATGGATCTGGCGGGGCATCTCACGCGCAATGTGTACGCCCTGGGTGCCGAGCAGTTCAAGCTCATGATTGTAGCGACTGGTGAGCGCAGCGAATTGCCCAACGTCGGCCCCAGTGAGCGCCGGCTTGCCCGCGGTGATGTCTGTCGGGTCGAGATATTTTCGGTCATTGGCGGCTATCAAGCCGGCGTGTGCCGTACCGCTGTGGTACAGGAAGCCCCGGCCCATGCCGAGCGCATCTGGGCTCATCTGGTGGCATG
The DNA here is from genome assembly GCA_903921325.1 of uncultured Pseudomonadota bacterium. Taxonomy (GTDB): domain Bacteria; phylum Pseudomonadota; class Gammaproteobacteria; order Burkholderiales; family SG8-39; genus CAIXPL01. The sequence goes on from CAIXPL010000005.1 coordinate 27,061, forward strand.
TAAATACATGCTGCTCGACATGATCAAACCGGGAGCCAGCTGCCGCGCGATCTATGAGGCGTTCATCACTAAACTGGATGAATTGAAACTGCCTCCCATCTCCTTTGTGGGGCATGGCATTGGCCTGTTCCTGCATGAGAACCCGTACCTGGGCAAGACACCAGAGATCGGCCGCGACGGCGATGCGCTGCTCGAAGAAGGCATGGTGCTTGGCGTCGAGCCCTTGTGCTACCGCACCGGGTATGGCTACGGCATGCAACTGAAGGACATGCTGGTGGTGACCGCGCAGGGCTGCGAAATGCTCTCTGACTACTGCTCGAACGATGAACTGATCGTGGTGCGTTGATCGCAATGAATGACACCGACAGCACGGCAGTCATCCGCGTTCAACCGACGGCGCAGCCGCTACGTGTGGCCGTGCTGGGCGCGGGCGCCGGCGGCGCAGCGGCGTGCGTGGAACTCACCCTGGCCGGTCACGCGGTCGTACTGTGGAATCGCTCCGCGCAAGCGCTGATGCCCTTCATTGGCACCGGCTGTGTGCAATATGAAGGGGTGCTTGGTCTCGGTGAAGCACGCCCGGTACTGATTACAGACAAGATCGACACCGCGGTGCGCGGTGCCGATCTGATCCTGGTGTGCCTGCCCACCCTGTCGCATGCGCCGATCGCGCGTGCCCTCGCCACCATCGGCTCCCGAGTGCCGGTGGTGCTCAACCCCGGACACACCGGCGGTGCGCTTGAATTTGCTCATGCCTATTGCACAACCGCGACCAGCCTCGGCAGCGACTCGACACCGCCACCGATTGCTGAATTCAACACCCTCACCTACGTGTGCCGCAAATACCACCCGGCGCGCGTCACCATCACCGGTCGCGCCCAGGCGCTGCGGGCAGCGGCACTGCCCGGGGGTGAATCCGCGCTCGCGCTTGGACAAATCGTCTATGACTGCGCGCAAACCGTGCCCGATGTGCTGTACACCAGTCTGGCCAATCTCAACATGACGCTGCACGCGCCCTGCGCCATTCTGGGCGCCGCCTGGATCGAGGCCACGCAGGGTGACTTCACCTTCTATGTGCAAGGTATGACACCTGGCGTGGCGCGAGTCATGTCGGCACTCGATGCTGAACGACTGGCCGTCGGTCGTGCCTTTGGTCACGAACTGCTTGGGGTGGCCGCCGAAATGCAACGGGTGGGCACGGTGGACGCCTCGGTCACCGACACCAATGATCTGGCCACCGCAATTGCCAGTGGCGATGCCAACAAAAAAATCCGCGCACCGGATTCTCTGAGCCATCGCTACTACCGCGAAGATTTTGGGCATGGTCTGGTGCCCTTCATCGCGCTCGCACAAGCGGCCGGGGTTGCCACACCGGTTGCCGAATCGCTGCTGCGGTTGGGCGAGACCCTCACGGGTGAACCCTTCAGTCAACAAGGGCGCACTGCAGCGACCATGGGCATCGAAGGCCTGGGGCTTGAGGCACTGCGCGCGCGGGTTACGACGGGCTAGGCCAGCGCGCGTCATTCGGTCCGCATTCTGCCGGATCAACCATACGGGTCACTCGGCAAACGGGTCGACAGCCCGCTAATACGCGCACTCATCCCCATTAAGGTACGACTACTGCCGGCCAGGTCGGCGCTCTCAATTCATCAGGCGCGGCAGCCACAGCGAGAGCCAGGGAAACGCCACCAGAATTGCCAGGCGGACACAGTCAACCACCACAAAGGGTACGACACCACGAAACACCGTGCGGGTGGGCACCTCGGGCAGCAGCGTGGAGAGCACGAATAGATTCATACCTACCGGTGGACTGATCAACCCGATCTCAACCACCACCACGATCAGAATGCCAAACCAGACGGGATCAAAGCCCAGTTGCACGATGATCGGGAAGAACACCGGCAGGGTGAGCAACACCATGGACAACTCTTCCATGGCGGTGCCCAGGATCACATAGATCACCATCATCATGATCACCACCATGATGGGGTGCAACTGAAAGCGCGACACGAACCCGAGCAGATCACCAGGCATCGTGGTGATATTGACGAATTCGGCAAACATCATCGCGCCAATCAGGATGATGAATAGCATCGACGTGGTGCGAGCGCTTTCAATCAACGAATCGAACAAATCGCGCCAGCCCAGTGTGCGCCGGACAATGGCGATGATCATGGCCACAAAGGCGCCAATGCCCGCAGCCTCGGTTGCGGTGAACACGCCAACATAGATGCCGCCCATCATCAGCACAAAGAGCGCGAGGATGCTCGTGACCCCGCTATAGATGAGCGCAAGGGCCATCACTGCAACCGCCGCGGCCACGCCGCTTTGTTCCTTGGTCAACCAGTCAAACCAGACGGCCAGACCCAGCAGGACGCCGACAGCGGTGAATACGCCCATACCATCCAGGGTTGCCCAGCGCTCAGCCCAGCTCATGCGCTCGCCGGGTGGACCAGCCTTCGGATCACGCCAGGTCACCCACCACACCGCCATACACAGCAGAATCGTGGCTACCAGGCCCGGTAGCATGCCGGCAGCGAACAGCTTGCCGATGTTGGTCTCGGTCATGATGCCGTAGATCACCATCAGCGTGGAGGGCGGAATCAGAATGCCCAGCGTGCCACCGGCAGCAATCGATCCGGTCGAGAGCTCATCGGAATAGCCGAGTTTTTTCATCGGCGGATAGCACACCTTGGCCATGGTGGCCGCGGTGGCCACCGACGAACCCGAGATCGAACCAAAGCCTGCGCAAGCAACCACGGTGGCCATCGCCAGTCCACCGCGCCGATGCCCAAAAAACGCATTGGCCGCGCGAAACAACTCCTGCGACAGTCCTGCCTTGGTGATAAAGCTACCGAGCAATATGAAAAGCGGGATCACCGACATGGTGTAGTTGAGACCCGTCTCATAGACCTTGGTCTGCGCAGTCGCAAACGCCGCGGCCCAGTTCCAGTCGCGCATCCAGGCGTAGCCGACGATGCCCACCACCCCCATCGAGAATGCAATGGGAATGCGCAGAAATGCGAGCACCATCATCGCGGCCAGACCGATCAGCGCTGCAGTCATCGCGTGCTCACAGCATATTGGCCCTGGTGATGCCCGGGTAGAACACCTTGGCCACGTGAACAAGACCGGTCGCAAAAATCATCAGTGCCATGAAATACACAAATGGCGCTATTGGAACATGCAGCACGTCAGTGGTGTCGCCGTAACCGGCAATCTTGTCGGCCTTGAGCCAGGTGAGCCAGCCGAGCAGGGCCATGATCGCAGCACATATCACCTGCACCACTTGTTGCAATCGCGCCGTGCCGCGACGGCCCAGCAGATGGTCGATGAAATCCATGGTGACATGCTCATCGGCGCGCGAGACCAGCGGCAGACCGGCAAAGATCGACACCACCAGCATGATCTCGGTCATCTCGAAGGCACCGCGCAGCGGATGATTGAACGCGTAACGGGCAAACACATCAATAAAGGTGAGCAACATCAGGGCAAACAGAATGACCGATGCGACAAACCCGAGCAGGTGATCAAGCCAGCGGCTGATCGCCGCGGCCTGCACACTCATTGACCCGCCGCCACGCGCTTGAGCTCTTCGTGAAACTCGTTGAACACCTTGCGTCCGTCAATGCCGCGCTCTTTGGTCGCTTTGGCAATCCATTCCTCGATGATGGGCTGCGAGCGCGTTTGTACTTCACGCAACAGCGCCGCGTCGGGTTCCACCATTTTGACGCCGGCCTTGCGCAGCACGTCGATACCGACCTTGTCAGCGTTGTCCCAGGAACGGCCGGCCAGATGCGCGACTTGCTCGAAGGAAACCGATGCGATGGCGTCCTGATCCTGCCTGGAGAGCTTGTTCCAGCGATCCTCGTTCATGAAAAATCCGAACGCCGAGCTGTACATGCCACCCGGGAACACCGTAGCCTGACTGATCACGGTCTCCAGCTTGAAGGAGGCGACTGATTCAAACGGGAAGAAGGTGCCATCGGCCACGCCCGTGCTCAGCAATTCATAGGATTCCGGTGCCGGCTTCACAAAGGGTGAGGCACCGAGTGCGCGGGCAACCGCCTCGGCGATGCCGCCGCCGGTGCGGATTTTCATGCCGGCCAGATCGCCAATCACGGCGACCGGCTTCTTGGTGAACATCTGTCCCGGGCCGTGGGTAAACACGCCAAGGATTTTCACCCCTTTGTATTCATTGACCGCCTGGAAGTACTTGAAGTGGATGCGCGAGAAGGCCACCGAATTGATCTCGGCCGTGGCGCCGCTGCCGGGCAGCTCTGCCAGCAGCGGAAGAATGTGCCGCGCCGGGGTGTAGCTCGCCGTCACAAAGGACACATCGACCAGATCATCGCGCACCGCGTCAAAGGTGCCCGGTGCGGCCGAAGGGTGCTTGGGCAACAGGCGCAGCTTGACCCGGCCATTGGTCGCTTTCTCCACCTCGGCAGCCCAGGTGGGCAAAAAGTAAGCTGTCAGATGGTGACTGGGCGGCACCCACGAGGACATGGTGAGTACCGTCTGCGCCTGGGCCAACGGAGCCGCCGCCATACCCATGGCGAGCGCGGCGCCAAGCATGGCGCCCTTCAAGACACTGCCGCGCGAACGCGCACTGCCTTCCCGCAGAACGTCCAATTCACAAATGGCTGCCTGGTTCATGTCTCTTGTCCCTGTCTTGTGTCTGACTTGTGCCTGAATGGTCGCGCGTATGATCGCCAGATCCCGCACATGGCCGCACACGCATTGGTTTATTGACCGTATATTGACCGCAAATTGACCGCATCCGCACGTCGTCCAGCTACGCGACCGGTAGAGATAACCCGACGTGACAACCCGCTGTGACGACTCGGTGCGCGCACGATTCTATCTGCTTTCTCAGCCATCGAAGAAGCTGCCATGAACGCCCCCGAATTCGATCACGTCATCGTTGGAGCCGGGTCTGCCGGCTGTGCACTCGCCGCGCGCTTGAGTGAAGACCCGCGGGTGCGGGTGGCGCTGATCGAGGCGGGCCACGATGATCCTTGGGTATGGCTGCGCATTCCTGTCGGGGTAGCGCGGATCATGGTCGGTGACCGGGCACTGTGGCGTTACACCACGGAACCGTCCGTGGGCCTCGGTGGCCGCGCCATTTTCTGTCCACGTGGCAAGGTGTTCGGGGGCACCTCCAGTGTGAACGGGATGTTCTGGGTGCGCGGTGATCCGCTGGAATATGACCACTGGCGTGCTCTGGGTAACGCCGGTTGGGGCTATACCGATCTATTGCCTCTGTTCAAGCGCATGGAGTCCTATGCAGGCGGTGATCCGACGGTGCGCGGGCGCGAAGGGCCGCTTGTGATCAGTGACATTCAGCCCTTCGATCGGCTATCGCGTGCCTTCATCGCTGCCTGTGGCGAGGCGGGCATCGGAGTGAACCCGGACACCAATAGCGGCCATTATGCCGGTGCCGGCATGATCCAGATGTCGACCCGTCGCGGGCTGCGCTGGAGCACCCGCGAGGGCTATCTGCGCCCGGCGATGCGCCGACCGAACCTGCGGGTGTTCAGCGGGGCGCAGGTAAGCCGGTTGCTGTTCTCCGGGGCGCGGGTGAGTGGCGCGGCGTATCGCGACGCAAGCGGTCTGCATGCGATCCATTGCAGCGGCGATGTCGTTCTGTGCGCGGGCACGATCCAGTCGCCGCAGTTGCTCGAGCTCTCGGGCATCGGCGCACCGGATCGACTGGCCCGCCTGGGCATCACCACCCGCCATGCGCTTCCGGGTGTGGGCGAGAATCTGATTGATCATCTGCACGGTCGGTTGATGGTCGAGGCGCGTGGCGTGTCGACACTCAACGAGCAACTGCAAAGTCCGCTGGCCAAAATCTCCATGGCGTTGCAGTTGGCCATTCGCGGGGGCGGGCCCATGAGCGTGCCGGGGGCTACCGCGCACGCCTATGTGCGCACCAATCCGGAATTTCGCCAACCCGATATCAAGCTGCAACTGCATCACTTGAGTAGCCCCGATGAGCGCAATCCGAAGCAGGTGGTGCTCGATCCCTTCCCTGGCTTCTCGATTGGTTTTGTGCATCAACAACCGCGCTCGCGCGGTAGCGTCCATGTGCAATCGCCTGATCCGTTCGCCGCGCCCGTCATAGCCCCCAACTACCTGTCAGATGAGGCTGACGTGGCAGCGTTTGTGCGCGGGCTGAAGGCGGCACGGCAGGTGATGGCGCAACCGGCGCTGGCAGCGCATGTGGTGCGCGAAGTACGGCCCGGCCCGCAGGCGGACAGTGACGAGGCGCTGACCCATTACCTGCGCTCGACGCTATTTTCTTCTTACCACCCGGTAGGCACCTGCCGCATGGGATCGGACGCAATGGCGGTCGTTGACGCGCAACTGCGGGTGCACGGCGTGCCCGGGTTGCGCGTGGCCGATGCCTCGATCGCTCCGACGATGCCGGCCTCCAACACCAATGCCTTTGCCATCGTAGTCGGCGAGAAATGTGCCGACCTGCTCAAGGGTGAGCAAAGGGGCTGAACGAAGGGGCTGAACGCAGACCCGTCAGATCACCGGCACCGACGTCGCGTCGTAGCTGAACAGCCAGTCATAACGCTCGCTCACCCGCTCACGACTCCATTCGCGATCAACATACTTCTGCGCCTCGGCGGCCTGCGCGAGCAGCGGGTTGTGGAAGCGCTTGGCATTCTCGGTCGACCCGTTGACGATCCTGGAGGTGCGCTCCAGACGTGCCTGCTCGTAGCACTGCAGCGCGCGTTGCGGGTTGGCGGGCTGCGCATCGAGCGCTCGCGCGATCACCACCGCATCCTCCAGCGCCATCATCGCGCCTTGCGCAAGAAAGGGTAGCGTCGGGTGGAAGGCATCACCCAGCAGCGCAACCCTTCCGTCCTGGCAATGCGCAAGCGGCGCACGCCCCATCAGAGCCCATTTATAGGGCACATCGATCTGGCCGATGATCGTCTGGATATCTTCGTTCCAGCCGCGGTAGTCATTGGCGCATTCCTCGCGCGTACCCGGCACGGTCCAGGACTCGACCAGCCAGTCGCTGCGCTCGACCACGCCGACAAAATTAAAGAGCTCACCGGCGCGCAGCAGGTAGTGCACGATGTGGCCACCCGAGCCGATCCAGTTGGTGCCGACCGAGCGGTGCAGGTGCTTGGGCAAGCGATCGACCGGCACCACGCCGCGCCAGGCCATGCAACCGGTAAAAAACGGCTTGTCATCGCCGTACATGCACTGGCGAATCTTCGAGTGAACGCCGTCGGACCCGATCAGCACGTCGCCTTCGACTTCACTGCCATTGGCCAATTCAAGCGCGACGCCAGTGGCATCCTGCCGATAGCCGGCGCAGAGCGCGCCCAGATGCAGGGCATTGGGGGCAAGCGCCATGACGGCGTCGGCCAGCACACGGTGACAGTCGCCACGGTGGAGCATGAGGTAAGGGTAACCATAGGTGGCGACCGATTCTGCCCCCAGATCAAACAGTTTCCAGGTCTGGCCGCTATTCCACAGGCGTACCTCTTTGCCCAGGGGCTCGGTGGCGATGCGGCGAATCGCCTGCTCAAGGCCCAGCGAGAACAGCACCCGGGTGCCGTTGGCGCTCGATTGAAAGCCGGCGCCCAGTTCGCGCAACTCGGGCGCCTGTTCATAAATTTCGACCTCAAAACCACGTTGCAGCAAGGCAAGCGCCGTGGCCAGTCCACCGATGCCGGCACCAGCGATCAGAATTTTAGGTTTGCCTTGAGCCACAATGAGCCTCTCGTGTCAGGTGTTGCAGGTCGGCGGATTATGAACGATCCTGTCCAAACGTCGAACGGTCGATGCCCGCGGCACGGCGAGCCCGTGCATACAATGCGGCGTTTACCGCAGGAGTCCCTGCACCATGCGAACGCACCAGGAAATTGACCAGCGCAGTCGTGACCTTCATCGGTTGATCGCTGACAAGCTCAGAGCCAACCCGGACCTGTTTGCGCGCGTTGGTCGGACGATTACGCGCTGGCAGGCTCAGGTGTCACGTTCCGCACTGCCTTACCTGGATCAATGGGCACAGTTGTTCGAGCAAGGGATGGATGCCTGTCTCGCGGTAGCCGAAGAAGATTCGCAACGTGCCGATGCACTCAGGCAATGCTCGCCGTTTACAGGGATTCTGACCAACGAAGAACGGTTTGCGTTTTTCAAATCGTGGCCAGGATCGAAATGAAACGGGCTGACCTTGAGCACCTGATCCGGGCAGCCGCTGCGATCACTGACGAGTATGAGCTCGTGGTCATCGGCAGCCAATCGATTCTCGCGTCCTTTCCCGACGCGCCAGAGGAATTGTTGAAGTCGATGGAGGCTGATCTTTATCCGCTGCATCGACCTGAAATGGCCGACTTGATTGACGGATCCATTGGAGAACTGTCGCCATTTCAGGAGCGATTCGGTTATTACGCTCAGAGCGTCAGTCCCTCCACCGCCATTCTCCCGACCGGGTGGCAAGATCGACTGGTTCGGCTGCAGAACCAGAACACCGATCTCAGGGTCGGCCTGTGCCTTGAACCGCACGATCTGGCCGCCGCGAAGCTCGCTGCGGGCAGGGACAAGGATTGGCCGTTTGTCCAAGCCCTGCTCGCCCATCGCATCGTGTCGGTGCAAACGTTGGTGAGCCGTGTCAGGGATTTGCCAATTACGTCGGAGCGCAAAGAAGCTCTGACGAAATGGATAGTGGCCCGTGCTCCTTAGCCGCGACCAATTTGGCAGTATTCAAGCTGTTCCTTTTTCTGTACGGTTGCACGCTCGATTGGTACGTGGGGGTAGGGGCGCAGCGAGATGTCATTGACGTAGGCTCTCACGCGCATAGAGGAGTAACAGATGGCTGTCATCGAAGGTTTTCGGGTGCAGAACTATCGCGCACTGCGCGATGTCACGCTGGGCAGGCTTTCCAGCCAGCAAGCGGGCGAGCCGTTGACACCATTCACTGTAGTGATTGGAAAAAACGGCGCAGGTAAGAGTACGTTGTTCGATGCTTTCGGATTCGTGGCGGATTGTTTGACTGCCGATGTGGAAAGCGCATGCGACATGAAGCAACGAGGAGGATTTGTCCGACTCCGGTCATTGGGGGTAGAGGATCCTATCCGGTTTGAAATTTACTACCGCGAAGCTCCCAGTCAGCGGCCGATTACCTACGAGCTAGCGATTGCGCTGGACGCTTCGGGTCGGCCTTTTATCGAATCCGAGGTACTCAAGCAGCGTCGCAAAGGCCAGAAATACGGCCGACCTTTCCCCTTTCTGCGACTGCAAAACGGCAAGGGCACCGTCTGGGCCGGTGAAGAGGCAGTAGAGATCGCCGGGGAGGAGGATCGTGCACAGACGCCCGTGGAACTGACCGATACGCGCCAGCTCGGTATCGCAACCCTGGGCACACTCAAGGAACATCCGCGTATCAAGCGCTTTCGAGACTTCCTCAAAGGCTGGTATCTATCCTACTTCTACCCGGATGCGGCCCGTGGCTTGCCGAGCGCCGGCCCACAGCGGCATTTGAACATCCATGGCGACAACATTGGCAACGTGGTGCAGTTCATGGAGCGCGAGCACAAGGCGCGGTTCAAGGACATCCTCAAACGCATTGCAGCCAAGATTCCAGGGATTGCAGACATCGACACGCTGGAGACTGCGGACAAGCGCGTGTTGCTGCGTTTCAATGATGGCGCTTTTCGCGATCCATTCTTCGCCCAGCAGATGTCAGATGGCACACTGAAAGTTTTTGCCTACCTACTGTTATTGGAAGACCCGGATCCGCCACCATTCATTTGCATCGAAGAGCCCGAGAACGGGCTCTATCACAAGCTGTTGGAGGCGTTGGCCCAAGAGTTTCGCGCACACGCCACTGGCAAGAGGAATGCCCCTCAGATATTCGTGACCACGCACCAGCCCTACTTTGTTGATGCACTGGCGCCCGCGGAAGTCTGGATCTTGGAGAAGGGCACGGATGGCTATTCGACGGTGCGTCGCGTCTCTGAATTGCAGGATGTGAAAAACCTTGTCGCTGAAGGCTTACCTTTGGGTGGTCTTTGGTACAGCGATTATCTTGATGCGAGGTAAGCATGCACATCGAGATATTGGTGGAGGACAGCTCAGGAGAGAAGTTGCTGCAAGTGTTACTGCCTCAGCTTCTCGGGCCACAAGGGGAACCACATACTTGGCGTTTACATGCCTACAAAGGCATTGGTCGAATTCCGCAAGGCCTGGTGACGAAAGCCGATCCGGCGAAACGCATTCTGCTTGATCAGTTGCCCAAGCTGTTACGAGGGTATGGCAATAGCCCAGGAATCGACGCGGTTGTTGTCGTTCTCGATACCGACAAACGTGATTGCGCTGCATTCTTGTCCGAGCTGAAAGCGGCCGCCGATGCATGCCATCCGGCGCCAGACACCCTTTTTAGACTTGCTGTTGAAGAAATTGAAGCCTGGTATTTGGGAGACCAGGTTGCTTTGCTGGAGGCGTACCCGCGAGCAAAACGGGACGTACTCCGGAAGTATGTTCAGGACAGCGCGTGCGATACCTGGGAGTTGCTTGCTGACGCAGTGCATTCGGGCGGATCCGCAGCGATCAAGAGTGCTGGCGGGCCTTTGCCGGGACAGGTAAAGCATGAATGGGCCGAAAAGATTGGTCCGTTCATGGACATAGAGAGAAACATCTCACCGAGTTTCGCAAAGCTCAGGGATGGATTGCGCCGGCTCGCGGCTAGAGCGGTTTGACGCGAATTGAATTGTCGACGATTGGATCTGGCAACCGCCTTGGCGCACCGTTCGACTCGCGATCGATAAGGGCTCTCGTTCGCTATACTGCGCGGCTGAGGGTGTGTCTGCCACCAACCCTGCCCCCATACAAAGGACAAATCCATGAATAGCCGAGATCCCGCGCCGACCATCCATTTCGATGCACCGGTGGATGTGCCCGAGCAGGCCGAGGTGTGGGGTTCCGATGCAATGGCGGCCTGCATCCGAGCGCTCGATATTCCCTACCTCGCCCTCAACCCCGGGGCGAGCTATCGCGGGCTGCATGACAGCATCGTCAATCATCTGGGCAACAGCCGTCCGCAGATGCTGCTCACCCTGCATGAAGAAAGCGCGGTGGCCATCTCCCATGGCTATGCCAAAGCCTCCGGCCGCATGATGGGTTCGGTGGTGCACTCCAATGTGGGCCTCATGCACGCCACCATGGCGATTTTCAATGCCTGGTGCGACCGTATGCCCGTCATGGTGCTGGGTGCCACCGGGCCCTGGGATGCGGCCAAGCGCCGCCCCTGGATCGACTGGATCCACACAGTGAGCGACCAGGGAGCGCTCGTCCGGGATTACACCAAGTGGGATAACCAGCCCGGCTCCGTGGCCGCGGCCTTCGAAGCCATGCTGCGCGCCTCACGCATGGCCAATACGGCGCCCTGCGGTCCGGTCTACATCAATCTGGATGCTGCCCTGCAAGAGGCCAAGATCGGCCCCATGCCAGCCATGCCCGATGTGGCCCGCTTCGCCCCGCCGCCGCCCGCTGCCCCTTCGGCACAGACCGTTGCCGCCGCGGCACAGTTGCTCGCCAACGCAAAATCTCCTCTCATCCTCGCTGGCCGGGTCGATCGTTCGCTCAAGGGCTGGGAAGACCGCGTCGCCCTGGCCGAGCGCCTGCAGGCGCGCGTACTGACTGACATCAAACAGTCGGCTGCCTTCCCGACCGATCACCCGCTGCATGCCGCACCACCGGCGTCCTTCCTTGCCGCCCAGGGCGCTGCCATCGCCCGCAACGCCGATGTCATTCTGTCCCTTGATTGGAACGATCTGGCGGGCACCTTGAAGCAGGTCTGGGGCGATGAGCCGATTTCGGCCAAGATCATTCAGGTCTCGGTCGATCAGCACAGCCATCGCGGCTGGAGTGCCGATCACCAGGCGCTCACCCCTGCCGATGTGTACATGCTGTGCGAACCCGAAGCCGCGGTGCCACTGCTGCTCGCCGCCGTTCCCCAGCGCGCCGCGCTCACCGGACTGCAAGCCGCCGGGGTGCCCGAACCGCAAGGCGATACCCTGTCGATTCTGGCCCTCGCGCACACGTTCAATAAACTGACCGCCGGGCAGGATGTGACCATCACCCGGGTGCCGCTGGGCTGGAATGGCGCCTACCGCCACTTCCGTCATCCGCTCGATTATCTGGGCACCGATGGCGGCGGCGGAATTGGATCCGGTCCCGGTATGGCGGTGGGCTCAGCCCTTGCGCTCAAGGACTCCGGACGCCTCACCACAGCGATCCTTGGCGATGGCGACACGCTGATGGGCATCACCGCCTTCTGGACCGCCGCTCACTACAAAATTCCGCTGCTCGTGCTGGTGGCCAATAACACCTCGTTCTATAACGATGAGCTGCACCAGGAACGGGTCGCGGTCGCGCGCAACCGCCCGGTGGAGAACAAGTGGATCGGTCAGCGCATCTCCGAGCCCGATATCGATCTGGCCATGATGGCGCGCGCCCAAGGGTGCGAAGGCATCGGTCCGGTGACCACCGTGGCAGAACTGGAGCCAGCGCTCACCAAGGCAATCGCTCTGGTTCGCGCCGGCAAGACCTGCGTGGTCGACGTTCGCGTGGTGCCCGGTTACGACACCAATATGAGCGGCACGCCCGCTGCGTTGCATAAGCGCTAGGCCCACGTGAGCTCACCAACGCCCCGGTGAGCGCATGTTTGAATCCCTGCGCCATCGCAATTTTCGACTGCTCTGGATCGGGTCGATCTTCAGCTATGGCGGACACTGGGTGCAGCAGGCCACCCTGGGCTGGGTGGCCTATGAACTGACCGGCTCGGGCAGCATCCTCGGCCTGATCCTGGGCATCCGTGCCATTCCGATCCTGCTGCTTGCCCCGGTCTCGGGTGCCGCCGCCGATCGCTTCAACCGGCGCAATCTGCTGGCCGGCACCCAGCTCATCTACATGCTCACCACCACAGCGATTGGCGCTGCGATCTTCCTGCATGTGCTCAAAACCTGGCATCTGTTTGCCTACGTGCTGTGCACTGGGGTGGCGCATGTGTTTGATCGCACCGCACGCCAGGCGATCGTCTCCGATCTGGTGCCCGCCGGCAGCATCGTGAATGCTGTGGCGCTTGCCAATATCGTATTCAGTCTGATGCGGGTAATCAGTCCGGCGATTGCTGGATATCTGCTCGCCTGGGTCGGTGCGGCAGGGAATTTTTTTACGCAGTGCCTGTTCTACCTGCTTGGCATGCTGACCCTGCTATTCATCCAGGCGCCAGTACGAATTCCCAGAATCTCCAAAGGCTCGGCCTGGTCGAACATTTCCGCCGGCATGCGCTATGTGATGAATGACCCGACCATGCGCGTGGTGGTGCTCTTCAACGCAATCCCGTTTCTACTGCTCACGCCAATCTGGAGCACGCTGCTGCCGGTATTCGCCCAGGACGTGTTCAAGGCCGGTCCGCAGGCGCTCGGTTGGCTGTTTGCCGCCGTTGGCTCAGGTGGACTGGCCGGTGGCTTGCTGTCGGCTGCCTGGACTCACCGCGACCGCGTCGGCTGGGTGCAGATCGCCATGCATGGCCTGTTTTGCGTGTCGCTACTTGGCGTGTCATTGGCACCCAGCCTGCCGATCGCACTGCCCTTTGTGTTCCTTGCCGGGGTGGCAGAAATCATGACCGCCACAGTAGGCCAGACGGTATTGCAGGTTGCCGCCCCGCCGGATCTCCGTGGGCGAGTGCTGAGCATTCTGCAACTCAATCCGGCATTGATCTCGCTGGGTTCAGTCGTGGCCGGTGCCGGCTCTGACCTGCTTGGGGCGCGCGGCATCACGGCTGCCAACGGGCTACTGGCTCTCGCAATCGGCGCACTAATCGCCTGGAAATCACCGGGGCTGCGCAACCTGCGCCTGTCGCACTATACTCGGCGTCCCGAATCCTGATCGCCCAGCCGGCTGTGGTCGAACTGTCACAACGGCTCGCGCATCATCGAACGCAATTTCGTTTCATCACCCGTCCATAACGACACTCAAGGAGCAAGCGCATGGGACACATGGTCCAACTCACCGCCTCAGATGGTTTTGTCACCCAGGCCTACGTGGCAGAACCCAGCGGCACCCCGCGCGGCGCCATGGTGGTCGTGCAGGAAATCTTCGGCCTTAATCACCACGTCAAAGCGGTGGCCGATGCCTACGCGGCGCAAGGCTATCTGTCGATCGCACCGTCATTTTTCGATCGTGTTCTGCCAGGCATCGACCTGGGCTACTCGCCCCAGGATATCGAAGTGGCGCGTGGCCATATGGGCAAGGTCGACATGGACAAGGTGATGCTCGATGTCGCCGCTGCAGTCGCCCATGTGAAAGGTGCCGGCAAAGTCGGCATGGTGGGCTACTGCTGGGGCGGACGTGTGTGCTGGATTTCGGCGGCTAAAGTCGCTGGCGTGTCAGCCACGGTGTCCTACTATGGTGGTGGCGTACCCGGCCTGGCCGATCTGTCAGCCCAGTGCCCGACCATGTTCCATTGGGGCGAACTCGATCACGCGATTCCGCTCGACACCGTCGAGGCCTTCATCGCCAAGCATCCGGAGGCCGCCGCAACCTCGTTTGTCTACATGGGCGCCCAGCACGGCTTCAACTGCGATGAGCGCGGCTCATGGAATGCCGACGCGGCCAAGCTCGCCAGCAGCCGCACGATTGAGTTTCTGCACAAGCACGTTGGTTAATTGCTCGCGGTAGTCGGGCAAAGCACGCACCGTCCTCGCTCAGGACGGGCGTGCGCCAGCCCCCCCCGGGTGCTAGTCGATGTGGATTCCCCGCTCGGCTACGACCCGGGTCCATTTGGCCCGATCGGCGGCCATACGCCGTGCAAGTACTTCGGGGCCACTTGCCTGTCCGGTCATCCCTGAGACGGCAAACTTTTCCCGAACATCCGGCGTATCGAGAATGCGCGCCACCTCACGCCAGATGCGCTCGGTGATCTCAGGGGCAAGGCCCGCTGGACCCCACAGGCCCCAGATGTTGTTCGCTTCAAAACCGGGAAAGCCCGACTCGGCAATGGTGGGCACATCCGGCAGCACCGCCAGGCGCCGCGTCGAGCCAACAGCGAGCGCGGTCAATCGGCCACTACGCAGATTGTTCAACACCTGCGGCACACCCATCAGCATTACCTGCACCTGACCGGCGAGCAGATCGGGCATCGCCTGTGAACTGCCTTTATAGGGCACATGCACGATGTCAAAACCGCCCTCGCCCTTGAGCAATTCCATGAACAACTGGTGGGTGCTGCCATTGCCAGTAGAGCCGTAGTAATAGGTCTTTGGATGCTCGCGTGCCAGACGAACGAATTCAGCCAGATGGGTCACCCCGAGCGACGGATGGGCCGCAATCACCAGCTCGACCACTGCCACCAGCGTGATCGGCGTGTAATCACGCACCGCATCAAAAGGCAGCTTGGCATAGAGCACCGGGCTCACCGCAAACTGAATGTCGCTACCCATCAACACGGTGTAGCCATCGGCTGGCGCATGGGCAACGATTTCATTGCCGATATGACCATTGGCACCGGGGCGGTTATCCACTACCACCTGCACGCCCAGGCCCTCGGCCATTTTCTGCGCGACGATGCGTGCCACCACATCACCTGAGGTGCCAGTCGGATAACTCACTACCATGCGGATTGGTTTGGCAGGCCAGGCCTGGGCTTGCACGTGCGTCGGAACTATCGCGGTGCAACATAAACAGAACGCCAGAACGCGGTTGAGTTGCAATGAAAATTCCTTCAATTCCTGAAGCATTTGGGGCAGAATCTCCGCGCTGTGCAATGTTCAATGATTGAACTATCCCATAAGGGTTGACGGCTTGAAAGACGCAGTGCCGCAAATTCAGATATTCGCAACCGTTACCGATCAACCGGTGATCACGCGCGTGCGCAGACCTGCGTCACCCACAACCAATGACAGAACAACGACCGGCGTCCGCGGCAGGACGGGCGGCAAGCAGAATTCAATCGTCGCGCCGCGCAAATCGGCGACAGCTTCAACCCGCGCGACGACCGCAACCCACCTGAACCGGGCTACGCTCGCGACAACCGCGGCCAGCACGCCACGTCCGGTACGTCTTAGCGAACAGGCCCAATACACCGCCCAGGAATTCAGTGGCGTGGACAGCCTCTCGGTGCTCGCTGTGCTCGCGCTCTACCGCGCCCATGCCGTGCTCGATCGCCACCAGACACGCGAGATTGCCACTACAGGGCTGAACACCACGCAGTGGAATGTACTGACCGTGCTGCACCGTATGGGTGGGCCGGTATCCATGGGCGACCTCGGCACACGACTGGCAGTGCGGCCCACCAATCTGTCAGGCATAGTCAATGCGCTTGCGCAGCGCGGCCTGGTGCAACGCCTGCCAAATGCAAACGATCGACGATCGCTCGAAGCATCGCTCACCACCCTCGGCAAGCGCTATATTGCACGGCTGCTGCCCGATCACTATCGGCATATGGAAACGCTGATGGGCCAGATTTCCGATCGTGACCGCAAAAGCCTGATACGGTTGCTCGCCCGCACCGTCAATATCATCGAGGCCGCCAGCGACAGTGCAGGCGAGCCCACGGGTAAACCAATACGCAACGGCGCTCGCCCGGCTGCTGCCTGAATCACCGACGACTGGAGACAACGATGAAATTCGGACTCAATTTTTTCCCCTCGTTTACTGCTGCGGACGCGACGACGGCGGCCTACTACGACCAATGCCTGCGCCTGGCGCAGCGTGCCGATGAACTCGGTCTGAATTCAATCAAAACTGTCGAACACTCGTTCTATGACTACGGCGGACACTCACCCAACCCGTGCGTGTTCCTGTCTGCGGTGGCGGCGCGCACCAAGCGCATCCGCGTGATCACCGGTGCGGTCATTCCGGCGTTTCATCACCCGGCCCACCTGGGCGGTGATTTGGCAATGCTCGACAATATGAGTAACGGCCGGCTGGATGCGGGCTTCGGCCGTGCCTTCCTGCCCAAGGAATTCGAGGTATTCGGCGTTCCGATGTCCGAGAGCCGTCCGCGCTATGAAGAGGGCATCGCACTCATCAAGCGGCTGTGGACTGAAGAACGGGTAACCGCCAAAGGCCAATTCTGGCAACTCGATGATGTGCGCCTGATGCCCCGCGTAGTGCAGAAACCTCATCCGCCCATCTGGCTTGCTGCGATCTCCTCACAGGAGTCGTTCGATTTCGGATCGCGCGAAGGCTACAACCTCATGATCGTGCCCTATGCGAGCAAGCCGGGGCTGCTCTCAGAACTGGTGAGCGATTACCGTCGCAAGTGGGCCGCCAATGGGCACACCGCGGGGGCTGAACAAATCCAGGTCGCGGCCCATTGCTATATCGCCGAGGACCGGGATGAAGCCATGGCCGGATTCGAGCGCATCACCAAGCGGTACATAGAAACCTTCGCCGATGCTGTGCAATCCTGGGAAGGCAAGTCCTCAGACCAGTATCCGGGGTATGACAAGCTGGTGGCGGCCATCCTCGCGACAACGCCTGAGTCTATGCTCAAGCAGAACGCGGCCTATGTCGGCACCCCTGATGACGTGCTGCGCCAGATCGAGAAAACCGTGGAGACACTCGGCGTGGTGGAACCCTCGATGCAGATCAACTTCGGTGGGTCAAGCGATGCCGAAGCATTCCGCACACTTGAATTGCTCGCTACAAAAGTGATGCCGCGGCTCGAATCGCTCAAGCCCAAGGCTGTTGCCTGAACGTACTTTCAATCCAGACTTCAATCCAGTCATTGCAAAACCCTTGAAGGAGACACTGTCATGAACGCAACCGAACATATCTGGCGTCTGGTCGACGTGGTTGCCCCCTGGTGGGCCGGTGAAGCCGAGGTGGCACGTACCTATTTCAACTCGCCGAAGCGCACCGTACAGACCGACATGCTGTGGCTGTCGCGCCAGTGCTTCAAGGAATACTGGGGTTCGGGTGTCAGCCAGTACGACCGGCGTGGCGTGTTCCTTGGTCAGTTGAAGTCGCTGATCGAGATTGCGCCGCAAATCGATCTGACGATCGATCGCAAGGAAATCCAGGACATTCTCGAAGGACTGCAAGCCGAGTTTTCCCACTACGTCCTGTTCGCCGAGGCCTACGATGCGATCCGGCCCACTGGCGTTGCGAAGATGAATCCGCAGAATCTGACCAGTTGGCCAGAAGAGGATCAACTGACCGCGCTGCGTTACCAGCATCAGGACGAGCATGGCGCGGTGGGCATGCGTGCGTGCAAGTTCACCGAAGGCGGCTACTGCACGCTATTCACCGAAGGCATGGCATTGAAGGGCCGTGGCGGTGTGGATGACAAGATTGCCGAGGCCTGTGCCGCGGTCTACGACGATGAGTTCGGTCATATGCTCGCTGGTGTGGCGGGCATTACCGATGAAGGCATGAGCGAGGCCGACTGGTTGCTGATGGAAAAGCTCGCCGTCGAGCAGATGAAAAAGCGCATCCATATGCGCAATGGCGAATTCGGCAACCCCTTGTCAGCCGAGCGCATCGCTGCGATCGGTCGCGGCGAGATCACGCCGGTGCAATTTGACTGGGCCCGCGCTGGCATCCCTGCCCCCAGCCACGCCACCGCCTGAGGACTGCCCCATGCCACGTCGTCAGTCACGCCCGATCCGCTCCGACATGGGGTGGAGTACGGCCGATCGCATCTCGGTCAAGGGACTGGATCTACCGAGCGAGATCCTTGGGCATTTCTCGCTCGGCGACATGGCGTGGTTGGAGATCAAGGGTGCCAAACCCACGCCGCAGGAGTCGCGCATTTTTAACGCGCTGTTGTGCACCTTGGTCGAACACGGCATGACGCCGTTTGCACTGGTGACACGGCTCACCTATCTGGGGGCGCCAGAGTCCTTGCAGGCAGCCATTGCCGCCGGCCTGAGTGGTCTGGGCACGACTTTCGCCGGCACCGCCGAAGGTTCGGCCCGAATGCTGCAGGCCGTGCTTGGCACGCGCGATGCGCCCAAGGACTGTGACGACCTGCCCGCAGCGGCGAAGGCCATCGTGGCGGATCACCGCGCTCGCAAGGCGAGCATCCCGGGCATCGGTCATCCGGTGCACAAGCCGGTTGACCCCCGCACGCCGCGCCTCTTCGAGATTGCCCGCGAGACCGGTTTTCATGGGCGTTTCATTGAGCTGATGATCCTGGTGCAGCAGGAGGCCGAGCGCACTTCCGGCAAAGTCCTGCCACTGAATGCGACTGGCGCGATGGGCGCGATCGTGTGCGAACTCGGCATCGACTGGCGCCTTGCGCGCGGCATCGCCGTGATGGGCCGTGCGGTGGGGCTGGTCGGGCATATTGCCGAAGAACTGCGCAATCCGATCGCGAAAGAAATCTACGAACGGGTCGAAGACGAGGCCAGTGCTCATGCGCGGCCCGATGTCGACTGACCGGGGGACGCGATGATGGTCGAGGCTGACCGGATGCCATCTGCACCTGCCTCTGCGGAGACGGCCCCCGGACACCACAATCAGCGGCGCGAGGGCGAAGGAATCGCCCATCAGCGGCGCCCCGATCGTCGGGATTGGCGGCGTGCCTGGATCCTGGGCTGCGGTGTCATCGCGCTGCTGGCATGCAGCGTCGTGTACGCACAATCGCCGAGCGGCTATCCGCAGCGTCCGATCAGGCTCGTGGTGCCTTATGCGCCTGGCGGTCCGACCGATATCGTTGGCCGTGTGTTGCTCGAGCGCCTGGCCAATGCCCTCGGGCAGCCGGTCGTACTGGATAACAAACCAGGTGCTGGCGGCAATATCGGCGCGGAAATCGTCGCGCGGGCATTGCCCGATGGCTACACCATGATGCTCACGGCGGCCGCGCCCATCGTGATCAATCCTTACCTGTATTCGCACATGCCGTATGACTCGCAACGCGATTTTGTGCCCGTTGCGCTCGGCGCCACCGCGCCCACCTTCATGGTGGTACCGGCAAGCCTTACTGCCAATTCGATCAGTGAATTGATTGCACTGGCCAAGTCGCAACCGGGCAGACTCAATTTTGCGTCCTCAGGGATAGGCACACCACCGCACCTGGCCGGTGAATTGTTCAACCACATGGCTGGCATCCAGATCACCCATGTGCCGTATCGCAGCGCACTTGCGGCAACCACCGCGGTCTTGAATGGCGAAGTGTCTCTGGACTATGACAGTCCGGCCGTATTGCAGCATGTGAAAGCAGGCAAATTGAAATTACTCGCCGTGACCACACCTCGGCGCACGCCGATTGCGCCCGACACGCCCACCGTGGCCGAGTCGGGCCTGCCGGGGTTTGAGGTCACTGGCTGGTATGGATTCCTCGCGCCCGCTGCCACCCCGCGCGAGATCGTGCAGCGCTGGGTCACCGAAGTGGCGCGCATCATGGCGCAGGCCGAGGTACGCGAACGGTTGCTTGCCATAGGCTTTGAGCCCGCCGCGATGTCGCAAGAAGAGTTTGCTCAGTTCCTGCGCGCCGAGCATGCGCGCTGGTCGCGCGTGGTGCGTGAATCAGGAGCGCGCGCCGACTGAGCGTGGCCACATCGCTCGCGCACAGCTCCGTGCGCTCTCGGGACGCTTGCAGCGCGACCGTCTCTGACCTCAGGTGCTCGAATTCGGACTCAGTTGACCGGATTGATCGCCGACACCGCGGCCCTCGATTTCAATTTCCCTCGATCACGATATTTGCGTCGCGCACCAGCGTTGAGAAGCGCGCGAGATCCGTGGTGATCCAGCGCGCAAACTCCTCTGGCCCCAGACCACTGGCGTCAAAGCCCTGTTCCGCCAGGCGTTCATTGGACTGGGGCGAGCGGATCGCGGCGGCGGCCTCGCGAGCAAGTGAGCTGACCACCTGTGGGGGCATGCGCGCCGGTCCCCACAGCCCGTACCACGAGGCCATGTCAAAGCCCGGCAGGCCCGATTCGGCCACCGTCGGCACCTCTTTGAGAGCAGGAATGCGGTGCGCAGTAGTGACTGCAAGCGCCCGCAATTTGCCGGCACGGATGTGCGCCAGATAAGCGGGCAGAGCGTCCACCGAACCGGACAAATGCCCGCCAATCAGATCATTGAGCACCCCGGCCGTTCCTTTGTACGAGACCACCTGCACCTTGATCTGCGCTTGATGCAGGATGGCCTCCTCGGCCAGATGCCCTGGCGAGCCGAGTGAGGCCACACCCAGACTGTAGCGATCTGGATTGGCGCGCGCGAGTGCGAGAAATTCCGCCAGGTTAGCCGCTGGCAGACCCGGATGAGCGCTGAACACCATCGGCACTGTGCCCAATAGCGTAATGGGCGTGAAATCACGTACCACGTCGTAAGGCGATGAGCGGGTGAGTAGCGGATTGAGGATCAAGGTGGTGGCCTGCACCAATAGCGTATAGCCATCGGGAGCCGCCTTGGCGACCAGATCGCTGCCAATTACCCCGTTGGCTCCGCCGCGATTCTCAACGATGAACGGCTGTCCAGTCTGCTCGCTCAGGCGCTGTGCCAGCACCCGGGCGACGCTATCGACTGCCCCGCCGGGCAGGAACGGCACGATGATCTTGACACCATGGTTGGGATAGCTGCCAGCGGGCTGTGCCCGCACGACATTGACCGAGAGCAATGCCAGAGCGGCAAGCAGGGCACGGAATGCGGTCATGAGCAACACCTCGGTATGTAGAGCCCGGCGGCCTCGGCCTCTTTGAGCAGTGCAAGCGCTTCCGGATCAGCACCGGCTGCCTGCGGAAAATCTTCCACCGGCGAGGCCACGCTGAATTCATTGCGCGGCAATCCGCTCAAGGGTACATCGAGAGGCAGGCGCGCACGGCGCATCAGTTCGCGCAGTTTGGCACTCGGCTCGATCAGAGCGCGGCCGTCGCGGTCGAACACCACACCATAGGTTCGCCGCGCCATCGCGCGCGATACATAGCCCTGGCGCACGTCGTCTTCGACCTGCGCCAGCGGGCGCTCAAGCGGTGAATGACAGCCACCCCCGCCGCCTGAGCGCAGCACATAGCGATCGCCCTCACGCAGGTGACGTGACAACACCTTGCCTGAGGGAAACACGACCGGGTCTTCGTCGGCACGCTGGATCGCGACCTGATTACCGGCCCCGGAGAGTCCGCCAAACAGTCCCCAGGGCGGACATTCAACGCGTTCGATCTGCGAGTTGAAGACCAGCTCATTGAGCACCTTCACCACCTGCTCCACCCCCAGTCCGCCGCGAAAGCGACCACCGCCCCCGGAGTCATCGCGCAGGCGATACGCCTCGACCCGCAGCGGAAACTTGGCCTCCAACTGCTCGGTCGGGCTGTTATGCGTATCGCCATCATTGATTGCAATGGTGGCACTCTGCCCATCTTCACTGGCCTTGGCACCCCACCCGCCGCCGATCAGTCCGCCGGTGTACAAATAGAGTGACCCATCATAGTGGCGGCCACTGATCTTGGTCACCACCAGATCGGCGTGATGCGCCGCGATCACACGCTCAGGGATCGCGGCCGACATCGCCTTGAAGATGGTGTCGACAATAGTCATCGGATAGGTCATCCAGAAGCGCATCGGCGCGGGCTTCACCGCGCTCACCACGGTTCCCATCGGCAGGACGATGTCGAGGGCGCGAAAGCACCCGTCATTGATCGGCAGATCGGTCGGCGCCACCAGGCACTTGAAGGCCACCTGTGCACAGGCACGACCTGCGGTCTCGCCTGAGTTGTAGAAGCCGCGCACCTGTTCAGACAGGCCGCTCAAATCCACCGTCATGCGCTCATCTTCGATAATGACCTTCACACCCAGTGGCACCCGACGCCCGGGTTCAACGCCATCGTCATCCATGAACGATTGCGCCTCATAGATGCCGTTGGGGATGGTGCGCAGTGCCGCGCGAGCATTGTGTTCGCTCTGATCCATGATCGAGGCAATGCTGCCCATCACCGCATCGCGGCCATATTTTTCGAACAATTCGAGATAGCGCCGCTCACCGGTCTTCACCGCCGCAATCTGGGCGCGCAAGTCACCCAGGGCGCGCTCGGGAATGCGCACATTCATGCCAATGATGCGCTGCAGATCATCGTTCAATCGTCCGCCGCGATAGAACTTCACGATCGGCATCTGCAGACCTTCTGAATAGATATCCGTGGTCATGCCACCGGCAGTCCCGCCGACGTCCTGCCAGTGCGCCATGCAGGAAGAAAAGCCGACCAGCTCGTCCTGCCAGAAGATCGGCACCGAGAATGTCATGTGATTGAGGTGACTGCCGGTGAGATAGGCATCGTTGGTCAGCAGCACGTCGCCTGGCTGCAGTCCTTCAAAACTCGCCTGCCCTGCCGCATCGCGCACGGCCGTGTCCGATACCGCTGCGCTATGACCCGATTCGACCGCATCGGGCCCCAGAAAATGCCGCAGCTTCGCCTTCACCGTATCGCTCATGCCGCGAATGAACATCGGCAACCCAAGGCCGATCGACACGGTGTTGCCCTTGGCATCGAGCAGCCCCACCGTGAAATCGAGCGCCTCGTAGATGATCATGTTGTAGGCGGTGCGCATGAGGTTGGTCTTCATCTCCTCGGTGGCCGCCACCAGCGCATTGCGAATGATCTCGGTGGTGATGGGGTCGACCTGGGCTTGCGCGGCGCCGCCAGGATGCTGGCTGTCGCGTGGCGCATTGCCATGAGTCTGACGTTCGCGCACCTGATCGCCGAGGGGAGTCATGCCAGCAGACGCGCCGCTACCGCGTTGATTTTCTCGTGAGGTATTCATGCGGCCACCACATCGATCAACAGGTTACCCAGGTTATCCACGGTGAGCCGGCTACCCGGCGGCAGTACCGTGGTCGATGCATGTTCCTCGATCAGTGCCGGTCCGTCGATGCGATTGTCCGCAAGCAGTGCTTCGCGCTGGTAAGCCGGCGTAAGGACATAGCCACCCGGTGAGAACCAGACCGGCCGTTCGCCGCGAAACGCCTGCGCGGCAGGCCGCTCAGCACCTGCCTCAATGTGTTCAAACAAGGGCTTTGACATGCGCGCACTGATTGCACAGCGCAGGCTCACCACCTCAGCCCGCTCGGCCTGCGAGGCATAGCCATAGCGCTGCAGGTGGGCCTGGTCGAAACGCGCTTTGATAGCGGCCAGGTCGCGCTCACGAAAGAGCGCCACCGGCAATGTCACTTCAACGGCATGCTCCTGGCCCACATAGCGCATGTCGGCACCGTATTCGATATCGACATCGGCCAGTGCCAGTTCCGCACGCCCTTCGGCTTCCATCTCGGCAAACACCTGATCGAACAAGTCAAAGGGGCTGGTGGCCGCCGTCGTCCCGAGTCGCACAAACACGGTACGCACCGCGTCTCGGCGCAAATCGCTCATCAGCATCCCGATTGCCGAGAAATGTCCTGGCGCGGCCGGAATGATCACCCGCGCGACCGCCAGTTCACGTGCCACCAGTACCGCATGCAGCGGTCCGGCCCCGCCATAGGCCACCATGGTGAAATCACGCGCATCCAGTCCGCGCTCGGTGGTGACCCGCTTCACCACATGGGCCATCGCTGCAGTGGCAATGCGCACAATGCCCTCGGCCGCCTGCTCGATCGACAAGCCCAGCGGCGTGGCAATCTTGTCAGCCATGGCCGCTCGGGCAGCCGCGGCGTCAAGGGGCATCTCGCCACCCAAAAAGCGGCTGGCATCCAGGCGCCCCAAAATCAGGTTGGCATCGGTCACGGTCGGCTCCAATCCCCCGGCGCCGTAGCAGACCGGGCCGGGTTGCGCCCCGGCGCTGTGCGGCCCCACCCGTATACCGCCCCCCGCGTTCAAGCGCGCAATGCTGCCCCCGCCAGTGCCCACCTCCTGAATATCAATCATGGGCACTTGCACTGGCAGGCCTTCGGCATAACCACCGACCATGACGGTGTTGGCGGTCTGCACCCGGCCGTCGATCACAATACCCGCTTTGGCCGTGGTGCCCCCCATGTCAAACGCGATGGCCCGATCGAGGCCAATGGCTTCGCAGAGCGCCCGGGTGCCGATGACACCGGCCGCCGGACCCGACTCCAGCATGCGCACGCATTCACTGCGGGCGCGATTGCTCGCGAATAACCCACCAGTGGACTGAACGATCAGAAAGCGGCCCGGAAAGCCGGCCGCGGTGAGATGTCGGTCAATGCCCTCGATGTAGCGGCTCACCCCGGCGCCCACATAGGCGTTGGCCGCCACCGTCGAGGTGCGCTCGAATTCACGGTATTCCTGCGACAGCTCGTGCGACGCGGTGACAAATACCCCGGGCAGGCGCGCAGAAAAGAACTGCTTGGCAGCCAGCTCATGCGCCGGATTGCGATAGGAATGCAAAAAGAGGATCGCCACCGCCTCGATGCCTTCGCGCTCCATTTGCAAGGCGATCGGCTCAAGCGTCGCCACCTCCAGGGGAATGACAACCTCACCTTGAGCGCCGCAACGTTCATCGACCTCAAAACGCAGCGCTCGCTCGATCAGCGGGCGGTGTTTACGAAAAAACAGGTTGTAGGCGTCTGGACGATTGATCCGACCAATTTCGTAGACATCGCGAAATCCGCTGGTGGTCACCAGGGCCGTGCGCGCGCCTTTGCGCTCGAGCAGCAGGTTGATCGCCACGGTGCTGCCGTGCAGAAAGTACGCCGCCTGATCAAAGCGGCCCTGCGCACGTTCGGTGCCCTGCGCAATGCCATGCACCGGTTCGGCCGGTGTCGTGAGCGTCTTACCGAGGCGCAGCCGCGCCCCGGACTCATCAAACACCGCAAGGTCGGTAAATGTTCCGCCGACGTCGGCCGCGATGCGTTGAGATGAGACGGGCACGGCACTGCTCCAACGAGACATAATCGGCCAAGGTTACCGAAGCCGCCCCAACTGGGCAATCTCGTCCCACGCGCAAGCCCGCTGACGGCATAATCTTTGCGTGGCGTAAGTGCTGGGCATCGGGTCCACCCTCGCCCCCCTTTTGGAGCCCTCATGGCTGAGATCACCACTGCAAGCGGACTTGTCTACGAAGAACTGTTGGTTGGCGAGGGTGCCCTCGCCGAACCTGGCCACGCGGTCACCGTTCACTACACCGGCTGGCTGACCGATGGCAAGAAATTTGATTCAAGCAAGGATCGCAACGATCCGTTTGAATTTCACCTGGGCGGCGGACAGGTGATCAAGGGGTGGGATGAAGGTGTGGCTGGCATGAAAGTCGGTGGTCGGCGCAAACTGACCATTCCGCCACAATTGGGCTATGGCGCACGCGGCGCCGGTGGCGTGATTCCGCCCAATGCCACCCTCGTGTTCGAAGTCGAACTGCTCGGAGTCTGATGCCATGCGCGCCTTGAGTGCCAAACCGATTCGCGGGTGCCTCAAGGCCGCGGTGCTATTCATTCTGACCGCATCGGTCTGCGTCAATGCCCACGCGCAAGCGCAGAGTTATCCCTCGCGGCCGATCACCGTGGTCATCCCGAATGCACCGGGTGGCAGTTCTGATCCGATTGCGCAAATCGTTGCAGCCAAGATGACCGAGAGCTGGGGCCAGCAGGTGGTGCTTGAGCACCGCGCCGGTGCCAACGGGCTGATTGGGTATAACGCGGCGCGTACGCGCACGCCCGACGGCTATACGCTGTTTCTGGGTAACGACAGTCAGATGGTAACCACGCCGCACCTGATGCCCGATCTGGGCTACTACGACCGGCACTTCGCTCCGGTGATTCGGGGCGTGAACATCGAATATGTCCTGGCGGTGCATCCGTCGATTCCGGTGACCAGCGTCCCCGAATTGATCAATTATTTTCGTGCCAATCCAGGCAAGGTGAGCTACGCGCATACCGGTACCGCGAGCATTCATCAGTTGTCGATGGAAATGCTCAAGATGGCCGGCAATATTCCGGTAGAGGATGTGGTGGGCGTGCCCTACAAGGGCAGTGGCCAGTATTTGATCGATATGGTTTCAGGCGAAGTGAAGCTTGCCTATGGCGGCCTGCCGCAGACGATGCCCTTTGTGAGGAGCGGCAAGCTGCGAGCGCTCGCGGTGGGGTCGCTCAAGCGACTGGATGCGGCACCCGGACTACCGACCATCGCGGAAATCTATCCGGGTTTTGAGACCAACTCCTCGTGGGACTATTTTGCGCCAATCGGCACACCGCCTGACATCATTGCCAAGCTCAATGCCGAGATCAATCGCATCCTCGCGCTGCCTGATGTGCGCGAGCGCATGCTGTCACAAGCGCTCTACCCGCTGGGGGGCACACCGCAAGAGCTGGCCGTCCGTATGAAAAGTGATTACGACAAATGGGGTGCGATCATCCATAAGCTTGGATTGAAGCTGGAATCATAGACGCAGTTCACAGAGCCGGTGCCCGGTTCACCGATTTTGAATAGTCGAGCTGCTTGGTTCGTACCCTAATGTCTGCTGCCAGCAGGAGCCGCGCTGATGCCCGCTGATGCCACTGATGGCGCCTTATCTGCCCCGCCCGGTACCGCGGCGGGGCCAAGCCGCTATCCGGTGATCTTTACCGGGCAAGCCGGCGAATACTTCCGCATCTGGATCGTCAATCTGACGCTGACCATCATCACCCTGGGCATTTACTCGGCCTGGGCCAAGGTACGTCGTCGTCGTTATTTCTATGGCAATACGCGCATTGATGGCGAACCGTTTGAGTACCACGGGCAACCCAGGGCGATCCTCAAGGGTCGGCTGATTGCTGTGGCGATCATCGCGGCGGGGTCAGTAACCAGCAATGTCTCGCAAATTGCCGCCGTGCTGATCAGCATTCTTCAGGGCATTGCTTTCCCCTGGTTGATCGTGCGCTCCATCGCGTTCAACTCGCGCAACTCCTCCCATCGCGGGCTGCGCTTCAGCTTCAACGGACGCTGGACCGAGCAATTGAAGATTTTTGTGGTGGGCGGCTTGAGTACGATCATCACTCTCGGCGCTGCGTATCCATTCATGAAGGCGCAATTGCTGCGGTTCTCCTTTAACCACCATGCCTACGGCCGCACTGCATTCAGTCTCAACCTGAACGCCCGGACGCTGTATGGCATCTATCTGAAGGGCGCCTTGCTCGCGTTTGGCGGGTCATTTGTAATTGTCTTGGTCAGCCTGCTGGTGAAATTGGCGATGCAATCGAGTATGGGGGCAATGAAGGGCGAGGCGCGGTTTCTGGCTGCTGTCCTCACCCTTGGCGTGCCAGCGATTTATTTGATCCTGCTCAGTTACTTCGCTGTCGTCACCGCGGGCCTCACCAACGCCACCTGGAATGCACTCGAGGTCGGATCGGTCCGCTTTGAGAGCACGCTGCGCGCCGGCCGATTGCTGTGGATATATTTCACCAACGCGCTGGGGGTGCTGGTGACGCTGGGTCTTGCCATTCCCTGGGCAAGCATACGCAGCACGCGCTACCGCGCCGAGTGCCTCACACTCATCTGCCACGGCTCGCTCGCTGACTTTACAGCCCTGAGCACCCCTGAGGTGAGCCCCACCGGTGAGGCCATCGCCGATCTGCTAGATTTCGATATCGGCCTGTGAGCATAAAAATCAGCCACGCGTCCGGACACGTTGGTCAGATGAACCGTGCGCCGATAACCGTTGAATTCCAGGCACGGTATTTTGATGGGCAGCGCTCGGGGTTCCAGCCGGTGCGGGTGGAGATCTGCGACGGGCAAGTCCTGATCACGGGCGAGACGCTGCACTTGCAATTGGATTTGGCCGAACTCACGCCCGATGCGCCGTTGGGTCGATTGCAGCGCACGCTGCGCATGCGCTCGGGCGGCGAGCTTTGCACTGACGACCATGAAGTGATCGAGCGCCTGTTTCCACACTCCCAGCCGATTGACCGTTTCGCGCAGAAGATTGAACGGCGCTGGGGCTATGCGCTGGCGGCCCTGGTGCTGCTCGGATTTGCGATCTGGTGGGCGCTGAGTGTAGGTGTGCCGCTTGCCGCCCGGCCGCTCGCGGCGATGGTTCCAGAGGGCATGCAGAACTCCCTCGGCGAGCAGACACTGGATGCGATTGACACCATGACCTGTAAGCCAAGCGGGCTCACTCCGCGGCGCACCGATGAGGTCAAGGAGGTACTCAAACGAACGGTGCATGGATTGCCCGATGAAACCCGGTTTCAACTGGCACTGCGCAACTGTCCGGGCTTGGGTGCCAATGCCTTTGCGCTACCAGGCGGCATGATTCTGGTCACCGATGATTTGGCGAATCTGGCTCAGAGCGATGAGCAACTGCTGGCAGTGCTCGCCCATGAGGTAGGCCATGTGGTCGCGCGCCATGGCTTGCGCGGACTGATTCAGACCAGTCTGGGTGCCGTCCTGATGGGCACGGTACTGGGGGATGCGACCGCGATCACCGGACTTGCTTACGCGCTACCCACATTCTTATTGCAGAACGGCTATACCCGAGCGATGGAGACAGAGGCCGACACATTTGCATTCGAGCGCATGAAAGCGGTGGGTGTATCAACCGAATACTTTGCGCAGATCATGACACTGCTTATGCAGGCACACGAGGCAAAGTCCGCGAAAAGCCCGGCCGCGACGCCTGCGCAGGACGCATCCGAAACGACATCGACCGATACAACGGCCTCGCCTCACGACGAAGCGCCGCACTCCGACTCAAACAGTCACTCGGGTAAAGTGATTGATTACTTCTCCAACCATCCGGCCACTGAAGAACGTATCCGGCGAGCACGCGAATACCACTAGCAGGACTTGACGTTGAATTGAAGAAACGCGCTAGAGTGTGCCTGCTGCCGCCTGCGCAAGCGATGCTCCACCACATAATCAGAATCGATCGCCGAGGTCTTCATGGTGTCCTACCGAGAGCAATACTTCCCCAACACCGAGCCTCTGGCCACCGATGAGATGCGCATCATCGCGCTTGGCACCGGTCGCCCCTTCGTACGCCCGGCGCAAGCGAACGCCGGCTGGTTGATCGAGCTGGGCAATGGCGACAAATTCATGTTCGACTTTGGCTTTGGGACTCAAATGCGCTTCGGTGCGCTGGAGATTCCCTACCAATCGATGACCGCCTACTTTGCCACCCACTTGCACACCGATCATGTGGGCGACTTTGCGCAGATCTGGATTGGTAGTTGGGCGGGCGGGCGAACGGTACCACTGGAGGTCTATGGGCCCTCTGGTCCCGAGCGCAAGTATGGCTTTGCACACTTCGTCGAGAAGCAGCGCGAGTCCTACGCCTGGGACACCGACACGCGGGTCGGGCTGCTACCGGCGATTGGCGCGGAGATCAATGTCCACGAGTTCGACTACTCCAAGCCACATGTCATTTATGAAAAAAATGGCGTGACGATCAGCTGCTTTCCAGCCGTCCATATTTATGACGGCCCGGTCAGCCTGCGGCTGGACTGGAATGGCTTGTCGTTTGTGTATTCCGGCGACACGACCCCAAGCTACTTCATGCCCGAGAATGCCAAGGACGTGGATGTGCTCGTCCATGAGACCTTCAACACGGTCGATCAGCTCATGGAACGTTCGGGCTATGACGAGCGCACGGCCCGCGGCATCGGCACGATGGCGCACTCCGATCCGGCTGAGGCTGGCAAAGTGTTTGAGCTGTGCTCACCGCGCCTGGCAGTGGCTTTCCACTTTTTCAATGACTTTGACACGGCCCCCGAGATGGAAAGCGCAATCCGCCAGCATTACAAAGGCGCGCTGGCACTGGCCAAGGATCTGATGGTGATCAATGTCACCCGTGAACGCATTCTCACCCGCATGGCCGTGACCAGTTCGCATGTGTGGCCCAACAAGGAACACCATGACGCGTTTCGCACCGCGGAGCGCAAGGAGCGCATGAAAATGTCGCGCTGGCTCTCCGATAAGCAGATTTTTCCGAAGTTCTAGTTCCGTGCAAGCGAGCGAACGTCGACGCTGCGAAACGCCCTGCAGACCGCTGAATCCGAGTGCTGCGCGATCGATGACTCGAAGTACCGAATCAGCGGATCCGGGCGTTGCGCGATCGATCATTCGAGGCACCGAATCGCAGGCACCTCGTGCGCGCATCGAGCGAGGCAACTGGCGCCACGCGCAATGGCTGGCGTGGGCACTATTCACCTTCGGCGCACTGCTCGCCGCGAGCCGGGTGTCCGCCCAGGACTGGCCCAACCGGCCGATCCATCTGGTGATGCCGTTCGCACCCGGCGGCCTGGTTGAGAGCGTGCTGGCGGTCGTTCGCGAACCGGTCGAGGCACGGCTGGGTCAGCGGCTCATTCTGGAACACAAGGCGGGTGCCGGGGGGATTGTCGGCATGCAGTCGGTACTCGCAGCAACCGCCGATGGCTATACGATGGCGGTGGTGCCCTCGAACACCATGGTGATCAATCAGTTTCTCTATCGCGACATGCCGTTTGATCCCTTGCGCGATTTTCAACCCGTTACGCTACTGGTCGATGTGCCCCTGGTGCTGTCGATCAGTGCGCGACTGCCAATGCGCCGCCTGGACGAATTTTTGGCCTACGCACGGAGCCATCCCGGGGCGGTCCATTACGGCTCACCTGGGCCGGGCACGCCGCCCCACCTGGCAGGCGAACTGCTCGCCCGCGCAGCGCATCTCGATCTGATCCATGTGCCCTACAAAGGCGGGGCGGCGGCCGCCACGGCGCTCATGGCAAATGAGATTCAGTGCATGTTGATAGCCTATGTCTCGCTGGCCGGGCAGATTCAGGGTTCGGCGGTGCGACCGCTTGCGGTGATCGCCCCGGCGCGGCTGGCAGCGCTGCCTGACACGCCCACCATGGCAGAAGCGGGAGAACCGGCGCTGGCCGATGCGCTCCCCAGCAGCTGGTGGGGCATTGTCGCCGCTCGCGGCACGCCTGAGAACGCGATACGTCGTACCGCAGAGGCGTTCGCACAGGCCCTTTCAGGTCCGCTCGCGGCGGAGCGATTGCGCGAATCTGGCCTGGTACCCAATGCTTCGAATGCGGCCGCCTTGGCCCGGCGCATGACGCGCGAGGCCGCTTACTGGCAAGTCAAGATGTCTGAGTTGAACATCAAAGCGGAGTGAGTTCTTTAAACAACGACCCTGGAGACCAAGACAATGGCTAACGATTCAAACGCCGTTTCAAGCAATGCCGCTCGCCCCAAGTTATTGATACCTGCTCTGGACGGATTTTACCGGGCAGTCGACCCTTTCGTATGGTTGATCGTGCGATTCGCCGTGGGCTTCAATCTGCTGGTGCACGGCTGGGGCAAGGTAGTGAAAGGGCCGGCCGCCTATGTTCCAGGTTTCGTCGAACACGGATTTGACAACGCCATCGTCTGGGTCTGGGCGGATCTGGGCATCGAGTTCGTCGGCGGCATCGCGCTGATACTGGGTCTGTTCACACGGTTCTTTGCTGCTGCTGCCACGATCGAAATGGCGATCATCTTCGCCCTGTACTGGCACAACGGGTTTTCCTGGCTCAACCGCGGCTATGAATACGTGCTGATGTGGGGGTTGGTCCTCTTTGCCATCGCACTGCGTGGCGGCGGTCAATACTCGGTTGATCGCGTCATCGGCAAGGAACTGTAGACATCAGAACGACGAACCGGGCTGTGCCAGAAAGGCAATTTCCTCGGACGTGGACACGCGTCCGAGGATCTGGTTTCGGTGCGGATAACGCCCGAACCGGTCAACGATGGTCTTGTGCTGCAGCTCGGATCGCAGATTGGACTCCAAGCCCGGCACACTGAACAGTGCCAGCGCCTCGGCATGAATGAGCGCCGATTCACTGTGCATATAGGGCAAGTAGAGGAAAGCGCGTTGCTCTACAGGTAGTAACTGATCAAAGCCTCGCGCTACCGCCACTTGCGCGAGAGTCAATGCCATGCGATCGCAAGCAAAGGCGCCGGCCTCACCGCGATGGATATTGCGTGAAAACTGATCCAGCACGATCACCTCGGCGAGCGCCCCGCGCGGCTCGTTCCGCCAGACAGCCAATTCGCACTGCGCCGCGGCGGCGTGTACGGCGCCAAAGCGAGCGGCAATCAACTGATCAAGCACCGGATCAATCTTCCACCACTGGACCGGTTGCAGCTCGTCAAACCAGAAGTGCAAGACGCTGTCAGAGGATTCTGGATGTATTGGCATGCCCGCGGGATTCCTGAATAACGGCGATGCGAAACGCCTGCGCCGAGTGCGTGTGGGGGTCAGCGCGACCCGTTACCGAACGGCATTACGGCGAGGTGTTACTGCGATAATGCGCACTGTGCGCGAATTTGACCTCCACTGGCAAGGTGCCCGATGACTGTATACAAAGCAGGTGTTCAATCCGCCACCCAGGGACAGCGCACAACGAGGAGCTTGCTCGTTGTGCTCGGTATTGCATTGGCTGCACTGGTAATGAGCACCACCGCAAGCGCACAGTACCCAACCAAGCCGATTCGTCTTTTTGTGCCGGCCGCCGCCGGTGATGGCACCGACATTGTCGCGCGCCTGCTTGCACATCAACTCACCGAGTCGCTCGGTCAGACTCTGGTCGTGGAAAATCGTCCAGGCGCGGGCGGCAGTATCGCTGCAGCGGTAGTCGCGGCGGCCGCACCCGATGGCTACACGCTGATGCTTGCCAACGGCAGTTCACATGGCGTGACACCCGGCCTGTACCCGCATCTACCCTACGACACACTGGCCGATTTCGCAGCGATCACGTTGATCGCCGTGTCGCCCAATCTACTGGTGGTCAATCCGAATACGCCTGCGGTCGATATCGCCAGTTTTCTTGCGTGGGTGCGCGCCAATCCGGGCAAAGTCGACGTGGCATCGGCGGGCAATGGCAGCCTGTCACATCTGTCGGTCGAAATGCTGCGCAGCCTCGGACACCTCGCCATCGTGAACGTAGGCTACAAGAGCGCAGCGCTGGCATTGAATGATCTTGCCGCAGGGCAGGTGGCTGCCATGATCATCAATATTCCAAGCACACTGGCCTTGGTAAAGGCAGGAAAGCTGCGTGCCATTGCCACCACCAGCGCGACTCGAACCTCACTCATGCCCGAGCTGCCAACCCTTGCCGAGGCAGGCCTCACCGGCTATGAAACGCTGGCCTGGTTTGGTCTGGTCGCACCTGCGCGCACGCCCGTTGCCATCGTACGCAGGCTTCAATCAGAAACCGCCCGCGCGCTGGCGCGGCCTGAATTGCGCGAACAGCTCCACTCCATGGGTGCCGAGCCGGTCGGCAATTCAGCGGAAGCATTTGCGAATTTCATGAGAAGCGAAATCACCAAATACACCAAGGTGATTCACGAGGCCGGCATCAAGGTCGAGTAGCATCAAGGTCGAGTCAGTGGCGCACACTTGCGCTCACCCCTCGCGATTACTCTTCCTTGATCCCCAAAGAATCGAGCAAGGCCCCCACATCGCGGTAGCCTTGTTCCAGGCGCTCACCATAGACCGGCCCATCGGCATAGGCCACAGGGCTACTGGTCTTGGTCGCCGCTGCGCGAGCCACAGGCAACTCGACTGCCTTGGCGCACGCCGCCCGTAACGTTCTGGACACCTCAGCCGGGATGCCTCTGGGTGCGTAAACCCCGAGCGCCACTAGTCCGGGGAAGTCATAACGCTTAAAGCCGAGTTCACGCAAGGTCGGTGTCTCCGGAAACGCTGCCAGCCGGTCCTGGCTGATGACAACCAGAGGGCGAACCCCACTGCCTGGTACCAGCACCACGGGTGTGCTCGACACGGCCGCGACGCTGCCATTGATCGTCTGCACCACCATATCGCCGGAATTCTTGAACGGGACGTTGGTCAGCTTCACGTCCGCCTCTTGCGCGATACTCTCCACAATCAAGTGCGGCGAGACCGCAAACCCGAGCGTTGCAAATGTGAGCTTGCCCGGTGCTGCACGGGCAGCATCCAGCCACTGGCCGAGTGATTGGTAGGCCGAGCCCGGGCCCACTGCAATGACAAATGCCGCGCTATTGGTCTGGCAGATGAATTCAAAACTGCCCAGGGTATAGCCAAGATTCTTGCGCAGATGAGGTTGTGTGCTGAACTGACCCGGGGGGCCAAAGCCCAGTGTGTAGCCGGTTGGCGCGGCAGCGGCGACAGCAGCGACCGCAATCACCCCCGAGGCGCCTTCCTTGTTCAGCACCAGTACTGGGCGACCCAGCGTTGTCGAGAGCCCATCGGCCATCGCACGAGCCAGGATATCGGGCTGCGATCCGGCGGAAAACGGCACAATCAGATTGAGAGGCTGCGACGGATAAGTGCCCTCGGCGAGCGCCGTGGTCGCTGAACCGCCAAGCGCCGCAGCAACAAGCCAGCTGAAGGCGAACCGCTTCACGCAAGCGACGGATACAAGGTGAGCGCGGTGCCACCAAGGATCTGCGCGCGCTCAGTCTCGCTGCGTGATGCGAGCACCGCGTCGCACTCGGCCTTGATCGAGGCAAGCGACCCCTCGGAGGCAGGGAAGTTCGACCCCCAGGCAATGCGTGCAGCACCAAACTCACCAATCACCCGATCGAGAAACGATTCGGGGGTTGCCTTGCCCTTGCGTGCATCGCGTATTGTGTGGGTGGTGTACTTCAGATACAGATTGTCATGCCGGGCCAGAGCAAAAAGGCTGTCGGCGGCGCGATAGGGTGGCCCGTCGTCCAGCGTCGGACGGCCAAGGTGATCCAGAATGACTTTGACCTTGGGAAAGCGTGTAAGCAGATTGTCCAGCTGCGGCAAGCCCGGTGTGCGCATCTGCATGCACACCGGAATCCCCAACGCCTCGCAGCATTCCCATGCCGGAAAACTCTTCGGGTCATCCATCCAGTCAGGCTGATCGGGGCGCGTATGACCGGCCGCAAAAATGCGCAGCCCTACCAAGCCTCGATTCACCCAATAGCGTATCCGCTGCGGCGCGTCAGCGGCCAGCACATCAACCGAGAACACACCGGCAAAGCGCTGCGGATAGCAAGCGACGCTATCGGCGACATAGCTGTTGTCGTGGCCATAGCAGGTCGATGCCTGCACCAGCACCGACTTGCTGATGCCCGCTTCGTCGATGGCCGCCACCATGCCTGGCGCCGCAACCGGCCTGGATTGCGACCAGGGCGAGGCTTCACCGCCGATGGGTGCGCGCGGATAGCGCGCCTCATCGGGCGCAATGACATGGGGATGAATATCGATTACTGGGGTAGTCATGCTCAATTGCTCCTGAGATTGCCTGCTGCGCTCACCACGTTGCGCATATCGTCCAGATCGCGTCGCATCATCTGCTCCATCGCAGTCGGTGTCAGCGGCAGCGGTTCTACGCCGAGTGCGGCCAAGCGCCCCTGGATCAGCTTGTCAGCGAGGAGCTTATTCATCTCGCGATTGATCCGCTCGATGATGGGACGTGGCGTTGCGGCCGGGGCGAGGATGCCGAACCATGACTCATATTCATAGCCGCGAACCCCGCCCTCGACAATGGTCGGCACCGCAGGCAAGAATCCGGACCGATGATTGGAGGTGACTGCGATCAAGCGCACATGGGGGTCTTTTTCATAGGGGACGGCACCAATATTGGCCACCACGGTCGCCTGCGAGCGACCGGCCACCACATCGGTGATGGCATCCTGCGTCGACTTGAACGGGATGTGCACGATGTCAAGGCCGGCGAGCGTGTTCAGATAAGCCATGGCCAGATGGCCTGAGCTGCCGTGTCCCGGCGATGAATAGTTGAGCTTGCCCGGGCTCGCCTTTGCCAGACGAATGAACTCAGCCAGGGAAGTGGCTGGCAGTGCTGCGGGGATCATCAGCACATAATTCTGCATGCCGACATTGGCCACCGCCGCAAAATCAGCCAGCGGGTCATAAGGCGTCGGCTGGGTGATGATCGCCGTGACGTTGTGGCTTGATCCTGCGAAAAGCAGCGTGAGCCCATCGGGCTTGGCGCGTGCCACGGCGGCCGTACCGATGGCACCGCCAGCGCCGGGACGGTTATCCAGCACCATTGTCTGGCCAAGCGCCGCACCGAGCTCGTTATGAAAGGTGCGTGCCAGCAATTCACGCGCGCCGCCCGCGGCAAAGGGCACCACCATGCGGATCACTTTGCCTGATTGCGCGTGGGCCGGCACCCCCGGGAGCACAAGCAGGATGGCGAACCCGAGCAGCAGTGCACTTACCGGCAATCGACTGATCGTACCCAGTCGATCGGACTGCTGGTTTCGGCGCTGCTTCGTGCCGGTTGACTGCACCCAGGCTTGGCACCACCGGGTGCCAGGGGACTGAACCCAGTCAGCATCCACGACTGCGCTCAAGGCTTCAGCGCACGCGTGAAATCGTCAAACAACTCATCCACCGTCAGGGGCCGCGGCAGGAGGCCCTGGCGGTCGGCATAGTCAATTGCCATTGCAAGCGAAGGGCGCAGTGCCTCGATGCCCACCGGCAGCAGGTCGCGGCCCGCCGGTGCCGGTACGGCTGCGCGGGCCACCACCAGCAGATTGAACAGATCGCGCACGATCTCGGGGTGCGATTGGGACAGCGACGCTTTGACCACCATCAGATGGTTCACCGGCACCGCCTGATGGCGTGCGCACCAGGCCTCATGGGCAGCGACCGGGTCGGGAATCAGGGTCTTGAAGCGGGGATCGGTAAGTTTTTCATTGCCGACGATGGCGGCATCAATCTCACCTGCCCCGAGCATGCCCATGATGTCCTTGCCCTCGGCGGCGCGCTCGCACCACGCCGGATCAGGATATTCAGACAAGTGGCCGTCTTCAAAGGTGATCCATTGCGCTTGGGACACATCCAGGCCGTATTCCTCGACCAGCATGCCGCGTACCCAGGTCACTGTGGTCTGGGCATAGGCGCGCGCGCCGATCCGCTTGCCGGCGAGCGCGGCCGGATCAAGGATGCCCTGGTCGCTGTTGTAGACGATGCATTGATGCTGCGCACGCCCGACGATGGTAATCGGCAGTGCCACCAGCGGCTTGCCGTAGGCGCGCGCCTGCAGGAAGGTCACCAGAGCCAGTTCGCTTGCGTCGAACTCCAGGTCGCGCACGGTGCGTTTGAAGCCCCGATTGGGCACTTTGACATCGGCAAAATCGAACTCGAATGAAGTCGCGCGGCGTTCACCGGCACGCACCAGATGCGTTTGCGGGTAATCACCGAGGAGTGTGGACAGTTTCATGGCACGGGGCTCGAAGCAATGGGATGGGTGAGTGGGCGGGTCAGTGCACGCCGAGGGCGTTCGGGCTCGTCACACTCGTTCGTCAGCGTCGCACTTGATGAGCGGTTTGAATCACCGCACAAGGTGGGCGAAGCTTAACCAGAAATATACCGCATGGGAATCCACAGCCCTTTCCAACAATGCGCCGCAGTGGGAACAGGATGGAGACCCCATGACGGATTGATCTCGAATGACGATTAGTTGAGGCTTCATGCCGTTTACGATTGGGCACGCGACGGGATCAATTGAGTTTCGGAGCAAATGCCACCCAGCGTTGGTGATATAAAAGGGCTGATCAGACGGCGGGGAGACAGCAAGCATGAGATTGAGTCAGTGGCGAGTGCGCGCGCGCGCGGTGCCGATCGCGCTATTGGCCTTGAGTGCATTGCAACCCACAGTCAGCACGGCGGCAATACCCTGGCCGCAGCACCCGGTCACACTGGTGGTCGGTGTGCCACCGGGCAGTGCACCGGATGCCTATGCCCGCGCGGTGGCCGATCGGATGTCGCGCAACATTGGCCAACAAGTCATCGTCGAGACGCGCTCCGGTGCCAATGGCAATGTGGCGGCCGAATGGGTGCAACGGCTGCCGGCCGATGGCCACACCCTGTGGATAGCCGCGCAATCGATGGCTGAAATCAACCCGTCGGCTTATGACGAATTGCGCTGGAAGCCGGCCGAATTCAGCGGGGTGATCAAAGGGGCCGAGGCCCCGCTGGTGCTGGTGGCGCACCCCTCGATGGCGGTGCACGGCATGGACGAGTTGGTCGTCTGGCTCAAGGCGCATCCCGATCAAGCGGCCTATGGCTCCTTTGGCGGCGGTACGGCGTCGCAATTTGCCGGCTATCTGCTAGCGGAGCGCCTCGGTATTCAGATGACTCATGTACCGTTCAATGGATCGGCTCCGCAGGTGCAAAACCTGCTGGGCGGGCATGTGTTGTTTGGTTTTACGCAGATCCAGACCGGTCTCGCGCATGTGCGCGAAGGGCGGCTGATCGCATTGGCCACATCAGGTGTCACGCGTTGGCGGCAGCTGGCAAGCGTCCCCACCTTGGTGGAACTGGGTTACAAGGATCTGATCGCCACCACGTGGTTCGGCCTGATTGCGCGCGCATCGACCCCGCCTGAGATCCTCGCGCGCGTGATCGAGGCCGCCATCAAGGCGCATCAGGATCCGGATCTGCGTGCCAAGCTCGAAGCGATGGGCCTGGATGTGGCGGGTGAATCAGGTGCCGCATTCGACGCATCGCTGCGCGCCGGGCTCGCCCGCTGGGGAGCGATTGTGAAGGCAACGGGCTTTCGGGCGACGCAGTGAAAGCGATACTTGCGAGGCACCGTGGCGGCACAACTTGCGCCCAACAAGGAGATTGAAATGATTTTGCTCACCGGGGCCACTGGCCCGACCGGTTCACATGTCTTGAAGCACATGGTTGCCGCTGGTCTCAAAGTGCGTGCCTTTGTCCAACGCGAAGCCTCGGTGCACGCCGCGCTTGCCGCCGGCGCTGTCGAAACGATTCGCGGCGATCTGCATTCACCGGCAGATGTGGTGCGTGCCCTTGAAGGTATAGAGCAGGTTTACTTCATCGCGCCACGCTTTCTGGATACCGAAGTGGCCATCACCCGCGGGATGATTGAAGCCGCACGCACTGCGGGTGTCGGTCATTTCATTTATCACAGCGTGTACCACGCCCAGCTCGATGCGATCCTGCACCACCGCGACAAGCGGATCTGTGAAGCCGCGCTGTTTGACTCCCTGTTGCCCTATACGGTTCTGCAACCGACCATGTATATGCAGAGCACCACACGCGACTGGCGCGACATCGTGCAGGCGGGGCGCTATGCGGTGCCCTATTCAACCGAACAGCGGATGACCGTGGTCGACCTGGAAGATGTCGGCGCGGCAGCCGCAGTGGTTGCCGGCACGACCGACTTTCGGGGCGGCTGCTATGAGCTTGCAAGCGGCGAGCAACTGAGCCGTGCCCAGATGGCGAGCGTGATGACTGATGTGCTTGGGCGCCCGGTCAATGCAGTTCGTAGCGACTTGGCCGCATGGCAGGCACACCAGCGCTCTGTCGGCGTACTCACCGAAGCTCAGATCGAGCGCATGTCGGTGATGATGCGTCACTACGACGAAGCGGGGATGGGCGGGGGCAACGGACGGGTGTTCGGGATGATTCTGGGGCGCGCACCTCACCGCTATCGTGATCACATTGAAGCGATGGCGAAGCTGCGCCCGCAGGGCTGAAAGCCGTGATCCCCACCGAATGACAGCGCTGACACGCCAGGAGCCGACGATGGCCTTGCTACCCCTTATCGAATACGACGCCGCCTCAGTCGAAGTGCGCGCCATCTATGACGAAATCATGGCGGCACGCAAAACCGACTGGATCAACAACTTCTGGAAAGTGCTCGCCAATGATCCGCGCGAACTGCGCCGCGTGTGGGATGACGTGCGCGCCGTGATGGCACCTGGCGCCCTCGATCCACTGACCAAAGAGCTGATCTACATCGCAGTGAGCGCCACCAATGGTTGCGAGTACTGCACTTATTCACATACGGCCGGCGCACGCGCCAAGGGAATGACCGATGCCATGCTCTCGGAAGTGATGGCGGTCACTGCGGTGGCGAATCAGACCAATCGTCTGTCCAATGGGTATCGGGTGGATGTGGATGAGACGTTCAGGCCACGCTGGTGAGGACTGCTCCGCATGCGCCTTCATCGCGTTGGCTTTGTTCCTTTTGTCCACGCGGTTAATCCGCCATCACGCGCGGACCATCCCGACCGGCACGTGCGTTTTTTCAAATCGGAACGCTGGCTTCGCCGCGAAGGCGTTTCTCAAGAGAATTGCGACGCCAGCTTCCAGGTGTCCGGGTTCGCCATGAAGGCCTGGTTCTGGTCGTCGGTGGCGGCCTTGCGGACCGTGTTGTTGCCCTCGAAGCACATGCAGTCCGAGCCCTTGCAGACCTTCTTGACGACGTTGAGGTACATGAGATTTGCAACGCTCGCCCGAGACATTCGGTTGTTAAGCGCGCCTGCGATCTTGTCGCCTAGAGGTGCGACGACCGACGCTGAATCGAGCGTCCCGTCATCGCCGTACTGGATGCAGACGATCCCCGCCCCGTCAATGCAGTCATTGTTGAAGTGCTGGTTGATCCACTCCTGATACATTGCAACTTCCACGGATTCCACGAGCGGTGCCTGGACGGTCTTCAT
This sequence comes from uncultured Pseudomonadota bacterium, assembly GCA_903921325.1. GTDB lineage: Bacteria > Pseudomonadota > Gammaproteobacteria > Burkholderiales > SG8-39 > CAIXPL01. The sequence continues at coordinate 68,376 of CAIXPL010000005.1, forward strand.
TGCAAAAAGCTCGTTCTCGATGCCGCCGATGTATCCGCCGCGGCCACCCTCGTCGTACTGGTTATAAGTCTGCACAATCTGGTCGTGCAGTGACACGCCGGACTGGTCCTGTGTGTAGGCATTGACGATGGCCGAGCGGACACTCGTGATCCATTGTGCGACGGCCAGATTCCGCGCTGCGGCGGTTGCGCGGTCGATCTCGTCTGATACCGCGTGAATGACGTCGACAAGCGGGCCGAGGTCCATGCCCGTAGCAGACTGGACCCCCGCGACCGCCGATTTCTCGACAAACTTCAGACCGCATTTCATGACAGCGCCGAGAACGTTGGGTTGCGCGTCTGCTGGGGACGCCGACGTCACCACCGTCTGGAAATTGTCGATTGCCGCCAGAAACGACGCAGAAATCTTGCTCTTGGCCTCGACCACTGCCGAGACATACTGATCAATGGTCTGCATGTCAGTGTTGTAGTCGTCGGCGCTTGGATCACCCATATCTCTCTACCCTGTGATTTTCCTGTCGCAAAGACTTCTCCGCGCGGAACTATCGGAACGACGAGACAGCAAAGACCCCGCGCCAGGGGCGGGCCGCCTTGTGCGTCCAAGCATGAGTCACGGATTGGGCCGAAGTATTGGGGTGTAATTAATCGTAGAGGGAACTGTGCCGAGCCAAGGGATAAACACCGGTCCCCCATTTGATCCCACGAAAGTCAGCGTCGCCCTTTGGGTCGTGATGTTGACAACCGAACCCTCGGCCACAGAGGTGCCGGGCGCCGGTGAAACCGCGATCACCTTGAAAGTATCAGGCGCAAGATTTGCAAATACTTGCTGTGCGGTCAGGCCCTTACTCGCAGCGAGCGCATTACAGTCTACCCAGCTGGCACAGGCACTGAAGTCCGGTACCAGGGTTAATTTACCTGCCTTCGGGACCGGCATATCCTGTGGAAGAACCCCCTGAGGGTAGGTAATTGACACCCCCTTGGCGTAATCCGCAGGCATGAGGGCGCCCTTTGGCACATCAATAGCGGCACTGGCACAACGAGAGACCGTATCGATGTCAGACTCGAAGAGAGCTTGCAGCTTCGCTAGCGTGTCGGGCGTACAGGAGGGAGGAAAGCTGAATTTATCGGGACTGGACAGGATGTACTCAACCAGATTGAGCTGATCCAATATGCGACTGCGCGCCTTGGTGCAGGCCATTAAGACACCCTGCGCGTGCGCGACATCTTCATCGTTTGGCGGCAGATTCTTGCTCCTGGCAATAGCCATCGAGGCCAATGTAACGAAGTATGGTTTTGCAACCTGATCTTCCGCCTGCGTCTTGAAGCTGGACAAAAAAGTGTTCGCGTTATCCAGCAATTCCTGTGGATTGCTGAAGTCACTGATCTTCAGATCGACAGGCCCCCCTTCGTGGTACATGTTGACAAACACTGAGCAGTTGTAGCGACTCTGTATGGACGCAAATTTGGTCTTCACATCCGCGCTGAACAAACCATAGGAACCGGCCAACTCGCCGGCAATCTGGCTCGACTGCTGCGCTGATGCCGTGTCGATTTGCAACGTACCGATAAACAACCCACCGCGCTGAATTCCTCGTACAAACGCGTCGCCGTAACGCTCCGCGAAAATGTCGGGATGCTGAAGTAGCAGGTCGGCATCGCTTGACAGTACGGGATCGTCGACAGATTCGAACGCCAGTTCCACTTGTGCCGAAACCAACATGAATAGCGAACTGCTTTGTACTTTTGTAGACTTAGCGAAGGAGAATCGTGCCGAAACACCGCCCCCAAATATTGAACATCCCAGACTCGCCTCAGCGTCAATGCCTAGCGCTTGTTCCAATTCCTCGGTCGACTGAATCCTTCGCACGTTAAACTGAACGGTTGCGGCGCCAGCACCGTCCACCTTTGATGCAACCCCTTCCACTGCTTTTCCCATCGGGCTACCAGTGGCGAGATCAGCGCCCACACCGATGTTGTAGCCTTGTCGATAAGGAACATACGCTTGCCGAATCGTCATAATTTGCTCGCCTTGCTTAGGTATTGAGTTAACGACAGGGGTGGAAGCTTAACCGCCAGAGTCCTCTTCCATGGCAAAGCTGCCACTGGCATCGGTGCGCCAACTCACAATGATCCAGCTTGCGCGGCCAATCGCCTTGACCGCTGATCGGGCCTGATCAACGGACAAAAAAAGCGGCGAGAGCTTGAACTCACAACCTTCTGAGCCCGGATCGATTCCCACACCAAGAAAAAGCTGCAAGGAGCCAGCACCGGCTTCGGCCAACTGGTCAACAATGCCCTGTCCGATCTTGGGCAGAACAAGTTCTGGCGGCTGAGTACCCTTCGCTCCGAACGCAATCAGTTGTGCGACGGAAAATAGCGCCTCTCCCAGCGCACCAACGAAGGCTCGCTTCGCCAGCTCAATCGCCAGGGAGCCCGCCGCCTCGAATCCATGCAACGCGAGCCCCAGTTCTTCCGCGTCACTGCTCTCGCCAGCGGCCACGCAGGTAAGTCCCACATCAATCCCGGAATCCTGGCAGGCCAAACCGGCCTGTACGCCCTGATTGAATGCGCCGACATCATCCGGCCCAACTGCGTCTGTTGGACTCGGCGACGCCTTGGCAGTCAGCGCCTGAGCGAATCCTTGGCTCCAGGCACGCGCCTGGCTTGGCGCAGGAAGAAACGGATTTTGAATCAAAGCACCCCCCTCCATTAACATAGCTCACCGCCGCGAGTTGCCACGGCGAACTGTGTGCATCCAATAATCGATCGGCCTCGTCCTTAGCTGCTCTAAGTGCCCGCTCTTTGTTAAGCGAGTTCAACTGACACGAACGCTATCAGCATTCGCAGAAATGTCACTTACGTGTAAGTGTAATCGGCGGGATGTTACACCGAGATTTTCGCGCACACTGCCGTGTCCAACAGAATTCTCACCGCAGAACTTGGCACCGTAAGCCCGCTGGTGTAGCCTCTGTTGCCGCTTCAACATTGAATGATTGATCCGGCCTTCACGGATCACTAATAGTTCATCTCTCCTGAGTCAACAGTAATCGCACTGCGGGCAAACCATGGACAACGTACTGGACACGGCCACACAAGTGATCGGCGCAATCGGCGGCCTCGGTCTGGCCTCATTTACCCTCGTTGATGCGTTCAAGGCACTGCCTGGTGGGGGACCTTCAAGGGTGGGGTTCAGGTCGATATCTGATCTGGTGACCGCTTGCTTGCCGGATATCCCAGCGGTGTCGGGTACGAACGACACCGCAAGCGACCCGATGCGCACCGGTCGTCGGATTGTTCTGAACACTGTCGAATCGAACTGGATCAATGGCATGGCCCTGAGCGACCAAAAGGCCGTTGCCCGATCGCTCGTCAAGCTTTATATGCGCGTTGAAACCGCAGGCAGTGTAGCCAGACATCTCGGCGTCAGCGCGGCTGACCTGGCCGCAGTGGCCAAGGTGTGGTGTGACGGCCCGGCAAAGGATGGCGCCACCGACCCGACCAGCTCGGTGGTTGGACGAATCGATCTGGCGCTTACCGGGATGATTGACGGGGCTTATCAAAGGGCTGATCAACGCTATCGAAATGTCAGCAAGTTGTTAGCTGGCATCGTATCGATCGTGATCGCAACGACGACGGGCGCAGTGGTCTTTGAGTTCAATGCCAGCAAAATCTTTTTGTCCTTTATTGCCGGCTTGTTTGCGGTTCCACTCGCGCCGATTGCAAAAGACCTGACAAGCGCATTGCAGGCCGGAGTCAAGGTCGCGCAGGCACTGCGCAAATAAGCAAGCATGAGTCTGCTTCATCTTGATTTGCGGGCATGGACTGTTGGCGGACCGGTCGCAGCAGAGGTCGGCATTCATGACGATGACGGTTCGTCGCTTGATTGCAACGCATTTGCCTCTCGCATTGCCGGCAAGCACCTCGTGCTGGTGACCCATGGATTCAACGTCACATCGACCAATGGCACCGTTGCGCTCGAGGGATGGAAGCAGCTCGCCAATCTGAAGGAGCCATGCATTTTTGTGGGTCTTCTGTGGCCTGGCGATTCGCTGTTCTTGCCGGTTTTGGACTATCCCGTGGAAGCGTCGGTTGCGATCCAAAGCGCAGCGCTACTCGCCGATTTCCTGTCCGTCAATGCCTCGGGAGTGACGGCACTTTCGATGGTTTCGCACAGCCTCGGCGCCCGCGTGGTCCTGGAGACGGCCAAACGTCTGGCACCTCGACCGATCAACACCTTGCTGCTGATGGCAGCCGCCATCGAAGACGATTGCCTCACTGCCGAATACAGTGAGATTCCCAGAAATGTTCAAAGGATCCGCCTGGTGGCCTCGCGCCGCGACCTCGTGCTCGAATATGCCTTTCCCCTTGGCAATCCGATTGGCGAACTCATCGCTCGTGGACACCCCTATTTCCGTCAGGCTCTTGGCCGAGCGGGGGCCTATCCGGCGCCGACCGACTGCGTGGATTTCCAACACTGGCAAATACCAGATGCACCGAGCGACTGGCACTATGGCCACGGCGATTACATGCCGCATAAACCGATCCCGGCTGGACGGGCGCGGTCGATCGTCGCGCCGCTCACTCCACCATCCTCCAGCGATCCGGCGCCGGTCGGAGACGATTTGATTGACTGCGAGTGGTCAGCAGCCGTCATCGCAACGCAATGGACTAACAATGTCTAGAACCAGCTCAGTAACGCTTTTTGCGCGAGCAATCCACCCGACACACCGCTCGCAAGTGCAAGCGCGGCCCTTACGGGCGGTTGCTGCGTCAACGGCATGAAGGCGCCGCGGTCCAGCTGCCGAATCGCATCGATGAAACGCCCGACGCGAGCGATCTCGCCATAAGACGAGGGCTCGGCGAGAATCAGCCGATCCAGTCCCGTGTTCAAATCGTTCAAGACGGCCCCGCGCAGCGATTCGACACTCAATCGCAAGCGAATGCCCGCGAGTAACAAGTATCCAAAGACAATCAGCGCAAACACCAGACCGGCACTGGATGTCGTCCAATTGTCGAATAGTCTCAAGCGCCCGAGCACAACCAGTGCCAAGGCACCAAAAGGGTAGTAAAACAGGCTCTGCGCGCACTCGGTCACATTCGCAATGCGCTGTAGCGCGGTGAGGGCATCGCTCGCCCTCATTGCCGCCGATTGCACCGAACCTGGTGGACTTCCCGGGTTCTGCATCGCAATGTTGGCGCTGCTCGAGTTTACTTCGGTCGAAGCTTGCGTTCCTGTGCGTGATTGAAACCACACGCTCTTTCTCAGGCCATCACGCTGAATTCGTGTTGCACGCAGCACACGGCTTGAGAGTAAGCGCACCATGACGATCTGGATCAGCAGCGCGATCATGACTACGGGGGTAAGGCAAATATCGATCCAGTAAGCGATGCTTGAGCGAGCCGGCACGCTGATGTCAGATCCGAGCAGACACCAGCAAATGACTCCAACGAGTGAGAGCCATAAAAACTGATACCCGATGGCGGATCTCAGTTCACCGACGTCAAATCGTTTCCACTCAATCTGAAAATCGCATTGTTCGCGCTTATCGCCCGAGTAGTGACTCATCATCCGATCCTGCATGGAGGCAACACGCGCGGCATGCAAGATGCCGATCGAGGCCACAATCAAGGCAAGCCCCCGGATCAGCTCTGACGGCCAGACGCTGAGCCCGTTGGACCACGCGAGTGGTTCGCCAAGTGAATTGATGTCGTGTATGGCAAAGATCGACACGGCGATGATTGCGAGAAGCACAATAAGCAACCACCATCCACCGCGATTGCTTTGTGTGCGATCGCGTCGAACAAAGCACTTGAATTCAGCCGCCAACCCTCGGCGCAGTGGCGGATAAAGCGAAAGGATCATCACCGGCAACAACAGGCAGCCAAGGGCGATCAGCCAGCGCAGCCCCGCACCCATGTCAGGCTGGCCACTGCGTCCATTGTCACTGAACCAGTCTTTCACTGGTACTCGCGGGCAGTTTGCCAAGCCCTCGCATTCGGGCGAAAGACGGTAGAAGCTTTTCAAACCCACTTCAAAGACTGCCGGTGCAATCATCTGGCTGGAAACAACTTCCGACGGCAGCAGAGATAACACCGTCGCCCGATAAGCAGACGCTTGGTAAACATCCCGGAAAACCGGCGGCTTAAGCAAGCGTAACGCGCCAGTCGGTGAACTCAAGGTGCCCGCCCTGGCTGACGTTTCAGAAGATTTCTTGGCCAACTCGCCGGGATGCGCCGGAGGTTCGGGGGATAGACCGAACCCGGAACCTACAACGAGATTGCGCGTTACGGCATTGTCAATTGGATGCAGCATGCCCGCGTGCAAGTCAGTGGTAAAAAACACCGCTCGCGGAAACTCTGGCCGCAACGCCCGTAGCGCCAGTACCTTGTCGTAATAATCATCGCCGATGACCGCGATCGCGCGATAAGGCTCCTCTGATGCAGAGCCGCCCGTCAACACGCGCCATGCGGCAGAAGCACTCAATCGTGCCAGCGCGCAATGCCATGAAACGCTCTCGCTCGTCTCTCCGGCAGCGTTCGAATCACTGTCACGTGCCGCGTGCATGGACAATGCGAGCCGGCGCAGGTAATCGGTCTGCGGATTGCCCGACACCAACTCTTGCGCTGTCGATGCCAATGCACGCTGATCGCCCGATTGCTTGTCGTCGCCACTCGCGGAGTGCTCGTCTCCAGGCAATCGGCCATCAAGGCCGCGCAGATACCCATACACATCCATATTTGGGTAATGTTGCGCGATCAAATTGCGCAATATGCGCGAATACTGGGTATCCGATTGGGCGACGATCGCGATTCGATCTGACCTTCGGATACAGCGCCGGGACAGTTCGTCAGAAATGGCATCGACGACTTTGTCATCCGTTGGAATCGCACGGACAAACTGCCCCACGCCTTCCATCTCATCGAGGCAAACCGGAGCGGATCGATAGCACCCAGACCTCAGCGCAGTGGACAGCTCGCGCCATGGCGCCGTTGCCACTGGAGAAATGACCTGGAGTTGGCGCAGCACTTCGGGTGCAGAATCTCGGCACTGAACATCAAGCGGCTGCGCCATCTCCGCAAGTGTCGCGCTATCGCTTGGCCCGAGGAGCGCGTAGCTCATGGCATCGCTTGGCGATCGCATACCGCGTGTCAGCAGCGTTTTGAGGAGATAGGCCACCCTCTGCTGTGGAATTGCGCACACTGCCTTGTCATGTGGGGACGCTGCTTCGTCAATCACCCCTTCGTCGATCCAGAGCACGATGACCCGTTCGGGACGACCGGGATCGCCGCCCCCCGACTTGCTCGAATTGAATACCTCGTAGGGAATCGAATCGGGGTAATACCGTTTGTTCAACCCGACCAGCACACTGTTCAGGACCAGCAAATGTTCGGCATCATCAGGTGAGTAGCCCTGTTGCATCAACCCCGAGACCACCGCATAGCGCAGACGGCGACGATCTTCCTCCTCACCGCTGATACCATCCTTGTGAGCGAGCACCGCCATCAATCGTATCGAGGCTGATGGACCTGGCTTGTCGCCGCCTGGCGATGCCGGGTTCAGCGCCCGCACCCAGAGTACCGAATCATCAGCACGCGCACGCATGGAGACAGACGCTGTGTTCGCCCCCCCAGGCGACAAGACCGCGGTGACATCATCCGCCTTGACCTTGAGCCTGACCGACACAGCGTCCGTTTTCTCTTCCTGCGTGGTGACAGTCTGGCGCACGGCCTCAAACGGGTCTTGCCATAGCCTGGCGTCAACCTTACCCGTTTGGCGGGTCAGCTTGCTTTGAATAGTGGGGCGTTCGCCCTCAAGGGGCAGGTGCACTGCAGTCGCACCGACAACCAGAAGCAGGGTGATGATCACCCCGATCCAGTTATTCGGCAGGCCACCAGGCGATGGTGCTTCGCCCCCCAAGATATCTCCTCAGATCACGGCAATGTCAACGATTTCCTCGAAAGCATAACCCACGACAGCAATGCAATTCGACTCAAGGGCTGCCCCCCCTGGGGGACGCTCGCTATTTCTTTGCGGCTCCCAGCGCGGCCAGGTCCACGGCGGCCTTTTTCGCCAAAAAGGTATCGTTGAGCGCATTGAGATTAGCCAGTAGCTGAGTAGCCGAGGCGTTTTTTGTGGAATCAACAACAATAGTCGGCACCGATTTCGACGAAGTAATCCCGTGATCCACAAAAAAGACTGAGCCACTCACGCTGCCGGCACTGGCGGCAACCAGGGCACCCAACAATGATCCGGCCGACAAGGAATCATTGCCGCCGGTTACCCACGCATCGATGTATACATCGTCGTCTGAGTTGAAAAGGTGCGAGGCGCGGCGCGCATAGCGCTGGTGCACTCGTTGACCTTTGAGACTCGCGCTCGCAATGAGCGCAATCGACTCCGAACTGTCACTCTCGCTGAGCAGCATCAACGCATTAGGCAGATTGATCTTGCACGCAGGCAACGCCAGCGCGCTGATTCCTCGTTGTATCTGCTTCTGCAGGGGCTCGCTCGCTTCGTTGCTTGCTTTCGCGTTTGTCGCGGTTAACCCCACCGGTGGTAACCCTGACTGACCGTTTGCCAAATTCTTCGAATATCGAACATTAATGACCTGCGGACAGATCACGTAGTTGGCATACGCGGGGTCAGGCGAAGGGGTACTCGCGGCAGTGTAAAACGCACTGACCGCTCCACCAATCGCGTCGGAGGTGTTGGCGAACTGAGTTGGAGAAACAGCGGGATTCGTTGGAATCTGCGCGAACAAATTGCTCTTGTCAGCCGGTGCGGTACCCGCAATTCCAATCCCGATGATTTTCGCGCTAAACAGGGCACCGGCGAACGCTGGCGCAACATCAAACGGCACGCCAGAGACGGTTCCCACCACGTCAAGGTTTGCGCTTCTCTGCTTTACGATCACGCGGTACCCGAAGCCGACCTGATACTGGAACGTTCCATCGTCCACCTCCCGGTAGCGGTACCCCTCGCTCACCGCAACGAAATTGTCAGTCGTTGACTTGAAGAGAGACGCCGGGAAGCTGACTTGACTGTTGATGTCCGATGTTCTTGACCCCCCCTGTGCTGTATCGAACAGCTTGAGCATGCAGTCCGGTTTACTCTGGCAACTATCAAAGGCCTGTTTGAATGCTGCGAAATCAGCCGTACCAGCGGCTAGCGAAGCCACTTGCGCACTGGCATCTGCAGCCGCGAGCGCACAGCACACAGTCAATACGACAAAACGCAGGCTCATGCATCCCCCCTCAGTCCTCAGAATTACTTATGCTAATCATGTACATAATATATGGTGGCCAAATCATTTTGTTGCGAAGGCGCAGCCACGGGTCAGTCGTGAGCCGCGCGGCAATGCCTGCTCAGTATTCAGCCAATGAATTCGTCCAATTGCGCCCACTGCTGGACAGCCCTCAAGTCCAGGCGCTAAATCTCCTTCGGACTCACCGGACAGAAGGAGCGCCGACACATGAAAAAATTCGGCTGGAAACATCGCATCGGCCTGGTTACCCCCGCCGTGCTTGAAATGATCGCCTTTGATTTCTATCGTTTTGCCCCGGAAGGTGTGACGCTGGCCGGGGTCACCGACGAGACCAACACCTGGTCCCCCGAGGATATCGACCGTGTGCTGGCGAGCGCCATGTCGAGCGCTGCATACCTCGGCGACCGTGGTGTGGAATACATCGTTCACGCCGGTGCCGCCCATGTCGCAAGCAAAGGCCCGGGCTACGATCGCGAATTTCTGCAACAGTTGCGTGCCCACGGCGGTGTGGATGCCACCACCTCGATCCGCTCGGCCATCGAGGCCTTCCGCCAGTTGAACATGCAAAAGATTGCGGTCGCCTCGCCCTGGCCTGACAAGATCACCGGCTGGGTCGCGCGCTATATCGAGTCCGAAGGCTTTGAAATCACCTCCATCTCCTGTGCCGATGTCGATTTCAAAAACCTGCATACGGTTGAACCGGATTACCTGATCCAGTATGCAAGTGAAGTTGCCGCCCAAGCACCTGGTGCCCACGGCCTCTATATGCCCGGACCGCAGGCCCCGGTGGCGATGTGTGTTGCCACGATTGAAAACAACATCGGCAAGCCCGTCGTGGCCTCGACGCCAACCGATTTCTGGGCCGCCTTCAAAGCGCTCGGAATCACCGATCGCATCGACGGTCACGGTACCCTCCTGCGCTCGCTCTCCGAGCGCGCCTAACACCATTGGAATACGACCATGACTCTCGCAACGCCCAAGCTCACTCATCACACTGCAACACTCGACGGTTTGCGGCAACACTATGTCCTTGCCGGTGACGGCCCTGACACGGTCGTCCTGCTGCATGGCTGGGCACAGACCTGGTACGAGTGGCGCCATATCATCCCGGCCCTGGCGCAGCGCTATCGTGTGGTCGCGCCGGATTTGCGTGGCCTCGGCGATAGCGGTAAACCGCGCAACGGCTATGACAAGAAGACGCTGGCCGGCGACCTGCATCGATTGCTGGCGCATTTGGGCATCGAGCGCGCCTTTGTGGTGGGCCATGACTTTGGTGTCGCGGTGGCCTACGCCCATGCCAAGGAATATCCGCAGGAAGTGCGCGCCCTTGCGTTGATGGAACTGATGCTGCCCGGCTTTGGTGGCGAACTTGGCATGCAGATGAGCCGCACCGGCGGGCGCTGGCACCTGGTGTTTCATGCCAAGTGCGAACTGGCTGAAATGCTGGTGGCCGGCAAAGAGCGCGAATACCTGTCCTGGTTCTACCGCACCTTCGCCTACGACCCCTCAGCAATCAGCGAGCAGGATGTCGATGAATATGTGCGCTGCTACGCTGCCCCCGGCGCCATGGGGGTGAGCTTCGAGTACTACCGCACCTGCTTTGATGATGAAGACCAGAATCGCATCTGGGGGCAAACCAAGCTCGCGATGCCGGTGCTCGCCCTCGGCGGGGCATCGAACATGGCCGATCGCGTCTACAAGATGATGGTGCCGCTTGCAGAAAAAGTCTCAGGTGGCGCGGTTGAGCGCGCCGGCCACTGGATACCGGAAGAACGGCCTGACTATCTCATCGAGGCGCTGCCCAGGTTCTTCGATGAGGCGGTCGCTGCCGAGAAGGCTGCACGCTAAGCAACCGGTTCATGGCATCGCACGGCGTGGCGAACCCGGCGAAAGACAGCGGGCTAGTCACGAGCCCACGGCTGCTTGGCTTGGCCGCGCGCACCTTGCCAGGGGTGACGCCCGAGCAGGCGATCGCGCTGACCGCGCAGGCCGGGTTCGACTGCCTGGGGGCACTGTTTGCCCCAGAGCGCAGCGAGCGCGAGTGGCAGGCGCTACGCCATCAGGCCGACGCTGCCGGCATTCGCTATCTCGATGTCGAGCCGATCCGGATACGCGAGGGCACCCTCGATGCCAACGCTGATCGCGTCCTTGCTGCTGCTGCCATCCTCGGCGCGCAGTTTGTTCTGGTGATCGGCCACGACACAGACCACGCTGCCACCGCAGCCGCGTTACGGCAATTGTGCGAGCGTGCGGCCCCGCTCGGACTGCGTCTGGCCCTGGAATTCATGCCCTTCCGAGGCGTGGCCACCTTGCAGGATGGGCTCGCTGTGGTCAGCATGGCTGCTCATCGAGCCGCCATGCTGCTCATTGACAACCATCACCTGCTGCGCACCGCCGGTCATCCGGCCCAGTTGGCCGCGCTCGATCCCGGGCAGATCGCCTATGCCCAGATCTGCGACCTGCCGGCCGATCGACCGGTCCATCCCTCGCTCGATGAGATCATGCATGAGGCGCTGGAGCGACGCATCATCCCGGGCCAGGGGTCGCTCGACCTCGCGGAATTCACGGCAGCGCTACCCTCAGGCACACCCTTGAGCATTGAAATTCTGGGCGCCGCGCCACGCGCCGGCTTTGTGTCCGATCTTGCGTATGCGCAGGCGTTGCGGCACTCACTTGAGTCGATTGCTTGGCTCGCCGAGCGCTCGCCTTAACCGATCGCCGAGCCCAGGACACCGACCCTGACTTGGCCCTGCCGTCTGCCTGGACAGCGTCCCTAGCATCTTCTTGCTGCCCAGCCCGCGGTCCCGGCACTAGTCGGCAAATCGCCGAAACAATAGACTGCGCAACCAGCGGTGGCCGTGGTCCTGATGCAGGCGCTCATGCCAGTACTGGCAGATGTCGACAACGGGCGAAGGAAACGGCAGGGGAGCCACCGCGATATCGGCCTGCGCTGCATAGAGTTCGGCCAAGCGCTTGGGCACGCACACCAGCAGATCACTGATGGTGACCGCTTCAACGATGCCCAGCCCATGCGCAAACACCGCGCACACTTTGCGCTGTGCACCGTGCGCCCGAAACACCGAGTCGATATGCTCTTCCAGCGTGTGGTGGCTGTCCGCAGTCGGTTGGAACAGCGCATGGCGGGCGTTCACAAACCGCTCAAGTGTCAAACCGCCCTGAAGCGCAGGGTTCCCAGCACGCGCCATCACTACATATTGCTTGGTAAAAAGTCGCTGCTTGTGAAACCCCGCAGCCAATTCCGGAAACGTGCCGATTGCCAGATCGAGTTCACCGCGAGCCATCAGTACATGGGCTTCCCTTGGGGGCATCTCCACAGTGGCAATACACACCCCGGGTGCTTCGACTTGCGCCATAGCAAGCAGGCCAGGAAACAGCACCAACTGGCCCATATCGCTCATGCAAATATGAAAGCGGCGGTGACTGGTCGAGGGTACAAATTCGCGCCGGTCATCGAGCGCCGAGCGGATGCGCTCAAGGCCCTCCTGGATCGGTCCAGCCAGCTGCTGGGCAAGCGGCGTCGGGCTCATGCCCTCGGCTGTTTTGACAAACAGCGGATCGCCGAAATGATTGCGCAAGCGCCGCAAGGCGTTGGAGACGGCCGATTGCGACAGTTCGAGCTCATCACTGGCGAGTGTGGTGCTACGCGTCTTTAGCACTGAGGTGAACACGACCAAAAGGTTCAAGTCCAGTGCGCCCAGATTGGCCCCGGCGTTGTTCACTGCCGCATACGGCGCCAGCGAGCGCTGCGGCCGCGGCGCATTCTGGGGCAGTGCGGCGCTCGCGGCAGGCTCTGGTCGCATGGGGCTGAGACTGGGTGTGTCCAATGACCCTCTCCGGTAGTACGCGAGGGCATTGTACCGCTACTGCCGAACCGGTCGGCTCCGCGCCATCGCGCACCCGGCCCCGATCAGAACCACCCCTCAATCACGTCTGGCAAACGTGCGAAAGTGGATTCTGCCAACCGCTAAAAGTGTCACAGATGAACCTTGCTGTAGTGCAACTGTTGCACTAGACTGCAACCATGCCGGTGTTGCACAGATTGTCGGCGTCGCGCATCGTGATGTACGTGGGAGACCATTTGCTTGCCCATGTTCACGTGCAGTTGAGTGATGGCCGTGAATGCACTGTGACACTCGATGACCTGACGATCACAGGACGCATCGCGGCGAGGGAAATTCGGCCGGAATTGCATTGGATCGAGCAAAACCGGGCTTGGTTGCACGGTCAATGGCGGAGATACAACCCGTGAGCGAGTTTTTTCATCCGAAGCTGCTGAGCGTCGAGGCGGTTCGCCCCTATCGCCTGCGTACGCAATGGAGCACAGGTGAAGACCTCGTGGTTGATGTGGAATCGGTGTTGCGACCCGTGCCCGCCCTGTCAGCGATACTCGACCCGAACGTATTTGGCAAAGTGCATGTGTCTGAATGGGGTGGCAGCGTCGAATGGTTCGACTCGGAGTTCGGCGCGGACAATGTCTACGCCTGGGCAAAAGAGCAGGCGGGCGAGGTGAGCCACGAGATGTTTGGCTCATGGATGCATCGCAACAGCCTTTCACTCAATACTGCGGCTGCGGCCTTGGGCATTAGCCGACGTATGGTGAGCTACTACCGAACCGCGCACAAAGCGATTCCGCGCGCTATCTGGCTCGCCTGCCTTGGATGGGAAGCCACGCTGCCAAAAACGAAGACTCTGCCCAGGAAATTACCCACAGCGCGTGAATACGCAAAAGCGCACAGGTGAAGCGCTGCACTAACCGACTTGCGTGGGGCTAGACCGGGATAGGCTTTCAGCGCATGCGAGCGTAGTCACCCCCGCGATTCACCACCAGCCAAAATCACTCCGCCGTCCGGCGTGACTGTGTGGCTTGAACCTAGATAACATAATTGTTAATATCCGAGATGGAATACGAGATCCGCTACTTCAACGATGCGGTGTTTGATGCCATCAAAGACTTGCCAGTTACCTTGGCCGCGCGCTATCTGGTATTGGCTCGCAGGATGGTCGCCGTGGGCCCTGATTTGGGCGAACCCCACACGAAGGCAATCGGGCAGGGGTTACTGGAACTGCGGTTGAAGGGGGCCGAAGGAATTGCCCGGGTGTTTTACTGCACACAGGTAGGCCGGCGAATAGTGATGCTGCACTGCTTTGTAAAGAAGTCGGACCGCACTCCGTCCCGTGCATTAGCTGTTGCGAGGGTTCGCATGAAGGAGCTAAAAAATGAAAACCCATGACGATTTGATTAACGCCTTAATCAGTCGGCCGGGGGTCAAGGCCGAAGTCGAGCGTATCGAACGCGAGGAAGGCGAATTGCTCGACGCGCTCCTCAAAGCCCGACAGGAAGCCGGTCTGACGCAAGCCGGACTTGCTGAACGCATGGGTACTTATGCACCTGCTATCGCACGACTGGAACGGTCACTCGCGACCGGAAAGCACTCCCCGTCGCTCGCAACCTTGCGCCGTTACGTTCATGCCTGCGGCAAACGGCTACACCTTCAGGTGAGTTGAGCCGGTCGGCCAACCCTAAGCGGCCGTACGCACCCGCACCGACATGCTGCCAAGGCCGGGCGCCTCGGCGACGATCAAGTCGCCATCGACAATTGGCCCCACCCCCTGCGGCGTGCCGGTCATCAACACATCGCCGGGCTGCAGGGTATAGAACTGCGAGGTGAAGCTGATGAGCGCTGCCACCCCATACACCATGTCCGAGGTATTGGTGTGCTGGCGCAACTCGCCATTGACGCGAATCGAAAGATCGATCGCCTGCGGATCGCTCACCTCGTCGGCTGACACCACATAGGGCCCGAGCACCGTATAGGTGTCGATGGATTTTCTGAAACTGCGGTCTTCGGGGCCGCGCAGGGTGATATCCAGTCCCAGGCAATAACCGGCGACGCAGGCAAGCGCGTCCTGTTCGCGCACCTTGCTCGCCCGCGTGCCGATCACCGCGCACAACTCGATCTCATGATCGGTGCGCCGCTCCGGAAAGCGCAAGGCGATGCCCTGTGAAGGACCGACGATCGACGAGGGCGCCTTCAGGAACATGCCGGCCTTTTTCAGATCGGTGATGACATGACCAAACGCCTGACCATTCTTTGCCATCTCTTCAATATGCGCGCGATAGTTCACCGGCGCGGCAACGATCTTGCCCGGTCGCTGAATGGGGCTCTCCAGAGCCACGCCAGAGAGTGGGCCAACCGCCGAGCTGGCAAGCGGCATCTGCCCGCCTTGCAGCAAAGCGAGCATTGCTTCATCACTGTGATCCCCGATCATGACCTCGGTGACCTGATCGTCGCGAACGATCCCGATACGGCCTGCATTGAAACGGCACAATTTCATATTGCTTGATCCCTGGCTTCTTCAGCGATTCGGTTGGTTAGGTTGGTTCGGTTGGTTCGGTTGGTTCGCTTCGGTCGACTTAATCTGCCTGTGACGCCTCTACGGTTGGTTCAGCGTGCCTCAGTGCGGCGAGTCGCCATGCATGGCGTTCTGCATCGCCGGCGACGGCGGATCGGAATAGCCCCACTGGTCCATGCGATTAGCCGGACGGACCCATTCTTCCGGCGTGCCGACATGATGGGCCGCTTCGTCGACGATCTGCTGCACTTCGGCGGTGTACTCCACCGCCATGCCTTCGGGGTCCAGATAGTAGGCAAACACATTCGCCCCCGGCCCGTGACGGCCCAGACCCCATTCCATCCGGTGGCCCGATTCTTTCATGCGACCGGCACCGCGCATCAGCCCATCCCAGCTGGGCATCTCGAATGCAATGTGGTTGAGCGAAACACTACCGGTGCGCGCGAAGGCCACCGAGTGATGATCGGTGTTGCAGCGCATGAAACTCATCATGCGGGTGCTGTCGCTCAGGCGAAAGCCCAGCATTTCCGCAAAGAACGCGCAACTGCGATCCACATCGTTTGAATTGAGCACCAGATGCGAGATCTTCACCGGACGATCATTGGCCGCAGCCTGCGTGGCGATCATCGCCAGATCGGCACAGACAACAAACCGCCTGCCCTCATCGTCAGTGAACGCAAATCCCACCCCGCCGCCGGGTGTCTGCAAGGCGGCCGGATCGGTCAAATTGCTCACTTGTGCCTTTGCCAACGCCGCGTGCAGCTCAAGCATCGCCGCACGCGAATGGCAACGAAAGCGCGCTTCGATCAGACGCTCGGCGGCTGATTTCAGGCACAGCACATAGGGCTCGGCACCCGCTGCACGCAAATAGACCGCACCCGGCTCACGCGCCACCTCGCTCAAGGCCCATGGCCCGGTATAGAAGGCGACCGCCTGCTCAAGGTCATGCACACCAATGGTCACACTGCTCAATGCTGCAATCGAAGCTGCCAAATCGAACGCTCCTATAGGACTCTAGACCGAGGGCTCTGGACCGCACGGGGTCCCACGCTAGGACGCGCGGCGGTGAAGCGCAATTCCTGGCGTGAATACCCGATATTCAGAGGCGATATTGTTTGCCGCTTCTGCCCGACGTACCGTGCTGCCACGCAACGCAGATCGCGAGGAGACAGGTCATGTTCATCGAACACCGCACCTATACCGTCAAGCCGGGCCGTGTAGGGGAATATCTGAATGTGTATGGCTCTGAAGGATGGGCCTATCACGGCGCCCACGCGCCATGCATTGGACATTATTACACCGAGGCTGGCGATCTGTTTCGCATCATCTCGATGTGGCGCTACGAGAGCTTCGAGGACCGCCTTGAGCGCCGTGCCGAGTTAAACGCGAAGCCCGAGTGGCGTGACGCGATGGCGCAGATCATGCCGCTGGTAACCGATCTGCGCAGCAATCTGCTGGTGCCCACGCCCTGCTGGAACGATGACACGTGGCTGCGCGCGATCTACGCCGATATCGATGCGATGAATCTCGACGGCTTCCTGGGCGCGTTGAGTGATGATGTCGAACTGACCTTTGGTAATCACCCGGCAGCGCACGGCACGGCACAGGCACGCGCGGCGGTGGGCAGTTTCTGGGCCTCGATCGGCGCGATCAAGCACCACATCGGGACCATTTCGCGCGAAGGCGATCGCGCCACGGTCGAAGCCAAGGTCGAGATCACACGCAAGGATGGTCGGGTGGTGAGCATGCCCTCCTGCTCGGTCATCGACCGGCGCGGCGGCAAGGTGACGAGCATGCGCACCTATGTCGATCTGTCACCTGTCAGCGCCGCATGAAAACCCAGGCCATGGTCCAGGTCGCCGATCGGCGCCTGGAGATGATCGAACGTGATCTGCCGACCATCGGCCGTGATCAAGGGCTGCTGCGAGTTGAATCGTGCGGTCTGTGCGGCAGCGATGTCGAGCAATACAAAGGCAGCTTTGTGGCCAAGGGGCTGGTGCGCTATCCGCTCATCCCGGGCCATGAACCCATCGGCATCATCGAGGAAATCGGCGCCGATGCCAGCCGCACCTGGGGTGTGAAGGCCGGTGACCGGGTTGCCCTTGAGCCCCACCTGTCGTGCGGCGTGTGTCATTTTTGCCTGACCAGCCGCTACCACCTGTGCAAATCGCTGCTGCCGATCAATCCGCCGGCCTATGGCTATCTGCCGCTTGATTTCGAACACGGCCTGTGGGGTGGCTACAGCCAGTACCTGCCACTGCATCGGCGCACCATCATGCACAAACTGCCGAACGAACTGCCGCTTGAACTGGCGAGCATGTACCAGGCGATTGCCGCCGGTATTCGCTGGTCAGTGCATGTGCCGCAGAGTACGTTCGGCGACACGGTATTGATCCTGGGCTGCGGCCAGCGCGGACTGGGTGCGGTCATCGCCTGCGCTCAGGCCGGCGTCAAATCCATCATCGTCACGGGCTTGGGGCGCGATGCCTTCAAGCTCGAGATTGCGCGCCGGCTGGGCGCCCATCACACTATCGTCGCCGATCGTGAGAACACCGTCGAACGGGTGATGGCATTGACCGGTGGCGCAGGGGCCGATGTGGTGCTTGATGTCACCCCGGCGGCAACCCAGCCCGTCAACGATGCGCTTGCCTCGGTGCGCATTGGCGGCACAGTGGTGCTCGCCGGCATCAAGGGTGGCACGCGCAAGACCGAGATCGATACCGATCTGTTGATCTATCGCGAGATCCGTCTGCAAGGTGTGTTCACCCAGGGGTCAGAGGCCTATGAACAGGCCCTGGAACTGATCGCACGCAATCAAGAGCGCCTGGCACCCTTGCACACCCATGAATTTGCGCTCAGCGAGGTGGCCGAGGCCATCGAGACTCTGGGCGGTGAACGTGCAGGCGAAGAAGCGATCTGCATTTCGATTCATCCCGAGCACACACAATGACCCGCCAGCTCGATGCAGAACTCATTGGACGCCTGCGCATGCAGGTGGTCGGACGCCATCATCTCGGCGAGACGCCACGCGGGGGACGTCGTATTGACTTTCTGGGTGACGGTGGCAGCTTTGAGGGGCCGCGACTGCGCGCGCAGGTGAAGGGTGGCATCGATCACATGCTGCGTACCGGTGATGGCACCATGCGTCCGGACGTGAAGGTCGTGCTCGCCACCGCCCAGGGCGAACTCATCTATCTCACCTATACCGGCACCATGGTTGGCCCTCGCGACGTCACCCAAGCTGCCTGGGAAGGTCGCCCTACCGATCCGACCGCCTATACCCTGCGCACCACGGCCGTCTTTGAAACGGCGGCCACGGATTACCTCTGGCTCAATACGGCGGTCTGTGTCGGCTACGGTGAACGCTACCTCAAGGATGATCGATCGCTTGGTATTCAGTTTGATTTCTATGCATTACTTTGAGCAGATGCTGGTGGTTTGCGCTACCGTGCAGGATCGCAAAGTCCAGAACTTCAGAAGACTAATAGACCGGAAGGAGACCCCATGAATCGATTCCAACGCTTTGCCCTGCTGCTATGCGCCACTGCATTCACCACATTGACCACCAGCGTATGCGCCGAGGAAATCACTCTGCGCGGTGTGTCGGCTTTTCCCAAAGGCATGGCGCTCACCGATGATTTTCAGCGCTACATCGATATGGTCAATCAAACCGGCAAGGGGGTCGTCCAGATCCGCCTGGTCGGTGGCCCTGAAGTGACACCGGCGGCCGAGCAAGGCGCGGCCCTGGGCAAGGGCGTGTTCGATGTACTGTTCGGACCGCCGACCTACTACGCCGGCATTTTCCCCGAGGCCGATGCATTTGCCGGCGAGCTGCTTGCCTCAGCCAAGATTCGCGCCGGTGGTGGAGAGCAGTTGTTTGACCAGGCTCTGGCCAAACGGGTCAACGGCAAGCTGCTTGCCTTTGCTGGTGGCGATGTCGCGATCGTGTTCTTCACGCGCGAAATGCCCAAGCTGCGGCCCGATGGGACGCCGGATCTGACCGGACTCAAAATGCGCAGCGCGCCCCTGTGGAACGATCTGTTCAAAGCGATGGGCGCCACCCCGATCACCATTCCAGTCGGTGAAATCTACACCGGCCTCGAGCGCGGTCTGGTGCAAGGCATCACCTGGAATCTGATGGGGGTGATCGATGCCGGGTGGAACAAGCATCTGGGCTATATCGTGATGCCGGCAGCCTACAAGTCGAGCATTGTCATCACCATGAATCTGGATAAATGGAAGTCGATTCCGGAGGCAGCACGGGGCGTGCTCGCCAAGACCGCGGTGGATTATGAAAACGCACTTGAGGCCTACTATGTCGAGCGTCAGGCGCAGGAATTGAAAAAGCTCGATGCCTCCGGTGTGAAGACGTTCACTCTGGACGGTAAGGGCGCGGAGGCCTATCGCAAAATGGCCTTTGACACCATGTGGGCGCGGGTCACCTCCAATAGCAAAGTGGAAATGGACCTGGCGGCGGTAAAGAAGGTGTTCTACAACCGCTGAGCCACTCAAGCATAGCGGCGGCGGTCGATTCAGGGGATGCAAGGCATGGAGAGGTTCATCGCCGTCTATCGCGGTGTCGTCAAGGGCTTTGCCGCGATTGCATGCGTGATGCTGGCGATCATGTTTCTGTCAGTGATTGCCGATGTGACCATCCGCGCCAGCGGCGCTCAACCCCCGGGCTGGGCGGTGCCGCTGTCTGAATACCTGCTCCTCTATATCACCCTGCTCGGCTCACCGTGGGTGTTGCAAGAGAAAGGCCATGTTTTGATCGACTCGTTCACCAGCGCCTTGTCGCCCGCGGCACAGCGCTGGCTCGCACGCGCCGTGTGCCTGTGCTGTGCCGCAGTCTGCGCGGCCATCATGCTGATCGCGGCGCAGTCGACCTGGGATGAGTTCATGGCTGGCAGCAGTGATGTGCGCGCGGTGCTGGTACCCAAGTACCTGATGTATCTCCCCTACCCGCCCAGTTTTTTATTGATGCTGATCGAGTTTCTGGTGCTCGCCTTTGGTCGCGAGACCCTGGTGGCCGGCGACCCGTCGCACGGGGCGGCCTAGGAGAGCGCTATGGAATGGTATTGGATGTTCACCGCGTTGATCGGCGGCGTGCTCGGCTTCATGGCGCTGGGCATGCCGGTGGCGTTCTCGTTTCTGGTGGTCAACCTGATCGGCGCCTACTTTGTGATGGGCGGCTGGAACGGCGTGTTTCAGGCGGTGGCCAATTCAAGCTACTCGGTCACCACCTTTGCCTTCGTGCCGATCCCGATGTTTCTGGTGGTCGGCGAGCTGTTTTTCAAAACCGGCATCGCAACCCGCGTGTTCGACTCAGTCGATCAATTGCTCGGTCGCATCCCGGGGCGGTTGTGCTATGTCACCCTGGGTGTGGGCACGATCTTCGCCGCGCTGACTGGCTCGGCCATGGCCAACACCGCCATGATGGGTTCGATGATGGTGCCCGAGATGACCCAGCGCGGCTATAAGCCGCATGTGGTGATGGGTACGATCATGGGGGCAGGCGGTCTGGCCATCCTGATACCCCCTTCGGGTCTGGCGATCCTGCTGGGCGCGCTTGCCCGCATCGACATCGCCGCACTGATGGTCGGCGGCCTGATACCTGCAGCGATTCTCGCAGCGTTCTATTTCTTCCATGTCTATCTGCAAATTCGCCGTGATCCTGATGCTGCACCGCCCTACAGCGTGCCGACCTCGCCACTGTCCACCCGACTGGTGAAGCTGGTAGTCAATGTGGTCCCGACCAGCATTGTCATCATCATCAAGGTGGGCGTCATCGTACTTGCCCTTGCCACACCGACCGAAGCATCCGCGTTCGGCGTTCTGGGGGTGCTGATTCTGGCTGCCTGTTACCGGGTGCTGACCTGGCGCGCGGTGATCGAATCGCTGCAAAGCGCGCTGCGCGGTACCGCGATGATCCTGTTGATCATTCTCGGTTCGGGTACCTTCACCCAGTTGCTTGCCTTCTCCGGGGCGAGCGAGGGGCTCGTGCAATGGGCCACAGGCTTTGATCTCACCCCGGTGATGATGGTCGTGGCGATGTTTCTGGTGATCTCCTTCCTCGGTCTGTTCATGGATGAGGTCTCGATGATGATGCTCACCCTGCCCGTGTTCATGCCGATCGCAATCGCCATGCACATGGATCTCATCTGGCTGGGCGTCGTGTTGTTGATGTCCCTTGAGATCGGCCTGCTATCACCGCCGTTCGGGTTGATATTATTT
This sequence comes from uncultured Pseudomonadota bacterium, assembly GCA_903921325.1. Lineage (GTDB taxonomy): Bacteria > Pseudomonadota > Gammaproteobacteria > Burkholderiales > SG8-39 > CAIXPL01. Next base: position 90,250 of record CAIXPL010000005.1, read on the forward strand.
GTCATGAAAGGCGTGGCTCCACCGGGCACCACCATGAGCGATGTGAATCGGGCCGCGGTGCCCTACATGGCCTGGCAGGTGGTACTGGTGGTTATGATTCTCCTGTATCCGCCGGTGGCCACCTGGCTACCCTCATTAATGGCCAAGTAGAGGTGTCCCGTGTCCGAGCAAATTAAACCCGTAGTGATCATTACCGGCGCGGCCGGTGGCCTTGGTTCGGCCATGTGTCAGGGCATGGTGGCCGCTGGCGCCACTGTCCTCGCTGTGGATCTCCCCGGTCGCTTCACCGACACCCTGCCCTCGAGCTGTCAATTGATCGAAGCGGACATCACCACCGAGGCCGGTTGCGAGCAGGTAGCGATTAAAGCGCGGCAGGCGGGTAGCGACCTGGTGCTGGTTAACAATGCCGGTGTGGGCATGCAGTTCATCAATCCGAATTTCGCGTCCAAACCGACCCGCTTCTGGGAACTCACGGTGAAACAGTATCGGGATGCGTTCGATATCAACACTCACGCGCAATTTCAGCTCGCACGCTTGCTGGCACCGGTCATGCTGAAGCGCGGCTGGGGCCGCATCATCAATGTGGCGACCAGCTACGCCACCATGCAGCTACCCGGCTTTGTGCCTTACGGACCGACCAAGGCCGCGGTGGAAGCCGCGACCGTGATCTGGGCCAAGGACCTGGCCGGCAGCGGAGTCACCGCAAACGTATTGCTGCCGGGGGGCGCGGCCGACACGCGGATGATCACTGATACGGCGTTCTTCCCGGATCGCTCCAAGCTCGTGCCGCCGCAGGCCATGGTCGGCCCCTTATGCTTTCTGAGCTCGCGCGCGGCCGACGCGATCAATGGCCAGCGTTTTGTAGCGCAGTTCTGGGACCCGACACTACCTGAGGCAGACAACCTGAAACGATCGAGCGCGCGGGCAGGCTGGGGCGATCAACCGCACGCGGTTGGCGGATAATCGGGCTTCGATCATCTGCCTACCGAGCGTGTGCCATGAGTGTGACCGTTGAAGACATTGCCTACCGTACGATCGCTGGCGAACCGCTGCTCGGACGACTGTACCGTCCTGACACCCCGGTCAAGGCGCTCGTTGTGGAAGTCCACGGCGGTGCCTGGGTACAGAACGATCGCCTGACCAATGTGCTGATCCACGAGCATCTGGCAAATCAGGGGATCGCTGTATTCGCCATTGACTTTCGCATGGCCCCGAAGCATCGCTATCCGGCGGCACTTCAAGATATCAATTACAGCATCCGCTGGGTCAAGGCCAATTTGGCACGGCTCGGCGTGGCACCTGCAAAGATCGGCGGCCTGGGTACATCCAGTGGTGGTCACCTGATCACCCTGACCGCGCTGCGGCCCGACGATGCGCGTTACCTTGAGGCCGATTCAACCCTGACCGGCCACAACGCGAAACTGGATTTCGTGATCGCCTGCTGGCCGATCCTCGACCCACTGGCCCGCTATCGCATGGCCACTGCGCGTGGGCTGCAAAACCTGGTGAACAATCACCACGCGTTCTGGCCCGATGAGAGCGCCATGGCCGAGGGCAATCCCCATCTCAACCTGGAAGAAGGCCTGGCACGCGCCATGCCCCCGGCACTCCTTCTGCAAGGCACCGAGGATGAGAACGTCGAGCACGAACGTACCAAGGCATTCGCCGATCTGTACCGCAGTCGCGGCGGCAGCGTCGAGTACCACGCCTACGTCGGCCAGCCGCATGCCTTTGTTGCGCGCAATGCCGGAACTGACGCTGCCAATGACGCGCTCGCAAAGATCAGCGGGTTCGTGCAGCGGCAGTAGGACTTAACACAATCAGGGAGGGGACATGGCCCGCGTATCGAATCGCACATTCTGGTGGCACTACCTATGTGCCTGCTTGGTTCTCTTCTGTGCCCTCGGTGTACCGCGCGCCGTGCAAGCGCAAACCTGGCCCAGTAAACCGATCACCCTGGTGTTGATATTGGCCCCTGGCACCGGCATGGATGTGATCGTGCGCAGCTACGCCGAACGTCTGTCGCAAGCACTCGGCCGCCCTGTCGTTGTCGAAAACAAACCGGGCGGTTCCGGCCTGGTAGCGGTCAATGCCGTGCTCGGCGCGCCGGCCGATGGGCACACCTTTCTGGTTGCCACCAGCGGCGTATTTGCGATTAACCAGACCGTGTTTCGTAAGCTCACCTATGACCCGCTCGCTGATTTTGTGCCGGTGTCGCTCTACCTCAAGTCACCGTTCATTCTGGTGGTACGCCCCACCCTGCCGGTGCAGTCGGTCAGCGAATTGGTCGCCTACGCCAAGGCCCACGACGGCCAGCTGAGCTATAGTTCACCGGGCGCGGCCACCGCACCGCAGCTGGCTGTCGAGATGATGAAAAGCCACTACAACCTCGATATCACCCATGTGCCCTACAAGAGCACGCCGCAATCGGTGACCGACATTGTCGCGGGCACGGTCGATCTGGCCTTCGCCGAAGCCGGCGCGTCGTTTGAGCTGATCAAATCGGGCAAGCTGCGTCCGCTGGCCGTGTCCTCGCTCACCCGGCTCACCTCGTTTAACTCCATTGCACCGTTTGCCGAAGTGTCCGACGCGAGCGATTTTGAGGCGGTGTCCTGGCATGTGATGGCGGCGCGCGCCGACACGCCACGCCCGATCTTGCAACGCATGAGCGACGAGATGCGTCGCGCGGTCAACTCGCCCGAGTTGCGTGAACGGATGGTCAGTTTCGGGTTGATTCCCCTCGATCCGCCCTCGATCGAGGACACCCAGAGCTATATCCGCGCCGAGGCGGGCAAATGGGGCACGCTGGTCAAGCGGATTGGTGCGGCGGGAACGCAATAGGAGCCACGCCGCTATTCAAGTTGAATATGCGCCGCCTGGATCACTTTGCGCCATTTGTCAGTGTCGCGTTGCGTCCAGGCCAATACTTCCTGGGCGGTGCCGGCGTGCAACTCGGTGCCGGCGGCTTCGATCTTTGCTACCAGGGCAGGCTGACGCAGAACCCGATCGAGTGCCTGCTGGATTCGATCGACCAGCCCAGCGGGTGTGGCGAGCGGCGCGTACATCGCATACCAGCTGGTGTATTCATATCCGGGAATGGTGTCTGACATGAGCGGCAGGTTGCGAAGCGATGCCGATTGACTGGGGCCGGTAGCTGCAAGCATCCGCACATGGCCTTTTTCTGCCAAGGGCTGCAGCGACGGCGGGGTGCTGAATAGCGCCGTGATCTCGCCCGATATCAGATCGATCGTGGCGCCCGATGTTCCCTTGTAGGGCACGTGCAGCACGTCCGTGCCAGTGAGCGAGCGAAACATTTCAACACCGAGATGCGCGGTGCCACCGGTTCCGGCTGATCCGAAGCTCACCCGCCCGGGACGCGCACGTGCGTAATCGACCAATTCCTGTACCGATTGAATGGGCCATTTCGCCGAGACCACCAGCACGTGGGGAGCGATCGACACGGTGGACACCGGGCGCAGGCGCGCTACCAACTCAGCACCGCCCTGACGACTGAGCATCGGCTGCAATACGATGTTGCCAATAGCGGCAAGCAGCAGGGTTTGGCCATCAGGATCGGCGCGTGCCACCACCCCAAGAGCGGGCACGCCCATGCCGCCGCCCAGGTTCTCCACACTCACCGATTGACGGACGTCCAGTGCAAGGGCGTGCGCAATCTCGCGTCCGACCACATCGGCCGGCCCGCCGGCAGCATAGGGAATGATGAGACGGATGGGCTTGACCGGCCAGGAGGCCGCGTCCTGCGCTCGCGCGTAGCCGGCGAGCAGCAGCAGCGACAGCAGCACGCATGGCAGAGCCAGTCGTCCTGTTGCAACCGGGAAACGCGGCGCCCGATCCCAATAATGGTAGCCAGTCATGATGTCGCCGTCCGTTGACTCTGTTTAATTTTAATCGCCGGCGCGCTCGCCAATCGCTCTGCCATTCTTGTCTGCCATCCTGGTCCGGTTGCCTTCCAGCGCGCAAGCACATCCTCAGGAAGTCGCAGCGATATCAGTCGCCGCGGATTTGAGGATCGCGGCCGACCGGCTTTCTTGATGACCGCTCGGGACCGCATTTCTGCCGTCAACTCGGGAAGCACTTTGCATTCAGTCGGTCCGATGACAGGCGCCTCGGTGCGCCTCAAGTCAGCGCCCACAACACGCCGCGAGGCGGGTTTGCTCACCATCGTTAGCCTTTCGCTTCCTGAATACGTACTGGTTATTGTATCTACAGAAATACTTGGCAACAAGCGGTCTGAGGACAGCTCTCAGAACGATGACCAGGGTGGCGGCATACAACCGGACCGCAATGGCTACACTACGATGCCGTCAAACACGGGCCGCAACAACGGACTGTGTAACACGCTGGCCGGGGTGACCGTCTCACGCTGCCACGGAATGCGTCCCAGGAACCAGGCATTCCAGAATCGCAAAATAGTGAGTGCGTATCAACTCAGTCCAGCCCAATGCCTGCATCACCTCCTCGCCCTTGAGCGAATCGGCTTGATCACCTTGCTGCCTGGCAACCGCATCCGATTGCGCGTGGCTCGCGACTTCAAGTGGGCTCCGGGCGGCCCCGTGCGCTGCGTCAAGTGATGGCTGGCTCAGCGTCTTCCAAGCTCATCGCTCGTCGCCGGATGTCACCCCTGCGGCGTCGCTTTTGAATATCATCACGGGCACAGGTCGATTGGCCTGGCGCATTCACTTATCAGGGGACAAATTCATGTCGCGCAATTTCTCGAAGCTGGCACTGGCAGCCCTCGCTCAGGTGCTTCTGAGTACAGCAGCAAGCGCCCAGAGCGCACCCGAAGTCACCCTCACCCGCCTCGACTGCGGCACACAGGTGCTTAACGATGTCGGCGAGCGTTTCAGCGACACCTATGCCTACAACGGCCTCAAGGTGATGTTCACCTTCAGTTGCTACCTGATCAAGCACGGTGATGACTACCTGCTCTGGGATACCGGCCACTCGATGAGCGCCGGTGCCGTCGCGCCCAAGGTGAGCGTCGTCGACCAGCTCGCGCAGCTCAAGCTAAAGCCTGAACAGATCAAGTATGTCGGCATCAGCCACTACCATGCCGACCATACTGGGCAGGTTGCCTCCTTTCCGGGCTCGACGCTGCTGATCGGCAAGGGCGACTGGGATGGCATCACTGCGCCAAAACCCAATGTGGGCGCCAATGTCGCTCCGTTCGCTCACTGGGCGAGCGGTGCGGGCAAAGTCGAAGCGCTCACCGGTGACAAGGATGTGTTCGCTGATGGCTCCGCGGTCGTCCTCAACACCCCGGGGCATACGCCGGGGCATCACAGTCTGCTGGTGCGTCTGAAGGAAACCGGTGCGGTGTTGCTGAGCGGCGATGCCGTCCACTTTCGTGAAAACTACGAGTCAAACGGCGTGCCGTCGTTCAACTACCACCGCGGCGACACGCTTGCATCACTGGATCGGTTGAAGCGCATCGAGGCGAACCTGAAAGCCACGCTGATCATTCAACATGACGTGCGCGATGTGAACAAGCTGCCGGCTTTTCCGATGGCGGCGAAGTAACACGGATTGATGCAGTCGACCCCGCCGCCGCACCTGAAGCGCTCAGTGGTGATTTGAGCCCGATTGCAGAGCGGTGGGCGGGTCGACCGACTGCCTCATTGAGTGCGCGTCAACTCTCGCGGGGTGCAAACGCACCATGACATTTGATCGCCAGGCTGCAAAGAGCGGAGGGATGGTTTTAATCAGATAGCTGCGAGTCCGTTGGAATGCGGCCTGGCGCACGCAACGATCAATTGCCGATACAGGCCCTCGCACAGGCACCATGTCACTGGTCTCTACCGCTCGATCAACTCGATTTTGTAGCCGTCGGGGTCTTCCACGAACGCGATCATCGAGGTGCCGCCTTTGACCGGTCCGGGCTCGCGAGTGACACGCCCACCGGCTGCCCGGATCCGATTGCAGGTGTCAACAACACTCGCGACGGCAAGGGCAATATGGCCGTATGCCGTACCCATTTCATAACGATCGACGCCGTAGTTATAGGTGAGTTCGATCTCGGCACTGCCGTCGGCATTGCCCGCACCGAACGCGACAAAGGCAAGCGAATACTTCTGGTCGGGGCGATCGGTCCGGCGCAACAAACTCATGCCCATGACCCGGGTATAGAAATCCACTGAGCGTTCCAGATCACCGACACGCAACATCGTATGCAGAAATTTCATGGTCGGCCTACTCCTTCAGCATGGCGATGCGATCATCCTCGAACTTCTGCACCTCAGGGCCATCATAGGGCATGTCGGCGCTAAACGTTTGGAACGCGGCCACGAACTGATTGTTGTAGGGCGCCCCGCAGTAATGCGCCGGACGCACTTTTTCCCAGATCACAGTGCCATCGGGATGAATGGCGTCGGCGTCGACCGATGCGGCGACCACTTCGCCCACGATCATGACGCGATCGATCCACTCCCGCGTCCACACCACGCGACACTCGAAATGCCGTGGGCACTCCGCAATTCTGGGCGGACGCAGCACACGTGCGGCAAGCGCAGTGAGTCCGGCTTTGGCAAGCTCATCGACCCCCGGGGCAAACGGCAGGCCGACCACCCGCACCTGACCCAGTACGAGGGGATCAAAGGGCGCGAGATTGATGACGAACTCGCCATTCAAAAGGATGTTGTTATACGTGTCCTTGCCGGGTGACGTGGTGAACGCCACATGCACCGGCTCGTGGGCCACCCGCACGCAGGTGCCATAGGAGGCCGCATTCACCACACCCCCGCCATCGACCGTGGTGATCATGGCAAGGCATGAGCTGGGTGCGAACAGGCGGTCCCAGTGTTTGGCTGGTACATCGATTTTGTCTGTCATGCCTCCTCCTAGAATTCGTGTTTTACGTTAGGTCGTCTGAGTACGTCACAGCAGATCTCACACAATAACGGTTTGCCTGACCATCGCTCAACCAGCCTAACAGACCCAACCCGCATTCAATGCAGCGCCAATTTCGAGGACAATAAGCAAAACAAGGGAGGAGACCCGAAATGAAACACCACCCCATGCCGCTTTTGCAGCCCTTGGCCATCGCGCTCGCCCTGGGCGCGCTCATGGCCCTTGCTGGCAGCGCGTCCGCCCAGGACTATCCAGCAAAACCCATCCGCTTCGTTGTACCCGTACCGGCTGGCGCCGGTCCGGATGCCGATGTCCGCCAGATGTCACCGCGCCTCTCAGCGCTGCTCGGCCAACCCGTTGTGATCGAGAATCGGCCCGGCGCTGCCGGACGGATCGCCACCGAGACGGTGGTGCGTGCGCCGGCCGATGGCTACACCTTCCTGGTGGGCACGCCCACGGCAATCATCACGGGGCCAATGCTCTATAGCGGTCTTCCCTACGACGCGAAAGCCGATCTTGCTCCGGTCAGCCTCATTTCAACCACCGCATACGCCCTCACGGTAAACGCGTCGGTTCCTGCCAGAACCGCTGCAGAGTATGTCGCACTCGCACGTTCGGACAAGGCGTGGGCGAATGCCGGTACGCTGGGTGTAGGTGCGGCCACGCATCTGGCCGGCGAGTGGTTCAGCCACCTGACGAAAGCTGACCTCAAATTCATTCACTACAACACGTCCACGCCTTACAACGATCTCATCTCCGGACAGATCAATGCCATCTTCGAGGCCGTGCTGCCGGTGTTTGGCAACGTGAAATCAGGGCGTCTGCGGGTTCTTGCGATCTCGGGCAAAGCCCGCTATCCGCAGCTACCCGATGTCCCCACTTTTATCGAAGCGGGGTATGCGGCCTACGATCCCCTGGTGTGGATCGGACTCCTTGCCCCGACGGGCACATCACAGGCAATCATCGTCCGTATGAGCAGCACCATTGCGCAGGTGGCCCGGACACCGGACATCGTCGCCCAGCGTCGCGATGCCTTCAGCGATTCGGTAGGCAGCACCCCGGCCGAGTTCGGCACATTTCTGGACGGTGAGCGCGATAAATGGGGTGCGGTCATCCGCCAGGCTGGCGTAAAGATCGAATAGAACAGGCATGCCGGCCTCTACGAAATGATCGCGTGATGTCGGCACGCGAATGTCAGCGGAACTGGCGGTCCGGCATGCCGATGCGCTCATTCATCCACTTTTGCAGGCTCTGCACGACAAAGAAATTCCAGCCTGCTTCGCAGCGCTCATAGCATTCGACCTGTGGCACCAGACCCACATGGGTCATTCGAATGCGTGTCTTGTCGCCCTCGCGCCCCGCCTCCCACACCACCTGGGTACCGGTCCATTCCGTCTTGTGGGTAAGCCAGGGCAGGTGGCTGCTCACCACCTCCCAGACTATCTTCTCGTTCGACACAAACTCGGTGATTCTGAAATTGACGACCGTCTCGCCAAAGCGGATGGTGAAGGTGTCACCGAGCGCGTGCGACGCGCCGGTGATGCCCTTTGTCCACCAATCCGACACGGCACAGATGCGCTCAAGAGCTTCGCCGGGCGCAAGGCTGGTATCAAAGCTCGCGTGATAGTCAACCGCACCCATTGAGGACTCCGGTTATCGAAAACGCCGGCAGTTTGAGATGAGAATCATGGTGCCGGCGACAGTTCTTCCAGCACCCGACCGCGCGTTTCAATCGAAAAGAGCGCGCAAATCACCGCACCCAGCAGCGCCGATACGCCGAACAGCAGCCACACCGCGTTGATACCCGCACGCGGCAGCATATAGCCAATCAGGGCCGGCGTTACCATCGAAGCGGCGCGCAACCAGGCATTCGCGATACCCCCACCCAGCGCACGCATATGGTTCGGGTAGTTCTCGGCGGTGAACATGCCCATACCGAGCGCGAGTACCCCAAGGGCGAACGCACTCATCGAGGCAAGCCACAGCACGGTCTGCGGATCGCTGGTGCCGTCAAACCAGAGATAGAGCAGGGGCAGTGCGCTCAGTACGAATGACACCGTATACAAAGACTTGCGGCCAGTGACATCGACCAGGCCAACACAGACCAATGTACCCAACATATTGACGAAGGCCACAATCAACCCATAGTTGAGCGACTCGGGCACGCTCAGCTTGTAGACCGTGCGCGCAATCGTCGGAAACCAGGCGGTAATGCCATAAATGCAGATGTAGGAACAGATCCACAACCCCCACAGCGACAGCGTGCGCTGGCGGTAGATGCCCTTGAACAGGTCGCCAAAGCGCGAAGTGGCGGTCTGAACGAGTGGCAGATTGGCCGGTAACGGCGGCAGTGGCACGCGTCCGTTGTCCGAAACAATGGCCTCGATCCGCGACATCGCGGCATCGGCTTCGCTCAGGCGACCGCGGCTGGCCAGCCACCGCGGTGACTCGATCAGTAGCAACCGTGCCGGGATGGCGAGCAACGCGGGCACCCCCCCGATGATGAACATCCATTGCCAGCCGAAATTGGGCACCACCCAGCGCGCAACCAGCCCGGTGGCAACAATGCCTACCGGGAACAGCACCTGATAGCTCAGTGAGAAGCGACCACGCCCTTGAGCACGCGCAAATTCATTCACGTAGGCGTGCATGATCGGAATTTCACCGCCCAGGCCCAGGCCCTGAATGAAGCGCAGCACCATCATCGAACCCAGGCTCCAGGCGGCGGCACAGCTGAAACTGCCGAGCGTGAAAATCACGAGCATCCATAACATCACCCGAGTGCGCCCATAGCGCTCAGCAGCCCAGCCCGCCGCGACCGAGCCGATCGCCTGACCAGCATAGCCCGCCGCGATCAACAGACCGATCTGCTCGGGCCCGAGCTTCCACATCGGAATCAAGGCCGGTAGCACGAACGCGATGGTGAGCGCGTCAAAGCCGTCGAAAAACCATGCCGTCCCGATGATCAGACGCATCTTGGTGTGCCAACGGCTGACCGGCAGCCGTTCGATGCGGGCCGCAATCTGTTGCGCACTAATGGCCGTCGCCGCAGCCGTTGTCTCCTGCACCATGATGCCCCCCTTGCTCGATTCGTTATTGTTGGAATTGCGCCTTCACGAAATTCCGTCGGTGCAACAGATTAACTCGCCACGACCCGATTGGACAGCGTGCCAATGCCAGCCACACGTACAGCGACCACATCCCCCGCGCGCATGAACACCTTCGGGTTGCGCCCGTAGCCGACACCGCTGGGAGACCCGGTGGTAATGATGTCACCGGGCAGAAAGCGGTAGAAACGCGAATAGTACTCAATCAATTGCGGCAGGCTGAACACCAGATCGTCGGTGCAGGCCGATTGCATGAGTTGGCCATTCAATGTCGTCGTGATATTGACCTTCCCGGGGTCGGCAATTTCATCGGCGGTGGCGATCACCGGGCCAAGTGGACAGAAAGTTGGAAACTGCTTGCCAAGCAGATTGTGCTCCCAGGCATGGATCGGACCCATCACACCCTGCGCCTGGAAAATCGGCGCTACCCAGTCGCGCGCCGACACGTCGTTGATCAGGGTATAGCCGGCAATGTATTGAAGGGCATCGTCTGCGCTGACGTTGTGGCATTCGCGTCCGAATACCGCGCTGAATTCACCTTCCCAATCGACCATATCAGGACATGCTGGCGGCAATATGATCGGGTCGGCCGGTCCGATGATGGCCGCACTGGATTTCACAAACGAGACTGGGCGATCGGGTGCCGGCGTGTTCATCTCTTTGAGATGTTCGTGATAATTCATGCCACCGGCGAGCACCATGCCTGGGTCTTCAATCGGCGCACGCAAACGCACCTGATCCAGCCGTAGCAGCGCGCCGGATTCGCGCAGTTGATGAGCGATGCTGCCGCGTCCTTCCAGGGCCTGATCGCGCAAGTCGCGCACCCGATCGAGCGCGATCGCCCCCGCGGCAAGCAATCCCCTGATGGTTGGCGGCACCGAGCGTGCATCGGGCATGAACTGGCCGGCCGCGCTCAGATCGAGCACCTCATCGCCCGCAATCACCCCCGGGTGCGCATGGCCGTTTGTCTCGATGGTTACCAGATGCATGACGTTGATTCCTTTCTTGACAATGCAGTCAGGCCTGCTCGCCTGACCGGTTTGAGTTATTTGCTTACGGGTGAATTACCCACCGACCTGTTGCTGTCCTCCGATCTGTTGCGCTCGCCCGACGGGTTGCAGGCCAGTTGCGCGCGCAACGCAGCGCTGGCCGCTTCATCAATTACCAGTGTGCGCTCATCGAGCACCACGCCATAGTCGCGCTCGGCGGCCTGCACACTGACATAGCCATTGAGAACATCCTCGCGCACCCGAGCAGCCGGCCGCTCCCACGGCGGGCCGAAGCCACCGCCCCCAGCCGTCAACAAGTGCTCTGCGTCACCTGCACGAAACGTAAGGTCATTGCATTTGAGCGGTAGTGACCCGTGCTCGAATTCACCCGGACGTTCACGCCACGTTTCAGTGATGGCACCGCAAGCGCCACCGGCCAGGCCCCAGGGTGCATCACCGGTGCGTTCATATTGCGCCTGATAACTGCACTCGGACAGGGCCCGCTGCACCGTATAGACACCCAGGCCGCCGCGCTGGCGCCCTGCCCCGGCTGAGTCAGCGCGCAATTCGAAGCGCTCGACGCGCAGCGGGAACAACGTTTCGCGCATCTCGACGGGCATCAGCCGCACATCGCCCTGGACGACTGAGACGATGGCGCTCTGACCGTCGGCAGCCGCGGTGGCACCCCATGCCCCGGCATACGGAATAAAGGTCTGAAAGCGCTGCCCGCTGGCAGGATGAACGCCGGCGAAGGTCGCCGAGCCAATATTGTCGGAGTGGCCGGCTGTCACACCATCGGGTATGGCCGGGTGCAGCGCCCGCAGCACCAGGTCGATGGTGGAGATGATCGGCATGTTGTACCACGCCATGGGTGCGCGCGAGTCGGCGCTGAGCACCGTGCCCTCGGGACAGCGCACCTGCAAATTCCGAAAGTCACCCGCACTTGCAGCAAGCGCCGGGGTGGTCAGATACTTGAACGCGATCCGGGCCACCACTTCGGCCGAGCGCGAATTATAGGGACCGGCCACCTGCGGCGAGGTGCCACCGAAGTCCATGGTCATATCCGATCCGCACACTTCAATACGCACCGCCAGGGGCACCGGCACCCCCGCATGCACACCGTCATTGTCGAGCGCGCAGTGGGCCTCGTAGATGCCATCCGGAATCGCGGCGACGGCGCTTCGAGCGATCGCCTCGCGTTCATCCCAGATGCGCCCGATGCAATCGAACACCACTGTGCGGCCATAGCGCGCCACCAGTTCAAGCAGCCGACGCTCACCCAGACGGCAGGCCGAGATCTGCGCGCGCATGTCACCCAGCACCAGATCAGGAAACCGCGAATTGCGTTCAATAAATCGGATGATGCCGGGGTCAGGCACGCCAGCCCGATACACACGCAGGCTGGGTAGCTGCCAGCCTTCGGCTTGAATGTCACGGGCATCGACCGACATCGATCCGCTCACCTTGCCCCCGACATCGATCCAGTGCGAGCGCACCGCGGCAAAGGCAATCAGCTCGCCATCGAGCACGATGGGCGCGTAGGCGGCCATATTGTTCAGATGCTGGCCGTTGGTTGCGCTGTCATTCGAGAGCACGATATCCCCGCTCGCAAAATCGCCGCGATACAGCGCGAGCCCGGCGCGTATCGTCCCATCCAGATCGGCGACAAACGCCGGTGCGGCATACGGGGCCTGCATGATCGAGGCACCGCTTGCATCGTGCAGACCTACCGAGAAATCCTTGATCTCTGCGGCGATCGGGCTATAGGCCGTGCGCACCATGTTGTCGGTCATCTCGCGGACCGTGGCAAGCAGGCTGTTGCGCACCACCTCGAGGGTGATCGGGTCAATGGTCATGGCCCCTTTTGCTGTCATGTCTGTCTTGGCTGTCATGGTGAGACCACCGCCAGCGGTGCGACCTGCACGACAATGCTGCCATCGGACCTCACTAGAGCCGTGTCATCCGCATCGAGCAGCAGTGTCGCGACGTCCTCTTCGATCAGGGCTGGCCCGGCGATGTGATCACCGGCGGCAAGGGCCTCACGCCGATAGATCCGGCAAGGCACCCTGCCCGCGGCACCGACGTGTACATCGCGCCAAGCATAGGCAGGGGGCGCCCCGACGCGTGCGGCCAGTTGCGGCAGATGCGGCTTTGGACGGCGTCCGAGCGCACGCACGCGCACGTTGATGATACGCAGCGGCAGGCCCGGAAACGCATGCCCAAAACGCTCCTCGTAGAGGCGGTCAAAGCGCTCGCGCAATTGCAGCGCGTTGCAGTCCCGTATGGCCGGTGTGGTTGCCGGAGCACTCACCGCTGAGGTTGCTCTCACACTCGAGGTCGTCGCTGTCGCCGCCTCTATCTTGGTCGATTCCGCGACGCCCTCAGCGTGTGTGCCCACCGGAACCGGCAAGGTCCAGTGCTGTCCGGCGTAGCACAGGTCGAGGAATCCGCTACAACTCAGCGCATCGGGATTCGCCCCTGCTTCGGTGAGGAGTGCGGCGCCCTCAGCGCTCAACTGGGCCAGTAGCGCATCGATACGTTCGAAACGCCCATTCAGTGGCTGAGCACAGGTCCGCACCAGATCATGGCGCAGATCGGCAAGCAACATGCCCAGTGCCGAAAAACAGGCGGGCATCGGCGGCACGATGACGCGCGGTATGCCAATGTCGCGCGCAATGGCGGCGGCATGCAGTGGCCCACCACCACCGAACGCGACCAAAGCGGTATCGCGAGGATCGATCCCCTTTTCGATGGTGATGCCACGCACCGCCAATGCCATGTTTGAATTGGCAATCGTGACAATGCCTGCGGCCGCCTGCTCGATGCTCAAGCCCAGTGGTTGCGCGATTCGGCTGTCAATCGCACGTGCCGCCGCCTCAATGTCGAGGCGGATCTCGCCGCCCAGGTAGTGCGCGGCGTTGAGTCGTCCAAGCACCGCATTCGCATCCGTTACGGTCGGCTCGGTGCCGCCCGCCCCGACACAGGCCGGACCGGGTTCGGAACCCGCACTGCGCGGTCCGACCTTGAGGGCTCCCGTTGCATCCAGCCAGGCCATGCTGCCACCGCCCGTGCCCACCTCGATCACTTCAATCGTGGGCACCTGCAGCGGGTAGCCATTGGCATAGCCGTTCACATAGTAGACATCGACCAGCCGCGGTTCGCCCTGCTCGATCAGGGCCGCCTTGGCAGTGGTGCCGCCCATATCAAAACCGACCACCCGGTGCTCGCCCATCGCCGCGGCCAGCTGACCGGCACCGATCATACCGGCGACCGGTCCGGATTCAACCATGGCGACCGGCAGCCGTTTGCCATGCTGTGCCGCCATGACCCCGCCGTTGGACCGCATCAGATAGAGCCGACCGGTAAATCCGGCTGCACCCATGGACTGTTCGAGCCGCTCGACATAGCGGCTCACGCGCGGACCAACAAATGCATTGAGCGTGGTAGTCGAGGTGCGCTCGAATTCGCGCCATTCGCAGGCGGTCTCATTGGAGGTGCAGATGTATAGATCGGGGAGCGCTGTGGCGAGCAGGCGTGCTGCCGCCTGTTCATGCTCAGCATTGGCATAGGCGTGCAGGAAGCAGATGGCAATGGCCTCGATGCCCTCGCGGCGCACTGCCTCGACGAGTGACGCGATATCGGCGGCATCGAGCGGCGTCACGACCGAGCCGTCCGCTGCGACGCGCTCGGTCACCTCGAAACGCAAATGCCGAGGCACAAACGGCGGCGGGCTGCGATAGAACAGGTTGTAGTTCTCAGGCCGATTGCTGCGGCCAATTTCCAGCACATCGCGAAACCCGCGCGTGGTCACCAGAGCCGTTTTGGCACCGGAGCGTTCGATGAGCGCGTTGATGACCACCGTCGAGCCATGGAACAGCGTGTCGACATCGGTCAGTGCAAGACCGGATTTGGCAACACAGTCAGCGATGCCAGCACTCAATTCGCGTGGCGTGCTGCGTGCCTTGGCGTAGGCGATGCGTCCGGAGGCCGGCTCAAAGGTGACCAGATCGGTGAATGTTCCACCGATATCCACCCCGATCAGATGACGACCCGTTGCAAGCGCCTGCTGATCGGCCATTCTCCGTGTCTCCCCGCATGAAAGCTATCTGCGCTGCATTCTAGCTTTATCTGGTTACGCGGGTAGAAAAGGGAACGCTTACCAACAACGGTACAGGCGCTCTGCCAGCGTTACCGCCTTCCGTTCACCGGCAAGGTCACTCAATCACCGGTAGACGAGCCCTAAATTTCCTCAATCGTGCGAGCAGTTCGGATTGCACGGGCAAATTGGCACTTTCGAACACACCCTGCCGAGATGACGATGTCCAGGTCATGGTCAATCAGCAGCACGTCTATGTCGGCCATAGGTTCAGTGATCGACTCACCGTTCTGGATGCCACCGACCCGCGCAAACGTATCAGGGCTAACCCGCGCGGCAAGGAATTCAAGACGACGTCACAGCGCCAGCGATCACCGGGCAATCGCAGCGCACGCTACCTCGTGGCGGATACCTCGACATCGACGCGGCGATCCGGTTGCAGGCAGGCAATCAACGCTTTGGTTGGTTGTTCGCCTACGCACTCACCGGGCTTGGTCACCGGATCGGAGCCGTCACTGCCGCGGATGGCAATTTTGTCAGTGGGGATTCCCGCCGAGCCCACAAGATAGTCCCTTACCACCTCGGCGCGACGCGTCGATAGTTTCATGTTGTACTCGTGCGGACCAATGCGGTCGGTATGTCCAGTGACTGTAATGAAATCAAAGCTCGCACCTTTCAAGTCGGCGGCGAACTGATCGAGTTGCACCTTGCCCGCAGGCTTGAGCGCCGACTTGTCAAAATCAAACAGGGAATCGACTGAAAAAGTCACCTTCTGTGCCACATACGGTGCCGGCACCACGACAGGTATGGTCGCCGGTTGAAGGGCAGGCGGTGCGATCACCGGTCGCTCGGGGGTCGGAGCCACCGCAACCGCCACCGGTTCAGCGACGGTAGCACGCGGCGCGGCGGCCGGCGTCTTCCCGCCAAAGCGATAGAGGAGACCGAGCGAAATCAAATCAATGTCGCCTTTGTTGCCAACCGCATCATTGATGCGATAGCGCTCCGCCTCGATACGCATGGCAAATGCATCAGTGAAGGCGTACTGCAGTCCGAAGCCGAACTTATAGTTGGTGTCACGCTTGCTCGGATGGGCATTGAGCACACCGACCGAACCGGTGCCCGTGAAGTCGTCCCTGGCTTGCGCATAGGTCACACCGAGCCGACCAATGGCGGAGAATTTATCCGTGACGGGCAATAGGCCAACCGCGTCCAGATTCACGCCCTGCAGTTTGATATCGCCGTTCAGCGTCCCTGCTGGAACCGTGGTTGCCGAATAAGCAAACTTGCCCAGGTTGAAATAGCCACCTTCAAGGGCAAAATGTTTGTTGAATTGGTAACCGCCGTAGAGCTTGCCACCAGTGTCACGGTCGTTGTCGTTGATCGAGCTTGACGCAAACCCCGCCCCCAGCAAATTGTCGTTGATTTTGGCGTCATCGATTTTGGCCTTCGACCGGCCCAGGTTGAGACCGCCGTACCAGCCGATGTCATCGGCCGCTGCAAGTGGGCAGGCGATGGTAAGCACTGCCACTAGACCGACCCCTGCTGCGGCTCTCGGGAATTTCATTTTCTACTCCGGCAACAATATGAGGCTGTTTGCATTCCTGGATCAGACACGGCGTGCCTTACGGAGCTGGCACGTTAATGACGGTGTCCACCAGGGTGATTGAGGCACCGAGCGACAGCGCTCTGCCGTTCAACGTCACGATGGCTACGTTGCCGGCAGTCGAGAAGGTCGCGCCCGTCTGCGTGATGATGGTGCCCACCATGGTGCCGCCGCCCGCCGCGTTAATCGTCGCTGCGGTGCCGACTTGCCAGAAGACATTTTTAGCCTGTGCACCGCCGGCGAGAATGATGCTGCGCGGGGCAGACGCGCCCGGACCACCCACGGTGAGCGTCGTGGCCATCTGGAACACCCAGACGGCGTTTGCATCGCCTTGTGCATCCAGCGTGAGGTCGGCACCACCCTGGATCAGGAGCGACCCGGCGGGGGCGGTATAGACCCCAGGGGCGAGCGTAAGTCCGGCAAGATTGCCACCAGGATTTGCGCCAGCCGGCAACCCCACCAAGGCGAGGTAGGCGGCTTGTGCGTCAAGACGAGCCTGGGTTGCAATCGCGCACGAGGCCGCATTGACACCGGCAGCCGTCGGGCCAGTCGTGGAGTTGGTACAGGTGTAGATCCGGCCATTGACCGCACCGATATTGGCTGGTGTCTCGCTGTAGACGTCGCCTGCCGTATCGTGGAATCCGGTGATCGACGAGGTGCCGGTCGCGGTGGTTCCGATATTGCCGTTATTGATCGTCAAGGTGCCGGAGTTGGTCATCCCGGCCAAACCTCCGAAATTCCCGAACGTGGAGGCCGAGCCAAGCGCTATTGGCGCAAGACACGCGCCGGTGGCAGGACCACCCGTGAACGTCCAGACAAAGTCTGCCAGCATCATATTGGCTGGCACTGCCAGGTCTTTCATCCCGCTGGCACCGCCCTTGATCGTGGCCGTGTAAATCACCCCATTGGTGAGCGCGGCAAGTGGCGTGAAGGTCGCAATACTGCCGGTAGGCGCGTCGAGGGTTACCGATGCAGCCGTAACGGGCGTGGACCCAGGTCCGGTGACGGTGAATGTGGTCGCGTTCACCGATACCGGATCCAGGCGCAATCCGGACGACAAGCTGAAGGTGGCATTGACCGCAGTTCCTGGGCACACGCCGATGGCAGCAGCGACCGGCTTGGTGGCAGCGACCACAACATTACCCGCCGGGGCCGGGCCGGGGCCGGTGGTAAACGTCCAAATATAGTTACTGGCCGCGGGCGGGGGGGGCGCCTGATTACCCGCCAGTTGATTGCCTGCCACGTCCGTGGCTGCGGTTGTAATCGTCGCGGTATATGTCTTACCGGCTTCAAACAGCGTCCCCGCCGGTGCTTGTGCAAACACCGCGGTTCGGCTGCCCACGGTGTATGCCACCGTACCGGTCGGTGAGGGCCTGACGCAAGCCGGTGCGCAAGTGAGCGTATAGGTGGCGACAGACACGATCGTCGCCGGGGCCATGTCTTCACTGAACGTCGCACTGATCTGCACATTGGTACCGACGAGGGTAGCGAGGTTGGCAGGGACCGTGAGCAATACGGTCGGGCGGGTGGTGTCTGGCGTCACCCCTGTGGTAAATGTCCATACGAACTTGCTGGGCAGTGCATTGCCGCTCGCGTCCGTGGCCGCTGTGGTGATAGTGGCAGTACACACACTGCTCGCCGGGAGGCTGGGGGACGACGGAAGCGTTAGCGTGGCCAGATTGCCAACCGCCAGGTAAGTAACCACCGGCGTGGTTGCGGGGACATAACCCGGGCACGCCAGCGTGAAGCTCGTCGCGGTGAGCGTAGCGGGATTCATCGCCTTGTTGAATGCGGCGGTGAGGGTGATCGAGTTGATAGGCACGGCGGTCGCGTTGGCAACCGGAGACACGGCAAGCACGGCAGGCTCCAACACCGGATTACCGCCTGTGCCCAGGATCGGATCCTTGCCACCGCCACAGCCCGCCACAAAGGCGATCAACACCCCTATGGACGAACGCGTCAGGACTCTGGAACGGCTCTCAAAATTAAACATCGGCGTCGCGCCTTCATAGGGTCTATGAGGCCATCGACGCAATCAACCGGCACCGCATGGGCGCGCACGGCGACTGTCCAGGTTGCTTACGTGTCGAACCTCGCGACGCTCATCATCTGCTCGCGCCGCTGCGCGGTCTGTGCGGCGGAAAACATTGGACTGCAGAAGTTCTGCAGCGCTCAGTGTGGGGGCCCACACAGACGCACGATGGCGCTCGCATCAAAGTCCGCCTGAGTATCGCGGCAATCCATGGCTCCCTAGGAGCTCATTGCCTTGCGCCAGTCTTACCGTAGACAAGACCCAGCGCGATCATGCACGCCGCGGACACTAGACATGCAAATCCGATGACACCGAACACCAGTGCCGGACTCCAATGCGCAGCCAGCATCCAACCGCCGGTCACGGGGCCAATGATTGCGCCGAAACGCCCGAGTCCCAATGCCCAACCCACCCCGGTTGAGCGAACCTCGATAGGGTAGAAGCGTGCGGCCAAGCCATTGATCGATAGCTGGCCTCCCACGTTGCAAAAGCCGCATAGAAAGATCAGTACCAATGCGATCGGAAAAGCGTCCAGCGCGTGCCCAAGCAGGGCGGTAAAGACAGCGGCCAGAATGTAAGCGCCTGCCAGAAAACGAGGTGCACCCAACCGGTCAATAGCGAAGCCGAACGTGATCCCTCCCAGAACCCCTCCAATGAGCATCAGCACGGGACCGCGCACCGCACGCTCGGGCGCAGCACCGGCCTCTTGCAGCATGGCCGGCAGCCAGGATGCCAGGCTAAACAGCGCAAACAACGTACAAAAGAAAACCCCCCAGAGCAACACGGTTCCCAACCGAAGGTCAGGGGAAAACAGCGTTCCGATGCGCGCACTTCTTGCCCGCGCAGAGGGCATGGTGAATTCCTCCGCAGCGTTGTAGGTCCTTGTCCGATCAAGTCGCGAAAGGATCGCCGCAATGCCCGCTCGATTCAGTCCCCTGGAGGCAAGGAACGTCACCGACTCCGGCAAAAAAAAGGCAATCGGCAGAACGAGCAATAACGGAACAATGCTGCCGATCAGGAAAACCGACCGCCAGTCCTGATCAGCCAGGAAGTGCCCGGCGGTCAGACCTGCTATCGCGCCTCCCAACGGAAATCCGACAAACATTGAATTGGTCAGCAGGGCCCGATAGCGACGCGGTGCGAATTCAGTCGTCAGGGTAATCGCGCAAGGCATCGCGCTCCCAAGACCCAACCCGGTCACGAAGCGGTAGATGATCAGGCGTCCGTAGTCGAGATCAAGGGTCGGAGCCAGCGTGAACAGACCGAAGATAAGAATCGCGACGATCAAAAGCCGCTTGCGCCCGAAGCGGTCGGCCAGGGGACTGATGAAAAGACTGCCGATGATCAGGCCCGACAACCCACCGGCAAAGACCGGACCAAAACTTGCCACAGGTTGGCCGAGTTCCTTCGCAAGCGCCGGAGCCACGAAGCCGATACATAACGTGTCGTAACCATTCGATCATCAGCAGCATATAGCGGCTATCCTTTTGTTCTGTAAGGAGATGATCCCAGATAATTCGCTTTAATACCCGCTCAGATACCCGCTATTTCCATTGATACCCCCGCGCCGATGGTCTGGAACCGAATGCACGAAAGCCGCTATTGTCCCCCATATCTGCTTCGGCATGAACCATCGCCGCCTATCCGACTTGCTTCAAGGCTTCGGCTTGTTCCCGCAGCATCCGCGCCAGTTCCCGCAACGTTTCACGCGCCGCACCTTTGAAGCCACGCATTGCGGATCGCGCCTTACCCTCGGCCGACTTCGGCCCGGTCGATTTCTCCCACGGCTTCCAGCGCCGGATTAACTCGGCTTGCAAGGCCCGATGCTCGGGCGTCCGGTAGTAGCTCATGTGTTCCCCCTGATAGTTGGGTTTGCTCGGATTTAATTTCTCGCGCGGGCGACGGTGCGGCTAGGCCGTTATTGATCTGCTGCGGCCCAGTCGTTACGTTCGCTTGCCGGGCATACACAATCGGCGGATTCTTGATCGCGGCTAGTGTTTCCAGCGTTGCGCGGCATTGCGATTGCGCCCGTAGCGCCATCCGCATAAACCCTTCAAGGTTCGGCATATGGGTTTGCTCCATTGCCCGCTCGGTAAGCCGCACATACAATGCTTGCAGCGACGATGCCTGATTTATCAGCATTGCCTCAGCTTGCGACAAGTCGCCCGCTCGCACCGCTGCGGCCTGATCGCGTAGAGTCGCAACCAGTGTGGGTACGTCAATGTCATTGGCAAGATGTTTCGGCTGCATCAGGTTTACGATTCGATGCGCCGCCACCTCTGGCGATATGATCAATGTTGCATAGTTACGCCCTTGTTCATTCATATCGCGCCCTTGCGGGCAGTCAATGGATTTGCGCGGATATTGCTCTGCGCCCGGTGCCGCCGGTTCCTTCGGCTTGCTCGCCATCATTCGCCCCCTTTCTGGATTAGTCCCGGCCAGCGTTCCCGGCCATGTCGCCTATCTGGATCGCTCGCGCCCGGTGCATAGCCTTCGCACCGCCGGGGTAGGTCGCGGATCGGCTCATAGTTCCGGCTCGCCACAATCTCGCCCCGCGGCCCCGCTTGGCATCGCCGCGCTATCAGGTTCGCGCATTGGTCGCAGGTGCGCCGGTCATCGGGGAAAGGGTCAGGCTTCGGCAGTTCCGCCGCCGCCCGCCCGGTGAAGTAGTCCCGCGCATCCGCGTCCCGCTGGCATTGGCCTATGACTTCAGCAATGGTCGCCGGGTCGGTTTCCTCGATCAGTGCCAGCCATGCCCGGATTGCCGTTTCTTCGCTGGCGGTTAGGGATGCCGATGGTTGCCGGATGGTCGGGGTAAAGGGTTCCGCCGCTACCGCGTCCGGGTGCCGTTCCAGAATGTCGGCATGGGTCGCCTCGGGACAGCAGGCCACTTCCACAGGATCGCGGTCGGGGTAGTGAATCAGCCACCAACGGGAAGCGGCCACCGTGTAGCCAGCGCCGACTTGTGGCGGGGGTGCGGTTTTCTCTTCCTTGGGGTTTGCTACTGCTACAGTTGCTATTCTTGCTACTGTTGCCGCTTCCCCCTTCGGTTGAGTAGCAGAAATAGCAGGAATAGCAGTAGCAAGGTTCCCGGTGTCACGTTTCCGAATCAGGGCGGATAGGGTCATGGTGCCACCCCCACCAGCGCCGGGTTAAGGTGAATCGTTTGTCGCTTTCCGTCCTTTTCCAACCGCAGGCGGTCAAGCTCGGCAAGCTCGCGGATAGCGTTATCAAGCCGCGCACCATCCCGCAATGGCCCATGCTGGCGAACATGATTTTTTCCTACGATGTGCGTCCGCGCTTGCCTGCAATGCTCGATCAGCCAGCTATCCAGCCGTGCCGCGTCCGCCAGTTCCGCCGGTAGCGCAAGCTCGCCAAAGAATCGCCGGGCTTCGGATAGATGCCATGCCGTGATTCGGCTCGCCCGCTCGAAACTATCCAGCCCGACAGCGCCGCCCATGCCATGCTCGAATTGCTGGAACAATGCCGCCAGCCTTGCCGCGTTGTCGGCGGATTTGCTCGCCACGTCCCGCACGTCGTGAAGCTCTCCGCCGCTTGCCAGTTCGCTTTCAATCGCATCGTGATATGCCACCCATGCCGCTTTTGCGTCCGGTGCCAGCGACAGCATGGCGGGGGTCAGTGCGCCATTTTCATCAATGGGGGCGGGTTGATTCAGAATCGCGGCAATGCGCCGATGGAATTCGGTTAGGTGCGGCCACTGCTCGGGGGCGTCGGTGAAAGGTCGATGGCCTTGGGTCGATTCAGGCCATGCCACCAGAAACCGGGCGAGGAAGCCAGTCCCCCGCGCCAGCCCGCCCGACTTGCTGAAATACTCTCGCAGGGTTGTTTCCTGAACCATCAGGCCCATCGTCAGCCTCGCACCGCGCACGGTGAACGATTCCGAAGTACGCCGCCCAATCGAATGCGTCCCGCCATCCCATAGGACATTCAGCAGGGCCAGATTTCGCATGGCACTATCCTTGCCCATGCCATGCGAACCGAATACCACGCCCGCCTCGCTAGATAGCACGCCCGCCGAAGGCCAGTGCTTCGCAAGGCTCCATGCAAGGTTTTCCGGGGTTTCATCCCCAAGGATCAGCCTCGGCACTCGCGGGGGTTCCGGCTTGTCCTGTTGCAGTTGTGCCAGATCGCCCCGCAGCTTCTCGGTCGGCTTGCCTTTCTTCCCTGCATCCTTCACCGCCGACAGAATCCCTTCGCGCTCGGCTTCCCATGCAGCAATCGCCGCCTGGTATTCCGTGATCGCCGGTTTCATGGCTTCGGCTTGCTCTTCCTGATACTGGCGAATGGGCAAAGTAAAATAACCGTCACAGGTTGATTTCCGCTCCCCGGAATGGGCAATGGTCAGCAGGAACAAACCGACAGGCCCATGCAGCTTTTCCGCCCGCTTCGCGTCAATGTGCGCTTGGCAGGCCAGCGACAGCGCGGCCAGTGCCGACGATGCCACCAGCGCCGCCGGTGCCTTGACGAAGCCCGCTACCTCTTCCACCGCCGCCCGGATGGTGTCGGGCAGGGCATCCAGCGGATAGGGTTCCGGTTCCATCTTCGCGGCCAGCGGATGCGGCTCCGGCCAGCCATCAGAATCGCCCGCTGGCGCGTTTTTTGTGCCGGGTTGATGCCCGCCCCTTGCCGGTGCCGTTGCGCCCGCTATGGCGCTTGCTACGGCTTCCGGCCCGCCAAGAATGAACAGGTCGTTCATGTCCGTCATGTCGGGATCGCGGTAGGTGCCGAAGTCAGGGATTGCCGTCCGGCCAGCGCCGACTTTTGCGGCCTCGATTGCATGGTAGTCAGGCTCGCCGGTCGCCTTCACCAGATCGGCCAGAATCACCAGCGCCGCCGCCCGGTAGCGTTCGCGCATCGCCTTCGCCACGGTCGGAAGGTTGCCCGACGATAGCGCAGCAATGCCGGGATGCCCGGTCGCCGCCGATGCGGATAACACCGTCGCCACGCCCTCACCTATCAGCAAGATCAGGCCCGCGCCGTCGCCATCGGGCAGGCGTCGGGTTGCCCAATACCCGCCCACCTTGCTACCGCGCCCGGCCAGTGCCGCCTTGCGCCCTTCGCCGTCAATCAGTTCCAGCGTTGATATGCCGTCGCCTTGCTTGACTGGAACCAGCAGCAAGCGCCCGGCCAGTGCATCGCCGCCCGACTTCGGGGAATAGCCCAAGATCGCCGCCGCCGCGCCCGCGTCAATTTCTCGCAGGGTCGCCACGGGGGAAACCCGCTTGCGGGAAAGGTAAGGATGATCGGCTTTCGCCTCGGTCGCGACCTTCAGGATCGCCGCCGCTTTCTTCGCAGCGTCGGCACGTTCGCGGGCTATCTCGGCTTCCTCTTTTGCGGCCCGATCCGCTGCAATGCGCCGCCGCTCGGCAAGCTCTTCCGGTGTCGGTTTCTGGTAGAGCCCATCGTCCCGCCAGCCGTTCTGCTTGGCCTCATGGAACAGGGTGCCGATTTTCAGCGGCCCGGTTTCGCTGATACTCTTCCAGACGGATGCAGCCTCGTCGTCGCCACGTCCGTCCCGCCATTCGTCCCACAGGTCGCGGCCGGTGTCGCCCAATTCGGACTTCACCATGCAGCCGATACGAAACCGTTCTTCATGCCCGCTGGTTTGGATGAATTGCAGGGCTTCACGGATGCGGTCAGTGTCGGTCATCATCGACGCCCCCTTTGCCATCCGCGCTTTTGCTGGCGGGTAATGCGGCTCGATTTGGCGAGACTGAACCATCCCGCAAGCTGGTCGATTCCGGTAGGATTGCGGTTATCAGTAATATTTGGGGTCGGACGGTCGCCACCGCTCCGGCCCTTTGTTTTTGTAGTCACACCCGCCCCCCTTATGCCGATGCGATCAGGGCACGAATATCCTCGACTCGCCACGCGGTAATGCGCGGCCCAAGTTTTACCGGCTTGGGGAAGCGCCCGGACTTCACGCCATCCCACCAGCAAGTTTTCTTGATCGGAATGATTGGGGGAATTGGCGGTTCCGCTTTTGGGTCGCCGATGATTTGCGGCAATCTAAGAAAGCCGGTTTCGGGAAGTTGATATTTCATGTGCATCCGTCCTTATCCAAGTTAAGACGGTGCCATTCGACCTTTTCCGCTAACGAAAATCGAAGAAACTCAGCAGATTTTTTTTACTTGAGTTTTCCGCCTTTCTGGAAAACTCGCCCGCTTTTTTTTGCTTGAGTTTTCCGCCGCTCGCCGCTTCCCTTGGCAAGGGCTTTCCTCACGTCGTCATAGGTCACGTCAACGTCAGGCAGATTGATAACCACGTTCGCCACGCACGCCATTGCCTGCATGGTTCGCATTGTCAGTTCGAATCTATGAACATCGGTCAGAAGGTTCCCGAAGGCCCGCACGTATTGGGTTTTCAGGCTTGACTGCCGGGACTTAATCGCCGCGCCAATCATCCCGGATTCGCTCGGCTTGAAAGCCCGCCCAGCTTTCGCAACCGTATCCAGCAATGCAGGAAAATCCGGTGCGACCTTCCAAGCGTAGCGCACCATGTTCCGCAATTCTTCCTTGGGATCAATGTTCACCTTTCCTTCCACTAGGACACGGGTAATAGACAATGGCAACGCAGGGGTAGCACTCGGATTGGTCGGCTCTTTGCTTAAATCATCAAGTTTGTTAACAATTATTGTGTCCTCTTGGTCCGTTACCACTATCTCCGATAGATACGTTTCTGGGTCCCCCAAACTCGGGACTTCACCTAGGACATGCGGACGCATTGAACGCCACATGGTTAGATTGTGATCCTGCAATTCATGATTATCGGTTTGGTCGAGTAGTTCAGGGATCGAATAAAACTCGCCCGGTCCATTCATGCCGGTTTCGGAAAACTGGCGAATCAACGTCGCTAATTGTTCCGCCGCATCAGCTATCTGACCTTTCAGTTCCGCCGCTCGCTTCAATCGTTCGCGGTATTTCTCAAAATCCATCCGCGCCGCCCATGCGGCATAAATGAAGCCTTGCCATTGCTTATCGTCGGTAAATTCGCTGGTCAGTAGCGTAAAGGCTTCGCGCATCCGCGCATCGTCCGCCAGTCGTCGCAAGCAATCCACGTCGAGCGCCAGCGTATCCCTATGGGCCAAGGCTTTGTCCCTTTCTATTCTCAGGCTTGGCAGATATTCGTGTTCGCCGCGCTGGGTCTTAGCGTTTATCTCGCCTTCGATTTTTGCTAGCTGGCGCTCGGCACTTGCCAGGGTTTCTTGCCACCCCATAGGCTCCCAAGGATCGCCCTCGATCCGTGTTTTTATGTACTCCCGGACTGCCGCCGGGACATATGCCGGAAAATCCATCATCGCGCCCTTCCGCGCCGCCCTTGATTGGGTGCCAAGCCAGCCGGGTAAGGGTGCCCCGGTTTTCGCCCCGTCGGGCTAGGCTCGGCAAACCTTTATGCCGCCGCTTTCTTGATCGGCGTCACCTTGTCGTCATCCTTTGCCATTTCGTCGGTCATGTCTGCCCATTGCTGCATCATGGCCCGCCGCTCTCCCAGATATTCGGCTTGGTTGTAGCTGGCCCTTACCTTGTTGCGCTCGGCGTGGGCTAGCTGGCGTTCGATCACGTCAGGCCGAAAGCCGATTTCATGGTCCCTCGACGTTTAGTGTGGAATCTTACTTGAGCCTCGGGGGGTAGGTCGTGTCTACTGGAGGGCCTGACACAGCAATGGTGGCCACGCCCATGAGCATCGGAATCGAGTCGTTGTTTACCCAGGCCCTGGGTTTGCGG
>CAIXPL010000006.1 GCA_903921325.1 uncultured Pseudomonadota bacterium
CGGTAGCGATCAGCTTCCCTACTTCCTCCAGATCCAGGGCGCCATGTTCCAGCACGTTGAGCCTTCAGCGAGTAAGGATTATGATGTTGGCCAATCTTGCCCAATTTTGACAGATTCGGAAACGGGCCGCCAATGGCAACCGCTGAACCAGAGATTCTTACGATTTCTGAAGTCGCGAAGTATCTAAAGGTCGCGCAGAGGACGATTTACCGTCTCGCTGGGGCACGAAATATCCCAGCATTTAAGGTGGGTGGTGCGTGGCGCTTCTCGAAGGCTGAGATCGATCGATGGATCAAGCGTCAAACTGACGTTGCAACCGGTTCGCGTAAGCGGTCCGGTGTAAGGGGGGGGTAACGAACTAATTGCTGACGCATAGTTCGTCGCCGAATTTCATCGAACGCGGCCAAGGCCCGTGGAAAGCTCGGAGGTTTAACGTGCACTGGATGGTCTCGCTCGACGAACTCGATACTGTACAAGAAGAAATTCTGAAGGAAATCCTTATGGGACCCGGTCCCCATTGGGTAGAGGGTTATGCAGGAACCGGAAAGACCATTGTGCTTACCCATGCCGTAAAAAAACTCCGAGCAAAAAACAAGCAGGCCTCAATTTGCTTTGTCACGTATACGCATGCGCTGAAAGACTTGGTCGCGTCAGGGCTAGAAAACGAAAACATAGACATTTTCACAGTCGATTCATTTGTCAGCCAACCTGAGAAATATGACTGGGCTTTCATTGATGAAGTGCAGGACATTACCGAAGAGAAAATTGGGAAAATTCAGAAGCTTTCAAAACACACCATCTGGGCAGGCGATCCGGCTCAGTCTCTTTATCACCAACGTGTCCAACAGAATGAACTGCCAAAGGTGCTTGGAACGAAGAGTAAGAAGCTGAAGCATATCTATAGGCTATCGGAAAAAACTTACGAAATCGCATCGACAATCTACCCTTGGGCACAAGTTATGCGAGGGGCGCTCGTTTCAGTCGTCGATGATGTGGACGTTCACCTGATTGCAGCTACCACCCAAGCTAAAGAGGTCGCCTGGGTCTGGAGCAAGGCCAAGATCGTCAGCACGGTCGGAAGACCATCAGCGGTTCTTTTCCCGACGCATGCAGGGATTTACGATTTTTCTTGCGCAGTCGCAAAATTCGAAGGCAAGCCTAACCCACCGCCGCGCGAGCAGAGAGGTCGAATTACTGACTATTCTGCATTTAACGATCATTTCCAGAAGAACCGCATTCCACTTCGGTTCCTGGGTAGTGATAACGGAGATTTGCCAGAAAGCGATACCAAGAGCCTTTGCTATCTGATGACTTACAAGAGCGCAAAGGGTTTGGATTTCAATTCAGTGTTCCTTCCCGGTCTTAACAGCGACATCTCCTTTGAAGACGGAAAGCCCCTCAAACTTTCCTCCGATGAATGGCAGCGAAAGTATTTCTTTGTCGGACTGACGCGAAGCCGGCGTGACCTGTTTTTGTCATATCACGGGGTGCCGCACCCATTCTTGAAAGAGATGCCCAAAGAGCATTTCGTCTTCGAGAAAATTGGCTAATAGGAATATGGAATACGTAACGCTCACCAGGTGGGAATGGCAAATCCTCTGCGCTCAGGGAAGCATTCGTATGCTGGCTGCCCGCATATGTGAAATTCCAGAAGGCCAGTCCACTTCTGTCGATGCACAAAAGTTGTTTGCCCTGGCTCCGCAGTTTAATTTGGCCGATGCGCACGCTTTCGTTATTACTGAACTTCTACCAGAATGGCGAATGGCAGGCCCCTCGAGCGAAGTAGGGCTGAGTGACAGCCTGCAGTCTTTATGTCTTGAAGCCGTGAAGTGCTTTTTCCCGATAACGACCGCTGAGGTCGAGGGTCTTCAAGAAAAGGCCGTAGCTGGGGCAATTTTGCTTGATGCTCCGAAATTCGAGCGACTGTGGCGCGACTGGGTTAGTCATCAAACACAGGCCTTGACTCGGCGTTCTGCGGAGAAATTCGTAGGCGTTCTTGGCTTGGGCGAGTGGATGCCCGACGTTTCCAAGGCGCTCAACCGGCGCACTGCATCGGAAATAGGTACTTCTGTCCTTGAGGGTGACCTGATTGGGATGTTTCTCGATAGTGCGAAGAAGATTCTGAAACACGATGAAGCGAGATCAGAAGAGGGAACATGCGCTCATGCCATTTCTTGTGCCACCGTGTGGGCGAGTCTTTTTAGCGATCGTACGATTCCTGTAGATGGGTCTGATCTTCAGGCAAAATTGGTCACCAGATTAAAGCGCTATCGGGAGCGGCAATATGGGGATGCTGATTATTTAACATCAGGTCTTCACCACGAGTTCGAAGCTCTCGCGCAAGAGGCGCCAGGGGCGTTCGATAAACTTTTAACACCGATTTCGGTCGGCATCTACCTTCGCTTCTCGGTAGCAATTCAATTCGGTCCTCCGCCACAACCACGCCACTTGGTGGCCGCCATCCTACGATTGCAAGACTTGGACGGTGGCCTTGCCGCCGCCATCTGTGCTTACCTGATAGGTTTGAAACTGAAACCTCAACTTGTTCATCAAATTGCTATGGGTGTTGATGGCGACAAGTTTCCAGTCGTTGACAGGGCTTTGGCTGAGGAAACCTTAGGGTTAGTTTCGATCGGCGCGCTTCGGAAGATTATTGCTGTGCCGACGGTCGATTTTGACGCTGACGGTAACGATGTTGCAATGCCAGAGAATTCTTCCGAACTGCATGACCCTATTGAGGTCGGCTTAGCTGTCGAGACACCAGTTGCCGATCCAGGTGCGAAGGTGTGAGCACGTAGTGCGCGGTAATCGACAGATAGTACGAGGAATGATGCCGTCGACCGAAAATACGGATTGATTATTCACCCATGGAAATCGATGACCAGCCGGTTCCAGACGCTATCGTCGATGCGTTTTGCAGATTGGTGGACAAACTGGATCCCCAACTGATACTGGCGCAGGGAAACTCGCGAATCTTTCAGGGACATCGAGTAATCCCGAAAAACGTGCCTGTTGCCCAGAAGCACATCAAGTCTTCGCTGAAAACCAGCCGCCAATTCGACCCAGTAACACGAACTCTTCTGCAACTTCAGGGCGACGGGCTCCTTAAGGGTATCGTTGCTGTACTGTCGGAAGCTGCATTGGAGGGGAGTTTCTTAGACTTGGCGATATATTTTGGCGAGGCAGATTTTCTTGCGGCCTCGCTTCTGGATGATCGTGAGGTGGTTCGAAAGCTCGCGCACGACTTCATTGCCGATTGGGACGGGCTCGTCTCAGATGATGTCCGGCGTGAAAAAGCGGCGGCGGATATCGGATCCAGCTTCGCCCCTTTCCTATCAAAAATGAAGGGCCTACTTGAGAATGCGGCGCTGCCTGCGCTTCGTGCGGACGGGGAAGAACCCGGCCGAGCTGAGAAGGTCAAACTTGAGAGGGCACTTGAGACCTCCAAGGCGGATCTGGCGCGTCTGAACCAACGCTACGCCCGCGATCAGAAGGAACTTCAGGACAAGGTCGAACAAAAGCAACAGGAGATAAATCGACACCGAGCCGATTTGATCACTGCCCAAAATGAAACCAAGTCTCGAGATGCGATAGTTGCCGACATCCAGAAAAGACTCATGGCCCTCCAAGCTACTTTGCAGGATCGCATCGATGAGGGTGTCAGCAAGACCCTGGCCGATAGGCTTCGGCACTGGCTTGAACCTGTCCGTAATGTGGAAGACGCGCTAGTACAGGCGCAGCGGACCGATCTCCTAGTGAGAGCAACCGCAATACTGGAAAAACAGCGCTCACTCGATCGTTACTATGGAAACCGCGTAGAGCTGACCAAAATGATAGAGCAGCGGCGGCAGGTACTTGCTGACGTGCGACGCGCGCAAACCGAGGCGTTAAATCTGACCCCGGAATTGCCTTCAATCGCTACCGAGCTTGAGCGCGAGATCTGCGACCTTGTCGGTCGCCTCGGGCAGCCCGACGAACTGGTAACCCCGACTGCTACAGGGTTGCTAGCACGAATTAATGAAGCACAGTCGCTCGATGATTTATCTGACGTGCGTCAATTTATTCATCAGGCTGCTTCGTACGAACTGTTAAAGCCGGAGGAACTCAGCCGGCTTTATCACGCAACGGATGATAAAGCGGGTCTTCTTTACGACAAGCTTGAGATTTTTGGCAAAGACGAGTCTGCGCATCCGCAGAAGCGATTCTTTCTCCGCCATGCCATTGCACATGGGGAACCCTTTACATTATTCATCGATGGCCACAATGTTCTCTACACACTCAAGAACATCTTTGGCCGACATTTTGTGGATAACCATCCTGGGTCAAAGGCGCGAATCGAATTCGCTAACTGCCTGACCCGCATTTTTAATAAGCCGGGATCGGAGGTGGCACTTTACTTTGACGGTAGCGACCCCAGGGTACAGTCTCTTTCGGAACAGGTGCGCGTCATTTATTCCGGTGGGACGGGGGAACATCGTGCCGACGAGGCGATCCTTAAACATCTATCACATTCGATCCAATCGAGTCAGTCGACCTCTTTTTGCCTGGTGACCAAAGACGCCGACCTCGCTCGTCAAGCGAGCGCGATGGGGGCAACGATTATTCATCCGGAGGAGTTCGCTGCATCACTCGATATCGCCAACGCTTGAGATCGGCGTCAGATATAGGCGGCCACTCCTGGAACTTGAAAAATGGCTGGAGTGCTGCCGGGTGCCAATGCTGCGACGAAACCATTCGATTAGTCCGCGCGTAACTCATTGATTGGTATTGGGGTGGGCTGCGGCGCTTGCGGACTTCGAGCCCGGTGACCGGGGCAAGGCGGAGAGAATAACGGCTCGGAGAGAGCGGAACGGCCCCGGAACCGCGGTCGAGACGTAATTTCGAAGTCCGCAGGGACACGCGCTGACGCCCGTGAACACGCGGCGATAGGCAAAAAAATACCAACCGGAGAATTGGTTGGTATTTTCAATTGGTGGAGGCGGCGGGAATCGAACCCGCGTCCGCAAGCAATCAGCAGCCAGATCTACATACTTAGTCGGTCAATTCTGGTTTAACCAAGTACTCAGCCGATCGACAGGCCTGTACCCGAGCGAGCCACCTTGGTTTTAGCGTCGGCCAAAGTGGCCCTGGCCGGCGCGATCCCATGTAGAGGACTCCACTGGTGTCTTGCGACACCCCGGCCCATGAGCGAACCGGTGTGGAGCTCGCTAGCCCTTAGGCTGCGAGAGCAAAACGCTCGTCGTTGGCGTTTGTAAAGTTGCAGCGATATTTACGAGGACACTGCGCCTCGGTATGCACTAAACCACCTCAACACCTACGTCGAAGCCATGTCGCCCCCGATGTTGGTCATGAAGCACCGACCGCTTGATAATGCGGCCACACCGCCGAAACTTCAAGGCCTTTCGGTGATCAATGCCCCAATCTGGAGCGGATGCGCAACACTGACATCGCCGCCCCAGTCCTCAGGTGGTGTGCCGGTGCCCAAATACCCATACAGCGCCACCACTGAGCGCATACCCGCAGCTTGCGCCGCCTGTACATCGCGCAGATCATCGCCCACATATACGCAGTCACTGGCTGGCCACGCCAACAGGCGCGCGCCTTCGAGCAACGGGGCAGGGTGGGGCTTGGCATGCGCCGTGGTGTCGCCGCTCACAACCGCTTGCGAACGCGCAGCGAGGCCGAGCGCCGCGACCAGAGGGGCAGTGAAGCGCATCGCCTTGTTGGTCACGATGCCCCAGGGAATACCCGCTGCATCGAGCTGGTCGAGCAACTCGGTCACACCGTCAAAAAGCTGTGAATCCTGCGCCAGCCGCTCCTGGTACAAATCCAGAAAGCGATCTTTCAGAGCCGGATAGTCGGGGTGCTCGCCAGCATAACCAAACCCGGCCGCGATCATTCCACGCGCGCCACTGGAAGTATGTGGTCGCGCCTGATCCAGTGAAATCGGCGCTCGGCCATGTTCTGCAAGCAGTGCGTTCAACGCACCACACAGATCCGGCGCACTGTCGACCAGCGTGCCATCCAGATCGAACAGAACGGCGGTGCGTCCCGGAATAATCACGCTTTCACCGCATGCAAAAGGTAGTTGACATCGGTTGTGCCGCCCAGCCGGTAGCGCTCAGTGAACGGGTTGTATTGCATGCCCATCAAATGCTGCACTTCGAGCCCGGCGGCGCGGCATAACTCGCTCAATTCGGCTGGCGTGATGAAGCGCTCATAGTCATGCGTGCCGCGGGGCAGCAGCTTCAACACATATTCCGCGCCCAGGATGGCGTATAGATAGGCCTTGGGCGTGCGGCTGATGGTAGAAAAAAACACGTGCGCCCCGCTCGCTGCGAGCGTTGCACAGGCACGTACAACACTGCCCGGATCGGGCACGTGCTCGAGCATCTCCA
Organism: uncultured Pseudomonadota bacterium; assembly: GCA_903921325.1. GTDB lineage: Bacteria > Pseudomonadota > Gammaproteobacteria > Burkholderiales > SG8-39 > CAIXPL01. Next base: position 6,399 of record CAIXPL010000006.1, read on the forward strand.
TACACGTGACCCGCTCGTAGCATCCGGGCTCGCGCTCGGCCAGTGCCTCGGCAGCAATCGATTCATAGTCGAGCCCCGCGACGCCGCTTTCCTGACGATGCAGTTCAGCCACCATCAGCGCCTTGTCAGCCAGATCGATACCCTTCACCTGCGCGCCACGCGCCGCCATCGATTCGGCCAGAATGCCGCCACCGCAGCCCACATCGAGCACCCGGGTGCCTGCGAGTGGTGCAAGCCCGTCGATCCAGTCCAATCGCAATGGGTTGATTTCGTGCAGCGGCTTGAACTCGCTGGTGCGATCCCACCAGCGATGCGCCAGATCGCTGAATTTGGCCAACTCCTGCGGATCGACATTCACGCGTTGCTTATCCTCTTGGTACTGCAGAGTTCACGGTGCAGCAGTGTACTCGTGCATTTTCCTGCACATCGCCGCATCTGGATGGTCGAAAGGGTATCCACAAAGCAAGAGCCCCGCCGAAGCGGGGCTCTTTGCGGGCCGATCGATGCGATCAGTTACATCGCTTTCTTCGTGCCTACGACTTCCAGTTCCACGCGGCGGTTCTTGGCGCGACCGGCGTCGGTCTTGTTATCCGCCACAGGCTGCTTCTTGCCCTTGCCTTCGGTGTAGATGCGATTCGGCTCGATGCCCTTCTTCACGAGATAGGCCTTGACCGACTCGGCACGACGCACCGACAGACGCTGGTTGTAGGCATCGCTGCCGATGGCATCGGTATGACCGATCGCAATGATCACTTCCAGGCTCACAGCCTTCAGCTTGCCAACCAGCTCATCGAGCTTGGCCTGACCAGCTGGCTTGACATCGGACTTGTCGAAGTCAAACAGCACGTCGGCGGACAGAGTGATCTTCTCGGTCACCGGGGCTGCTTTGGGGGCAGGCGCGGGAGCCGGTGCCGGTGCCGGTGCGGGCGCAGCAGCAACAGGCGCAGGTGCGGGCGCAGGCGCCGGGGCGGCAGCCATCGCAGGCTTCTTCACCAGATCTGGATCGCACTCAGCTTCGGCAGCGGCAGGCGACCAGAACTGCGAGCGCCAGCACTGACCAAAACCACTCTTGACCACCGCATCGCGCGCATCGGACGCGTAGCCGCGGGTCGAGGCCACATTACCGCCGGTGGCGCAGGCGCTCAGCGCGAATACAGAAGCAATGAGCAGCGCTTTTTGTTTTCCAGACGTCTTAATCATACCGTTTCCTCTCCTAGTAACGCAGTCTTTGCGTGGCCGACCGTGAGCCCGTGGGCTTATAAAATGAGCTCGGTCACTTCACAGGGTAGACGCGTAAACCTGATTCTGCCTGCCCTAGCACAGATGGCTCCTGTCTCCCACCGATCAATTCGACCAAACCGGGACTACTAAACACTCGTTGATGATACAAGCCTATTGCCCCAGATGCAAACCAGGTTGTCGAGACTTGTTAGTCGATCTGTTGTAAGTGCGCCACGAGCCAGCCGCCGCACACCTGCTACCCAGACATCATCGACCTGATCTCGGCCCGCAACATACACGATCTGCGCGACCGGATCGTGACAGGGCTGCATATCCCACGCACCCAGATTGATCGACGTCAGATCAGCCCACTTTCCGGGTGTGATCGATCCAATGGCTGCATCCTGACCGATTGCCCGCGCACCGCCCAAGGTGGCGGCACGCAGACTCTGGTGCGCCGAGAGGGCTTGCGGGTCCTCCGCGACACCCTTGGCGAGCAACGAGGCGAGGCGCATTTCACCCATCAGATCGAGCCGATTGTTACTGGCTGCCCCATCGGTGCCCAGGGCGAGATTGACTCCGGCCGCGATCAGAGAGTTGACTGGAGCAATGCCGCTCGCCAGCTTGAGGTTGGAACTTGGGCAGTGCACCACCGACACGCCATCGTTGGCCATCTGTGCGATCTCGTGCGCCTGCAGGTGCACCGAGTGCACTGCGATCAATCGCGATGAGGACAGGCCGAGGGCACGCAAGCGCTCATACGGGCGAGAGCCATGGGCGACTTCGTGCTCGGCGATTTCGTTGCGCGTTTCATGCACATGGGTGTGAATCGGCAGGTCGAGTTCCTCGGCCAGCGCGGCAACGCGGATAAGGCTCGCATCAGACACGGTATAGGGGGCGTGCGGGGCGAGGCAAAATCCGAGCGTGGGCTCATCGCGTAATCGATCACGGGCGGCCAGGCCTTTATCGAGATAGTCATCGGCGCTACTTGCATATCGCGTCGGAAAATCGATCACGACCAGACCGATCGATGCGCGCAGGCCAACCGACAGATAGGCGCGCGCCGCCGCCTCCGGGTAGAAATACATGTCGTTTACGCAGGTCACGCCGCCACGCAGCATCTCGGTCGCGGCAATCAAGGTGCCGTCATGGACGAATTCGTCTGACATGAGGCGCGCTTCGGCCGGCCAGATGCGCTCGCGCAGCCAGCGTGACAGTGGCAGTTCGTCGGCGTAACCACGCAACAGACTCATGGCCGCGTGGCTATGGGCATTCACCAGGCCTGGAATAAGGGCGTGCGTGGGTAGATCGACCGATTCGGCCGCATCGTATTGCGCGAGGGCCTGTGCGGTCGGCAGCAGCGCAACGATACGGCCTGCCACCACAACCACACTGTGATGCTCAAGCGCGATCCCCTGCGGTTCCACCGGGATGACCCAGCGGGCATTGATCAGAGTATCGGCAGGGAGGCGCATGTCGGTTGGGTGGACAGGGGAAAGTGGCGAGTGGCAGGTGGCAGGTGGCAGGTGGCAGGTGGCAGGCGGCAGGTGATACTGGCAAAGTCCAGGGGGAAAGATGCACGCCGACAAGACCAGACGGACTAACCTGCGGCGCAACGCGATCCAGGACGGCGCGCAAATTCTACGCTTGCGGCCGTTTTAGCCCGCCACCGTGGTGATAGAGGCGACCGAGGCACACGCCGAGGTGTCGCCGGTGCCCCTGAACCCCCCCTTGGGATGCTAAACTCGCATGTTTTCCGTCTTGTGAACTCGATGCGCCTGCCGCTGGCAGTCGCGACAACAATCGCGCTAGCCACCGGGCAGCATTTCCCGTGGCGCCGACGCGAACAGACTTTCTGAGCATGGATCCGTTCGCCAAAGAAACTCTCCCGATCAGTCTCGAAGACGAGATGCGTCGCTCGTATCTCGATTATGCGATGAGCGTGATCGTTGGACGAGCCCTGCCCGATGTGCGCGACGGCCTGAAGCCCGTGCACCGACGGGTGCTGTTCGCCATGCACGAGGCCAACACGGTGTGGAACCGGGCCTACGTGAAATGTGCCCGCGTGGTGGGCGATGTGCTGGGCAAGTATCACCCGCACGGCGATTCGGCCACCTACGAAGCGCTGGTGCGCATGGCGCAGGATTTCTCCATGCGCTACACCCTGATCGATGGTCAGGGCAATTTTGGTTCGGTCGATGGCGATGCCGCCGCCGCCTATCGTTACACCGAGTGCCGCCTGGAACGACTCGCGGGCGAACTGCTGGCCGACATCGACAAGGAGACAGTCGATTTCGCACCCAATTACGACGGCAAGGAGCAGGAGCCTACCGTTCTGCCGGCACGTCTGCCCAATCTGCTGGTAAACGGCTCCTCGGGCATTGCGGTCGGTATGGCCACCAATATCCCGCCGCACAATCTGCGCGAGACGATCGATGCCTGTATTGCGCTGCTCGATCAGCCCGCGCTCACCATCGATGACCTGATTGCCATCGTTCAGGCCCCCGACTTTCCGACCCGCGGCATCATCTACGGCCTCACCGGTGTGCACGAGGGCTATCGTACCGGACGCGGCCGGGTGGTGATCCGTGCGCGTACCCATGTCGAGGAGATCAAATCCTCGGGGCGCACCGCGATCATCGTCGATGAACTGCCTTACCAGGTGAACAAGAAGTCGCTGCTGCAGCGCATTGCCGATCTGGTGCATGACAAGAAGCTCGAAGGCATCGCCGACATGCAGGATGAGTCGGACAAATCCGGCATGCGCGTGGTGATCGAGTTGAAGCGCGGCGAGCAGCCCGAAGTGGTGCTCAACAATCTCTATAAGCAGACGCAACTGCAGGACAGTTTCGGCATCAACATGGTGGCGCTGGTCGATGGCCAGCCGCGCCTGCTCAACTTGAAGCAGATGCTGTGGGAGTTTGTCTCGCACCGGCGCGAAGTGGTCACGCGGCGGGTGATCTTCGATCTGCGCAAGGCACGCGAACGTGCCCATATTCAGGAAGGACTGGCCGTTGCGCTGTCCAACGTCGATGAGATGATTGCGCTCATCAAGGCCTCGCGCACCCGGCCCGAAGCGAAGGAAGGCTTGCTTGGCCGCGTCTGGCCCTCCGATACCGTTGAGGCCATGCTCGCGCGCACCCCGCCCGGGGCCACCCGCGATGAAAGCGATACCCGCGATTTCGGTATGCGTGCCGGTGGTTACCGGCTCTCCGAGACTCAGGCGCAAGCCATCTTGGAGATGCAACTGCAGCGGCTCACGGGTCTGGATCAGAGCCGTATCGTCGAGGAATACGCCGAGCTGCTGGCGCAGATTGCCGATTACCTGGATATTCTGGCGCGACCCGAACGCATCACCACGATCATCCGCGAAGAGCTCAGCGCGATCCGCGAGCAATATGGCGATGAGCGCAAGAGCGAGATCGTCACCCACGCTGAGGATCTCGATCTCGAGGATCTGATCACGCCCGAGGATGTGGTCATCACCTTCTCGCATGCCGGCTACATCAAGGCGCAGCCGCTGGCTGATTACAGCGCGCAGAACCGTGGCGGCCGCGGCAAGCAGGCGATGGACACCAAGGATGATGATTTCATCGAGCGTCTGTTCGTCGCCCATACGCACGATTACATTCTGTGCTTCTCCAATTACGGCCGGGTCTATTGGCTGAAGGCCTACCAGGTGCCGCAAGGCAACCGGCAAAGCCGCGGCAAGCCCATCGTCAATGTGCTGGCGCTTGCCGAGGGCGAACGCATCAGTGTGGTGCTGCCGGTCAAGCAGTTCGATGAAACCCAGTTTGTGTTCATGGCCACCGCGCGCGGCACGGTGAAAAAGACGCCGCTGATTGATTTTTCGCGTCCGCGCGAGCGCGGCATCATCGCGGTCGATCTGGACGATGGCGACTATCTGATAGGCGCTGCGATCACCGACGGCCGCTACGACGTCATGCTGTTCTCGGATGTGGGCAAGGCGGTGCGCTTTGAGGAAACCGACGTGCGTCCGATGGGCCGCAACGCCCGCGGCGTGCGTGGCATGCGCCTGTTTGATTCGCAGCGGGTGATCTCGATGCTGGTGGCCGACGATGAGCGTCGCACCGTCCTCACCGCGACCGCCAACGGTTACGGCAAGCGCACCGCGATGTCGGAATACCCGCGTCGCGGCCGTGGTACCAATGGCGTGATTGCCATTCAGCAAAGCGAGCGCAATGGTCCGGTGATCGGGGCTGTTCTGGTTGAACCGACCGATGAGCTGATGCTGATCTCCACCGCCGGGGTGCTGATCCGCACACGGGTCGATCAAATCCGCGTGCTGGGTCGCGCGACGCAGGGCGTGACCCTGATCAATCTCGACCCGGGATCACTTCTTGCCGGCATCGAGCGCGTGGTTGAGGCCGACGATCCGGCCGGCGCGCTGGTCTCACTTGGGCAGTCTGCGCCCGGCGACATGAGCGGTGACACAGTCGAGTCTGATGCCGGTGCGGCTGGTTCAGTGCCCGGTGCCGATGGGGAACCGGATGCCGAGGGCGGTCCGGACACCGATGCGTCGGGTTCATAATTTCAGCGCTGGGCCGGCGATACTGCCCGAGCCGGTCCTTGCGCAGGCGCAAGCCGAAATGCTCGATTGGGAAGGTGCCGGCGTATCGGTGATGGAGATGAGCCATCGCGGGCGCGAGTTTGGCCAGATCATTACCGAAGCGGAAGCCGACCTGCGCACGCTGCTGGCGATTCCGTCGGGCTACAAAGTGCTCTTCCTGCAAGGCGGGGCCACCTTGCAGTTCTCGATGGTGCCGCTCAATCTGATGGCTCGCGGCGGCCCGCCTGACTACGTGATCACTGGCGAATGGTCAGCCAAGGCGGCGCGCGAGGCGGCACGTTTTGGTGTGCGACATATCGCCGCCGCGACACCGCCTGACAATCACACCTGCGTACCCGCGCAATCGGACTGGCAGCTTCATGACGATGCGGCCTATGTGCACTATTGTTCCAACGAGACGGTGCACGGCGTTGAATACCACTGGATCCCAGAGACCGGTAACGTGCCGCTGGTGGCCGACATGTCATCCCATCTGCTCGCCGCGCCGCTCGATGTCAGTCGCTTTGGCCTCATCTATGCCGGAGCGCAGAAGAACATCGGCCCAGCGGGTCTGGTCATTGTGATCATGCGTGATGAGTTACTCGGCGGCGCGGGGCCCGGTTGTCCCGAACTGCTCGACTACCAGATTCATGCCCAGGCGCATTCGATGCGCAACACGCCGGCGACCTGGTCCATATACATTGCCGGACTGGTGTTCAAGTGGTTGCTCGCGCAGGGCGGCCTCGGTGCCATGGATGCCCTCAACGACAAGAAAGCAGCCTTGCTCTACGGGGCAATTGATCGCAGCAGCCTGTATCGCAATCCAGTGGCCGTGGCCGATCGCTCGCGCATGAATGTGCCCTTTATTCTGCGCAAGGAGGGGCTCGATGAGCTCTTTTTGAGCGGCGCCGAGGAGCGCGGTCTCACGCAATTGCGCGGCCATCGTTCGGTCGGCGGCATGCGCGCGTCGATCTACAATGCCATGCCCATGGCAGGGGTCCAGGCCTTGGTGGACTATCTGGGCGAATTTGAATCGCGGCACGGCTGAGAGGCTTACCATGACCACACCGCCAGCGAACACGACACCGCCAACGGGCGCCACTGCGGCAGTCGATGAGCACATTGCGCAGCGGCGCACTCGCATCGATCAGATCGACCAGGCCATCGTGGCGCTCCTGGGTGAGCGTGCCACAACGGCACAGGCGATCGGTGCGCTCAAGGGCGCAGCCCCGGTCTACCGACCCGAGCGCGAGGCGCAGGTGCTCGCCGCGGCTGAAGCGGGCGAGCGTGGCCCCTTGTCGCCCGAGGCGATCCGCCGGGTGTTTGTGGAAATCATCTCGGCCTGCCGAGGTCTGGAGCGTACGTCCCGCGTTGCTTATCTGGGACCGCGCGGCACCTTCAGCGAGATGGCGGTGGTGCAGCATTTTGGCAGTTCGGTCGAGGCGCAGTCCTTGCCCTCGATCGATGATGTGGTGCGTGCGGTGGAATCCGGTGCGGCCGATTTTGCGATGGTGCCCGTTGAGAATTCCACTGAAGGGGCGATCGGGCGGTCGCTTGATCTGATGTTGCAGACTCCGCTTAGGGCCTGTGGCGAGGTGATCGTACGGGTGCGGCAGAATTTCATGACTCGTGAAGCGGCGGTGGCGAGTGTCACCAAAGTCTATTCGCACGCGCAGTCGCTCGCGCAGTGTCATGGTTGGCTGTCGCGGCATCTGCCGGCGGCCGAGCGGATCGCCGTTTCCAGCAACGCCGAAGCGGCCCGCATGGCCTCATGCGAACCAGGCACGGCAGCCATTGGCCCTGCGATTGCTGCCAGCCATTATGGGCTGGCGATTCTTGCCCCCAATATCGAAGATGAATCGACCAACCGCACCCGTTTTCTGGTGCTGGGCAATCAGGATGCCGCGCCCTCGGGGCGCGATCGCACCTCGCTCGTGATGTCTGCGCACAATCGCCCCGGTGCAGTGCATGCGCTGCTGAGCCCGTTTGCCGAGGCCGGTGTCAGCATGTCGCGCATCGAGTCGCGTCCGGCACGCACCAGTACCTGGGAGTATTACTTCTTTATCGATATCGAAGGCCATCGTAACGATCCGCCGGTGGCACAGGCATTGGCGCGTCTGGAAGGCCAGGCCCCGTTTCTCAAAGTAATCGGATCGTATCCTGCAACCCCCGGTCCGGTGGCGTCGCAGGCTACCGTGTCCCCGGAGACCCCGCGATGACCAAACCGTGTGTAGGCCCAGCGCTGAGCGCTAGCTGTGACCCGTGCGAACACGTCCCTGACTATATTCGCGCAATTGCCCCTTATCAGCCGGGCAAGCCGGTGAGCGAACTGGCGCGCGAGTATGGTCTTGAAGAAGCCTCGATCATCAAACTGGCATCGAATGAAAATCCGCTGGGCTTGCCCCCCGCGGCGCGCGTTGCCATCGAGCGCGAGTTGCACGAACTGGCGCGCTACCCGGATGGCAATCAGTACGATCTGAAGGTGGCGATATCGGAGCGCACCGGCTGGCCGATCGAGGGCATCGTGGTGGGCAATGGCTCCAACGATCTGCTTGAGATGGCCGCCGCCGCGCTGCTTGCGCCGGGCCGCGCCTGCGTATTTTCGCAACACGCCTTTGCTGTCTATCCGCTGGCCACCCAGGCACGCGGGGCGCAGTCGATCATGGTGCCGGCGCGCGACTACGCGCATGACATGCCCGCCATGGCACGTGCTGTCACCGAGACGACCCGGCTCATGTTTGTGGCCAATCCCAATAATCCAACGGGCACCTTTGCGCCCCAGGGCCAGATCGAGACGCTGCTCAATAGCGTACCGCGCAGCGTTCTGGTGGTGCTCGATGAGGCCTATAACGAATACCTGCCCGCTGAGTGCCGCTATGACGCGACGCGCTGGCTGCCTGAACATCCCAACCTGATGATCGTGCGCACCTTCTCCAAGGTCTACGGCCTGGCCGGTTTGCGCGTGGGTTATGCACTGATGCATCCGGCCATGGCCGACATGCTCAACCGGGTGCGTCAGCCGTTCAACGTCAATAATCTGGCCCTGGTGGCAGCCAGGGCGGCATTGGGCGATGAACGATTTGTCGAGCGCAGCTTTGCGCTCAATCGCGAAGGCATGGCGCAACTGGAGTCGGGCTTTCGCAAACTGTCGCTGGAATGGATTCCGTCATTTGCGAACTTTGTGAGCGTGCGTATTCCGCGCCGCGAAGGCAAACCACAGGCGATGGTGGTGTTCGAGCAACTGCTACGTCGTGGGGTCATCGTGCGGCCAGTTGGTGGCTATCAGATGCCCGATCACCTGCGGATCACCATCGGATTGCCGCAAGAGAATGAGCGCTTTCTGATTGCGCTGCGCGACTCCCTGCAGGAAACCCACGCTTGATCCCCTGCGTTGCCATTGTCGGGGTTGGTCTGATCGGTGGTTCGTTTTCGCTTGCGTTGCGCGAGGCCAAAGCGGTTGGTCGGGTAATCGGTGTCGGCCGCTTGCCCGAAAACAATGCCCAGGCGCTGGCCCTTGGTGTGGTCGATGAGATCACCGATCTGGTGAGCGCGGTGGCGCAGGCCGATTTTGTGTTGGTGGCGACGCCGGTCGGGCAGATGGAAGCCATCTTTGCCGAACTCGCACCGCATTTGCGTGCCAATGCCGTGCTCACCGATGCCGGCAGCACTAAAGGCGATGTGGTGGCGGCGGCGCGCCGTGCGCTCGGCCACCGAATTGCTCAATTTGTGCCCGGTCATCCAGTCGCCGGAGCAGAAAAAAGTGGTGCTGCCGCCGCACTTGCCGGTCTGTACCAAAAGCGCCGGGTGGTCCTTACCGCGCTCCCGGAGAATCCGCCCGAGGTGGTTGCGCGAGTCGCCGCCGCCTGGCAAACCTGTGGCGCGGTGGTCACGCAGATGAGCGTGGCCGAGCATGATCAGGTGCTGGCCGCGGTGAGCCATCTGCCACATATGCTCGCCTATGCCCTGGTTGAAAACATAGTGGCAGATGCCAACGCCGACACGCTCTGGCAATTTGCCGCTGGCGGATTTCGCGATTTCAGCCGCATCGCCTCCAGTCACCCCGAGATGTGGCGTGATATCAGTGTTGCCAATCGCGCAGCGTTGCTTGCGCGAATCGATAGCTACTCGCAGACGCTCGCCGATCTGCGCGGATTGATCGAGGCAGGTGACGCGGCATCGCTCGAAGCATGGTTTCAGCGGGCGCGTGATCAGCGCAACGCCTGGTTGCAGCGCTTCGAGGCGGGGCGCTGAACGTGCCTGACTATCCGCCGAGCCTGCTGCTGTCTGCAGTCCGATCGGTGCGCGGTGAGGTGCGCCTGCCCGGGTCCAAGAGCATTTCCAATCGCACTTTGTTGCTCGCGGCGTTGTCGCAGGGCACGACGGAACTCACCGGGCTGTTGGCCTCAGATGACACCGAGCGCATGCTCGATGCGCTCGCCCTCCTTGGGGTGCAGGTGGTTCGGCTCGAATCCATCGACGGTCAGCCGCGGGTGCAGGTCGTGGGCTGCGGCGGCCACTGGCCCGTGCGCCGTGCCGAGCTTTATCTGGGGAATGCGGGGACCGCCTATCGCCCCCTCACGGCCGTGCTCGCCTTTGGATCTGATCGCGATACCTGTTATCGCCTGAGTGGCGTGCCGCGCATGCATGAACGGCCGGTCGGCGATCTGGTGGATGCGCTTCGATCACTGGGCTATCCGATCCGCTACCTCGGGCAGAAAGGCTATCCACCGCTTGAGATCGGGGGCGAACCGATTGGGCAGGCGCGCAGTGCAGTCGTTAACGCCGCCAGCGTGCGGGTGCGCGGCTCTGTCTCCAGTCAGTTTCTGACTGCGCTTCTGATGGCGGCGCCGCTGGGTGGGCGCGCCCTGCAGATCGAGCTCGAGGGTGAACTCATTTCACGACCCTACATCGACATCACAGTAAACATGATGGCGCGCTTCGGGGTCACTGTTGAGCGCGCAGGCGCCGATCGATTCGTCGTGCCAGCCACGGCGTGCTATCAATCGCCGGGCCGCCTCGCGGTTGAAGGGGATGCCTCGGCGGCCTCCTACTTCCTGGCTGCCGGTGCGATCGCTGGCGGACCGGTGCGGGTGCTCGGAGTGGGGCAGGCGAGCATCCAGGGCGATGTCGGATTCGTCGACCTGTTGCGCGCCATGGGCGCTCAGGTCAGCCTTGGGTCCGACTGGATCGAGGTGACCCGTGGTAGTCAGCCGCTGCGGGCGTTTGACCGTGATTTCAATGACATACCGGATGCCGCGATGACCGCGGCCATGCTTGCGCTGTTTGCCGATCGCCCCTCGACACTGCGCAATATTGGCAGTTGGCGGGTGAAGGAGACTGACCGCATTGCCGCCATGGCTACCGAATTGGCCAAACTCGGGGCTACTGTGGAATCCGGCCCTGACTGGCTTCGGGTGGGGCCGCCGCGTGAGTGGCGCGCCGCCGCGATCGACACCTACGACGATCACCGGATGGCGATGTGCTTCTCCCTGGCCGCGCTCGCCGGCATCGCGGTGACGATCAATGAGCCGGACTGTGTCGCCAAGACCTATCCGGATTACTTCGAGCACTTCGCGCGCCTGGTGAGCGAATGATGACGGTGATGACGGTGATGACGATTCCAGTCATTACGATTGACGGTCCGTCGGCCTCCGGCAAGGGCACGGTGGCTGCGCGCGTCGCCGAGCGCCTGGGGTTTCATTATCTGGATAGCGGCGCGCTCTATCGCGCCGCGGCTGTTGCATCGATCCACGCGGGCATCGATCCTCAGGATGAACCGCGTCTGGTCGAACGGGTGCGTAGCCTGCAATTGCGCTGCGCGGGTGAACGGGTGCTAATGGACGGCGAGGACGTGTCGGCGGCCATTCGCACCGAGGAGGCCGGTGTGCGCTCGTCCCAGGTGGCGGCAGTGCCCGGTGTGCGCGCCGCGCTGCTTGATCTGCAACGCGGGTTTCTGCAGGCCCCCGGGCTGGTGGCCGATGGACGCGATATGGGTACCGTCGTTTTTCCGCAGGCGCGGCTCAAGGTGTTTCTCACCGCGAGTGCCCTCATACGCGCACAAAGACGTCATAAGCAGTTGATCGAAAAAGGCTTCTCTGCTAATCTCGATGCCCTTTTGCGTGATTTGCAAGAGCGTGATGAGCGCGATCGATCGCGCGCCGTGGCACCGCTTGCAGCGGCCCCTGGCGCCCGTGAGATCGACTCATCCACGCTCACCATCGTCCAGGTGGTGGATCAGATCCTGCGGTGGTATGCACAGGCTTAGCAGTCACGCAGGAACGGTCGTGGCAAATCAGTCTTGATCACGAATTGATATCACCGCTACTGCGTTCAGTCAGTCGCAGGGCAGCAGGTGTAGTACCGCAGTCGAATACATGCAGTTGCAGTACGGCAGTACAACGGTGGCGTAGCCCGAACGATTCTGGCCGCGTCGAATAGCAACCAACCCCGAACCGGCATTCGTTTCTGTACCGCCAGGCTCCTGCGGAGTCGCACCCGGTCGGGTCAATCAGCGTCCCCTAACCATGTCAACTGTAGCAACCGAAATTCCTGCAATGGAAAGTTTTGCCGCGCTCTTCGAAGAGAGCCTGAGTCGCAAGGAAATGCGCATCGGCGAGGTGATCACCGCCGAAGTGGTTCGTGTCGATCAGAACTGGGTGGTTGTCAACGCCGGTCTGAAGTCCGAGAGTTTCATCCCGATCGAAGAATTCCGTAATGACCGTGGCGAGCTCGATGTCGTCCCCGGCGATTTCACCAGCGTGGCCATTGAGGCGCTGGAAGATGGCTACGGCGAGACCCGTCTGTCGCGAGACAAGGCCAAGCGCCTGGCCGCCTGGCTCGATCTTGAGCGCGCCCTGGATGAAGCCAGCATTGTCTCTGGCATGGTCACCGGCAAGGTGAAGGGCGGTCTCACGGTCATGATCAATGGCATCCGCGCGTTCCTGCCCGGTTCCCTGGTTGATCTGCGTCCGCTCAAGGACACCACCCCGTTTGAGGGCAAGGAACTTGAGTTCAAGGTGATCAAGCTTGATCGCAAGCGCAACAATGTGGTGGTGTCGCGTCGCGCGGTGCTCGAAGCCACTGCCGGCGAAGAGCGTCAGAAACTCCTTGAGAATCTGCGCGAAGGCGCGATCGTCAAGGGTATTGTCAAGAACATCACCGACTACGGCGCGTTCGTTGATCTGGGTGGCATCGATGGTCTGCTGCACATCACTGATCTGGCCTGGCGCCGGGTCAAGCACCCGACCGAAGTGGTCAATGTGGGCGATGAAGTCACCGCCAAAGTGCTCAAGTTCGATACCGAGAAAAACCGCGTATCCCTCGGCCTCAAGCAGTTGGGAGAGGACCCGTGGGTGGGCATCAGCCGGCGTTATCCGCAAGGCACCCGCATGTTCGGCAAGGTCACCAATCTCACCGACTACGGTGCGTTTGTCGAGATCGAGTCGGGCATCGAAGGGCTGGTGCACGTCTCCGAGATGGATTGGACCAACAAGAACGTGCATCCCTCCAAGGTGGTGCAGCTGGGCGATGAAGTCGAAGTGATGATCCTTGAGATTGACGAAGACCGTCGCCGGATTTCGCTTGGCATGAAGCAGTGCATGCCCAATCCTTGGGACGAATTCGGTGTCAATCATCGCAAGGGCGATCGGGTCCGCGGCGCCATCAAGTCGATTACCGACTTTGGTGTGTTCATCGGCCTGCCAGGTGGTATCGATGGTCTCGTTCACCTGTCCGATCTGTCCTGGAATCTGCCCGGTGAAGAAGCCGTGCGCAATTTCAAGAAGGGCGATGAACTCGAAGCCGTGGTGCTTGCCATCGATATCGAGCGCGAGCGCATCTCGCTGGGTGTGAAGCAGATCGAAGGCGATCCGTTCAACAACTTCGTGGCGATGAACGACAAGGGCGCGGTAGTAAGTGGCGTTGTTGGCGAAGTCGATGCGAAGGGCGCTGTGGTGATGCTCGCCGGTGAAGTCGAGGGCTATCTGCGCGCCTCTGAGATCTCGCGTGATCGCGTCGAGGACGCCCGCACGATGTTGAAGGAAGGCGATCAGATCACCCCGATGATCATCAACGTCGATCGCAAGAATCGCACGATCAACCTGTCGATCAAGGCCAAGGACATGGCCGATGAGACCGAAGTGATCGCCAAGCTGCAAAGCGACAGCGCTGCGGCCTCGGGTAGCACCAATCTGGGCGCGCTGCTGAAAGCACGACTGGACGGTTCGAAGAATCCTTGATCGGTAGCTGCCTGTGCCTGTAGACACGATGACGAAGTCCGAGCTGATTGCCCGCCTGGCAGGTCGCTATCCGCAATTGGTGGCGAAGGATGCTGAATTTGCGGTCAAGATGATGCTCGATGCGATGACCGATGCGCTCGTCAAGGGCGAGCGCATCGAGATTCGCGGGTTTGGCAGCTTCGGACTCAATCATCGTCCGGCACGCATGGGGCGCAATCCGAAATCCGGCGACAAGGTTGAAGTGCCGGAGAAGTTTGTGCCCCACTTCAAGGCCGGAAAGGAATTGCGCGAACGGGTTGACGAGCGGATCAACACGATCCAGAGCTGATGCATCGAACACAGGGGCACTAGGATGGGCGGATTGCGGCGCATCGTGACATGGGTGGTCCGGGTGCTGCTACTGGTTCTGCTCACCGTGCTCGCACTGATGAATTCCGATTCAGTGCATTTGAGTGTGTTTGGACAATACTGGGAGGTGCCGCTCCCCGTGTTGTTGCTTGCCAGTGTCACCTTTGGCATGTTGATCGCGCTGCTCGGTGTGCTCGGGCCGTATGTAGGCCTGCGTCGCCAGATCAGTGCTCTCAAGCGCGAAGTGGCGGTGCATGAAGCCGAACAGCATCGCGTGCCGCGTGCCGCCGCCGGTGTGGCGGCCGAATTCGAGGCTGATCCAGGCCGCGCGATGGAGCGCTAGGGATGGAGTTTGAATACTGGTGGCTGATCGTCTGCCCGCTTTTTTTTGCTCTTGGCTGGCTCGCGGCGCGAATCGACATCAATCACCTGATTCATGAATCACGCAGCGTCCCGCGAGCGTATTTCAAGGGTCTGAATTTTCTGTTGAATGAAGAACCCGACCGTGCCATCGATGCGTTTATCGAGGTGGTCAAGATCGGGCCTGAAACAATCGATCTGCATTTTGCGCTCGGTAGCCTCTTTCGGCGCCGTGGCGAAACCGAGCGGGCGATCCGCATGCACCGCAATCTGCTTGAGCGGACCGACCTGGCCCCCGAGCAACGCGATCACGCACTGGCCGAGCTGGGCGAGGATTTCCTCAAAGCCGGTTTGCTCGATCGCGCCGAAGAGTGCTTTCAGAAATTACGCGCCGGTGCGTATCACAGCGAGGCGCTCGAGCACCTGCTCAATATCTACCAGCTTCTCAAAGAGTGGCCAAAGGCCATCACGACAGCCCAGGCGCTCACTGACGAGTGTGGGCAGGCACGTCAGCGCGAAATTGCCCACTTCCACTGTGAACTGGCGCAGCAGGCGCAGGCCGCCGACGATCTGGAGCGCGCCCGTGCCGAGCTCGATCTGGCACTGCAGTCGAACCGGTTGTGCACGCGTGCCAACATCATGCTGGGCGATCTGGCCGCACGCGAAGGTCAGCCGGCGCAGGCAATCGAGATCTGGCGTCGCATCGAGCAGCAGGACCCCGAGTTTCTTGCCCTGGTCGCGCGGCGCATGCTCGATGCCTATCGAGCCCTGGGTCAGTACGCTGAAGGGGTGGCAAGGATCAAGAACTATCTGACCGATTACCCGGCCCTCGATAGCCTCGATGTTGCCTTCCAGGCGAGTCTGGAGCAAGACGGCCCCGAGGAGGCCCATCGCATGGTGCGCGATGAGCTGAGACGCAATCCCACCTTGCGTGGCCTCGATCACCTGCTCGAAGCGCAACTGCTCGAGGTCGGCACAGAGCAGCGCTCGGAGCTGGAAATGGTGAAATCGCTGGTGCACAACCACACACAGAGATTGTCACGTTACAAATGCGAGAATTGCGGTTTTCGTGCGCGTCAGTTTCACTGGCAGTGTCCGGCCTGTGCGGGCTGGGAGAGTTATCCGCCTCGGCGCGTCGAGGAATTCGATCTTTCCTGACTTACAGCTGAGGTTTCCATGCGTATCACGATGATCGGTACCGGCTATGTGGGGCTGGTGACCGGAGCCTGTTTCGCCGAAGTAGGCAACGATGTCCTGTGTCTGGATCTGGATGAGCGAAAAATTGCCATCCTGAATTCAGGCGGCATCCCGATTCACGAACCCGGTTTGCTCGAGATGGTGGAGCGTAACCGCGCCGCGGGCCGCCTGCGCTTCACCACCAATGTGGCCGAGGGCGTCGCGCATGCCCAGGTGCAATTCATCGGCGTGGGCACGCCCCCGGATGAAGACGGCTCGGCCGATGTGCGCCATGTGGTGGCCGCCGCCCGCTCGATCGGCCGCCTGATGGAAGATTCGAAAATCGTGGTGGATAAATCCACCGTGCCGGTGGGCACCGCCGATGCCGTGCGCGCCGCCATTGCCGATGAGCTGCAAAAGCGCGGCAAGTCGATCCATTTCACCGTGGTGTCGAATCCTGAGTTTCTGAAAGAAGGCGCGGCGGTAGAGGATTTCATGCGCCCGGATCGCATCGTGATCGGTAGCGATGATGAAGAGGGGTTGCGCGCGATGCGTGCCTTGTATGCCCCGTTCCAGCGCAATCACGATCGACTGATCGTCATGGATGTGCGCTCGGCCGAGCTCACCAAATACGCGGCCAACGCAATGCTTGCCACGCGCATCTCGTTCATGAACGAAATTGCCAATCTGGCTGAGCGCATTGGCGCTGATATCGAGGACGTGCGTCGCGGCATCGGCTCAGACCCGCGCATCGGTTTTCATTTTCTGTACCCGGGTGCAGGCTACGGTGGCTCGTGCTTCCCCAAGGATGTGAAGGCACTGGCGCACACCGCGCGCCAGGCCGGCTTGAATCTGCGCGTGCTCGATGCGGTCGAGCAGGTTAATGCGGCGCAAAAGGAAGTGCTCGCGCAAAAGATTGTGGCGCAATTCGGCACCGATCTGAGCGGCCGGCATTTTGCGCTCTGGGGGCTTGCGTTCAAACCCAATACCGATGACATGCGCGAGGCCCCCAGCCTGGTGCTGATCCACGAGTTGCTTGCGCGCGGGGCCACGGTGGCAGCCTATGACCCGGCAGCGATGGAAGAAGCCAAGCGTCAGCTCGACGGGATTCCAGGTGTGCGGTATGCCACGCATCCGATGGATGCGCTGGAGGCCGCCGATGCACTGGTCATCATCACCGAATGGAAGGAATTCCGCAGCCCGGATTTCGCGGCCATTCGCGGCCGGCTCAAGGTCCCGGTCATTTTCGATGGTCGCAATCTCTACGACCCGGCACTGGTGGCGCAGAATGGCCTGCAATACCACACCATCGGGCGGCGCACGTTTGCGCCTGCGGTCTGATCGCCGATGACGGTGGCGAGCGCAAGCAGCGGGGGACTTTGATCGTGCCTGTCAGCGAGATGCCGGATTTCTCACCTGCGCGGGTGCTGGTGGCAGGTGATGTGATGCTCGATCGCTACTGGTTTGGCGATGTCGATCGCATTTCACCCGAGGCCCCCGTGCCCGTGGTGAAGGTGGTGCGTTCGGAAGAGCGCCCCGGCGGTGCGGCCAATGTGGCGCGCAACGCCGCGGCTCTGGGCGCACACACCGAATTGCTGGCCGTCACCGGCGATGATGAGGCGGGCAGCGCACTGCAGGCTCTGATCAAAGCAGAAGGCGTTCACGGCCAGTTGCAGCGCGATCCGACCATTTCCACAACGGTCAAACTGCGGGTACTCAGCCGTCAGCAGCAGTTGATTCGCATTGATTTTGAAAGCGTCCCCAGCCGCGAAGTGTTGAGCGACAAGATGGCGCAATTCAAGGCCATGCTGCCCCTGGTCGATGTGGTGGTGTTATCCGACTACGGCAAGGGCGCATTGGCCGATGTGGCGCAGATGATTGCGGCTTCCCGCGCGGCCGGCAAGGCGGTGCTGGTCGACCCCAAGGGCGATGACTATTCGCCCTACCGTGGTGCAAGCGTGATCACACCGAATCGCACGGAACTGCGCCAGGTGGTGGGTCGTTGGAGTGATGAGGCTGACCTCGCGCACCGCGCGCAACAGCTGCGCGCCGAGCTTGGCCTCGAGGCGCTGTTGCTCACGCGCTCAGAGGAGGGCATGACCTTATTTACTGCCGATGGGGTCATCAACCAGCCAGCACGGGCGCGCGAGGTCTACGATGTGAGCGGTGCAGGTGACACCGTGATTGCAACGCTCAGTGCGGCGCTGGCAGTGGGGTGTGCGCTGCCCCGTGCCATGCACCTGGCCAATGTGGCAGCGGGCATCGTGGTCGGTAAACTGGGCACCGCGGTGGTTCATAACAGGGAATTGCGTCAGGCGCTGGCGACCGGCTAAGGCCTGTGCGCGGGCTGGTCGGCTCGATCAGGCCGAGCCACTGGGTCGACGGCAATGACGAATTGAAGGGGAAGGTCAGCATGAGCGGGTACACCATACTTACGGGCGGGGCCGGATTCATTGGATCCAATCTGCTGCGTGGATTGAACAAGCTTGGTGTGACCAACATCATCGTGGTGGACAACCTCACCCGTGCCGACAAGTTTCACAATCTGGTCGGCTGTCAGTTCGCCGACTATCTGGACAAGGGCGAGTTCCTCGGCCGCTTGAGCGCCGGTGAGTTTGACGGCGCCGTCGATCTTGTTCTGCATCAGGGCGCCTGCTCCGATACCACTGAGACTGACGGGCGCTACATGATGGAGAACAACTACCGCTATTCGCTTGCGCTGCTCGATTTCTGTCTCGATGAAGACGTGCCGCTTCTGTATGCCTCATCGGCTGCAATTTACGGCGGCAGCACGGTGTTTGCCGAAGACTTCAGCTACGAACGGCCACTCAATGTGTACGGCTACTCGAAGTATCTGTTTGATCAGATCGTGCGCGAGCGTCTGCCTGACGCCGGAGCGCAGATTGCCGGCTTTCGCTATTTCAATGTCTACGGCTTGAATGAGGATCACAAGGCGCGCATGGCCTCAGTGGCCTGGCATTTTTACAATCAATTCAGTGCCGAGGGGCGGGTGCGCCTGTTTGAGGGTAGCGGTGGCTATGCCAATGGCGCACAGCAGCGCGATTTTGTGTCGGTGGAGGATGTAACCCGTGTGGTGCTCGACTTTGTCGCGCATCCTGAGCGATCGGGCATCTTCAATCTGGGCACCGGACGGGCGCAGACCTTCAACGACATGGCGCGGGCCACCATCAATACCGTGCGCGTGCACCGGGGCATGCCAGAGATCACCCTTGAGCAAATGCATGCCGATGGCTTGATCGATTACATCGCTTTCCCCGATTCACTCAAGGGCAAGTATCAGCATTACACCCAGGCCGATCTGACGCGGCTGCGCGCGAGCGGCTACACTGCGCCTTTCCTCACAGTAGATGAAGGCGTATCGCGCTATATCCGTGCGTTGATCGAACGCGGACCGCGCTGATATCTGCCCCAAGGTTCAAGCTATGACCCCTGGCGTCCCACGCTATCTGAGTGTCGAAGACACCATCGGCGGCACTCCGCTGGTGCGCCTTGCACGATTGCCAGGCAAAACCAGCAATATCGTCCTTGGCAAAATGGAAGGCGACAATCCGGCCGGATCGGTGAAGGACCGGCCCGCGCTCTACATGATTCGTGAGGCCGAGCGGCGTGGCACCATTCACCCGGGCGACACCCTGATCGAGGCCACCAGTGGCAACACCGGCATTGCGCTTGCCATGGCTGCAGCGGTGCGTGGCTATCGCATGGTGCTGATCATGCCCGAGCATTTGTCAATTGAGCGCCGCCAAACGATGCGCGCCTATGGCGCGCACATTATTCTCACGCCCAAAGAGGGTGGGATGGAATCGGCGCGCGACCTTGCTGATCAAATGGTGGCCGCAGGCAAAGGGGTCATGCTGGATCAGTTTGCCAACCCGGACAATCCGCTCGCGCATTACGAGACGACCGGGCCGGAGATCTGGAACGACACCGCGGGCACCATCACGCACTTTGTATCGAGCATGGGTACGACCGGCACGATCATGGGTGTGTCACGCTACTTGAAAGAAAGGAATCCGGCGATCTGCATCGTGGGTGCGCAGCCCGAAGAAGGCTCGAACATCCCGGGTATTCGCAAATGGCCGCAGGCGTATCTACCCCGCATCTACGACGGTGCGCGCGTCGATCGCATCGAGTCGGTCAGCCAGGCGGCGGCCGAGCAGATGGCGCGGCGTCTGGCGAGCGAAGAGGGCATTTTCTGCGGCATCTCGGCTGGCGGGGCGATGGAGATCGCACTCAGAATCTCGCGCGAGGTGGAGCACGCGACCATCGTCGCGGTGATCTGTGATCGCGGTGATCGCTATCTCTCCACCGGGGTCTTTCCGGCCTGAGCCGGAGGCGCATCACTGATGCCACCGGTGCTGGTATTTGATATCGAGACCATTCCTGATACCGCGGCCTTGCGCGCGATTCATGGGTTTGATGATCAGTTGAGCGATCGCGATGTGGCCGAGCTCGCGTTCCAGCGACGCCGCGCTCAGAATGGCAGCGACTTTTTGCCCATCCATTTGCACCGGATTGTGGCGCTCTCGTGTGTGTTGCGTGACAACGAACAATTCAAGGTGTGGACGCTGGGGCGCAATGGCGAGGACGAACGCTCGATTGTGCAGCGCTTCTTCGACGGACTGGACAAATACACGCCGCAACTGGTGTCCTGGAATGGTGGCGGTTTTGATCTGCCCGTGCTGCACTATCGCAGTCTCGCGCACTCGCTGAGCGCGCCACGCTACTGGGACATGGGCGAGGATGACCGCGAGTTCAAGTGGAACAACTATCTCAGCCGCTATCACACCCGGCATCTGGACTTGATGGATCTGCTCGCGCTCTACCAGCCACGTAACAATGTGCCACTAGATCAGGCGGCGCGATTGCTCGGTCTGCCCGGCAAGCTCGGTATGGATGGATCGCTGGTGTGGGACGCGTGGCGTGCCGGACGTGCTGCCGAGATCTGCGATTACTGCGAGACTGACGTGGTGAACACGTACCTGATTTATCTGCGCTTTCAACTGATGCGCGGGCATATCGATCAGGCCACCCATGCGCGCGAAGTGGCGCTGGTGCGTGAGACGCTCGCGGGCAGTGGTGCAGCGCATTGGGGCGAGTACCTGGCTGCTTGGGACGTGACCATGCCGGCGGCAAAGGCCTGACGACCGCTTGCCAATGTCACAGCTTGCCTCCATAGAATCCATCGACCGCGAAGGCCGCGGGGTCACCCATGTCGATGGCAAGGTGATTTTCATTCCGGGGGCACTGCCCGGCGAGCTGGTGCGCTTTTCAATCTCGCGCGACAAGAAGAGCTTTGCCATCGGTGCCCTTGAAGCGGTCATCAAGGAGTCAAGTG
This sequence comes from uncultured Pseudomonadota bacterium, assembly GCA_903921325.1. Classification (GTDB taxonomy): domain Bacteria; phylum Pseudomonadota; class Gammaproteobacteria; order Burkholderiales; family SG8-39; genus CAIXPL01. Next base: position 27,670 of record CAIXPL010000006.1, read on the forward strand.
CGCGGGTGCGACCGCGTTGCCCGTCCTTTGGCATCTGTGGCGGCTGCTCGTTGCAGCATTTCGAGGGCCGCTCGCAGGTGGCTGCCAAGCAGCGCGTACTGGAGGACGCCTTTGCGCACATCGGCAATGTGCTTCCACAGACACTGCTCGCACCGATCTACGGTCTGCAGTGGGGCTATCGTCATCGGGCGCGTTTGACGGTACGCCTGGTGGCCAAGAAGGGCGGGGTGCTGGTGGGCTTTCATGAACGCGGATCGAGTTATGTGGTCGATATGCGCTCGTGCGAAGTGCTGCCGCCGTCGATCTCCGATCTGCTGGTGCCGATGCGCGCACTGGTTGGCTCGCTCAGTACACCAGACCGCTTGCCACAGATTGAAGTCTCGGTCGGCGAGCAGGTGATCGTTCTGGTTCTGCGGGTGTTAGAGGCATTGAACGAGGCGGACGAGCAACGATTGCGGGATTTTGCCGATGAGCGCGGGGTGCAGATCTGGTTGCAACCCAAAGGGCCTGAAACCGCGCATTTGTTCCATCCCGTCGGGGCTGCGCCGCTTGCCTACGAATTGCCCGAGTTTGGGGTGCGAATCGGTTTTCTGCCCACCGATTTCACCCAGGTCAATCACTTGATGAACGGTGTGCTGGTGCGCCGTGCGATAGGGCTGCTTGACCCGCGACCGGGCGAGCGGATTGCGGATCTGTTTTGTGGTCTGGGCAATTTCACGCTGCCGATCGCTCGACGAGGCGCGCGGGTGCTGGGTTTTGAAGGTCATGCGGGGCTGGTGAGCCGGGCGCGTACCAATGCTCAGACCAACGGATTGCCGGCAGAATTTGCAGTGGCCAATCTGTTCGAAGCCGACAAGATTCCCGACTTGGCGAAGTTTGACAAGCTGCTGATCGATCCACCGCGTGACGGGGCCATGGAAGTGGTGAAGCAGCTACCCGAGGCGGGCAGTCCGCGGCGCATCGTCTATGTGTCGTGTGATCCGGCGACGCTGGCGCGCGACGCCGGGGTGTTGGTCCATACCCGAGGCTATCGCCTGGTGAGCGCGGGAATTGCGAACATGTTTCCGCATACGGCGCATGTCGAATCGATTGCGTTGTTTGAACGTGATTGAAGCCGGAAAACAAAAAAGGCGCCAAAGGCGCCTTTTTTGTTCAGCGATCAGAAGTGCTCAGTCGCGGTTACCACCGAAGATGCCCAGGAGTTGCAGCAGGCTGGTGAACAGGTTGTAGATCGACACATACAGGGTGAGGGTGGCTGACACGTAGTTGGTCTCACCGCCGCGCACGATCTGGTTCAACTGGAAGGCAATCATCATGGTCGAGAAGATCACGAAGGCGCCGACCACGACCAGTTGCAGGACCGGGCTTTGCAGGAAGATATTGGCGACAACTGCCAGCATGATGACGATGCCGCCGACCATCAGGAACTTGCCGGTGTTGGACAGATCGCGCTTGGCATTGGTGGCAAACGCGGCCAGACCAAAGAACGACACCGCGGTACCGCCGGCGGCCATCATGATCAATTGCGCACCGTTGCTGAAGCCCAGAATGTGCTGGAACAGTGGTCCGAGCAGCAGCCCCATGAACCCGGTGAAGCCAAGTAGCAGGACAACGCCCAGGCTCGATTCGCGATTGCGTTCAATCGCGAAAATCCAGCCATAGAAGATCGCCATGATGGCAATGATGCTGACCATCGGGCTCGTCCGCATGAATGACAAGTCGAGGTTGGTGCCGATGACCGCGCCGATCATGGTCGGGATCAAGCTGAGCGCGAGCAACCAGTAGGTGTTGCGGAGCACTGCATTCTGAATCGACTGGGTGCCGAATACCTGACGTCCGAATGTTCTGACTTGCTGGTCCATTAGTCTCTCCTGAAAAAGGTCTTCAATCCGAACTGCGTTCACCAACGCCGCGCCGGGTTGCTGCGTGGCGCACAGATTACGCCAGAAACGCGATTTTGGTGTGAAACGTTCGTCACCGACTGCCGTAACCGACTGCCACAGCCTGATATGGGGGTGCCAGATTGCAATCTCAAGATGTTCAAGCGCAATTTCAAGATGCCCAAGCGCTTGATTCTCGCTAACTTTGACCGCCGCGATCTTACTTCAGTTCCCTCAATTGCGACAGGCACCTGACCTCCACCCGGCGCAGGGTCTTGGATGCGCTGTAAAGCGTCGCGGCGCCTGCGCCGCAACCGGGCTGAATGCTATCATCGGCGGCTGTCCTTCTACGGTCGCGGCGCGACGATGTTGCGCTCCGGTGCCGTGGCGCCGCTTGGGCATGAGCGCAGAGAAGGTTTGCAGGAAGCGTGGCAGAGTGGTCGATTGCACCGGTCTTGAAAACCGGCAACGGGCAACCGTTCGTGAGTTCGAATCTCACCGCTTCCGCCAGTTCTCGATCATGTGTGCCATTAACGGCTCTGCCGCGATCGGGGCGGTCCCGGCGCCGCGTGGGGATTTTCTGCGCAAAGACCCGACGGTGCGCTATGGCGTGGGTAACTTTGCCTTGAAGAAGGCCACGACGGCGGCATTGAATTCGCGATGGAACGCCGCGCGATCAAAGCCGGCGGGGTCGTGGCAGATCTCCGGCGCGTAGCGCTCGGCCATCGCGGTACACGGTGCCAGAAAGGCGAAATGACCCGCATTCGCCACCACGTGATACTCGGGCTTGCTCGGTAATCCATCGTAGACGTGCTGCGCGTATCGCGGATGCGGCAAAATTTCGTCGCTGTCGCCACGCCAGAGCTGAATGGGGGCTTTGATGCTCGACAGCGCCTCAGTCGTGAAGGAGTAACCGATCGCGGGCGCGGCAATCACCGCAGCGGTGATGCGCGGATCGTGAACGAACGCGCCGGGCTCTACCCGAGATGCGCCTCCCGCTTCCTTGACTTTGCGACAGGTCCATTCCTCTGGATGCGTGGCGCAATAGTGTGGGAAGCGTCCCAGATCAGGTACGCCACCGATCAGCACCAGTCCGGTGAAGCCACCGGCTGAGAAACCGAACAGGCCGATTCGTGCCGAATCAAGCACAGCGCGGTGCGGCCATGACGCGAGCATGAAATCGACCAGGGCCTTCATGTGGCGCGGCCGGTTCTCGACGCGCGTGAACCCACTGAGGTCGCGGTAATTGTCGCCCGTGTGGGTAAGGCCAGCCACTACAAAACCTGCATCGGCAAGTGCCAGAGCGGTGTCGTAATGGCCTTCGAACGAGCCACCGGTGCCATGGGATATGACGATGAGCGGCAGGTTGCGTCCGGCGACTGCCCCGTCAGCTGCCACCGTCTGGCGGTATAGCCCGAGTTGCTGGGACGCGCCCGGCGCATCGCTTGGATACCAGACGCCGGCTTCAAGCGCCGGGCCGTCAGGGTCGGGCACGCTGACACGGACAAACCCACTCGCCAACGCCGTCGTTGCCGTCAAAATCATGGCCGCAATGGCTGCCACTGAGAGTTTCATGCTGCGCGCCACTCTGATTCGATATTGATCAGTATGTACCAGTGCTTACGCTTTTAGGTAATTTGCAAATGCAATCTCTATCGTTCCCTTTCGATGTTGCGTAGCGGAAACTGCGCCATCAACATTTATTGGCTTCAGGTAAACGTGATGATTTCGTACGCGCGGTTCTTGCGGGCGTGTCTGCCCGCACTGGCGGTGATGGTCACTGGCATAGCGCTCGCGCAGTCACCGGTCACCTTGCTCAATGTGTCCTACGATCCGACGCGCGAGCTCTACGTTGAATTCAACGCCGCGTTTGCCCGCTACTGGAAGGCTCAGACCGGCCAGGATGTGATCGTCAAACAGTCACACGGCGGCTCGGGCAAACAGGCTCGATCAGTGATCGATGGTCTCGATGCCGACGTGGTGACCCTCGCGCTGGCCGGTGATGTCGACGCGCTCTACATAAATGGGGCGTTGATTCCGCAGAACTGGCAACAGCGACTGCCGCACAATTCCGCGCCCTATACCTCCACCATCGTACTGGTAGTGCGCGAAGGCAATCCCAAAGCAATCAGGGACTGGGACGATCTGGTGAAACCCGGGGTGCGCGTGATCACGCCAAATCCGAAGACCTCCGGCGGGGCGCGCTGGAATTACCTGGCGGCCTGGGAGTACGCACGGCGGAAATATGGCAGTGAGGCCAAGGCAAAAGCGTTTGTTGCTGCCTTGTACCAGAACGTTCCGGTGCTCGATACTGGTGCGCGGGGGGCATCGATCACGTTTGCGCAACGCAATCAGGGCGATGTGCTGATCTCGTGGGAAAACGAAGCGCATCTTCTGGAAAAGGAATTTGGTAACCGGGTCGATATCGTGTATCCGTCGATCAGCATCCTCGCTGAGCCGCCGGTCACCGTGGTCGACAAGAACGTCGATCGCAAGGGCACGCGCAAGGTCGCCGAGGCGTATCTCAATTACCTCTACAGCGACGAGGGCCAGGACATTGCGGGCAAAAATTACTACCGCCCGACATCGGCAAAGGCACAAGAGAAATACCTGAAACAATTGCCGAAACTGCCCCTGTTTACCCTGGAGCAGGCCTTCGGTAGCTGGGCCAGAGCGGACAAAGACCATTTTGAGGATGGCGCGAGCTTTGACCAGATCTATACCAGAAAGTAGCCCATGAGAAAGGTCCTCCCGGGGTTCGGCATCACGCTCGGATTCACGCTGACCTATCTGAGTCTGATCGTCCTGATCCCGCTATCTGCACTGCTGTTCAAGACAATGAGCTTCACATGGGAGCAGTTTGAGGCGGCCGTTACCAGCGCTCGGGTCGTCGCTTCCTATCGGTTGACCTTCGGAGCGTCGCTGCTGGCTGCTCTGGTCAATGTGGTGTTTGGGTTGCTCGTGGCCTGGGTGCTGGTGCGCTATGAATTCTTCGGTAAGAAGTTGATCGATGCCCTGGTCGATCTGCCATTTGCATTGCCAACCGCGGTCGCGGGTATTTCGCTCACCGCCTTGCTGGCAAGTAATGGCTGGGTGGGACAGATCTTCGAGTCCTGGGGCATCCAGCTGGCTTTCAATCCCACTGGCGTGGTGATTGCCCTGATCTTTATCGGCTTACCTTTTGTCGTGCGCACGGTACAACCCGTGTTGGAGGACACCGAAAAAGAACTGGAGGAGGCCGCCGCCTGCCTTGGCGCGACTCGTTGGCAGACTTTCGCGCGGGTCATTCTGCCGGCCATCACCCCGGCCCTGCTGACCGGTTTTGCGCTCGCCTTTGCGCGCGCAATCGGCGAATACGGTTCAGTGATTTTCATTGCTGGAAATATGCCGATGGTCTCAGAGATCACGCCCTTGCTGATCGTAAGCAAACTGGAGCAATACGACGTGCCCGGGGCAACTTCGATCGCAGTGGTCATGCTGGCGATCTCATTTTCCCTGCTGCTCCTCATCAATGCGCTGCAGGCATGGCAGCGCGCGCGCAGCGGAAGCCCGGCATGAGTGCCCTGATCGCTCCATCCGCCCGATCCCGTTCACCGGGGGGCACGCAAGAGCCCAAGTGGGTACGGGTGTGCCTCATTGCGGTTGCACTGGCGTTTATCGCCTTGTTCCTGGTGTTGCCCCTGGCGGCCGTGTTGACCGAGGCGCTACGCAATGGTGTGCACGCCTACCGGGAAGCGCTGCGCGAACCCGACGCGGTCTCGGCCATCCGGTTGACTGTGATCACTGCGTTGATCGCCGTTCCGCTTAATCTGGTATTCGGCGTTGCGGCGGCCTGGGCCATCGCGAAATATGAATTTCATGGCAAGGCATTCCTCACCACACTGGTCGACTTGCCCTTTTCCGTCTCGCCGGTGGTCGCAGGCCTGATCTATGTGCTGTTGTTCGGGGCGCAAGGATGGTTCGGTCCCTGGTTGCAGGCCCACGATATCAAGATCATTTTCGCGGTACCCGGCATCGTGCTTGCCACGGTGTTTGTCACCTTCCCGTTCATTGCGCGCGAACTGATCCCGCTGATGCAATCTCAGGGTAACGACGAAGAGCAGGCGGCGATTGTGCTTGGTGCGACCGGATGGCAGACGTTCTGGCACGTCACTTTGCCAAATATCAAGTGGGGGCTGTTCTACGGCGTGATCTTGTGTAATGCGCGTGCCATGGGGGAGTTTGGAGCGGTTTCGGTGGTCTCGGGGCATATCCGCGGGCAGACCAACACGATGCCCCTGCATGTGGAAATTCTGTACAACGAATATCACTCGGCAGCGGCCTTCGCGGTGGCCTCCTTGCTCGCGCTGCTGGCACTGGTGACCCTGGCCATCAAATCGGTGGCTGAATGGCGCCAGGGCAAGATCCTCAAGGCATTGGGGGAGTTGCCCCCTGAGCGCGCAGGCGTCTATGCGGCAGACGCCTTGACGTTGCAACCGGCGGGCTGAGCGATGAGCATAGAAATCAGGCATATCAAGAAGAATTTCGGCGACTTCAAGGCCCTCGATGATGTCAGCCTTGATATCGACTCAGGGGAGTTGATCGCGCTGCTGGGTCCGAGCGGGTGTGGCAAGACGACCTTGCTGCGCATCATTGCGGGCCTTGAGACCGCCGATCAGGGGACTATCGCCTTTAGCGGCGAGGACGCCACTCATGTTCACGTGCGCGAGCGCCGGGTAGGGTTTGTGTTTCAGCACTACGCGCTGTTTCGCCACATGACCGTGTTTGAAAATGTCGCATTCGGGTTGCGCGTCAAACCACGGGGCACGCGGCCTGACGATGCACAGATTGCGCTGAAGGTGCACGCGCTGCTCAACCTGGTGCAGCTTGATTGGCTCGCCGATCGCTATCCTGCGCAGCTGTCTGGCGGACAACGTCAGCGCATTGCATTGGCCCGTGCCCTTGCTGTTGAGCCCAAGGTCCTGTTGCTCGATGAACCTTTCGGGGCATTGGATGCGAAAGTGCGCAAGGAATTACGCCGCTGGCTGCGCCGCCTGCATGATGAGCTCAGTGTGACCACGATTTTCGTCACCCATGATCAGGAAGAGGCGCTGGAAGTATCAGACCGTGTGGTCGTGATGAATCACGGTGCGGTGGAGCAGGTGGGCGCGCCCCAGCAAGTGTGGGAAGCACCAGCAACCGCATTCGTTTATGGATTCCTTGGTGATGTGAATCAGTTCAAGGGGCAGGTGAGCGCCGGGCAGATGCGCATAGGTTCGAAGAAGCAGCAGGTCTTTCTCCCAAGCCCGGACTATATGCAATCCGATGCATTGCCAGCGGTCGCTTATGTTCGACCGTACGACTTTGATGTTCGTCGCTATTCGCCAGACGATGAGGGGATCGTGGCGCACCTGGAGCGTGCGGTGGTGGTCGGTCCGATTGCCCGAATGGAGCTGCGCGCGCCGGTTGAGGGCGGGTTGGCTGGCGCGCAACTGATCGAAGCGCAGATCCCGGCATCACTGTTCCACCAGGAGGCATTCACCGAGGGAGAAACACTGGTGCTCGCGCCGCGTCGAGCCCGGGTGTTTGCTGGTGCTGCTCAGGCAGGGTTCGCTCGGCCCTAGCAGGCATTGCGGCGCGCGCCGAGGGCGTCAACGGCAAAAGCGTTTCATCACCTCTTCTTCAATACTGCCAGAGATGATGCGTTCGGGCTTTGTGCGGTCTTCCTGATGTTTCATCACGCTCAGGGTCTGTGGATCGGCGTAAAAGCTTCCGCTGATGGTGCCAGTGTCGGTGATGTTACGCCCGCTCGCCATTGACCCCGTGTACATATTGGTTGAGTAGCGCAGCACCGATTTCTCGGCACAGTGAATTTCCCAATCATAGAGTGCCGAACGATACGGGTCGCCCGATAGCGGGTCGATGGTCAGACTCGGGTTCTCACGCAGGACCTTGATTCGCACTTCAAGATTGGCCGGGCGGCGCATCGAACTGGCGTCGTAGTAGTAGGTGACCGCGTTGCGCTCCACCAGCTGCGTCCAGCGGGTCTGGCTCGCGCATCCTGCAGCCAGCGATGCGCAGGCAAGCGCGCTAACGAAAAAGGGGCGCAAGCACCCCCCCGGTGATTCTGCGTTCCATTGACTCATGGCATTCCTTGCGGTGCAGCAATGCTGAGGGACTGTTACAATAAATGGTTTGACTGGACCTGTGGCATTTCAATGGCCTTGATCGTTCAAAAATTTGGCGGCACATCGGTGGGCACCACCGAGAGAATACGCAATGTGGCGGCGCGCGTGGCGCGCTGGAAAGCGCAGGGCCACGATGTGGTCGTGGTGCCCTCGGCGATGTCCGGTGAGACCAATCGGCTGATTGCACTTGCCAAGGAAGTGCAGACGCAACCGAGCGCGCGCGAACTCGATGTGATCGCATCGACCGGTGAGCAGGTCACCATCGCCCTGTTGTCGATGGCACTGATGCAGTTGGGCGTGAAGGCGCGCAGCTACACCGGGGCGCAGGTTCGTGTGCTCACCGACAGCGCGTTTACCAAGGCGCGCATCCTGCACATTGATGAGGAGCGCATGCGGCGCGACCTGGCACAGGGCATCGTGCCGGTGGTGGCCGGGTTCCAGGGCATGGACCAGGCTGGCAACATCACCACGCTAGGGCGCGGTGGATCAGACACCTCAGCGGTCGCCCTGGCTGCCGCGCTCAAAGCCGATGAATGCCAGATCTACACCGATGTGGATGGGGTCTACACCACCGATCCGCGCATCGTGCCCGAGGCGCGGCGCCTGAAGACCATCACCTTCGAGGAAATGCTCGAGATGGCGAGCCTGGGCTCCAAGGTGTTGCAGATCCGTTCGGTGGAGTTTGCTGGCAAGTACAAGGTTCGCCTGCGTGTACTGTCCTCGTTCGAGGATGAGGGCGAAGGTACATTGATTACTTTCGAGGAAGATCAGACGATGGAGCAGGCAGTCATTTCCGGCATCGCATTCAGTCGCGACGAGGCAAAGCTCACGGTGACTGGCGTACCCGACCGCCCAGGCATTGCCTATGCGATTCTCGGTCCGGTGGCCGATGCCAATATCGATGTCGACATGATCATCCAGAATGCCGGCACCGACAATCTCACTGATTTCTCCTTCACCGTGCATCGCAATGAGTTCGCTCGCGCACAGGAACTGTTGCAGAAAGTGAAGACCCATATCGGTGCCCGTGACATTGTGAGCGACGGTCACATCTGCAAGGTCTCCATGGTAGGCGTGGGCATGCGCTCGCATGTCGGCATTGCGAGTCAGATGTTTCGCACACTGGCCGAAGAGGGCATCAACATTCAGATGATCTCGACCTCCGAGATCAAGATCTCGGTGGTGATTGACGAGAAGTACCTGGAACTCGCTGTGCGTGTGCTGCACAAGGCATTTGGACTCGAGCAGGGCTAGGAGCTCATCACGCCATGGATTACGCCGGCATTGATTCCGTGGTGTTCGGCGCGCAGGATTTGAAGCTTGCGCGCAGGCTCTTTAGCGATTGGGGGCTGGAGAAGCGGCGCGACACCCGCACCGGGCTGGTGTTTTCTACCCGGTTGGGTAGCGAGGTGATTGTGCGACCGGCCAATGCACTGGGATTGCCGCCGTCACTGGAAGGGGGCTCGCAATTCCGCGAAGTGATTTTCGGTGTGACCAGTCGGGCGCAATTGAATCGACTGGGCGAGGATCTCGCCCGTGATCGCGCGGTGAATGCCGATGCCGATGGCACCCTGCACACCACCGATGACAATGGCATCGGGATCGGATTTCGGGTGTGGCGGCACGGCAAGGAAGCCGCGCAACCCGGTACAGCCTGGAATGGACCCGGCCATCGTTCTCGAATCAACGCCATCAGCCCGGTCTATGAGGCCGCGCAGCCCTACAAGATGGGCCATATCGTGTTTGCGGTGCCCGACACCCGGGTGGCCGAGGCGTTCTATCGTAAACGCCTGGGTTTCTGGCTCTCCGATCGCTATGTAGGCGGGGCAGGGGTGTTTCTGCGCTGGGCAAAGAAGAGCGAGCACCACAACCTGTTTTTTGTAAAAAGCCGCACCGGCAAGACCGATCTGCATCATGTGGCCTTTGAGGTGCGCGATGTGCACGAGGTCTTTGGCGGTGGCAAGGCGTTTGCCGAAAAAGGCTGGGCGACCGAGATCGGCCCGGGTCGGCATCCGATCTCATCGGCGTATTTCTGGTATTTCAAGAATCCTCTGGGTGGGGCGATTGAATACTTCTGCGATCCGGATCATGTCACCGAGCAGTGGCAACCGAGCAACTACCGGGTCAATCGCTTCGCCGAATGGCACCTGGCAGACGGCCTCGGCAATGGTGAGGACAAGAGCACTTTTGCGCGCCCCTCACTTGCTGCTGTGCGCGCTATGGCTGCGCAGAAAGGTGCCTGAGAGGGCTTGAGCGCGGGACTGGGCCCGGTTGGCAAGCGGGCCGGTATCAGTTTAATCTGCCGCAACCCTGCTGCGCCTGGGTGTTCAAATAGGTTCGACGACACCTCGCCGCTGAAAACGCTCAGCGGTCGCCGCGGTGAATCATTCCAGCGTGATCTTGCGCTCGCGAATGAGTGTGCCCCAGCGCGCGGTTTCGGTGCGGATCAGCTCGGCGAGTACCTCGGGTGAGCTACCCACCACTTCATAGCCTTGCACCTGAAGTTTCTGCGCCACATCGGCATTGGCCAGGGTAGCGAGTGTCTCGTGATTCAAGCGCGCGACAATTTCAGATGGGGTGCCAGCAGGGGCTACAAAGCCTGCCCAGGACTGGGTCTGAAACCCCGGAAACGTCTGCGCAATCTGCGGTAGATCGGCCAGCGCGGCAACGGGTCGGGCGGAGGATACGGCCAGGGCCAGCAGTTTGCCCGCGCGCACATGCGGCATGGCGGTGCCGGTGGTGACCATCATCACATCGACCTGACTGCCGACGATCGCCGTCATCGCCGGGTTGCCGCCCTTGAAGTGAATGGCGGTGGGATCGATGCCTGCGGTGACCTTGAACAATTCCATGGCCAGATGGCTCGAGGTGCCGGCACCCGCCGTGGCGTAGTTGACCGCGTTGCCGCGAGTCTTGGCGAGCGCCACAAACTCATCGAGCCGTTTCACACCTAAACTGGGTGGCACCACCAGCAACTGGTAGCTGCGCACCAACTGAGCGATCGGGGCGAAATCGCGCACCGGATCGGATTCGACGTTCTTGAATAGAAACGGGTTGGTGGTGAAGTTGTCGAATACCGCGAGCAGGGTGTACCCATCGGGTGCGGATTTGGCCGCTGCATCGGTGCCCATCACGCCACCGGCACCGACCCGGTTGTCGATCACGATCGGTTGCCCCAGACGCTCGGAGAGGCCGGTGGCCACAATGCGCGCGACCACATCGGTGGCGCCACCTGGCGGGAAGGGCACCACCAGCTTGAGTGGCTTGCTGGGGTAGGCACTTTGTGCCTGCGCGGCGTGGGGTGCGAGGCCGGCAAAGGCGAGCATCCCGGCAAAAATGCTGGCGAAGGTGGTTTGAATGAACGTTGAGCGCTTATGTTTGGCCAGACAGAGTGAGGTCTGCGGGGCATCTGAAAGGCCGGCAAAGGTGCGCGCCGTGCGCTCCGAGGGGTGCGGAGTCATGTCTCGTTGGTCCTTGTGATCAGTGCGATCGCGCCAGGCGATTCATCCAATGGGGGCAATGATCGCACGCACCGGTGCCATGCGGTGATTGCCCAGGGCATCCAAACCCGGTATTCTCCGAGCCGGACCGGAGAGATGGCCGAGTGGTCGAAGGCGCTCCCCTGCTAAGGGAGTATGCGGTCAAAAGCTGCATCGAGGGTTCGAATCCCTCTCTCTCCGCCAAGACTATTTCGAACTGATTCCAAGTCGTTCGAACAATTTACAAACCGTTCGGGGCCTCCTTGGGTGCGCTCCTAGAACACTTTCCGGATCAGACAGGCTTCTTCATATGCCTCAATGTCTGTGAACCGGCACAAGACCTTATTCACAATCTCAATGACTGCTGACCCAGTTTTCAACACTCAATCCGGCGTAGTTCACAAAGTCGGCTTCGTTGTTGGTAACCAGTGTCACTCCTAAAGCAACCGCATGGGATGCGATGAGTTTGTCAAGGGCATCGCGGTTGCGATCTTTGTAGGCTGCGCGGATGGGGCCGTAGGCCTTGGCAGCTTGTGCATCAAAAGGCGCAACCTTGATGTCGTCGAGCAAGCTCTCCAGTGCCGACCGGTTGGATTCCTGTGCCGCAGTGCTTGAGCAGGCGATACCAAATTCAAGCTCAGCCAAAGTCACAGCAGAAATAACAACGTCGCCCACAAAGCACTGGGCAAACCGCTCGCGCACCTCAGGCGGCTGATGCTTCATGAGGTAGATGCAGATGTTGGTGTCGAGCATGTATTTCGGATTCATAAAGTCTCGCGCTCGCCCTCCATGTTTTCGCCCCGGCCCTGGGCCATGAAGTCAGGTGAGAACTTGGCAAGTTTGCCCAACACATCGCCCATGCGGCGCTGGGCTGGACGGATGCGCAACTCGTCCCCTTGTCGCTCGATGACCAGATCAACGTCCCACGTGCTGTAGGCAAGTTCGGCAGGAATGCGTACGGCTTGCGAGTTGCCGTTCTTGAAAAGTTTGGTGGTGGCCATGGCGAACCTTTTGTGGATGTACACGTACATCTTAATCCAGGAGGAAATGAATGTAAAGCCAAGTATCCAGTCGATCTGCGGCGCGAGTTACACCGATGTATCGACATTTAGAAAGATGAACCGGACACCAAGTGCTTGATTTGCTTACCCAACAAAACTAAGGCGTGTTGCGATCTGGAATCTTCTGGCCCGCCAGTACAAATACCTCCAACCTGCTCAGCAGGCATAGAGGCAGCATGAGGCCCCGCACCACGCGGGGCTTTTTGCTTTGGGCTCCTGACTGCGACCTGCCGCAGCGGATCGTATGAGTACGCTGGAGTTCGTGCCACGTTGCCGGCGCAACTTGGAACTGCACGTCTCACCGCCCGCTGCATCTGCAACAAGGTTGTCCCCGCATACGCGGGGGTGCTGGCCGTGCATTACGGGTACAGTCGTTAAAAAACGCTTGTACGGACGATGTCCGGACAATATGATGCGGCAACGAACCAAAAAAGGAGTCGCCATGACCGCAGCCATTCATTCCAAATCTGAGCGCATTGATGTTCGTGCCAGCACGCCTGTGAAGCAATTACTTCAGGAAGCGGCGCGCGTGGCGCACAAAAGTGTGAGCGAGTTTCTGCTTGACGCGGGCATCATCGCGGCCAACCAGACCTTGGCTGACCGCACCCGGTTTGAACTGAGCGATGAGAAGTGGCTGGCGTTTCAGGCTGCATTGGACCAGCCCGTGAGCGCCAAGCCCAAACTCAAGAAGCTTTTGTCTGAGCCGGGGCTGCTTGGTTGAGTTCGCAGGCTTACGAGCCTGTTCGCAAACTGGCCGGTTCGGACGCGATTGAGTCCTTCGATTGTGGCCAGAGCGCACTGAACCAGTTTTTGCAGCGCTTTGCGCTCGTCAACCAAAAATCCAATAGTGCGCAAACCTACGTGAGCTGCCATTCGGGCTCGGTCGTTGGTTTCTACAGCTTGGCGGTTGGCAGTGTGGAGCCATCCAATGCGGCACCGCGTGTGACCAAAGGCATTCCACAACACCCCGTGCCGGTGATGATTCTGGCCCGGCTTGCCGTGGACCTTCAGCACCAAGGCGCAGGGCTTGGCAAAGCACTGCTCAAAGATGCGCTGCTGCGAACGGCACAAGCGGCGGACATTGCCGGGATTCGTGCACTGCTGGTGCATGCCAAAGACGAGCCTGCCAGGCAGTGGTATCTCAATTGGGAGTTTGAACCCAGCCCATCCGATCCGTTCCACCTGTTCCTTTTGATGAAGGCCATCAAGGCCATAGTAGGCAAAGCCTGAGTTTGACCTGACCGTCCCCATGACAGCAATCCGACTTGAGATCAGTGGTTGCTGACCCAGTTTTCAACACGCAGGTCAGAGAAATTTGCAAAGTCTGCTTCGTTGCTGGTGACCAGCGTCACCCCTAGAGCGACTGCATGCGAGGCGATGAGTTTGTCCAGCGCGTCTCGGTTGCGCTGACTGTGAGTGCCGACCGCTTTCGTCGCTTACAGCGAGGTGGGTGAGACCCCGAAATACGCTCTGACCTTCGCTAGGACCTGGCGCTCGGTCATCTTGTCTTCAGTCTGAATGGCCACTACCCGATCGCCCTGGTGCTGTTTAACGAGCCTCGCATTCAGCTCGCCCTTTGCCTCGCCAGGACCAAAGATCAGTAATTCCTTGTAATCACCGGCGGCGGTGATGACAGCGTCGTAGTAGGCGTTGAAGTCATTCGTAAGCGCGTTTTGCTGTTTGTCATCGGCGGGCACCTGATGCGCTTCATAAGATCCTTTCAGTGGCGAGTCGCCGCCGCGCTCCAGATGCCTCTCAACATTCGAGCTAATGAACTGGCTGGTTTCCGTGTCGGCGGTAAGACCGACAATTTGCGCTTTGCGATGGTCGATCCAGATCCCTGCGCTGCGCATCGTGGTATGCGTTGTGGTCTTGGTCATGACGCGCAATCTCCTCTACTTGAGTATTTTTCGAATACTGCCCAGCTCTCGAATCCGGGCAGCGCTGGCCTTCGGGTAGGACATGTCCAGTGAGCGCAGCAGATCCAGAACCACCTCGGAGACGATCAACTGTGCGTTGGCCTTGTCGTCTGCCGGGACCACATACCAGGGCGAGTTGGCGGTGCTGGTCGCGCCGAGGCATTTCTCATAGGCCGCCCGGTATTGCGGCCAGCAGGCACGCTCGGTGATATCGGCAAGACTGAACTTCCAATTTTTGTCAGGGTCATTGATACGATCTATGAAACGTTTGCGCTGCTCGCCCTTGGACAGGTGCAGAAAGAATTTGATGATCCGGGTGCCATTGCCATTGAGATGCTCTTCCAGATGGGTGATCGACTGATATCGGTCATGCCAGGTGGCGGGGCCAGGATTTTTGCCCCCAGGTACGCCCTCACTGCGCAGGATGTCCGGATGGACTCGGGTGATCAGCACTTCTTCATAGTAGGACCGATTGAAAATGCCGATGCGGCCGCGCTCGGGAAGCTCACGGGTGGTGCGCCAGAGAAAGTCGTGCTGCAGCTCGGCGACACTCGGATGCTTGAAGCTGAATACCTGGCAACCCTGCGGATTGACTCCGGACATGACGTGCTTGATTGCCCCGTCTTTTCCTGCCGCGTCCATGCCCTGAAAAATGAGCAGCAGTGCGATTTTGTTTTCTGCATACAGCAGTTGCTGCAAGTCGCTTAACTGCGTTGCGTGCTCCTTCAGAAGCTGCGCGCATTGCTCGAGCGAGGTGTAGAGCGGCGGCTCGATGGTCGGCCACTCTTTCAGGGTAACCGTCGTCCCTTCTTTGACCTGGTATTGTTTGCAGTCGATGCTCACTGTGCGCCACGAGTGATGAGTCATCGGCACAGGCTGACCCAAGGTCGGCATTACGGTCTGTGCGGCTGCACACGCAGACTTTGCCGTATTCGATTGCGCACTACCTGTAGTCCTCGATAGTCGCTTCCCGCCCAATCTAAGCTGATCGAGCACAGATCATCGTATTCAAGGTGCACGCTTGGGACGTCAATTGTCCGCAGCCTATTCCGCAGCGATTGGAGGCCGGGGAGGTCGCCAAATTGCTCGCCGAGCGTGACCGGCGGATTGCAGAGCTGGAAGCGCGGCTAAGGTTGTAGTCTTCGAATGGGCAAACCGGAAGGTAGGCAAGTGCGAGTTGGTCGGACACCGAAGGTGGTTTACTGGTGATTTTGATTGTCACGGCGTCAGGCAGTCTCGCTACAATGCCCCGAACGACAAAGGATATCGAGATGAATCGATCGCTATTGCGTGGATTGGGTTGTGCAGTGCTCGTCGTGGCGAGCGTGGAGTGTGCACTTGCCGATGTGACGCCCATGCCGGCAGGCGCTGGCACGTCGAGCACCAGCGCACCGAGCACCAGCGCATCGAGTACCAGCGCATCGAGTACCAGCACGAGACAGACGCCTGAGCGCTACCAGGTGGTGGTACAGGTGAGCGATGACGATCCTGCCAAATGGACGCTCGCCCTCAACAACGTAAAGAACGTGCAAGCCATGCTGGGCGCGGCCAGTGTCGACATCGAAATCGTTGCCTATGGCCCCGGCATTGGCATGCTGCTTCAGGAGTCAGTCGCAGGACCCGGAGTAAAGCAAGCGATCGCGGGCGGTGTGCGTGTCGCCGCCTGCGAGAACACCATGAAGAGCCGTGGGCTGATCAAGGACGACATGCTGCCCCAGTTGCTCTACGTGCCTGCCGGGGTGGTCGAATTGATGAAGCGGCAGCACGAGGGCTATGCCTATATCCGTCCCTGAACGACTTGAGCAAGGGCAGGGTGACCGGGCCTTGAACATGATAGGCGCTTTTGCGTGAGCTACCTCCTCGCGCTAGACCAGGGCACGACCAGCTCGCGCAGTGTGCTCTTCGAAGCCTGCGGCTTGGTGGTGGCAATTGCGCAGCGCGAGATCAGGCAACACTATCGCTATCCGGGCTGGGTCGAACACGATCCGGTCGAGATCTGGGAAAGCCAGTTGCAGACTGCACGCCAGGTGCTTGCCACTGCGCAGGTCAGTGCCGCTCAAGTCCGCGCGATCGGCATCACCAATCAGCGTGAAACCACGCTTCTATGGGATCGTCGCACCGGCGAGCCGGTGTATCCGGCCATCGTCTGGCAGGATCGGCGCACCGAGGCGGCCTGCGAACGGTTGCGTGAGGGTGATCTGGCGGTGCAGATCGCTGAGAAGACCGGGTTACGCATCGATCCCTATTTTTCTGCAACCAAACTGCAATGGCTGCTCAATGAAGTCAGTGGCGTCCGCGCACGGGCCGAGCGCGGCGAGCTCGCCTTCGGCACGGTTGACTGCTGGCTGCTGTGGAAACTCTCAGGCGGCACTGCACACGCTACCGATGTGAGTAATGCTTCGCGCTCCATGCTGTTTGATGTTGAGCGCTCAGCGTGGGACAGCGAATTGCTCGACCGGTTTCAAATACCCGCAGCGGTCCTGCCGCAGGTGTTGCCCTCAGTGGCAGCGTTTGGGCGAACCCAGGCCGATTGGCTGGGCGGCACGATTCCGATTTGCGGCATTGCAGGCGATCAGCAAAGTGCACTATTCGGTCAAGCCTGTTTCAGTCCGGGCATGGCCAAGAATACCTACGGCACCGGCTGCTTCATGCTGATGCATACCGGCGAGGAGCGCCATCGCTCAGACAACGGCCTGATTACCACTCGTGCCGCGCAGTCAGGGGCAACCGCCGAGTTCGCTCTGGAGGGCAGCGTGTTCATCGGCGGTGCCGTAGTGCAGTGGTTGCGCGATGGTCTGGGGCTGATTGAGCGCAGTGGCGATATTGAAGCCCTGGCGGCGAGCGTGCCTGATAGTGGCGGAGTGACGGTGGTGCCGGCCTTCACCGGGCTTGGGGCACCGTATTGGGATTTGCAGGCGCGCGGTGTCATCAGTGGCCTGACTCGCGGTACCACGCGGGCGCACCTGGCGCGTGCCGCGTTAGAGAGTATTGCGTTTCAAAGCGCAAGCGTGCTGCAGGCGATGGCGCGCGATGCGCAGGCGCGTGGCGCCGCACGGCTGCTGGAACTGCGGGTCGATGGGGGCGCGTGCGTCAATGATTTGCTCATGCAATTCCAGGCAGACCTGCTAGGCATTCCGGTGCTGCGACCGCGCGTCAGTGAAACGACTGCCCTGGGCGCGGCTTACCTGGCTGGTTTGGGTAGCGGCCTTTATGCCAGCCGCGATGAGTTGGTGAGTTTGTGGCAACTCGATCGGCGTTTCGAGCCGGCCATGCCACAGGCGCTCGCTATCGAGCGCCTGGCGCAGTGGGAACGCGCGGTGCGGCAGGCTACTGCGCGGTAATAGGCGCCGTTGGCAGCACCCGGGCGCTTCTCTCAGGTCGCTGCCCCCTGCCGGGCGAGGTAACGCCTGCGCATCTGCTTGAGAACAAACAAGGCGAGCAGGGCGGTGAGGACATCCATCGCGATGACCACGGAAAACACGGGCACCCAGCTACCGACGCTGTGCCAATTCCCCGCGTGAGGGGTTCAGGTCCGCACCCACCCGCCATCAACGTAGAGCGTCTGGCCGGTGGTGAACGCGGCGTCATCACTGGTGAGAAACGAGAGGGTCCCGACCAGATCGTCGGGTACCTGAATGCGCGGAATCGCCTGATGCGCAGACACGCGCGCAAAACGTTCTTCCGAGCGCGGATTGGTGATCGTCGTCCCCACGGTGCGGGTGAGGCTCGGAGCGATTGCGTTGACCGTGATGCCATCGGCGGCCAGATCGCTCGCCAGGGCCCGGGTCAGGCCGATCACACCGCCTTTACTCGCAATGTAATGGGCGTAGCCGGTCACCGGGGTGGAAAACGTGTTCGAGGCCATATTGACGATGCGGCCCCAGTGACGCTCGCGCATGCCGGGCACAAAGGCGTGTGCGGTCAGAAACATCGAATCCAGATTGATGGCCATGACCCGGCGCCACTGCGCGAAATCGATACTGTCAAACGGCTGATTGGGGAAAATTCCCGCATTGTTGACGAGAATGTCGCAGTGGCCGAAGCGCACTTTCACCTGCTCGGCCAGGTGCATCACTTCGTCCTCATTGGACACATCGCAGCGCACCGCGAGTCCATCGCGTCCTGCCGCGCGTACGAGCGCCAGAGTGTCACTTGCATCGTCGATATCGGCGAGCACAATATGAGCACCATCCTCGGCCAGTCGCTTCGCGTAGGCTTGACCGATGCCGGCAGCGGCGCCGGTGATGACGGCGATGCGGTCTTTATGTCCCTTGCCCATGGCGTCTCCCTGTCGGTCTTGATTTTGTGATCATGATCACGTGGGGGCGGGTGCTTTGTCCAGCGAGTTCGAAGATGAATCTGTTCAGCTACGGGTCCCTGATGTTCGATCCGGTATTGATGCAAGTGGTGGGGCGCCTCGCGCGCTCGCAGCCAGGACACCTGCTTGGCTGGTCGCGCCATGCAATCCAGGGAGAAATCTATCCGGCCGCCATCCCTGTCCCCGGCGCCAGCATCGAGGGTCGGGTATGGCTCGATCTGACTGTCGAGGAAGTGTCCGCACTCGATCGTTTCGAGTCTGACGAGTACCGCCGCGTGAACGTCCTCGTCGAGGTGGACGGTGCGCGGGTGCCCTGCTTTGTCTACGAGTGGCGCGATCGCTCGCGCATGCTTGCGCAGGACTGGTCGCCTGAGGCGTTTCGCGAGACCGGGTTGGCGGGTTTTGTACAACAGCGGTCAGGTTGAATTGCGGCGCGGGCGCACCAGAAAGGAGCGTATGAGGGGTTTTTGCGTAGTCACGGTGCGGCTGTGCTGGCCGAGACGGTCGGCGGGCGCTTGGGTTGGCACAGCGCGGGTCGGTCTAATCCACCCATTTGGCACAGGGTTTGCAAGACCCTCACCATGAAAAAAATCCCTGTCCCGTCTGCAGCACGCGCGAGCACCGCTACACGCCACCCCCTCAATTGTCCGACTGCCCTCGGTCACTTGAGCGGCGTGCGACTGGGCGTTGACGCGCACTCAACCACCGGCGTTCTGCGGCAAGGCCGACGCGTCGATATCGCGATCGCAAACGGTGTGATTCAATCAATCACCGCGGCGGCCACCCGGCGCGCCGGTGACCCGATCGCGGCACCCAGCCAATTGGACGGACGCGATCTCATCGTGTTCCCCGGCTTTGTGAATGCCCATGTGCATTCCAATGAAATGTTCGAGCAGGGCGCCTACGATCGTGCAGCGCTCGAGGAGTGGCTGGTGCTGAGCTACCCGCCCTTGCTGGGCGAACAGCCTTCGCCGCGCCTCGATTACCTGCGCACGATGATGATGGCGATGCAGTCGCTGCGCTCAGGGGTCTGTGCACTGCACGATGATTTCTTGAATCCGGCGGGCGATCCGGAACGCCTCGCCGCAGTATTTCAGGCCTATGAGGACATTGGCATCCGGGCCGCGGTGGCCTGCACACTGGGTGATCGGCCCTACCTCGACGGCTTGCCGGAAGGGCGCACGTTGTGTCCACCGGATTTGGCTGCTCAACTTGACCGCATGCCCATTCGGCCGCTCAAGCAGCAGGTGCGATTTTTTGAAAATGAATATGCCCGCATGCGTGGCACCCGCGGCCCGCGCCTGAGTCTCACTCTGGGGCCGCGCGGACCGCAGCGCTGTACTGAAGGGCTCATGCGTACGGTGGGCGAATTGGCCCGTGCGGGCAACATCCAGATCAATATGCATGTGCTTGAGAGCCGCACCCAGTGGCAGAGCGCGCAGCAGCAGTATGCGCAGAGCTATGTTGAAGTGCTTGAACGTAACGGCCTGCTGTGTCCGCAACTGACCATGAATCACGCGATCTGGCTCACTGCCAGCGACATCGCTCGCATGGGGGCGAACGGTGTGTCGACCACCCACAATCCGATGTCCAATTTCAAGCTATCGAGCGGCGTTTCGCCGGTGCGGCAGTTGCTCGCAGCCGGCGTGAATGTGGCGCTTGGCTCCGATGGCCCGGCCACCGGGGATAGCAGCGATTTCATGCAGACTATCCGCTTTGCAGCGCTCATTCACAAGCTCGAACCGCAGCGTGGTTTGGCGCCGCCCTCGGCCGCGGCGATTGTGCAGATGGCGAGCCTGGCCGGTGCCCGATCGATGGGCACTGGGGGCTCGTGTGGCGAATTGCGCCCAGGGGCACAGGCTGATCTGACCTTGCTCGACGCGCGTAATCCAGGCCTGGTGCCGCTCAATCATGCCGCGCGCCAGCTTGCCTACAGCGTGGGTTCTGACGCCGTACATACTGTGCTGGTGGCCGGTGACCCGGTGTTTCAGGCCGGTCGGTTCACGCGTATTGACGAGGTTGCAGTGTCAGCGGAAATTCGCGAGGAAGCCGAGCGCTTTCGGCGCATGGTGCTCGCGGCTCGCCATGGCGCACAGCCCGCAATGCTTGCCTTCATTCGCAAGGTGGTGGCCCACGCGCACCGGCAGGCGACAGTGACGGGTACGGTGAATCGGCCCCTTGCCGGTTGAATTCAGCGACTGCTGAATGTCCGGATAACCCTGCTGTAGGGGTGCGGCCACTACGGAGCAAGAGTAGTACCGTTCGATCAAGCAGAGCCGCACTACTTGATCGAGCGCGCGGATGCCTTAAATGAGGTGCCCTCCTACCGCATCGCCACCGACCAGCACGCAGCGCTCGAGGGCGCCGCCAGCGACCAGGTCCGCTGCATCCTCGGCCTTGGTGATGAGCAGGTCGGCCCGCGCTCCAACCTTCAGCCCATGCTCGGCATCGATGCGCAGCAGTCTGGCCGGGTTGCCACAGGCCATGTCGAATGCACGGCCCAGATCTTTTGAGCCCAGGTGGGCGGCGAGCACGGTCCAGCGCGCGATTTCCAGCATGTCACCGGATCCGGTCGGCACGAACGGGTCGCGAATATTGTCTGACGCGCAGGCCACGGTGACACCGGCATGGGCGAGTTCATTGACCCGTGTGAGGCCGCGCGGCGGCAGGCGATCGGCGTGACGGCCTTGCAGGAACAAATTGGCTGCGGGCAGCGTGATCACGCCAATGCCGGCATGGGCCAGACGATCGATGATCCGGTTCGCCTCATCGGGGGCAAGCGCCGAGAGCACCGAGCTGTGACTGGCCACGACCTTGCCCTGCATACCCAGGGCCAGGGTCCGATCAGCCAGCGCATCGAAATGCACCGCGTTCACATCCAGATGCTCATCCATGTGTACGTCGATCGGCCGGCCAAAGCGCTGTGAGGCATCGAACAGCATGTCGAGAAAGGCATCAACATCATGCGCCCGGGTCGGCGTGCCGCCGACGACATCGGCTCCCATGGCAAGGGCGTCATCGAGCCAACCCTTGCCCTTTGGGTTATTGATCGCACCACTGGTGATGAAAGCCACCACCTGCAGGCGTATGCGATCCTGCCAGCGTGCGCGCAACTCGATCAACGCTTCGGCGTTGCGCAGTCCGCACTCCGGATCGATATTGGCATGGGAGCGGATGGCCACGGTGCCGCGCGCCGAGCAGGCACGCAAAGTGCGCTCGGCGTGCGCGATGACGTCCTCGCGGGTAAGCCGGGTGGCATAGTCGGCAAAGGCCGCGATAGCGCCGTCCAGAGTGCCCTGTGGATTGGGCACTTCGCGCAAGGTGTGTGACTTGTCCAGGTGCTGGTGCGCGTCAACCAGGCCCGGCACCACCAGGCGGTCAGCCAGATCGATGGTGATCAATTCGGTGCCCCTTCGCTGTGCCGACGCGGCTGGCGATCCTGCACGGGATGGGACTTCGCGATCGAATGGAATTCCTGAGTCAGGTGGCATGCCACCGGGGATCGGCTCACCCGGCGCGAGCAAGGCCGCGATGTAGCCTCGCTCGTCGATCAGAATGTCACGCCGCTCGATAGGCGCGTCGCCACTCGCCTGTATTCTGCCGCCGCGTAGCAATTTCATCGTGGAGTCCTTTCACCAGATAAATGGGTCGATTGGGATCAGCAGCAATCATGCCTGCATCGCTCAGACGGTGCTGATCGTAGTCGCCCGAACAATGGCGCCACGCCTATCGAGGTGCGATAAACGTCCGGAAGGCGTCGGGCGCGGCGTGCGCGGGTGGCGCAATGAGTACAGAATTCGGTTCGGGCCGATGATGCAGCATTCGACCCAGGCCGATCAATTCAACGCGGAGGAGTCATTGCTGATGAACAATTGCCGAGCGGGCGCGCGTATCAGTCATGTGGCCCTGGTCTGCAGCGACCTTGACCGCTCGGCCGAATTCTACGAAAGCGTGTTCAACCTCACCCGCGTCGGGCGCGAAGATCTTGAACACGGATCGGGCCTCTACCTGTCCGATGGCCTCTTTAACCTCGCCCTGCTGCGCTACAAGGGTGAACAGATGTCCGGGCTGGCCGATGCGGCGCGATTTACCGGCACCCATCATTTCGGGCTGGTGGTGGATGATCTGGCCGCAGCCGAGACGCGCATCAAGGCGGCCGGCGGCAGCTTTTTCTTTCAGCTCGGCGAGGGCGAGGACAAGGCCAATTTCGAGCGCAAGTTCAAAGACCCCGATGGCATCATTTTTGACATCTCGCGACATGGCTGGCTGTGCGCCGATGCGGCTTCGCGCGGTGCCCGTCTGCGCCACGTCGCCCTGGTGGTGCGTGACCTGGACGCCGCCGCCCGGTTTTATCAGCAGGTGTTTGGCCTTGTCTTTGTCGCTCGTGACGATCAGCCCTTTGGCTCGGCCGTCTATCTGTCCGATGGCACCGTGAACCTTGCACTGCTGCGCTATGCGGGCAGCGCGGTCTCGGGTCTGAACAATGCGGCCCAGTTCGTGGGCACCCACCATTTTGGCTTTGTGGTGGACGATTTGCGCGACTGCGAAGCGCGCATCACCGCCGCCGGTGGCCAGTTTTTCTTTCAACTGGGCGATGGTGAAGACAAGCAGAATTTTGAGCGCAAGTTCAAAGATCCCGATGGCGTCATTTTTGATATCTCGCACAAGGGATGGCAGTTGGCGCCCTAGGCTGCGTTCGGTACCATCGCAACACATAACAAGGATGAGACAGCTGTGCCAGTCATGCGTATTGCCGCCGATGTCGGCGGGACGTTCACCGATTCCGCGCTTTTTGATGAATCCCTCGGAACGATCCGGCTTGGCAAATCGCTCAGTACGCCACAGCGACTGGTGCAGGGTATCGATGACGCGGTGGCGCGTGCCGGCAGCCGGTTTGCCGATGCCAACCTGTTCTTGCATGGCACGACGGTCGCGATCAACACGCTGCTCGAGCGTACGGGCGCGCGCACCGCACTGGTCACCACGCGCGGTTTTCGCGATATTTATGAAATCGGCCGCATCAACCGGCCGGAGGCCTACAACCTGTTCTTTCGCAAACACCGGCCGCTGATTGACCGCGCGCAGCGCTTCGAGATTGATGAACGCTTGCTTGCCTCAGGCGAGGTACGCACCGCCTTGAGCGAAGCGGAACTGGAGCGTGTCGCATCTCTGGTCGAGGCGGCCAAGGTTGAGGCACTCGCCATTCTGTTTCTGCACTCGTGGAGCAATCCGGTGCATGAGATCAGGGCGCGAGACTACTTCAAACGACGCTTTCCAGGTCTGTACATCACCGCCTCGCACGAGCTGTCGCAGGAATACCGCGAATTCGAACGCACCTCGACCGTGGCGGCCAACGCCTACGTCGGGCCGCGGGTCGATCGCTACCTGGGCGAGGTGGTTGACCACCTGCAGCGCGAGCGCTTCGGTGGCAGCTTCCTCATCGTGCAGTCCACCGGCGGCCTCTACGATGTCGAGCGGGCGCGGCGCGAGAGCATCCGCATGCTTGAATCCGGCCCCGCTGCGGGGGTGATCGGCACCCGCGAGCTGTGCCGCAGCCTGGGCATGGCCAATGCCATCGCGTTTGATATGGGTGGCACGACCGCCAAGGCCGGGGTGATCCTCGCTGGCAGCGAACTGATGACATCCAGTTCCATGATCGGCGGCTACGCGGAAGGCTTGCCGGTGCAAATTCCGATGATCGACATCCAGGAGGTGGGCACTGGCGGGGGCAGCATCGCGCGCCTGGGACCGGGTGGGTCGCTACGCGTCGGCCCGCAAAGCGCGGGGGCGAGTCCAGGGCCGGTCTGCTACAGCCTCGGCGGTACCGAGCCGACGGTGACCGATGCCAATCTGCTGCTGGGGCGATTGTCCGAGAGCCGCTTTCTGGGCGGTGACATGGCCCTTGATCTCGCACTTGCACGTTCGGCCATCAAGGAGCGTTTGGCCGATCCGTTGGGTCTCTCGATTGAGCAGGCGGCCAGTGGCGTGATCCGGATTGCGGCAGCGAGCATGTCCAATGTGGTGAAGCGGGTGACCACTGAACGCGGCCTCGATGCGCGCGACTTTCCGATGGTGGCCTTCGGCGGGGCAGGTCCGCTGCACGCGGTGCTGGTGGCGCGCGAACTGCAGATCAGTCAGGTGATTATTCCCAATGCCCCTGGTCATTTCTCAGCCTACGGCATGCTGGTGGCCGACCTGCGCCGTGATCAGGTGAAGACCTTGTTCATGCCTCTGGCCGCGCTTGATTTTGATCGGCTGGAAGCGGTCTTCCGGTCGATGGAGGACGAGGCCCTGGTGGATGTGTGCGCGGCATCGGCGAGCGTCGGGCCGATCGAGCGCCGTCGCGCACTCGATATGCGCTATGTGGGGCAGGAGCATGCAGTCACGGTCGATGTTGCCTTGAGTGCATTTGAGCACCGCGATCAGGCCGCCATCAAGCAGGCATTCGATGCGGTGCATGAGCTGCGCTATGGCTACTGCTCGGCCACCGAGCAGGCCGAGATCGTGAGCCTGCGTTCATCGGTGGCCGGTGCAATGCCAAAACCGGCCCCGCGCGAATTGGCGCCTGCAAGTGCGCTGTCTGCGGGCGCCCGGCCTGCGAATGCGGCGGTGGCCGTCGAACAGATGTCGCGGGCGGTGTATTTCGATGACGCGTCGGGGTGGGTCGATACCCCGGTGTTTGCGCGCGATCCGCTGTGCGCCGGGCAGCGCATTGACGGGCCGGCGTTGATTGAAGAGTACGCGTCGACGACGGTGGTGTTTCCGGGTGATCGGGTCGTCGTGGACGGGCAGGGCAATCTGGTGATCGACATCAGGCTCGATGACACCGCGGAGGCACGATGAGTCAGTCACAATCGACAGCGCCTGTGCATTACGCGCGCAAATCCGATCCGGTGGTCACCGAGATCATTCGCAATGGCATGTTTGCGGCGACCGAGGAGATGAAATCCAATCTCATGCGCACCGCCTACAACATGATCATCTACGAGGCGCTCGATTTCACTGTCGGCTTGTTCGATCGTGACGGTAATACCGTGTCGATTGGCATCGGACTGCCGATGTTCATTCGCGGCATGAGCAACACGGTCAAACGCATGATTGCTCACTTCGGCCACGATGGTATCGATCCGGGCGATGTGCTGCTTACAAACGATGCCTATATCACTGGCAGCCATCTGAATCACATGACCTTTGTAGTGCCGGTATTCGATGGCACGCGCATTGTCGGATTCTCTGGCTGCATGGCCCACTGGATGGATGTCGGGGGCACCCTCGGCGGCATGACCCGTGACATCTATTCCGAAGGCTTGCAGATGCCGATCGTCAAGGCCTGGCGGGCCGGGGTTGAAAACGACGATGTGTTTCGCATCATCGAGATGAACGTGCGCATCCCTGAGCGTGCCATGGGTGATTTGCGGGCGCAGATCGCCGCTGTCAACACAGGCGAACGGCGCTTCCGCGAGATGATCGGCAAGTACGGCTGTGATGCGGTACTGGGTGCCATCGAAACCATCTTCGACCAGAGCGAGGCCGCGGCGCGCGAATCCATACGCGCCATTCCCGATGGCACCTATCACGCTGAATCGTTCATGGACGACGATGGTGTCGATCTGGGGGTACGGGTGCCGATCCGGGTGAAGGTCATCGTGTCAGGCGATGAGATGACCATCGATTTGAGCGATGTCAGCGATCAGGTACGCGGCTTTTACAATTCGGGCGAGGCGGCCGGCATCGCCTGCGCCCAGGTGGCGTTCAAATGTCTGACCGCAGCCCTTGAACTGCCGATCAACGATGGCTGTTTTCGGCCGCTCACAGTCATACTGCCTGAGGGCAAGGTCGTCAATGCGCGCCGGCCTGCGCCGATGCGCTGGTGGATGACCTTTCCGATGACCGTGGTCGATTCGGTGTTCAAGGCACTGGCCCCGGCCATTCCGACCCAGGTCATTGCCGGCCACCATGCCGATCTGGTGATTGCCATGATTCACGGGCGTCACCCGCAAGATGGCAAGCTGTACTTGTATCTCGGTGGTTTGATCGGCGGTGGTTGGGGCGCCAAGCACAACGAGGACGGCATGTGTGTCACCGTCGCGATCAACGATGGCGACACGCATAACGGCCCCTCCGAGCAGGTCGAGGCGCGCTATCCGGTGGTGATCGAACGCTACTCGCTGCGCGAGGATTCGGGTGGCCCCGGCCGTCAGCGCGGCGGCTTGGGTGCCGAACAGGTGGTGCGGGTGCTCGCCGACATGATGTTCGACAGCCAGATCGAGCGCGTCGAGTGCCGTCCCTGGGGGCTCCTGGGCGGGCTCTCGGCACTTGGCAACGAAGTAGCGCTCACGCGCAAGGGTGAGCAGGAGGTGGTCTATGCCTCCGGAAAACTGTTCTCGCAGGTCTTGCGCGCGGGCGATGTGTGGACGCTGCGCTCGGGCGGTGGCGGTGGTTTTGGCAGCCCGCTCGATCGCAAACGCGCTGATGTCGAACGCGACGTGGCCAATGGCTATGTGTCGATACAGTCAGCCGCCGAGCACTACGGCGTGGTGATCGATGCGGTGAGCCTGCGCGCCGACGAGGCGCGCACGGCGCGCCTGCGTGCGCAGATGAAAGCTGCAGGCTTGCCCGTCGATCAACCACTGACCAGCCGCGCTCGAACCGCCAGTGGCGAGCGCAAAACCCGTGTACGGGCGACCCGTGCCGGTTTGCGATTGCTGCCACCTGAGGCACAATCCATGAAAGATGAAGCGCATGAGGCCGGACTCATGGTCATGCGCTGTTGCAGTTAAATTAGGAAGGAGACAGACATGACTTGCAGAACATCGGTGCGCGACGTCCGCGCCAGCGCGGCGAGCGCGGTGCTTGGGGTGACGCGGCCTGTATTGACCGGTGCGGTGAGTGCCGCGCTTGTGCTCGGTGGCCTTACCTACCAGGCGCCCGCGCTTGCCCAGGCGAGCGGCCCGATCAAAATTGGCTTCAACACCGAGTTGACCGGCCCGTGGACGTTCTTCGGCAATAGCTGTGTGGCCGGACTCAAGATGGCCAATGATGAGATCAACAAGGCAGGTGGCGTGCTCGGGCGACCGCTCGAATTTGTCACCGTGGACAATCAGACCAGCCCGACTCAGGCAGTGGCGGCTTCGCGTAATCTGGATGTCAACGACAAGGTCGTCGCGCTCACCGGCCCCACCAGTTCCGATACCGCGCTGGCGATGTACGGCTACGCCGAACAACAAAAAATCCCCTATCTGGTGCCGGTGGCGGCTTTTCCGCAACTGACCAAACCCGGGACACGGTATACCTTCCGGATCGAACCGGATGCCGCGGGCTGGGGCTATGTGATTGCGCGCTTTCTCGAGGAGCGCAAGCCCGGGGCCAAGGTGGCGCTGATGTATTCCGATGCCGCGCTGATGCATGCCATCGTGGCCGGGTTCAAGTATCAGGCACCGCGCTCCAAGCTCACCATCGTCTCCGATGTGATGTTTCCGCAAGGCTCAAGCGATGCCACGGTGCAGGCTGCTCAGGTGCGCGCAGCCAATCCCGATTATGTGATCGTGATGGGGGCCGGCGCGTTTGACAACGTGATGCAAAATCAATTGCTCGATCTGGGTATCAAGCCCGAGCAGCTTTTGCACCCGTATGGCATCACCACCCAGGTGTTTGGCTGGGGCCAGCGCAGTGCGGGGATGATCTATGGCTCGTTCTTTGACCATGGGTTGGACAATCTGCCTGCCGAAGGGCGCGATTTCATCAAGCGCTTTGACGCTGCCAATGGCCGGCCACCGTCCTATGTCGAGAACTACTGCTACAACACGCCCTATATTTTCAAGCAGGCGCTTGAACTGGCAGGCGTGGTCGATCGCGAAAAACTGCGCGATGCGTTCTCGCGCATGAAGGGCCGCGAGGTCACCACCGGGCTGCCAGTGAGCTTTGACAAGAATGGCGCACGCAAGGAATACATCTATTTCATGCAACTGCTCTCGGTCGATGGCAAGCGTACCTACGCGTCCAAGCAGATCTACTATCACGAGTGGGATGCTGACGCGATTCCGGTCTACGATCTGGTCAAGTAGGTGTCTGACGCAACGCTCCTCGTCGTTGCCTCGACGCTGAGCACCGGGCTGATTCTCGGGGCGATCTTCGCCCTGGTGGCAGCCGGTGTCACCATCGTCTACGGCTGCGTGTGGTTGCCCAATGCGAGCAACGGCCAGTTCTTTCTGCTCGCCGCTCTCGCAGCCTGGAGTCTGACCGGCGCGGGGCTGGGGAGTGCTGCCGCCATCATCATGGTGCTGCTCCTGGGGCTCGTCCTCTCGCTTGGCCTGGAATGGCTGCTGGTGCGCCGGCTCTACGATGTGCCCAACCGTAATGTGGCCTGCTTCGTATTGACTCTGGGGCTCACGCAGATCATGGCGGGGATTTTCTCGATGACCTGGGGACGCTGGAGCGATCAGTACACGCTGCCACCACTCGTGTCGGGTATTACGATGATCGGTCCGTTCCCGATGACCAACAATCGCATTCTGGTGTTGCTGATCGCATTGGTGGTGCTGGCGGCCTCGTTTGCATTGCTGCGTTATCACCGCTACGGCCGCGCCTTGCGCGCGGTATTTCAGAATCGCGAGGCGGCGGCCCTGCGCGGGGTGGATGTGCGCGCGGTCTATCGCATGTCGTTTCTGCTCGGCTCATCGATCATTTTTCTCGGTGGCCTTCTTTTTGCGCTGGCCTACAGTTTTGATCTGACCGTGGCCTGGACGATGTCGGTCACTGCCTTTGCCATCATGATCGTGGGCGGCCCGGGGTCGGTTCTCGGCGCCTTGGTGGTGGGCATGGTGTTTGGATTTACCCAGGCGATCGTGAGCATTTTTGCCAGTCCGACCGCAGCGACTTTTTCCTATCTGCTGGCGATGCTTGCCATGCTGTTATTCAAGCCCACCGGGCTATTTCTGCGATGAGCGCGCGGCGCTGGGCTGTGGCGCTTGGGCTGCTTGCACTGGCCCTGCCATTCGTGTTGGAGGGCAATCGCTTTCTTGCCTTTGTCTACAGCATCGTGATGATTCATCTGATCTGGGCCAACGGGATGAATCTGCTCTATGGCTATGTGGGGCTGATGCCGCTCATGTTCGCAGGCGTCGCAGGCGTCGCGGCCTACGCCATGATTTACCTGACGCGCAGCCATGAGTGGTCATTCTGGCTGGCCGCCCCGATGGCATCACTGGGCGCCTCACTGTTCGGAGTCTTGCTGGGTTTGCCCTCGCTGCGACTGACGGGCTTTTATTTCACGCTGTGTTCGCTGGTGATCCAGACGGTGATCACCCTGGCGTTTGTGTTCTTCCCGACCTTTACCAATGGTGACACCGGCATCAATCAGATCGCGCCGCCGCAAGCGCCGTGGGGTGGTGCGTTGAGCGGCGTTTGGATGGATGAGACGCTCGCCATCGTTGCCGTGCTTTCGGTGCTGCTCTGTGGCTGGATCGTCTCGACCCGGCTGGGCAAGCGCTTCATGGCCATTCGTGAAGATGATGTGCTGGCCGAGGTGCTAGGCATCGATGTCGTGCGCGATCGCATCATCGCGTTCTTCATTGTCTCGATGTTTGCTTCGATCGGTGGGTGCCTCTTTGCGGTCACCATCGGCTTCATCTCGCCGCGCTCCTTTGATGTGCTGACATCGCTCAATATCTGGCTGTTTGTCGCCTTTGGCGGTCGCGGCACCTTGATCGGTCCGATCATCGGTACGATCGTCCTTGCACCGATCCCCTATCTGTTGCAGGAATTGCAGGGGTTCAAGGATGTGCTCTCAGGGGTGCTGATCATCGTGGTGACCTTGCTGATGCCCGGTGGCGTTTGGGGTGAACTGCTGCGCTGGCGTGATCGGCGTCGGGCACGGCGAGCACTTGCCGTGGGGCAAACATGAGCCTGCTACAGGTCAACGGTCTGGTGCGCCGCTTCGGCGGCGTGGTGGCCTTGCGTGATGTCGAACTCACTATGGAGGCGGGTGAGACACTCGGCATGATTGGCCCCAATGGATCAGGCAAGACCACCTTCGTGAACATCGTGAGCGGGCATCTGGCAAGCGATGCGGGCACCATGCTGTTTGATGGCGAATCGATCACCGGCGCCTCACCGCATCAATTGGCGGCACGCGGGCTGACCCGTACCTATCAGGCGGTGCGGGTGTTCTCCGGTCTGAGCGTGGCGCGCAATATCGAGACCGCCAGCCTGCTGCGGCGTGACGCGCGGGCAGGGGCAGGGGCGGGGGCAGGCAGGGCGGATGGGGCGACGGTCGATGAACTGGCCGAATGGCTGCGGCTTGATCGCCTGATGGGCAAGCCCGCCGGAAGTCTGACGCTCTTTGAGCAACGCCGCCTTGAATTGCTGATGCGCCTCGCGCAGCGCCCGCGACTGATCATGCTCGATGAACCGGTGGGGGGCCTCGCGCTCACCGAGGTGCGCGAGATGATCGAATTGCTTGCGCAGTTGAAAGCGCGCTGCTCGCTCTTTGTGATCGAGCACACCATGCGGGTGATTCGCGAATTGGCCGATCGGGTGGTGGTGCTGATGGCTGGTGAGAAGATCGCCGATGGCGCACCCGACGAAGTACTGCGTGACAAGCGCGTGGTTGAACAGTACCTGGGGACGGTCCATGCTTGAGATTGATCAGGTGTCGGTCCGCTATGGTCCGTTCCTTGCCCTCGATGGAGTAAGCCTCAACGTCAATGAGGGCGAAATTGTTGGTGTGATCGGTCCCAATGGAGCCGGCAAGAGTTCGCTTGCGCGGGCCATTGTGGGACTTGAACCAACCGCAGGAGGCAGCATCCGGTTTGGCGGGCAACTTATGCAATCTGGCGTGGTGCATGAGCGAATCACGCAAGGCCTGTCGCTGGTGCCCGAAGGGCGCGGTCTGTTCGCGCAAATGTCGGTCGAGGACAACCTGCTCATGGGCGCCTACACGATGCGTGCGAGTGCGGCCAGAGAGCAGGCGCTGCGCGAGGCCTTTGAGTTATTTCCTGTGCTCGATGAGCGACGCGATCAGCGTGCCGGTACGCTCTCAGGCGGGCAGCAGCAGATGCTGGCGGTGGCAGTGGGGCTGATGACCCACCCGCGGCTGTGCGTCTTTGATGAGCCTTCGCTCGGCCTTGCGCCGATTGTGATTGAGCAGATCGGCAACACCCTCAAAGCCATGAAGCGCCGCGGGCTCACCGTGCTGTTGATCGAACAGAATGCCACGCTGGCGATGTCGGTCGCCGAGCGGATTTATGTCATGGCCGCCGGTTCCATTCGTCATCAGGGGACGCCCGAGGCGCTCATGCGCAATCCCGAGGTGCTGGAGACCTTTCTGAGTGCTTGAGTCAGATCACTCATCTGCTGCTGCCTGCATGCCTGAATGCCTGATGTCGTGTGCTGGTCAATCTCCGATATTTGGTGCCTCTGTTACCGGGCTTCTGCAGAATTCAATTGCAGGCCTCATCAGATTGTTCCTTCTTCCGTCCATCGCTGCTGGCCATTGCACTCTGACCCATCCATGATTCCAGTTATCGATTCCCATCACCACATCTGGCGCCAGGCCGATCTCGCCTGGCTGCAGGGTCCGATGCAGCCACGGATCTTCGGTCCCTACGAGAGCCTGCAGCGCGACTATCCGATGGCTGAGTACCTGCAGGACGTTGCAGGCAGCGGTGTCGTAGGTTCTGTGTACGTGCAGGCCAATTGGCCGTCTGACCGGGCGCTGGAAGAGGTGCAATGGGTGCAATCAGTGGCCGCAGCGACCGGCTGGCCCCACGCCATTGTGGGCTATGCCGATATGCTGAGTGCGTCGATCGATTCGGTGCTCGATCAGCAGTTGAAGGCGAGTGACCGACTGCGCGGCATTCGCATGCAATTGCATTGGCACACCAATGCGCAATATCGCTTCGCTTCAGCACCCGATCTCACCGCACATCCCGATCTGCGGCGCAATGTCCGTGCGCTGGCCAGTCGCGGCTTGAGTTTTGATTTGCAGGTGTTCGATGCGCAGATGGCGGGGGCGGCGCAACTGGCGCACGATAACCCCGATGTCACTTTTGTGCTGCAGCATGCCGGCATGCTGGAGGATCTGTCCGCGGCAGGCATCAAGCGCTGGCGCGACGGGATGATTCAGTTGGCAGCGCAACCCAATGTCGTTGCCAAATTGTCAGCCTTTGGTACTTTCATTCATCGCAACGAACCGGCGCAGGTGGCCTTTCTGGTGCACGAAACCGTGCGCCTGTTCGGACCCGACCGCTGCCTGTTTGGCAGCAACTTCCCGATCGAAAAGCTGTGGACAAGTTACGCTGAGCTGGTGAGTGCCCATCGCGCGGCAATCGCCGATCTCTCCTTGCCCGCGCAACGCGCCGTGTTGCACGATACGGCGCGGCGCGTGTATCGAATGGCTTGAGCGCAGACGACGCCTATTCAGCGCCCCGCGGCTATTGCGCGGGTGCGCTGAACGCCCTCAGCATCCAGGGGTTGCACTGGCCGCCCCAGGGCGATCGACGGGCGTCGCCGCCGCAGGCGACACTTGCGGTGCAGGTCAACCGGTTTGGCGGGCTGCGCGTCCGGCAATCAGGTCCATTTCGGCGGCGTGGGCGAGCGCGGCATCCTCATCGAGCAATTCACCTTCCCACTTGGCAACCACGGCGGCGGAGAGCGAATTGCCGACCGCATTGGTGGCCGAGCGGCCCATGTCGAGGAAGGTATCGACACCCAGGATCAGCAGCAGACCCGCCTCAGGGATATTGAATTGATTGAGGGTGGCGGCAATCACCACCAGCGACGCACGTGGCACGCCAGCCATCCCCTTGGAGCTGAGCATCAGGATGGCAAGCATCGTGATTTCGGTGGCAAGGGACAGATGGATGTCATAGGCCTGCGCCACAAAGAGTGTGGCGAACGTGCAGTACATCATCGAGCCATCAAGGTTGAACGAATAGCCCAGCGGCAGCACAAAGCTGCCGATTTTGCGATTCACTCCGAAGCGCTCCAGCGCGTCGAGCAGTTTTGGATAGGCCGCTTCGGAGCTTGCCGTGGCAAATGAGAGCAGGAACGGTTCTTTGATCAAGCCGAGCAGGCGAAAAACCCGCTTGCCGAGGAAGAACCCGCCAGCTGCAATCAGAATCACCCACAGCAGCCCGAGTGCGACGTAGAACTCGAGCATGAAGAGAGCAAACTTGGCCAGGATCGCCAGCCCGTTGGTTGCCACGGTCGAGGCCATGGCCGAGAACACCGCGAAGGGCGCGAGCTTCATCACGTAGCCGGTCATCTTGAGCATGATGCTCGCCAGCCCGTCGATGGCTGACACCAGAGTACGGGCACGCTCGCCCAGGGCGGCTGCCGCAGTGCCCACCAGAAGAGAAAACACGACGATCTGCAGAATCTCGTTGGTGGCCATCGCCTCGAAGAACGAGCGTGGCACCATGTGCTGAATGAAATCACGTATGGTGAAGTGATCCGCTGAGAGCCCCGTTGCGGTGCCGACCGGCGGCAGCGGCAGGTTGATATTGACCCCTGGTTCCATCAGGTTGGCGAGGACGAGTCCAAGGGTGAGCGAGACGATCGATGCCGTGATGAACCAGGCCATCGCCTTCAGGAACACCCGACCCACCGCACCACTGTCGCCCATGTGCGCAATGCCGATGACCAGTGTCGAGAAGACCAGCGGGCCGATCAACATCTTGATCAGGCGCAGGAAGATGTCGGAGATGATCGACACATAGCCCGCGATCTTCACCGCGGAGGCTTTGTCCGGAAAGGACGTGAAGATCATGTACCCGGCGATGATCCCCAGTACCAGGCCAATCAGGATCCAAACCGTCTGCGAGGTCTTCTTAGTCATGTGAACCGCCCTGTGGGTTGATGCAGTTTTGGCGCTGCGCTCTTGGTCATACTGCCACGGCTTCCTGCTCACCGCGATACTACCTTGCCTTTGGCGATAGGATATCGCCTGAGGCCGGACTCAACCGGCCCGCTCCGGAGTTGCCATGGACGCCACCCATTTCGAGGATCACTGTTGGCGCGATCTGATACCCGCCGATGTGATCGAATTGTATTCACACTACGCGCGTGACACCTTTGTCGGGCCGTCGGCAGCTTTGCTGGCGATCGATCTCTATGAACTGGCCTACCAGGGCGGCGCGCATCCGGTTGCCGAAGTGAGCAAGCGTTACCCCAGCTCCTGTGGCGAACATGCCTGGGCGGCCATACCGCCAACCGTGCGGCTGTTTGCCGCTGCGCGCGCAGCCGGCCTGCCGGTGTTCTATACCACCAGCGATACCCGGCCGATGAGTAGTCCGGGCGCAGTGCAGGCGACCCGCCGCCGTGGTGTTCCAACCGATCCTGCGCTCTATCAGATACGCGCCGAATTCGCACCGCAGCCCGGTGATGTTGTGCTCACCAAGATGCGGGCCAGCGCGTTTTTTGGCACCCCGCTCATTGCTCACCTGACCCAGCTTGGGGTGCGCACCCTGATCCTGTGTGGCGAGAGCACGTCGGGCTGTGTGCGTGCCTCGGCGGTGGAGGCCTATTCCCATGGGTTTCATGTTGTGCTTGCCGAAGAGTGCTGTTTTGATCGCAGCCCGCTGTCGCACAAGGTGAATCTGTTTGATATGCACCATAAGTACGCCGATGTGATCGCCGTGGACGAGGTGATCGCGCATCTGAATAAGGCGGCATCGGCGCCAATACAAAGGTTAACCGGTGACCCACGATGAAACCTGCTCCTTATGGTCCGTTTTCGTACTCTCCCATTCACCAGCGCGCGCCTCTGCATTGGCCGAACGGTGCGCGCCTGGCGCTGTGGGTGATTCCCAATATCGAGTTTTTTTCCCTGCAGGACACCATCCCCGCCGGTTCCGGCGGAGGTGGCACGCCAGCACCCGATGTACCGCTGTGGTCAGTGCGTGACTACGGCAACCGCGTCGGCGTGTTTCGCCTTATGAAGGTGCTCGAACGTTATGGTGTACGCGGCACGGTGGCGCTCAATAGCAACCTGTGCGCCCAGCACCCCGAGATCATCGAAGAGGGTCAGCGACTGAACTGGGAGTGGATGGGGCATAACGAAACCAACACCCGACGCCTGAACGAAGTCGACGCGATCGAAGAGGCGCGCATCATTGCTGACTCGCTCACCACCATTGAGCGCGCAACCGGCACGCGACCGCGCGGCTGGCTCGGCAGCGGGCTGCAGGAGACCTGGAACACGCTCGATCGGCTGGTCGATAACGGCTGCCAGTACGTGTGCGACTGGACCAATGACGATCAGCCCTATGTGATGACCCTCGAGGGCGGCCGCAGCATAGTGTCAGTGCCCTACAGCCATGACATCAATGACAAGCCGGCATTCGAGAAGCTGCATCGTACGGCCGATGAATTTCGCGACATGATCTGCCGGCAGTTTGATGTGCTCTATGACGAGGGTGGCGAGTCAGGCCGGGTGATGGCGATCTGCCTGCACCCGTATCTCACCGGTGTGCCACATCGCATTGGCGCGCTCGATGCGGCGCTCGATCACATCTGCCGTCATGAGGGCGTATGGCGTGCAACCGGCAGCGAGATTTGTGCGCAGTTTCTGCGGCAAACGGTTGCTCGCGATTGACCCTGTCAGTTTCGACTCAGGCAGCATAAAATGACGTCAGACGAGATCAGTCAGTACCGTATGCGACACTGCCGGGGTAGGCATCCTTCAGGCGTGCAGCAGTGAATGACTTGGTATCGAACGACAAAAAACGACGGAGACAGGCAATGAGCAAATCCAAGGCAAAGAGCGGCCCCACCGATGCGCAGCGTCGCACCATGCGACGCATCGTCGCTATTCGTGACCGCTGGCACACCAAGAACCACCCCTTCTTTCGTGAGTTCGGCAAAGGCCGCCTGCCGTTGAAAGCGATGGGCCTGTACATGGCACAGCACTACCAGTTCGTGCAACTGGTGCTGCCGGCCTTCGGTTACCTCTTTGCCAAGGCACCGGCCGATGTGCGCCGCGCAGTCATCGAGAATCTGGCCGAAGAAGCTGGCCTTGCTGCACTCGAAGGTGAAGGCCATGTGCCGCATGACCACATGGAGGACATTTTCGCGTTTACCCGCGCAGCCGGCTTCAAGGATGCGCAGGTTCGTGCACTTGAGCGGACACCGGCCTGGTGGGGGCGTACGCTGCACTATGTGCAAACCGTGCGCGAGGAGCCCGTCGGTGTCGTGCTCGCGATGCAAGCCACGCAGGAAGGCCAGCAGGTCGCGTTGAATGTCGAAGTCACGCTGCCGGCATTTGCCAAGCACTATGGTTTCCCCCGCGGGTCGCGTGCGATTGCCTTTTTTGAGGAACATGCCGAGGCCGACCTGGAGCATTCCACCCGGCAGATCGAACTGTGCGCGAAGTATCTCGACACCCCGGAACTGCAGGCGCGTGCCTGTGAGGTGTCGGAGCAGGCGTGCATGCTGCGCTGGGCCTCGATCACCGATATCTATCGCTCTGAAATGTTGCGCGAGAAAGCGGTGCTGCCGCCCGGCATGAAGGGCTAATGCGTGAGGAGAATCACGTTCGTTCTGGGCGTGGCTCTTATCGGCGCGGCGCCGTTTGCAGCAGGGCAGTCGCCAGAGACCTATCCGTCACGCACGGTCACCCTGGTCGTTCCCACCTCGCCGGGCACTGCGGCGGATATTACTGCCCGGGTTTTTTCGCCGCGGCTGCAGCAGATGTTCGATCGCCCCTTCGTGGTCGACAACCGCACGGGGGCAAGCGGCAATATCGCGGTGGCTGACGTGGTGAAGGCAGCCCCCGATGGCCACAATCTGTTGCTGACGGCAAGCACGCTGGCGGTCACGCCGCTGATGACACGCAACGTGGGCTGGGACCCGGTCAAGGATCTGCAACCCGTGGCACTGCTGTCCTATATTGCGCTGGTGCTGCTGGTGCACCCCAGCGTGCCGGTGCAGGACGTGCAAGGCCTGATCGCACTTGCACGCCAACGCCCCGGTGTGCTCAATTACGGGTCACCTGGCTCCGGCACGCCCCATCAGCTGGCCATGGAGTTGGTCAAACAGACTGCCGGTATCGAGATTACCCACGTTCCCTACAAGGGCACCGGCCCCGCGCTGACCGATTTGCTTGCCGGTCGCGTGGAAACTGCTTTCTTTCCGGTCCACAACACGGTGCAGTACGTCCGCAGCGGACGCTTGCGCATGCTCGGAAGTCTGGGTAACAAGCGCACTCCCTGGACGCCGGAACTGCCGACCCTGAACGAGCAGGGCGTGCCCGGTGTGGATGTCGATGCCTGGATCGCCGTATACGCGCCGGCGGGCACCCCCAGCGAGATCGTCAATCGACTGACCCGCGCATTTCTCGGCATCATCTCGGCACCCGAGATGCGCGACAATCTGTTCAAGCAGGGTATCGTTGCCAGCCCCGGCGGGCCGGATGAACTGGCCCGTCTTTTGAAAAGTGATATGGCACGCTACCGCAAGGTGATCGAACAGGCGGGTATTACCAGCGACTAGCCGCGCTGTCCGGTGGCGCACGCCGTCAGCAATCCAGGCGGCCTGTTTGACACCGACCGATAAAGTACTGGCCGATAAAGTACTGACCGATAAAGTACTGGCCGATAAAGTACTGGCCGATAAAGTACTGGCCGACGATTGAGTCGCGAATGATGTCGTTGCAGATGACGTACCAGAAGATTACTCAGGAAGTGAATTCATGACGCAAAGCCCGATTCCGTTTGAAACCGCAGAAATTTTCGACGCCGCACCGGACACCGTGCAGGTGTGTGACTGGCAATTCCGCAGTTTTGGCTTGCGCCGTCAGTTTTGCGGACCGTGTGCCCCAATCGAGGTGTATGAAGACCATCGACCGTTGCGCGCGCTGTTCAGCGAACCGGGCGAGGGACGTGTTGCCGTGGTGAATGGGCATGGATCGCTACACATTGGTTTGCTTGGCGACACCATGAGCAAGCTTGCCATCGCCAATGGCTGGGCCGGGGCGATCGTCAATGGTGCAATTCGGGATGGTTCAGCGATTGATCAACTGGACTTTGGCGTCAAGGCGCTGGGCACCACGGCGCGGCGCAACAACGGTCCGGTGGCCACGGCAAGGCGGGATACCGTGGGCTTCGGTGGCGTCATGTTCCCCCCAGGCTGCTGGGTCTACGCTGATCTTGATGCCGTTGTGCTCAGCCCGACGCAGGTGGCACTGGGCCGATGACACAGCCCCGATCGTGAGCCTGATGGGGCCAGCGGCAGGGCAATGCACCCGGTTCCCGGGCCCGCTCCTTGCTGGCGCGAGCGCTCGCCGGGCGGTCGTTGCACTGACTCAGGTCGTCGGCGCAGCCAGCGCTTCAATGGCTGTCAGGTGATCGGCAATCAAACCAGGCACCAAGGCCGGATCGATGCGGCCAAACCCGCAATAGGCCGCGACACCAAACTCAGGCAGATAACGCCGCGCGATCGCCAGCCGTGTGGAGAAACTGGCCATGTTGTGGATCAAGCCGAGATAGATGCGCGCCCCCTGTGGTTCGAGGTGCGCCAGCGGCGCATAGAAGTGCGGGTCGCTGCGATCCAGTGTTGGAATATGCATCCAGTCTACGGTGCGCCCCGTCTCGGCCAGAATGCGGTTGGCATAGTTCACCGCGCGGCCCAGATCGGTGGGGCTCAGCCGCGGCCAGCCGCCAAAGGTGCCAAAGCACAGGTGGTAGCCCACCATCACGGCAGCTGGCAGGCTGCGCGACAACTCGCGCACCTGGGAAACATTGCGCTCCATGGCACCCTCGGCGCGAAGGCCGGGAACGGCCTCGTACACATCAGTGATCTCCCATGAGCCATCCCACTGAATTGCCAGGTCTTCATGTGGTATCGCCGCCGCAATGGCCAGCGCTTCGTCGCGCAGCGCGATGCGCAAGGCCTCACGAAATCGTGCAATGTCTTCGATCTGAATGACAGCCGGACTCGCTGCACTATTGGGCAGGGGCAGCGACACCTGAAAGCGTACGCCCGCCGGAATCACACCTTCAGCGCGCAGGCGGCAGAACACGGCGTAGGAATCGGTCGCCGCGGCAACGTAGCCCAGTCCCTTCGGAAAGGTCAGTTGCTTGACGCCCTGACGAATGCGAAACTGCCACGGGCGGCCACGGCCGCGCCGGGTCAGCTGCGCGGTTTCCAGTTCTGAGGCGAGCGGCCGTTGCAGGACATCGATATCCGGATGATGATTGAACACCTGCTGATGCAGTCGAGCGACCCACCAGCGTCGCGCACCCGTCTCACCATCAGGCAGCGCGGGCAGGTAGCGGCCCAGTGTCGGACCGATCAAGCGAAACACATCCTCGGCCGTTGCCAGGGGAATACTGCCCACGAGCAGCGCGGGATAATCCATGCGGAATTCTCCGAGATAGAAGGGCGCCAGAGTCGGGAGCCTGCGGGATTATAGTCCCGTGCTCGGTGGCGCCCTCGGGCGGGATACCAGAATAGTCAGAGATAGTCAGGGGAGAGAGGATTTGAGCAAAGCTCGCAACGTGTTGCCGGTGGCGGTTGCCGGTGGCGGAATTGGTGGTCTTGCCTGTGCGTTAGGCCTTGCACAGCGTGGTTTCAAAGTGCTGGTGCTTGAGCAGGCGCGTGAATTCGGTGAGGTCGGCGTGGGGCTGCAAGTAGCGCCCAATGCGCTGTCAGTCCTTGATGCCCTGGGCGTTGGGATACCGGCCAAGCGCGACGCGTTGTTGATCGAACGCATGCTCATGATGGACGGGGTCAGTGGCCAGACCATCGTTGACATCCCCTGCGGTGCGGAGTTCATTGCACGCTACGGCAATCCCTATGCTGTCGCGCATCGGGCCGATATTCATGGTGCGCTGCTGGCTGCCTGCCAGGGCCATGATTTGATTGAATTGCGCACCCGCGCACGAGTGATCGGGTTTGACCAGGAGTCGAGCGGCGTGTCGGTCAAGATCGCCGCCGCTGAGGCGGAGCGCGCGCGAGCGGGGGAGGCGTTGGGCGAGGGTGAACGGGTGCATGCCATTGCCCTGGTCGGGGCCGATGGGGTGCATTCGCGCATCCGGCAGATCATCGTGAATGACGGTGATCCTTTTGCGAGCGGCTTCATCATCTATCGTGCGGTGATACCGGTCGATCAGATGCCTGCCGATTTGCAACATCCCTATCCGACGCTGTGGGCCACTAAAGACACGCACATCATCTATTACCCGGTGCGCGGCTGGACCGTGTTCAATTTTGGTGCCACGGTGCGCACCGGCCAGACCGAAGTTGATGAGACCACCGAGGCACCGCTTGAGGAGCCATTGGCCTTATTTGCCGGGCAGCATCACACGCCGCTTCGAGTAATGCGCGCCGCGGGGCGTTTTCGGCGCTATGTGATCCGGCGCCGCGACCCGGTGGAAAACTGGACCCAGGGACCGGTCACGCTGCTGGGTGATGGTGCGCATCCGATGGTGCAATTCATTGCCCAGGGCGCGGCGATGGCCCTTGAGGATGCGATTTGTCTGGCGGTCATGGCCGAGGAGTGCGAGGGGGATTTCAACCGCGCTTTCCAGCGCTATCAGGAGATTCGCATCGTGCGCGCATCGCGGGTGCAGACCATGTCCTGGATGATGGACAAGCTGTTACACGCCGGAGGGGTTGAGCGACAGGTGCGCAACAGCATCTTCGCCGGGCGCACGCCGCAGCAAAGTTACGAGCGGCTCGACTGGCTGTATCAGCCGCCTGACTATGTGCGAGCACCGCGCGGCTGATCGTTCAGACCGGCAAGCGACCGAGCATCGCGTATCCGATTGCTCAGTCCGCGCGCTAGCGAGCGCCGCGGACCAGATTGATCAGCGACGGCACGTTGCCGGGGGCGGTGTTGCCACGCCAGGCCACATGATGATCGGGTCGCAGCAGCACCAGGTCGCGCTCATAGAGCTCGCGCACGCCCGGCTCGGACACAGTGAGCCGGGTAAGCGGCAGCCCGCATTGCTGCGCAGCGCTTGCAATCGAGTCAGCGGCGCTGGTTGATGACGCCTTTGCGTTCGCCGCCCCACCGAGCTCAAGCAAAGTGAATCCGCTGCCAAGATGATCGAACAGATTCACGCCGTCGGCGAGGAACAAGCTGGGTGGTCGCGCACCGGGCCAGGTGGAGGGAATGTATTGGCGCGTGTTCCAGGCGGGCTCTGCGCCCCCTTCGTGGGCGATGACCGCGGACTCGTTGTAGCGATAGCCCAGTTCGATGCCAAGGTCCTGGTTCTCGCCATCGTCGCGCCGGATCTGCTGTGCAATCATGGCGCGATGGGCCTGGCCGCGTTCGCCCGCCTCGTCGATCAATTGCGGATCCATCAGCGCGCGCCAGCGGGTATGCACCTCGGCATGTTCGCCTGATCGCTTCACATTACGCGCAGCCACCGGACGGCGTTCTGCCTCGTAGGAGTCAAGCAGCGCTGGGCCGCCCCAGCCATTGATGCGCGCGGCGAGCTTCCAGCCAATATCAACGGCATCACCGACCCCGGTGTTCATGCCGTAGCCACCCGTTGGAATATTCTGGTGCGCGGAGTCACCCGCCAGAAACACCCGGCCTTCGCGATAGCGCCGTGCGACGAGGATATTGCCGCGCCAGACGCTGGTGACCAGGATGCGATCGACTTTGACCGGGCGGCCAACACCCCGCTCGATCAGCTCATACGGATCAATTCCGGATGGATCGAATTCGGGCGGGAAGTAGTTTTGCAGCGTCCAGGTATCAACCTCATCCTGCGAGATCAATGTCGAAGGTCGCGAGAAGAAGATATGCCAGAACTGGCCTTGCGCGTGCAGCGCGGCCAGGTCGCGCGATTTGAAATGCACCAGGCGTGCAATGCGCGGCACCGGGCCGCCATCGAGTTCAATGCCAAGGGCTTTACGCACCGCACTGGTGGCACCGTCACAGCCCACGACATAGCGTGCGCGCAGGGTGCGCGTGCCGCGGCCGTCACCTGAATCAGACAAGGTCGCGGTGACACCGTCCTCGTCCTGAGTGAGCGATTCAAGGCGGGTACCCGATTGCACGTCGATCAGCGGGTCACGCTCACACAGCGCCTTCATCCAGGCCTCGAAGATCTCCTGTGAGCAGCGCTGATAGGGCTGACTGGGCAGGGTTCCATCGGTGCAGGCGCGGATACGCTCGCGCATCTCGTCGACCGATGCGAGGGGCCAGCGCGCGATCTCGTGCCCGGCCAGGCCGGTGGAGAACAGCACATCAAACGAGAAATGCCCCGGTACACCCACATCGCGCAATGCCTCATCGAGCCTGAGCCGGCGCAGCAGCTCCATGCTGCGGCAGTTGGTAATGTCCATCTTGGGCCAGCGCGTGGTGTCCAGATTGCGCTCGACGATGGTCGAGGCGATGCCGTGATGACGTAGCTCCTGGGCGAGCACCAAGCCTACCGGACCCGCGCCGACGATGAGGACGGGGATTTCAGTCATGGGAATCACTCTTGGCTGCGTCTGCCTTGACACTATGAATGGTGAGTTGCCGGAACGGAATTTCAATGCCGTTTGCATCAAAGGCAAGTTTGATGCGACGCAAATACTCTCGCCGTACTCGTTGTTGCTGGCCGGCACGCACTCTCAGTCGACTGCGGATGACAACCGAGGATTCGGCCAATTGGTCGACACCGCTCATCTCAAGATCAGCCAGGATCAGTGGGGATAGTTCCGGGTCGCTGCGCAACTCCGCGGCCGTGACATGCATCAACTCAAAGGCCCGATCCAGATTGGCCTGATAGGCCACCGAGAGTTCGATCACTGCAAAGGCATGGCCGCGGCTGCGATTGGTCACCGTGGTGATGATGCCATTGGGCACATAGTGCACATTGCCCTCGTAGTCGCGCAGACGCACGTGGCGCAAGGTGATGCGTTCCACCATGCCGCTCTTGCCCGCTATCTCGATCAGATCGTCATGGCGCAGCTGGTCCTCGATCAACAGAAAAAAGCCGGCGAAATAGTCCTTGATCAGGCTCTGTGCACCAAAGCCGATCGCCAGACCGGCTACCCCGGCGGTGGCGAGCAGAGGTTGAACAGAGATACCGATTTCGCTCAGCATGAGCATGCCCGCGACCAGCCATACGAAGGTCGACGAGAGGTTATTGATCAGACGGCTGATGGTTTCCACCCGGCGCTGATCTTCCTCATCGACGTGGTGGCCGGCGATGGTTTTCTCAAACAATCGGATCAGGCGCCTGGACA
Source organism: uncultured Pseudomonadota bacterium (assembly GCA_903921325.1). Lineage (GTDB taxonomy): Bacteria > Pseudomonadota > Gammaproteobacteria > Burkholderiales > SG8-39 > CAIXPL01. Next base: position 71,685 of record CAIXPL010000006.1, read on the forward strand.
GGACGAGCAGTCCCCAGGCGATACCGGCGATTACCAGCAGATGGGCAATGGTGCCGATAAAGGGCACCCATTCCTTGAGAAATTCGATACCCAGATGGTGCAAGAGGACGTTCATGCGAGCACTTGGTTCGTTAGCGGTTGGTTCATCAAGCGGGACGCACCTGTGCGGGCAGGTGGCTCACGATAGCAAACCGTTTGGCGCGAGACTGTAATGCATATCATCGGATGCGTTTTTCCAAGCACGCCTCAGGTGTTTGCGGGGGCGACAAACCGCGCCATCCATTCATGGAGATCATCGGGCAATCGCGGCGAGGTATTGCCCTCGGCAGCACGCATCAGTGGGCTGAGCCGGGCGTTGATGCGGGCGCGTAGCCGGATTTCTCCGGCGCAGCTGACGATGCAGGCCAGTTCGAAATCCGGATCATTGATCGCGCTCACCCATACATCGATGTCCAGCCGCTCCGAGATGCGGCTGACCCGTTCGAACCCGGCTGCCGTGCCGTCGATCTGCAGACGCAGGCCGCGCTCGCGCAGCGCACCACCGACCGGGGTGAGCAGCGCGCGTTCGAACCAGTCCTCCTGGGCCGCGGCCAGCATTTCAAAATAACGCGCATAGAACACGATGCCGGCCGGGTCGCAATGCGACGTGCGTACGACAAGGCTGTGGCGGTGGTGGCGCTGCGGTGCGCTGCCCTCCGCTAGCCGTGGCTCGGGGCTGGTCGGTGCGGTCCCGTCCAGCGTCCTTGTCGGCGCACGCATCAGGTCGCGTTCCAGTCCCGGGCGCAATGAGTCCGGGATTGGCATCGCACGCATATCATCCAGCGAGACGAACACGAGCTTGTGTCGGATCTCGAATCGGTCCTCGCCATTGGCATGGCCGCGGATCGTCAGGATGAGCGAACTGCGCCCCAGATTCTGAATGCCGACGCCCAGGGACAGTCGCTCGCCCAGGTGCGAAGGCGCCAGTACGCGCAGCTCGGTATTGATGACCGGCAGACCACAACGCTCGGTAAGGTGGAATTCATGGAAATCGACCCCGAGCCGTTCACGGAACCAGACTTCGACCAGATCATTGGCCATCTCCATGTAGCGCGGGAAATGCACGCCCCCGGAGGTGTCACACTGCGCAAAGCGCAGGTAGATCGAATGCTCGAAGGGAAGCCGGGTGACCGACATTATTCCGGCAGGGCAGTCGGTGGCTGCCTGGATACTGCCAGCACCGCGTTCACAATGCCCTGATAACCGGTGCAGCGGCAGATCACCGCCGACATCGCCTCGCGCACTTCGGTCTCATCGGGATTGCGATGGCTGTTCAGAAAATCGATGGCGGTGATCAGCATGCCCGGGGTGCAAAAACCGCATTGCAGGGCATGGTGTTCGTGGAACGCCTGCTGCATCGGGTGCATCACGCCGTCGCGCGCAAGGCCTTCGATGGTCACGATCTGCGTACCGGCGGCCTGCACTGCCAGTGTGGTGCAGGTGCGTGAGGCACGGCCATCGATCAGCACGGTGCAGGCCCCGCAGATGCCATGTTCACAGCCGGCATGGGTGCCGGTGAGACCCAGGTCTTCACGCAGAAAATCCACCAGCAGCTTGCGCGGCTCGCAACGCCCGCGTACCGCCTTGCCGTTGACAGTGAGTGCGACATCAACGTCGGGGATGTCGAGCTGGTCGGCGCTGACCTGATGGGTGCTATCGGACATGGCGTACTCGGTCAATATAAGGTGTGGTCGCGCTCATGACGCGAGCCGCTTGGCGGTCGGTCGCACGGTGCTCTCAAGCGTGCGCTCAAGCAGCACCTTGAGCAGGTGGCGTCGGTAATCAGCCGATCCGTTGGCATCGCCCACCGGGTCTGCTGCGGCGGCGGCCAATTCGGCGGCTGCCGCAAGACTGGCAGGTTCAGTGCCGTGCTGCAGCAGATGCGCTTCAGCCGCGGTGAGCCGTAGCGGCACCGAGCCCACACCACTGGCTGCCAGTCGGACTTGCGCGTACCGCGGGCCGCTCTCAGGGTTGGCCCGAGCGGTCGAGCCGTCTTCGCTCGGGGTGAGGGCGACGGCAACGGTCACGATCGCAAAATCGCCGTGGCGTCGGGCAAATTCATCAAAGCCGATGCGCGTGCCAGCAGGCATCGCCGGCATGTGCACCCGGGTGAGCAGTTCGCCGGGCACAAGGCTCGTGGTGAATAGCGATTCAAACAGATCTACGGCCGCAATATCGCGCGTGCCTTGCGGACCTTGTACGGTGACGCTGCCATCGCTTGCCAGCAGCACGAGCGGGATCTCGGCGCTCGGGTCGGCGTGAGCGATCGAGCCACCGATGGTGCCGCGTGAGCGGGTCGGCAGATGACCGACCCAGCGCAAGGCCTCGCGCAGCAACGGCAATGCGGTCTGCACGATGGGGGACTCTTCTGCCGAGCGCTGGCGGGTCATTGCCCCCAGGGTCACCAGCGGGCCACCGGTGATGGCGTCCAGGCCCGGAATGCGCCCGATATCGATGAGCGCACGCGGCTCGAGCAGCCTGAAATTGAGCATCGGCACCAGGCTTTGACCACCCGCCAAAATACGCGCCTCGCCGGCATAACGAGCGAGCAATTCGATCGCTTCCTCGATCGTGCGCGCGGCGTGGTACTGAAATCGGGGGGGCTTCATCGTGACGAGCCTCGATGGCGGAATGGGGCATTATACTGATCGCTTATTGCACTGCGAGAATGCCGTGTCTGCCTCTTTTGCGTTCCACCCCGTTGACGGGCAACCCTTTGTCGGACAATCGATTCCCCGGCGTGAGGATGCACGATTGCTCATCGGGCGCGGTCAGTACATCAATGACCTCGCACTGCCGGGCATGCTGCATGTGGCGTTTGTGCGCAGCCCCGTGGCGCATGCACGCATTGTCAATGTCGATTTGAGCGCCGCCGAGCGCGCACCGGGTGTGCATCTGGCCGTGTGCGGGGCCGATCTGCTGCGTGCCTTGCCCCCGGTGCAGGACCAGCAATTGCCACTGCCCGCCAAGTGGAAGACCACGGTCAGTCATAAGATTTTTGATCCACGTCAGCCGCTGCTGGCGATCGATCGGGTGCGCCATGTGGGCGAGGCGGTGGCGGTAGTGATCGCCGAGAGCCGCTATCTGGCCGAAGATGCGGCCGAGCGCGTGGTGCTTGAACTGGAAAGCCTGCCCGCGCAGGTCGACCCCGAAGCGGCGCTTGCCGCTGACGCGGTGGTGATTCATCAGAACGCCAGTTCCAATCAGCTGGCCGAATTCGCGATCGCGAAGGGTGATGTCGAATCAGCGATGGCGAGCGCGCCGCATCGCATCAAGCGCCGGTTCTATCACCATCGCTATGCCGCTGTACCGATGGAGTGCCGCGGCGTGGCGGCACAGTTTGATGAACGTACCGGGTCCTACACCATCTGGTCCTCGACGCAGGTGGTGCATTGGCTGCGCCGTGAAGCCTCACAGACCCTGGGGGTGCCCGAGGCACGCATTCACTGTATCGCGCCTGATGTGGGCGGCGGCTTTGGTGGCAAGGGCCATGTGTACCCGGAAGATCTGTTGATTCCGTTTCTCGCGCATCAGGTGCGCCGGCCGGTCAAATGGATCGAAGACCGTCGCGAGCACCAGCAAAGCGCGTGTCACTCGCGCGATCAGATTCATGATGCCGAAGTGGGTTTCGATAACGAGGGCCGGGTGCTCGCACTGCGCGATGCCTTCATCATGGATTGCGGCGCATGGAATCCGGTCGGGGTCGGTATTCCCTATAACACCGCGTCGCACTTGTGCGGTCCCTATGATGTGCCCAATGCGGCGATCAGTGCGCGCGTGGTCGCAACCAACAAAGTGCCCAATGCACCCTATCGTGGTGCCGGTCGACCGGAAGCGGCGCTGGTCACAGAACGGCTGATGGACCTGATCGCACACACCCTCGGGCTCGAACCGATGGAAGTGCGCCGGCGCAATATGGTGAGCGCCCAGCAGATGCCCTATCCGGTCCACCTGCCGTATCGCGATGGTGTGAGCATCGTCTATGACGGTGGTGACTATCCGGGTGCCTTGCAAAAAGCGGTGGATGCCATTGGTGGGTTGCCTGCATTCCGCGCGGAACAGGCCGCTGCGCGTGCCCAGGGACGCTATCTGGGGCTGGGATTGGGCTCGTACACTGAGGGCACGGGGGTCGGGCCCTTCGAAGGCGCATCGGTGCGCATCGATCCGTCAGGCCGCTTGTATGTGGCGGCAGGTTCCTGTCCGCAGGGGCAGGGCATGGAGACGATTTTTGCGCAGATCACGGCCGATCAGTGGCAGGTGAAGCCTGAGCAGGTGATGCTGACGCTGGCCGATACCGGGGCGATCTCGATGGGCTTTGGCACGGTGGCCAGTCGCTCGACAGTCAATCTGTCGGCGGCCATTCATGAGGCGAGCACCCGGCTGCGCAAGAAGGTTTTTGCCATCGCCGCCAATCTGCTCGAGTGCGCCGATGAAGATCTTGAGTTGCGCAACGGCACGGTAGCGATCAAAGGGGTGCCGGGCAAATCGGTCAGTCTGGCCGATGTGGCGCGCGCCTCGCGCCCGGGTTGGGACAGCAAGCGGCCAGCCGGCATGGATGCCGGACTGGAAGAAACCTATTACTGGGAACCCTCGACGGTGACCTGGTCCTACGCCTCGCATGCGGCGGTGGTTGAGGTTGACCTGGCGCTCGGGCGCGTCAAGATCCTGCGCTATGCGATTGCGCATGATTGTGGCGTGGTGGTGAATCCGATGCTTGCTGAAGGGCAGATCATCGGCGGGGCGGTGCAGGGGATCGGCGGTGGACTGATGGAGGAGATGGCCTACGATAGCGAGGGCCAGTTGCTGAGCGGCTCGTTCATGGACTATCTGCTGCCCACGGCGAGTGACGTGCCCTCGATCACCGTGATACATCAGGAAACACCGTCGACCTTGAATCCGCTGGGCGTGAAGGGTCTGGGTGAGGGCGGTGCGATTTCACCGCCGGTGGCGCTGGCCAATGCGGTGTGCGATGCCTTGTCGGAGTACGGCATCGAAATCAACTCCACACCGATCCGGCCTGAGGCGATCTGGCAGGCGGTGAAGACTGCGAGGGCGAGCCATGCTTGAACTACGCCGCGCAGCGGACCGGGGCCATGCCAATCACGGCTGGCTCGATAGCCATCATTCGTTTTCCTTTGCTGACTATCATGATCCGCGTCATATGCAGTTTGGTGCCCTGCGGGTGATCAATGAAGACCGTGTTGCACCGGGGCGCGGCTTTGGCACCCATGGTCATCGCGACATGGAAATCGTGAGCTATGTCCTCGATGGCGCAGTCGAGCACAAGGACAATATCGGCAACGGCTCAGTGATTCGACCGGGCGATGTGCAGCGCATGACCGCAGGCACCGGCGTCTTGCACAGTGAATTCAATCCGTCAGCGACCGAGGCAGCGCATTTTTTACAGATATGGATGCTGCCCGCGCGAGCCGGACTCGCACCGGGCTACGAGCAGAAATATTTCGACGCGGCAGACAAGCGGGGCCGCCTGCGCCTGGTCGCCTCGCCGCAGGGCGCCGAGGGCTCGGTGACGATTCATCTGGATGCGCAGCTCTATGCCGGATTGTTCGATGCAGGTGAGGCGGCTACCCATGCCTTGGCTGAGGGGCGTCGTGCGTATGTCCATGTGGCGCGCGGCGAGGTCACGATCAATGGTGTCGCCTTGGGCGCCGGTGACGCGCTCAAGGTGAGCGGTGTCGATGCGGTGACGATCGTCGAGGGTCGCGGGGCGGAAGTCCTGGTGTTTGATCTTGCCTGACTCCGCACCGCGCATCGTGCTCGATACCAACGTGCTCTTTGCCGGACTCTATTCTGCACAGGGGCAATCGCATCGCTTGCTGAGAGCGATTTTCGGCAAGCAGGTACGCATGGTCATTTCGACGCCCTTGCTGTTCGAGTATGAAGACGTTCTGAAGCGCAGCCAAATGGAACTGGGGCTGAGCGAAGCCGACATTGACGCAGTATTGGATAACCTGTGTTCGGTAGCACATTTTCAGGCCATCTATTTTCTCTGGCGTCCTTGTCTGTCAGACGCTAAAGACGATATGGTGCTAGAACTTGCTGTGGCGGCCCGTGCGCCGCGCCTTGTGACTTTCAATAGCCGGGATTTTGTTCCGGCGAGCCGATTTGGCGTGTCCGTTGTGAGCCCGCGACAACTATTGGAGGACCTGAAATGACAACACTCAGTCTGACCTTGCCCAACTCCATCCGACGGCACTTGCAGGAAATGGCGGACCTCGATGGTGTTCCGGTGGATCAATTCATAGCCAGCGCGATCACAGAAAAGATTTCAGCGATGACTGCAGAAACCTATCTTCGCGCGCGCGCTGATCGCGCCGATTCGGCGGCATTTCGTGCGATTCTTGATCGTGTTCCAGATCGGCCGCCGGTCGCCGGTGACGAGTAAGCCGTAGCGACTGTTTCGTCAGAACCTAAGTGTCGGTTGCAGATCGTGCCTGAGTCGGTACCACTCGATGCGCTGGTCGGCCGCATTCGTGACGGGCAGAGCCTGGCCGTGCCCTCCGATGTCGGCGGTGTGTCGATGGCGGCAACTCGGGCGCTCATACGCCGCGGCGTGCGTCGATTGCATTTGATTGGTGTACCGACCAGTGGCTTGCAAGCCGACCTGTTGATCGGAGCCGGCTGCGTTGACCTGTTGGAGGCCTCGGCGGTGAGTCTGGCCGAACATGGCGTGGCGCCGCGGTTTACCGATGCGATTCGTAGCGGTGCCATTCAGATGCGCGATGCAACCTGTCCAGCGGTACACGCCGGATTGGTGGCCGCTGAGAAGGGCGTTCCGTTCATGCCGATTCGCGGGCTGATCGGATCCGATCTGCTGCGCCATCGGCCCGACTGGCAGGTGATTGACAATCCGCTGGCTGCCGAACCCGATCCGATCGTGTTGATTCCCGCGATCCGCCCGGATACGGTGTTGTTCCATGCGCCGCTGGCGGATCGGGCCGGTAATGTCTGGGTCGGCATGCGCCGGGAGTTGATGGTGATGGCGCATGCGGCGCGTGAGACCCTGGTGACGGTCGAGCGCATTGTGGATACCGACTTGCTGGCCGATCCGCAGCGCGCCCCGGCTGTCGTACCGTCGCTGTATGTGAGCGCAGTCGCGCTTGCTCCGAAGGGTGCCTGGCCGCTTGCTCTGCACGGTGAATACGCGGCCGATGATGAGTGCCTGCGCGCCTATGCCAAGGCAGCTCGCAGCGCGCAGGGTTTTCGTGACTGGCTGGATGGCTACCTTGGCTGATCGCCAGACGAGTCTCTTTCTGGCGAGCGCACTCGCCGATGTGTTTCGTGGTGTACCGACCCTGGCGATCGGGGCCAATTCACCGATTCCTGCCGCCGCGGCGCTGCTTGCCCAGCACCGCGAGCCTTCGATGCGGGTGAGCATTCTGGGCAGCCCGGCGCATAACCCTTATACCAATGGCGGTGGCGAGTTATTCGACTATGCGGCGGAAGGCCGGCTCGCGTGCTTTGTGCTGGGCGCGCTGCAGATCGATGGTGCGGGCAATTTGAACCTCGTATCAGTGGGTGATTACGATCAACCGACGGTGCGCTACCCAGGGTCGTTCGGTTCAGGGTTGCTCTATTACACGGTGCCGCGGGTGGTGGTGTTTCGGGAAGATCACAGTCCGCGCGCCCTGGTCGAGAGAGTGGATTTTGTGAGTGCCACCGGCACCAGTCCGCCGGGAGTCTATCGGCCGGGTGGGCCGGCGTATCTGGTGACTGGCAAGGCTGTGTTTCGCTTTGATCGCGAGCACGCGCAGTTTGCCTTGCAAAGCGTGCACCCCGGGCATACGCTTGATGAGGTGATGGCAGCGACAGGGTTTCACTTTGCGTGCGCAGATGGGGTGCCTGCGGTGACCGCGCTCCCCTCAGAGCAGGACTGTCGCTGGCTCACCGGGCCGATTGCCGATGCGCTGCTTGGGGGTTATCCGGAGTTTGCGCGGTTGCTGACGGGGGACTAATCGCCCTTTGCTCCTGCGGCCGTAAAGCTGAATCCCAACGTTTCGAAGCGTCCCTGCGCTTCTGGATCGATCGCGCTCAAACGCGGCACCACCGCGGCAGAAAAGTCGATGTCATTCATATCGTGTACGCCGCCGGTGATGATCACCTGCAGGATGCCTTCTTCATCGCTCACGTTACGAAACGCACGGCATACGCCTGGAGGCACCGAGATGGTGTCAAAGCGCTCAAGCACCGTTGCGCAATCGCCTTCATCATTCCAGCGGATTTCAAAGCGCCCCTGCAATACGGTGAACGTCTCATACGTTGCGCGGTGGGCGTGCAATTCCGGCCCCTGATCGGGCGGGCACACTGCGAGGGTCATGGTCATGCCACCCGCCCCGACGATGGGCGCCTGGGCATTGATGGGTGTCCTGCCGGCCCCTGGCGGCAGACCAATCACCGAGCGCAGTTCGCGCGCGTAGACAATGTCGAGCGCGGCGCGCGGTAACTGCGCGTCACGCTGTACGGGCAGTGCCTTCAGCTCAGAGAACCGCGCGATGCGCTGGGCCATGGTGGCCTCATCGATGGAATGCGTCTTGATCATTGTGGATTGTCCCGTTCAAGTGAATTCCTGGTAACTATAAGGCGCTGGCAAGCGCAGTCGCTCGCTTCACGCTGAGGCGATGGGGTACGATTGATTCGATAACTGTCGCGCCCCAGCCGATTCCTATCATTGTGGATTTCCCATCCAGCTGAAATTGCAGCAACTGAAAAGTGCTGGCTGTGCCGGTGGCGGGGTTTGTTCGCTGCGTCCACGAACCAACGGTACGCCATCGACCAGCACGCAGGAAATGCCCGGAAAGTCACCATGCGCGAGTGAATGGGCAAACGCCGGACCGCTCGATCCATCGACGCGGCCGGCGATGACGATGTCACCCGGACGCCCGATGGCGAGCACACCGACATCAAGGCCATGGGCGCGTGCGGTGTTGCCCGTGGCGCACGCAATCGCGCTGCCCGGGTCCATGCCGCACACGCCAGTCAGAAACAACAGGCTGCGAAACAGTCCGCGCGGGACGACGCCGGTGCCCCCCGGGGTGTCAGTGCCAAGACACAGCCGATGCAGTTGATCGCGCTCCATCATGCGGCGCACCAAATGCAGGGTGGAACGATCATTGCCTGAGCTGCACACTTCAAGCATGAATTGCGCCCGGTCGACCAGTTCATCGATGTCCCGTTCAGGCATCGGGATTGGACCACCGCTCACATGCGCAGCAATATCCGGTTGCAGCCATTGCAGGGTCGAAAACCCGCACATGCGACTCGCCCCCGAGCGCGACACGCCGCCGGTGTGCACCTTGATGCGAATGCCGCGCTCATGCGCCCAGCGCGTGATCTGCAGGGCTTCTTCGCGTCGATCCTCGAGCGGAAAGAAAATGAATTTGGCAAGCTTGCTGCCCGCCGCCGCCAGTCGGTCGAGGTGCTGCTCGGTCATGCCCGGCACCAGCAGGCAGGTGCCCGCATGCACTTTGACCCCGCTCCAGCGCACGCGCCCGGTCGTGGCCGCCGTCACCACGGCAAGCGAGGTCACCAGTTCGGCATTCAAATTGGCATAGTCAAGGCCGGGGACATGCAACTCACCGGCAGACACCATGCTGGTGGTGCCCCCGTGCAGGTAATTGCCTATCCAGCCCAGTGCGTCCTGGGTGGGGGTCCATTCCCCGAACACCGGATGAACGTGACCATCGACCAGCCCGGGCAGTACCGCACCGCCGGCAGCATCAATGCGTGCGTCGTACTCGCCATCGGCAGGCGCATCAAATGCCGCGATGCGACCATCGACGATGTCCATGGCACTCACAGCCAGTCGGGTGTTTGCCAGATCGCCGCTATAACACTCGCCGATCCCCTCGATGCGTACTCTCATGATCGCTGCCTTCCATTCAACTCCGGGCCATCGCTGAGCCTAGCATCAGTTGATCGCAAGAACCGCGACGTCCGGCCCGCTCAATCAAGTGAGCCGAACACAAGTAAGTTCGGCATCAGTCGAGCTTGAGCCCAACCATCCGTGCAACCTTGCCGAATTTGTCGTAGTCGCTCTTGATCGAATGGGCAAATACCTCGGCGCCACCTTCGGCCGGCTCCAGTCCGATCTGGATCATGCGCTCGCGAAATTCTGGCGTGCGTGCCGCAGCAAGCGCCGCATTCTGCACCCGCTCCACGATGTCGCGTGGCAGCCCGGCCGGGCCGGCAATGCCCATCGGCGAGGACACATCAAAACCCGGGTCGACGGTCTCTGCAATGGTCGGCACCTCGGGCATCATCAGCGAACGCTTGCCCGAGGCAAAGCCGAGCAGCCGCAGACGCCCCGATCGCACGCCCTGGCTGATCGACGTCCAGCCGACAAAACCCAGCTGCACATCACCGGCGATGAGCGCAGGAGCCGATTGCCCTGAGCCCTTGAAGGGCACATGAACAATGTCAATCCCGGTTTCGCTGCGGAAGAGTTCGGTGGTCAGGTGGTGGATCGAGCCGTTTCCGGCCGAGGCATAGGCAATCTTGCCCGGATTGGCCTTGGCATAGGCCACCAGTTCCTGCATCGAATGGACCGGTACCGATGGGTGCACCACCACATACATCGGCGGTACCGCAATCTGCACGATGGGCGTGAAATCGCGCAGGGTGTCAAAGGGGAGTTTTGCGTAAATATGCGGCCCGATCGAATAGGTCGAGGTGTCGGACAGAAACAGCGTGTAGCCGTCGGGGGCTGCTTTGGCGACCAGGTCGGCACCGATATTGCCGTTTGAGCCGGGCTTGTTTTCGATCACGATTGACTGGCCGAGCAATTCGCTCATGCGCGGAGTGATCATCCGTGCAAGCAGGTCAGGGTTGCCGCCGGGGGCAAATCCGATGACCAGATGAATCGGTTTGGCCGGCCAGGGAGCGGTTTGGGCTGTGGCCAGAGTGCTGAGGGCCGCCAGGCCAAGCAGCGCAATCAGAAATTCAACGAAATTCTTCATTGTGCTTTGATCCCGGCAGCGGCAACCAGCTTGGAATACACCTCCAGCTCATCGCGCACAAATTTGGCGAATTCGTCCGGGTTCATCACCATGGTGTCGGTGCCTAGCCCGGCCAGCTTCTGCTGTAAATCAGGCATGCTGAGCACCCGGCGCACATCGGCGGAGAGCTTGTCGACGATAGGCTTTGGGGTTCCTGCGGGTGCCCACATGCCAAACCAGAGCGGTGCGTCGGCATTGGCCACACCCGCCTGCGCCGTGGTGGGTACCTCAGGAAGCTGACCGCTACGCTGTGGTGTGCTCACCGCCAGCGGGCGCAGCTTGCCTGCCTTGATATTGGCGATCGCCGCCGAAATCGGCGCCCAGTAACAATCAACCGATCCGTTCAATATCCCGGCGACTACTTCCGGGGTGCCCTTGTACGGAATGTGAGTCACCTGGATGCCGCTGGCGGCAAGCAAGCGCTCGAGATTCAGGTGGGTGCCGCTGCCCACTCCGGCTGAGCCAAAATTGATTTTTCCAGGCGCTGCTTTTGCGGCGTTCACCAGGTCCATCAAAGATTTGTAAGGTGAATCAGGTCTGACCACCAGCACATTGGGCGCAATCGCGAATCCGGCGACATCCACGAAATCGTGCAAGACATCCACAGATGCCTTTGGATACATGAACGGCGCGACGACATGGCCGGTTGAATCAATGAGCAGCGTGTAGCCATCGGGGTTGGCGCGTGCCACATAGCTCATGCCAACCAGTCCACCCGCCCCGGCGCGGTTCTCCGGCACCACCGGCACGCCCCATAGTTCGGACAGCTTCTGCAAGATGATGCGACCGACGATGTCGGTTGAGCTGCCCGCGGTGAACGAAATGACCGCCTGGATCGAATGATCGGGGTAGCTCTGCGCGAACGCCCGCTGTGCATTGCCAACAGTGGCAACAAGCAGGCTGATCGCCAGGATGGTAGGGCGCAACATGGTCGGCGTCTCCAGCATTGAATATTTGCGCGCATTGTAGGGCAATTGTCGACAAGCTCATTGCCTGCACCGACCCCTTGCGCGACAATTGCGCGCTTTGCCGCCTATCCAACGCCACGCCATGACCAGCACCGATCTGATTCAGGTTCGCATTCAAGCCCTGCGCTGGGAAGCCGAGGGTATTGTGTCCCTCGAACTGCGCCGCCCCGAGGGCGGTGCGCTGCCCGCCTTTGAACCCGGCGCACACATCGACCTCGTGTTGCCCAATGGGGTGAGCCGCAGCTATTCTCTGGTGAACGCCCAGGCGCACCAGGATCACTATGTGGTGGCCGTCAATCGCGATGCAGCGAGCCGTGGCGGATCACGGTTCATTCATGATTCGCTGCGTTGTGGCGACCTGGTGCAGATCTCTGCACCGCGCAACCATTTTGCGCTGGACGAGTCTGCGCCCCACACGGTGCTCATCGCCGGTGGCATCGGGGTGACACCGCTCTATGCCATGGCACAGCGCTTGCAGGCGGCCGGACGCTCCTGGGAAATGTGGTACTCAGCACGCAATCGAACCATGGCCGCCTATCTGGCGCCCATCGTCGAGCTGGGTCAGGCCGGCGGAGCGGATCGCGTTCACCTGAATTTTGATCAGGACCCCGGTGGCCGCATGCTTGATTTGCCGGCCATCGTCGCGCAAATTGATCCGGCTGCTCACCTGTATTGCTGTGGTCCGACGCCAATGATCGCTGCATTCGAGCAGGCCTGTGCCGGGCGCGCACCCGAGACCGTGCATGTGGAGTATTTCTCTGCAGCCGAGGCGCCTGCCGCCGAGGGCGGCTTCACCCTGGTGCTGTCACGCTCAGGGCGCAGCATCGTGGTCGAGCCGGGCAAGACGATACTGGATGCCATGCTCGATAACGATATCGACGTGCCCTATTCCTGCACCGAAGGGGTATGTGGAACGTGTGAGCTGCGGGTGATCGAGGGTGAACCGGACCACCGCGATCTCGTGCTGAGCAAGGAAGAGCGGGCTGCCAACAAAAGCATCATGGTCTGCTGCTCCGGATCGCTTAGCCCCAAACTGGTTCTTGACTGGTAGTACAACAGCGCAAGGCAGTGTTTCGATTGCCGGCGGTGCCGCCTGCAGCTCTACGAAGGCACTCGAGCGCTCGCTGCAGCACGCCGGATGCGTCCGGTGCTCGCCCATGCAAGCAGCGCCGAGGCAACGCCGCAGGCAACCGTCACATGCGAGAGATCGCCCGCTGAGCCCGCGCCCCGCCAGTGCGCGAGCCAGCCCATCAGAGTGCTGCCGAGCGAGGGCATCGCCATGGTCACGACGCCCCACAGGCTCACCACTCGGCCGCGAAAGCGGTTATCGACGGTCGATTGCAGTTCGACCTGCATGCCGATCGTACACAGCGTGGTGCTGAAAGCGAGGAGCGCCACGATGGCCACCCCAAAGGCAAACTGGTCGGTAAGTCCGAGCAAGGCGAGCACAAGTCCCGCGGCCACCGAGCCGTAGGCCGCAAGCCAGGCTTCGCGCCCGCCTGAACCGGCACGGGACAGCAGAAGCCCTGCCAATATTGCTCCGGCACCGGCCGCGGTGGTGAGTGTGGCCAGGCCCGTGCTGCCACGCGCAAACACCGCGTCGGCGAAGGCCGGCATCAGTTCGATTGCACCGCGCGCAAAGAACGAGGTGATGCCGGCCACCAGCATGAGTTGCAAAATGGCCGGGGTGTGCATGACATAACGCACGCCCTCACCCAGATCGCCGGCGAAGCCACGCGACGGGCTCGATTCCGCACGCGGTGGCAGCACGACCTGCGTGAGTGACCACAGAATCGCCAGGTAGGTCACCGCATTGATTGCGAAGGTGGCCGAGACACCCAGTGTGGCAATGGTCACGCCCCCCAAAGCCGGTCCGATGAAGCGGCTGGAATTGAACAATACCGAATTGATGGTGATGGCTTTTTGCAGCAATTCGCGCGGTACCAGGTCGTTCACCAGCGAGAGCCGCAGCGGTTGATACGCCGCGCTGCTGATTCCAATCGCCACGCACAGCACCACCAGCACCCACGGGTTCATCCAGCCGACGGCGCAGGCGAGCCACAGCAGCCCTGCAATGATCATCTGAATGCATTGCACCACGATCGCATAGCGTTTGCGATCCAGTTTGTCGGCGAGCACTCCAAAGAGCGGCCCGAACACGATCATCGGCATGAATTGCGCCATGGAGACGATGCCGACCCAGATTGCCGAGTGGGTGAGATCCCACGACAGCCAGCCGATGCCCAGCCGCTGCATCCACAATCCAAGCCAAGACACGACGTTGCCTGCGGAGTACAGTGCAAAATTGCGGTTACGAAATATATTCAGGATGGTCCAAGGTGGTCAGATGAACGAGATGCCGAAGAATACGCCGAGCCTGCAGGGGCCGTTACAACAGTTGGCCGCATTGGGCCAGTCGCTGTGGCTTGACTCGATTGACCGTCACCTGATTGCCAGCGGTGAGTTGGCGCGGCTGGTGGGCGAGGGGAGCGTACGCGGCCTCACCTCAAACCCGGCCATTTTTCAGAAAGCGATGGCGGGTCAGGACTATCGCGATGATATCGGCCGCCTGCGTCGTGCCGGACGCTCGGCGCTGGAAGTCTACGAAACCCTGGCCATTGCCGATCTGCAGGCGGCGGCCGATATTTTCCGGCCGCTCTATGAGCACACCGAGGCCGCGGATGGCTACGTCAGTTTTGAGGTGGCGCCCAGTCTGGCTCACGATGCGGCGGGCACGGTAGCCGAGGCGCAGCGCCTTTGGCGTGCGCTTGAGCGCCCCAACGCGATGATCAAAGTGCCCGGGACACCGGCCGGAATCGAGGCGCTTGAGCAACTGATCACCGAGGGCATCAATGTCAATGTGACGTTATTGTTTTCAACTGCAGTGTATGGCGCGGTCGCCAAGGCCTACATGCGCGCGATTGCCAGGCGGCACGCCCTCGGCCTGGCACTGCGGCCAGTGGCCAGTGTCGCCAGCTTCTTTGTCAGCCGGGTCGATAGCAAAGTCGATGCCGAGCTCGATCGCTTGGCGGGCAAGGCGGGCCTCGCCGCACAAATTGCTGCGGTCCGCGGACAAGCCGCAATCGCCAATGCAAAGGTCGCCTGGGCCGTGGCTGGCGAGTGCTACGCGACGGCGCAATGGCAGGCTCTGGCGGCGGCCGGTGCCCAGCCGCAGCGGCTGCTATGGGCCAGCACCGGAAACAAGAATCCGGCGGCGCGCGACGTGCGTTACATCGAGGAACTGATCGGACCGGATACGGTCAACACCGTGCCCCCGGCAACCCTGGCAGCCTTTGCCGATCACGGCCGCGCGGCACTTACCTTGAGCGAGGGGCAGGCGGCAGCCCGCCTCACAGTGCAGCATCTGGCCGCGCTGGGTATCGACATTGAGGCCGTCGCGACCACATTGCTGCAAGAGGGCTTGCAACAGTTCGAGGTCGCGTTCGAGGCCTTGATTGGGGCTGTGACGGCCGTGGCCTGAGGGCTGAGGGCTGAGGGCTGAGGGCTGATCGTCAAGGCACGGCGCGCAGGCAACGTGACTGGGGGAGGGCGCCCTTCATGGGGTCGCCCAAGCGCTGCCCCCACCGGGTGCGTGTCATGTCATAATGCGGCGCAGCATCTTCAGCTTTCTGCAGCAGTTTTGGTTCCAGCAGCACCGACAAGTGCCCATCGACACGTTGGTCGATCAAGCGTCAATGGGGCCAGATCATCCAGAGGAGCGCAGCGTATGTCCAAGCAAATGCGACTGATCAAGAAGTATCCGAACCGGCGTTTGTACGACACCCAGACCTCCAGCTACATCACTCTGGCGGACGTAAAAGAACTGGTGCTCAAGCAGGAAGAGTTTCAGGTCGTTGATGCGAAGACCAATGAGGATCTGTCGCGCAGCATTTTGCTGCAGATCATCATCGAGGAAGAGAACGCCGGGGGCAGTCCGATGTTCACCCACGACATGCTTACCCAGTTCATCCGCTCCTATGGCGGCGCGATGCAAGGCATGATGGGCAGCTATCTCGAGAAGAATGTGCAGGCGTTCAACGAGATTCAAAAGAATCTGCAGGAACAGTCGAAATCGATGTTTGGCGACAACTCCAAGGCGCAACAGGACCTGTGGTCGCAATTCATGACCTTTCAGGGTCCGGCCATGCAGAACGTGATGAACGTCTATATGGAACAGTCGCAGAAGATGTTCGAGCAGATGCGTGACCAGGTGGGCGCCCAGGCGCGCACTTTTGGTGGCTTTCCGTTTGCCGGGTTTCCTCCGGGTGGCGACAAATCGGGCCACAACACCTGAGCACTTGATCCGGCAAATCGCTGTGAATGCCGGCTCCCCTGCAATCCGAACCGCTGCAATCCGAATCGCCTCTCTCAGCCCCAACATTTCATTCACGTGGCAACCCGTCGCCGAAAAATTCCCAAGGTAGGCTTTGTCTCCCTGGGGTGCCCCAAGGCGCTCGTTGATTCAGAGCGCATCCTCACGCGGCTGCGCGCCGAGGGCTATCTGATTGCGCCGGACTATGCGGGGGCCGATCTGGTGGTGGTCAACACCTGCGGCTTCATCGATGACGCAGTCGCCGAATCGCTCGATGCGATCGGTGAGGCACTGGAGGAAAACGGCAAGGTGATTGTCACTGGCTGCCTTGGTGCCAAGGGCGATCTGGTGCGCACCACCTTCCCGCGGGTGCTCGCGGTGAGCGGGCCGCATGCCACCGATGAGGTGCTCGATGCGGTCCATGCACACTTGCCGCCACGGCATGATCCCTTCGAGAGCCTGGTGCCGCCGCAGGGCATCCGCCTCACGCCACGCCACTATGCTTATCTGAAGATTTCCGAGGGCTGCAATCACCGTTGCACCTTTTGCATCATTCCGCAAATGCGCGGTGACCTGGTCAGCCGCCCGGTGGGCGATGTGATGACCGAGGCCGAAACGCTGGTGCGCTCAGGGGTGCGCGAGTTGCTGGTGATCTCGCAGGATACGAGCGCCTACGGCGTCGATCTGCGCTATCGCACGGGGTTCTGGGGCGGGCGTCCGATCCGCACCCGCATGCTCGAGCTGGCCTCCGCGCTCGGCGAATTGGGTGTATGGGTGCGTCTGCATTATGTCTATCCCTATCCGAGCGTCGATGAGGTGATCCCGCTGATGGCACAAGGGCGCGTGCTGCCTTATCTGGACGTGCCGTTTCAACATGCCAGTGCGCGCATTCTCAAATTGATGAAACGCCCAGCCTCTGGCGAAGTGAACATCGAACGCATTGCGGCCTGGCGTGCGATTTGCCCCGACATCACCTTGCGCAGTACCTTCATCGTCGGGTTTCCTGGTGAGACCGAGGCTGAATTCGAAGAGCTGCTGGCCTTCCTGCGTGAAGCGAAACTGGACCGCGTGGGCTGCTTTGCGTACTCGCCCGTGGAGGGCGCGCGTGCCAACGCGCTGCCTGATAGTGTTCCGGATGAGGTGAAGGAAGATCGGCGCAAGCGCTTCATGGCCACGCAGGCGCGCATTAGTCGGGCGCGATTGAAGCGCAAGGTGGGCACGGTGCAGCAGGTGTTGATTGATGGCATGGATGAGAGCGGAGAATTTGCGATTGGTCGAACGCGCGGTGATGCGCCAGAGATCGACGGCATCGTGCGAGTGCGGGCACATCCACTTGCTGCCGGTGAATTTGTCGATGTGCGAATCACGGCATCCGATCAGCATGATCTGGAAGGTGAACTGGTCGAACCATAAAAGCGGGAGACAACATGACAAAAGACGTATGGGTGGTTGGCGCGACGCGCACTGCAATCGGCACCTATGGCAGTGCGCTCAAGGACATACCACCGACCGCGCTCGCCTCACTGGTGACCGCCGAGGCGCTCAGGCGCTCGGGCTTACCGGCCGAGCGGGTCGAGCATGTGGTGTTCGGCAGCGTGGTCTACGGCGAATCCCGCGACGTCTACCTCTCGCGGGTGGCGGCGATCGATGCGGGCCTTTCAGTCGGCACCCCATGCCTAACGGTCAACCGGCTGTGCGGTAGTGGTCTGCAGGCGATCGTGTCGGCAGCGCAGCACCTGATGCTCGGTGACCATGCCTGCGCGATTGCCGGCGGTGCTGAGAGCATGAGCCGTGCGGCCTACATCCTGCCCTCGGCACGCTGGGGCCAGCGGATGGGCGATGCACCCGTCGTTGACGCGATGACCGCGGCCCTGCATGACCCGTTTGGTCACGGTCACATGGGTATCACCGCCGAGAACATTGCCGAGCGCTATGGTATCGGCCGCGATGCGCAGGACGCCTATGCGGTGGAGAGCCATCGCCGCGCGGCCCACGCGCTCACTGAGGGCTACTTCAAGGAGCAGATCGTTCCGGTAGCTCTTAAGTCACGCAAGGGACCGACTGAATTTGTCACCGACGAGCATGTGCGCCCAGGCGCGACACTGGCCGACATGGCGAAATTGCGCCCGGCGTTCAAGAAAGACGGCACGGTGACCGCTGGCAATGCATCGGGGCTGAACGACGGTGCGGCTGCGGTCGTGCTGATGGAAGCCGAGGCTGCGCGTGCCGCCGGGGCGAAGCCATTGGCCCGTCTGGTGGGCTATGCCCATGCCGCCGTCGATCCACAGGTCATGGGTCTGGGGCCGACGCCCGCGGTCAGGCGCGTGTTTGAGAAAACCGGACTGCGCGTATCGGACATGGATGTGATCGAATCCAACGAAGCCTTTGCGGTGCAGGCGATGGCCGTGGCGCGCGACCTGGCGTTTGATCCGCTGAAGGTCAATCCGAATGGCGGCGCGGTGGCGCTTGGTCACCCCATCGGGGCAACCGGGGCCATTCTCACGGTCAAGGCGCTCTATGAACTCGCCCGTATTGGCGGACGCCATGCGCTGGTCACCATGTGCATCGGTGGCGGGCAGGGCATTGCGGCGATCTTTGAGCGGGCCTGAAGTCCCCCAGGGGAAATTGCGCCTGTTGGTCGGCCCAAGTGAATGGAACCAAGTGGACTAGCCTCCCGCTTTCACTGTAAAATCAGCGGGTTTTGGTATTCACTGACTTCACTCGAATGGCGCGTCGCCCCTTTGTCGCTGGTAACTGGAAGATGCACGGCAGCAGCGCAAGCAACCAGGCCCTGCTTGCAGCCGCTCTTGCCGATGGCAAGCGCTGTGCGGGTGTCGACGTGGCTGTGTGTGTTCCGTTTCCCTACCTTGCCCAGGCGGCCGGTGCGCTGCAGGGCAGCGGCACCGGATTGGGTGCCCAGGACGTCTCCGAGCACGCCTCAGGGGCCTACACCGGTGAGGTGTCCTCTGCCATGCTGGCCGATTTGGGTTGCACCCATGTGATCGTCGGGCACTCCGAGCGTCGCAGCCTGCACGGTGAATCCGATGCACTGGTCGCGCGGAAATTTGTACGCGCCATGGCAAGCACGCTCAAGCCCATTCTGTGTGTCGGCGAGACTCTGGCCGAACGTGAGGCCGGGCAGACCGAGGCTGTTGTCCTGCGGCAGCTACAGGCAGTGGTGCAAACCACGTCGCCTGAGCGTTGGGCGCATGCCGTGCTCGCCTATGAACCGGTGTGGGCTATTGGCACAGGCCGCACTGCCAGTGCACAGGATGCCCAGGCGGTGCATGCACGTTTGCGCGCGGCGCTCGCAACGTGGGGCGCACCAGCCGATGCGATTCGCATCGTCTATGGCGGTAGCGTCAAACCGGGCAACGCGGGCGAATTGTTTTCAATGCCGGATATCGACGGCGGACTGATAGGCGGAGCGTCACTGGTAGCTGACGATTTCTCTGCCATTTGTGATGCAGCACAAAGGACACACTGACCCATGGACGTTTTTCTCAATGTTTTGCTGGCGATTCACGTGCTCGTTGCTGCCGGCATCATCGGACTCGTGCTGCTGCAGCATGGCAAGGGCGCCGACATGGGCGCAGCGTTTGGCAGCGGCTCCTCCGGCAGCCTGTTCGGTGCCACCGGGTCAGCCAACTTCCTGTCGCGCACCACCGGCGTGCTTGCCACCGTGTTTTTTATCACCAGCATCGGGTTGACCTGGCTTGCCTCCCATCACCGGGCCGGCGATTCTGTCGGTGTAATGAAAAACGCGCCGGAAGCAGTGGTTGCACCGGCCAGCAATGATGCCAAGAAGGATGCAGCCGGTGCTGCTGACTCGGGCAAGGGCGGTGCCGCAACCGGTACCGGCACAGAAGGTGCCAAACCCGGTGACGTTCCGAAGTAAAATAAGCGTAATCCTCATCGGGGGTGACTGTCCCGAACCTGCAGTGCCGATCAGTCAAGCAGTCAGTGCCGACGTGGTGGAATTGGTAGACACGCTATCTTGAGGGGGTAGTGGGGAAACCCGTGAGAGTTCGAGTCTCTCCGCCGGCACCAGTTTTGCGTAGGGAAGTTCACGGAGCTGTCTAACGGGTCAGGCACACTGCGCGCCTGGCGCTCATGGGATTCAATCGTGCTGGAAGGCTATTTCCCGATCCTGCTGTTCATTCTGGTGGGCCTTGCCATCGGCGTCGTTCCGCTGTCTGCGGGCTGGGTGCTCTCCACACTGCTCGGTCACAATCGCCCCGATAGCGAGAAGCTCTCGCCGTATGAGTGCGGCTTTGAGGCCTTCGAGGACGCGCGCATGAAATTCGATGTGCGCTATTACCTGGTGGCCATCCTGTTCATTCTGTTCGACCTTGAGATCGCGTTCCTGTTTCCCTGGGCAATCACCTTGCGCGAGATTGGTCCGTTTGGTTTCTGGGCGATGATGGTGTTCCTTGGCATCCTCGTGATTGGTTTTATTTACGAGTGGAAAAAGGGCGCCCTCGAATGGGATTGAGCGGTCGGGCGAGCCCTGTGAGTATCGCCGGCTCGCAGCACGGATTGACCGCGGCCGATGGGGCCGGAAGCATGGGTTTTCAGGGGGGCATGGTCTGTGGGTGCAAATGACAGTGGCCTGATGCAGCAAGGCTTCATGACCACATCGATCGATGCGGTCATCAACTGGACCCGCACCGGGTCGATGTGGCCGATGACCTTCGGACTGGCCTGCTGTGCCGTCGAGATGATGCATGCGGGTGCCGCACGCTATGACCTTGACCGCTTTGGCATCATTTTTCGGCCCAGTCCGCGACAATCCGATTTGATGATCGTCGCCGGCACGCTGTGCAACAAAATGGCCCCGGCCCTGCGCAAGGTCTATGACCAGATGGCTGAGCCGCGCTGGGTGCTCTCGATGGGTTCATGCGCCAATGGCGGTGGCTACTATCATTATTCCTATTCGGTGGTGCGCGGTTGCGACCGTATTGTGCCGGTCGATGTGTATGTTCCAGGTTGTCCGCCTACGGCCGAAGCCCTGCTCTATGGCATTGTCCAGTTGCAGAACAAGATCAAGCGTCAGAACACCATTGCCCGATGAGTAATCGTCTGGATACCCTGCGGGGCCTGCTCGAACCCCTGGTGGGTGGGGCGGTGCACTCGCTGACACAGGTTGCGGGCGAACTGACTCTGACCGTCGAGCCAGCGCAGTATCGCGCTCTGATGACCGAGTTGCGTGACCGTGCTGACCTGCACTTCGAACAGATGATCGACCTGTGCGGCCTCGATTATTCCACCTGGGGTGATACTGGCTGGGGCAGCGCGCGCTATGCCGTGGTGGTGCACCTGCTGTCAGTCAAACACAACTGGCGATTGCGCGTGCGCTGTTTCGTGCCCAACGATGAATTCCCGGTGATTGCGTCGCTCGTTGACGTGTGGCCGGCGGCTAACTGGTATGAACGCGAAGCCTTCGATCTGCTGGGTATTGTGTTCGA
This sequence comes from uncultured Pseudomonadota bacterium, assembly GCA_903921325.1. Classification (GTDB taxonomy): domain Bacteria; phylum Pseudomonadota; class Gammaproteobacteria; order Burkholderiales; family SG8-39; genus CAIXPL01. The sequence goes on from CAIXPL010000006.1 coordinate 93,487, forward strand.
CGGCCACGATGATTTGCGTCGACTGCTGACTGATTATGGTTTCATCGGCCATCCGTTCCGCAAGGATTTTCCGCTCTCGGGCAATGTCGAGATGCGCTACGACCCCGATCAGGGCCGGGTCATCTACCAGGCGGTCACGATCGAACCGCGCGAAATCGTGCCGCGCATCATCCGCGAAGACGCCTATGGCGATCTCGGGGTGCACACGACCGCGCCGGTGGCATCCGCACCGGCGCCGACCAAGTGAGCAGGCGGCATGGCTGATATTCGAAATTACACGATGAACTTCGGGCCGCAGCATCCGGCGGCCCACGGCGTGCTGCGCCTGGTGCTGGAAATGGACGGTGAGGTCATTCAGCGCGCCGACCCGCACATCGGACTGCTCCACCGCGGCACCGAGAAGCTCGCCGAACACAAGACCTGGATCCAGTCGCTCCCCTATATGGACCGGCTCGACTATGTGTCGATGATGGTCAATGAGCACGCCTATTGCATGGCCATAGAGCGTCTGCTCGGGATCGAAGTGCCGCTGCGGGCGCAGTACATCCGCGTGATGTTCGATGAGATCACCCGGGTATTGAACCACCTGCTCTGGCTGGGCGCTCACGCACTCGATATCGGCGCCATGACGGTGTTCCTGTATGCCTTCCGTGAACGCGAAGATCTGATGGACTGCTACGAGGCCGTATCGGGTGCGCGCATGCATGCGGCCTACTACCGTCCCGGCGGGGTGTACCGCGATCTGCCCGATCGTATGCCGCAGTACGACGCATCGCGCTGGCGCAATGACAAGACGCTGCGCACGCTGAACGAAGATCGTCAGGGGTCACTGCTCGATTTCATCGAAGCGTTCACCGACCGCTTCCCCGGCTACGTTGATGAGTACGAGACGCTGCTCACCGACAACCGCATCTGGAAGCAGCGCACGGTGGGTATTGCGGTGGTCAGCCCCGAGCGCGCGCTCGCGCTCGGCTTCACCGGCCCGATGCTGCGCGGTTCGGGTGTTGAATGGGATCTGCGCCGCAAGCAGCCCTACGAAGTCTACGACCGGCTGGCCTTTGACATCCCGATCGGGGTCAACGGTGATTGCTATGACCGCTATCTGGTGCGCATGGCCGAGATGCGCCAATCCAATGCCATCATCCGCCAGTGTGTCGACTGGCTGCGCGCCAATTCGGGGTCCGTCATCGTCGACAATCACAAGGTCGCGCCGCCCTCACGCGAGGCGATGAAGACCAATATGGACGAGCTGATCCATCATTTCAA
>CAIXPL010000007.1 GCA_903921325.1 uncultured Pseudomonadota bacterium
GCAAACCCAGGGCCTGGGTAAACAACGACTCGATTCCGATGCTCATGGGCGTGGCCACCATTGCTGTGTCAGGCCCTCCAGTAGACACGACCTACCCCCCGAGGCTCAAGTAAGATTCCACACTAAACGTCGAGGGACCCAATTATCTGGCCGATGATTTCACCAACGACATGGCACGCGAAGTCGATCTGCATGCGCAGATCGATGCCATGTTAAGTGGTGCGCCATTGTCAGGCTTTGTGGTGGAAGGTCTGTCGCCCTATGGCTTCATGACCTCGCGCTCGCGTCACATGGTCATGCTGCAGGCCGTGCATATGGGCATACCGGTGGCGCGCGTGGGCCGTGGCAACAATGAAGGGTTCACGCCACCGCGCGATCGGTTCATTGGGGGCCGCAACCTCACCGCAACGAAGGCGCGGCTGCTGCTGATGGCCTGTCTGATGCGCTTTGGCGCGCTGCCGCCAGCCGCTGACCCCAGCGCCCCCACCGCGGCAGAACTGGCGGCGATTCGGGCCAAGCTCGCGCTCTATCAGGCGGTGTTTGACACGCACTGACTCAACCATCCGCACGCAAAAAAGCTGCAACCGACGGATTGCTTTCAAGGGCGGCCAGCTCCTGTGCGCTTGGCAATTGCGGCCGGTCGCGCACGGCATTCACCATGCACAGAAAGCCTAAGGGTTCGCCCTGATCGGCGCGAAACTGATGCCACTGCAGTGGTCCGATGCGGATGAGGTCGCGCTCGGCCACGGCATGCACGGTATCGCCTATAAGGCAATGGCCACGACCGTTCAGGATCATCACCGCGTGCAAATGCTCGTGGCGCTCCAGAGTCGAGAAGCCACCCGCTGCCACCTCGAAATAGCGCAGCTGGCAGGCAAGCTGCGGGTCATCAAAGAGCAGTTGACGAGTGATGTCGCGAAACGGCGCACTACCTGCGGCCTTGTAGCGCAGCGTATCAACGTCCGCCCATTGCCCGCGACCCGTCGCCGCACGCCGATCAGGCGCGACCATGGGCATGCACCGAGTGAACAAAGGCGCGGGTGCGCTCAAGTAAATCCTCGCGGGCGATCAGCAACGATCCACCAATCAAGAGCATCACATCCTCCCCATAGTCGTTGAGCATCTCGGGCACACGCTCCACCGTCATGCCGCCGGCTGGGACCGGCAAGGCCGCGCGAGTACCAAGCAGTGGCTTACGGGCATGTTCGGCAATCAAAAGTGACTGCCCCCGGCTATAGGCAAAGCGCCCGCCGTGATTCACAAAAATGCTTGCGTCGGCACCCAGCAGCCTGAACAGGCTGCCAAAGAGCAGTGGTGGAGCGATACGGGCAGCACCGCCCATCGATGGATGCGCCAGCACCGGCACGCTGATGCGGTCGGCCACCATTTCGGCAAATACCGGCAAGCCGATCAAGGAGGGAGCCATCATCACCATCGCGCAGCCGGCGTCCTCTGCGATCCTGGCCTGCTCGATCAGGCGCCGCGGCGAACCGGTGAGACTGGGCGCATAGACTGTGCGTACGCCCGTGGCGTCACGCACCTTGTCGAGCGCGCCCTGGCAGGCGCGGACTCTCTCGGCAAAGGGCGAATAGGCCTGATCAGAAAGCCCATGATCATCCTTGATGATGTCGATACCAGCCAGGGCGAACGTGTGGCACAGCTTCGCCAGCGCCTCGATCGGTAGACCCTGTGGCTTCAGCGCCGCACACGTGAGTGCGCGTCCGCGGGCCCCGGTGAGATCACGTATGCCTTCGAGTCCGAATTGCGGCCCCGCGAAGGTGCCCCTCAGACACTCCGGCCACTCGACATCGACCCATTGCACATGCGCATGCAGCGAGGTGTTGCCAAAGAGCATGTTCATCATCTGCGCGATGTCCAGACCACGCGATGCGCTCCCGGCCAGGCCCATCGTGTCAAGCGCCAGATCGATTGCAACCTCGTAGCGATCAAGGCCGCGGCGCCCCAGGGGACTGTGATCAACCCGAGCGTGGACAATCCCGTCGCCGTCGCCTGCACCGCTCGCATCGCCAAGCGGACGAATCAAGTGGACCTGCCCTACCGTGTGATCAAGCACCCGCTGATCGGTAATCGCCGCCAAAGGCAACTCGACGCTTTGCTCCACCGCAATTGCTTGCGCGATAGCCTCAATCTGCCCAGCCGCCGCTTGTACTTCATAGAGCACCCGAATGCGCTCTTTACCGAATGCGCCTTCACCGGGGCGAGGAAGCGGGCTACCCGTGGCGGCGCTCATAGACCTCACACCCGATCGACTTTGACAATGTCAGGAAACCAGCGAAACCACATCAACGCCACAATCACGGTACCCACACCGCCCACGACAGTGGCAGGTACCGTACCCCACCACGCCGCGGTGGCACCCGATTCGAACTCACCCAGTTGATTGGATGTGCCGGTAAACAACCCAAAGGCGGCAAACACCCGCCCACGCATTTCATCCGGGGTAGCGTGCTGCACCAGTTGATTGCGAATCACCACGCTCACATTGTCAGCGGCACCAAGAACGGCAAGCGCCGCGAGCGAGAGCACCATGCTGGTGGAGACTGCAAACACCATGGTGGCCAGGCCAAACACGGCGACCGCTGCAATCATCTTGCGTCCCATTGCCCTGCGGATCGGCAACCGCGATAGAAGGAACGCCGCGCCCAAGGCACCCACGGCCGGGGCTGAGCGCAGCATCCCCAGCCCCCACGGCCCCACTTGCAAGATGTCGCGCGCATAGATCGGTAGCAATGCGGTTGCCCCACCGAGCAACACCGCCACCATATCGAGCGAGATGGCTCCCAGCAGCACCGGCCGCGCACGAATGAAAGCGAGTCCGGAGAAAATCGACTCAAGCGAGGTACGCGACAGACTCTGAACGGGTGGTCGCGGCGGAATCGCAAGCATTCCAGATAGGGCAATCAAGGAACACAGCGCGCCCAGCGCGTACGGTGCCACCGACGATTGTGCAAACAGCAACCCGCCCAGCGCGGGTCCCAGAATATTGGCCAGTTGCCCCGCCGAGGAGGACGACGCAATGCCACGCGAGAGCAGCCGATCGGGCAACAGGCGCGGCATCATCGCGGCCATGGTCGGTTGATCAAATGCGCGTACGCAGCCAACGATCAGTGCGGCGCCGTAGATCGCGATCGGGCTGAGCCGATCGAATGCGGTCGCCAGCGCAAGGGCAAGCAGCGTCAGTGTTTGCACGATGTCACAGGCCGCCACGACCAAGCGGCGGTCACAGCGATCAGCAACATGACCGACCACCAGGGTGAGCGGCACGATAGGGGCAAATTGAACCAGCCCGATGATGCCCAGACTCCAGGCACTGTCGGTGAGAGCATAGAGTTGCCAGCCGATCGCCACACTGGCCATGCGAAAGGCAAGCGTCGCCAGCACCTTGGCCGACCAATGCAGAACAAACGGACGATGGGCAAACAGCGCGTCCGACACCCCGTGATCGTGACTGTCATCCTCCCGCTCATCCGGCGAAGCGCGCTCGGGGTTCGGCACCGCGCTTGCGATCGGCGCGGTGTCTTTGGCCGGTGAGGGCAATTCAGGGTCGGCCATGTATCAGGCGATGCAGGGAAAGACGCAATTATGCTTGAGTGCGTGGGCGGGCGTCTGCCAGTTCACTTCGTGCGCCTCCCCTGCCGGCGATCCCGACATTTGCGCCCCGTTGAATTCAAGTGCGCAGTGCCGAGGCGGTAGAATCACCTCGCGGTTGCCCGGTGGGATGACCGCCCACTCACGGACGACCCTGTGGCGCGCGTGCCTCACGCAATCGCCACGCACAAGGAGACAACACCGCATGAATCTGCAACTGAGCGTGGGCATGGCCGCCAACCCGCGTACTTGGGCATTGTTCGATGGCCGGGTGCGACCCGATGCGATTGACCTGGTGCCAAGCCCGGTATTCGCCTCGGAACTATTCTGGCGCCAGCTCAAGTTTGCCGATTTCGACGTCTCCGAAATGTCGATGTCCACGTTGATGATGGCACGCGCCAATGGCGATGACCGCTGGGTGGGCCTGCCGATTTTTACAACGCGCCGCATGTTTCACACCACCATCCTGGTGCGTCGCGATTCAGGCATTGAGTCGCCAGCGGACTTGCGCGGCAAGCGGGTTGGCGTCCCTGAGTATCAGCAGACGGCCGCACTGTGGACCCGCGGCGCCCTGCAACACGAATACGGTGTGCATGCGCGCGATCTGGAATGGTGGATGGAGCGGGTGCCCACCCACAGCCACCGTGGCGCGGTAGGTTTTGATGCGCCCGAGGGCATCACCATCAACCAGATTCCGGTCGACAAGAACATTGGTTCGATGATGCTCTCAGGCGAGTTGCAGGCGGTGGTTCATTACATTGTTGACCCGAACCTGATCGATCGCAGCACCGCCGATCTGTGGCATCACCCCGATATCCGTCCGCTCTTTCCTGACCCGGTCGCCGAGGGCATCCGCTACTACAACAAGACCGCCTTGCTGCCCATCAACCACGGCATGGTGATCAAGCGCGAGATCGTTGAGCGTCACCCGTGGGTGGTACTGAATCTGCTGAAAGCATTTGAGCGGGCCAACGACGTTGCCGAGCGTGAACGCCAGGAACAGTGCGCCTACCACGTGGCGACTGGCCTGCTGCCAGTTGGCAGCCAGAAGGGGCTGCGCACGCAGCTCATTCGCCACGGCGTGCAAGCCAACCGCCTGGTGCTGGAGACCGCCGCCCAGTACTCTCACGAGCAGGGACTCACGCCACGCCTGATGACCCTGCCCGAGTTATTTGCCAAAAGCACACTGGATCAATAACGGCCCATCTTCGCCCGCAGCTTGCAGCTCATGCCGCGCAGATTGCGGGACACGACCCCATGCGCGCTCGCGCACATGGAGCGCTGAGACCGGCCTGCTGGCACGCGCCCTTTCGTGCGAATGCGGGGCCGCTCGCGGCCCCGCTGCGCCTTAGCGTCGCGCGTTGCGCTTGATTCGCGCCATGTAATTGTCAAAGGTGCCGTCGGCCACGCCAAACCAGTCGATCTGTTCATCCAGATAGGCCGCGTAGGACGCGTAGATGCGCTTGAAATCAGGATACTTGGCCGACCACTCCGCGTAGAGCGTCTGGGCTTCCTTGTAGCACACGTCCATGATCTCGTTGGAGAACCGGCGCAACTGCGCGCCGCCCGCGATCAGGCGTTTCATGGCCGGTGGATTCACATGATCGTAGCGCGCCGTCGCCACCGTATTGGATTCGGCGCAGGCGGCAGCAAAGATCGCCTGATAATCCTTGGGCAAGGCTTCCCATGCCTTCAGGTTCGGCAACAGAATCGAGGCGGCATTGCCCTCCCACCAACCAGGGGTGTAGTAGAACTTCGCCACCTTGTGCAGGCCGAGTTTTTCATCATCGTAGGGGCCAACCCATTCGGCCGCATCGATGGTGCCTTTCTCAAGGGCCGGGTAGATATCACCGGCGGCGATTTGCTGCGGGATGACGCCGATTCGCTCAAGCACTGCACCGGCCACGCCACCGACGCGGAACTTAAGCCCTTTGAGGTCGGCCACCGTCTTGATTTCCTTGCGGAACCAGCCGCCCATCTGGGTGGTGGTATTCAGGCACGGAAAGGCAACGCAGTTATAGCCTTTCAGAAACTCATTGAACATTTCTCCGCCACCGCCCTGATACCACCACGCATTGTGCTGACGCGTGTTCATGCCAAACGGAATGATGGCACCCAGTGCAAATGTCGGGTTCTTGCCAAAATAGTAATAGGTGATGGTCTGGCCGCAATCGACCGATCCGGCCTGTACCGCGTCGAGCACCTGCAGGCCGGGCACCAGTTCGCCTGCACCAAACACACGGATCTGGAAGCGACCGTCGGTGGCGTCGGACACCCGCTTGGCAATGTTCTCAGCCGCGCCGACCAGGGTATCGAGACTCTTTGGATAACTGGAGGCCAGGCGCCACTTCACCTCGGGCTGGGACTGTGCAAATGCCGGTGCGGCACCGGCTGCGAGTATGCCGGCCAGTCCGGTGCCTTGAACGAAGTCTCTGCGTCGCATAGTTGTCTCCTCAATTGTGTATGAAGGTCTTGTTGAAGTCGCTTTTCAACGGCCCATGAATGGCGCCCGCGGCCGGGCGCGCTCGCGGCGATCTCCTCCGAATGCCCCGCGACGCGACCATTGTGCCGGTTTTTCAGGCCTCGGCGCCTTCGGGCTTTTCACCCAGATCAAGCAGCGCGGTCATCACCCAGGTGACACAGGGCCAGATCATCACTGGAGCAAAGGCCATCTGCGCCACGCCGGTCCAATCCCACAGCAGCCCGCCCACGACCGGAGTGACCACGGCACAGCTATAGCTGATGGTGAGCATGGCCGCCGCGGTGCGGTGCACATCATGCGGTTCACTGAGCAGGGCCGGCAGCGCAAAGGCAAGCACAAACGTGACCGTTGTCGCGGCACCAAACAGGCCAGCCCAGGCCACGGTGAACGCCCCGTGGCTGAACACCATGCCCAGGATGCCCAGGAGTGCGAAGCCTGAACTCACCCAATAGGCGCTGCGCCGCCGGCCCCAGCGGCCAGCCACTGCGATCATCAGAAAGGACGTGGGAATCTGCCCCATGTTAAGGATGGTGAGGGTGGTCGGCACCCACTCTGATTCGCCACGCGAGGCAAGCAGATCGGGCAGGAAGAAATTGAGCGTGAAATAAAGACTATTCACGCTGCCAGTGAGAAACCCAAGCTTCCACACCATGGGGTTGTGCCAATCGGGCCACCAGCCAGAACCGGCTTTTGCCGCGCTCGCGAGACCTGCCTTGACCGTCGATGCCCCGGCGCGTCCACCGGGCAGGTAGGGCGCGGTGAACCAGACAGCCACCGCAGTAGCCACCACCGGCAGTGCCCACAGCGCATTGGCCCAACGCCAACTGCCCTCTACCAGAGGCAGCACAAGGCCAGGCGTTGCCCAGACCGCAATGACCTGTCCAATCAAGAGGCCGCTCATGTACACGGCAGTGGCGTAGCCGATGCGATAGGGCATCCAGCCACGCACCAGCTGCGGCATCGCCGGCTGCATGATCGACAGGCCCATGCCCATGAACGCAGTGGCCGCAAAAAGTCCGATCGCCTCCAGCGCGAGCGACCGGCAGGCCGACGCGATGGCGGCCAGCACCATGCCTGCCACAACGGTGCCGATCGCGCCCAGACGGGATACGAGCAAAGCGCCGGGAATCGCCGCCATGGCAAATAGCAGCGAGGGCATAGCCGAGAGCACACCGACCTCGGTGTGGCTCAACCCCAGATCGGCATGCAATAACGGAATCATGGGTGGCATGACCAGGATGCTCAGTCGCATGCACACGCCACTCATCCACAGCAGGCTGAGACTCACCCAGGGCGGGCATTCGTGTGCCCCGGCCGACCTGCCCATCATGCCCATCCATCCGGTCTGGCGGTCTGGCTATGTGTGCGACTACCCACTGTGTCTCCTCCGACCGCTCCTCGTCCTGCGGCGAGCCGCAAGGGTACCGCAACCCGATCGGCCAAGGGTCGCGCTATGATGCGCATCCCGCCCCATCGAGATTCAAGACCATGATGCGCTTCCTTATCAATCGTGTATCCGGCGCCGTGCTGCTCGCCCTCGCCGTATGCGCTCCGCTCCATGCCCAGACCATCAAGATCGGATTCATCAGCACGTTCAGCGGTCCGGGCGCTGCACAGGGTGATCAACTTGATCGCGGCGTCAAGCTCTATATGAAGCTGCATGGCAATGAATTGCCCCCGGGTGTCTCGGTCGAGATCATCCGCCGTGACGACACCGGCGCGGTTCCCGATGCAGCCAAACGCGTGGCGCAAGAGCTGATCGTGCGCGACAAAGTGCAGTTCCTCACCGGCGTGGTGTGGACACCCAACGCCGCCGCCATCGCCCCGCTCAGCACCGAGGCCAAAGTGCCCTTTATCAGCATGAATGCATCAGGCGCGCTGATCATGGCCAAGGCGCCCTACATGGCACGCATGTCCTTCACGCTGTGGCAGTCGGCCTATCCGCTTGGACACTGGGCGGCCAAGCATTACAAGCGCGCCTATACCGCGGTGAGCGACTATGCGCCGGGCCACGAGGCCGAGGAGGGCTTCATCCGTGGCTTCAAGGAAGGCGGCGGCGAAGTGGTTGGCACGGTGCGTATCCCGCTCGCCAATCCTGACTACATCCCCTACATGCAGCGAATCAAGGATGCCAAGCCCGAAGCACTGTTCGCGTTCAATCCCGCCGGCAAAGCGGCTACCGCAATGATGAAAGCCTATGGCGATCTGGGACTCGCCAAAGCCGGTATCAAGTACATCGGCACCGGCGATATCACCACCGATGAAGAATTGCAGAACATGGGCGATGAGGCCCTGGGCGTGACGACCGTTCATCACTATTCGGCAGCCGCTGAGCGTCCCGCCAACAAGGCCTTCGTGGCGCGCTACCAAAAGGAATTCGGTGCTGACCAGAACCCTGGCTTCATGGTGGTCGATGCCTGGGACACGATGGATGCCATCTTCACCGCGATCCGCGAACAGAATGGCAAGGTTGACCCTGAGCGCACCATGGAACTGCTGAAGAAGTACAGCAGTAACAACAGCCCGCGTGGCACCGTGTCGATCGACCCGGCCACCCGTGAGGTGATCAATCCTGAGTATTTGCGCGAAGTGCGACGGGTCAATGGTCGCTTGGCCAACGTGGAAATCGAATCCATCAGCCAGGCGATCAAGGATCCATTGAAGGAATTGACACAGCCGAAATAGGCATCTGTCGTCCTCGCATGCCGGTCCCGCTCAACCATTCGCCGATACGGTCCTCAGCCGACATCGCCGCACTGGAGAGCGCCCCGCTTGAGCAGCGGCTCGGGCCAGGGGATGTCGCGGCATGGCTTGAAGCAGGCCATGCGCGCGATCCGCAGCGGGTCGCCATCAGTTATTTGTCAGATGCCAATCCTGAGACCACGCCACAGACACTGAGCCATGGCGCGCTGCGCTCGCGCGCACGCCAGGCGGCGCGGCTTTTTCGTGAGCTTGGTGTCACCAGGCAAGACACCGTCCTGCTGCTGCTGCCGACGCTGCCGCAGTGGTTTGTTGCAACACTTGGCGCAATCAAGGTCGGACGAGTGTGTTGTGCCAACTGGATGCTCTCAGGAGAGCAATGGCTTGACCTTGTTCGCAGCAGTCGGGCTCGGGTCATTGTGACGCTGGGTCCGGCCGAGGGCTTCGATATCTGGGAGCGGCTGTGTGCCCTGCGCGATCGGCTACCGCGCGATTTGACTGTGCTTGCGGTGAATGCCCAGGTGCTGGGTAACGAAGGCCACATCATCGCAGGTAACAAGTTCGGCAACGATTCGCGTAAGCCCCGGGGCAATGCACTCGACCCAGCACTGGATTTTGACCGACGGCTTGACCCGTTCTGCGATGATCCGTTCGAGTCCGACCCATCCCCGGCGGCTGCGGATAGTGTCGCCTTCGTGCACTCCGGTGGTACTACCGGCGCACCCAAGCTGATACCGATCACGCAGCGCAACCTCACCTACAAGCTGTGGGCCAACTCGGTCATTGAAGCGCGCTCTGCCGCTGATACCGTTTTTGCCGATTACCCGATGTTCCATATTGCCGGGATGCTTGGCCGCGCCTTGCTGCCGCTTGCCAACGGTTCGGGGGTACTGATCGCATCGCCCCTGGGTGCGCGTGACCGGCGGTTCATCGACAACTACTGGCGCCTGATCGAGCGCCACCACGTCAGTTTCTTGTCGGGTGTGCCGACCACCCTCTCAGTGCTCGCCAATCACCCGCCCACGCGTGAAGACCTCTCCAGCCTGCGCGGCTTCATGACCACCGGGTCAACCGCACTCTCACCGGACATTGCCCGGCGCATCGAAGCCATGACGGGCGTGCATGTGCTGCTCACCTACGGCGCGACTGAATACACCATGAACATCAGCCAGGCGCCGCGCGATGGCCAGGTGCGCTATGGCTCGGCTGGCATACGCATTCCCTACAGCGACATCAGGGCGCTGCGCCTGGATGGCCAGGGTCAAGTGATCGGCGAGTGTGGCGTCGATGAGATCGGCACCATCGCGCTACGCGGTCCGGGCATCACTCAGGCCCCGGGTGCGCAATGGCATGAGGACTGGTTTATTTCAGGCGATCTGGGGCGAATCGATGCGGCGGGTTATCTGTGGATCACCGGCCGCTCGCGGGACCTGATTATTCGGGGCGGTCACAATATTGATCCGCGCATGATCGAGGATGCGCTGCGTCGCCATCCGGGCGTATTGCACGTGGCTGCGGTGGGAAAGCCCGATGCCCATGCCGGGGAACTGCCCGTTGCCTATGTGCAGGCGGTGCCTGACACTCAACTCGATGTCGCCGAGCTACAGCAGTTTGCCCAGCGCGAAGTGCCTGAGCGGGCGGCGGTGCCGAAGGAAATTTATCTGATTGAGCAGATGCCGCTTACCGACGTTGGCAAGCCATTCAAACTGGGGCTGCGCGAAGCAAGCACGGTCAACGCATTTACTTCGCTACTTACCGCGCTCGTCGGCCCTGACGCGAATGTGGGCGTCCAATGCGTGAGCGACCCAGCGCACGGAACCCGCGTTGAGATCACGATTGCAGCGGGTAGTGCGCGCACTCGGCTCGAACCCGCAGTCGATCAGGCACTGGCCGCTTTTGCAATTCGCACCGACGTTCGCTGGGTCTGAACCAGTGCTGTAAACCCCTGCCCTGAGTCAGATCCACGGCAGATTCAAGTCAAGAACCAGAGCAATACAACGCAAATCGAGGAGACACAGGCATGCTCAATATCGTAGTGATCGGAACTGGTTGGTGGGGAATGGAACTGGGCAAAGCCGCCCTGCTCGCCAAAGATCAGATCAAGGTTCTCGGCTGCTGCTCGCTGTCGATGAGCGAATGTGAGCAATTCCAGGCCGCTTGCGGCGGACGCATTTACTCCGACTATGCCCAGGTGCTGGCCGATCCGGCTGTCGATGCCGTATTGCTCGCCACGCCGCACTCGCTGCACTGGACTCAGATCATCGCGGCAGCCGAAGCCGGCAAGCATGCGTTCTGCGAAAAACCCTTTACGCTCACAGTGGAGACCGCATCACGGGCGATGGTTGCGTGTGAGGATCACAAGGTGGTCCTCGCGATCGGCCATAACCGGCGCTATATGCCCGGTGCGCGCAAGCTGAAATCCATTGTCGAATCAGGCGACCTGGGCCGCATCGTGCATGTCGAAGCGCACTACAGCGGCCCGATTGAAGGCCGCTATCCGGTTGGCCATTGGCGCGTCACCCAATCAGAGATTCCAGCGGCCGGCATGACCCCGATGGGATTGCATATGGTGGACATGATCGGCTGGCTGCTGGGCCCGATTGCGCGGCTCACGGCCATGACCCGCCATCAGGTGGTGTCCTATCCGGTCGATGACACCTGCGCCGCCATGTTTGAATTGGTGAGCGGCCCAACCGGGCAGATCGCATCGCATATTGCCTGCGCGCCGGCAGCGAGCATTCGTATCTACGGCACGCGAGGGAATGTCGACGCGCGCGGAAATTTCTCGGAGATCCGCGTTGACCCCGTTGAGATGAACGGCGCGAGCACACTCACCTTGTTCAAGACCGATGGCAGCCTGACAGAAGAGCTGCGTGCGCTTGCCAATGCCTGCGCCGGTCAAAGTGAATTCCCCGTTCGACCGCTGGAAGCGATGCGTAATGTTGCAGTGCTGGAGGCCATCGGACAGTCGGTGCAGGCCGGTGGGCAGTGGGTCGATGTGCGGCAGACTCCCTGGACCCGCAAGGAACTGGGAATCGCTTGATCAATCCATCGTGGCGCCGGTCGATTTGATGATCGGCGTCCAGCGGGTAATCTCCTCGCTGACATACTGCCGCGTGCGCTCGGGTCCCATCCCGGGCATCGGCTGAAAACCACCGGCAATCAAAGTCTGCTGAAATGAGGGGTCTGCAATCACCCGCTGGTTGATCGCATCCAGTTGGCGTACGACGGCAACCGGGGTGCCCGCAGGAACAAAAATGCCAAAGAACATCGGCACCAGCAACCCGGGCATACCCGCCTCGGCCGAGGTCGGAATCTCCGGTGCCGCGCTCAGACGCGAGTTGCCCAACACCGCGAGGATGCGAATTCGCCCGCCACGATGGAGCTGGATAATCTGCGGCGTGGCGTTGGGCGTCATCATCAGGATCTGTCCGGCCAACAGATCGGCGATACCCTGTCCCACACCCTTATAGGGGACATGGGCAATGTCGAGGCCACCGGCCATGCGGCGAAACGATTCACCGGCCATGTGAGTCACCGAGCCCATCCCCGTTGACCCATAGCTGACCTTGCCCGGGTTCGCCCGAACATACGCCACCAAGTCGGTCAGGTTCTGTGCCGGCACACTGGGGTGAACCGCGATCGTCGTCTGGCTGGTCGCAAACAGACCGATTGCATCGAAGTCGCGCGCCGGGTCATAGCGCGGGTGACTCATCTGCGCCGGCACCAGTACCTGAGTTGACGTACTGCCCAACAGCAGCGTGTTGCCATCGGCCTTTGAGCGCGCCACATCAAGTGCGCCAATATAGCCGCCCACACCCCCATGATTATCGATCACCAGGGAACTGAACTGCGCGCGTGCGCGCTCAGCCCAAAGCCGGCCGACCACGTCATGCACACCGCCTGGCACCGACGGCACGACCAGATGAACCGGATGCGGTCCGAATGGCTCCACAGCACGCGCCGGCACGAGGCCGATAAACGAGGTAACAACGAGCGCAAGGCGGAAAAGTAGGGTCTTCATCAGAAATCATGAGTTCAGTGGGGACGTCACAGGGGGCTCCGGCGCCATCTCAACAAGCTGGATTCAGTCACGCACGCCACATTCGGCCGCGAACAAAAAGCGCGTTCACTGGTCGCTTTGGTCAAGACAAAGGTTTGCGCGCCACCAGATCGATTACCGCCGACATGCCACTATGGCGCGCACCCTCATTCAGTTCGCGCTCATATTCAGAGATTTCCACAATCTCCATGGCAGCGAATGAGTGCTCCAGCAGCTCGCGGGTATAGAGATGATCGAGCAGTGACGGCCCGCCGGTTTTGTATTCAAGCTGCTTGGGCGTGTAGCCCTGCAACAGGATCAATCCACCCGGTTTGACCGACGATTGCATACGGGCAAATTGCACCGCACGCATCTCTGGGTCTGCGAACTGTACGAAGATCGCCACCACGATATCAAAACTCTCCTTGGGCCAGCGCCAGCCCATGATGTCACCATGCTCGAAATTAACCTCGACGCCGCGCTCGGCTGCCAATTGACGCGCCTTGATCAGTGCTGGCGGAGAGAAATCAAACGCTGTCACCTGCAAACCCTGGGCGGCGAGCCACACGCCATTGCGCCCTTCACCATCCGCGATGCTCAACGCACTCATCCCGGAACGTAACAGTCCGGCCTTTGAGGCTAAGAATGCATTGGGTTCCTTGCCAAACACGTACTCGGATTGGCTATAACGGGTGTTCCAGCGATCGAGTTCCGTTTGCGCTGCGGCGGTGCCCGGTGTGCTCATGAGGCAGCGCTCTCGAATCCGGCGTCAATCACCGCCTGCCGCAAGGCACCGAGGTCAATGAGCGTCGGATCAAAATCCACGCTGGCCGAATGCTGCTCGAGGGATACCCGCGCGTCGGCCACTCCTGGGCTCGCCTTGAGTACGCGCGTAACGCTGGCCACACAGCCCTGGCAGGTCATCCCCTGCACATCAATGACAGCAGTCTGGGTCATTTTGAATCTCCGGGTTTCCAACGATTGAGTAACAGCGCATTGCCGACCACCGAAATGGAGGAGGCGGCCATGGCCGCACCGGCCAGGGTCGGGCTGAGCAGTCCGAATGCGGCCAGCGGAATACCCAGGATGTTATAGCCAAATGCGAAGGCAAGATTCTGCCGGATTCGGGTGCGTGTGCGGCGGGATAGATCAATCGCATCAGGCAACGAGGACAGGTCGCCGCGCATCAGGGTGATATCGGCGGCATCGATGGCCGCGCCGGTGCCCCCGGTCATGGCAAATCCGACATCGGCCGCGGCCAGTGCAGGGGCGTCATTGATACCGTCGCCGACCATGCCGACACGGTACCCAAGGCTTCTCCAGAGCGCCACTTCGGCGGCCTTGTCAGCCGGCTTCATGCCCGCGCGTACCTCTTCGATGCCCGCCTCACGGGCCACCGCATTGGCCACATCAATATGATCACCACTGAGCAGGACGGGTTTGATGCCCATTGCCTTGAGCCGCGCAATCGCGCGTGGCGAACTGTCACGCAGCTTATCGGCTAGTCCGAGCAGTCCGCGCAATTGCCCACCCGAGGCGTACCCAATCACGCTCACCCCGCGACTACGCATTGCGGCTGCCGAGGACTCATCGATCGTCACGCCGCGATCACGCAGAAACGCGATCGAACCGGCCAATGCAATCTTTCCATCCAGGCTGGCACTCAGACCGCCTCCGGGCGAAGCCACAAAATTGCTCACCGCATCAGCATTGACGCCCAGCTCTGTCGCGTGACGGACGACTGCCCGCGCCAGTGGATGTTCAGACGGATTTTCCAGGCTTACAGCCAGGCGCATCAAATCGGCAACCGTGCTGCCTGCGACCGGTTCGACCTCGACCACGGCCGGGGCTCCTTCAGTGAGCGTGCCGGTCTTGTCCAACAGCAGGAGATTGATCTCACCTGCCTGTTCAAGTGCTGTGGCATTGCGAATGAGAATGCCGGCTGCCGCCGCACGGCCAATCCCCACCATCAGCGCAGTGGGGGTTGCAAGTCCCAGCGCGCAAGGACAGGCAATGACCAGCACCGCCACTGCATTGATCAATGCGACATCGAGGCCACGCCAATACCACCCAATCACCAGGGTAATGATCGCAATCCCAATCACCACCGGCACGAACACCGCGGAGACGCGGTCGGCGAGCTGTTGCACTGCGGCCTTGGAGCCTTGCGCCTGCGACACCAGGCGAATGATGCCCGCCAGCATCGTCGCGCTGCCCAGGGCAGTCACCTTGCAGCGCAATTGCCCGTTACCGTTGATGGTCGCCGCATACACCGGCGCCCCCGCCGTCTTCGCGACAGGCATGCTCTCACCGGTAAGCATCGCCTCATTGACCGAGGAGGCGCCGTCAATGACTTCGCCATCGACCGCAATGCTATCGCCCGGCCGCACCACAAAGTGCATCCCGGGTGCCAGAGCACTGAGGGGTACTTCCTGCAAGCCCTGCGCTGATTCGATCCAGGCCGTGCGCGGTTGCATCCTTACCAGCGCGGTCAGCGCTGCCGTAGTACGCACTTTGGCCAACGATTCGAGCCATTTGCCAAGCAGAACCAGCGTCACAACCGACGCAGCCGAGTCAAAGTAGAGCACCTGTGCGGGCTCACCGCCCGCCATCGGTGAGCGGCCCGTCGCCGCGGCCGCTGAATCGGCGGTACCCGCCATGCCCGGCAGTATCGCAATTGATTCGATGCCGCCGTGCCCTTCGCCCAGACCCAGCATCAGCAGCAGCCGAATACTGCTGTAGAGCCAGGCAATGCCGGTGCCAAGCACAATCAGGACATCCATATTGGCGGCACCACCGCGCAGGGCATGCCAGGCACCGCGATAGAAGCGCGCGCCGCTGTAGAACACGACTGGCGTGGCAAGCACCCATTGCCAGGCGGTGGGTAACCATTCATGAACACCCATCACCATCTGCACCATCACAATCCATAGCGGAAGCGTGAGGGCGAGTGCGATCAAAAATGAACGCAAGGCGAGTCGCTGCTCGGCGGCATGGTCGATCAGGGTGCCTGCGGCCTTGACGCTCGCCTCATAGCCAGCCTTATGGACCGCTGCAATCAGCTCATCGGTTCTGAGTGCAATGGGCACCTGCTCATTGTCATGCCCGGCACCAATCCCAAGGGGGTTGGCACGCGCTACGGACGCAGGCGATGGGGTACCGGATGGGGTACGTGATGAGACACCGGGTGAGAGACCTGAAAGGATACCGGATGCGCTAGCGGCAGGACGCAGGCGCACGTGCGCGGTCTCGCTGGCAAAATTTACCGTCGCGGCAATGCCAGGCAGCCGATTGAGTACGCGTTCAATGCGCGTGGCGCAGGCAGCACAGGTCATGCCCCCGAGGGCGAGCTCAATTTCGGCTTGGTCCGTACCCTGCGCCATGACAACCTCCACCGCACAGGGTACGCCTGCCGCCGCCAACCGCTCAAGCCAGACTCAACTTTCTCAGCGGCAGCGAACGCACGGGCTTCCCGGTCGCCGCAAAGATCGCGTTCAGCACAGCCGGCGCCGCCACACAAATGGTCGGCTCGCCCACACCGCCCCAGAAGTCCAATGAGGGCACGATCATCGTCTCGACCACGGGCATTTGGGCCAGTCGCAAGATCGGATAGTCGTGGAAGTTGGACTGCACCACGCGCCCCTGTTCGATCGTGCATTCGCCATAGAACGCGGCAGTCAATCCGTAGGCAACCGAGCCCTGTACCTGCGCCTCGATCTGCTGTGGATTGACGGCATGGCCGCAATCGATCGCAAACACCAGGCGATGCACTTTGACCAGCCCATCGGCGCCAATGGACACCTCGGCCACTGCGGCCGAGTAGCTGCCATAGCCCATGAATTGAGCGATGCCCCGATGTACGCCGGCCGGAAGGGGTTTACCCCAACCTGCCTTGAGCGCCACCGCATCGAGCACCGCGCGGTGTTTCGGATGATTACCCATCATGCGGCGGCGAAACTCAACGGAATCGACTTTTGCGGCCCGCGCCAGTTCCTCCATGAAGCATTCCATGTACACCGCATTTTGATTGGTGTTGACGCCGCGCCACGGACCCACCGGCACATGCGTATTGCGCATGGCATATTCAACTCGCAAATTGGGCACGGTATAGCCAAGCTGCGCATCGCCGGGTTTCTCATACCAACCCTGCAACTGCCGCTCGTCCTTGCCATCGGCCACGAGACCGGGACTGACGAACGCATTGATCGACTGCCCGGCCAGACGCACCTGCAAGGCAAGCAACTCACCGCTCGCGCTCAGCCCCGCTGACAGGCGGCACTGTGAAATCGGCCGATAGAAATCGTGCTGCATGTCATCTTCGCGCGACCAGATCATCTTGATCGGAATGCCGGGCATCTGCCGCGCAATGAGTGCGGCCTGGCGCACGTAGTCCTGATTGCCGCCGCGACGACCAAAGCCACCACCAGGGTCCATTTTGTAGATCTCGCAACGATCCAACGGCAAACCGGTTGCCTCGGAGAGCGCCGCATGAGAGCCCTCGCCATTTTGCGTGGGCACCCAGGCCTCGGCGCGTTCCGCAGTGACCCGCGCGGTGCAATTCATCGGCTCCATGGTCGCATGGGCGAGAAACGGCGTTGAATAATCGGCATCAATGCGCACGCTCGCGCGGGCCAGCGCGGCGGCCGCGTCGCCTTCATCGCGATACACAAAGACATTGCTGCTCGCGCTCAGCCCCTCTTGCATCTGGCGCGCGATGGTCTCGCTCGAGCGGTCGCGAAATGCTGCGTCGTCCCATTCAATGGGCAGATCTGCCAAGGCCGACTTGGCCCGCCACCAGCTATCGGCCACCACCGCCACTGCGCTATCGCCGACGCGCACGACTTTCTTCACGCCACGCCGGGCTCTGATCATCGATTCGTCATAGCGCACCAACTTGCCACCGAATACCGGGCAATCCTTGATGGCCGCGAAGAGCATGCCGGGCAGTACCAGATCCAGTGCAAAGACCTTGCTGCCATTGACCTTGGGGCCCGTATCGAGCCGCTTGAGCGGCTGGCCCGCTATCGTCCAGTCGAGCGGGCTCTTCAGCTTGATTGATTTGAGATCAGGCGCAGGTAATGCGGCCGCTTCAGTGGCCAGATCACCGTAGCGCGCTGTGCGCCCGGATGCGCTGTGATGCACGACACCCTTGATCGCGCTTACCTCACCCACCGGCACGCTCCAGCGCTTGGCTGCGGCCTGGCACAGCATGATCCGCGCGGCCGCACCGCCGCGGCGAACATAGTCCTCTGAGGTGCGTATGCCGCGGCTGCCGCCTGTGCCCATTTCACCCCAGGCACGCTTGCGCGCAAGACTCTGTCCTGGCGTGGGGAATTCGGTCTTCACCTTGCTCCAATCACACTGCAGCTCTTCGGCCACCAGCTGCGCGAGGCCGGTGAGCGTGCCCTGTCCCATTTCCGAGCGCGCGATGCGGATCACGCAGTGATCATCGGGCTGCACCACCACCCACACATTGACTTCGGCGCCCTCGGCCTGGGTGCCGAAATCGCCGCCCAGGGCGGTGCGCAATTCGGCACGCGCAGCACTCGATGTGCCCGCAGCGCGTGCCGCCGGCCAGTACAGCCCTAATGCCAGCCCGCCGCCCGCGAGCGCACTGCGCACAACAAACTGGCGACGTGCCGCAGTGAACCCTTTGACAGTAGACACTTTGCTCATGACGCCACCCCCGCGCGGCGCGCGGCCGCAAGCTTCACCGCGGCCCGTATGCGCTGGTAGGTACCGCAGCGACAGATATTGGTCATGGCCTGATCAATGTCCTGATCGGACGGATGGGGCTTGTGGGCGAGCAGCGCCGCTGCCGCCATGATCTGCCCCGACTGGCAGTAGCCACATTGCGGCACATCGAGTTCGTCCCAGGCGCGTTGCACCGGATGGCTGGCGGTGGCTGATAATCCCTCGATGGTGACAATGCGATCGGCGGGTTTGATCGAACCCACCGGGATCGAGCACGAGCGGCGCACTTCGCCATTGACGTGCACTGAACAGGCACCACATTGAGCAATGCCGCAGCCATACTTGGTACCGGTGAGCCCGATCTGCTCACGCAATACCCATAATAAGGGTGTGTCATTTTCAACGTCGACAGCGCGAACTGTTCCGTTGACAGTAAGCTTGATCATCCGCGGTCTCCCCTTGTCAGGTCGTTTTAACGTAACCGATGTTGATAGCGTAACGTAGTCAGACCCAGCGTAACCTAATTGCGCACCATGAGAAGCTCATGACACCCACCCGCATAGATCCTGCCCCGCGCGAGCATATTATCGATTTGTCATTGCCCGTGGTATCGGGCATGGCCGGCATTCCAAACATGGCGCTCTATCAGCAGCACCCTGTCGTGGTCCAGGCCGCGACCTGGATCAACGAGGAGCAGCGCACGCTACTGGCCTCCGCAGCCGTCGACCTGATGCCAGGTGGCAGCGCGACCGGGCATATGAACACCGTCATGACGCTGAACAGTCATATCGGCACGCACATTGATGCACCGCGCCATTTCTTTGTCGACGGTGCCTCGATCGACCGCACACCCCTGGAGCGCCTGGTGATGCGGGAGGCCGTGGTGATTGACATGAGCACGATCGCAGCGGGCGCCGGCGTCACCGGCGACGCTCTGGAGGCAAGCGGCGTGCGGCCGGCACCGGGGCAGATCATTGTGATTCGCACCGACTGGACCGACCGCGCCTGGGGTACGCCAGCGTTCTGGGACAACACGGTGTATCTGGACCCCACTGTGAGCGAGTGGACAAGCAGCTTTGAACCGGCCGCGGTGGCGATGGACTGTTTTCCGGAAAAGCCGTTCTGGCGTTTTACGCTGCAAACCCATGAACGCGGTGCCAATCACCGGCGCTGGCTGGGTGCGGGCATTCCGATGATCCAGTTGTTGACCGGACTCGCCGCCGTCGGATCATCGTTCACCATGACCGCGCTACCCCTGCGCCTGAGCGGCATGGATGGGTCGCCCGCGCGCGTGGTCGGCATTACCAAGTCTTCATGAAGTTGCTGCCGCCATGACATCCCCTGAACCGCTGACGCCGCAACGAACGCCCGTCACGCTGTGGCTGCTGTCGCTCGCCAATTTCGCGGTTGGGATGGGCGGCTTTGTGGTGATCGGCATCCTGTCGCCCGTTGCCACAGATCTGGCAATCAGCCGCGCCGAGGCCGGATCGCTGATGACCCTCTATGCCATGGTCTATGCCATCAGCTCGCCTTTGCTGGTGGCGAGCACCGGGCGGCTCGATCGGCGCAGCGCGCTCATTGGCGGTATGGCGACATTTACGCTGGGCGCTGTCGCCGCGGCCCTTGCGAGCGGTCTGACCGGCTTGCTTATCGCGCGCAGCATCATGGCGGTGGGTGCAGGGATGGTGACTCCGCTGGCCGCCTCGGTGGCCATTGCACTGGCCGCACCGGCGGGACGCGGCCGCGCGCTCGCGTTGGTATTTGGCGGACTCACGCTGGCGCAGGCCCTTGGCGTCCCGTTGGGGGCGTGGCTCGGCTACCAGTTCGGCTGGCGCACCGCGTTCGCCACGGTAGTTGGCCTGGGCGCCCTATCGCTTGCTGCGTTTTACGTCTGCCTGCCCCGCGGGATCAGTGTCCCGGTGGCGAGCCTGCGCTCATTATTCAGCGTTTTTGCCTCGGCCCGAGAAACCGTCGCGGTGTCATTCACTGCGTTATTCATGGGTGGACTCTATGTGTTCTTCACATTCACCGCGCCCCTTCTCGAAGCGCGCTATCTGCTCGCACGCGACGGCGTGACCATCGTGCTCGCCCTGTTTGGCATCGGGGCGGTGCTTGGCAATTCCATGGGCGGACTGCTCACTGACCGTATCGGTCCCAACAAGACCCTCGTACTACTGTGCCTGAGTCAGTTGATCCTGCTGCCACTGATGACGCTCGTGACGCTGCCGCTGGTTGGATTTGCCGCCACCATGCTGCTCTGGAGCGTGTGCAGCTGGTCGGTGATGGTGCCGCAGCAAGCGCGCCTTGCGCTGCTCTCACCGACCAAGATATCGGTGCTACTCGCGCTGAACGCGTCGGCCATCTACCTGGGCAGCTCGATCGGTTCGGCGCTCGGTGGCGTACTGATGCGATCGGATGATCCGTTTACCTGGTTGGGGCCGGCCGGTGCGCTGTTGATGCTGGTCGCGCTGGCCTCGCTCGCGTGGCCGCACGGCCACAAGCCGACGCCTGCGCGCTGAGTCACGCTGGCGATCGAGCCCAGCAGGCGGCCAATGCCTAGATCGTACCGAGAAAGTCCCGTACCGCTGCATTGAAGGCCGCCGGCTGCTCCCAATGCACAAAGCGGCCGGCGCCAGCGATCGGCGCCGCCTCGACAAAGCGCGGCATACCGTGCAAGCGTTCGGGCTGATCGGGATACGGATCGTTGGCGCCGCAAATACCGAGCACCGGCAGCCCGAGGCGCGAAAACGGCGTCACCAGATCGGGCACCGACGTGCCAAATTCGAGCATGCCACGGCGATATTCATCGATCGGGTGACTGGCAAACATGCGCACGCATTTCTCGCGTATCGGTGAATCGACCGGAATCACCTTGTAGATCGATCGCCCACCTTCGGCGCGCAAATGATCGATCAGCGCATCACGCCCTGAGCGTTCGAGAATATCGACCGCAATCTGGTTGTAACTGGCCCAGCGATGGAAGTAGAGCATCGCATCGTGCATCTCGCTCCAGGCCGCCAGTACCAAGCCACGGACCCGGTCGGGAAATTGCAACGCGTAGTTCGCCGCAATCGTGGTGCCAAAGGCCACTGCCACGATCACCGGATTCCTGATCTGGTGATGCTCGATCAGTGCAGCCAGATCGCGGGTCTGGTTGACCAGAGAAAACCCATAATCGGGCATCCCCGAGCCGACGTGTCCACGGCGGTTATAGATGAAGCAGCGATGATCGCGGGTGAAATCGGGCAACTGATATTCCCAATACGCCATGCCATGAATTTCGCCGTGAATAAAAATCAGATCGGCACCCTCGCCGATCTGCTCACAGGCAAAGTCGCATCCATTGACATGAACCAGGGACATCAAACGCCACCGGAATCCGCAACCGCCTTGCGCATGAACGCCACAAAAGTGGCCGCAATTTCGGGTTCGAGCGGTGACCACTCTTCAAAAGTGATCAGCGGCACATCCTGATCCTCGATCGGCAGACGGTGCAACTGGCTACCGGGAATCAAGCGATGGGTGTCCAGTCCGCTTTGTGAATTGTGTGTCTTGTCATTGCCCGGAATCACCAGAGTGGGCGCCTTGATCGATCCGAGCTGCTCGGGACTTGCGCCCATCACCGGATAACCGGCAACCTTCTCGAATAGCGCACGCCAATGACTCATCACCCTGATATAGGTCTCGGGCGCCATTGCCATCAAGCGATCACGGTTTGACGCATTGGCTGCAATGCGTTCCTGATATTGCTCGGTCGCACACACTGCCGCCATGCCGCCTTCCTGCGCTGCACGGATGTACACGCCGTAGTAGTTCTCCGGCAGTCGCTTGGCGGCAAATTCACCGCCGGTCACACGGAACAGCAACAGCCCGCGAGTGGCCTCCGGGTGACGCAAGGCAAACAGAATCGACGTGCGGGCACCCGAGGAGGCGCCGCCGACAAAGGCCGGCAAACCGCCCAGCTGCTTGAACAATTCATAGAGGTCATCGGTCCAGATTTCCTCTTCACTCTCGCTGCCCTCGATCACCACATCCGAGGCCCCGGTATTGCGGCGATCGTGCAGCAGCACGCGAAAACCCTGATCGGCGAGCTTTTGCCCCAGCGGAACAAACTCCTCATGACCCCGGCGGCCACCGGTGATCAGGGCGACCCACGGGCCGCGGTCACCGAGGACTTCATAAACAATATTGACGCCGCGAATAAGGGCGGTAGGCATGGCAGGAATCCTTCAGAATCAGTCAATTAAACAGGCAACGAGGGACCAGCAGATCAAGCAACGAAACAGTTTAGCGTACCCTCAGGCCACTCTGGCACGCAGCCGATGCTTGCCCTCGAAGTGCGGTGCGATTTCTTCCATGAACCGGTGCATCTGTTCTTTCACCATGGCGTGGGGCTTGTTGCCGACGTTGAAATAGAGAATGACCTCGTCGATGCCGGCGGCCTCCACCTTCTTGAGCGAATCGATGATCGCCGCGGGCGGGCCGATCAGGATTGAGCGATCGCTCAGATCCTGCCTCTTGATCTGCTGCAGCATCTGGTGAATCTTGATGAAATAGTGCATCGAGGGCGGTGCCTCCTCGAGCTTGCTTGGAATGGCGCGCAAGACGCAATGCTCGAAATAATTGACCTGCGCCTGGCGTCCGAAATCATCCGAAGCGGCATCATCGGCAATGTGAATGAAGTAGCTGCACATCGCGCGCCCCGGTGCTTTGCCGTGACGCACGCAGGCTTCGCGATAGCTGGACACCGCACGATCCAGGCCGCCAAACACCAGGCCCGTCGCAAACGGCGCATAGATGATGTTCAGGCCACGGGCGGCGGCCATCTCCAGGCTCGTCATGGAGAATGAGGCAACGTAGAACGGCAGCGGATTCTGTATTGGCTTGGGGGTGATCGACATGTCCTCGATGTCGTAATACTTGCCCTTGTGTGACCAGCGGCCCGGCTCGGTCCAGGCCTTGAGCAATACGTCGATACCTTCTTCAAACATTTCTGCCGATTTGAAAAAATCCGCCCCGAACGGCTTGTATTCCAGGCGGTCGTAGCCACGTCCGGTTGCAAAGTCCACCCGTCCACCGCTGAGCAGATCGAGCGTTGCCCACGCCTCGGCCACGTGGATGGGGTGATGCAGCGGCAGCACCGTGACCGCCGGCGCGAGGCGAATATGACGCGTCTCCGGAACAATGCTCGCGAGCAACAGATCGGGCCGTGAGTTCACCCCCAGTGAATCAAAGTGATGCTCACCGATCCACGCCGAGTGCATACCCAGCCGATCGGCAAGAATGGCCTGCTCGCGAATCTGCAGCACGAAATCATTGGCCGATCGGGGGTTATTCGGATAGTGGTTGTCACTCAGTGTGAAATAGCCGAATTCCATGGCTTGGCTCCCAGGTCCTGTTGAAAGATAAAAGTGTGATTGCTTGACTAACTCGATACAGGTTCGGTCGGTACGAAAAGCCCACGCAGCCTGTTCGCTGCACCTGGATGACTGACCGGCTTGAGTTCAATCCCATGCCCGCCGCGTGTTGTTTGCTTCACCACCTGAGCACAGCATTATCTCAGGCCACGCCGATATGTCGCTCGATCACTGCGCGCTCGGTGCTCAGGTGGCTTGCGGGCCCGCTGTGCACTACCCGGCCCTTATCCAGGATGACGTAACGGTCAGCCAGCGCCCCCAGGGCGGTCAAATCCCGATCCACGACCAGCACGGAAAGCCCGGCGCGCTTGAGCACCCCGAGCGTGCGCCAGATATCGGCGCGAATGAGCGGCGCAAGCCCCTCGGTTGCCTCATCCAGTACGAGCAGAGAGGGTTGCGTGAGCAACGCGCGGGCGATGGCCAGCATCTGCTGTTCGCCGCCCGAGAGCTGATTGCCACGATGTCCAGCGCGCTCGGCCAGCCGCGGAAACAATTCAAACACCCGTGCAAGTGTCCAGGCACCTTCACCCTGAGCGGTTCGCTCCGTGGCGCGCAGATTCTCAATCACGTTCAAGCTGCGAAACACATGACGGCCTTCGGGGACCAGTCCAAGGCCAGCGCGTGCAACCCGATACCCCGGCCAGCCGGTGACATTCTGACCGGCGAACTCGATCTGTCCTGCGCTCGATTGCGCCAATCCAAACAGGCTCTTCACCAGCGTGGTCTTGCCCATGCCGTTGCGGCCCATCAGGGCGACCACCTCGCCCACTGCCACATGCAGGTCAACGCCAAACAGGACTTGCGCGCTACCATAGCCGGCATTCAGGCCCCTGATGCGAAGCAAGTCAGTGTTCTCGAATCGGGTCGGTGGGAGATTCACGCGCCGCCCTCACCCAGATAGGCCGAGCGCACGTTGGCATCGGCCTTGATCTCATCAGGCGTACCGCTTGCAATCAAGCGCCCGCCCACCAATACCGACACGCGATCGGCCAACGAAAACACCGCCTCGACATCGTGCTCGACCAGCAGGATGCCGTAACGGCCCTTGAGCGAACGCAGCAATTCCACCATCGCGGCGCTGTCGGCCAGACCCAAGCCGGCTAGCGGCTCATCGAGCAGCAAGAGGGCCGGATCGGCGGCAAACCCCATCGCCAATTCAAGCAATCGCTTCTCGCCGTGCGACAGTTGCGCCGCGACGCGATTGTCAATATCGCCCAGGCCCACCCGCTGCAGCGCTGACAGGCTTGCGATGGCCAGATCCCGATCGTCTGACGCCGCGTGCCACAGTCGCGATCCGCTGCCGGCGCGTGCCATTTCAGCGACGCTTGCATTCTCTATCGCGCTAAGCGACCCAAACAGACGCGGTACCTGGTAGGCGCGGGCCAGGCCACGCCGGGCGCGTTGCGGGACTGAAAGCGCGTTGATTCGCTCACCCCGCAAGCGTACCTCTCCCTCATCGGGTGTCAATTCGCCCGTGACCTGCGCGATCAGACAGGACTTGCCAGCGCCATTGGGTCCAATCAAGGCATGCAACTCGCCCGGGGCCACGCTAAGGCTCAGCCCATCGGTCACCACCAAGGCTCCGAAGCGTTTGACCAAGCCGCGCAGCTCAAGCAAGGGTTCGGGTTGCGCGCTCATCGCTGTCCTCGCCCACTGAGCAGACCATACAAGCCATGGCGTAACAGCAGCACCCGCAACACCAGAATCAGACCGAGCCAGAACAACCAATGTTCGGTGAGGGATGAGAGCACCGTCTCAAGACCGACAAACACCACCGCCCCGAGCACAGGGCCGATCACCGTGGCCGCCGAGCCCAGAATCACCATGAAAAGCATCTCGCCTGACACCACCCAGGACATGCTCGCAGGCGATGCATATTCCACCAGATTGGCAAACCCGACACCCGCCACCGCACACAGGGCAGAGGCAATGACGTAGAGCGTAAGCCGGTAGGGATAGGGGGAGAGCCCGATCGCGCGCAACTTGGTCTCGTTATCGCGCGCTGCAATCACGACGCGCCCAAAATGCGACCCGGTAATGCGCCGCGCAACGTAGATGGCAATGACGAGCGTCACCAGCATCGTATAGGCGAGCACCACCGGATTGCCAAGGCTCAAGCCAGCCATCAACTGGGTCGGACGTGGCAGCCGAAATCCATCGTCACCGCCGAACATGCGCAAGCCCTGGGCGACATAAAACATCATCTCGGCAAAGGCCAGCGTAATGAAAATGAAATACAGGCCACTGGCGCGCAGCGACACCGCACCACTGAACAGTCCATAGAGGGCGGCGCATGCAATGGCGGCCGGGACAATGATCCACGCCTGATCGATGCCGACCATGGGCAACAGACCTGCGCAATAAACACCAATCCCAAAAAACGCGGCATGCCCGAAGCTCACCAGCCCCGCGTAGCCGACCAGCAGATCGAGGCTGAGTGCGGCGATCGCATAGATCGCCATGCGCGATACCAGCTTGGTGTAATAAGGCTGGCCCAATAACGGAACGATGAGGGCCGCGAGCAGAAGCACGCCGAGGATGATCCGCGTTTGTGTCGGCATGCCGGCGCGTTGTGGCATCGGGTCAGTTGCCATGTTGGCCGTAGAGTCCGGTCGGGCGAATCGCAATGACCAGCGCCATCAGCAGATAGACCGCGCCATTGGCCACGATATTGCCCAGCAGATCGCCCAGTAACTGGGGCCAGATCATGCGCCCAAAGGTGTCGATCACCCCGACGGCGAGTGAAGCAACGAGCGCGCCCTTGAGCGATCCGACACCACCAATCACCACCACGGCGAGGGCAAGAATCAACAAGGGATCACCCATACCCGATTGCACCGCAATCAGTGGCCCGAGCATCACGCCGCCCAGAGCCGCCAATAGTGAGCTGATAACAAATACCCCGCAAAAGAGCAGTCGCACATTGACACCCAGCGCCCCTACGATGTCACCATTCTCGGCGCCTGCACGTATGCGCATGCCCAGGCGCGAGTGCGCTAGCAGTAACCACAACGCAAGCCCGGCCAGCGCCGCGACCGCGGTGATTGCCAGGCGATAGAGCGGGTAACTCACGGTCTCGGTAATGGCCACGGCGCCATCGAGCCACTCGGGCGGCGCGACAAACACCGCCTCACGGCCCCAGAGCATCACCACAGCCTCATTGATCGCAATGCTCACGCCAAAGGTTGCGAGCACCTGATCCAGATGCCCGCGCTGATAGAGCGGTCGCATCACCAGCCATTCAAGCGCCACCGCGCACAGCGCGGTGAGCAGCAAGGCGGCAACAAACGCGAGCGGATAGGCAGTGATATGAGTACCCGCGGCCGCAATGAAATAGGCACCCAGCATGAGCATCGAGCCGTGCGCGAGATTGATCAGACTCATTACCCCGAAGGCGAGCGTTACGCCCACGGCCATGAGGAACAGGATCATCCCGAGTTGCAGGCCATTGAAGGCCTGCTCAAGCACCAGCGCTGCGCTCATCCCGGTAGTCTCACTTCAAAAGCCATTGGGCCATGCTCTCATGTCATTGGGCATCTTTCGACGATGTCACAACATCTGACGTTCGCGGTCGATCTCACGTCAGCGGACATTCAGTCAGCAATCTCACTTCATCGGACATTTGCTGGCGAACTCATCCGAGACGCCTTCTGCCGCAACGCCGATCTGCCGCAACCACAGCGTGCCATCGGCGCGCTGGTCGACCTCCGTCACATAGGTGTTCTGGATCGGTTGATGATTGGAATTGAATTTGAACGGTCCGCGCACACTGGAAAAATCGGCGCGCTTCAACGCGGCGCGAAACGCGCTCTGATCGCGCACATTGCCTTTGACTTCGCGCACCGCCGCGTCAATGAGCATCATGGCGTCATAGGCCAGACCTGCGTAGCTCGCCGGATCGCGGCCGAACTTGGCACGAAAGTCCTGCACGAATTTACGGTTCTGCGGGTTATCAATGGCGGCAAAATAATTGGCGGCCACCACAATCCCGAGTGCGGTCTTGCCTTGCGCCTGGAACACCGTCGGCTCTGACAAGGCGACATTGGAATACAGCCCGATCTTGCCGTTCAGACCGGCCTGGTTCCATTGCCGCACGAAGGCAATGCCCGATGCACCCGGATAGAACGCAAATACGCCATCGGCGCCCGAGGCGCGAATGCGTGCGATGTCCGCCGCAAAATCGACCTGCGTAACGGGGGTGAAGGTTTGCGCCACCACCTCTCCGGTAAAGCCCTTGCGCGCGGCATCGGTGTGCTCATGCCCGGCTTCATAGTCCATGCCAATCAGATAGAGCTTCTTCACCCCGTGGGTTGCCATATAGGCACCCATGCCGGTGGTGAGCTGCGCGTTCTGAAACGAGGCGTTGAAGTAGTAGGGGCTGCACTGTTCGCCCGCCACCGGTGCCGGTCCACCGTTCATGCCAATGAAGAAAACCTTGGCGTCGGTGATCGGCTTGATGCCAGCAATGACTTCGTTCGACGTTGACAGCCCCGCGATCAAATCGACGTGTTCACGTTCAATGAGTCGCGACAACTCCTGAACCGTCGCGGGGGCCGTGCTCTTCGAATCACCTGAAATCACTTCAAACGGCACTCCACCCAGTTTGCCGCCCAGATGATCGAGCGCCAAGTCAAAGCCGCGCTTCTGCTCGGCACCAACCACGCTCAAGGGACCGCTCAAGGCGGCGATGAATCCCAACCGGATCGGCGTTTGGGTTTGTGCCTGGGCCATGGGTGAGCCAAGGGCTGCGACCGCCGCGGCGAGGGCAATGGCGCAACTGGCATTAACGATAGAGGTGCGGGTGCGAGTGCGGGTGCGAGTGCGGAGGTCGGTGCCGGTGCTCGTCCACCTGCTCGAGCCCGTGCTGGTATCGGTCCAGTTGCTGGAGCTGGTACGGATGCGATTGGATTGCAGCATAGGTCCTCCGTGCGCCGATTGACGCGTTATTTCATCTGACATTTAGATGCGAATTCATCCACTGCGTTTTCAGTGGCGACGCCGACCCGTTTCAAATAAAGACCCGCATCCGGACGCTGAGCACCTCCCGGATCGGTGCGCTGAGCGACTTCAAACACATAGTTGGTCTGGATGGGTTGATGGTTGCTGCCAAAGCGAAACGGCCCACGCACGCTATCGAAGCGCACATGCTCGATCGCCGCACGAAACGCAGCCTGATCGCGGATATTGCCCTTTACCTGCCTGAGGGCGGCATCGATGAGCATCATGGTGTCGTAGGCAAGACCCGCAAAACTGGCCGGATCACGACCGAATTTGGCGCGAAAGTCCTGCACGAAGCGCGCATTGGCCGGGTTCTCCAGCGTCGCTGAATAATTGCCGCTCGCAATGATCCCCACGGCCGCCTTGCCTTGCGCCTGGAACACCGTGGGCTCTGACAACGCGATATTGGAATAGAGCGCCACTTTCCCGGTCATGCCGGCTTGCGCCCATTGCCGTACGAAGGCGATCCCCGGCCCACCCGGATAGAAGGCAAACACGGCATCGGCGCCCGACGCACGGATTTTTGCAATGTCAGCCGCAAAATCCAGTTGTGTCAGCGGCGTATAGCTCTGCCCTACGACGTCGCCGGTAAAACCGTCGCGCGCTGCATCGGTGTGTTCATGCCCGGCTTCATAGTCCATACCGATCAGGTAGAGCTTTTTCACACCATGGGCCGACATATAGCCGCCGATACCCCGGGTGATCTGGGCATTCTGAAACGAGGCATTGAAGTAATACGGACTGCAACCGGCTCCGGCAATCGGCGCCGGGCCGCCATTCATGCCAAAAAAGAACACTTTGGCATCGGTGATCGGTTTGATCGCCGCGATGATCTCGTTCGAGGCAGTGAGGCCCGCGATCAGATCGACATGGTCGCGTTCGATCAGGCGCGACATCTCGCTCACGGTGGCCTCGGCATTACCCTTGGAGTCGGCCTCAATCACTTCAAACGGTACGCCGCCGAGCCGCCCGTTGAGATGTGCGAGGGCGATCTCAACGCCGCGCTTTTGCTCGGCACCGGCCACGTTGAACGGCCCGCTCGTGCCCACGATGACACCGAGTTTCAGACTCGCTGGAGCTTGGGCAATGGCAAGGCCGCTCGCGAGCGTAAGCGCAAGTACAGCGGCGATACGGCGTGCCGTGTGCGGCCAGGGCAGGCAGGCGCAGGTCGTGCTGGGTGTCATTGTCATCCTCTCACCGACGTATTTATGGTCACCGCGGTGGCTCAAGCCTCCGCTTGGGCGCATTCTACGGGACAATTCAGCAGCAATTGGAAGCCTGCGCAGACGATACAAGGAGACGTTTCAATGAAATGGGTAACCCGAGCCTATGTCCACCTGGACCGCGTCGCCTCGCCCTGGCTGATTGTGCGATTTATCGATCCACAGGCGCAGTTCGAATTCGTGCCCTGGGGCGAGGAGGCGAGCCGCTCGACCGATGCCATTGGTTTCGCCTTGCCCGGTGCCACCTACGGCCCGCATGACGCCCAAGGCACCACCTTTGCCAAATTGCGCCGTGCCCATCATCTGGATGATCCGGCTCTGGTGACCCTGGAACAAGTCATCGGGCACGGGGTCGAGTATGTGCTGCATGGCTTCCGGCCAGCGGCCGATGATCGCCTGGGGCAAATCGCGGTGGGCTTGCTCGCCATTGCCGAGGGCCTGCTGCTCACGCATCGCGATGACAATGCCATCATCGCGCAGAGCCTGCCGTTCTACGATGCGCTCTACGCCCAGTTCAAGGTTGAACATGCCGTCGAAACCGAAGGCCTGGTATTACCCGGTCACGGCGACGGACGAGGCCCGACCTCGAAGATCGACTTTCTGCGGACTGTTCTGGATAAGGCCAGCGGAAAAACAGACTGAACCGATCGGTCTATTCGATCCGCATACCGACTGAGCGCGCGACGGCCGAGTATTTCGCCAGATCCGAACCGATACGGCTGGTGAGGGCCGTACCCGTTGTGGACAAGGGCGAGCAGCCCAGGCGCGACAAGGCCTGGCGGAACCCGCTGTTCTTGCCCGCTGCGGCCAATTCCCGCTCGAGGGTTGCGCTCGCCGCCGCGGGGGTGCTGGCAGGCACCACCAGGCCATACCAGAAGCTTTCGCTTATGCCTGAGAGTCCCTGTTCCTGAAACGTCGGCACATCGGCGAATTGATCGGAACGCTGTGCGCCGGTCACCCCGAGTGCCTTGACACGCCCTGCGCGCACCTGGGACACCGCCGAGGCGGCGGTACTGAATAACACCAACCTGGTTCGATTGCCGATCAGATCGGCCATTGCCGGCCCCTCGCCCTTGTACGGAACATGGGTGAGTTTCAAATTGGCACTGGCGTTGAACATTTCGATGAGCAGATGCGAGAAGGCACCATTGCCGCTCGATGCGGCAAAGTAGGCATCGGGCTGGGCGCGCGCTGCGGCGACAAACTCAGGCACCGTGTTCGCACTCACCGATTGGCTCGCAACGAACACCATCGCCATGTCACACACCATGCCCAGTGCCGTGAAATCCCGCACCGGATCGTAGGAGACCTTGCTGTAGACCGCGGGGTTGAGGGCAACGAGCGAGGTGTAGGCAAGGAGCAGCGTCTGGCCATCGGCCGGTGAGCGCATCATCGCCTCGACACCGACATTGCCATTGGCCCCGGGGTGATCCTCGACAACCACGGCCTGGCCGATCCGCTCGGAGAGGGCGGCTGCAATCACCCGGCCGATCGCATCGGCCCCGCCACCGCCTGCCTGTGGCACCACCAGTCGCAAGGGTTTGGAGGGCACCCAGGCAGGTTCGTCTGCTCGGACTACGTTACCAAACACGCTCGCGAGGACTGCGGCGGCGATGAGCGATCGCAACGCAGACGCCCTGCCTCGTGAAGGGATGCTCTCTGGTCGTTCGTCTCGCATGGCCTGTCCGCCCTGGTTCTTCTTTTTGAATCGGATCGCGGGCGCTATCCCCCTCCCAATGCGACCGATCGAGCGCACCCAGAGGACCTGTCCTACCTGCCCACGGACCGGATTCTACCGAATCGAAACGCCCTGACCCGGTATCATGCCGACCTGGCTGCACGCGAGGCGCAGAGTGCGCCCGATTGCGCGGCCTGCCGGGCAACGCCATCAAAGGACAGCGCGAACCTCGGGCAAAGGTGCGCTTCGAACACAACGAACAAGACGACTATGGCTCTGTTACCGCTTTCCATCGCCACCACCGATTACGACCACTTTCGTGACTTCCGCTCCGGTGCCGTTCGCGCGCAAGGGATCGAGCACAACTGGTTGCTGCTCAGTCACCACGAGTGCTTTGCCCGCTTCACCGCCAATCGCGAATTCGATGTCTCGGAATTGTCCTTTGCCAAGTTCTCGGCCCAGGTGACCCGTGACGACAGCGACATCATCGGATTGCCGGTGGTGTGCTCGCGCCTGTTTCGCTTCAGCTCGTTTTATGTGAATAAAAAAAGCGGCATACGCAGCGCGGCCGATCTGCGTGGTCGCAAGGTGGCCTCGCCCGAGTGGGCGCACTCGGCTGCGGTCTATATGCGCGGCTGGCTGCATAACGAAATGGATGTGAAGCTTGCCGACGTGGAGTGGGTTCAGGCGGGCGTGAACACCCCGGGCCGTGCCGAAAAAGTCGAGCTCAATCTTCCCACGGGCGTGCGCCTCACGCGGATCAACGATCGCTCGATCAGTGACATGCTCGCCGCAGGCGATATTGATTGCGCCATCATTGCCCGCCCGCCGGACTGCTTCCTGCAAGGCCACCCCGATGTGGTGCGCCTGTTTCCCGATCATGTCGAGATGGAAGAGGCGTATTACGAGCGCACCCGGGTGTGGCCGATCATGCACATCATTGCGATGAAGCGCTCGATCGTTGAAGCGCACCCTTGGGCGGCGCGCAGCCTCTACGATGCGTTTCTGGAATCCAAGCGCCGCAGTGTCGAGCGCCTGCTTGATCCGGCGGTGTCACGCTATCCGCTCGCCTGGCTGCCGATTTATGCCCGGCGCATGCGCGATCTGTTTGGTGGCGATCCCTTCCCGTTTGGCATCGAGGCGAATCGCCCGACCTGGGAGCTGATGTCGCTCTACACCTGGCAGCAAGGTATCGCCCATCGGCCGTTCACCCCGGAGGAGATTTTTCCGGCCGGTATCATGACCCCGGTGATCGTTTGACTACAGGCATCGTTTGACTCCAGGCATGGTTTCATGAGTAGCATCGTGTGAACTCGGTTTCCGTATTCCCCCGTCATCATCGGACGCCTGACCTCGTCTGTTCCACTCATTTTCTGCTGTGAGGTGAGCCATGAGATTTGCCCATCCCCCTACCCCAATGGCCACCGCCGGCTGGCCCCCTGGCGGCGCCGCTGATCCCCACAGCCCCCAAGGCGTGCCACCGCCCTCAGGCGGTGCAGTGGACCCGGCCATCATTGCCGATCTGGCGGCGGCCAGCCGCGTCCTCGCCGCCCATGGCGTGGTAGACGCCTTTGGTCACGTGTCGATGCGTCACCCCGAGGCACCCGATCGCTGGTTGATGGCGCGAGCGATTGCCCCCGCCTCGGTCACCCCCGATGACATCATTGAGTACGATCTGGATAGCCGTGCGTGCAATGCCAACGGGCGCGGCAGCTTTCTGGAGCGCTATATCCACGGCGAGATCTTTCGGGCGCGACCGGACGTGATGGCCGTAGTGCACAGCCACTCGCCCTCGGTGATACCGTTCAGCCTAGTCAATGTGCCAATGCAGGCCATGTTCCATAACGCCGCGTTCCTTGCAGCGGGCGTACCGGTGTTTGATATTGCGCGCAAGTTTGGCGCGACCGACATGCTGGTGGGCAATACGACCAAGGGTGTGGCCCTGGTCGATTCCATGGTCGGGCGCGACGTGGTGTTGATGCGCGCGCATGGCAGCGTGGCCTGCGGTGCGTCGCTGCCTCTGGCCGTGTTTCGTGCGGTGTACACCGAGGTCAATGCGCGCATTCAACAGATGTCGATTGCGCTGGCATCGAGTCCGTTCGCGCAAAACAGCACAGAGAGCGGCGCGGTGAGCATTGCCGCGCTCGATGCCGAGGAGGGGCGTCTGGCTGACTCGATCAATGTGGCCGGCGCCTGTCTGCGCGGTTGGGCGTTGTGGCGCGAGCAGGTACGGGCGCAGACCGGTTGGTAAGCCGGGCATTGGACTGATAGAGGAATCCGACTGATGACTTCGACGCAGAGCACGACGCTTGCACTCAAGCAGCAATTGGTCGATTGCATTCGCATGCTCGAGCAGGCCGACATCATCGACTACAACGGGCATTGCAGTGTGCGACTCGATGCGGGTCATGTGTTGATCAATATCGGCTCGTGTCAGCGCAGTGCGCTCACTGTCGATGACATCTGCACCATCGACATGGAGGGCAATGTCGTTGAGGGTCGCGGCAAGCCGCCGCTTGAGTTTCATTTGCATTGCGGGGTGTATCGGGCACGCGCCGATGTGCAGGCGGCGGTACACGCCCACCCGAAATGGTCAACGTTTTTGACCATGACCGGGAAAGCGTATTTGCCTGTCTACGCGCAGGGCTCCCTGCTCTATCCGGTGCCGGTGCTCGATTCACCGAATTCGATCAACAACCGACCGATGGCCGATCGGCTCGCAGCGACGCTGGGTGATCGGCCGGCGGCCATGATGAAATCGCATGGCGCGGTCACCGTGGGCGCCACTCTGGTCGAAGCGTTTGTGCTGGCCAACTATCTGGAAGAAAACGCCTATCGGCAGTACATGGCCATGCAGATCGGTGCGCCCTATGCGTTCAATGAGGATGAGCTCGCGCTGTGCCGCGAAAAGCTCTGGACACCCTCACTGTTTCAGCGAACGTGGGATCACTTTCATGCGAAGCTGGCACCGCCGCGCTAACTGAGGCGGACTGCGCCAGCAATCCGTCGTGCATCCTTGGGGACAATTGAATTAACCTTGACCGCCGGGGCGATCGAGCGTGTCATGAAGCAGGTTTTTGCTGGGTCAATACACACCCGTCGTTTCGTCGATCACCGCTTGCGGAATGTGGAAAGCCCTAAAAACCAACGGGAGCAATTCCAATTGACCACACGCTGCGAGCGCGATCAATGGCCCGGCATCAGGAACAACAACAGGCCGGCTCATTCCACCGCGTCGAAGGCAGCATTTTCCTGGGCCAGTTCGACTGGATCGTAATCGACCACTGCAATCCCTTGTGCGCTCAAGAACGCGAGAAACTGCGGCAAGCTCATGCGTGCGACCTTGGCCGCGCGTCCAGTTGTGAGTTCACCCGTCTTGAACAGATTCACCGCCAATGCCACGTGAACCCCCAAGTGCAGCAGATCGTCAGTGAACGGCACGCTGACGAACAGGGGTTGCCCGTGTCGCGTGACGAGCGAAAGCCTCCCCTCCTCAGCCTCTCGGCTGAGATCCCCTGAGCGCTCACGCAGTTCTCGAATGGTAAAAGTTTGCACGGCGACAACCCTCTTTGACCCCCACTATTGGGTCACATAATACGATAAACGTCAAGAACCTCGGTTGTCAGACTCCCGCATCCGATGACTAGCATCACGCTGTGCGGCCAGCGTGTGATCGTCGATGCCGATCTGGCCGCCCTGTATGACGTGCCAACCAAGCGCTTCAACGAAGCCGTCAAGCGCAACCTGATCAAGTTTCCAGCCGACTTCATGTTCACCCTGAGCGATGAGGAGTTCGCCGCTTTGAGGTCGCAATCTGCGACCTCAAACACTGCGACTCAGGCCCCTGGCGGTCTGAGTGAACATAACGGCGTCTTACACGCAGTCGACTTGTGGCACCAATGTTAAAATGTCGGGCTCTAACGGCTGCGACCCCGTACGTGTGATTCATTATGTTAAATGGATCCCAGACATTGCAACGTAGTTGCGACGACGGTCGGCCGTAAAGAGCGCACTATGTCGATCGCGGATGCACCGCCGATCTAGCGCTAGGCAAACCGCGTGATCGGCGACTGGATTGGCTTCTACAATCGCCGCAGACCCCATCAGGCCTTGCGGATGAAAACCCCGCAGCAGACGTACCAGCAGTTTCAATTAGCAGCATAACCTGAGCAGGTTCCGCTGGGTCAATACAGGCAAGTGGTGCCCACTGTGCCAGGCGCCGGCTTCCACGCCTCGCACGATGAAGAGCGGAGGCGGCCTGGGCCAATCCATGGTGTTCGCGGCGCTGAACATCGCAGACGAGGGCGAAGACGACAGCCAAAGGAAGCAGCTTGAAAAGCCCCGCTAGGATCCTCCTGCCTCCCCCGGCCAAGCGGCTTTGACAAGGCATCCGGAATGCACGAAAATACGACATCGGTGTCTTATTTTTGCAAGGACGAACCATGCCCACCATCACCCTCCAAGAGCGAATCGAATCCAGCCTCTCGCGCTCAGGGGCCAAGGTGTTCCTGCGCAAGGAGTTCGACCGCTTCGGCGGCTACGACCAGGTGGGCCGCGCCCTGCGGGGCGTGATCGCCAAGGGGCTGCTCGTCAAGGCCGGGTATGGGGTCTACGTCAAGGCCCGCAAGTCCAGCCTCACCGGGAACCCCGTGCCCGTCGAACCATTGGTCTCCATCGGCATCGCCGCGCTGGCCAAGCTCGGCGTCGATGCGCGCCCAAGCGAGGCCGCCGCCGACTACATGGCCGGGCGCTCCACCCAGATGCCCATGGCCGAGGCGCTGCGCGTCGGCAAGGCGCGCGTGAGCCGCAAGATCGGCTTCGGGCCCAAGACCCTGAGGCTTGATCGATGAGGAGGCTGCCGGCGGCCGACATCGAGAGGATCGTAGACTTCGCCGCCGAGTCCGGAGCGCGCCTGCCACCCTACGCCTTGGAGAAGGACGCCCACATTCTGCACGCCATGCAAGCGGCGGCACAGGCCGCCAAGGGCAGCCCCTTCCGCCTCGTCTTTTCCGGCGGGACCTGCCTATCGAAAGCCTACGGGATCATCGACCGCATGTCGGAGGACGTGGACTACAAGCTCGTCTCCGGTGAGAATTTCGACAAGCTCAGCGGAACCAAGAAGCGCGAGGCCTTGGGCTCATTCGCGCGCGATGCTGCCGCAGCCTTGGAGGCCTCCGGATTCGGCGAGGGATCCGTCGAGAGGGCCTCCCGCGACGCCAACGCCTACACGCGCCTCGATGTCGCCTACGAATCAGCTTTCTCCAAGCCTGAGGCACTGCGCGCCAAGCTGCTCATCGAGTTCAACCACGCCCCGCTGCACTTGGAGCCCGCCATGCTCCCGGTCGGCCCCCTGCTTGAAAAGCTCGCCTTCGGCTCCTACCAAGCGCCCTTCGAGATCGAGTGCGTCGACCTGCGCGAGGCCTTGGCCGAGAAGCTGGTCTCGTTCCCGCGCCGGCTGGCCAAGCTGCTGGCGGCGGCCCATGATCCGGACGCCGCGCTGCTCGATCCAAAGCAGTGGGACCCGGCCCTCGTGCGCCACCTCTACGACGCCAAGCATGTGCTCGAAGCCCGCCCCGAGTTCGGCGCGGGCAAGACGCTCGGTCGCCTTGTGGAGGCCGTCGTCCGGCTGGACATGGCCGAATTCGAGAGCCAGCACCCCGGCTTCGCCCAAGCCCCAGCCCTCGAGCTGGGCCTGGCCATGAAGTTCGCCAAGGGCAGCGCCCTGCTGGCCGGGCAGTTCGATGGCTTCGTGCGCGACATGTCGTATGCGCCGGCCGGATCCGCGCCGAGCTTCTCCGAATGCTTCGAAGCCTTCGACGGAGCTCTACGCAAGGCGCTGGCCAATTCGGAGCTCGGCCCCAAGGCCGCCCGAGCGGCCGCCGCGAGCCACAAACTCGGCTGAGGGCTGCTTCCACCGCCCCAAGGCCCACACGCTTCGCGCGATCCGAAAAGCTCCCACCGGCGCGTTACCATGTGGGCATAGCTATCTTCCCCTTGCCCGGGACAATGACGCAGGCCCAGGACTTGTATCGGTGAATCAGTACACCAGATGTACCTGCGGCAGCGACGAGTGGCTGGCGCCAGCCATAGTTAAATCGACTATTTCATGGCTCGCGTCACACTCTGTTCCATGTGGGTCATTGCTTCTAATTGGTCTGTTCGCGCAGACCCGCACGGGCGGCCAGAAACAGCGTCCGCGGTCCTCTGAAATCACGGTCAACGTTGGCCTGAAATGCGCGAGCTATCGCTATTTCTGCCGATACCGGCTTCATGGAAAATGATGTCATTGATCGTGAGATCTCCAGCTTCTTCTGCGAGCAATACCTTCCTGACATCAATCACGACGGACGCCAGATTCGATTTTGGGCCCGGGTCTACCATTGCCCGACCGAGAGACCTGTACACATCAGCCGGCAACCAAAGGGCGAGCTCCCCACCGAGCGCATTGGCCCTTTCGTAATCTCCTTGGGGGCTGTCTTCTTTCAAGCCGCGGGCTAAAGCCATATATCCAGCGACTTTCACCGCTTGTTCTCGGACCTTGAGCTCCCACCTTATTGTTTCGAGCAGTGCGTCATACTCAGCCTTTACCGCGCCCCTGAGCCGCTCAATGAGGAGATTTCGGAGCAGGTACCTCTCCACCCACTTGCAGGCACGCCTGCCGATCAGTAACCTGAGCAGCTAAAGGCCAAACCCCAACGTGCAACGCACACTAGGAGCGCGCTGTGACGACCGTTCAAATCACCTTGCCCGATGAGCTCGCTCAGCGAGCCGCAAGTGAAGGGCTGCTCTCCCCTGAGGCCATCGAGACCATGCTGCGCGAGCAATTGCGCCGTCGCGCGGGCGACGCGCTCAAGGCCCTGTGGCAGCGCATGCCCCCTGACGAACTGACCCCTGAGATCGAGCAGGAGATCGACGATGAAGTGCACCGGGCACGCGCTGCGCGCCGAGCCCGCAGCACTGGCTGATGCCACGCCCAGCTCCCCGGACGGCATTGCGTCTGGTACTCGATACCAATGTCGTATTGTCCGCGCTCCTATGGAGCAGCTCTCCCAATCGTCTGATCACCTTAGCCGCCGAGGGCGATGCGATCGCCCTGTACACCAGCCCCATGCTGCTTGATGAGCTCGCCCACACGCTGGGCTATGCCAGGTTCGCTCGCCGCATGGAGCGCTACGGCACTGACATCGACGCACTGCTCAAGCAATACAGCGAGCTCGTAACCGTGGTTACACCGCATAGCGTACCGCGCGTCGTGCCCCTGGATATCGATGACGATCAGGTGATCGCCGCCGCCATCGCCGCCCGCGCCGATCTTATCGTCACGGGTGATCGCCGGCACCTGCTCCCCATGGGCACCTATCAGGGCATCCCCATCGTCACCCCCGTTCAGGCTCTGCTGCACATCAACGCAGCCGGCCGTACTTATCCCAGCTTGCATTGAGATGGTGAGAAGCGTTGCACTTTCCTGAGGTAACCACGGCTTTAGCTGCTTGGGAGCGGCGGAGACAGAACATGGCCCCTATATGTTTTACGATCAATTTCCACGCCCGTATACGCATTCAGACAATTCGTGATTCCATGCGCCACCCCGATCCAAACAAGTGTCAATCTCTATTTGCTCGAAGAGCCAGACAGTAACAATTACAAGGCTCGCCACAATAATGATCATCCACTTTTTCATTTGCAACGCCTAATATTGCCTCGGCAAGCCGTTCGGTCGAAATGGAGAACAACCAAATGCACAAGAGGCACCTGATGAAGGCACCGATCGCCCTGACGCATTCGCATATTGATCGTCAGCTGACGCCGCCGGCAGGTCACCCTTAACCTTCATATCAACCCATTCGCGCGTGTCCGAAATGACTCTTGCGGCGTCTTCCCCGGACGATCCACGCTCAGACGCCTGACAATTGGCCATGCAATGAAAGTATTTATCTCCGCCGATGGTGTTGGCATCCCGCATATTCTGATAGTTGCTCAGAAACTCTTTCACAGCCCCAGTTACTTGGCCTGGCTGCCTTTTGGGGTCAATAGATGGCGTGTTCGGGGGCCCAGACGAGTCTGACCAACCAGGCGCCCGTGGATCAAGACCTTGCGGATCCGTTTGGCTTACCGGATTCCCCCCCACATAGGCATAGGTATTAACGCCGCCATCTTCTTCGAATAAGGTGAAGGACAGCAATAGTCGCCATTTCGAGCGGCACCATCCAGTCAAGGAGCCAACTCTGGATTGGAGTTATGTAAACCGATTTCCCGTGGCAGTTATAAACAATAATATTCTGTGTGATCGTGTTGGGCGCACTGGGTCCCGAACAAATCGTTCCCAATAAAAGCCACCATACCGCCACGCTGGACGCGATCAGAGCCACTAGAATCCAAACGATTATTGATTGCCATCGCTTCATTGATTAGTCCGCACCTAACATACCACCACCCGGTTGCGCGTCTCGTGGCCCATACGGATGCCCTAGCCCATTTGGAAGAAAGTCTCTCCATGACAGTGTATTCGGCGTAACCGTAGTGTTAGTCATTTGAACACCCACTTCACCGCCTACCCCAGCACCAATCGTCAATCCGCCGTCCTTGTTGCTCGGTGTATTGGGGTCATTGAATACATCAACTGAGACGCTCGGACCAAGTCCTACTCCAACGCTCCCATTCAAGAACGGGCCGCCGAAATCTTCGATTGTCGTAGCTGTCTTCCCACGATCGGTAGATCCCATGAAGCCGAATGACAGACCGAAAGAACCGCCCACGCCTGACGTGACACCTCCACCATAAACAGTATATGTACCCCAGCCCCCTGATCCATCTACGACGAAACCCCCACCTGCGCTACCAGCAATGGCCCAGCCGAAAAGCCCACCTGCGCCCCCGACATACAGCACCCATAACCCCATTGGATCCGTTGCACTTACCGGATTACCCCCTACATAGGCATAGGTATTAACGCCGCCGTGGAGTCCTCGCGGCAGTGCGGGTTGACAACGGCACTGTGCGCATTACTTGATCATTCTCAAAACGTTCCGAATACGCTCCGAGACTAACCTTCATTCCAATCAATAAACCAATCCCTACGTCCAACGGAATCTCCCATGCCCAAAGACGTGGCACCATTTGCAATTCCAGCACCATAGCACCGAAACCAACAAATATAATAAACCATGCCGATGTATGTAACATTCCAAGAGGTTGTGTAACTGGGAACGGATTCGATCGCCAATTGGGTCTTTTCCACTTTGCTGGCGCGAATGGATTTATTAATTGGACAAAACATATGAACAATGCGCCAACACAACCTAAACCGATGAGAATAAAGAAGGTAAGCCAATTCGGTTTCGTGAAGTCCCCATTCAAATTTTCGTGAAAGTATCCACCTTGAATTGCAGCGAAAAGCATCAAGACGCCTCTTATACTCAGCCAAAGCCACTTCCAATGTCGCATGCTCGCCCTCACTGAGATCCGAAGTTGTGAGTTACTTCGACACCTACTGAGAGGCCAGCCTCTACGCCTACGGCACCGCCCTTAAGTAGATGCAGTCCGTCGGCGCCCCGACTCCCTGTCGATGTTGAATCCACGTCGCCATAACCCTGCCATTTTGGAAAACCATTACTGTTGAGTGTCTGAGTTCCACCATAATTGCCGGCAATACCGGCATCTAAAGACCACGCACCCGCTCCCACGCCAATCCCTGCCTGTCCGAACCAACCAATACTGTTACTGCCGCTTGGTGCGTTTGGATCTGGCGGCCCTCCTTTTGGATCAATCGCTAAACCACCGCCTAGCCCCAATCCAAATTGAAACCCTACCGAAGTTAGGCTCAACCCCTGACCGGTTACCGTAACCCCGGCGCCGTACCCCAAATATGCACCTAACGAAATGGTCCACAGCCCTAAGGGATCCGATTTGCTTACCGGGTTACCCCCTACATAGGCATAAGTATTAACGCCGCCATGAAAGTACCTACAGAAGGTCCTGCATTGTCTCCAACGCCGCGACGGTTCCCGCGAGTCCGAGCGAGAGAAAGGTATCGAGCAGTTCCCTGACCGAGCGTGTCGGCCGTGACAAGGCAAGTCTCTGATCCCTGACCGCCGCGCAAACGGCGGCCGGCGACAAATCGAAGAGATGCACCACGAATTCGTCGGGATGCTGGGCAGAAACGCCGTAGGGATCGAGTGCAGCGTTCGGAAAGTCGGCGAGGTTGTAGGTCACGATGACCCCGGCTTGGCAACGAATCGCTGCAGCGAGCACGTGTCGATCGTTTTGGTCTGGCAGCTTCAAGGAGTCGACAAGGCCCTCGTGGCCAGTCACCAGGCAATCGGGTACGGACGTGTCCATCAGATCTCGTGTGCGACGCAATTGTTCGAGCGTCAGGTCCGGGCGCCGTTCTAGAACGGACCTCACCCACTCGGCGTGGATTTCCTCGGTCCAACGCGCGCGGAAAAGATTCGTCAGAGCAACGCGCAGCAGCAGATCTCTGAGGGGCGCCGGATGGAGTACGCAGGCATCGTAGATGGCAGTAAAGCTCGCCACGCTCTAGTATCCCAACGCCAATTCCTCGGCCTGCGCGGCGAGCGCGTCGAGCGCTTTCCTGCGTTCGACGCGCGAGCGCTGCTGGTACTCAACCAAGTCTTTGAAGAGAATCCTGCGGTGGGAGCCGACCTTGCGATAGGCTAATTCGTTGTGTTCGAGCAGGCCGACCACATGCGGCCGAGACACATTGAGAAAATCGGCCGCCTGCTGAGTCGTTAGCTCGGCGTGGTAAGGCACGATAGTTACGGCGTTGCCCTGCGCCATCTGGGCGAGGATGTCGACCAGAATCCGCAGGGCGGACACTGGCACCGCGATCTCTTGATTTCCGTCGATAACTTTCAGTAGCGCCGATTCGCCGCGGCCAATGCATGCGGCAAGCAGGCGGCTGCTTTCACGGGCGAGCTTCGCCTCCTGCTCCGTTGGCAGTGTCGGCGGGGGCGAGCGTAGCGATGCTGCAGTCATGGGGGACGAAACTCCCTCTGATCATTGTGGTGAGAGGCGGATTAGTATACCTTCATTCGAAATAAACAAAACGAACGCAATATTCAACAACTTCGGAGTGGCATGTTTGTCGCTCTCGAAGTCGGTTTAGCTTGGCATGACTTTAGTACCTCATCGTGCCCACCAAGGCGCTGGTGCAGGCACTCAAGCGTAACGCCAACCGCATTCCGACCGACTTCACGTTCCAGCTCGATCCAGACGAGTGGTCCACTCTGAGGTCACAGTCTGTGACCTCAAACGGCCGTGGCGGTCGGCGCACCGCCCCCTCCGCCTTCACCGAACAGGGGCAGCCAGTGCGCTTTATCATGTCAAGCATCAGCGTTTCAGAGTCGAGCATGAAAGCATCGATTTCTCTCCCCACATCCGGCACCATGGCGCCATCAAACACCGTTTTGGTGGCTGGAGTGCTGGATATGGCTGAGACGCTGGATGGCTCCGCGCAGCGCCTGCGCAAGGTGCGCAAGAACAAGAACCTCTCGCAGACCGAGCTGGGGCAACTGGCTGCGCTTCACTACACCCACATCGGCCGCTTCGAGCGCGGCGCCTTGCGCCCCTCAGGCGACACCTTTAAGCGTCTGGCCGACGCCCTGGGCGTGACCAGCGACTACCTGCTCGACGGCGCCGCCGACGAGGCGGCCAAGGCGCGTTTTGAGGACCGCGAGCTGCTCAAGCAGTTTCGGGAGGCCGAGCAAT
The DNA here is from genome assembly GCA_903921325.1 of uncultured Pseudomonadota bacterium. GTDB lineage: Bacteria > Pseudomonadota > Gammaproteobacteria > Burkholderiales > SG8-39 > CAIXPL01. Next base: position 43,571 of record CAIXPL010000007.1, read on the forward strand.
TGCCCGATGAGGACAAGAACGTCGTCAAGAAGCTGCTGGACGCTTTCTTGACCAAGAAGCAGCTTCAGACCCTGGCCCGTTGATCGCGCAACCGAGGTGACGCCATGAACATGACCGTCGAGCAAAACCTGCTCTCCAAGCTCAGAACGCTCTCGGCCCAGCAGCTGGCCGAGGTGGAGGATTTCGTGGAGTTCCTGGCCGCCAAGTCCAAGAAGCGCGCCGCGCTGGATCGGCTGCTGGCCATCGCCCCGGCGCTGGCCGCCGCCGGCGCCGAGCCGCTGAGTGAGGACGAGATCGACGCCGAGGTGCAGGCCGCCCGCAGCGAGCGCCGCGCCCGCCTGGCCAGCCCCGCCGCCACGAGGGATTCGGGTGCGGATCGTTCTTGACACCAACATCGTGTTGTCGGCCTTGCTCTGGCAAGGTACGCCTCACTACCTGCTGGCCGCCATCCGTCAGCAGCCCGGCGGGCAGCTCTACAGCTTCACGGCCCTGCTCGAAGAATTGGCCGATGTGCTTATCCGCGCCTCGGCGGCCAAGCGGCTGGCTTTGATCGGCAAGTCCGCCCGCGAGGTACTGGCCGATTACGTCGAAGCCATTGAACTGGTGGAGCCCATCGACGTGCCGCGTGTGGTGGCCGGCGATGTTGACGACGATCAGGTGATCGCCGCCCGCGCCGATCTCATCGTCACGGGTGATCGCAAACACTTGCTGCCCATCGGCAGCCATCAGGGCATCGCCATCGTCGAAGCAGCGGAGGCCTTGCAGCGCCTGGCTGTCTGACGCCCGCCACGCCCGATCAAGGGCGTTTTTGCCCCCCCGGCCTTCAGCGGCTGATGTGGGGTGGCTGGGGTGTTTTTGTTGTTCTATCGACCCTCACGGCCTGGCTGCCGCCGGCAGCCTACGCCAGGCAACTGGCCGACAAGTCCCTTACAATGCTCGGGAGACTCTAAACCCAACCGCTACTCAACGCGGGGGGACGTCGTATCCACGATTAACCGGGAACAGTCCACCGTACTGTCTGCACTGAAGGTCAAGAAACCCGCCCAAGCCCATCAAATCAGCCTTTTGTAGTGGAGCGAATTGGGGCCACCCCTATACGAATCAAGCACTTACGCCGTTTGGTGTCGAACTCGGGTGCGCGGCAAGTTCTATCGCCCTGGCGCCACCTTCCATCTGCCGGTCTATCTGGATGACCAGCTCCAGGCTCGCCTCAGCGCGCTCGCCACCGCCAAAGGCGTCGAGCTCACCGCCCTCGTCAATGAGCTCCTCAAGAAGGATCTTGAACGCATCGAGGGCACAACGTAGCCCACTTACAACGATGGCGCCGCCAAATCAGCGATCATTTCGCATGAGATATTGAGCTTCGGCTGGGGATCCATGCCCTCGCCAATCTCATCGTCAACCCTGCCAAGGCCTTGCAGCGCATCAACAACTGAGCGTGGGCCGCCTTATAACTTCATCCAGCGGCACGGGTGAATGTTGTTTATCCATTGCGAACCCCACGCGAATTCCGTGGAATCGTCTATAGGACGATAAGCAATCCAGTATTACTGCCCTATCCGAATCCGCAATTTCAGAATCTGCAGTCGTGCCGTCCCACCGCTTCAAACTATCATTAACAATGATTCGGTCAAACTCACTCTCAGGCCCTGTCACGAACGCATAAATGCGGTCCCTTGAACCGCCCCGGGTTTTGAGGAGGCTCCAACCTTTGAGAGAATGGAGCCACTATGAAGACAAAGCCGAAGTACCCACCCGAGCTACGCGAGCGCGCCATACGCATGGTCTACGAGCAGCGTGAGCAGCATGCTTCTCAA
>CAIXPL010000008.1 GCA_903921325.1 uncultured Pseudomonadota bacterium
GTATCATTCGAGAACGACGCCGAGGCGATGGTGAGGGTGGGCGGGGTGGTGTCGAGTACATACGCGTGGCTGTACACCGCGCCATCGAGGCCGGCAATGTCAGTCACTTTGACTTTCAGCGTGTTGCTACCGGTCAGCGTGACGCCCGACAGGCTCCAGGCCGTCGAGCCTGCGGTCGCGGTGGCAGCGGTCCAGGTGGCACCGTTATCCAGCGACACGTTCACCGTATTGCCCGCGACAAGGCTCGCCGATAGCGTGCCGCTGATGGTCTGTGCCGCCGCGCTGGTGATGAAATCGGTGCTGCTCGCCCCCGTATCGTTCGACAGCGACGCCGAGGCGATGGTGAGGGTCGGTGGCGTCGTATCCAGCACATAGGCCTGGCTGTATACCGCGCCGTCGAGGCCGGCAATGTCGGTGACCTTGACTTTCAGCGTGTTGCTGGCGGTCAGCGTGACGCCCGCCAGACTCCACGCGTTCGACCCTGCGCTGGCAGCGGCTGCGGTCCAGGTGACCCCGTTATCGAGCGACACGTTTACCGTATCACCCGCGACCAGGTTCGCCGAAAGGGTACCACTGACGGTCTGAGCGGCCGTCTTGGTGATGAAGTCGGTGCTGCTCGCGCCGGTATCGTTTGAGAACGTAGCCGAGGCGATCGTGATCGTCGGGGCGCTGGTGTCGAGCACATACACCTGGCTGTACACGGGCCCGTCACCCGCGGCGTTACTCACTTTGACGTTCAGGGTATTGCTGCCGGTGAGTGTTACCCCGGCGAGGCTCCAGGCGGTCGAACCCGCGGTTGCACTCGCAGCCGTCCACGTGGCCCCATTATCGAGCGACACATAGACGGTGTCGCCCGCCAGCAAAGTCGAGGAGAGGGTGCCGCTGATGGTCTGCGCGGTCGCCGTCGTAATGAAGTCCGTGCTGCTGGCGCCAGTGTCATTGGAAAAGGAGGCTGTGGCGTTCGTGATTGTCGGCACCGTGGTGACGACATAGGCCTGGCTGAAGATGGTGCCGTCGAGTCCCGCGATGTCGGTTACCTTGGCCTTGAGCGTGTTGCTGCTGGCGAGCGTCACGCCCGCCACGCTCCAGGCTGACGACCCTGCCGTGGCCGTTGCCACCGTCCAGGTCGCCCCATTATCGAACGACACGTTGACAGTATCGCCGCTCACCAGATTCGTCGACAGCGTACCGGTAATTGTTTGTGCACTCGTCGTATCGGCCAGGCTGGCCGAGGCAATGGTGATATTGGGCGGTGTCTGATCGAGCACATAGGCGTGGCTGAACACCGTGCCATCGTTACCGGCCGTGTCGGTCACCTTCACCTTCAGCGTGTCGCTCGTGGTGAGGGTCACGCCCGACAGACTCCAGGTGGCAGACCCCGCCGTAGCCGTTGCTGCGGTCCACGTCGTACCGTTATCCAGCGACACGTACACCGTGTCGCCCGTCACCAGACTCGATGACAGCGTGCCGCTGATCGTCTGCGCGGCGGTCTTGGTGATGAAGTCGGTGCTGCTCGACCCCGTGTCGTTCGAAAATGAGGCGGTAGCGATTGTGGTCGCGGGCGCCGTAGTATCCAGTACATAGGCGTGGCTGAACACCGTGCCATCGTTGCCAGCCGTATCGGTCACCTTCACCTTCAGCGTGTCGCTCGCGGTAAGGGTCACGCCCGACAGACTCCAGGTAGCGGACCCCACCGTTGCCGTTGCTGCGGTCCACGTCGTACCGTTATCCAGCGACACGTACACCGTGTCGCCCGTCACCAGATTCGATGACAGCGTGCCGCTGATCGTCTGCGCCGCCGTCTTGGTGATGAAGTCGGTGCTGCTGCTACCGGTGTCGTTTGAAAACGCAGCGCTGGCAATGGTGTTGGTCGGCGCTGTCGTATCCAGTACATAGGCGTGGCTGAACACCGTGCCATCGTTACCAGCGGCGTCCGTCACTTTGACATCCAGCGTATTGCTACCGGTGAGCGTCACGCCCGAAAGACTCCAGGCGGCAGACCCCACCGTTGTCGTCGCTGCGGTCCACGTCGTACCGCCATCCAGCGACACATAAACCGTGTCTCCACTCGCCAGACTCGATGACAGCGTGCCACTGATGGTCTGCGCGGCGGTCTTGGTGATGAAGTCGGTGCTGCTGCTACCGGTATCGTTTGAAAACGCAGCGCTGGCAATGGTGTTCGTGGGTGCGGTGGTATCCAGGGTCACGCTGAGCGCGGCGCTACGGCCGCTTAACAGATTGCCTGTGGCAGAGGTGACCTGTGCGTACACATTGTAGGTACCGTCTGCCACGCCGCTCGTGCTGAGCCCGCTGACAGTCCAGGTGCCGTTACTCACCGTTGCAGTGGCCGTCGGGTCGGTGCCGGCGTCATAGGACGTGTTACCGTTCTTGTCCAGAAACACCCTCACCGTACTGGCCGAATCGCTCGCTGCGCTCGTGCCGCTGAATGTGAGACTGGTGTTCTTGGTGATGTTGTCGGTTTGGGAACTGCCAGAGTCAGACGCGCTCGCCAGATCAGGGGTCCCCGGCGTGCTGGGCGTGGTATCGACTGTAATGGTTCGGGTGGCCGTGCCCCCGTTACCGTCACTGACCTGAATGGTGAATGAGTCAGGGCCCGCGTAGCCCGCCGTGGGCGTATAGGTAAGCGTGCCGCCCGGGGTAATGTCGGTAGAGCCTGATGTGGCCGTTGCACCCGTAATTGACAGTGTGCCGTGAGAAGGCGCGGACGATTGACTCCAGGTTTCTGTCTGACTGGCGTCGATGTCGTTGACATGCACCAATGAGCTGAAACTGACGGCCCCACCGTTCTCTGTATCCGAGAACGTCGTTGACGCACCGACGAAGGCGGGCGCGGTGTTCGGTGCAGTGATATTACTCAGCAAAAAATTATCGAATGCCCAGTCTATGCCGGTAGTGCCGTCCGAGTTCAGGGACGTGCTGCTGATCGTGGCAGACGTGATGCCGGTCAGATTTCCCTGTTGAGCGGCGTTGAGACTGGAAAAATTAAAATGCGCAAGGAAGTTCGACCAAGTCAGGTTAACGTCTACTGTCCCCTTATTTGTCACAATGTGCAGATTCGTCTGATTTGCTCCCGCAACATCCACGAGATCAAACGAAGTCAGGGTAAACGTTTTGGAACCCGCCACAGTGACGTTGAGGGAATGGAGATAATCGTTTCCAGGTTGATCGTTAATTGGCGTGATTATCTTGTTGCTGCCAGTTGGCCCGATAACGACGGTATTGAATTCCTGGGTTTCCGTGGAGAGAGCCAGACCCAGGCGCGTGCCGTAAAAAGCGGCCGAGGTCCCGACAAAATTGGCCGTATTGCCGTCACTAAGCGCTTCGGTCACTGTCAGACTTAGAACGGACGGAGACGCTACCGCTTGATCGAACGTGTCTGCCGTAACCGTTCCGGTATCAAAACCAAACGTGTCAATGGTAAGCAGATCCGGATACGCTGCCATGGCTGCAGCGGTCAATGGGGCAACGACGTTGCTCGTCCCACCCGCCTGATATTCCAGCACCCAGTCACCGCCCTGGCCTGCTGCACCCGTACTGGTGGTCGACGCCGCGACGATCGCGCCGGTATCGCTCGCCAGATCGTTGATGAATTGCTGGCCGTCGGCACCCGAGGCGACGTCACAACCGTAAATAGCCAGCGTGCCGCCCGCGTTCAGCGCGTGTCCCAACTCGGCCAACTCGGCCTGGACGACCGGGGTAGACAGTGAGCCGTCCTGCAGGTTGTCACTACCGAGATACAGTGTCGCTTCGTTGCCATGGCTGAGCACATAGATCGCGTCATAGCCTCCATTGCTCTGCGCCCATTTGGCGATTTGCGCCAGGCCGCTCTTGCTGCCGTCGATTTCCTCGATTTCGATGCCGGGCTTGATACCGGCCTCCAGAATCTTGTAATCGGCCACCGACGTATCAATAAAGACGACTTCCTTCCTGCCGCCGTCCTGACTGGGATCAACCGCCCGCACCTGAACCGGGGCGGGGGCGTCGGGGATCAGCGCCTTTGCCGCCGCATCAGGCGCGGCATGGGCGGTGGCAACCGCTGCTCCATCGAACATGATGCGCTGCTCGAGCGCCTGCAGCATCCCAATGAAAGGGCGACGGCGTGGCTGCAGGAGCGGAATCGGGGTGCTGCGCGTCATTGCCGAATCTCCTCAAACGACGTCGAATCATAGGTCCATTTGCTTGATCCCATTATAACTGGACAAGCCTTACACCCGCCCCCAAGCGCCAGGACAGATGCGGGTGCGCGATCCGTTACCAAGGTCCGGGGGGCCGTTGCGAACGACGGTTACTTGAACTTGTTAACATGCTCGGTGACCCTTCGATCCAAGTCGGTTTGCCATTCTTTTGGCATGACGGCATGGACTGCGCTCAATATCTCGTCGGCACGGCGAATCTGTTCTGCATCGGCCAACCGTGCCCTGGCGGCGCTTGCCCACAGGTACACTTTTGCAAGGTATTCGGGGGCCAGCGCGCCGGTCTTGGCATCGACCGGCAGATTACCATACAGGATGGCTGCAGGCAGATAGGCCGGCAGATAGCCCTCGGAGGCCGCCTGCTCCATGATAGGCAGAGCCTGTCGCGGGTCTGGCGCACCGCCTTTGCCCTCAGCGAGCATGACCGCGTACTCATAACGTGCCTCATTCACGCCCCGCTCAGCGGCCATGCCATACCACTGGCGCGCCACCGCCAGATTGGGCGCCACATTGGGGTCCGCGCTGAAATAGCGCGCCATTTGCGCCATGGCGGGCGGAGAATTATCCATCGCCACTTTGGCGCACAGGTCCAAGCCCCGGGGCACGTCCTGGGGCACGCCGTCCCCACGGATCAACATGTCCGCAGCAACACAGTGCGACATACGATGAGGCCCGGCGCCGGCGATCAGATACAGCGCCAGTGCCGCAGCCGGGTCTGGAGCCCCCAGTATCCCCTTGCGCAAACAGTCGGCATAAGCATGCTGCCCCCCGGGGATCTTGCGAGCGGCGGACTTCTGATACCAGCGGCACGCTTGCCTCGCGTCAGGCGCCTCGCCCCAGCCTAGGGCAGCCATGTTCCCCAGGTAAAACTGGGCCAGCCCCGAGGTGTCCGCGTACGGTTCCAGAATGCTGCGGGCAAGCGCGAAATCGCCCGCCGCCATCGCCACCTCGATACGGGGCAGATCGATGTCCTCGGGCGACTTGCTTGCGCTCCAGGCGACAGACGTTTGCGCTAAAAGCGCCAGGACAAGTAGCAATCGCATGGAACTCGCCGCGACAGAACGAAGCCGACATGTCGCTTGATCTGACCTTATTGAGATGAGGGATAAAGGCCGGTAACCGCAATGAAATACGTCAGTGTGATGTAGGGGGGCATGATGGAGAACGGCTGGCCACTCCCGGTATATCCAGTCGGCGTGTTGACGGAAAACGAACCCGTTCCAGTGAGCGTGACCGGCACGGTCCCTGCGGTATTGCCGCTGACCGTACCTGATATCGTACCGGCGGCGAGCGCAACGCTCGGCGTTAACGATGCTGAGTAGAACTTGGTACTGCCAGTCGGCGCACCCAGGGCTGCGCCAGCTACGGGCGCTTCAGTGCCGCCATTGGTTGTTACATTCATCGTCAGGCCGCTGCCACTACCCGAGAAAGTTCCCGAAGACAGATTGGCCGTGGCGGTGACGCCGGCGAGGCTCACGCCGACGCCATTGAGCACCATCGGATGGGTATGCTGGGGCAGGTCGCCTACGTTCAGCGTGACCTGTGATGCGCCACCGGTGAGACCGTTGCCATTACCCTGCCCAGTGCTGGTGGCCCCAAGTATCACCCGACCGCGCGTATCGGGCACCTTGAAATTCACATTGGCCGTGCCACCGTAAGTAGTGCCAATCAGGGAATACAGCGCCTGATTCGCGGAAACGTTGATCGTCTGTCCATTCGCAGGAACGTAGATGTTACTGATGCCCGGCGCAAATTGACCTCCTGACAAAGCGGAGATACACAAAGTGCCAATGTAAGGTTCAGACGAGCAGGCCTGGGAGATACCGGGAACACCCGCGAGCAGGGCCAGGGCACCCACTCTGATGAGGAACAAAGCATGGTGTACCTGCGACTTGCTGATCATCTCGGCGTCTCCCGGTCGAAATACAAGGTGTTCAATTAACCCATAGGTCGATTATAGGTTAGCAACAATGACGGCAATTGATCTCGTTGAAAGATTTTGTGGCCGGCGGCCCGCCCATGCTAGATCAGAACGACGTCAAACTGCTCCTGCGTATAGCTCGTCTCGACCATCATTGACACCGGTTTACCGATGAAATCCTCCAGCATGGCGAGTGACTGCGACTCTTCTTCGAGAAACAGATCAACCACCGACTGCGCCGCCAGGATGCGGAATTCGCGCGGATTGAACTGCCGCGCCTCGCGGGTGACCGCGCGCAGAATCTGATAGCAAATGGTGCGCGCAGTCTTCAATTCGCCGCGCCCGCCGCAGGTCGCGCAGGGCTCGCACAGCACATGCGCAAGACTCTCGCGGGTGCGCTTGCGGGTCATTTCGACCAGACCCAGTTGCGTGAAACCATTCACCGTCATGCGCGTATGGTCGCGTGCAAGTGCCTTCTTCAGTTCAGCCAGCACGGCAGCCTGATGGTCCTGATTGTCCATGTCGATAAAGTCGAGCACGATGATGCCGCCCAGATTGCGCAGGCGCAGTTGCCGTGCAATCGCCTGCGCCGCTTCCAGATTGGTTTTGAAGATCGTGTCATCAAAACTGCGCACCCCGACATATCCGCCCGTGTTCACATCCACGGTGGTCATCGCCTCGGTCTGATCGATGATCAGATAGCCACCCGATTTCAGGTCCACGCGGCGCGCGAGCGCGCGCTCGATTTCTTCATCGATCTGGTACAGATCAAACAGCGGCCGCTCACCGCTGTAATGCTCGATGCGCGCGAGGACCGCGTCGGTGTAGTCCTTGGCAAAGGCCTGCAGCCGGGCAAAGTTCTCGCGCGAATCAATGATGATGCGGCCGGTGTTCTCATTGGCAATGTCACGCAGCACCCGCTGAGCAAGCGACAAGTCCAGGTGCAAGAGGCTGGGAACCGCCGCGCTCGTCGCTCGTTGGCGAATGTCCTCCCACAGGCGGCGCAGATAGGCCACATCGCGGCGCAATTCATCATCGGTCGCGGTTTCGGCGACCGTGCGCACGATGTAGCCACCAGCGCTTTCGCTCGGAAGGATCGCCTGAAGGCGTTCGCGCAGCGCGCGCCGGCCCTCTTCATCGCCAATGCGCTGCGAGATGCCGATATGCGTTTCCTGCGGCAGATACACCAGCAGCCGCCCGGCGATGCTTACCTGAGTCGATAGCCGCGCGCCCTTGGTGCCCATCGGATCTTTGATGACCTGAACCAGCAGGGGCTGACCTTCATTGAGGATTTTCTCGATAGGCCTAACGACGGCGGCCTGCTCGCCCACCGCGGCGGCATGGCGATGCTCAAAAATGTCGGCAACATGCAGGAACGCCGAACGCTCAAGGCCCACATCCACAAAGGCCGATTGCATGCCCGGGAGCACGCGGATCACCTTGCCCATGTAAATATTGCCAACCAGACCACGCCCGGCGGCGCGCTCGATATGCAACTCCTGCACCACGCCCGCCTCGATCACCGCAACTCGCGTCTCCTGCGGCGTCCAGTTGATCAGGATGTCTTCGTTCACCAGCAGTCTCCAATAACCGTCAGTCTGCGCAAGCAAGACATGTTTTGACCAATGCGCCTATTCATCAGAGCAATGCATTTGTACAAGAGTAACTTATCCCTGCTGACCATCCGGCCTGCCGGGCGCGCGCTACCGCGCGATGGTCGCCACCGACTGCCCAGCAAGTAACGCGAGCGTCTGCGCCAGCGGCAAGCCCATGATGCCGGAGAAACTTCCCTCGATGCGCTCGATAAAGGCCTGAGCAGCGCCTTGCACCGCATAGCCACCCGCTTTGTCCATCGGCTCACCACTGGCCACATACGCGTCGATACGGCCTTGCTCCAGCGGCGCAAACCAGACTGTGCTCTGCGATACCCAGGTGCGCAGCCCTTGCTCGGGGTCGGCGCTTTCAGCCACTGCCACCGCTGTGAGCACCTGATGCGCGGCACCCGAGAGCCGTTGCAACATTGCAATGGCATCGGCGCGGTCAACCGGTTTGCCGAGAATATCGCCGGCGATGGTCACGGTGGTGTCTGCAGCAAGCACCGGCCGCCAATGGGGCAGCAGACTCGCCGCCTGCGCACCGGCTCGTGCCTTTCCGCAGGCCATGCGTAACACATAGGCATGCGGGTCTTCGGCAGTGAGTGGCGTCTCATCAATGGCTATCGGCAGCAACTCGAAGCGAACCCCCGCAAGGGCAAGCAATTCACGGCGCCGCGGACTTTGCGAGGCAAGATAGATCGCTGGCAGGTTCATCTAGGTGAGGCCGGATTGATCGGTGTCGGAATTGCTTGGACAAAGACAGAATGATCGGTCACTGGGTCCCATGCGCGAGACCCGTCAGGTCACGCCATAGTCCGTTATTCGCGATGATACGGATGGTTATCGAGTATGGACCGGGCGCGATAGAGCTGCTCGACCAGAACCACTCGCGCCAGTGCGTGCGGCAAGGTGAGTGCTGACAATTGCAAGGTGAACTCGGCGCGCGCCTTCACGCTCTGGGCAAGTCCATCAGGCCCGCCGATGATGAATGCCACGTCACGGCCATCGGCCCGCCAGCTCTGCAACCCTTGTGCGAGCCGTGCCGTGGTCCAGGCACTGCCGTGCTCATCGAGCACGATGCGCCGTATCCCCGGGCTCAACTGCGCTTCGATGCGCTGGGCCTCGGCCTGCATCATCTGCACCGGCGTGCGCCCACCGCGACGCGGTTCGGCGGGAAGCTCGACGATGTCAAGGGGCAGGCCGCGCCCCAGACGTTTGAGGTATTCATTCAGGCCCGCCTGCGCCCAGCCGGGCAGACGTTGCCCGATGGCGATGACCCGCACACGCACCGGATCGACCTGCTGCTCAGTCGCCTGTTGCGCTCGAGCGCTTGCGTGCAGGCGCGCGTTTCGCGGAGGCGGCGCGAGTGGCAGGCGCTGTGGCGCTTGCGCTCTTCTTGGCCGCCCGCTTGGTCGGTGCCCGTTTGGTCGCCGCTGACTTGGTCGCCGCTGACTTGGTCGCCGCTGACTTGGTCGCCGCCGACTTGCGCGCGGCCGTCTTTCGTCCGGCGGACTTACGTGCCGGCCCGGTCGCTGGCGTCGGTTTGCCCACCACCTTCGGTTGGCCCCAGAGTTCTTCGAGGTTGTAGTAGGCACGAATCGCCGGATGCATTACATGCACGATGATGTCGCCCAGATCGACCAGCACCCACTCGCCTTCGCCTTCACCTTCGAGGCCGTAGACGCGCTCGCCCAAAGAGCGCATCCGGTCATGCACACTGCGCGCCAATGATTTCACCTGTCGGGTGGAATCACCGGTGGCGATGATCACCCGGTCGAATTCCGGGGTGATGTGCTTAACGTCGAATGCTTCGATGTCCTTCGCCTTGACGTCTTCGAGCGCATCGATGACGACCTTCTGCTTCTTGCGGATATCCAAGCTTCGGTGACCTCTCGTGGGGAACGGGTGAGGGCGACTATAAGCGCAATGGCTGGCCCACCGCAATGCAATTAGTGCGACGGGCGCTGCGTCAGGTCCGGTAAAGCCCGTTTGCTTCGATGTAGCCGCGCACCGGCTCGGGCAGCAGGTAACGAGTGCTGCGACCGGTCGCGATCATTTCACGCAAGCCGCTTGCCGAGATATCGAGCGCCGTGATCGGTAAAAAATAGAGGCAACCGCAAGGCTGTTCGTGCAGCCGCCGCGCATCGTCTGCAACCCGAGACAGCCAGAGCTCACGCACGTTCGTATCGAGCGCAGCGGTTGCATCATGCCCCGGACGCGTGGTGACCACCAGGTGTGTCAGCCCGGCAAAGTCCTGCCAGCGATGCCACGAGGCAAAACCGGCAAACGCATCCGCACCCATCAACAGCGCCAGCGGTTGCTGCGGACCGATGTCGGCACGAATCGCCTCCAGGGTGGTGACCGTGTAGCTGGGTCGGCCACGAGCGTTTACTTCGCGATCATCCAGTGCCAGACGCGCGTTACCTTCGATTGCCAGGCGTGTCATTGCCAGGCGATCCGCCGGGCTGGCGCGAGGTGCCCCGCGGTGCGGTGGCTGCCCGGCCGGGATCAACCGCAGTTGCGCGATATCGAGCGCTTCACCCACTTCTTCGGCCAGACGCAAATGCCCGTAATGAATGGGGTCGAAAGTACCGCCCAGAATCCCGATCAATGTGCCGCTCACCGGTGGTTCCAGTAGCATCTGCGGCTGACTGAACGTTTGGAGTGCATGTGACTTCCCTTGGTGTATGCCTGTTTTGCTCGGCCTCGGTCAAACTGCCCGAGCCCTATTTTGATCTGGCCCGCCGCTTCGGTGATCGGATCGCGGCCGAAGGCTGGGTACTGGTCTACGGCGGTGGTGGCAATGGTCTCATGGGCGCCGCCGCTCGTTCGGCCGCCACGCGCGGCGGACGCGTCCTCGGCGTCATGCCGCAAATGCTGGCCGATCGCGAGGGCATTGATCTGTCCTTGGGCGAACATCAGATTGTCGACACGCTGGCTGAGCGCAAAGCGCAAATGGCGCAAGCCGCCGATATTTTTGTCGGTCTGCCCGGGGGCATCGGGACGCTCGATGAGGTGAGCGAGATGATCACCTGGAATGAACTGGGCATTCATAAGAAACCCATGATTCTGTTGAATGAGTTCGGTTTCTGGGATCCCCTGCTGGAATTCTTCAGACAGGGCGTGGTCAATGGCGTGCTGCGTGCCGGTTTTGAGCGACACTATGGCGTGGCTGACACCCTCGACACCTTGTTCGACCAATTGCGCGACCATGCCAGAGGCCGCACGTCGAGCGCAGGCTGAAACAGAGTCCACCGAGCAGATCGCTTAGGCACGCGCAGGGTGCGTGTCCAAGTGCCGAGCACCGATTCTGATGCAGGCGCCAAGCGCAACGCGCACCGACATGGCGACGCGTCGGTGAACTCAAGCCCGTTACGTGCGGACCTGGCCATCCCCGATCACAACAAATTTCTGTGACGTAAGCCCTTCCAGGCCAACCGGTCCCCGCGCATGCAGCTTGTCGGTGGAAATGCCCACTTCGGCGCCCAGGCCATATTCAAACCCGTCAGCAAATCGCGTCGAGGCATTGACCATCACCGAACTGGAATCGACTTCGCGCAGGAAACGATCTGCGCGCGCCCGATTCTCGGTGACGATGGCATCGGTGTGTGCCGATCCATAGCGGGCGATATGTTCAATTGCCTGATCGACGCCTTCGACAACGCGTACCGCCAGAATCGGCGCCAGATACTCGGTTGCCCAGTCGACCTCGCTCGCCGGTGCCATCTGCGGAATCACGGCACGGGCCTTTTCATCGCCGCGCAGTTCAACGCCCTTGTCACGGTAGATCGCCGCAAGGGGCGGTAGCACCCGCGCGGCAATCGGCGCGTCGACGAGCAGGGTCTCCATGGTGTTGCAGGTGCCGAACCGTTGCGTCTTCGCGTTATCGGCAATGCGGATAGCCTTGTCCAGATCGGCATCGCGGTCAATAAAGACATGGCAGACGCCGTCCAGATGTTTGATCATCGGAATGCGGGATTCGGCCATGATGCGTTCGATCAGCGATTTGCCACCACGCGGGATGATGATGTCGACAAACTCATTCATCCGCAGCAGTTCGCCTACGGCCGCGCGGTCGGTGGTGCCGACCAGTTGCACGGCATCGGCAGGCAGACCGGCCACCGCCAGTCCGCGCTGCACACAGTCGGCGATTGCCTTGTTCGACCGTGCCGCTTCTGACCCGCCACGCAAAATCGCCGCATTGCCGGATTTAAGGCACAGCGCCGACGCATCGGCAGTCACATCGGGCCGCGATTCATAGATGATGCCGATCACCCCGAGTGGCACGCGCATGCGGCCCACCCGTATGCCGCTCGGACGATCATTCCAGTCGGTGATCTGACCGATCGGGTCAGGTAGCGCCGCCACCTGCTCCACCCCCGCTGCCATCTCCTCAAGCCCGCGCGCATCGAGGGTCAGTCGGTCAATGAAAGCGGCATCGGCACCGCTTGAGCGCGCTGATTCCAGATCAAGTGCATTGGCAGCGAGAATGTCCCCGGCAGATGCGCGCACCTGGGCCGCAATCGCTGCGAGCGCAGCGTTCTTGGTCGCCGTGTCGCTGCGCGCGAGCACCCGGGCGGCGACGCGCGCGCGCCGGCCGATATCCCGCATGTGCTCGACGATGTCCATTGCTGCTCCCGCGTGGTGCCTGACCGAGCGGGGATTTTATGTCACTTGTTGGGCTGCGGGGTCATGCGCAGGTAGGGGCGCACCACCTTGTAGCCTTTCGGGAACTTGGTTTTCAGCAGTTCCGGGTCCTGCAGGGCCGGCAGGATCACCACATCGTCGCCGTCCTTCCAGTTACCCGGAGTGGCCACACTATGGCTGTCGGTGAGTTGCAGCGAATCGATCACCCGCAGGATTTCATCGAAGTTGCGTCCGGTGCTGGCCGGATAGGTAATGATGAGACGCACCTTCTTGTTCGGATCGATGACAAACAGCGAGCGCACGGTCTGCGTCACGCTGGCATTCGGATGAATCATGTCGTAGAGCAGGGCGACCTTGCGATCCGGATCAGCGACGATCGGAAAATTCACCGTGGTGACCTGCGTTTCGTTGATATCGGCAATCCAGCGCTGATGCGACTCGACCGGGTCAACCGAGAGGGCAATCACTTTCACGTTACGTCGTGCGAATTGATCTTTCAGCCGGGCGGTGAGACCCAACTCGGTCGTGCAGACCGGGGTGAAGTCGGCCGGATGGGAAAACAACACCCCCCAGCTCGATCCCAGCCATTCATGAAAGCGGATGTTCCCCACGCTGGATTCCTGCTCGAAGTCAGGGGCGATGTCGCCGAGGCGCAGCGTCATGTAGGTCTCCAAAGTCAGTTGAGAAATGCTTCGAATCGGATTCTAATCCGATGCAAAGGGCGCACTTGCGACCATTGGTTGTTTTCTCAGAACCAGATCAATCCAGTGCGAGCGCGAGCAAGCTCAGTTCCTGCCAGATGTCACCGTCACCAACGCCCTTGGCAACCCGCTCGCAATGCGCAGCCCGCCGCAGCGCTGCTGCATGGGACTCTTGTGTAACACGGCGCATAGCGCGAGTAAGTGCTTGCTGACGTGATTGACCGTAGACCCGCGCCTCGCGCAGCGCGTCGTTTGCCGAGCGGCCGCTGCGGCTCGCCTCGAGCACCATGCCCAGTGCATGCAGCTCCTCGCCAAGTACCCAGACGATGCGTGCCGGGGCCTCGCCCTCACCGCGCAAACTATCGATCACACGCAGTGCGCGGGCGTGGTCACCGGCCACCATGGCCTCGGCCAACTGAAACACATCGTGACGTGACACGTCGAGGACCGCATCACGAACCGCAGCAAAGTCGAGCTGCCCGCGCGGATGCAGCAGGCCCAGCTTCTGGATCTCCTGATGCGCGGCAAGCATATTGCCTTCAACCGCCTCAACCAGGAAGGCGAGCGCCTCGGGGCTGGCACTTTGCCCCTGCTTGTGCAGCCGTCCGGCAATCCATTGCGGCAGGCGGACCAGATCGACCGGAAAGATATCGACCAGCACGCCACAACCGACAAGGGCCTGGAACCACGCGGCCGACTGATCAGTGCGACCGAGTCGGGGCAACGACACCAGGGTGACATTCTCGGTGACCAGATGCTCGCAATAGGCAATGATGGCCGCGGCACCGTCGGTACCCGGCTTGCCAGTCGGAATACGCAGTTCAATCAGCTTGCGATCGGCAAACAGCGACATGCCTGCCGCGGCATGGGCAAGGGCGCTCCAGTCAAAGCCGCGCTCGGCACTGTACACCTCACGCTCGCTGCAGCCGGCGGCTCTGGCGTGTCGGCGAATCGCATCCTGTGCCTCCAGGGCAAGTAACGGCTCGTCGCCATGCACGATGTAGAGCGGTGCGACGCCCTTGACCAGAGCGGCCTCAAGCGCATCGGCACGCACTTGCGCCATCGCCAGGCCCTAATCCTCGCGCGGTCGCAGCTTCGCTGCGCGCATTCGTCGCAACACCTGACCGACCATGTCGGTGCGCATGTCTCGATAGAGCAAACCCTCTTCCAGGTCGCCCACCAGCAGGTTGAATGTGAGATCGCGATGCAAGCTGAGTGTGGTCGGCGGGATGTACTCACCGCCCTGGTCATCGCGCACGCGAAACGAGAGTCGATAAAACAATCGGTATTCGCGCGGCTGCCCCACGCTATTCAAGCTCAGTATCGTCTTGTCCAGCGTCTCACCGATCAGTTCAACGATCACCTGGGGTGGCGTGTCGGGATTGGGCAAAGGCGCACTGCGCAGCACCTTTGTGGTCGTACCGACTTCGATGGCGCGAATCAATTCCTCCTTGATTGGCAACGGCGATTCAATGACAACGCTTTCGTAGGGCAAGGTAGCGGTGCCGCGCAGGGCAAAGCCACAAGCGCTCAGCGCGAGTGCAGCAGCAATCGCGAGGACCGATGTGATGAGCGAGGGCAACCGCGCAGCCAATGCGCGCGCGCGCAGCGAGGTGACACCTGCGGCGCCGCGCATCATCATGCGACCACGTTGACCAGTCGACCGCGCACAACAATCACTTTTTTGGGTTGACGTCCTTCGAGGACACGGACGACAGCCTCATGCGCCAGTGCAGTCGACCGATACGCCTCATCGGTTGCATCGCTGGCGACCGAAATCTGCCCGCGCAACTTGCCATTGACCTGCAACACCACGGACAGCGTGTCCTGCGCAAGGGCAGCCGGATCGGGTTCGGGCCAGCCAGCATCAAGAATGTCCTGACCGAATCCGAGCGAGCGCCACAGGTGATGAGAAATATGCGGGGTAATCGGTGATTGCAGTCGCAACAGGATGGACAGCCCTTCGCGCAACACCGGTGCGGCACGCTGCGGATCAGTCGCGCGCAGCCGCTCAAGGGCATTCAGAATTTTCATGCACCCGGAGGCGACGGTGTTGAACTGATGTCGCGCCAGATCATCATTGGCTTTGCGCAAATTCAAATGCACCTCGCGGCGCAATGCGGCCATGTCGGCAGGCAGTCCGGTCAGCGCATTTGACCCACTCGACCCAATGAGCGTGTTCGGCACATTCAGCGCAGGGTGCGCATTCGATGCGTTGGGCGCGTTCACGCCATGCGATGCACCCGCAAGCTCGCTTGCGTTGTCGCCTGAATACACATGCGCAAACGCCCACAGTCGACGCAGATAGCGCGACGAGCCTTCAACCCCCGAGTCGGACCATTCCAGCGTCTGCTCAGGCGGACTGGTGAACATCATGAAAAACCGCGCTGTGTCAGCGCCATATTTCTCGATCAGGGCCTGCGGATCGACCCCGTTATTTTTCGATTTCGACATCGTGCCGATGCCCATCGACTCTACCGGCTGACGGTCGGCCTTGGCAACCGCACCGGCGGGCTTACCCTCTTCATCAAAGACCGCTTCGACATCGACCGGATTGAAGTAGGTGATGCGCCCGTTCTCTGCGCGACGCAGATAAATGTCGTTCAACACCATGCCCTGGGTGAGCAAATTGGTGAACGGCTCTGACTGGCGGCTAAGGCCGACATCGCGCATCACTTTGGTCCAGAAGCGCGAATAGAGCAGGTGCAGGATCGCATGCTCGATCCCGCCGATGTACTGATCAACGGGCATCCAGTAGTCAGCGCGTTCATCAATCATCGACCCGGTCTGATCGGGCGAGGCATAGCGCGCGTAATACCAGGACGAGTCGACAAAGGTGTCCATGGTGTCGGTCTCGCGGCGAGCCGGCTCGCCACAGCGCGGACAGACGCACGACAGAAACGCGCTCGAGCGGCCGAGCGGATTACCCGCGCCGTCGGGCACCAGATCCTCGGGCAGTACTACCGGTAGTTGTTCCTCGGGCACCGGCACATCACCACATGACGCGCAGTGAATGAGGGGAATCGGCGTGCCCCAATAGCGCTGGCGCGAAATACCCCAATCGCGCAGACGCCAATTGACCTGCTTCTCGCCAAGTCCACAGGCGGCCAGATCGGCCGCGATCGCATCAACGGCCGCGCTATAGCCAAGGCCGTCATACGACCCCGAATTCACGCAAGTGCCAGAGCTCTTGTCGCCGTACCAGTCCTGCCAGGCTTCCACGCTGTAGTTCTTGCCCTCAACCGCAACCACCTGGGTGATCGGCAGATCGTATTTCTTGGCAAACGCAAAATCGCGCTCATCATGCGCAGGCACGCCCATCACCGCACCTTCGCCATAGCCCATCAGGACATAGTTACCGACCCACACCGGCACCGGCTCGCCAGTGAGTGGGTGAGCGACATTCATCCCGGTCGGGATGCCTTTTTTCTCCATGGTAGCCATGTCGGCTTCCATGACACTGCCGCGGCGACATTCTTCGATGAAAGCAGCGACCGCCGGGTCACTGGCCGCCGCATGCAGCGCCAGCGGATGCTCGGCGGCAACGGCGCAGAAGGTCACCCCCATGATCGTGTCCGCGCGGGTGGTGAACACACGCAACAGCTTTTGCTCGCCCGCCAGCGTGTAGGGAAAGCCAAAATTCACCCCTTCGCTGCGACCGATCCAGTTGGCCTGCATCGTCTTGACCCGTTCGGGCCAACCCGGCAGGGTTTCCAGATCGTCGAGCAGCTCCTGCGCATAGCCGGTGATGCGCATGTAATACATGGGGATCTCGCGCTTCTCGATGACCGCGCCGGTGCGCCAACCGCGTCCTTCGATCACCTGCTCATTGGCAAGCACCGTCTGATCGATCGGGTCCCAATTGACCACTCCGGTCTTGCGGTAGACGATGCCGCGCTCGAGCATGCGCAGAAACAACCACTGATTCCAGCGGTAATACTCCGGGCGGCAGGTGGCCAGTTCGCGCTCCCAGTCAATGGCAAAGCCAAGCGACTGGAGCTGCTTTTTCATGTAGGCGATATTGTCATAGGTCCAGCGCGCCGGTGGCACGCCATTGGCCATGGCGGCGTTCTCCGCTGGCAGACCAAACGCGTCCCAACCCATCGGCTGCAACACGTTGAATCCACGCATGCGATGCCAGCGCGACAGCACATCACCAATGGTGTAGTTGCGCACGTGCCCCATATGCAGCTTGCCGCTGGGATAGGGGAACATCGACAGGCAGTAATACTTCGGCCGGCTGCGATCCTCTGTTACGTTGAAGGCGCGCGAGGCGGTCCAGTGCTCCTGAGCAGCGCGTTCGATGCTTTCAGGGCGATAATGGGGGGATAGGGTCTCGGTCATGCCGTCATTATAGCGGCGGCCATTGCAGCGCCCCCACCTTGATCCGACCGTCCTGACCGAACAATCCCGATCCAGCCGCCTCAACCGGACAGACCCGCACTGACATGCTTCAATCGCTGCGTCGCGTGTTCACCTTCAATTTCACGCTCTCGATCGTGATCGCAATCCTGTGGTTCTCCTGGCAGACGGTGCATGGCCTGTCAGAAGTCGATCCCACCAAGCTGCGCATCAACCGGATTCCGCTCGGCGCAGCGGTGCTGGTGGTGGTGCAGATCGTGCTCTATGTGCTGTATCGCAAAGGCGGTGAACTGGTCGGCCTGGTACGGGTGTTTGCCGCCGTGCTGGGTGTCGTACAAGTCCTGTCGAGTGTCGTGGTGGCCTGGATCGCCCATGTCGCCTATGACCAGCCGTTTCCAACCGATATCCATGTGCTCGGCTGGTATCTGTGCTTTTCCAATCTCGCATTCGCCTTTCTCGGGCCGGCACGACAGACCGCGCCGAAGATGCCGCCGGCTGGGCTAGAATCCCAGACACCATGAGCAAAAAACTCCAGATCAGTCTGGCCTGCTGCGACTACGACCGCACCAAGGCTATTTTCGATGGGCGCGCCGCCATCGACGGGTGCGAAGTCGCCTGCACCGCCATCGAGCCGGAAGAGGCGTTTCACCGCGCCTTCAAGTTCCAGGAATTCGACGTCTCCGAGCTGTCGCTGTCGTCCTACACGCTACAGGTCTCACGCGGCGACAATCCCTACGTGGCGATACCGGCCTTCGTGTCGCGGCTGTTTCGCCATTCCGGCATCTATATTCGCAGCGATCGCGGCATACGCACACCGGCCGACCTGAAAGGCAAGACGATCGGACTGCCGGAGTACCAGATCACTGCCAATGTGTGGATTCGCGGCGTGTTGCAGGATGATTTTGGCGTCGCCGCCACTGACGTGCACTGGCGCCAGGGCGGGCAGGAAGAGCCGGGTCGCGATGAACGCACCCCGATCAAGCTGCCCCCCTCGATCGATTTGCAATCCATCCCGCATGACCGCTCGGTGTCGCAGATGCTTGCGAGCGGCGAGCTCGATGGCATGATCGGCGCGCGCGCCCCCTCCTGCCTGGGTCTGCCCGGAGCCGATGGATCACCGCAGGTCGTGCGCATGTTTCCTGACTTCAAGAGTGTCGAGCAGGCCTACTTCGAGCGCACCCGGATTTTCCCGATCATGCATGTGATCGGCATCCGGCGCAGCCTGGTCGAGCAACACCCCTGGCTGGCGGTTAATGTCTACAAGGCGTTCCTGCGCGCAAAAGAACAGGCGTGGTATGAACTCGGGCAAATCGGCCACCTGTTCAACAGCCTGCCCTGGGGTGTCAATGAATTCAATGCCACCCGCGCACTGATGGGCGACGATTACTGGCCCTACGGGCTCGCTGCCAATCGCCATGTTCTTGAGGCATTTACCCGTTACCATTTCGAGCAGGGCCTGTCGGTGCGCCGCGTGCGCCCCGAGGAGCTCTTCCACCCCGCCACACTGGACCTGTCCAAAGTCTAGTACGGCAAGCACCCGGACGACACGCCGATGAAACCCGCGCCCTTTACCTACCACAGCCCCAGCTCGGTGAGCGAGGCAGTGCAATTGCTCACCGAGCTTGAGAATGCGCGGGTGCTCGCCGGTGGCCAGTCACTGGTGCCCATGCTCAACTTTCGTCTGGCCTCGCCCGATCACCTGGTCGATCTGGGCAAGATTGCCGATCTGCGTGGCATCCGCGAGCAAGGCGACGAGGTCGTGTTCGGTGCCATGACGCGCCAGCGCGACATCGAGTTCTCGTCGCTGATCACAGCCAAATTACCGCTCATGGCCGAAGCGGTGCTGCAACTGGGCCACCGCCAGACCCGCAATCGGGGCACGATCGGCGGCAGCCTGTGCCATCTTGACCCCTCGGCCGAACTGCCGACCATTTGCATGGCGATGGATGCCCAGCTCGAAGTGATCAGTCCGTCGGGTTCGCGCACGATCGCCATGGCCGAGTTCGCACAAGGGATGATGACCACCGCCCTGGCTGAAACGGAGATTCTCACGGCGATCCGGATTCGCCCCTGGACCGGCCGCTATGGCCACGCCTTCATCGAATTTGCGCGCCGGCACGGTGATTTTGCGATCGCCTCGGCTGCCATCCTGCTGGATGTCGACGGTAACGGCGGCATCACTCGGGCGGTTGTCGCGCTGGGCGGTGTCGGTCCGGTGCCCCTGCGCGTGAGCGCGGCCGAAGCCTGCCTCATTGGCGCCAAGGCCGGGTCGGAGGCCTTTGCGGCAGCGGCGGCCGAATGCGGCAAGATCGATGCGCTCGAAGACCCCACCTACCCCGCCTGGTATCGCCAGCATCTGGCCAAGACGCTCTCCGGTCGCGCGCTCAAGCTCGCCCATGAGCGCGCCGTGGCGCAAGCCCATTGAGCCGCTGTACAGAACACCTGCCGACCCCCCTCACTTCATCGCAAAGCGCCAGGATCACCTTCATGGACACCAAACGCATACGCCTCACTGTCAACGGCAAGGACTATGAGCGCGAGGTTGAGAGTCGCGTCAATCTGGTGGATTTCATCCGTCACGATCTCGGACTGACCGGATCACATGTCGGCTGCGAGCATGGCGTATGCGGGGCCTGCACGGTACTGGTCGATGGCATCAGCATGCGCGGGTGCCTGATGTTCGCTGCGCAAGCCGACGGTGCCAGGATCGAAACGGTCGAAGGCTTGGCAGTGGATGGCAAATTGAACACCTTGCAGGAATCCTTCTGGGATCTGCACGGCCTGCAGTGTGGCTATTGCACGCCGGGCGTGCTGATGTCACTCACCGAAATGCTGCGCGAAGACCTGTCACCGTCTGAGCAGAAAGTGCGCGAAGTGCTCTCCGGTCATCTGTGCCGCTGCACTGGTTATCAAAACATCGTCGCCGCGGCGCTGGAAGCCGCAAAACGGCTGCGCGAGTCCGGCGCCAAGGCCTGACGTTTCCGCCGTTCGAGCTCGCCATGGGAAAAACAACCGGCGCGCAAGTTCTGGCGGACATGCTCAAGACCTATGGCGTGTCCCATGTGTTCATGGTGCCGGCCGTGTTGCGCCGCACGTTCGCCGAGATGGAACGTCGCACTGACATCGCGCGAATTCACTGTCATGGCGAAAAGGCTGCCGCCTACATGGCCGATGGCTACGCCCGCACCGCCCGGCGTCCGGGCATTTGCATGGCCCAGGTCGTTGGCGCGCTCAATCTGGCAGCCGGCCTGCGCGACGCGTGGCTCGCCCACTCACCGGTGATCGCCTTCACCGGCGGGCGCGATGGTCGCACCAATTTCCGCAAGCTGTACCAGGAAGTCGATGACCTGCCAGCCTTCGCGCCGGTCACCAAGATGAACGCCACAGTGGATTCGGTTGATCGTTTCCCTGACATGGTGCGCCAGGCGTTTCGCGTCGCAACGTCCGGCGCACCCGGCCCGGTTCACCTGCAATTTCGTGGAAATGAAGGGCAGATCGATCAGGAAGAGGCCGAAATGAGCGCAGATTGCGATCTTCGCTTCGCTCAGGTGCCGCCCTTCCGCCCCCTTCCCGATGAGGCCGATCTGCGCCAGGTGCTCGGTCTGCTGCTCTCAGCCGAACGCCCGGTGATTGTCGCGGGGGGCGGTGTACGGGCGTCAGGGGCCGCCGCTGAACTGGTCGCCGTGGCCGTTGCCCTCGGCATCCCAGTGGCCACATCGCTCAATGGCAAGGACAGCATTGTCGCGCAGCACCCGCTCTCGGTCGGTGTGGTCGGGTCGTACTCGCGAGCCTGTGCCAATCAGGTCGTGCGCGAGGCCGATCTGGTGTGCTTTATCGGCACCGAGGCGGGCGGCATGACCACCCATGTCTGGCAGGTGCCCAAAGTCGGGACACCGGTAGTACAGATCGACATCGACCCGGAAATGCTCGGCCGCAACTACCCGCTAAAGGCCGCCGTTTTGGGCGATGCCAAAGTCACTCTCGCGTGCTTGCTCGCGCTGATACCACCTGGCAGCGCGGCACGGCACGCACCTTGGGTGAGCCATGCGCAGCAGATCTGCCGGACCTGGCAGGACAGTTTTCGCGACATACTCCATTCCGATGCGGTTCCGATTCGTCCTGAGCGCATTTGCAGCGAATTGTCAGCTAACGTACCAGATGATGCGATCATCGTCGTCGATACGGGGCATGCCGGCATGTGGATGGGCGGTCTTTTTGATTTGCGCAATCCGCAGCAGGACTACCTGCGCAGCGGCGGCCACCTGGGCTGGGCATTTCCGGCCGGCCTTGGGGCCAAATGTGCGGCGCCGCAGCGTCCTGTCGTGGTTTTCACCGGAGATGCCGGCTTTTGGTACCACATTGGCGAATTGGAGACCGCGGTACGCTGGGGCATCAACACGGTAACCGTGGTCAACAACAATGGCGGTGGCAACCAGTCCAAGCGCGGATTTGATCGCGCCTACGGCGGTGAGCAGACCGCGAAGGCGCGCGAATTGTGGACCTACACCAAGACCAATTTTGCGCGCGTCGCGAGCGAGATCGGTGCACTCGGGCTGCGTGTCGAGCACCCCTCGGAATTGGGCTCAGCACTACGCACGGCCTATTCAGCCGATCGACCGGTCGTGGTCGATGTGGTGACCGATATCGACGCGATTGCGCCCAGCGCCGGCTAGCCGACGCGCCGAGTGCAGATCGACAACTGTCAGACTGCCAGGAGGCAGGGCTGCCGATGTTGCTGACTGTGCAGATCGGTGATCTGTAGATAGCTCGGAAAAATGCGGCCCCCGTGCCCGTCCCGCCCGGAACTTCGGCTTAGCGACCGGTATGGATGAATTCAACCAGTTCGCTGCCCAGGCGATCCTCGCTGGTGCCGATATGGGCATGAATCGAGGCATGGTTATGCCCGGCAAGTCGCAGGAATCGCGGCGTGTGTCCTTTGGCGAGCGCCAGGCGATAGGCGAGCTCGGTGCAGTACACATCGATCAGCGGATTCTCGTATTCAGCGATGGCAATGAAGGTAGGCACGCTGTCGGCGCCAGCATGCGATACCGGCGAGACGTCCTCGAATCGGCTGGCATCGGTGCCGTAATAGGCCTCGACCCGTCGCGCATTGGGATTGTCCGCTCGATTGTCGGCACGCATCCGACCCGAGATGACGATGTGGCCGGCAATGCCAGGCCCCGCGGCGGGATGCAAACGCTTGTCATAGGCATACGACCCGGTGTGCGCCGCGCCGGCTGAACTGCCGCAGATGTACAGGCGCGCAGGATCGGCACCGAAGCGCCCGGCGTTGGCCTTGGCCCATTGCACGGCGAGACCGACGTCAATCGAGCCGGTCGGGTAAGTCCACGCGGGCGCCGGTCGATATTCCACGTTGACGCCGACGATGCCGTGTCGCGCGCAGTAGCGCACGATGTTGCCGTGGATCTGGGGCGTGCGATTTTTCTGCCCGTCGGTGAAAGCACCACCGTGAAAAAACAACATCATCGGCTGCCCGCTTGCGCCAGGCTGACGCACCACATCCAGCACTTGCCGCGGGTCATCCTGAGCGTAGGCGATGTCATAGATTTCCTCCAGATCATCGTGGGCCGTGCCTGCATGCAGGGCGCTGAATCCCTCGATCATCATTTTGATGTGACCGGTGGTATTGGTAGCCCATTTGGGGCCGATCTCGGCCATCAAATCGCGGAGGGACTGCGGAATATCCGGAGCTTGACTCATAGGTTGAACTCTCAGGGTGATCAGTCAGACAAGGTTTGCACTATGCCGTCGTGAAAGGAGGAAGCGAAACGAAGTCGAAATCCATGTCGCACGCGCTGTGGAAACGGAACGAAACTGATGCAAACGCTCTGAGGAAACTATCGAACGTTGAGCAGTTACCAGGTGAATGTAAAGCGCCAACGCACCGCTACTGGAATCGGATGCCTGTGAATTTGAGCTGCGACATTTCCTCAAGCGCGTAGCGCACGCCCTCGCGACCAAAGCCTGAGCGCTTCACGCCGCCGAACGGGTACATGTCGAGCCGGAACCGGCTCGCCTCGTTCACCCACAGCGAGCCGACATCAAATTCCTCAGAAAAGCGCATCGCGCTGGCAAGGCTTGCTGTAAACAGCGCACCTTGCAAACCAAAGGGCGAATCATTGGCCAGCGCAAGCGCTTCGTCGACCGAGGCCGCCCGCTCGACAATCGCCACCGGACCAAACGCCTCATCGCACCACATCTGCGCACGCCGCGGCACATCGACCACGATGCCGGGGGACACGATGCAATCGCGACGTGTGGGTTCCAGCGCATAGCGGCCGCCCTGGGCGATGGCCTCCGCGATCATGCCCATCACCCGGTCTGCCGCCGCGCTTGAGATCATCGGACCGACATCGGTTGTGTCATCGGCCGCCTCGCCGACTCGAAGTACGCGCGCCGCATTGACGAATGCAGCAAGGAAAGCCTCGTACACCGGTGCCTCGACAATCACGCGTTGCGCCGAGATACATTGCTGGCCGCTTGCTTCAAACGCGGCACTGGCGATGCGCTTGGCCGCATCGGCGATATCGGCATCGGCCAATACGATATTGGCGGCGTTGGACCCGAGTTCGGCCACAAACTTTTTTGCGCCGGCAGCACGCACCAGTGCATCGCCTGCCAATGTGCCACCGGTGAACGTAACGGCAGCGACGTTGGGATCAGACACGAGCAAGCGCGCCGGCTCGCGATCGCCTGTCACCACGTTAAAAAGCCCTGCTGGCAGCCCGGCCTGGGCAAATAGCGCTGCCACGCGCAAGGCGATGCGGGCACCGGTCGGATGAGGTTTCACAACCACAGCGTTACCGACCGCGAGCGCCGGTCCCACTTTCTGCACCAACAGATTGATCGGTGCGTTGAAGGGCGTGACCGCTGCCACGACCCCATAGGGCACGCGCCGCGTGAAGCCGACCCGGCCCGCACCATTGGCGGCCGCATCCACCGGCACCGTTTCCCCGCCCAGCACCAGCACCTGGGCCGCGGTCATGCGCAGAAATGCGGCTGAACGCTGCGCCTCGAATTGGGCAGCACGGCGCGGCTTGCCGATATCGGCAATCAACATTTCAACCAGTTCGGGAACCGCCGCCTCCAATGCGGCCGCTGCTGCATGCAACCAGGCGGCACGCTGGGCCAGGGCGACACGACGATGCGCCAGGTAGGCGCGCTGAGCGCTTGCGACTGCTGCCTGCACCTGCCCGGCCGGCGTGTCGAGCATCAGGGCATAGGTCTCGCCACGATTGGGAGATACCAAGGCAATCTGGGCCCCGCTACTCGATGGCGTGTCCGCCACCCCATCAATAAAGGGCACGAGCACAAGTGGTTGAGCTTGGGTGGGCACGTTGTTCTGCTCCGTAGTGCCAGATGGACAACGCCTCTGGCGTATTGGGTATGAATGCTCCGTTGGGCATGTCTTACCTGCCCTAAGCGACGGACAAGGCCCAGGGTTATTGAATTTGCATGCCGGCCGCCCTGGCGACCTTGGTCCATTTGTCGATCTCGCTAGCTATCAGAGCACCCAACGCTTGCGGGGTGCCTCCCATGACATCGAGCCCCTGACTCGTCAGCCCTTCCTTTACCGACGGCAGGGTCAGGACTTTGCGCAGTTCGACCGACAGACGATCGACGATCGGCGTCGGCACACCGGCCGGCGCCACCAAGCCGAACCAGGCCACCATCTCGTAGCCAGGCAGACCCGATTCAGCCATGGTTGGTACATCAGGCATCCACGAGGCTCGCTTGAGCGATGTCGCCGCGATCAGGCGAACCTTGCCGCCCTTGGCCAGCGGCACTGCATTGGGTGAATTGGGAAACATGAATGCCGTTTGACCGGTCATCACCGCGGTGAGTCCTTCCGGTGTGCCCTTGAACGGCACGTGCTCGGTTTTCACGCCGATCATCGTGTTGAACATTTCTGCGGCGAGGTGCATTGAAGTGCCTTCACCGCCCGATGAGTAGTTGACTGAACCCGCCGGCTGGGCGCGCAGCCAGGCAATGAATTCGCTCAGATTGTTCGCAGGAATCGACGGGGTAATCACCAGCGCATTGGGGCTCGACGCCAGCGCAATGATCGGTGTGAAATCACGAATCGGATCGTATCCAAGATTTTTTGTGATAGCCGGATTGATGCCGTGGGTGGCAATGGAGGCAAGCAGCATCGTGTAGCCATCCGGCGCCGCGCGCGACACATACTCACCGGCCACCCGTCCACCGGCACCCGGGCGGTTCTCAACCACGACTGTTTGTCCCAGCAAACGCGACAGTCCATCGGCCACCAGGCGCGCGGTAATGTCAGAACTCGAGCCAGGCGAGAGCGACACCACGATGCGCAGGCCGTGGGCAGGCCAGGTCTGGGCACGAGCAAGCGATGTCAGGCAACCGGCGAGAAGAGCGCTCAGCAGGGCAAGGCTCGTCAATTTTCGCAGCAGGAGATACGGGTTGCTCGATCTGCGCTGCAGGACGTTGGCCGCACGTGGCATGTCGCTCTCAAAATTCACTGTTGAATGTCGATTGTAGCGCCCTCGGGCGGGCACCCGAGGACGGCATCGACCTGCCGGCAAATCCGGCAAGCGACGGCCATCTGATTTGTCGCAACGATTTGCCTGACGGCGCTGAGTTAGACTGAAGCCTGTCCCTGCGGTATCGCACCGCAACCTTGAGGAGATCACACCATGGCCACCGCCCGTCACCCGATGCCACCCGAGGTGGCGAATTTGTCCCTGGATCAAGTGGTCGCGCGCTATGTTGGGCGGTTTCGCGACAAAAAGCCCGATTGGTATGCTTTCGAGGATGCCAAAATCGAAGGGTTCAAGCGCGCCCAGCACCGCTTCATCGGTGCTGGTGGCTCGGGCAAGCACACCGATCCTTCGGTAATTCCGGCCAAGGCACATACCTTGTCGATCATGTATGTCGAGCCCGGACAAGGCAACGCCGCGCATACCCACGAGGTCGAAGAAACCTTTTTCGTGTTGCAGGGCGCTCTTACCGTGTTCGTCGAGGATGAACACGGTGATCGGCGTGAGGTACGACTGGGCCAGTGGGATTGCATTACCTGCCCGGCCGGGGTGATCCATGGCTATATCAACGAGAGCCTTGAACCGGTGTATTTTCAGGTGATGATCGGCCGCGGCAAACCTGAGACCATGGGCTACGCCGATGAAAATCTGTTCCAGCGGCGTGACGCGCACCTCGCATCAAGCTGAGGGGTTTTACCTATCCTTGACTTGAGCATCCCCACCGAATGTCGACCTGAGCACCCTCACTTGAATCGTATTTCGATGCGCCCGCTTGCGGGCATGGGTAGACCATGCCCGATCTGCTGAAAGACCTCAATCCCGAACAACTGGCGGCGGTCACGCTGCCCGCGCAACACGCCCTGGTGCTCGCCGGTGCCGGTTCGGGCAAGACCCGCGTGCTCACCACGCGCATCGCCTGGCTGATTCAGACGGGCAATGTCGGGCCGCATTCGCTACTGGCGGTGACCTTCACCAACAAGGCTGCGCGCGAAATGCTCACGCGGCTCTCGGCGATGGTGCCGGTGAACTTGCGCGGGATGTGGATCGGTACGTTTCACGGCCTGTGCAATCGACTGTTGCGTGCCCATCATCGTGATGCGGGTCTGCCACAAACGTTCACCATTCTCGATTCGCAGGATCAGCTTGCCGTGGTCAAGCGCGTCATGAAAAGCATGCACGCCGATGAGGATCGTTATCCACCGCGTCAGGTGCAGTACTTCATCAACAGCCAAAAAGACGAAGGACGCCGCGCCCATCAGGCTGAAGTGCATGATGAATTCAGTCGGCGATATGCCGAGTTCTACGCGGCCTACGACGAGCTGTGCCAGAAAGAAGGCACCGTTGATTTTGCCGAGCTGCTGTTGCGCTCATACGAGCTGCTGTCGCGCCATCAACCGATCCGTGAGCATTACCAGGCACGCTTTCGCCATGTCCTGGTCGATGAGTTCCAGGACACCAACCGGCTGCAATACCGCTGGTTGCAAATGCTGTGTTCGCCGACTACGGCGCTCTTTGCTGTGGGTGATGATGACCAGTCGATCTACCGCTTTCGCGGCGCCAATGTGGGCAATATGGCCGACTTTGAGCGCGACTACAAAGTCACCAATCTGATCCGGCTTGAACAGAACTACCGTTCGCACGGCAACATTCTCAAAGCGGCCAATACGCTGATTGCGAGCAATCGCAATCGACTGGGAAAGAATCTCTGGACCGATGCCGGTGACGGTGAACCGCTGCGCGTGTTCGAGGCACGCAGTGATGGTGAAGAAGCCGCCTGGATGATTGAAGAAGTACAGGCGTTGGTGCGCGATGGTCTCTCGCGCAGCGATATCGCGCTGCTCTATCGGTCCAACGCGCAATCGCGGGTACTGGAACATGCCTTGTTCTCGGCCGGCATTGCTTACCGGGTCTATGGCGGACTGCGCTTTTTCGAGCGACTGGAAGTCAAGCACGCGCTCGCCTATCTGCGCCTGGCCGCCAATCCGGACGATGATGCAGCACTGCTGCGCGTGGTCAATTTTCCGACGCGCGGCGTCGGTGCCCGTGCCCTTGAGTTATTGCAGGACACCGCGGCCGCCGCGCGTTGCAGCTTGTGGGCGGCGATACCGAAGGTGGTGGGCAAGGCCGGTGGCGCCCTGGGTGGCTTTGCCCGTCTGATCGAATCCATGCGTGAGGAGGCGGCCGGGCTGCCGCTGCCCGAAGTCGTCGAACTGGTAGTACAGAAAAGCGGCCTGATCGCCCACTACAAAACCGAACGCGAAGGCGCCGACCGGGTCGAGAATCTGGAAGAACTGGTCAATGCGGCGGCCGCGTTCGTGCAGGAAGAAGGGTTGGCGGGAGCACCTGCGTATGCCATGGTTGATTTGCCGATCGATCCCGACAGCGCAGTGAGTGGCGCCGATCCGGTGCTTGATGAGCCACAAGACCCGCTGGCTGCATTTCTCGCGCATGCCTCGCTCGAATCCGGTGAGAACCAGGCAGGTGAAGGCAGCGAAGCGGTGCAGATGATGACCGCGCATTCGGCCAAGGGGCTGGAATTCCATGCCGTGTTCATCACAGGACTGGAAGAGGGGCTGTTCCCGCACGAGAACAGTCTGAACGAGGACGAGGGTCTGGAAGAAGAGCGGCGCCTGATGTATGTGGCGATCACGCGGGCGCGCACGCGGCTGTACCTGTCGTTTGCCCAGTCGCGCATGCTGCATGGGCAGACCCGCTACAACATGGCCTCGCGTTTCTTTGATGAACTGCCGCGCAGCCTCATGAAATGGCTCACCCCAAGCTTGAAGCGTCAGGACAGTCCGACGGGCAATGACAGTCACTGGTCAGGGTTGGCGAGTGCGCCAGCGCCACGCCAGGCGAGCGCCAAATCGCAATCGATGCCGTTTCGCATTGGTCAGAATGTCTCGCATCCAAAGTTTGGTGACGGCATCATTGTGGATGCTGAAGGCAGCGGCGCCGACGCCCGGGTGAGAATCAATTTTGGCGGTGCGCACGGCCTGAAATGGCTCGCGCTCGAGTACGCGAAGCTCACTGCGGCCTGAGCACGACGCGCGAACCGGCGTGCGCGCGACAGCCCTATTGCCGCGCGCCGCCGCTGAGGGCACTCAACATGGCATTGAACAGAGATTCAGGGCCAAGTTCTGCGCAGAAAACGATGGCAAGTATTGGCTGACGCAAGTTTTCGACGAATGGCAGGAAGACGGCAAGACTCCTGCGGATTTTCTTGGCACGTTGGCGCGGCAGGCAGCGAGCCAACCTTATGCGGAATGCAATTTTCTAAAGAAGTCGTTTCTCGACGCCTGCAAGCAGGTAGGGCTTTTTGATTCCCTCGCAGACAAGGGTGCCGCGACATGATTCGGCGTGTTCTGAATGCGCAGAAGGGGCAGACAGTCGACTGCATCGGCCGTGGCCCTGGCGCGCTCTGGCAAAAGAGGTAATTAGCGTGAAAGAGTGTAATAAAGCGGGTAATAGCGGTGCTGGCAACGCTCATCAATCGTAACGCGCTCGAAGCTCTGGCCGGCG
Source organism: uncultured Pseudomonadota bacterium (assembly GCA_903921325.1). Taxonomy (GTDB): domain Bacteria; phylum Pseudomonadota; class Gammaproteobacteria; order Burkholderiales; family SG8-39; genus CAIXPL01. Next base: position 29,494 of record CAIXPL010000008.1, read on the forward strand.
GCACTGCCTTCCAGCGCGGCGAAGAGTATTTCGCCGTCGGTGCCGTCGGGCGACTGCGGGTGCAAGGAAACAGGGTGTTCGCCAAAGTCGAGGGCACCGAGACCTATCAGGTAGAACTCCGGAACGAGGATGGGGAACTTGCCGGTGACTGCAGCTGCCCGCGCGCTGGCGACGGTTATTTCTGTAAGCACTGCGTCGCCGTCGGACTGGCGTGGCTCAACGAACACGGATCGGCATCGCCGTCCAGCGATGGCCCCGGCAGAAAATCTGCCAAGGCCAAGCGCCGCAATCCATGGAAAGACATCCGGCAGTATCTGGAAACCCAGACCAGCGAATCCTTGATCGAGGTCTTACTGGACGTCGCACAACGCGACGACCGGCTCTTCCAGTCGCTCCTGCTCAAGGCGGAACGGACACACGGCGGCGGCAATGCCGAAAAGGCATTCCGACGTGCAATTGACGATGCCGTGCAGACTCGTGGCTTCATCGACTGGCGCGAGGTCGGCACCTATGCCGGAGATATCGATCAGGTCGCCGATTCCCTGTCCGAGCTTCTTCAGCCGGATTCGGCAGCCATGCTGGTCGGGCTCGCCGAGCATGCGATCGAGAAAATCGAGAACGTCATGGAGCAGGTCGATGACTCCAACGGCGAAATCGGTGGCATCGTCCGTCGCCTTGGTGAGTTGCACCTCAAGGCCTGCACCCTTGCCAAACCAGATCCAGTGGCACTCGCGGAACGACTGTTCCGTTTTGAAGCCTCCTTGCCCTTCGGCTTGAGCAGTTTTGACGCCGCCACCTACCGGGCGCCCCTTGGCAAGAAAGGCTTGCAGCGCTACCGGGATCTGGCCGAAGCGGAATGGCAGAAAATCAAACCGCGTTCTGACGACAAAGGCTATGACGCCCATCGCTCGGCGATCACCCGGATCATGGAGCGTCTGGCCGAGGCCAACGGCGATGTTGATGAACTGGTGGCGATCAAGGCCAAGGATCTTTCCTCCAGCTACCGTTACCTCGGCATCGCTGAAATTCTGGACACGGCGAAGCGCCACGACGAAGCACTGGACTGGGCCGAGCGCGGCCTGAAGGCCTTTCCAGATCGTCCGCATGACGGCCTGCGTGACTTCCTCGTTACCGCCTATCTGAAGCGCAAGCGCAACGACGAGGCCTTGCAATTGACTTGGATCCAGTTCGAGGAACGCCCCGGGCTGGAACCGTACAAGAAATTGCACGAGGTCGCCGGCAAGCTGGGCATCTGGCCGGTTCAGCGCGAACGCGCACTGGCCTTGCTCGGCCAGACGATTACCAAAGAGGCCACATCGACCAGTCGCTGGAAGCCCAGGCCATCGACGCCCAATTACAGCCTGCGGCTGTCGATTGCCTTGTGGGAAATTGATCTGGATGCTGCCTGGACAGCCGCTCACCAAGGTATGTGCGATCGCAGCTTGTTGATCACACTGGCCGGGAAGCTCGAAAAGGATCGCGCTGACGATGCGATCAGCTTGTACCGGCGAGTGATTCCGGCCATCGTCGAGGAGACGAAAAACTCGGCCTATGAGGAAGGTGTGCGGCTGGTCCGCCGGGTCGGTGATCTGATGAAGACGCAGAAAAAGCTATCGCAGTACGGCGACTACCTGGCCGAGCTGCGATTGCAGTTCAAGCCAAAACGGAATTTCATCAAGTTGCTGGATGACGTTACGCGTTCGATGACATTAGCAAAATGACCCTTGTGAAACCCGTTCGCAAGCGTTTGATTCCTATGGCGCGTGCTGCGTTGAAACGGTGTGTTTTGCAGGGGGGTGGGCAACGGGTTATGGCTATGAATATCAAGCAATTTATTGCATCGAAGCCAGCCCATGGGGTCAATTTGAGGTGATGGTCTAGGCCGTAACAGGTGCACCGATAGTGCCGGCTACCTGTCGGTCGGCACGGTACACAGCGAGTCGTGGCGCCTGCAGCAGAGTCGCATCGGGCACGCTCAAGGCATCGAGCACCATCAGATTGGCTGCATGTGCGCAGTCAATGCCATAGTCGGGCAAGCGCATGAAGCGTGTCGGCTGCCGCGCTATCGCTCACGCAGGCAAGTGATGGGATGTGCGATACCGCCACCCGCCCTTGCAGACCCTGAGCGAGCGTCTTGCGCGCCACCTCGGGCAGCGCGAACGCCTCGGCATTGTCCCAGTTGTCCAGATGGTTGAGACACTTCGTGGCAGTATGTAAGGTGAAAGGCCTGAAGGCAGCAATTGCTATTGACCTCGCCCTACCTGACAGGAGACATGTAAATGCGACCCTTACGATTCGTGGCGCTGCTCGCCGCGCTGGTTCTCACCGCGGGTGAGGCGCTCGGCGCAGGCATCACTATCACCAAAGACGTCCTCTACGCTACGCATGATGGTGTAGCGCTACTCGGCGACCTTTACCAACCGGCCGGCAGCGGGTCTCACCCGGCCATGCTTCTCATTCACGGCGGCGCGTGGAAGGTAGGCTCCAAGGCGGCCTACAACGCGAGCTGGGGACCCTCCTTGGCCGAGCGCGGCTACGTGGTGTTTTCGGTCGACTACCGCCTCTCCAAACCCGGTGAATCCAACTGGCCCAAAGCCCTGCTCGATTGCAAGGCTGCCTTGCAGTACCTGCGCGGGAACGCAGCCGCGCTGGGCATAGACCCCGAGCGCATTGGCGCAGGCGGTGACTCCGCTGGCGGCGAACTCTCGGCCATGCTTGCGCTCACACAAGACTGGCCGGCCTTTGCCAGGCGTTACCCCGCTGACGCCCATGCCGACCAGAGCACGAAGCTCAGAGCGGTCGTACCAGCCTATGGCGTCTACAGCATGGCCAACTGGTGGGTTTGGACCAAGCAGGGATACAAGCCTGATGCGCTGGAATACAACGCGCTCGATGAATTGTTTGGTGGCCCGCCCACTGTGGCGCCAGCGGCGTATCTGGAAGCCTCGCCGATTGACTATGTGCGGCAAAGTTCAACGGCCCTCAAATCGTTTGCGCTACCCAACGCGGGCACCGGTATCGGCTGGTTTGTGACCTGGGGCGAATCCGATCCGATCGTTCCTGCCGAAAGCCAGAGTCTGCCTTTCGTGCAGGCGCTCAAGGAAGCCGGCGCCGCAGTCACTGCCGTACCTGTGCCGAATGTCGGCCACTTCTGGTTTTCACGCTCTGCGCTCAATGGGTCAGCGGTCGTTCCACGCGACTGCACGGTCGCGCCGGGCAACGTGGTCAACTGCGCCGTGGGTAGCCCCAACGCTTACATCGAGCAGCGCCTGCTTGAGTTCCTCGATCGAAACCTCGGTCAAAAACGCTGACGCCGGGGAACGATGCCTGCCGGTTGGGGCGGGCACCGTCCTCCTGCTGCTTCCCGGGGGGCTCACAAACATCGCCATGATCCTCGCCCGCCTCAAAAGGAGTCCGCAATGGCCGCACATGGCGGTCATCGTGACCTATGACGAAAACGGCGGCTTCTGGGACCACGTGCCGCCGCCATCCGGGCCTGGCTGGGGTGACCGCTGGGGGCCTGGTACGCGGATCCCGACGATCATTGTTTCGCCCTTTGCCAGACGGGGCTACGTCGACAAAACGCCCTACGACACGACGTCCATTCTCAAGTTGATTACGCGACGCTTTGGCCTTGAACCGCTCTCAGGCGTGCGTGCGAACGCGGGGGATATGACGGGGGCCTTCGACTTCGCGCAGTGAATCGGATCAGACCCGGACCGATGCCCCCCAGCCAGGCAACCAACCGCTGGCTGGGTCTCTCGCAGGGCATTGAGCAACCTGCGCACCGGCGCCCCGGTGCAGGTAAACTTGTCCGCACGACGCTCGCTGACCCGCCAGGCGCCGAATGCAACGATTGGCCAGCGGCCTTGCGACAGCAAAGCCGCAGAGAGCCCCATAACCGAGACAACAGTCCTCCCTGCAGGAGAACGCGATGTGGCTGAAGAACGTTTGGTATGTAGCCGGCTTTGAGGCAGAGCTTGAGGACAGCGCGGTCATCGCGCGCCGCTTTCTTGACACCCCGGTCGTGATGTACCGGACATCCTCCGGACAACTGGCGGCACTGGACGATCTGTGTCCTCACCGGTTGATGCCGCTCTCGGCCGGCAAGCGGGTCGGCGACCAATTGCAGTGCGGCTATCACGGCATGCGCTTCGGGCCAGACGGGGTGTGCACTGAAGCACCTGGGCAGGCGCGCCCCTCGGACAAAGCCTGTATCACCAGCTATCCGCTACAGGCACGGCACGGTTTGCTGTGGATCTGGATGGGTAAACCAAACCTCGCCAAGCCCAATCTGATTCCCGATGTGCACTGGTACCAGGACCCCGCCTGGGTCCCCTCCGATGGCTACCACCTGATCCAGGCTGACCTGCGCCTGCTCAACGACAACCTGCTCGATTTGAGTCACGAGTCCTATGTGCATACGCGCACCATTGGTAACGAGGAGGAGGAGTCGATCGCCAATTTCCCACTGGAAGTCACCGTGGAAGGCGACCGCCTGGTGCGAGCCCATCGCGAGATGCCCAATATCGATCCACCACCCTTCTTTGCGATGATCCTCGATCACAAGGGCAGGATCGATCGCTGGCAGACCGCGATCAATCTCGCACCCGGCATCAATATGACCGATGTCGGGGTCTATCCGGTCGGCACAGCGAGAAAGGATGCCTTCGTCGGACATGTGCTGCATCTGCTCACCCCGGAGACCGATCATTCGACACATTACTTCTGGTCGATGACCCGCAACTATCGTCTGGACAACGCCCCGCTCACTCAGGCGATCCGTGATGCGGTCAATCTCACCTTCGATGAGGATCGCGAAGTCCTGGAAGTACAACAGGCCCAGATTGCGCGACTGGGTGGCGCCATCCCGCGAGTCGCCTTGCGGCTCGATGAAGCACCGTTACGCGCCCGGCGGCTGCTGGCCGCGCTCGTCGAGCGTGAACAGGCTGATCCGGATTATGTGATGGAACCCTTGCCGCTTATCGATGACCGATATTTGCAAGGTTGACGGTTGCGCGAAAAACCAATGCGTGAATGCAAATAGCTGAATCTCGAACGACTGATCCGACGAATTGATCCGACCAATCGCTTTCTAAACGCTGCATGCCAAGCACTGCCCACCCTAGCGGAGACTCCACCATGATCCAACGCATCGCCATCGGCCTGTGCCTCTTTATGCTGGCCCTGCCAGGCGCCCAGGCGCAGCAACCCATTCGCATCGGCATCATCATGCCCTACTCAGGCCAGTTCGCCGATACCGGCGCCCAGGTCGACGGCGGTATCAAGCTCTACATGAAACAGATGGGGGATGTGGTTGCCGGACACAAAATTGAAATCATCCGCCGCGATGTCGGCGGGGCCGCACCCGATGTGGCCAAGCGCCTGGCGCAGGAACTGGTCGTGCGCGACAAGGTCGACATCCTCGCGGGGTTCGTGCTGACACCCAACGCCCTGGCTGCCGCCGATGTCTCAGCAGAAGCAAAGAAGCTGATGGTGATCATGAATGCCGGCACTTCGATCATCACCACCCGCTCACCCTATTCCACCCGCACCTCCATCACGCTGCCGCAAGCCGCCGAAACGCTGGCGCAATGGGCCTACGCCAGCGGTGTGCGCAAGTCCTACACCATGGTGTCTGATTATGGTCCGGGCATCGATGCCGATCAGATGTTCCAGCGGCGCTTCAAAGGGGCCGGTGGCGAGATCATTGGTTCGGTACGCTTCCCGGTGGCCAATCCGGACTTTGCCGTCTTTGCGCAACGCGCCAAAGACTTGAATCCGGAATCGATTTTTCTGTTCATGCCGGCCGGCACACAGCCGGTGGCTTTTGCCAAAGCGATGAACGACGCCGGCCTCAACCCGCAAAAGACCCGCATGCTCGGCACCGGCGATCTCACGTCCGAATCAGCCCTGAAAGCGCTGGGCGATCTGTCGCTGGGCATCGTCACCGCCTGGAACTACGACTACCAGCAGACCACGCCGCTCAATACAGCGTTTGTCAAAGCCTACAACGAGTTGCAAGGCCGCAATCCGGACTTTCTGTCGGTCGGCGGCTATGACGGCATGCACCTGATCTACGAAGCCATCAAGAAGACCAATGGCGACACCTCGGGCGATGCCTTGATCGCAGCCGTCAAGGGCATGCGCTGGGAAAGTCCGCGTGGTCCGATCTATATCGATCCCGAAACACGCGACATCGTGCAGACGATCTACATCCGGCGCGTGGAAAAATCAGGCTCGGGTCATGCCAACGTCACCATCGACAAGATCGAAGCGGTGAAGGATCCGGTGCTTGCTGCGATGAAGCACTAGCCGCTTCAGCCCTGGCGCGCCCGGCAGCCGTCGCCGGGCGCGCCAAGGCTGCGAAGTCGATCACTGTGTCGCCTGCGTGGGACTGCGGGGAGACGCGAGGACCAGAGCCCTCGCGCGATCTAGAGCAAACCAGCGCGTTGCAGCACGCCATCGAGTCGCTTTTCGAGTTCGACTGTCGCCGGCACCATGGGCAACCGGTGCTCGTTGCGATCGATCAAACCAATCCGTTTCATCATGTATTTCATCGGAATCGGATTGGTATCGAAAAAGATTGCCCGCATCAGTTCAAACAATTTGAAGTGCAACGCACGCGCGGTCGGCATGTCATTGGCGATGGTCGCCTCGCACATCTGCGCGATCTCGCGCGGCGCCAAATTGGCTGCCGCGTTCATCGTGCCCAGGGCACCGACGGCCATCATCGATAGAGTGAACTCTTCCAGCCCGACAAACACGCGGAACTCCGGTCCGAAACGATGCAGCATTTCGGTGACGAATGCATGGTCATCCACCGCATGCTTGATTCCGACAAAATGCGGAATGGCCTCGGCAATGCGCTCGAGCGTTCCCATCTCGACCTTGAATGCCGAGCGGCCCGGTATGTGATACATCATCAACGGCACTGTGCTGCGTCGGCCCAGATCAATGAAATACTCGGCCACGCCACGCTGCGGAGCGCGGATGTAATACGGCGTCACCACCAGCAGGGCATCGGCACCGGCACGCGCAGCAAATTCGGTCAGCTCGACGGTCTCGGCATGTGACTGCGAGCCGGTGGCAGCCACCACTGGAATACGCTTTTTCACGGTCGCAACCGCGCAGGCAACCATCTCATTGCGCTCGGCAATGGTGAGCGTCGAGGGCTCAGAGGTCGTGCCATTCACCAGGATGCCGTGCGTCCCATTGGCAATCTGGTGCTCGATCAAGCGGGAATAGGTGTCCAGGTCGGGCCGACCGTCCTTGAACGGAGTGATCAGGGGTGGAATCGATCCGGTCAGAAAATTCTTTGGCAGTGTGATCATGTCAGTGCGACCTTGGTGTATGCCCAATCAGGTGAACAAACGAGGAAGTGCTCAGTAGCGAATGCATCCGTGTGTGGAATCGCAGGAAACGTCGCGTACCCGCCCGCGGCGCCAAACCTCTGTCGACCCGCGGACGTGCGCGTTGCTCGCCGACGCTTGCTTCACGCGGCGATTTTGCTCCGGTTGGTATCAAAGCCCTGTTCGGTGCCGAGGACCAGCATCGGCTTCTTCAGATCTTCTTGCCACAGCAGCGATTCCATGTAGATGTTGAGTGGCTGATCCTGCACCGTCAGCTCGTACACATAGTCATCGTACGAGGCGTGGTTATGCACCGCCCAGCCCGGCGCTGACAGCATCAGATCGCCGGCCTTCCATTCATAGCGCTGACCGGCCACATTGCTGTAGCCTGAGCCGTGGAAGTAATAATTGATGGCAGCCGAGCTGTGACGATGCGGCCGGTCGACGATTTTTGGCGGCCGGATGGTCATGGTGGCAAAGAAATTCGGGGTGATGCCGTTGGTGCGCCCCGTGCTCGGGTTGTAGTACATGTACAGACGGCGGCCGACATACTCCTTACCCAGCGCTTCGAGCTTGTCGAGCTCAGGCTTCACCTTGGCCCAGGCAAAGTGCAGCGGGTGCGAGGTAATCGGCGTGGGATTGATCAGCGACTCGTAGGGCATCAACAGCCCGCCGTCCTCGGTGATCGGAAACATCCCGTAGGGGCTCTTGCGCCGCGGGTCGGCAGCAGCGGCAGCTTCCTCGGCGTCATGCTCCACCTTGACCACTTTCGGGTCATCTTCGGGCAGGTAAATCTGCATATGCTGCAGCAACGGCACGTTGGAGTAGGTCAGACGCACCTGCAGGTCGCGGCCATCGTTACCATGCACATAGGTGGCAAACGAGGGGTGGTTCCAGACGTCATATTGCGCATGCTGGATGCGCCGTCCGGCCACTTCACAGTAGCCACTGCCGCGAATGCAGAAATTCACCTCAGTCGCGTTATGGCGAAACGGCAGCGTGCGCTCACCGGGCTTCAACACCGAGAGCTTCACCTGAATACCCGGGGTCATGCCGGGGGCGTTGGCTTCGGCATAAGGGTGCACCACCAGCGATTCGCGTCGCCCGTTAGCAGGCAGCGCAGAACTGGCGAGCCGTTCGACTTCGGCGTCGATCTGTTCACGGGTGACCACAATGGGTGGGAAGTAGTTGTTGTCGTCCGATGCGGCCGCACCGGTGCGGTCGATGAACTGACCATCAAGACGCGGAAAATCCTTGCGAAAGTCATTCATCAGAGTGCTCCTCGAAATGTGCTGCAATCAGTCATTATGGTGCGCGGCGCGACACGCGCGGCTTTTCCTTGCGCGGTTGCGGCAAGGCGCGCCCCAACCCTTGAGTCTGCGCGCGGCGCACCAATTCGGTAGCGAGCGCCAGATCCGATATGCCCATGCCCATCGACTTGAAAAGCGACAGGTCTTCAGCGGCCGCGCGGCGCTCACCAGCGGCGATCAGGGACGAGATCAGCCGTACCGAGCCCCAGCCCGCCGGGTCGAACCGGGTCATGAATTCGCGCGACAACTGCTGCACGCCCTGCAGGTTATCCACCGCCACCCGCGTAGTACGTGCGAACACATCCTGGGTGAACTCTTCGCGATCCGGCGCGATAGCTCCCACCGCATTCAGATGTGCACCGCGCTCGAGCATCTGGGCGTTCAAAAACGGCGTACTCGCTCGGGTCACGAGGGTGACGATGCCCGCTCCACGGCAAGCCGCGGCCGCCGAGTCACATTCCGCGACTTCAATGCCAAACTCGTCGCGCACTTTGGTCGCAAACGTCGCCCGCGATTCGGCTTTGGGGCTGAACACCTGCAAGCGGGTGATGTCGCGCACCGCCAGCATGGCCCCGACCTGCGAGAGTGCCTGACGACCTGTGCCGATCAAGCCCATGACGGGCACGTGAGGCGCAGCCATCCAGTCAGCGGCAACACCCGAGATGCCACCGGTGCGCATATTGCCCAGGGCAAACGCCTCGATCACCGCCACCAGCGACCCGTTGTTCGCATCCCACAGCAGCACGATTGGCGAGGTGCCCCCCGCCGTATGGGTCCAGGTTTTGGTGCCAACCACATCGCCCAATTTGCCGCCAATCGCATGCAGGTTGTTATGACCAAACTGCAACAGGGTCTTGGTCATATTGAGCGCTTCGCCTGCGGCCTCAAGCTTGAGCGCCGCCTCCAGCGCGCCGATCGCATCCTTGAGGTCCATCAAGGCGACCACGTCCTGCTCGGTGAGCCAGAGCACGTCAGCCATGCTTACACCTTCACCGAACTGAGCACTTCCTTGGGGAACAGCTCATCGGGTTCAAGCTTGCGATGACACACCCCTTGTTCATAGGCATATTGCAGGAACGCTTCCAGCGTCGGCCGATTGGGTTCCAGACCATAAGGATAGAAATCACCCTTGAACAGTTCACGCATCTGCTCGCTGATGTCATACAACCATGGCATCGGTGCGTGCGAGGCGGTGACATCGCACAGCCGCGCCATCGAGCGGTCACGCGCCTCGCTGAACGCCTTGTACAGATTCATTGCCACCCACGGGTGGGCACGGAAGACGTCGCCCTTCATCACCAGCACATGCATGATCGGGTAGATTCCCGTTTTGCGATAGTAGGCCTCTTCATGCGACCGATAGTCGGGAATCAGGCGACGGATACCACGGCCCAGCGACGCGGGCGGACGCGCGGTCAGCGCTGCATCGAGTTCACCGGATAGCAGCATCGAATCGAGTGACCGGTCGGGCGCGTTGCGATAGCGCACATCCGCAGGCAACTTGAGTACGACTTTTTCCACGCGTCCGGGCGTGTTGACCCCGGCCTGCACCCAGTCCACGCTTGATAGCGGCACGCCGTACTCATGGACCAGCATGCCGCGCGAATAGATCGAGGCAGTCTGTGCCCATTCGGGGATACCAATGCGCGCACCTTTCAATTCCGTGGGTGAACGCAGCGGGCTGTTCTCAGCAACATAGATCGATGAATGGCGAAATGCGCGCGAGATGAACACCGGCAATGCCAGCACGCTCTGATCGCCCTGCGAGCGCAGCGACACATACTTGCCCATCGAGAGCTCGGCGATATCGAATTCGCGAAACTTGGCAAAGCGATAGAAAATTTCTTCGATCGGCAAGGTCATCGAAAGCAAGCGCACGCCCTCGACCGGGATACGACCACTGGTCACATCATGCGTGTGGTCATATTCATCCAGAGCAATCGACAGATCGAGCAGGCTCATCGTATTCCCAAGGCAGTTATCAAGACTCGTAGGGCACATCGCCCAGCACGGTACAGCGGCGCATCAGCCGGCGTTCCGACGCATCAAAATCGCTGCGCGCATGGACGGCGCAGCGGTTGTCCCACATCAGCAAATCACCGGGCCGCCAGACATGCTCATAGATCCAGGCGGGGTTTTCCAGATGATCAAAGAGTTCATTCAAAATCCGATCCGACTCAGCGCGGTCGATGCCGACAATATGCTCGGTCATTAGCCGGTTCACATAGAGCGCCTTGCGGCCGGTTTCCGGATGGGTGCGGAAAATCGGGTGCACGTGCTGCGGCGCCTCGGGCCGGGCTTCACCGCGATGAGTGGGGTTGCCTTCATAGTCATAGACATTGAGCGCGCGCATGCCGGCAAGGCGGGTCTTGAGCGCCTGCGGGAGCGCGTCGTAGGCGGCGTACATATTGCCAAACAGCGTGTTGCCCCCGCGCGAAGGCACTTCAATCGCATAGAGCATGGAGGCCATCGCCGGACGCTCGATGTAGCACTGATCGGAATGGAACATCATCTCGCCATCGGGCAGCGCGCCGATCAGCTGGCCATTCTCGCGAATATTCGAGATGAACATCACCCCGGGATGGCTCTTCGAGGTGCCGTCGTGGCGATTGAGCAGTCGCATCGAGGGTTCGCCAAAGCATTGCGCGAAGCGCACCTGATCTTCTTCGCCGATCGTCTGATCACGAAACAGCACGATGCAGTTCTCATGCCAGATAGCGCGCAGCGCGGCGGCGCTCTCGTCACTGATGGGCTTGCTCAGATCGATATCGAGAATCTCGGCACCAATCAGCGGCGCGAGCGGACGCGTCCGATAGCCACCGCCACCCAGGGGTGCGCCAGGTCGCACCTGTACGGGCACGCTCGCTCCTGTCTCCATCTCGCTCTCTCCTTGCTGGACCACTGCTTGGGCCGGGATAATGCCTGGCTGCCCATCCGGGTAAATCAAGCCGACTGCATCGGCCCTGACACGTCGGTCCTCGGCGCGCAGTCGAGGTGCACCGATCCGGCCAATCGTGCGTCGGCCCGATTCGTTCAGATCTGGATGAATACCTTGCCGGCTTCGATCTTCACCGGGTAGCTGGCAATGTCCACTTTGCACGGGAGCGCCTTCGCCTTACCGGTGCGGATGTCAAACGTGCCTTGGTGCAGCGGGCATTCGATCTCGCAGTCATCGACGATGAAACCATCGCCAAGACTGGCCTGACCGTGCGAGCAGGTGTCATGGGTGGCAAAAATCTCACCGCCCAGGTTGTACAGACACACCGGATGGCTGCCTCCGTCAACGACCAGGGTGCCGCCTTCGGGCACGTCATTGACATCGGCAACTGATTGCCAATTGCTCATCGCAAAAATCTCCACAGTTGCGGCGTGCCCTGAGTGGGCGCAGCCTGGCCGCCATTCTTGCGGCAGGACTTGCGAATATACCGCGCCGAGGCCCGGTTTGTATGGCGCGCTGACGGCCAGGACGGCACGCACGGGCGATCTGCGGCACAATTTCCGACGCGGCCAGCGCAGCCGCACCCCGATCCTGGTCGGCTGACGCGCATTCGCGTCGCTGCCACAACGGGGGCCGACCGCAAGCGCCTTGACCGAGACCGACAACCGCCATGCCCCTGTCACAACAAGACAACATTCTATTGACCCGCGTCACCGGCGACGCTCCGATGGGGCGGATGCTGCGCGAGTGGTACTGGATTCCGGCCTGCACCAGCGCGCAACTGATCGCCGATGGCGCGCCTCTGCGGGTGCAATTGTTTGGCGAGCGCTATATCGCCTTTCGTGTCACCGACGGTCGTGTGGGCTTCTTCAACGAAGCCTGCCCGCATCGACGCGCCTCACTGGCACTGGCGCGCAACGAGGACAATGGGCTGCGCTGTGTGTACCACGGCTGGAAATTCTCAGTCGACGGGCGCACCGTCGAGGTGCCCACCGAGGCGCGCGATGCGGCCGCCTTTTGTGCGCGGGTGCCGTTGCGGCACTATCCGGTACGCGAGGCCGGAGGCGTGATCTGGGTCTGGCTCGGCAAGGGCATCGAGCCACCGGCATTTCAGGATTTTGCCTTTCTCGATCTGCCCGAAGCGCATCGCATGCCGCACTATCAGAAGGTGCATGCCAACTGGGTGCAGGGTCTGGAGACCACCATGGACTCCTCACACGCCAGTCTGCTCCATCGCAGTCAGCTCGCCCGATTCGGAATTCCCCTGGAGATGAGCACCTACACGGCACCGATCTTCGAGGTCGAGGCAACGCATTACGGGTTTCGTTATGCCGCCATTCGCGAGAAAACAGACGGTGCGCGATTTGTGCGGATCAGCCAGTTCGTGCTGCCCTGGTACAGCCTGATTTCGATCCCGAATTACGATGCGATTCTGTTCTTCTCGGTGCCGATCGATGACGAGCACACCGCCTATTGGACCATCCCGCACCGGGCCGACCAGCCACCACCGGCCACTGCCTGGACCGGGTTCACCGACTCGGGCAACTGGCCGCCAGCGGTGCCTGGCGACCCGGAGAACAACTGGGGCCAGAACCGTGCGCTGATGAATCAGGGCCACTTCACGGGCTTTCCGCAGCACCTCACCACCGAGGATTTCGCCATGATGGAGAGCCAGGGCGCGATTGTCGATCGGGAAGAGGAATTTTTGAACTCGGCCGACCGCGCGGTGTTGCAGATCCGTCAGTCCTTACTGAAATCGGTGCGCCGCTTCATGGTGAGCGAGACTGCCGAGCCGCGGCCGGCCGGATTTAGTTACCGCCAAGTGAAACCCGAGCAATTCAATATTGCGGGCAACGAGGACTGGCGCACACGCAGCAGGGTAAAAGTGGTGAGCTAGCGCACGGGTAGCGCGCGGTAGGCACTACGCCAGCTTTGCAGCAAAAAACGCAAGTCGCCCGGCAAATGATGCTCGTACTGCGCGCTCCCAACGTTCAGTCGACCGTGATGTGCCGCTCGCGCGCAATGCCACGCCACTTGTCAATGTCGGCACGGTAGAAGGCGTGTGCCTCGGTTGCGTTCATGGTGGTTGGCACCGCACCCTCGCGTTCCAGCGTTTCGCGAATTTCAGGCATCGTCACGACGGCACGGAATTCGGTATTAAGCCGATCAAGGGTTTCACGCGGAATGCCCGCGGGGGCAAAGACGCCCCACCAGATATCGACCTGGTAGCCCGGCACATTGGTACTTGCCGTGGGCAGTTCAGGGGAAAATCGCGCGCGTTCAAGTGACGTGACAGCCAAGGTGCGCAGCTTGTCTGCCTTCACCTGGGCGAGTGTTGCCGGAAAGCTCGCGATCATGGTGTCGATACGCCCGGCCACCAGATCCTGCACCGCCGGCGCCGAGCCCTTGTAGGGCACATGCGTCATGTCCAGCTTGGCCATGGTGGTAAACAACTCACCGGCTAGGTGGTGCAGCGACCCGATACCCGCCGAACCATAGTTAAGCGTGCCCGGACGCTGCCGGGCAGCATCCATCAACTGCGCCAGTGTGCGGTAGGGCGACGCACTGTTCACCACCACCACCATCGGCCCGGTGGCCAGCATCGCCACCGTGGTCACACCCTTCTCGGGGTCAAACGGAAGCGCTTTTTGCACTGCCGCGCCGGTCGACAGATCGGACGCAGTCAGCATCAGCGTGGCCCCGTCGGGAGCAGCGCGACTGAGATAGTCTGCCCCCAGCATCCCACCGGCACCGGGCTTGTTGTCGATCACCACTGGCACACCAAGGCGGGTCGACACACGCGGGCCGATCACCCGCGCGAACAGATCGGTGCTGCCGCCAGGTGAAAACGGCACGACCAATTGAATCTGGTGTGGTGCAGCAACCATCTGCGCATGCACCGGGACACTGCAAACGAGAAGGCTGCAAAGGGCAGCGAGTGTCGCCCAGTTAAGCGCTGGCACATACGTAGATCTCATCGGGACTCTCCTGATAATGCCGTTCGATGCCATTCGATCCGACGCGAAGCTGTCAAGCATGACACAAGATCACAATCCGGTTGCCTAACCGCCACCAGCAGCGCGTCATATCTCGTGCAGAAGGCGAGCGAGCGCCGATAGTGACTGTGTATCATCGTTCCATCATAGTTCAGACAAACACAGAGCATGGATTCCTTTGGCATCGGCGCGTCGGTCGTACGGCGCGAAGACCTGCGGCTCATCACCGGCACCGGCTGCTATGCCGATGACGTTCAGATCGATGGCGCCCTGCACGCGGCCTTTGTGCGATCGACCCACGCGCATGCGCGTATCGGCTCGATTGATGTTGCGGCGGCCAAGTCGCTACCCGGCGTAGTCGCAGTGTTTACCGGCAGTGAACTCGCGGCCAGCGGAGTTGCTCCCATCCCCACGCTCATTGTCGAGCGCGGCGGCGGCATCCACAACCGCGACGGCAGCGCGTTTGCTGAACCGATCTGGAACGCGCTCGCGACCGACCGCGTCCGCCATGTGGGCGAGCCTGTTGCGCTGGTCATCGGCCGAACTGCGGCCGACGCGCAGGATGGTGTCGAAGCGGTCAGCGTTGACTACGACACCCTGCCGCACGTGGTCGATGCGGTAGCGGCACTTGCACCCGGTGCACCGCAGCTGCACGCGTCGGCTGAGCACAATCGCGCCTATGACTGGGAAACTGGCGACCCCGCGGCCACCGCTCGCGCGATCGCTGAGGCAGCCCATGTGTCAAAGGTGCGTCTGTCAGACAACCGGCTGGTCACCTGCTTCATGGAGCCGCGCGCCGCGCTTGCGCAGTGGGATGCGACCGCAGGCCGCCTCACCGTGCATGCCGGCACCCAGAGCGTGCATCAGCTGGCCGGTTTGCTTGCGCGCATCCTGGGTCTGGAAGCGCGGCAGGTGCGCTGCATTACCGGCGATGTCGGTGGGGGCTTTGGCAGCAAGCTGCAGCCTTATCCGGAATACATCGCCATCGCCTGGGCCGCACGGCAACTGGGTGCTACCGTGCGCTGGACCAGCACGCGCTCAGAAGGGTTCATCTCCGATGCCCAGTCGCGCGATCAGGCGCTGGAAGGCGAACTCGCCCTCGACGCGCATGGTCGCATTCTTGCGTTGCGCGTGCGCTCGGTGACCAATCTGGGCGCCTATGTCACGTCCGGCATTCCCATGTCGACGCTGCTGAACATGGAGCGCATGATATCGAGCCTGTACGCGATACCGGCCATTCACCTTGGTGTTCAGGGCGCACTCACCAACACGGTCCCGATCAACGTCTATCGCGGAGTAGGTCGTATCGAGTGCGTCTATACCGTCGAGCGACTCATCGAGCAGGCCGCTCGCGACCTGGGGCTCGATGCACTGAAACTGCGCCGTGACAATATGGTGCCAGCTGGCGCGTTTCCCTACCGCACCGCCACCGGCGCGCTGTATGACTCGGGCGACTATGTCGCGCGACTGGATGAAGCGATCGCGCTGGCCGACCTGCCGGGTCTGGCCGTGCGCAAGTCGCAAAGCGAGAGGCGCGGCAAGTTGCGTGGCCTTGGCATCGGGCCCTATATCGAGGGCACAGGTGGCATGCCCCAGGAATATGCTCAGGTAACGGTTTTGCCCGAGGGACGGGTGGACGTGCCCCTGGGCAGCCAATCGCAGGGGCAAGGCCATGAGACCGTATTCGCCCAGGTCGTGGCCGAGCGGCTGGGCATTCCCTACGACACCGTGCACATCATCACCGGTGACACCGACCGCGTTGCGCGCGGCAATGGCACCTTCGCGTCGCGCTCGATGGTGAAGGCAGGCGGTGCGGCGGTCGAGGTGTGCGACCGGGTGATAGAGCTGGGGCGGCAGATGGCTGCGCACCTGCTCGAAGTGGCGCAGAGTGATATCGACTATGTCGCCGGGCGCTATCAGGTGAGTGGCACTGATCGTGGACTTGACTTATTCGCAGTTGCCCGCGCGGTGCAGGCCGGGCACGTTCCGGCCACGTTTGGCACGGCGCTCAGTGCTCAGCACATGCACGTAAATCCGCGCTACGCCTTTGCCAACGGCTGCGAGGTGTGTGAGATCGAAGTCGATCCGGACACTGGGGTCGTTGCGGTGCTTGCCTTGCGCGTGGTCGATGACTCGGGCCGCGCCGTAAGCCCGATGATCGTGCATGGACAAATGCATGGGGCGATTGTGCAGGGTCTGGGCCAGGCACTGTGCGAGCGCACCGTGTATGACCCGGCCAGCGGCCAGTTGCTCAGCGGCTCGTTCATGGACTACACGCTATTGCGCGCCGACGAGCTGCCATCCATCGAAGTCGTCAGCCGCGACGTGCCAAGCCCCACCAATGCCCTGGGCGTGAAAGGCGCCGGTGAGGGCGGCACCGTGGGTGCGCCCGGTGCGCTGATCCATGCCATTCTCGATGCGCTCGCCCCGCTCGGCGTCAGGCACATCGATATGCCGGCGACCCCAGAGCGCGTGTGGCGAGCGATCCACGGTCGGCAGGAATAGGCGTCTGCTTGCCTAGAGCAACGTCTGATCAGCGCATTTCAATCGCAGCAGTACTGTCGCAGCGGTCAACAGGCCGGATTTGACGGCAAGCAGGTTTTTCATGCGATCGACACCGACCTGCGTTGCGATTCCGTCCTAGAATGGACAGTTCATGCACCTGCCGTGCCTCATCTGCTCATGTCCGCTCCCGATCCCGCTCACCTGGTACAAGACGACCGAGTGCATCGTGACGCCTATACCGATGCGGCGGTGTTCGCCCTTGAGCAGGAGCGCATTTTTCGCCGTGCGTGGCTCTATGTCGGCCATGAAAGTCAGGTGCCCAATCCGGGCGACTATGTCAGTGTGTCGCTGGGTCCCGATACCGTCCTGCTGACCCGCCAGGCCGATCACTCCCTCGCACTGCTGCATAACCGTTGCCCGCATCGCGGCGCCTGTCTGGTCAATTCGAACTCCGGTCATGTCGCGCGCTGGCGCTGCCCCTATCACGCCTGGACATTTGCGCTCGATGGCCACCTGTTGACCGTGCCGATGGCCGATGGCTATGACGCAGCATTCAATCCGACTGACCCTGCATTACAGATCGCCCGCGTGCCGCGGGTGGAGAGCTACCGTGGCTTCATTTTTGCCTCGCACGCTGCCAACGGACCCGGTCTGACTGAGTTTCTGGGTTCGCTTGCCAGTGCCCTGGACAATATGGTCGATCGCGCACCGAATGGCACACTGACCCAGACAGGTGGCGTCCTGCGCATGGAATACCGTGGCAACTGGAAATTGTTCATGGAGAACGCCACCGACCTGGTGCACCCCAGCGTCGTGCATGAAAGTTCGGTGGCCGCTGCCCGTGCCCATCGCGAGGCGCTGGCCGCCGATCCAAGTACGTCACAGACGTTGCAAATGTTGCTCTCCAACGGGCTGGCGATGCCGCAATGGGCCGGCGTTCCGCTGCACGCCGATCCGCATGGGCATGTTTATATGGGCGGGTTCTACAAGGACGGAGTGATCGCGCCGGTGCGCTCAGACCCGGTGTTCGACCGCTATCGGGCGAGCCTCGCAGACCGTCACGGTGAAGAACGTACGGCACAGATCCTCGCAGTCGACCGCTTCAACAACCTGATCTGGCCCAATCTGTCAGTCAACGCCCGGTTCGGTGTGTTACGCCAGATTCAACCGGTGGCGGTCGATCGCACGAGGGTGACGAGCACCTGCTTTCGGTTTGATGGTGCGCCAGACGAAATGTTTGATCTCACCTTGCAGTTTCTGAACACCGCCAGTTCGGCCTCCTCCATGGTGGCCTCCGACGATCTGGAAATCTTCGAGCGCTGCCAGCGCGGCATGGCCGATGGCAGCCTGCCGTGGCTCGACATCCGTCGCGGCCGCCAGACTGATCAGCAGCAGACCGACGGTTCGATCACTGCGCCGGGTACAAGTGAACTTGCCATTCGCAACCAGTTCAGCGCCTGGTTGAGCCATATGTCAGGCGCGAGCGAACTATGACTCGGGATAATCGCCTCGATAGCGACGACGAGCGGGCGCTGGTTCGCTTCGTCTACCACGAGGCGCGCCTGCTCGATGAGCGCCGTTTCGATGAGTGGCTTGGTTTATTCGCCGCCGATGGCCTGTATTGGGTGCCCTCGCAGCCAGCGCAGGCCTCGAGCACCGAGACACTGTCGCTCTTTTGCGAACGCAAGCCCCTGCTCGCGGTGCGCATCGAGCGCCTTGCGCATCCGAACCTTTTTTCCGATCAACCCGTCACCCGCACCCATCACCAGATCGGGGCCGTGCTTCCCGAGCGATCGAGCCTGGCTCGGGTCGACTTTGAGGTCCACGCCTCGCTCATCGTCTGTGAATACCGCGCCGGGGACATGCGCTGGTTTGCCGGCCGAACCGATTATCATCTGCGGCGGTGCGCCCCATCGAGTGCGCTGACCGACGGCCCGGATTGCTTTGAGATTGTGCAAAAGCGGGTTGATTTGATCAACTGCGATGCGCCGCATCGTATTCTTTCCGTGCCATTTTAATTGCCCCTCACTCACCCGCCTCACTCTTTGACCTCGGAGAACACGATGACTCATCGCAGCCAGGGCGCACTGCGCGCCTGCGAACACCCGCTCGTTGGCAAAGACCGCACCTTGGACGCCAGCGCGCCGCTGACCGGCACACTCGGTCAGCGGGCGGCATTGGCCATCGGCGGCATCGCCGCTGCGGTTGCGCTTGTCGCCGCACCGTTTGTCACCCAGGCCCAGGAAGTGTCCTTGCGCGCGTCGGTCTTTGTGCCCTCCAACACCGTATTCGGTGAGCCGTGCGCGCGCTTCGTCGACCATGTCAATCAAACCTACAAAGGTATCGTGCAGATCCGTCTGGTTGGTCCCGATGCGGTGCCCTCGCTCGAACAGGGCAACGCAGTGCGTTCGGGCGTGGTCGATCTGGCCTGCATTCCGCCGGCGTACTACACCAATGTGATGCCTGAAGCTGACGCCGCCATTCTGTCAACGCTCAACTTCACCCAGCAGCGTGCCTCCGGTGGCTGGGAAGCCCTCAACAAACTGGCCCACCAGAAACAGAATGTGCAAATGGTGGCCGGCTACGGCGATGGCGTGCAGTTTCATATCTTCACCAACAAACCGGTGACATCGATCGCCGACATGAAGACCCTCAAACTGCGCACCACCCCGAACTACACCTCGTTTTTCGTGAGCCTTGGTTCAAGCCCGGTCAACATGCCCCCGGGCGAAGTGCAGACCGCCCTTGAACGCGGCGTGGTCGATGGCTATGGCTGGCCGATCGCCGGTATTTTTGACCTGGGTTGGGCGCAGCACACCAAGTACCGGATCGATCCGGGCTTCTACAACGTGATCGTCTACGTACTGGCCAACTACACCAAGTGGAATGCACTCACCGCGGCGCAGCGTGATGCGCTCACCAAGGCTGGTGAATGGCTGGAAGCCGAGAACACCCGCTGGGCCACCTTCAAGAGTGCTGCAGAGCGCAAGCGCCAGCTCGATGCCGGCATCAAGGTGATTGATCTGGGCGATGGCTATCGCAAGCAGGCCTACGACGCCTACTGGACCGATATCAGCAAGCGCGCTCCGGACGCAATCAAGATGCTGCGCCCCCTGCTCGACAAGTAAGCTTCGCCGCACGCATTTGACCGGCGCGTTCATGGCCGAGGATTCACGCGACCATGGCTTGCACGCGCTGAGGTCAGCGCGCGGATCACCTCGCGTAGCGGCGCGCCGGCTCATTGCCGGGCGCGGCCGCTATGGTGACGATCTGCGTTTTGCCGGACTGTGCCATGCAGCCTTTGTGCGCAGCCCGTATGCGCACGCGCGGATCGAACGGATCGATCTGCATCAGGCGCTCGGCTCACCGGGGGTGATCGCCGCCTTCGACGCGGCAAGCCTGGCATCGACCTGCCGACCCTGGACCACGCGGCTGGCGACCTTCCCGCAGCACCGTTCGCCAGCCCAGGGGCCACTGGCCGCTGAGCGGGTACTCTGGCAAGGCCAGCCGGTGGCGTTGGTGATCGCAAGCACGCGCGCATTGGCCGAGGACGCGGCAGCGCTGATCGTGGTGGACTACGAACCGCTGCCTGCGGCGGCAGCCTTTCCGGCGGTACTTGAACCGGGCTCAGCGCAGGTCCATGACGCATGGCCTGGCAATCTCGCGTTTGAACACCGGATTGGCGCAGGCGATGTCGGCGCAGCCCGGGCGCGGGCCCATCGAGTGGTGAAACGCCGCTTTGTGTTCTCGCGCAACACCGGTGTGACGCTCGAAGCCCGCACGCTGATCGCAGATTTTGATCCCTCGTTGCGACGACTCACCGTGCACGCCTCAACCCAGGTGCCGCACCAGATGCGCTCGATTCTTGCAAGCCAACTGGACCTGCCCGAACATGACGTGCGCGTCATTGCGCCTGACGTTGGCGGTGGATTCGGCGTCAAGTTGCATTGCTATGACGATGAGATGGCACTGTGCGCTGCTGCCGTACAGCTTGCCCGACCGCTCAAATTCGTTGCCGATCGACTGGAATCTCTCGCCAGCGATATTCACGGTCGTGGCCATGTGGTGGACGCCTCGATCGCGGTGGATCGCGACGGCCGCATACTCGGCCTGGATATTGACGATCAAATGGAGGCCGGGGCGCATTCGGTATACCCGCGCTCAAGCATCCTCGAAGGTTTGCAGTCGGCGGGGTTTGTCGCAGTTGCCTATGACCCGCAGGCGTTTGCCTCACGTCTGCGCGTGGCCTGGCAGAACAAGATTGGTACCGCGTCCTATCGCGGTGTCGGCCAACCGGTCGCCTGTGGGGTGACCGAGTTTCTTATTGATGCGGCAGCCCGCGAACTCGACGTTGATCCGGCCGAGATGCGCCGGCGCAATTTCCGTACTGCGGCCCGTGGTGGTTCGCGCACCCCGGCGGGGTTTGACGCCGGTGACCTCTCCCATGAGCGCTGCCTGAATCGCTTACTCGAGCTGATGGATTATCGAGGGTTGCGCGCCCGACAGCAGGCGGCTCGCGCGCAAGGACGCCATTTGGGAATCGGCTTTGCCAGCTTCGTTGAGCAAAACTCCCCTGGACCTGCGTTCTATGGCGCCGCCGGTGTCGCAATTTCAGCAATGGACGGCTGCATCCTGCGCCTTGACCCCGGTGGCGGGGTCAGTTGCATCACCAGCAATGTCGATCAGGGCCAGGGCGTGGAGAGCACTCTGGCCCAATTGGTTGCCGACGCGCTGACCCTGCCTGCGCACGCGGTGCGGGTGATACAAGGCGATACGCTCACTACCCCGATCGGCGGTGGCATATTCGCATCGCGCGGGCTAACCGTTGCAGGCGAGGCAGCGCTGCTGGCAGCCGAGCGCTTGCGTGCTGGGTGGATGGCGACACTGGCTGCCGTGTGGCAGTGCCCTGTGGAACAGATCGAATTGCAAGCAGGCCTCTTGCGCTCGTCCGATGGCAGCCATTCGATGAGCCTTGCAGAGCTCGCCGATCTGCTCAATTTCCGTCAACATCTGTTGCCCGCAGGCAGCGAACCAGCCACGCTCGCAAGCGCACAAGTGGTCCTGCCGCAGCCGTTTTTGCTCGCCAATGGATCGCAGGCGAGCCTCATCGAACTCGATCCGGACACCGGATTTGTGCAACTGCTGGGCCACTGGCTGGTAGAGGATTGCGGCCGGGTGATCAATCCGCTGCTGGCCGACGAACAATTGCGCGGCGGTGTCATCCAGGGCATCGGTGCGGCGCTGTATGAAGAGTGTCGCTACGATGACGAGGGTCAGTTGCTGACCGGAACCCTGGCCGATTATCTGGTGCCGATGGCGCAGGAGATGCCCGACATTGTGATCGAGCATATCGAAACGCCGGTAACGACCAGCCGCCTTGGTGCCAAAGGCGTGGGCGAAGCCGGCACCATCGGTGCCGCAGCCGCAGTGGGTAACGCGATCAATGATGCGCTGGCCAGCCTCGGCGGAGAAGTCACCGCCCAGCCCTACACGCCTGAGCGCATCCTGCGCGCACTCGCGCGGGTCGCCTGAACGATGTCTTGCGCACTTGCCCAGGGGGCCTGCACCATGCTGCGCACACTTGCCGGGATCATCTGAATGATGCTCTGTCCATTTGCCGGGGTCGCCTGAGCCATGCGTATCACCGCGGTGCACGAAACAACCTTGCCGATCGCCTCGGCCATGCGCAATGCCTCGATTGCCTTCGATGCCATGACCGGTAGCGCCCTCGCAATCGAGACCGATATGCGGCTGGCTGGCGCGCCGGTCGTCGGATATTCCTTTGACTCGATTGGCCGCTACGGCAAGGGCGGATTGTTGCGCGAGCGCTTTCTCCCGCGCCTGCTGGCGGCCGATGCACGCGAGCTGCAAGACGCCGATGGTGTGCTGGATCCAGCGGCCGCAGTGCGCATCTGCATGCGCAATGAAAAGGCCGGTGGACACGGTGAGCGACCCGGAGCCGTTGCACTCATCGAAGCGGCACTGTGGGACGCCCGTGCCAAGGCGCTTGAGCAACCGTTGTGGCGGGTACTTTCGGGTATTGCGTCAGGGCAGCCGGCCGCCTCGGCCAGCATCGCTACCTATGCCTCATGCGGCCATTTCCGCCCCGGCGAATCGCTCGATGAACTGCAGGCCGAGGTAACCCGCGCACTCGATGCCGGCTACACCCTGGTAAAAATCAAGCTTGGTGGCGATCTGAACGAGGATCTGCGACGCGTATCGGCCGGACTTGCGGTGACCGGTCCGCTGCGGCTCGCGGGCGACGTCAACGGAGTGCTCGACGGCGCCTCAGGCGAAACCTGGGTACGTGAGATCAGCGCGCAGCCGCTTGCCTTCATCGAAGAGCCAGCCAGCCCTCTTGATTATCTGGCACTTGCGCGTTTTTGCGCCACATCGAAGTGCGCAGTCGGCACCGGCGAGAACCTGTTCTCCTTTGATGACGTGCGCAATCTGTTACGTCATGGCGGCATGCACCCTGAGCGGGATCTGATTCAGATCGACCCCTTGCTTTCCTATGGCATCGAGGAGTTTATACGGATCCTTGCACTGGCTGGCTCGATGGGTTGGTCGCCGCGTCAGTTCTTTCCCCATGCCGGGCATTTGTACGCCGCCCATCTGGTTGCCGGTCTCGGGCTGGGCAGCGCGGAAGCTGCCCCCGATGCGAGCCTTCCCTGGGGTGGCTACTGGGATGAGGTGCGGGTGCGCGACGGCCATATCACCTTGCCCGACTGGCCCGGCGTCGGCTTCGAAGGCAAGCGCAATCTGATCACTCCACTACAATGGTGGCGAACCTAGGAGGTCTGTGCCATGGCAAAACTGCGTCACATTGCCCTGTCGGTGCCCGATATCGAGGCTGCCGCCAAGTTCTATATCGACACCTTCGGAATGCAACGGGTCAACCTGGCGATCACGCCTTATGGGGATGGTCTGTCGTTGTCCGACGGCACGGTAAATCTCACCTTGCTCAAATTCCATACCGAAGATGCCGCTGGCGATGAGCGTGGCAAGGACTTTGTCGGCCTGCACCACATGGGATTTGTTGTCGATGACCTGGAAGCAAGCAGCGCTCAGATCGAGACCAATGGCGGACACTTTCATCGCGAACTGAAAGGCGGTGGCGGGGTGGATTTCGAGCGCAAGTTCCGCGACCCCAATGGCATCGTGTTCGACATTTCGCACAAAGGCTGGGTGGGTTCGAAAGAGTAGGTTGAAGGAGTAGGATTCGCGCTCGGCGATGTAAGTCGCCAAGCTTCACAAGGCGGCAGGTACCGGGCGCTCACTCGCCCTGTGCGTACTGCCCCAAAAAATCATCAGGGGACAAGCACATGCCGTCAATGAATTGCGCGTCGAAGCACACCTCCAGTCGCAGGGCGAAGCACACGTCGAATGGGGTGTCGACAGGCACGGCGAATCACCCATTCGATCAGGCCTTGAGTCGTGCCTTGAAGCGCGCAGCGCATGGGTATGGTCGCGCCGTAGTCGCTCTGCTCGGAAGCCTTCTTGCGTGCCTGGCACACGGCCAGGGCAGCACCTGGCCCAACCGTCCAGTCACCCTGATTGTGCCGTTTGCTGCGGGCGGACCGACCGACATCGTGGCGCGCGCATTGGGTGCGGTGATGACCAAGCCACTTGGCCAAAGTGTCGTGATCGAGAACAAGCTCGGTGCCGGTGGCACCGTCGCATCGAACTTCGTGGCCAGGAGCAATCCGGATGGCTACACCTTGTTGCTGCATCACAATGGCATGGCCACCGCAGTGGCGCTGTATCGCAAGCTCGACTACAACCCGCTCACCGATTTTGAATACATCGGTCAGGTGGCCGATGTGCCGATGACTCTGCTCGGACGCAAGGATCTGCCGGTCAATACCTTGAGCGAATTGACCACCTGGGTACGCGACAATCACGACAAGGTGAATCTGGCCAATGCCGGCCTGGGCGCGGTGTCGCATTTGTGCGGCATGCTGGTGCAACAGGCGCTGGGTACTGAGCTCACCACCATCCCGTTCCAGGGCACCGCACCGGCAATGAACGCCCTGCTTGGCGGTCAGGTCGACATCCTGTGCGATCAGACGACGCAGACGATTCCGCAGATCCGATCAAACAAGGTCAAATTCTTTGGCGTGACCACAGCCGAGCGCATCACCGCAATGCCGGAAGCCCCCACGCTGGCCGAGCAGGGGTTCAAGGGATTTGACGTCAAGGTCTGGCACGGTCTCTACGCGCCGCTTGGCACGCCCAAAATCGCCTTGGACAAACTGAATGCGGCCCTGCGCGCTGCGTTACGCGATCCGACCATGGTGGCGCGCATGACCGATCTGGGTGCGCAGATTGTGCCCGAGGCAAAACAGACGCCGGCAGCGTTGCATGACTGGCTCAAGCTCGAAATCGAAAAATGGACACCGGTCATCCGCAAAGCCGGGGTTTACGCCGATTGAGCGGCCGATAGTCCGGCGCGATAACCGCTCACCGCGCACCAGCTGAGAAACCCGCCGTAGGTGCGGCCAAAAATGCCGCCGGCATCCACCCCGGCGCAATACAGACCGGGGATGACCTTACCTTCTCCTTGCGCGGGCAACACCCGGCACAGGGAATCGATCGCCACGCCCCCGCAGGTGGCGGTGACCCCGGCGACACAGCGTAAGGCATAGTAGGGCGCGCGATCCAGAACGAGCGGCTGCGCGCTGCGCGGTGGCTGCAAGGCAGCGCTCGTGCCCTGGCGTATTGCCGCGTGGTAGGCGGCGAGCTCGGCACGCAGGCCGTGCGGGTCGACGCCGTCCACGCCCAGGCACTCGATCAACTCATCCAGCGTCTGCGCAATCACCACCGGGGCGCCGACTGCCTGGGCCGCTTCCAGCCAGTCGAGGCGGTGCGCAATCCCGATATCCACCCCGTCGCCAAGCCGAATGCGTTCGTCGAACAGGAGCCAGTAGCGATCGATGGCGGATCGGGTCGCCGCTTGCGGATTACTCTCCTCAAGAAAACTGATCGCCTCATCGGTGAAACGGCGTCCGGTGCGATCGACCAGCACACCGAGGCGGGCAAAGTAGGGCGTGAGCGGCTGCCACAGCGACTGATCAAGCGGGCAATCGGCCATGGTATGCCCGTAATAGGCAGCCATGTCTCCGGCAAGCGCAGCGCCCAGTGAGCGCGCCATGCGCAAGCCGGAACCACTTGCCCCATCGAGTGAGCGGC
Source organism: uncultured Pseudomonadota bacterium (assembly GCA_903921325.1). Classification (GTDB taxonomy): domain Bacteria; phylum Pseudomonadota; class Gammaproteobacteria; order Burkholderiales; family SG8-39; genus CAIXPL01. The sequence goes on from CAIXPL010000008.1 coordinate 55,787, forward strand.
GGCGCAAGTACTGTGCACCGGGTCCCATGAATTCGGCCAGCAGCGCGGGATTTGCGGCAAATCCCCCGGTGGCGAGGATCACCCGGCGGGCACGCACGCCCTGCGGATCGATGCGGTAGGCACCCTCTTCCGGTGACACATTCATGACCGGATTGCCCGATTCGATCCTCACCCCGGCGCCGTGCACGCACGCTATCAGTCGATCGACGAATTCGCCGCGTGCCCCCGCCGCCCCCAGGGCCATCGGCCGCACCACGCGGGCGTTGCCCAGAGGCTCCAGGGGGCCGACCGGCAAACCGTGACTTTCAAGAAAATCGATGACTTGCGGGTAGGTCTCGACAAACAGGCGTTGCAGCGCCGGGTCACCATCGGGAATATACGCATGCAGCGCGTCCGTGCTCTCGGTGGCGATGAACATGCCGGCGGCGATGCGCGCATTGCCGCCAGGCCGCGCGCCCCCTTCAAACATGACCACGCGGGCACCCGATTGGGCCGCCGCCAGCGCCGCGACCAAGCCCGCAAAGCCGGCACCCACAACGGCCACATCAAAATTATCCATCGTCGTGTGCGCCCCCTCGCCAGTGTCGCGTCGTTACTGTGAGCTTAACTTAAACGAGCGGCACGGCATGGGGTGCCGGCGTCAGGTTCTTGCTCGCCCCGCGTTCGATTACGCGGGGCGAGCAGCATGCTTTGCGGCACGCGAGCCCAGCTTCACTCCGGTCGCATCAGGCGGCGCGTCCCCAGCGTCCGGCGCGCGGTGAGTCACCGGGCACGCGGCGCCACGGTGGACCTTGCATCACCAACCGGGCGCCGACTGCGAGGGGCACGCCGATCCAGGGTCGCACGCGCGGCGAAAGGCCAAGCGGAGTAAGCAGCATGCGCGCCGCCTGATCGTAGGAGCACGCTTGTTGCAGTTGGCGAGACGCAGCCAGAATCCATTCGTCAGCGTGTTCGGGATCGGCGCCGATGGCCGGCGCACGCTGCCGCACGACATGGCGCATCGCGCAATCGGCATCCTCGGACTGCACTTCGCGCACGCGGGCAAGCAAGGCTTGCGCGATACTCCAGCGGCTCAAATGCTCGACGTTCTGATAGCGCCTGAAAAAGCGCAAAAAGTATTTGAAATGACGGACCTCATCGTCGTGTATGCGCCGGACGATCTCGCGCAGCACCGGCTCATGGGCCAGATCAAGCAGGGTCTGGTACAGCGTGGCAGTCCCCGTCTCGATCACGCAACGCGCCACCATCTCCAAGGCGGGCGTGGGGCGCAATGCGTCCATGCGGCACAGCAGGGAATACTCGGCGAGAAACCCCTTGAACGTGAGGTCCCAGTCAAACCCGGGCCAGGCGTACTCAACCCAGGTGCGCAGCGCCCGCCCGTGCTGCAATTCCTCAGGCTCCCAGTGCTCGCGCAGCCAGGTCTCCACTTCACTGTCGGCGGCAAAATAGCGCACCAGATTGGCCGTATACAAATCGGATGCCGATTCAACCAGCGACGCCGCAGCGATCATGCCGACCAGGCGCTCATCGGCAGTGCCCTCTGCCGCGGGGACCGCGGCGAAATTCAGATCGTCCAAAGTCCAGGGCAAACTCATAGCGGAATACTCCAATGCATTCGGGCACCACAATGCGCCCTTTCTTTCGTCCAGGTACTGAAAAGTTGAGGGGTTGGATCAAACCCGGTGCGAATTGGCTGGCCGTCAGCACCTCGGGGTGACTCGCAATTGCGACCCGGAGCGGACATACAGCGCCTCGCAATTCGGGCCGCTTTCCGGCTTCATGCGATGAAGAATTACTATGCTAGAGTCATGCGACAAATTGATGACCACGGTCCCCAAGGCTGGCGGCACCCTGGCGCCCGGGCAAACCCATGAAATCATTGCGCACCACTGGTCTCGCTCTGCTCGCGCTACTGGCGGTGATTCTGGCCGTCGCGTACCTCGCCGTGCCCAGCCTGGGCCGGCACTTACTGGCGCAGACACTCAGTGAGGCGTTGCAGCAACCGGTGCGCGTCGAGGCCCTGGCGCTCAACCCCTTCAAACTTGAAGCGAAGATCAGCGGATTTGCCCTGGGCGGCACGCAGACCGAGGCGCCTTGGTTCACCTTCGATGACCTCACGGTCGATCTCGCCGCGCGCTCGGTGGTGTATCGGGCACCGGTGCTCGATGCGCTGCGACTGACACGTCCGCACCTAACGCTTGCACGTCTGCGCGACGGTCGCTACAACATCTCACCCCTGATCGAGTTCCTGCAGAGCAAGCCGGACACCAAGCAGGGCCCCGCGCGATTTGCACTGTTCAACATCGAGTTGATTGGGGGCACCGTCGACTTCGATGATCAGCTGGTCAGTGAACGGCATCGTCTGAGCGACATCGAAATCGGCCTGCCTTTCATCTCCACCTTGCCTGAGGATCACGAGGTACATGTTGAGCCGCACCTGAGCGCGCTATTTAACGGCAAACCGATCCGATCCGGGGCCTCGTCACAGCCGCTGATCGAAGCCACCCCCACCAGCCTGCATCTGGAGCTCTCGCAGGTTGACCTGCCGCGCTACATGGCCTATCTGCCCGGCCAGTGGGGCGCACGGCTGGCGCATGGTTCCCTCAGTAGCGCACTCGATATGCATTTCTCGCGTGACAATCGAGTCAATTCACTTGAACTGTCAGGCTCGATCGACCTGCGGGGTCTTCAGCTCGTAGAGAGTGCCGGCGCGAGCCTGACGGGCTTCGATCATCTGGTCATCGACATCGCACACATCCGCTGGCCAGCCCGCGAGGTCGCAATCCGCCGCATTGAGCTCACCCATCCGACAATCGATGTACGACGTGGTGCCGACGGTCAGATCAATCTGGCGCAATTGGGACGCTTTCAGGCAGCACGAGCTGCAGCACGCGACGCGCTTGCACAGACGGCGAACACGACGCACGACGATTCCCACTCGCCGCCAGCAGCAGCCGCACCGGATAAGTCCCTTGGGCAGTCAACCACCACGCCCGCAACCGCGTCCTCATCCGCCGCGGCAGCCGAGCCTGCAATGAAGCTGACGATCGATGACATTCAGGTGCATGGCGCACAGGTGCAGGTAAATGATCTGGCCACCAATCCGGCATTCAGGCTGCGAATCGATCCATTCGAGTTGCATATCGAAAAGGCGAGCTATCCGCAACAGGAGCCAGCCACCCGGATCACCTTGCAGGCAAAATCTGCCAATGGCCTTGAGCTGAAACTGGCAACCGAGCTGGCCTTGTCTGCTGTCCCGACACTCAAGGGGTCGATCGCACTCACCAATGTGCATCCGGCTGATTTCGCCACCTACTTTCGCGACCAGGTGCCATACGACCTGTCCCCCCAGACCCGCGTGGATCTGTCGTCAAACTTTGATCTGGCGCTCGATCGTGCGCCAAGCGGCATCCTGAGCCAGCTGCATGCGCAGGCGTCCGATGCCAGCCTGCTCCTGCGCGAATCCGCTCGGCGGCCGATCCCGATCGGTCAGATCACGATCGATGACGCGCAGATTGATTTGAACCACCACCGGCTGGATGTTGGACGCATCGCTGCGGCCGACGCCCAGCTCATCTTCACCCGCGTGGCAGACGGATCGATGCGCCTGGGCGCACCGCCACCGAGTGATGGGAATGCGACTACGCGCGCTGGTGATCCAGTCGATGGCAGCACGTCAGCGCAACCACGCGGTGATGCACCCAGGGGCACCGCATCAACGCCACCGCCCGGTGACGCAGCCGCTGGCGCCGCACCGCCAAAACAGTCCGACGGCCCGGAATGGAGCTGGCAGATCGCTGCCCTCACTCTGGATCGTTATGACCTGCGCTGGAACGATGAAACAACCGTACCGGCTGTTGCACTGCATGCCGCCCCGCTCGCGCTCAATCTCAAGAACGTGTCAAACAAAACCGGGAACCTCGCGCAAGTGTCACTCGCGCTGGGTCTGAACTCGCGCGGGCTGGTCAGTGTGCAAGGCGATTTCGGGTTCAATCCGATGGCGGGCACGCTGACCTATCGTGCCGAGAAGATCGACCTCACCGCACTACAAGGCTATCTCGCCCGCGTCACTCGGCTAGGCCTGTCCCATGGCGAGCTCGCCTCCAATGGCACCGTGCGTCTGCTGCGAGATTCTGAAGGCAGCCCGGCACCGGGGTTTTCGGGAGACCTGGCGCTGAGTGACATTGCCTGCACTGCGCCGGGTAGCCAGACGGAGCTGCTCAACTGGGCAATGCTGCGGGTAAAGGATATCGATTTTGCGAGTGCGCCCCGGCATGTCGCGATCGGTAGCGTCGAATTAGCTGATTTCGCCGCCCGCATCGAGCTCGACAGCCAAGGCAAACTCAACCTGCAAGCACTTGCGGGCGCGCCAGCCAGCGCCGAGGACGCTCACCCGGTGAGTGCGCCTGCGTCGACTGAAGCGAGCGTGCCCGTCACCACCGGTTCACCGAGCGTCACTGCCCCGGCGGTGACGATCGGGCATATTGCGTTCAGCGGTGGACAGGTCGATTTCAGCGATCAGTTCATCAAGCCCAGCTATCGAGCGCATTTGAACGAAGTCAGTGGCGAAATCGGCACCATCACTGAACAGCTTGCCGGCGATGTCCAGTTGCATGCCCGCCTCGATGACTCGGCGCCCGTTGAGTTGACCGGCAAGATCAATCCGATCGCCCGCCCGATCGAGCTGGATCTGCAGGCTCGCGCCACCGATATTCAATTGCCTGCGCTGACGCCTTACGCCGGGCGCTATGTCGGCTATGGCATTGAAAAGGGCAGTTTGTCGGTCGATCTGAGTTATCACATTGCCGACGGTCGTTTGGCCGCACGCAACAAGCTGCGCCTGGATCAACTCACCTTCGGTAACCGCGTGGATAGCCCCGATGCGATCAAACTGCCGATCCTGCTGGCGGTGAGTCTGCTCAAGGACAAGAATGGTCTGATTGATATCGACCTTCCGATCAGCGGAACGTTGAATGACCCCAAGTTCTCGGTTGGGGACATCATCTTGAAGACCCTGGTCCAGTTGCTCGAGCGGGCGGTCACCTCACCGTTTCGTCTACTGGCCTCGGCCTTTGGCAACTCGGGAGAGGAACTGGGCTATGTCGAGTTTGCACCGGGTCAAAGCGAGCTGGACCCAGTGGCCATTGAACGCCTGACCTCGCTCGCCCGTGCCCTGAATGAGCGCAAAGGACTGTCCCTGGAAATCACCGGTCGCGCCGATCCGAATTCAGACGGTGTCGCTGCGTCAGGCAAGGCGGCGAGCGGTCGGTCTGCGATGAGCAACGCCCTTGCGCCCATTGCAACACTGGCATCTGCGCTCATTTCAGCACCGCCTGCGGCCCCTGTGGCCCCGCCTGCAGCATCGGCAACCGTTCAGGCACCCGAACCACTCAGCCCCGATGCTTTGCGCGCGCTGGCCAACAGGCGAGCGGCGGCAGCGCGCGCCTGGCTGACCGGGCCAGGGGCGATTGATCCGAACCGGGTGTTCATCGTCGCCCCGGTGCTCAATGCGGTTGGCATCACCGATCAGGGCAAACCGAACCGGGTTGACTTCTCGCTGCGTTGAACCCGCGAGCGTGCTTACGCTGATGACTGACGGGGCGATCCCGCAGGCCCCTGTGCCGATGTATGATTCCTGACCCCTGCCGACAGGGACCCCGAGGAGATACCCCATGGCCAAAACAACCCTTACGGTTGACGGTCGCGCGCATACCGTTGCTGCGACACCCGATACCCCGCTGCTGTATGTCTTGCGCGAAGAGCTGGCGCTCAACGGACCAAAATTCGGTTGCGGTCTGGCCCAGTGCGGTACCTGTACGGTACTGATCGACGGGCGCGCTGTGCGCTCCTGCGTGACGCCAGTTGCAGCAGTGAACGGGGCCGTGCGCACGCTGGAGGGTTTGAGCGCCGGGGGCAAACCCCATCCGGTGCAGGATGCTTTTATCGCCGAGGAAGCCGCGCAATGCGGCTACTGTGCCAACGGCTGGATCATGAACAGCGTGGCACTCCTTGAGAAACACCCCAAACCGAGCGAAGCGCAGATCCGCGATCAGTTAAGCGGCCTGAAGTGTCGCTGTGGTACGCATATGGCCATCCTGCGCGCGGTGCGCCGCGCTGCCGCCGCAACCGCCTGACCCGAGGAGACACTCACATGCAAATCAATCGCAGAGACTTCCTCAAATCCTCAGGCTCCCTGGTGGTCGGAGTCAGTGCCTCCGGCGCGCTGCAAAGCCTCATTGCGGGCGAAGCGCTCGCCGAGTCGGTGAGCTACCCCAACCCCTCGCCCGAACTGCTCGACACCTGGATCTCGGTGGCGCGAGACGGCCAGGTCACCGCCTTCTTCGGCAAAGTCGACATGGGCCTTGGCCTGGAGACGGCCATTGCGCAGATCGTGGCCGAAGAGCTCGACATGCCCGTTGAGCGAGTCAACATCGTGGCCGGGGACACGCTGCTCACCGCCAACCAGGGCGGCGCCAGCGCGTCGAGCGGCATTCGTGCGGGCGCCATTCCGCTGCGCAATGCGGCTGCCGAGGCTCGTCGTGTGCTGGCCTCCGCCGGGGCTGAGCGTCTTGGCGTGCCGTTCGAGGCTGTTGCCACAGAGAAGGGTGAGGTATTTGTCAAAGCGGAACCAGCGCGCCGGATCGGCTACGCCAGCATCGTCGATGGCAAGCCGCTGGGCACCAAGGTGACCTGGAACAAGGAAATGGGTACACCTCTGAATGTCACCGGCGCGGGCAAGCCGAAAGCGGTGGCTGATTACAAAGTGGTCGGCCAATCGGTTGCGCGGCGCGACATTCCGGGCAAGATGCTCGGCACGACTGACTATCTGACCAATGTACGTCTGCCCGGCATGCTGCATGCCCGGCTGTTACGCCCCGCGGTCGCTGCGGCGGTGCCGGTGTCCTATGACGCGGCGTCAATTGCCAGCATTCCAGGCGCGCGGGTTGTGCACAAGAAGGACATGCTGGCTGTGGTCGCCGAGCGCGAATGGGATGCGGTGCGAGCTGCGCGCCTGCTCAAGGTGCAATGGACAGAGCCCGCGATGAACTGGCCGGGTAGCGAAGGCATCCATGATCATATCCGCAGCGCGCCTGCGGTTGCCTCCAATGGCGAGAGCGCGTTTGCCGGCAAGCGGGTCTACGATGAAACCCCGACCTACCGGGCGCTGGCAGGCGCGGCCAAAGTGATGACAGCCGATTACGAGGCGCCCTTTCAATCACACGCGCGGATCGGTCCATCGGTCGGCGTGGCCGATGTGCGCGATGGCAGTGCGGTCATTTATGTCGATTCGCAAAAGCCCCACTTTGTGCGCATGGGCATTGCCAAGCTGCTCGGTCTGCCGCAGGACAAGGTCCGAGTGATCTGGAAAACGGGCGCCGGGTCCTATGGTCGCAGCGACGCCGACGAGGCTCCCTACGAAGCCGCCGTCCTGTCACAGGAACTCGGCCGCCCGGTGCGCGTGCAGTGGATGCGCCATGAGGGTACCGGCTGGGACCCCAAGGCGCCGGCTGCCGTGATCAGCATGAAAGCGGGGTTGGATGCCGCAGGCGCAGTCGGCGCCTGGTACTTTCGCGCCAAAGGGTTTTCGGGATGGGATGTGAAATTCGCGGCCGACAGCCCCGAGCAGACACTGGTGGGCATGCAACTGGGCATGGCCAAGACCGATATGCACAATTTTGATGTGCCGACCGAGACCTACCAGTTTCCGAACACCGTGCGCTTCTGGCAGACCGTCGCGCCGCTGCAAGTGCAGGCATCGCCGATGCGCTGCGCCCATATGCGTGCGCCGCAGGAGATGCAAAGCCGCTTCGCGCAGGAATGTTTTGTCGATGAAGTGGCAATCGCCACCGGGCGTGATCCGCTGGCATTCCGCCTCGCCTCGATCAAGGAACCGCGCGAGATGGCCGTGCTCAAAGCGGTCACCGAGAAGGCCGGCTGGAGTGCGGCGGACCACTCACCGCGCAAGGCCAAGGGCGACATTCTGTTTGGTCGGGGTCTGGCCTTGTACAACGGCTATGGCTCGTATGCCGCGCTGGTGGTCGAGGTGGAAGTCAATCGCAAGACCGGTCGGGTGTGGGCACGCAAAGTGACTGTGGCACAGGATAGTGGCCTCATCATCAACCCGGGATCGCTCAAGACCGTGATGGAAGGCAATGTGGTGCAGGGTCTGTCACGCGCCATGGTTGAAGAGGTGGCCTTCAATCAGTCCACGGTCACCAGTGTCGACTGGAATACCTACCCGATCCTCGATATCAAGGACGTGCCTGAGACCGTTGAGACCATCATCATGCACCGTCCGGATATGGCCTCGGGTGGTGCGGGTGAGCCCACCCTGGTGAGCATGGCGGCAGCGGTCGGCAATGCGATTCATAATGCCACCGGCGTGCGCCTGCGCCGTTACCCGTTTACCGCAGCCCGCGTCAAGGCTGCCCTTGAACAGCACTCTGCCTGAGGATCACCGATGAGCGTCAGTACCGATATCCGCCCCAATATCGAATACGCCAATCACGGCGGTCAGTCACTCAAAGCCACGCTCTATGCACCGGCTGGCGCCAAGGCCTGTCCGGTGGTGATCGCCGTGCATGGTGGGGGCTGGCAGGGCGGGACACCGGACAACTATCAATATCTGGGCACCTACCTGGCCGGACACGGTATTGCGCTTTTCTCGATCACCTACCGGCTCGCAAAAGTAGGCCAGAAGAGCTATCCCGAAGCAGTCCACGATGTGCGTGCCGCTGTGCAGTATGTAAAAGGCAATGCCAGCGCATTGGGCATTGATCCGGCCCGGGTGGCCCTGATGGGCGACTCTGCCGGCGCCCATCTGGCCACGCTGGTGGCGCTCGCCGGTGACCAGGCACCGTTCGCCGGTGGCACCGCGGGTGATCCGCACGGCGAGCTGTCGACCAAGGTAAAAGTCGCCGTAGGGGTCTATGGCGTCTATGACCTCTACCGGCAATGGGATCATGACCTGTCGGCGCGGCCGCGCGACAGCATCACCGAGAAGTTTCTCGGCGCGAGCGCAATCGAAGACAAGCGGGTGTATTTCGAGTCCTCGCCGTTTTCCTATATTTCGAGCAAGAACAATTCGACGGCGTTTTATCTGTCCTGGGGCACCGAGGACGATATCGTGGAGCCGGCCACGCAAAGCGAGGCCTTCCTGCTCGCCTTGAAGCAGGCTGGCTACTTTGTCCGTACCGCGATATTCCCGGGTGCGCCGCATTTCTGGCTGGCTGATGACCCGGCCGATGCCGGCGGATTCAGTGCCGGTTTTGCCGTGCGCATGCTGCGCTTCCTGCAAACCCGTCTGTAAACTGACGCTGACCACCGCGAATTTCCACCGACCTGCGCTGCCGCGCATCAAGGAGCACCTCATGCAAGAGACTCAGCCGACCTTTGCCAAGACCCCGAAGGACATGGAAATCGCGCTTGCCCAGCAGATTCGCCAGGGCCAGCCCACGTTCTTCCACATGCAGGCGCAACTGCCCAGCCAGGGCCGCACCGATACGCCAATGGCTGCCACCGACAAGATGTGGGTGGTGCTCAAGACCTACGCCGCCTGCGGTGAGAACGAACTGCACGCCCATCCCAACGAAGATCACACCTTTGTGGTGCTGCAGGGCCAGGCCTTGTTCTACGGCCCCAATGGCGAGGAGCGCACGATCGGTTTGCATGAAGGCGTGCTGCTGCCGCGCGGCACCTTCTACTGGTTCCGCGCCCTGGGCGAGGAACCCCTGGTGATGATCCGGATCGGTAGCGCGACGGCGGAAGGTGCCGATCGGTTCGCACGCGTCTCGATCGACGGTCGACCGATGGAAGGCAATTCGGTGGAAAACAAGGAAGTCGAACTGAAGCTGTCGAATCGCTGGTTTCCCGAGGCGAGCAGCCGCGCCTGAGGGATCAGGCGCTCACCGCGAGGGCACTCGGCGATCGGGACTCGTGCGACCGCCTGTGTGCAGAACGTGCCCTACTCGACCTTGACGCCTGAGGCCTCGACCATCTTTTTCCAGTAGTTGTAGTCACGGCGCAGGAAGGCAGAAAACGCCTGCGGCGTACTGGCCACCGGGATCAGCCACTGCCGGGTGATGTTGGCTTCCCGAAAGGCAGGATCGTTCATGATCTTGGCCACATCGGCTGAGATCTTGGCCACCAGTTCAGGCGGTGTGGCCGCGGGGGCCAGTATGCCAAACCAGGTGCCAGCGACAAACCCTGGCACCCCCTGTTCGATGACTGTAGGCAGATCCGGCATCATCGCAATGCGCTGTTCACTGGCAGCGGCCAGCATACGCACACGGCCGGCCCGGGCATGCTGCTCAAGGACCAGCGGGGTCACCATCATCAATGAAGTCTCACCGGAGAGCAGGCCCGCCGCGGCGGGTGCCGACCCCTTGTAAGGCACATGCACGATGTCGATGCCATTCAATTTGCTGAACCAGTCCATCAGGATATGGGCCGACGACCCGTTGCCAAATGAACCGTAGGACAGCTTGCCGGGGTTGGCCCTAGCATAGGCGATCAGTTCCTGAACATTCTTTACCGGCACTGCAGCGTTTGCCCACAGCACCCAGGGCACCTGCACCAGTTCGCTGACTGGCGCAAAGCCGTTGATCGGGTCATAGGGCAGCGACTTGTACAAAAACGGGTTGATCACGAAGGTGGCCGCATCGGACACGAGCAGGGTATAGCCATCGGGGGCAGCTTTGGAGACATAGTCGCCACCGATGATCTGATTGGCACCCGGGCGGTTCTCCACCACCACCGTCTGGCCCCACAGCTCGGGCAATCGCGTGGCGAGCGCACGCGAGAGCGTATCGGTGGCACCGCCCGGTGAACTGGGCACCACAATCTTGACCGGTCTGGCAGGCCAGCCTTGCACGCCGCCCGACTGCTGGGCGCACGCAGGGCCGGCAGCAAGCAGTGTCAGACCAAAGAGCATGGCGAGCGTCGACACGAGCAGATCACGTTTGATGGCGCACATCACAGCCGACCGTCCGCAACATCGAAGAAGCGATTGGGTTTGGTAAAAAACGACAGCACCAGTGCCCCCTTGGGTGCCCGGGCCCAGTGACGGCTGCCACCGGGGCGCCAGACATAGTTGCCGGCGCTGCACACCCCTTCGTCATCCTCCAGCTCACCTTCGAGCACAAAGGACTGTTCGATGGCGGTATGTTCGTGATCCGGCAAGACCGAGCCGGGCGCCCATTGAAACAGGGTGGTGGACAGGCCGGTGGCCTTGTCCTCCATCAGCACCTTGACGCGAATACCAGGAAAACGGGTATCTCGCCAAGGCAGCGCATCGACATCGACCATCCGGCTCGCCAGCGCGGCGAGGCCTGCGTGCTGCTCAACGAGATCAGGGGTTTGCGCGGCCATGATGATGTCTCCATTCGATAGGAAGCGATGATACCCTTCACTCAAATTAGATTCCCTGAGGAGACATGCCGTGACCTTGGCCGCATCCCCACATACGCCACATACGCGCGCGCACGCAGTCCGCATGGCAACCGACGCCGTTCCGCACCGACGCCGCAAAGAACGCCACAATGCGCCGTACTTTGCGCGGGTCGCGGGTGCGCTCGTTCTCAGCATCGTCATGTGCGCCCCAGCCGCATGGGCGCAAAACGCGGCACCAGCGACCACCGGTGCCGCGACTGCCGTGGCCCCTGGCAGAGTAACCGGTGAAGTCAAAGCCACCGACGCGAGCAGCACGAGTGAGCCCGCCGCCGATCCGGCACGCCAGTTGCTCGCTGACAAGTGCGTGCAGTGCCATGGCGACTCGATGTGGCGCGATATACGCCAGGATCAGCGTGGCTGGACCGCCGCGCTGTACCGGATGGTTGGCCGTGGCGCGATCTGGAGCGAAGGCGAGATCAACACCCTTGCGCAATACCTCGCCACTCATTTCGGTCCCAGCGCGAACAGCAGCGCCAAGTAAGGATAATCATCATGCGTGAACTCGTCGCCCGTTATCTGTCCCGCTCGCTGTCCCGGCGTGGCTTTCTCAAATCGCTCACCGCCACCGGCGTGACGCTGAGCGCCGCCGAATCGGTGCTCGACTCTCTTGTGCCCGCGGCACAGGCCCAGGAAGCCGGCACCCCGATCAAGGTATTCCAGGGCACCGGTGGTGCCTGCATGGCCGAGCAATTGATTGCCTCCGGGGTTACCTACGTATTCGGCAACTCAGCCAGCGAAGACGCCGAATTCTATGAAGCACTGGTCGACCGGCCCCAGCTCAAGTACGTACTGACCCCGCATGAGGGTCCCGGTGCGGCCATGGCCGCGGGCTATATCAAAGCCTCGAAGAAGCCAGCCATCGTGATGCAGGCGGGCGTGGTCGGATTGTCCAATGCGGTCGGTCAGATGTTCAACGCAGCAAAGGAACAAACGCCACTGGTGTTCTACAGCTACCGCAGCGATACCACCCGACGCGCCGGTCGCGACGGGTTTGAGGAAGTGGCCAATCAGGAACAGATCGTTGCACCGATTGCCAAGTACACCTGGCTCTCACGCCGGCCTGACATGATCCCTGAGACCCTGCGGCATGCCTTCAAGGCCTCGTGGACTCCGCCCTATGGGCCGAGCTATGCCTCATGGCATTCGGACATGAATGCGGATCGCACGCGTACCGAAATCATCGCGCAGGATCATGTCGACCCGCGCATGCGGGTGCGGCCCAATCCAGTCGAAGTGGAACGTGCCGCACGGCTATTGATCGACGCCGAAATGCCCCTGATGAATGTCGGCGATGAGGTCTATTACGTCGGTGCGGCAAAAGAGGCCGTCACGCTGGCCGAGTTGCTCGGCATGCCCGTCACCCAGGCGCGCCAGGTGTTTGCCAACTTCCCTGAGCGTCACCCGCTGTTTGTGGGCAATGTACCCGCGGCCACGCTGGCCTCGGTGGTGTTTCCGCGCAACGCCGATGTGGTGATCAATATCGGTAACAAGATGATGCACAGCGGCCCGCAACCCATTGTTGCGCGCAGCGCCAAATTCATCGATATGCGCATCGACTCCTGGAGCATCGGTGCGGTGATGCCCACCGAAGTGCCGCTGGTGGCCGATGTCGCCTATGGCATGGCCGATCTGATCGCGGCGCTGCGCGGGATGATCACCCCGGCGGTGCAAAAGCGCATCGATGAGCGCGCGACGAAGGTGCGCGAATACACCGAGCGGGCGCGCGTCATGGCGGCGAGTTTCGTCAAAAGTCCGGACTGGAATCGCAGCCCGATGATTGCCGATCGGGTGACCTGGGAGGTGGCGCAGTTTGCCGACCCGGACGCCTGCATCGTGCATGAGGCCGGGGCGGTGAATGCGCATAGTTTTGATTTCTCGCCGCTGGGCGGACGTGAACTGTTCTGGTACTACGGCGCCCACCTGGGCTCTGGTGTGGGCACATCGGCCGGGGTCAAACTCGCGCGCCCCAATCAGCAGGTCATCTGTCTGGTCGGTGATGGCTCATTCACCTTTGGACCGACCGCACTATGGAATATGGCGCGCCACGAGCTGCCGGTGATCGTGGTGGTCTACAACAACCACGCCTATTCCGGGCCGCACAGCCGTGTGATACAGAACGTACCGGGTGGCCGCATGGTGCAGACCGGGCATTTCGTGCACAACTATCTGGGCAAACCGGACATGAATATGGCCTATATCGCCAAAGGCTTCGGGGTCGAAGGCGAAGTGGTGCGTTCGGCTGAGGAGCTGCGCGCAGCGCTCGGCCGTGCCCGCCGCGCGACCATCGAAGGCAAGCCTTATCTGATCGATGCGCAGGTGGCGCGCACTGGCTTATGGGCTGAATCGCCCTGGACACCGGACATCAGCGGCGTAAAGATGCGGACCCGGAAGGTCTAGCCACCCTCGCACCGTCGCGTGCCCGTTGAGCAACACCGACTTGCGATCCGGATGTCCGTTCAACGCTAATTTCAAGCCAGCCGTATAGAATCAACCGTTGCCACTTTGAACTTGAACACGATGAGCACCGAATCTGCTGTCCTGGAACCGGCCGTCGCGCCGCGCGTTGCCACCGATCGGCTGACGCAGGCGAGTCGCCTGCTTGATCTGCCATTTGCCGATCTGATGTACCAGGCGCAGACCGTGCATCGAGCGAATTTCAATTCACACGAAGTGCAACTGGCCACGCTGCTATCCATCAAGACCGGCGGCTGCCCGGAGGATTGCGGTTACTGCCCGCAATCGGTTCACCATGAAACGGCCGTGGCCGATGAACCGTTGATGCAGGTCGATGAAGTGCTTGCCGCAGCCCGCGTGGCGAAGGAGAGCGGTGCCACCCGATTCTGCATGGGCGCGGCCTGGCGCGGACCGAAGCACCGTGACATCACTCGGGTCGCTGAACTGGTTGCCGCAGTGAAAGGCCTTGGCATGGAGACATGCGCCACACTGGGCATGCTGCGCGATGGTCAGGCGGAAACCCTGCGTGCTGCGGGTCTGGATTTCTACAATCACAATCTGGATACCGCACCTGAGTTCTATGGCGAGATCATCAGCACGCGGACCTATCAGGACCGGCTCGACACCCTCGAGCGGGTGCGTGGTGCCGGCATTTCCGTGTGTTGCGGCGGCATTGTCGGCATGGGCGAATCGCGCCGTCAGCGCGCCGGCCTGCTGGCGCAACTGGCCAGTCTTGACCCGCAGCCCGAATCGGTGCCGATCAACGCGCTGGTGCGGGTCGAAGGAACACCGCTTGCCGGTGCGCAGGAGATCGATCCGCTTGAGTTCGTGCGCACGGTAGCCGTGGCACGCATTCTGATGCCGCATTCCGTGGTGCGCCTGTCAGCCGGACGCAGCGCGCTTGGTGAAGCGGCGCAGGCACTGTGCTTTCTGGCCGGTGCCAATTCGATTTTCTATGGCGAGAAGCTGCTCACCACTGGCAACCCGGAAGCGCAGGCCGATCAGGCCCTGCTGGCAAGGCTCGGGATGCGCGCCCGCGCCTGAGCGCGTTCAGTGACAGCGACCAAGGCAATCGCGCGTTTGGACGTCTGAGCGCGCTCATTGACAAGCAAGGCTGCAGCGGCCGACAACAGGGGCAGCCGCCATGGGCACCTGATCAGGGAATCGGCAGCATCGGTTCTTTGCCCGGCGGCAGTTGCACGTCGACGGCCGAGAGCAAGCCTGCGGTGCTCGCATAAGCCCCCATGAGCAACACCATGTCGATCAGCTTGTGCGGCCCGTAGATTTCTTTCAGGCTGGCAAAAGTTTCCGATTTCACCTTGTGATCGCGCCATAGTTCGCGCGCCAGTTCAATCACCAGGGCTTCGGTTTTGCCCAACCCCTGGGTGCTGCGGCGATGCTTGATCGTGTCGATAAGTGACTGCGGCACGCCGTTCTTCAGCGCCTCGGGCTCATGCGCCACCCATTCAAACTGGCTGTCCATTTCCCGCGCGGTGGCAAGAATGGCGATCTCGCGAATTTGCGGGGTGAAGCCCGCTTCAAAGCGAAGGTACTGATTGATCGCCGACAGATGCTCAGTGGTGCGAGGACTATAGAGCTGCACCCCGGCGGGGCCACGCAGTCCGGCGATATTAGCCCCCGGCGTGTTGCCGCGGTCATAGGTCCGTTTGCCCGCCTCATCAAGGTCTTCGCGCCGGGGAATCGGCAGACGCGATCCCGATTGCGGATCAATGTCAGGCGGATAAGGCTTGCTCATGCTGGACTCCGGATGCGGTGTGTTGATCTGTGCGAGAACCGGGCAGGTGCTTGTCAAGATTGCAAGGCTCACCGAGGCGAGCATCACGCGCCCAGGATTGCGTACGCAGGTCAGCATCCGACAAAGGCAATGGCGCAACCCGATGATCCGCAAGCGACTGCGTTGCCGCAGAGCACCGATCGGCATCATGCGGCACCACCCAGCGGTTCGGCCGAGACGAGCACGAAGGCCACAAGACAGGTTTCATTGGTGCGATTGCTCCAGGCGTGATTGGTGCCGCGCTGGATCAAGATGTCACCGGCCTTGAGCAAGGTTTCACCTTCATCCATCAATGCATAGATCTCACCGCGCAGCACGATGACATAGTCCACGGTGTTGGTGCGATGCATGCCGGCATGGCGACCAGAGCCCGAGCTATCCCGGGTGGCCCCCATGTCCTTGTAATAGTTCTCCGGGGCAATGGTGGCCAGGCGCACGCTATCGGGCGGATATTCAATCACGCGAAACACCGACCCACTGGGCAAAGGTTCAATGCCGCGCGGTTTCGTGCTGGGATCGTCATTGCCTTCATTGCTCGCCGGGCTTGCGGTGGTCTCCCACAACTCGGTCAGTTGCAAACCGCCTGCGGCGACCAGACGGCGACTGTTGGGTGCCACACCGTCCATGACGATGACCGAGCGACCGGCGGCATCATGCCCGGTCACGACACGGCGAAAGGTAGCCGGGGGCGGCAGGCTGGCGACGGATTGCGCCTGGGCGCCGGTGACGGACGTGTGGCCGGTCGCGGAATGTGCGCCCGCAGGCGATGACGATGTTTGAGAAGATGAACTCATGGCAGCACCGGTAGTTGAAGATAGGAAGCGTGATCGCCACCCGTACACAGGGTGTTCATGGCACCGAAGATCTCTGGCGGCCGATCAATCGGGTCATCGTGGTAGAAAAAGCCCGAACCCTTGAATGGCCCCGGTTCTTCAGGACGTTCAAAATCCCGGCCCGCAACGATCAGGTCGAGCCGCCCACCGGCTGGCAATGCGATGCTGCCGGGCCAGATTTCCACATCGACCGGGTAAACCTGCCCGGGGGTCAGCGGCTGCAATTCATCATGTGCCTGACAGGGTTGATAGTCAGTCGAGCGTGTCGGATCGAGCTTGCGATGCGACACCCGCAGCCAGCCCTGACTCACCGGTGAGCGCGGCTCGGTGGCGCTAAAGAACACCGCCTCGCGGCCACTGGCATCAAAGGCACGCAGTGTCAGGAAGAGATCCATATCGGTGCTGTCGGAGGCCACCCACAGACGCGCCATCATGGGTCCGGCCAAACTTAAAGGTTCCGCCAGTGGTCCGGTAGAAAAACTCAAACCACGACTGCCCGGGGCGTAACGTACCTTCCCTGATGGCGGCAGCGGTGCCTGCAATCCCCCGCGCCCCTCGTCGGCGGAGTGACCGCCGTCATCGAGCAGTGCGGCATTGTCCGCATGCAAATACAGTCGGGTCCAACGCGTCGTGCTCAACGGCCATTGCGTGTCCGTGACGGTTCGCGCAATGCCATCATCGGTCGAACGCAGGTTGACTTCGACCCTGGGTTCAGTCTCCCAGCCATTGTCGATCTCTTTAAGGTAACGATCGAAGAATCGCCGTTGCAGCACCACGCTGTCAGGATGGATGAAGGTCAGGAAGTAAGAGCCCGGCTGTACCTTGAGCCATTTGTCGCGCGAGGCGATGCGGCGATAGCCCTCGATGGTGCCGCGCAGGTGCAGACCCAGCCCGCCCCAGTTGGCGACCACCAGCGCAGGGATCTCGATTTGCGACAGATCCGGGGTGCGGCTGCGGTACCACTCATCCTCAAGAGGATGCGCACGCAGATCGGCAATATAGTCAGCGCGATTGGCAAGCAATTGCGCTGACGTGAGCGCTTCGGGCCCAGGATTGCGCTCACCGCTCACCAGATCAGTGAGTGGGGTATCGGCATTGCCGTGCTGATTGCGCAGTACGCTGCGATTCCACCAGCGTTGCAAAAACCCGCTTGCCAGAATGCCACCCTGGCGCGTACGGTCACGATAGAAATCGAACGTGCCCTGCCACGGGATCAGCGCGGCCAGATGCGGTGGACGTTGCGCCGCGATCGACCACTGCCCGGCGGCGTAGTACGAGATTCCGAGCAGACCCACCTTGCCGTTGCTCCAGGGCTGCGCAGCGGCCCATTCAATCGCATCATAGAAATCGCGGAATTCAGCCGGTGAATTCACATCCAGCCGTCCAGGCGATTTGCCGGCACCGCGCGAATCGACTTTCACCACCACATAACCATGCGGTGCCCAGCATTCCGGATCAGGGGTCTCGAACACCAGATGCTTGCAGGAGGACGCAGCGAGGATCTCCGGATAGCGTTCATTGAGCGCAGACCAGGCCTCCGGCATGAACTGGCTCAAGTGCACATCCTTGCCATAGGGGCCAAGGGTCATGATCACGGGGTAGCGCTCTGACGCCGCATCGGCAGCCGGTCGCACGGGGCGAAACACATTGGCACGTAACTGAGCACCATCGCGCATTGGCACGGCCACGTCCTTGTCCAGGTGCATGAGGTAGGACTGAGATTCAGCCACCGGCTTCGCTCCAGCGCTGGGTTTCGCTCCAGCCGCCCGCTTCGCTTCAGCGGCTTGCATCCCTTCAGCAGTTGGATTCGCTTCGATGAAAGACTTCGTTTGGGCGTTCGGCATCGACTCGGACATGCGAGAGGTCTCCGGATGGCTCGTGGCCAGGGCTGATCGGCGCTTTAATTGCTCAGCAGCAGGTGCATGCTGGCAAGCGATATGGCGGGAATGTAAGTGATCAGCATCAGTGCGGCCAGATAGATAAAGAGGAAGGGGATGATGCCGCGGTAAATTGTTTTGAGCGGCAAGCCAAGCACCGATTGCGCCACAAAGATGTTCATGCCAAAGGGTGGGTGAAACAGGCCAATGGCCAGGTTCACCGTGACAACGATACCGAAGTGCACCCCATCAATCCCCACTGCCTTCACGATCGGTACCAGCAACGGTGAGAGCAGCAGGATGGCCGATAGCGGATCGAGAAAGCAGCCCACCACCAGCAAGCCGACGTTGATGGACAGCAGCAGCATCCAGGGCGTGATTTGCGCCGCCTGGAGCCAGGCCACCATTGCAGCGGGTACCTGGTTCACCGTCAGCAGCCAGGCAAACACATTGGCGCAGGCCACGATGATGAGAATCTGACCGGTAAAGAGCGCCGTCGTGCCGGCCGCCGCCACGATGTCTTTCCAACCGAGTTCGCGAAACACGAACCGGGTGACAACTGCCGCGTAGACACAGGCGACCGCAGCGGCCTCGGTGGGCGCGAACAGCCCCCCGTAAATGCCGCCAAGAATGATGAACGGGGCGCCGAGCGCCCACACCCCGCGGCCGGTGGCGCGCAGAAACCGCTCCCAACTGAACGCGACACCGGCACCGATTTTATTTCGGCGTGCGAACCAGATGACATAGATGGCGAGCATCAGCGCGATCAGCAAACCAGGCAGCACGCCTGCTGCGTAGAGCCGCGGCACCGACTCCTCGGCCGCCGTGCCATAGACGATCATCGGAATGCTCGGCGGGATGATGATGTCAATCGCGCCTACGGCAGTGATCAGACCGGCGGTGAACTGCTCCGGATAGCCGGCTTTGCGCATGGCAGGCAGCATCACCTTGCCGACGGTTGCCACCGTCGCGGCACTGGCGCCGGAAATCGCACCAAAAATGGCCGACGTGCCCACGGTAGTCACCCCGAGGCTGCCGCGCAGTGAACCGACGCCAGACTGCACGAAGTCGACCAGGCGCTCAGCCACACTACCGCGCCCCATCAATTCACCGGCGTAGATGAAAAACGGGATGGCGAGCAGTGCATAGGCGTCGATGGCGCCAAACAGGTTCTGGTGCAAGGCGGCCAGCGGAACATGCATGAAGAACACGAGTGCCACCGACACCGAGCACAGCAGCACGATAAAAATCGGAAACCCTGAGAGCAGCAGAACGACCGGAACAAAGCCCAGAGCGAAACTCATGCTGCGTGCTCCTCGTGATCGCCACGGGCATCGTCGGCAGCGAGTTCATCACGATCCCCAGTCAATAGGCGCACCAGGCGGATGAGGGAAATGAGCGCAATCAGCGAAAAGCCGAGCGCGACGGCGCCATGCGGTAACCACATCGGGATGCCGGCGTTGTCGCTACGCCGATCGAGAATAAGCATTTGCATCACGTACTTCCACGAGAAGACCGACACAAAACAGGCGAGCACCGCGGTGATCAGGCGCTCGGCCATGCTGATGGCCCGCCGGTATACCGTGGGCAGCATATGCACCAGCACATCCATGCGCAGGTGCATGCGGCGCCAGGTGACGGTCACCGCCCCCAGAAAGGCCATGCAGACCATCACGTAGATCTGCACTTCGTCGGCGCCGGTGATCGAACGATCAAACAGGTAGCGGCCCAGAACATTGGCAAAATTCAAAGCCACTGCGACGATGAACCCGAGTGCAAGAATGCGCTCGATCGTATTGCTGATTCGGTCAAACACGCGATCAATCAAGGACGGGCTCCAGAGGTGTGCTGCGGCAAAGTGCCAGCTCAAGATGAATGGGAAGTGCGTCGCGGCAAAGTGCCGGCTCAGGATGAAAGGGATGTGCGTCGCGGCAATGCGACATTGCCGGCGATGCGACGCAGCAGGATGCGCAGTTTGGCGGCCTCAGCCGCCTCGATTCCAGCCAGCGCGGTGCGCTCCAGTGCCAGGGCCAGCGGCGAGATTTTATCGACCAGCGCGCGCCCGTCACGGGTCAGGCGCAGACTGAGCGATCGGGCGTCTTTGCCGGGCCGCCGTTGTACCCGCCCGGCGTTCACCGCGCTCGCAACCAGGCGCGACGCAGTATAGATTTCAAGACCCGCGCGCTCGGCAATCGCGGTCACAGTCTCGTCCTCTCGATCGGCGAGTGCGGCGAGCACCCGCCACATCGGCAGCGTGATGCCAAAGCGTTTCAGATCGGCCTTGAAGGCGTTGCCGATGCTGGTGCCGGCGTCATAGAGATAGGGTAGCGGCGACTCGATATCAAAGGTGGACGGATGGCCCCGCCCCCCTGCCGCTTCGCTTGTCTCTGTGCGCGTTTTCATGGATGTAGGTTATAGCCAAGATCGTTTGCATCTGCAAGGATGACTTGGGGACGGAGCGGGGTGCAACGGACGTCGCGCGTCGCTTGGTGACTTCAGAATGCGCATGAATTGATCATGAGCGTCTGCTGGCCGTACGCTCCGCGATACCGAGCAACGGTCAATGCTTGACCTCTAATTAGATTGCATATACATTTTATCAGTGATCACCTGGGATTCTGCGAAGCGCCGCGAGAACCTCAAGAAGCACGGGGTCGATCTGGCGAAGCTGGAAGTGGTGTTCGATTTCCCCATGATCACATTGGAGGACGATCGCGCACTACGGCGAAGTGAGGCTGCAAAGCTTAGGCATGTGGCGCGAGCGGGTTGTTCTACTTGTTTGGACGCCGCGCGGTGACGACACCGCGCACTTGATTTCCTGCCGCTATGCCGACCGCAAACAAACAGAAGCGTACTGCGCAGCCCTTTAGGGCAACAGAAATAAGAGTGGCAAAGGCGGCTGCATCACCCATCGCAGCCGCTTCTATCCCGGCTGTGGATTGGAGCAAAGGCACACTTTCCCACGGCGGCGGTGTTGCCGAGACGATTCGTGCAGTGCGGCGGGCACGTGGACCAAACAAGAATCCGACGAAGGAGCAGGTCGCGATCCGCTTCGATCGGGATATCCTCATTGCCTTTCGTGAGGGCGGGCCTGGATGGCAAACCCGTATGAACGCCGCACTGAAGGAATGGTTAGCCGGCCATCCAGCAAAGCGCAAGACCGGCCGAGTGGAAGCAGACCGCCGATCATAGATCGGCGCGGATTAGGTCTTGTAATTTCAATCGGGTCAAACGCCGCTTGGCAGCAAAACGTTTGCAATTGCAACTATCGTGTGCTTGAATCGCCGCCTCGACCGGCAACGATCGGTCCGACTGCGTGAGGAGATCCACGATCATGGCGATTACGTCGCAACAGCAGTTGCTTGAAAACGCCCGCGCACTGGTGCCGACCCTGCGCGCGGCCAGGGCCGCAACCGAGCGCGAGCGGCGCGTGCCCTCGTCGCATATCGACCTGATGCGCGAAGCGGGTTTCCCGCGCCTGATGCGACCGGCCCGCTTTGGCGGCCTTGAGCTCGGCTTCAGCGAGCTGCTGCAAATCAGCGTCGAACTGGCGCGCGGTTGCGGCTCGACCGCCTGGTGTTTTGGTCTGATCTCAATTCACCAGTGGATCCTCGCCACCTTCCCCGATCCGGCGCAGCACGATGTGCTCGATAGCGACCAGGATGCGGTCATTTGCGGCTCGTATGCTCCGGTCGCGCATGCCCAGGCCGTCGCGGGTGGGTATCAGGTGCAGGGTCGCTGGGGCTTTGCCAGCAACTGTGACAACGCCACCTGGGCCCTGCTCGGGGTGCACTTCCCGGTCGACCCGGTCACTGGGGTATCGCCGGGACCGGGCTTTGTGATCGTGCCGCGCGCTGACTACCTGATCGAGGACAACTGGCAAACCGTGGGCCTGTGCGGCACCGGCAGCAAGAACATCGTGATCAATTCACCGGTGTTCGTACCCGCGCACCGCCGCCTCACCTACGCCGAAGCCGCCTCCAATCTGCCGCCGGGAGCGCAGATCAATCACAACCCGATCTACCGGATTCCGTTTCTGGCGGCGATTCCGGTGTCGATTGCTGCCCCGGCGATTGGCATGGTGAACGCGGCGATTGAGGAGTTTCTTGAGATGGCAGGTGCGCGCGTCACGCGCGGTGCGGTCGCCGGTGGCGGCCGCTCGATGGCTGAATTCCAGACGGTGCAATTGCGCCTGGCCGATGCCACCGCCAAAGTGGACGCAGCCCGATTGCTGCTTGAGCGCGACTTGCGCGACGTCGAGCGCTGCGCCGCCCAAGGCATTGCAATTACGCTCGACCAGCGCCTGCGCAATCGCCGCGACCAGGCTTTCGCGGTGAAGCTGTGTGCCGAGGCGATCGACACCCTGTATGCTGCCGTGGGCGGTGGAGGCCTTTATCTCTCTAATGGCATCCAACAGGCGTGGCGCGACGTGAATGGCGTGGCCAAACATATCAGTCTGAATTGGGACGCCGTAGGCACGATGTATGGGCAGCACGTGCTTGGCCTGCCCCCACAAGGGCAATACTGACACTCAGCAACGGGCCGGGCTTGGATCGGACCCTGCCTTATGGCAGGATTCTTGCTTGATTTTTGCGCTCGGTCAGGCACCTGTCATTCTTCAGGAGCATGCTGTGACCTGGATCGTCAGGAGTGTTTCCGTACATGACCGCCACTTTTTTTGACGAAATGCATGCTGCCGACGGTTCGGTGCGTGCGCACTATCGTCAATTTGATCGCTGGCTCAGCACCACGTCACCGGCGCGGGTGGCGCAAAAACGCGCCGAAGCCGATCTGCTGTTCCGCCGCGCCGGCATCACGTTCGCTGTCTACGGGGAGGCGGCGGGCACCGAGCGCCTGATCCCCTTTGACATCATTCCGCGCATCATCCCGCATGAAGAATGGGTGATGCTCGAGCGCGGACTGAAGCAGCGGGTGCATGCCCTCAACCTGTTTCTGCATGATGTCTATCACGACCAGAACATTGTCGCCGCCGGCATCGTGCCGCAGGAAAAAATCACCGGCAATACCCAGTTCCGCGAACGCATGCGCGGAGTGAATGTGCCTGGTGGCATCTATGCCCATATCGCCGGTGTTGACATCGTGCGCGCCGGCGCCGGCCAGTACTACGTTTTAGAGGACAACCTGCGCGTGCCCTCGGGCGTGTCCTACATGATCGAAAACCGCAAGATGATGATGCGGGTGTTTCCCGAACTGTTTGCCCATGAGCGGGTGGCGCCAGTCGATCACTATCCTGATCTGCTGCTTGACAACCTGCGCGCCGTCGGCCCCGGCGGACAGGCCAATCCGGTCGTGGTGGTACTCACCCCGGGCGCGCATAACTCGGCCTACTTCGAGCATTCATTCCTCGCCCAGCGGATGGGCGTCGAGCTGGTCGAGGGCCGCGACCTGTTTGTAAAGGACTGCGTGGTTTATATGCATACCACGCGCGGCCCGCAGCGGGTCGATGTGATCTATCGCCGGATCGATGATGACTTTCTCGATCCGCTCGCGTTTCGTGCTGACTCGATGCTCGGTGTGCCCGGTCTGTTCGAAGCCTATCTGGCTGGCAATGTGACCCTCGCCAATGCGATCGGCACCGGCGTGGCCGATGACAAATCGATGTATATCCACGTGCCCGACATGATCCGGTTCTATCTGTCTGAAGAACCGATTCTGTCCAATGTGCCGACCTGGCAAACGAGTCGTCCCGATGATCTCGCGTATGTGCTCGATCATCTGGCCGAAGTGGTGGTGAAAGAAGTCCACGGTGCCGGCGGCTACGGCATGCTGATCGGGCCGGCCGCGAGCAAAGCCGAGCTGGAAGAATTCCGCGAGCGGCTCAAGGCCGATCCTGCGCGCTACATCGCGCAACCGACCCTCGCGCTGTCGACCTGTCCGACTTTTGCTGGTAATGACGTGGCCCCACGCCATATCGACCTGCGCCCGTTTGTGCTCTCAGGTCGCCACGTCACGATGGTGCCGGGTGGGTTGAGCCGAGTTGCCCTGCGCGAAGGCTCGCTGGTGGTGAACTCCTCGCAGGGCGGGGGCACCAAGGACACCTGGGTACTTGAGAGTTAAACCATGCTCAGCCGAACCGCAAGTGAACTGTACTGGATGGCCCGTCATATAGAACGGGCCGAGAACACCGCGCGCATGCTCGACATCACCAGCCAATTGTCGTTGCTGCCCTATCGTCAGATGGAACCGGGCCAGTCATGGGCCGAACCGTGGGCAATTCCGTTGATCACGACCGGGCTGGCAACGGATTACTACGCCCGCTACAGCGAGTTGTCCGCCGAGAGCGTGCTCAACTTTCTGGTAAGTGACCGCAGCAACCCGTCGTCCATCGCCGCCTGCATGAACGCGGCGCGTGAATCAGGGCGCGCCGTACGCGGCTCGATCAGTCAGGAGATGTACGAGGATCTGAATCTCACCTGGCTCGAATTGCAATCGCGCATGGAACGCATTCAGGCCGATGGCACCAGCGAGTTCTTCGACTGGGTAAAGCGACGCTCGCATCTGTTTCGTGGCGCCACCTTCGGCACGATGCTGCGCGATGAGGGCTACAGCTTCATTCGCCTGGGCACGTTCATGGAACGCGCCGACAATACCGCGCGCATTGTCGATGTGAAGTACTACACCCTGTTGCCCAGCCTGGATGATGTGGGCGGGGCGGTCGACTACTATCAGTGGAGCGCCCTGCTGCGCAGCGTGTCGGCCTTCGAGGCTTATCGCAAGATCTATCGCGACACGATTACGCCGGTGCGCGTGGCCGAACTGCTGATTCTGCGCGATGACATGCCGCGGTCACTGCATGCCTGTATGAATGAGATCTACGACATTCTGAAGCGGCTGTGCGAAGCCGATTCGCTCGAACCCGAACGCCTGGCCGGCGAGATTCACGCCCAATTGCACTATGGCCGCACCGAGCAGATTTTCACCACCGGTCTGCACGAATATCTGATGGCCTTCCTCGATAAAACCAGTCAGCTCGGGCAGGAAATCAACGATCACTTCCTCGTGCCTTCGCTCGGCTGAGCGAGCGCACGAGCGCGCAGGCGCTCACCGGCGTCTGTCCACCCCTGACCCTGTCTGGAGCCCAGCGTGTCGATCCATGTCGCACTGAATCATGTCACTCACTACCACTACGATCGCGCCGTGATGCTCGGTCCGCAGGTGGTCCGTCTGCGCCCCGCCCCACACACCCGGACACGGGTGCTCTCCTACTCGATGCGGGCCGAACCGGTAAAGCAGTTCGTCAACTGGCAGCAAGACCCGCAGTCGAACTATCAGGCTCGGATTGTCTTCCCCGAGCGCACCCGCGAACTGCGCGTCGAGATCGATCTGGTGGTCGAAATGGCGGTATTCAATCCGTTCGACTTCTTTCTTGAGCCGCAGGCCGAGCATTACCCATTTGACTATGACAGCGCGCAACAGCGCGAACTCGCCCCCTATCTTGAGCGTCTGCCGCTGACACCGCGTTTTGCCACTTATCTGGCGGCCATCCCGCGCACACGGCGCCGGATGCTCGACATGCTCGTGGAGATCAATCAGCAAGTGCAGCAGGACGTGAATTATCTGATTCGACCCGAGCCAGGCGTGCAGACACCGGAAGAAACCCTGGAGCTCGCACGCGGCTCGTGCCGCGATTCGGCCTGGCTGATGGTGCAACTGGCGCGCCACCTGGGTCTTGCCGCTCGATTTGCGTCGGGGTATCTGATTCAACTCACGCCCGATGTGAAATCACTCGACGGCCCATCGGGCCCGACGACCGATTTCACGGACTTGCACGCGTGGTGCGAGATCTTTCTGCCCGGGGCCGGCTGGATCGGCTTTGACCCCACTTCGGGGCTGCTCGCCGGCGAAGGGCATATCCCGCTCGCCTGCACCCCTGACCCTTCTTCGGCCGCGCCGATCGAAGGCGCACTGGAACCCTGCGAGGTCGAGTTCTCGCACCACATGAAAGTCGAGCGGATTGCCGAAACCCCGCGCGTCACGCTGCCCTACAGCGACGCGCAGTGGCAGGCCATCGATCGACTCGGGCGCAAGGTCGATGAAGACCTCGATAGCCTCGATGTACGTCTGACCCAGGGCGGCGAACCGACATTTGTGTCGGTGGATGATCGCAATGGCGCCGAATGGAACACCGAAGCGCTGGGCAAAGGTAAGCGCGAGCGCGCCGAAGACCTGATGAGCCGCCTGCGCGCCCACTACGCGCCCAAGGGGCTGCTGCACCACGGCCAGGGCAAGTGGTACCCCGGCGAGCAGTTGCCGCGCTGGTCGCTCAATCTCTACTGGCGCACCGATGGTGAACCGATCTGGCATAACCCCGCGCTGATTGCCGATGAGGCTGGCGATGAACTGCTCGATGAGGGCACCGGCGCAGCGTTTCTGAGCGCTCTGGCAACCCGCCTTGGGGTGAGTCCGGGCTTTGTCTTTGAGGCCTTCGAGGACGCCTGGTATTACTTGTGGCGCGAACGCAAGCTGCCGATCAATGTCGACCCGTTTGATTCGCGCCTGTCGGATCCCCAGGAGCGCGAACGCTTGCGTCGCGTCTTCATGCGTGGTCTGGATCGCGTTGCTGGTCAGGTGTTGCCGATCGCACGCTCAAGCACCGACCCATCGCGCTGGGTGAGCGGTCCGTGGTTTCTGCGCGAGCAGCGCTGCTACCTGCTGCCGGGCGATTCGCCGCTCGGCTATCGCCTGCCGATCGACTCGCAGCCCTGGGTCGAGGACTCCGATTACCCGTGGATCCATCCGGCTGACCCCAGCGACGAGAAGGCGCCGTTGCCACCCTACCGGCGCGTCGGACAGACCGCACCCCTGCCGCCAGGAACCGACACCCGGGCAGCGCAGTTCACCCAGCCAGCCGGTGCCGATAACCCCTCATTGCACTGGCGCAGCACGCGCGCGGTCGATGCACGGCCGGTCCTCTTTGAGTCGGCCGGCTGGATCACCCGCACCGCGCTGTGTGCCGAAGTGCGTAACGGCATTCTGCATGTGTTCATGCCACCTCTTGCCACCCTGGAGGACTACCTTGCGCTGGTAAGTACCGTCGAATCGGTGGCCACCGAGATGAAGATCACGCTGCGTCTTGAGGGCTATGAACCGCCCCGCGATCCACGGTTGCAAATACTGAGGGTGACCCCGGACCCCGGCGTGATTGAAGTCAATGTGCAACCCGCCGCCCACTGGGACGAGCTGATCGCCAACACCCAGTTTCTCTATGAAACGGCGCACCAAACGCGCCTGACCAGCGAGAAGTTCATGCTCGACGGTCGCCATACCGGAACGGGGGGCGGCAATCATGTGGTGTTCGGTGCCGCAACACCGGCCGATTCACCCTTTCTGCGCCGGCCGGATCTGCTGGCGAGCCTGATCGCCTATTGGCACAACCATCCGTCGTTGTCCTACCTGTTCTCGGGCCTGTTCATTGGCCCGACCAGTCAGGCACCGCGCATTGACGAAGCACGTCATGAAACCGTCTATGAGATGGAGATCGCCCTGAATGCGATTGCGCAGAAGCGTGGCAGCGAAGCCCCGCCGTGGTTTACCGACCGCACGCTGCGCAACCTGCTGGTTGATGTCACCGGCAATACGCATCGAGCCGAATTCTGTATCGACAAACTCTACTCCCCTGACGGTTCGACCGGGCGCCTGGGACTGCTCGAGATGCGCGGCTTTGAAATGCCCCCGCATGCGCGCATGAGCCTGGCCCAGCAGCTATTGATCCGCGCCCTGATTGCGCGCTTCTGGCAGCAGCCCTATCGTCCGGCGCGCCTGCAACCCTGGGGCACCGAGCTGCATGATCGCTTCATGCTGCCGTGGTTTGTCTGGCGCGATTTCACCGATGTGCTCGATGAGTTGCGCACCACTGGCTACACGCTCGACCCGGCGTGGTTTGCACCGCATCTGGAATTTCGCTTTCCGATGGTGGGCGACTATGCGATGGAAGGCGCCCATCTGGAATTGCGCATGGCGCTCGAACCCTGGCATGTCATGGGTGAAGAAGGCGCCGCCGGCGGCACGGTACGCTTTGTCGATTCGTCGCTTGAGCGTCTGCAGGTACTGGCAACCGGCTGGATCGACGGCCGTCACAAACTCACCTGCAATGGCCGGGTGGTGCCACTGACCGCCACCGGCCACACCGGCGAATTCGTCGCCGGGGTGCGCTATCGGGCATGGGCAGCCAGTTCAAGCCTTCATCCGGGGATTGCACCGCATTCGCCGCTCACATTTGATTTATTTGACACATGGATGGAACGTTCGCTCGGCGGCTGCCAGTATCATGTGGCTCATCCGGGCGGGCGCAATTATGTGACCTTCCCGGTAAACGCTTATGAAGCCGAGGCTCGACGTCTGGCACGTTTCTATCGATTTGGCCATACACCTGGCACCATGTTGGTGCGCGACGAGCCCCGAAATCCGGCGTATCCATTCACCCTCGACCTGAGGCGCACGGGCGACCCGCTGGATGCATGAGCTCTGATGGATCTTTGACACAGATTGCCGGGGGAGACATGTTTGCCAGCTACCCGGTAGCCAAAGCGCGCTTCGACGAATTGCTCGAAGACTCGTCGCGTCCGCGCGTCCATTGGCGCGGCCTGCACGCTGAACTGGTCGCCACCAATCCGCTGCAAATCCGTGATCGACTTGGTGCGGCCGAGCGTCAGATCCGGGAAATTGGCATTACTTACAACGTCTACGCCGATCCAAAGGGCCATGACCGGCCGTGGGATCTGGACGTGCTGCCGATGATGATATCGGCCGAAGAGTGGGAGTCGATCGAGCAGGGCATCATCCAGCGGGCGCAGGTGCTCAATAGCATCCTCGCCGATCTGTACGGTCCCCAGGCATTGTTGCGCGAAGGGCATCTGCCGCCGCAACTGATCTACGGACATAGCGGATTTCACCGTCCGGCCCATGGCATGCAAGTGCCCGGTGGTATTTACCTGCACGCCTACGCCGCCGATCTGGCCCGCTCGCCGGACGGGCGCTGGTGGGTACTCGCCGACCGTACCCAGGCGCCCTCGGGCGCTGGCTATGCCCTGGAAAACCGGCTCATCGTGCAGCGGATTTTTCCGGAGTTGTTCCAGTCGCTGCGAGTGCCTCATCTGGCGCGCTTTTTTGCCGCCCTGCGCGAATCGCTGATGGGATTTGCGCCGCGCGGCGATGGCCCGCAGTTGACCGTGCTGCTCACCCCAGGGCCGTACAACGAAACCTATTTCGAGCATGCCTTCCTCGCCCGCTATCTGGGATTTCCGTTAGTCGAGGGGGGCGATCTGGTCGTGCGTGAAGGCCGCGTCTGGATGAAAACCATCGATGGCCTCAAGCGGGTTCACGCGGTCTTGCGCCGGCAGGATGACAGCTACTGCGACCCCCTCGAATTGCGCGCCGATTCGGCACTTGGCGTTGCGGGCCTGCTCGATTGCGCGCGCCGCGGCACGGTACTGATCGCCAATGCACTGGGCTCAGGCGTGCTTGAATCGGGCTCTTTGCTCGGGTTTTTACCCGGTCTGTGCGAGCGTCTGCGCGGTGAGACACTGCGGCTACCCTCGATTGCCACCTGGTGGTGCGGCGAGAAGGCCGCACTTGAAGATGCGCTCGAGCGGATGGCCTCGCTCGTATTCAAACCGGCTGATCCAGCCGATCGCTTCGAATCGATCTTTGGGCAGGACCTCGATGCCGCAGGACGCGCGGCACTGCGTCAGCGCATCACGGCGCGACCGGAGCGCTTCGTGGCGCAGGAACTGGTGCGCGTATCACAGGCACCGGTGTTTACGCATGGCGGCTCGATTGGTGCGCGTGGCGTGGGTCTGCGCGTATTCGCAGTAGCGACCCAGTCAGGCTATGCGGTCATGCCCGGTGGTCTGACCCGCGTGGCCGGTGCGGCCGATGCACGGGTGGTGTCGATGCAGCGCGGCGGCGGCTCGAAAGACACCTGGATTTCATCAAGTGCGGCCGTTGACGCCTCGTTCAGCCTGCTCAGGCATACCGTCGGACCACAGGATCTGGTGCGCGCCGGTGCTGGTATCACCTCGCGGGTAGCCGAAAACCTGTACTGGTTTGGTCGTTACAGCGAGCGTTGCGATGACACCGCGCGGCTGCTGCGCGTGGCCTTGAATCCGGCGCTGCATGAAGCCGAGGATGAGGGTAATGCGCTTGACCCGCTGCAGGCGCTGGCGCGTCGCTTCGGCCTGTTCGGTGATCGTGCGGACAGTCCGGCGTCGAGCCGCTTGCTACTCACCGCCGCCACCGCCGCTGACAATCCCTACGGACTGGCCGCCAATCTGCGCCAACTGGAGCGCGTGGCCTTCAATCTGCGCGACCGAATGTCAGCAGACAACTGGCGCACCATCAATCAGCTCACGCGTGACCCGCTGTTTGGCAAACCAGCCTCGTTGTCACAAGCGCTGACCGGATTGAACCGCATCATCACCAGTCTGATGACCCTGGCCGGATTTGCCCTCGATGGCATGACACGCGATAGCGGCTGGCGTCTGCTCTCACTGGGACGACGCATCGAGCGGCTGCTGTTTCAGTGCCTGGCCCTGCAATCAGCCCTCGACGAAGGGGTCGCCTCGGGCCTGAGCTGGTTGCTCGAGCTGGCCGATTCGGTGGTGACGTATCGCTCGCGCTACCTGTCGCGCCCGGAATGGCTGCCGGTGCTTGATCTGCTGGTGCGCGATGCGGCCAACCCGCGTGCGCTGGCGTTCCAGGCGCGTGGCATCCGCGACTTCCTCGGCAAGCTCGAAGATTCGTTTGGCCCTTGTGGTGCCAACGAGTTTGTAGCGGCGATGGCGGCTCTCGATGCGCTTGATCCCGAGGTCGACCTGCAACCTGAATCGGCGCAACTGCGCACCACGCTGGCGGCCCTGACCAGCGCCTGCTACCGGGTCAACGAGCGGCTGCTGGAGCGTTTTTTCAATCATGTGCAGAGCCACCACTGGGCCAGCATGGGACGTGCTCCGGCATGAGCGAATCACCTGCAGCCGCACGATCGGTGCTGTATCGGGTCTGCCATGAGACCCTGTATCACTATGCCAATCCGGTCACCAATGCGCGCCAGCTTGCACACCTGCAACCACGCAGCACCGGGTGGCAGCGGGTGCTGCAGTCAGAGGTCAAGATCGACCCCGCACCGGGTGAGCTCGATGGCGATGAAGATTACTTTGGCAACCGGGTGCTGCGCTTTGCCATTGACGGCGCACACGACAGCCTTGAGGTAATCGCCTGCAGCGAGGTCGAAGTGTTGCCGCATGCCCCGGCGCCGGACAGCGATTCGCCGGCGTGGCGCACCGCGCTAGCGGTCCCCACGGATTTTCATGCACCGGGCGCGCTCGACATCATGCAATACCGGGTGGGTTCCGCACAGGCACCCCTCATGAGTGAAGCCGGCGCCTATGCCGCGCAGAGCTTCAACGGTAATCGCCCCTGGTTAGGTGCCCTCTATGAGCTGACCCGCCGGATGCGTGCCGATTTCAAGTACGACACCAAGGCCACTACGGTGTTCACGCCGGTCGCCGATGTGCTCGCACGCCGCGCCGGTGTCTGCCAGGACTTCGCGCACCTGATGATCAGCGCACTGCGCTCCCTCGGTATGTCGGCGCGCTATGTCAGCGGCTATATCCGCAATGACCGTGCGAAGACCAGCGCCACGCCAGGTGCCACGCCGAGCGCCGCGTCCGGAACCGATCCGGCAACCGAGGCTCTCACCGGTGCCGACGCCTCGCACGCCTGGGTCTCGGCCTATTGCCCCGGCCATGGCTGGGTCGATGTTGACCCGACCAACGGAAAAATTGCTGACACCGAGTTCATCACCGTGGCCTGGGGGCGCGATTTTTCCGATGTCACGCCCCTGCGCGGTGTCGTCCTCGGCGATGGCGGGCAAAAGCTCGAAGTGCGCGTCAGCGTCACTGCGATCTGAGTCCCTCGCGCACCCGCGCAATCAACGCCGCCGTCGATGCATCGTGCGTCTGCGCGGCCGGCGCCCCGCTCAATTCAGTCAGAATGTGACCGGCCAGTTGCTTGCCCAGCTCCACGCCCCATTGATCAAATGAGTTGATACCCCACAGCACGCCCTCGACAAATACCTTGTGTTCATAGAGCGCAATCAGCGACCCCAGTCGATGTGGGTCAATCCGGTCGAGCAATAGAAACGTGCTGGGCCGATTGCCTGGAAAGGTGCGATGCGGGAGCGCGGCCTCAATCTCCTCAGGAGCAATCCCGCGCGCACTCAATTCAAGCCGCACTTCAGTGGCGCTCTTGCCGCGCATCAGCGCTTCGGCCTGAGCGAGGGCGTTGGCCAGCAGGATCGCCTGGTGGCCGGGCAGACTGTCAGCCGCCGCAACCGCAGCAATGAAATCGACTGGCGCAAACTGGGTGCCCTGATGCAAGAGCTGAAAGTAGGCATGCTGACCGTGAATGCCCGTTTCGCCCCATACCATCGGGCTCGTCTGGTGCGCCACCGGCATACCGTCGCTGCATACCGACTTGCCGTTTGACTCCATTTCGAGCTGCTGCAGATAAGAGGGCAATCGACGCAGGCACTCGTTATACGGCGCCATCACGTGCGAACCGGCACCGAGACAGTTGACATTCCAGATATCGAGCAGCGCCAATATCACCGGCAGATTGGCCTCAAACGGCGTCTGGCGAAAATGCCCATCCATTGCACGGGCACCGGCCAGCAGGTCACGAAACGCCGGCGGGCCGATCGCAATCATCACTGGCAGACCGATCGCCGACCAGAGCGAAAACCGGCCACCGACCCAGTCCCACAGCCCAAACACATGATCGGCTTCGATGCCAAACGCACGGGCCGCTTCAATGTGACTCGATACCGCCACAAAATGTTTGGCGATGGCCGAGGGCGGGGCGCCCGAGGCAAGGAACCATGATCGCGCCGATTGCGCATTGGTCATGGTCTCCTCGGTGGCAAAGCTCTTTGAGGCGATGATGAATAAGGTGGTAGCCGGCGCAAGCGTACGCAATGTTCGCGCAAATTCGCTGCCGTCCACCGAGGACACGAAATGCATGCGCAGGCGCGCAGTGACCAGCGGGCGCAACGCCTCACAGGCCATCTGCGGCCCCAGATGCGAGCCGCCGATACCAATATGGACAATGTCGGTAATTGCCGCACCTTGCCAGCCGCGCCAATGACCGTCGCGCACTTTATCCGCCAGATTTGCCATGCGGACGCGGACCGCTTCGATCGCCGGCATGATGTCAACGCCATCGAGCAACAGCGGCTCATCGGCCAGGCGACGCAGCGCCGTGTGCAGCACTGCCCGAGCTTCGGTGACATTGATACGATCGCCGCGAAACATTGCTTCGATGTGCTCGCCGAGTGCCCGTGTGCGCGCCAGTTGCATCAAGAGCGAAATGGTTTCGCCAGTGATGCGCTGCTTGGAATAATCCACATGGAGGCCGCAGGCATTGCGCGAAAAGCGATCGGCACGACCCGGGTCGGCCGCGAACAGATCGCGCATCTGCAGCGATCGCGTCTGGTCGCGATGCTGCTCAAGCAGCGCCCAGGTATCGCGTTCAGAGCCAGTTGGCACGTTGCAGTTTCCGGTAGAGCCAGACGCTTCCAAATACCACGACCGCCATCACGAGCGGGTAGCCGTAGGGCCACTCGAGCTCAGGCATTACCCTGAAATTCATGCCATACATGCTGAACACCATGGTCGGAATGGCCAGTATCGCGCCCCACCCCGCCAGGCGCTTGACCACTTCATTCTGTACTGCATTGACCAGAGCGAGATTGACATGCATGGCGTCAGTCGCCATTTCACGGATATTGTGCACCGTCTGGTCGAGCCGCCGAATGTGATCCTCGATGTCGCGGAAATAGATGTGGCTGTCTTTCGGAATGATGTCGCTATGCAATCGGGTGAGCTCTTTGCACACTTCGCGCACTGGCGACACCGCGGCATGAATCTGCATCAGTTGTGTCTTCAAATCGTAGAGTTCTTCCAGGCGCCGGCGATCGAAATGGTCATCGAACAATTCGGTCTCAAGGCGTGAGAAGCGGGCGCGCAGCGCCTCCACGATCGGCAAATAGTTGTCGACCACGAAATCCATGATCGCATAGAGCACAAAGCCGGGCCCGCGCGCGAGCCGGGTCGGCGTGCTCTCACAGCGCTCACGCACTTTGGAATAGGACGCCGAAGGGCCATGGCGCACCGACACCACGAAGCGCCGCCCGACGAACACATTGGTCTCGCCAAAGCGAATCTCATCGCCATTGCCCTGTGCGGTCTGCAGGACCAGAAACAGCGTCTCGCCATATTCCTCGAGCTTGGGTCGCTGATGTTCGCCAATCGCGTCTTCAATGGCCAGATCGTGCAAGCCGAACTCGGTCTGAATTGAACGCATCAGCGGTTCATCAGGATCGAGCAACCCCACCCAGACAAACGTCCCCGCCTGATCAAGCACGTCACTGATCTGATCGATTGAGATGCGGCCCGTCTGCACGCCATCCTTGTAGGCAATGCAGTTGACGATCATGGCTTGTGCATTCATCCGGTGCCTCCTGCGCTGAGCACGCGCCGCAGTATAGCCGCGCGCCCGTCTGTCACGCGGATGTCATTGATCCGTCGTGCCGGCACAAAAGGTTCAGCACGCCGCCCGCAGGGCCCGGCCAGACGCCGGGATGTTGCTGACAAGGCTCAGCGAAAACCCCAATTTGGGTGCTTCAAAGTTCGGCAAGACTCGGGCCAAAGTGCTCCTCGTCGCCATCGCGACGAAACAGTTCAAGCAACTTCTGACGCATGAGCAATCCGGGGCGATCGGTATCCATATGAAACTCGATACGACGCGTCGTGTCGATGCAGGCATCGGCCTCGGTGGATTCCAGGATGCGCTTATCCTCCAGTGTGACGGCACGATCAAACGCAATGGCGTTAGCCACCGGGAGATCCTGTTCGGTATCGCTGCGGTAACACCACTGTATGACCATGATGCTCGCATCATCGATCGGCGTGGCACAGGTGATGATGTCGTGCTTCAGGCCACCTGGATAGCTGATCGCCAGACGCCGTATGAACGGCATGTACCAGGTGCCGCGCATGGTTCGAACCGTTTGCTCGCCGGTTGATCCGGTGACCGCCCGCGCCGTTTCGTCATGGTTCTTCACCGGCGTCTCGACCAGCGTCTCCAGACCCCACTCCGCGGGCGTGATCTTCATGAGCGGTGGTTGTTCCTGCTCGCGGATGCCAAAGGTCTGTCGATGCACATAGGCAATGTGCGACATGTCGAACGAATTTTCCATCAAGCGTAGCGCGGCGCAGGTCCAGCGCTCATAGAACTGGTCGATCTGACGAAAGCCCGGGTCGCTCGCCTGCTCAAACTCCGGAATCGGGGTGTAGGGTGACTCGAGGGCCACCCAGACATATCCATAGCGGCTCGCGCATTCAAAGGCCCGCGTGCGGGCATTGGCCGGTATCGCGCTATCGGGTTGCTGCGGTATGCGTACGCAACGGCCGCTGCGATCGTAGGTCCAGCCGTGATAGCCGCAGACCACATTGCCCGCCTCGCACCAGCCAAGTGACAGTTGCGCGGTGCGATGGCAGCAGCGATCGCGCAGCGCTGCCGGCTCACCATCGGCCGCCATGAACAACACGAGATGTTCGCCCAACAGCGTGAACGGCCGTGGCCCGCTCGCCAAGTGCGATAGCGGCATGACGGGATACCAGAAATGACGAAGTGACTTCTGTTGGGTCACCAGCATGGTGCAATCTCCGTGGGCGTTCGTGCGATCAATTCAGACCAGAAATGTCGAAGTGATGAAGTCACTTCTATTGGACCACCAGAATGAGCCATTCTGGCAGGAGCTCGTGCGATCCATTCACGATGGCTGGCGAAAGCGATGCATATCGGCGATCAGATCCGCCCAGCCTCGCGCCAGTGAATCAAGCAAAGTGGCGCCATTGTGCGCGTTCGCGGCCAGTGGATCGCCCATCACGCCGCTTGCGCTCAGGTCATGGGTCAGCCAGGCGAATGAGCGCGCACCCTCGATGGATATGAGGCTGTCGGTGGGCAGATCGCGTGGCCATTCGGCGCGCGCGCGGTCCATGCGAACTGTATCCGGAGCGAGCGCCAGCATGAGCGCGGTTTCCGCCGCCCCGCCATGAATGCCCAACTGCATCTCGCGAGCGCTGAAGAGCGTATTCGCGCAATTGGGCACCGACCAGATAAAGAGCGGAAACACTGTCAGATCGCGATGGCGCTCGCGCGCATCACGTGCAGCTATTTCAACCACCTGCGGCTGTCCGCCATGGCCGTTTACCAGCGCCAATTTGCGAAATCCGCTGCGATAAAGCGAATCGAGCACCTCAGCCAGCGTGGCAAGCAGCGTCTGTGCGCTCAGGGTGACCGTACCCGGAAAATCTATGTGCTCGTTCGACTTGCCGTAGCACAGCGGCGGTAGCGCATAGCAGGGCAGGGCCGTTGGCAGGCGCTGCATGGCATGGCCCAGCACCCCCATCAGAATCACGGTATCAACCGCAGTGGGCAAATGCGGCCCATGCTGTTCAATCGCACCTACCGGTTGGATCACCAGCGTATTTTCACGGTCGGGCAGCGCGGCGACTTCGTCCGTGGTGAGGTAAGGAAGGAATCGCGCGGGTGGTATCCAGGTATGCAGCATCGTGCGGTTCGCCTTATCGAATGGGCAGGTCGCGGGTCCCTAGGATACGCAAGTCCTGCGCATCAAGCCGCTCCTGTGTCCCACGGCGGATCAGATCGGCAAAGTCCTCATCCGGCACCATGGTGCTGATGCAATAGAGCCGTGTGTCACCGGTATTGCGCACCACATGCCCGGTCCCCGCGCGCACCAGAAAGCTGTCACCGGCGCGCAAGGCCACTTCGGCACCATCACACAACGCCACGCCTTCCCCGTGCAGCACAAAAAACAATTCGTCGGCCCGCTTGTGCACATTGGGTGGGGTGGCCCCGCCCACATCAAATATCTCGATCACACTGATGAAGCTCACGCCATCGCCGAGCGGGTCGGTCAGAATAGCGAAACGATTGGTGTCACTGGCCTTGATCCGGTACACCGGATGATCCCCTAGGCGCCGCGCCCGGGCAGGTGCGCTCATTGCGATTCCAGGGCACGCAGGGCGGCGATCAGATCACCTGACTGGGCGGTGAAACCGAAACACTGCCGTACGTTATAGACGGTGGCATCCCAACAAAAAGCGGGAGAAGTCGTGGCGCTGCAATCCTCCAGCATCAGAGTGTCAAAGCCCAGACAGTTGGCATCGATGAGTGTGGCCAGCACACACTGATCGGCGTTGACTCCGGCAAACAGCACCGTGGTAATGCCGCGATTGCGCAGAATGCTATCGAGTTCGGTGTCCCAGAATCCGCTCATGCGATACTTGTCGACATGCAGATCGGTGTCTGCCGCGACAAGCCCGTCCACGATGGCAGCCGAGGGGCTGCCTTTCTCAAGGACACGGGCACCGTCGGCGCGCCCAGGCAGGCAATCACCCAATCCGACACTGCGCCCGTCTGGATTGTAGACGTGCAACAGCGCCGGGGGCAGATTCGCCCGGTCAGGCCGGTTGCCCCAGTTCAACCAGATCACCGCAACACCATGCCGCCGCAGCTCGGGCAGCAATCGGGCCAAGGGTTCAATCGGTGTACGCGCCGGCGTGATGTCCACCCCGATATGCGCGAGCCAGCCATCCGCGGCGCAGAAGTCGTTTTGCATATCGATGATGATGAGCGCGCTCTTGGCGGCATCGATCATCACTGATTGCGGCAACGCATTGAAAGCAAGCAGACGAACCGGGCGCGCGGCGCGGCTCATGTCCACCTGCTGCGCGGTTACCTGCCAGTCATTGCCCTCGCGGGCGCCCAGCCGCCGCCGCTCTTCAGCCCATGTCACGGCATGACCTTAAGATCACGCACGAACTGCAGCGTGTACGCCTGGCGGCAATCGACATCGGGCTTGAGCAGGTCTTGTGAAGTCATGTAGTCGCAGGTCTTCTTCCAGCGGTCATCGGTCATGATACCAATGCCCAGACGCGCCGCATCGCCCCCGGTGATTACGCCGGTCTCCTTGAGCTTGACCACTGCATAGGCCAGTTGCTCCTCGGTCATGTTCGGGTTGTCTTTGCGGATCAACGCGTTGGCCGGCGCCGGGTCAGCCAGATACGACCGCCAGCCCTCCAGCGACGCGCGCACGAACCGCGCAATCACATCGGGACGTTCGCGTACGGTCTTTTGCAGAGTGACCATGGTGGTGCCATAGGGCGGATAGCCCTGGTCAGCAAACAGGAAGAAGCGCGCCTTCACATTGTTCTTCTCCGCCTGGAACGGCTCGGAGGACAGATAAGCCTGTTGCGCCAGCGTTGCATCGGCAAAAAACGGCTGCAGGTTGAATGTGTAGGCGCGCAGCTGCTCGTCGCCAAAGCCGTAGCGGTGCTTGAGCCACGGCCACCAGGTCGAGCGCGCCGTCGCAGCGGCG
Source organism: uncultured Pseudomonadota bacterium (assembly GCA_903921325.1). GTDB lineage: Bacteria > Pseudomonadota > Gammaproteobacteria > Burkholderiales > SG8-39 > CAIXPL01. The sequence continues at coordinate 94,679 of CAIXPL010000008.1, forward strand.
AGAATGGTATGACCTTTCAGTCCGGCGAGGGTGTCGATATCGGCATGGGCCATGATCCCCTGCACATCCTGCTGGAAGCTGGTGCCCACCGTGATGACCGGCATGCCGGCCTCCAGTCCCTTGAGCACCTGGAAGTCATAGCCCATGATGACATCGGCCACCCCGCCGAGCATTTGCTGCATGCCGTTCACCTGCGGGCCACCCATGCGAAGGGTGACATCCAGCCCGGCTTTCTGGTAAAGACCGGCGGCCTGTGCCTGATAGAAACCGCCGTGCTCGGCCTGGGCAAACCAACTGGTCATGAAGGTAAGCTTGTCGGCCGCCACCGCGGCAAAGGACGCCGTGACCGCACCGACGCTCATCAGCAAAGCGACACCAAACCGACGCGAAACACCCTGCGGGCAAGACGATACGTTGTTCATACCAGTGCCTCCTAGAAGAATGATTGAGACGGAATCGGCCTACAACCCGGCCTGCACGGGCGCGGTCGCAATCCCCTGATGCTCGAGCCAGGCCGCGGCGCGCAGGCACAAATCTTCGCGCCAGGGTCGCGCAATGATCTGCACGGCGATCGGCATACCGTTCTCGCCAACACCGCTCACCGGCACTGCGGCCACCGGCAATCCGGCAAAGGAAATCGGCTGGGTCAGCAAACCCATATTGGCGCGCGCCGGCAGGTCAACCCCGTTCAGATGCATCGTCTCGGTGCCGATCTTCCAGGCCTCCACCGGGGTGGCCGCGGCAAGCAAGAGATCGTATTGACCAAACGCATCGAGCACCTGCTCGCAATACCAGCGGCGCACCCGCTGGGCGCGCAGCACCCAGGCCGCCGGCACCAGCGCGCCGGCCAACCAGCGTTCGCGCAGTACCGGATCGAAATCGTCGATGCGCGAGCGGATATCGTCAAAATGCTGGCCTGCCCCCTCGGCTGCGGTCATGACGAAGGCGGCGCCCCGGGCTACGTCGGTGGCAGGAAACAGCACCTCATCACTGGCCTTCAGCGCGCTCGCCACCGCCTGCACGGCACCTCGCGCAGCAGGACCCGCGTGCTCATGAAAATACCCCCCCAGCACTCCGATCCGCAGTCCCTGCACACCCTGCCCGATCAGGGATGACACGGGTTCCAGCGCACGATGGGCACAGGCCGGGTCCAGTCGATCAGGGCCCTGCATCATGTCGTAGGCGAGGGCGAGATCGGCCGCGGTTCGTGCAAACGGCCCGACATGATCAAGACTGGGGACAAAGGGCACTGATCCGGCACGAGACAAGCGGCCGAATGTGGGTTTCAGGCCGAAAATCCCGCACATTGAGGATGGAACACGAATCGATCCATTGGTGTCCGTGCCAAGCGAAATCGGCACCAGACCGGCTGCCACTGCAGCGGCTGATCCACCCGACGAACCGCCCGCAATACGGCTCGGATCGCGCGGATTACGGGTCACGCCATCATGAAAATTTTCAGTGGTAAATCCGTAGGCGTACTCATCCATATTGAGCGCGCCCATCGGGATCGCCCCAGCCCGAATAAGCCGGCTCACGATGGTCGCATCCTGCTTCGCCGGCGCTCGCTCGCGATGAATCTTCGAACCAGCCACCGTGGTGAGACCCTCCAGATCAAAGAGGTTTTTCACTGCGAACGGAACGCCAGCAAGCGGCAGCAGCGATTGCCCGCGGGCGCGCAACGCATCAATCGTTGCCGCGGTTGCGAGCGCCCGATCGGCCGTCACCGCGGTAAAGCTGTTCAGCGTGCGGTCGACCCGCGCGATACGGTCAAGGCTCGCCTGTACCAGTTCGGTTGCGCTGCACGCGCCGGCTGCAATGGCACGCGCAATGGCGCGCGCGCTACCCAATTCCAGCGCGGAACTAGTCATGGCGAAATACCGCCGCGGGTTCCGCCGCCTCATCGAGCGGATGCGCCATGACGCGCGCCGCGATTGCCGCGATGCGTGCGAACTGAATCTCCACCCCTGCGCGGTAAGTCTGCGGTATGTCGATCCCCACGGCCGCGGCGAGCGCGACTGTCACCGCCACGACGTCTGGGTCTGGATGACTGGGCTTATGAGCTGACATGAAAATGACTCCGGTTGAGCGCTGCGCGCGCTGGCGGTACAGGAATTGCCGCCAGCAGGGTCTGGGTATAGGGATGGACGGGGGCGCGAAATACCTGGTCGACCGTACCGCGCTCCACAACGCGTCCGTGTTGCATGATCATGACGTGCTCGGTCATCAGTCTGACCACGTTCAGGTCATGCGAAACGAACAGCAGGGTGAGTCCGATATCACGCCGCAGTCGGGCGAGCAGCGCAAGCACCGTGGCCTGGACCGAGACGTCGAGCGCGGCGGTCGGCTCATCGAGCACCAACAGCCGCGGTCGTGGCGCAAGGGCCCGCGCGATGCCAACGCGCGCCTTCTGGCCACCGGAGAGTTGATGCGGGTGCCGGTCCAAAAGCGCTGGATCAAGATCGACCTGGGTGGCCACTTCGCGCACCCGCTGGTGAATTGCTGATTCGGTCTTCTCACGCATCCCGCTGAGCCGGCGTAACGGTTCGGCAATCGAGTCGCCCACTCGCACCCGGGGATCAAGGCTGTCGGTGGCATCCTGAAACACCATCTGAATGAATGCCCTGAGTGGGTGGGTGTTGAATGTGCGTGCCGGAATGGCGGCGATCGACTCGCCGGCAAAATGAATGCTGCCACCGTCGCAATCAAGCAGGCGCACCAGCAGTCGGGACAGTGTCGACTTGCCACTGCCTGATTCGCCAACCAGTCCGACACTGTCTCCCTCGGCAATGGCGAAGCTGACCGAATCCACGGCCTGCAGGATGCGACCGCCAGGCAGAGTGAACCGTCGCTGCAGATTGTTCACGTCGAGCAGATTCATCGGTTCAGTCCGGATTGCCGCTGGCTACACAAGTCTGGCTCGGTCATTGAGGTCTTCAAGCGGCTTCCTCCGCTCGTTCCGGATTGCAGCAGGCTACCCAATGCGCGGGACCGATCTCCTGATAGGCCAGCGGCAGCGCACAGGCGGCGAGCTGGCGATTGCAGCGCTCGCTGAACCGGCACGGCGGCAGATCGGCGCGCGTAAGATTGGGCAGTTGGCCAGGAACCGACGCCAGGTCCTCGATCGATTCGGCGCCATAGGCGGTGCAGGCAAGCAGCTTGGCCGTATAGGGATGGCGGGGCGCACTGAACAGGCGGGCGGTGGGTGCAATCTCCACCAGATGCCCGGCATGCATCACAGCGATGCGGTCGCAGGATTCACCGGCCAGCCCCAGGTCATGGGTCACCAGAATGGTGGCCATCTGGCGCACTTTTGTGAGATCGCGGATCAGTGCCATGATTGCGGCCTGAGTAGTCACATCCAGCCCGGTGGTCGGCTCATCGGCGATCAGCAAGGCGGGACGGCAGGCAAGCGCCATTGCAATCATGACGCGCTGGCACTGCCCCCCTGAGAGTTCGAAGGGATAGGCGTGGTAGCGCGCCTCCGGATCATTGATCTGCACCTGACGCAGCGCGTCGATGGCGCGTGCGCGCACCGCGCTGCGGGTGACCGCACTGTGACGCAGCAGGATATCCTCGATTTGCTGGCCCACACGTCGGATGGGATTGAGCGCAGCTCGCGGATTCTGAAACACCATCGCGAGCTCGCGCCCGCGCAGGTTTGCAAGTTCACTCTGACTTGCCCGCAATAATTCAAAACCACCGAACTGCGCGCTGCCCTGGGTGATGCTGGCATTGCCTTCAAGAATGCCGAGCAGGGCGAGAAAGAGCACCGACTTGCCAGAGCCTGACTCACCCACGATACCCAGGGTCTCGCCACGGTCGAGATGAAAGCTCACCCCATCGAGCACGCGGGCAATGCCCCGCCGGGTGCTGAACTGCACATGCAGATTGTCGACCTTGAGCAACGGTACGCGGTGTTCCGTCATGAACGCCGCCGCGGATCGATCAGGTCGCGGGCACCATCACCCAGCAGATTGAAAGCAAATACCGCCAGCATCAGCGCAAGGCCAGGAAAGAACGCCACCCACCATTCGCCCGACACGATCAGTTGCGCGCCTTCAGCCACCATGATGCCCCACTCTGCCGCTGGCGGGCGCACCCCCAGTCCGATGAAGGACAGTCCCGCCGCATTCAGGATGGCCCAGCCCAGATTGAGCGATATCTGCACCATCATCGGTGGCAGGACATTGGGAAACAGATGCAACGCAAGAATCTGTCGGTTGCTCGCGCCACACAGGCGCGCGGCTTCGACATAGCCAGCCTCGCGCCGCATATTGACTTCGGCACGCGCCACCCGGATGTAGAAGGGCAGATTGATCAACGCAGTGGCAATCACAATATTGGCTACCGTGTTGCCCAGTGCCGCCACCACGCCCATCGCCAGCACAAATAGTGGAAACGCCATGATCGTGTCAGCGAGGCGTCCGATGATGCGGTCATACCAGCCGCCGTAGAAACCGGCCAGACACCCAAGGGTCGCTCCGATCACAAACGACACTGCCACCGCAGCGATCGCAATCCCGAAATCGAGACGCGCGGCGCTGATCACCCTGGACAGGATGTCGCGCCCAAGCGCATCGGTTCCGAACCAGTGATGGACATCGGGGGGCGCCAGCGATGCACCCACTCCGGTGGCCAGTGGGTCATAGGGTGCAAGCCAGCCCCCGCCCAGTGCAAGCACCGCAAAGCCGGCCAGCAGCACAAGCGCAATCAGAGTCAACCCATGTTCGCGCGCCATTGATCAGGCCTCCAGTCGGACCCGCGGGTCGACCACCCCATAGGCGATGTCGATCAACAGATTCAGCAGCAGGTACAACACCGCCAGGGCCAGCACGAAGCCCTGCACCGGTGCGTAATCCGAGGCAATCAGCGCTTCGAGCGCGTAAGAACCGACGCCGGGCCAGGCAAACACTTTCTCAACCAATATGCTCGATCCCAGCAGAAACGAGAACACCATGCCTAAGGTTGTAAGCACCGGCAGCAGGGCATTGCGCAGCGCATAGACGTACAGGATGCGCGGGCGCGACAGGCCCGAGGCGCGGGCGGTGCGTACGAAATCCGAGGACAGCACGCCGAGCATCGAAGCGCGCGTCATGCGTGCGATAGGCGCGATGACAAAGAGCGCCAGGGTGACCGCAGGCAGTATCAATTGCCCGAGGCAGGCGAAGAACAGTTCACCATCGCCCGCCAGCAGACTGTCAATCAAATAGAACCCGGTGAGTGTCGCCGGTGGTTCAAACGTTGGGTCGAGGCGCCCGGTCGGTGCCGGTGCCCAGCCAAGCAGATAGTAGAAGATGAACGACAGCAGCAAGCCGGTAAAAAAGGTCGGCAACGACACGCCCGCAGTGGCGACGATGCGGCACAGATGATCGACCAGCGAGCCGGGCCGGGTCGCCGCCAGCACACCCAGCGGCAGGGCAGTCAGAGTGGCCAGCAGCAACGCGGTCACGGTCAACTCGAGCGAGGCCGGCAAACGGGCCAGCAGGTCACTTGCAACCGGCTGACCGCTCGATACCGAGCGGCCCAAGTCCCAGTGCGCAAGGTCCTGCAGGTACAAACCGAACTGAACGAGCAGACTGCGATCCAGGCCCAGGGCATGACGCACTTCTTCAACCGCCGACTGACTGGCTGCCGGGCCGGCAAAGTACGCCGCGGGATCGCCGGGCAGTGCGCGGGTAAGAATGAAGGTCACCACGATCACACCGCACAGGCTCGGCAAGGCACCGGCCAGCCGGCGCAGCAGGAAACCCAACCAACCCAACCGGCGCAGCGGTCTGATCAGCCTTGCAAGACGATCGCGCCATGCGGCCCACACCGTGCCGGCCATGTCCGAGTGGGTATCCAACGATGGCTTCATGGCCACGCAGGTCTGCAGACTCAGGACTTGAAGATCTGGCGATAATCGGGCTGCAAGTGGAACCAGTACCGGTAGCCCTGCACGTCCTTTTGCATTGCCACATCCAATGCTGGCTGCGCGAGTGGCACGCGCGGCACGTCATTCCAGGCGATATCAATAAACCCGCGCACATCGGCGACATAGCGTTGATGATCGGTCTCAAAGCGAGAGGCATCGATCAACTTGTCCATGGCCGGATTCTGATAGCTCATGGTGTTGAACACCGCATCCTGCCCATGGTAGGCCCAGAAGAAAAAGTATTCCGGGTAATTGAGCCAGCCGCCAAAACGGTTGAGGATGAGTGGCATGTCTTTCTTGAGCAGCGCACCACGCCAGTTGGCCCCGGGCACCTTGTTGATCTGAACCTTGATGCCAATCAGCGCAAGTGATTCCTGAATCAGGATGCAGGTCGGCTCGGATACCGTGGCGTTGCCCAGATCATAGGAAAGCGTGGTCTCGAAGCCATTTTCCGCACCGGCCGCTTTCATCAGTGCACGCGCTTTGGGAATGTCGTAAACATAGGGATGGGGCTGCGGCCAGCTGGCATCAGGCGCATGGGCCGGACCGCCCCACATCTTCTCGGCACGGCGGTACATCGCATCTTCGTAGATGCGCTCATAAGGCAATGCATAGGCCACTGCCTGGCGAATCTGCGGATTGTTGAACGGCGCGCTCTTCACATTCATGCCGACATACCACAGCGCATTCTCGATGGGCACGGTAGCGACCTTGACCCGTCCCTTGGCTTGCGCCATCTCGAGGAAATCCTTGGGCGGCATCTCGAAACTCATGTCGATGTCGCCTTTCTCAAGCAAGGCCCGACGCGTGCCGGCCGAGGGCACATCCCGCTGCACAATGCGGCGAATTTTCGGCAGCGGACCATTCGTCCAGTTGTCGTTGCGGACGTAGACGATTTCCTGCCCCGGACGCCAGGCTTCAAGCCGATACGCACCGCCACCGGCGACATTGTTCTTGGTCCAGTCAAGCGCCCACGGGTCATGCTCGGTGGCGTGCTTCTTGACCAGCTCGGAATTGAAAATCGAAGGGACCGGCGTGGCGAGATCGGGCAGCAGCAACTTGTCCTTGCGCAGGTAGTCGATACGCACGGTGTAATCATCGATCACCACAAACTGCTCGGGCTTTTCGATCGAACCTGCCTTCAACTGAAACGTCGGAAAGCCGCCAACAGTGACCGCGCGATCGAGCGACCATTTCACATCGCGGGCAGTCACTGGCGTGCCATCATGGAAGCGGGCATTGCGGCGCAGTTTGAAGGTGCAGCTCATGCCATCGGAGGCCACCTGCCAGGATTCGGCCAATTCCGGTTCGAGCTTGGAGAAATCGTAGCTCATCACCCCGTTAGGCAATCGCTTGGCGCCAAAGGTGAGCAGCCGGTCATAGCACACCCAGGACACGCCGTAGGACGGCCGGTTGGCCCCGACGGTATGAATATCGAGCGAGTTGGGGCCCAGTTCATTGGCCACGATCAACAGTTCGCGGCGCCGATCGGCTTGCGCAAACGCCCCAAGCGGCAATGCCGTCAGCGCAGTGACAGCGGATGAGGATTGCAGGAACAGTCGACGTTTCACGCGAAGTCTCCTTGACCATTACGGCCGGATCGATAGGAGAGTGTTCGCAAGGCATGTGCCACAACGGCTGCAACTCGAACAACACGCTGCGCCGCCACGCCCGGTCAGACAAGAACAGCACCGCACCGCGCCAGCCAAGGTACACTAACGAGAACAGCGGTCCGCGTGCGCGTTTTGTCGAAATACGACCACCGTGCCGACGACCCGCCGACTCAAGGGCACCGTCAAAGGGCGCACCAGGGTCGGGCGCACCGAATTCGTGCCTCAACGCTCAAGGCTTTTGCCCAGATACGTTCATGCCGCCACAGCAACCGCCACTGGAATTCGAAAACCGGGTGCAAGAGCCGTTTTTGAACGACTTGCGCAAATCGCGGCGCAATGTCCATGTCTACCTGCGCAGCGGTGCCCGGCTCGAAGGGGTACTCGCCTCGTTTGATGCCCACATGATCCAGATACGCGGTGCCGAGCAGCAGACGATCTACAAGCACGAGATTGTTTCCATTCTGCGCGCACCATTCGGTCGTCCGAAATCGGGACCGGCGCGGACAGCGCGAGCACCCGCCGATCGCGGCGCCTGGCGCAGCGCCCTGGGTAGCAGTGAACGCCCACGGCCAGCCGATCGCGCGCCCTCGCGCACTGGCACCTGGGGTGACGACGAGCGCGATGCCGAACGTGACCTCGATGCCGCATCTCTCGCCAAGCCGCGCAAGGAACCGGTCATTTTGCGTAAACCGGTCGCCACCCGGTCGAGCGACCCCGCGCAGAGTGAACCGCGCCCTGCCGCGACAGCCCCAGCCGATCCGTCCACGATTGATCCGAACCGGCCCAAGCTCAGCCTGAAGCGCAAAAAGTCTGACGCCGATTAGTGCGCCGCGCTGACTGGGACCGGCTCGACCGGAACCCTGACAACACCATTCACACGGGAGACAAGACGCATGAGTGCCGCAACACCGGGTAAACCCGCTGCCCCGGGCCAGTTTCCGCCGATCCGCCGGGTCGTCACCGGCCACGACCCACAAGGCGTCGCCAAGGCGCTCATCGACGGACCGGCGACCAACGCCAAATACCCGGCCTCGGGCACCGTCTCCACGCTGATGTGGTGCAGCGATCAAATGCCGGCCGATATCGCCATTGGCGAGCAGGTCGAGGACATGGGCGCGCGCATTATCGGCACCGCGCCACCGGCCAATGGGTCGCGCTTCTGTGTGATTGATTTTCCGCCTGGATCGCCGGCGGTGATGCATCGTACCGAGACCATCGACTATGTGATAGTGATTGCCGGTGAGATCGACATGGACATGGATCAGTCCACGGTGCACCTGAAAGCTGGCGACGTGTTGATCCAGCGTGGCACCAACCACGCCTGGGCCAATCGCGGCACGGTCAACGCGCGAGTCGCCTTTGTTCTGCTCGATGCCAAGCCTCTGGGCATTGGTCATCCGGTGCTGGGTGCCAGCACGGCAAGCGGCGCGGGACATCGCTGACATGGGCCGCGTACCCGATCTGCAAAAAAGCGAAATGAGCGCCGAGCAGGCGCGCATTCATGACGAGATCGCCGCACCGCGTGGCGGTGTGGTGGCCGGTCCGTTCGCCATCTGGCTGCGTAATCCCGCCGTGGCCGACCGGGCCAATCAGTTCGGCAACGCCTTGCGTTTGCATGGCAAGCTCGAAAAGCGGCTGTTCGAACTGATGGTGCTCGTGGTTGCTCGGCACTGGGGCGCGCAATATGAGTGGCATGCGCACGAGAAGCAGGCGCTCGCCAATGGCATCCCGGCAGCGGTGGTAGAGGCCATTCGCGAACACCGGCTGCCGGTGTTTGCTGCCGATGATGAACGGCTGGTCTATGAGATCGTGCGTGAGATGAATGACACGCGCCATCTGAGCGATGCCACCTATGCGCGGGCCATGGCTGCCTTCGGTCAGGATCTGGTGATCGAGCTGATCACATCGGTCGGCTTCTACACGATGGTCGCCATGGTCCTGAACGGTTTTGATGCCCCGGTGCCCGGAGGTCGCCGCCCGCTGCCCTGAGCCTGACGCTCAGGGGGCTTTCCAGCCGGATTGCTCGAGCAGGCGCAACTCCCATGGGATGATGATCCGCGCGAAGATCACCGGATCGGTCCAGCCGCTCGCCTCGCGACCGAGATGGCCACCAGACGGATTGATCCAGAATTCCTTGGGGCGATCGCCTGAACTCATCAGCAGCTTGAGATCATCGAGCGGCACCTGAGTGTCGTGCGCCCCACCGAGTACCAGCATCGGCGCGGTGGGCTTATCGAGCAAACCTTGCGTCTGCAACGACATGCGCGGTGCAATGCGCAGCAAGGACTCGAGGGAATTCACCCCGTCATACACCGCAACGGTCGCGGGCAGATAATCAAACAGGTATTCCGGCGTGCCCAGCTTGGTTTGAATGAACTCCGCCGAGAACGTCGTGTGAACGGGTGGTGATTGCGCCACTGAACCAAGCAGGCGCGCACGTTCCACAATGGCAAGTTTGGTTGCCCAGTAGCCGCCAAAACTCACCCCGGAAGCAATGATTCGGGTGGTATCGATTTGCGGGCGGGTTTGCAGGTAGTCCAGTGCCGCACTAAACATCCGCTCGGCGCTGGGACTCACTTTGATCGGTGCCTGTCCAGTGCCCGGACCATCGAGCACAAAAATGCCTACCCCGTGCGCGAGGATCTGGCCGTAGCTTTCAGCAACCGTTTCCTTGCGGCTGTCCAGGCCGCTGAAGGCAAAGATCAGCGGCACCGGTTTGCGCGCTTCGCGCGGCAGTCGCAGATAACCAACGATCTGGCCACCTTCAAAGGGGATGCGAACCACCTCAAGGGGGGGGTCCAATGCGCGGGTCGATTGCAGATAGGCATCGATGGCCCTCTGATACGCGCGCTGTTTGCCGCCCGAGGTCGGCGCCGGCCACTGGGCGAAGTAGTACAGACGCCAGGCGCGCTTCCAGGCACTGGCTGCGCGGGCAGGATCGGATTCGGCACGCGCCGCGCTGGCGTATCGATCGGCCACGGCACTCCAGGCACCGGCCCATTCATCCGGGTCGCGAGTGCTGATCCGCGATAAGGCGTCACGCACGTCCTGCAAATCCAATCCGCCAAGCGGATACGCCCCCCGCTCGGCGCGCAGCAGCGACTCGGTCTTGATCTGCTCGATCGTGCGATCGGTGATCTGCGCCAGGGCGCGCGGCGCGGCACCCAGTTGGGCCATTGCCGCCAATAGCGACATGCACACAGTAATGAACGACGATCGGCTCATGGGTCTTGCTCCGGTTTGGTCCCTGCTGATGTCATCGGCGGGGCGCTCTTTTGACTTACTCCGGTTGCGCCCCGATTGATTTCATCAAGGGGGCAATCTTTTCCAGATCAGCGCGGATCAGCGCATCAAATTCGGCCAGTTCGGTGTCACGCGATTCCAGGCCTTGCGCCGCCAGCGCCGTGCGCACATCGGCCAGGGCGCTTACGTGGCGAATTTCCATTGCCAGGCGCACAAGTATCGCTCGCGGTGTCTGCGCATTGGCAATGAAGCCATACCAGGTCGCAAAGTCATAGCCGGGCAGCCCGGCTGCGGCGGCACTGGGCACGTCGATCGGGCTATGCAGCGGCTGCGCGCTGCTCACAGCCAAGGCAAGCAGGCGGCCTTCGCGGATATGTGGCAGTAGAAACGCCGTAGGCACAAAAGTGACCTGGGTGCGTCCGGTCACCACATCGGTGGTCAGATCCGACATGGCCTTGTAGGGCACATGGACCAACTCCACCCCGGCGCGGTTGGCAAACAAGGCGCCGGCCAGATGCGTCGCCGTGCCGATTCCGGCAGATCCATAATTGATATAGCCGGGGCGGGCTCGCGCCAGATCGATGAACTCGCGCAGTGTATGCACACCCAGGACTGGATTAACCACCACCAGCGCCGGGGACTGCGCAACCAGCATGATCGCAGCAAAGTCATGCACAGTGTCATAAGGCAGACGGGTGTACAGGCTCGGGTTGATCGCATGCTGTGAATTGACCAGCATGATGGTGTAACCATCTGCGGGCGCCTTGGCTACGGTCTGCGCCGCGATGGTGCCACCGGCCCCGGGCCGGTTCTGCACTACAAAAGTCTGCCCCAGTCGCTGGCTCAGCCGATCTGAAAACAGCCGCGCGACAATGTCCACGGTGGCACCGGTGGATATGGGCACCACCACTGATACTGGTTTGATCGGATAGGCATCGGCAGCTTGCACCGTGATTGAGGCGAGCAGGCCCGTACCAATGACGCCGGCGGCCGCAGCCAATCGCGCGGTCAGTTGATAGTGCCGCGCAAGAACCCGGCTCTGCCACCCGCGCGCCCCTTGTGCCCATCGCCCTCGTATCGCCTGCCGCATGTTCGCGATACCTGGCCAATGCCACATCAAAGCAGGACCACCGCGCGTACCGGTGAGGCCTCGGCACCGATCAGCTTGAGTGGCAGTGCAATCAGGGTAACTCGCTGTTCATCGATCTGATCGAGATTGTTCAAATAGGGCAAGGTGATCATGCCGTGTTCACTGAACGTGCGTGACGAGTGAAACACCCGCGGTGCGCCCGGCTCATCATTACCATGATAGAAGTCATAGCCAACCACGCTTACCTTCTGATCAATGCACCACTGGGTTGCTGCGGCAGTCAGGTAGGGCGAGCGCTTTTGCCAGTTGTCCTGCATATAGGTCTTGTTGACATCGGTACGCATCAGCAGCCGGTCACCGGGCTTGATCGCGGCACCCGCGGCGCGCGTCAGGTCCTCGGCCGTGATGCCCTTGCCCGGTACCGCGTGGCGCAGATCGGCGACCACCGCGTCACCTGCGAACATATCAAGCGGCAGGTCGGCGATCTGCGCGCCGCCCTTTACGTTGTGCTCGGGCGCATCGACGTGGCTGCCGGCGTGCAAGCGCATATGCACACCCCGCACGATCTGGCCGGCACCGCCCGGGGCATCATGCTCCTTGAGCAACTCGATCTGAAATTGCATATCTTTCTTGAACCCGGGCGGTGTGCGCATCTCGAACTTCTCGGTATCGAGTTCCAGGCTGATATCGACAATGCGGCGAATGGCCAGGGCCATGGTGTCAGGCTCCATCTAAAGTGAGTTGATTCGGATCGCTGATCGACTGGCGCCGGGGTCAACGCTCCTGCAAGGCAGCAGCCCGCGATCTTACGCGTAGGGCGTCTTCACCACACGTCCGCTTGGTTCAATCATCCAGTGTTCGCTGGTGAATGGCTTGCTCTCGAGCCGGGCGCTCATCCAATCGGCGCCGTACACCGACGGCGAGGGGCCCAGGTTGGTTGCCGGCACACCACCCACGGCATGTCGCGCATCCTGATAGACCAGCAACTGTTTGGGACCCTGCAGCGTCTTCATCATGCGCTCGGTATGCTCGATCGGACACAATTCATCAGCGCTACCGGCAATGCACAGGTAAGGCACCTTGATGCGGTCGATATGCCCCTCCCAGGTGAGCTCACGGCGGAACTGATCAAAGCGCGCCTCGTCGGTATAGCCCGACATGTACATGAAGCGTTTCTTGAAGGTAGGCGAGGCTTCTTCAAAAATGGTGTGACAGCCGGGCTCCAGACAGGTGTTCGCCACCGCAATGGCTTTGAAGCGTGGTTCGGCGCTACAGGCCAGGGTGGCAAACATCGACCCGAAGCTGCTGCCCAGAATTCCGATTCGTGCGGGGTCGATCTCCGGACGAGCCAGCATCCACTGCATGGTGGCCGGTCCGGTGGCAAGCCATCCCGGCACACTGACATGAATGTTGTTGACCGCCGCCTCATATTGACCCGGACCTTCGACCACCAGCACCGCAATGCCGCGGCTGAGCCAGCGGTCGCCGTACACGGCCACTGAACCTTCCTTGAAGCCATCCATCCCGGGGATGGACACCACCGCAGGGATGCGCCCGCCGGTGTAACCGGGTGGAAGATGGAACCAGCCCGGCAAACGCTGCCCTGTGGGCAGGGTCACAAAGGCAGCCTCGACACGATGGTCAGCCAGGCGGGCATAGGCCAGATAACACTCCCGCTTACGCGTGTTATTGGCCAGATTGTGCTCATTGTTGGTATCAAAGGTCCATTGCGAAGCCGCCCAGTGGACGGCTGCCATGAAGTAGTTTTCACGGGCGTTCACCAGCGCACCGGCCGCCTCGGCCTCACGCGCCAACGCTTCGCGGCGGCGTGCGGTTGCTTCAAACGCTGGCGCAATGTCAGCGAATTTCTGCACCCGCGAGCGGATCGAGGCGAAATCGGCATTGGCCTCCGGGCCGCAAGGCGCGTTGTACAACTGACTGCGCGGTTGATCCCAGTCGATGCCATTGGCACGGATAACATTGTCGAGCACCCAGCGCTGCTCGATCCAGCGCCGCGTCACCGGCCCCCCATCACCGGCAATTGCTGGCGCCGCTGCCATCGTCGCCGGTGTGGCGGGCGCCGCGGCAGCCACTTTGGGCGCACTCGTCGGGCCGGCGGCAACGATCGTGCCGGTACCGCCTTGTGACAGACTGGCTGCCCCGGCGGTCAGGGGCGCGGCACCCGCCGCTCCGGCCACCAGCAGGCTCGACTGCAGAAATTCACGGCGTGTACTGCTCATCGATTGTCTCCTCGAATCCAATTATCAGGTGCGATACCGCTTGTCGGTTTCGCTACCGCTCAGGCCCAGTGGGCGCGCTGAATCAGTTTGCTGAGCACTGCCGCAATGGCCTCAGGACATTCACGCGGGGTGAGGTGACGACCACCGGGCAATACGTCCAGAGAGGCACCCGCAATTCCCTGTTGCAGCGCCTGCGCCATCGCCACCGGTGTCGCATAGTCGTCCTCACCGACCGCCACTGCCACCGGCACGGTGATGCCCGGCAGCGCCCAGCGCAAATCAGCCGTACCCAGCATCTCGCAACTGGCGGCATAGCACTGCGGGTCGTTGGCGCAGAACAGTTTGACCAGATCCTGCACGATCGCCGTTTCCTTTTCGCGAAACGCATCGCCAAACCAGCGCGTCATCTGAAAATCAGCGAGCGATGCGAGACCTTTCGCTCGACCGGCCTCGCCCCGCTCGCGCCACTGTGTCGGCGCAGCCGCGCCATACCAGGCCGTCGTGTCAATCAGGCCCAATGCGCGCAGGCGCGCTGATTGATGCGCAGCAAACCCAAGGGCGACGCAGCCGCCCATCGAGCAGCCGGCAACTGCAGCATCGGCCCAACCAACATGATCGAACAATTCGGCCAGGTCACGCGCGAAGAGTTCCGTGGTGAACGGCTCGTGGCGCGGCGAAGACCGGCCATGACCGCGGCAATCATAGGTGAGCACCTGCGCCACCTGGGACAGGATCGGCACCACCCCTTGCCACAGCGCCTCACCCAGGGCGAGCGAATGAATGAGCGCAATGCGCGGCACCGCGCCGCTACCCGTGCCCTGGTAAGGGGTGAGGGTGTAGCCAATCTGGCAGCCATCGGAGGTGGTGAAGGAATCGCGTTGCATGAGTCTGCCGCCAATCGGTTAAGAAAAAGTTGGGCTCAGACTGTAGCAGGAAGTGTGTGCGATCTGACATGCTATGCTGAAGTTCCTGGCGAAGGTCCTTGCAGTCCGCGCTGCCCTCCTTGTTGCACCCCGTCTCGTGTATCTGACCCGTATCACTGGTGAGCTTAGGCAACGCGGTACCTGGCACTACGGTACCTGCCTGGTTGGTGCCTGCCTGTTGGTTCTGGCGTGTCTTGCCGGCCGCGCGTGGGCGCAGGAGTACCCGAGTCGTCCCATCCATTTGATCGTACCCAACTCACCGGGCGGTGCGACCGATATCGCCGCGCGACTGATCGCCCCGGCGCTGTCCGAGCGGCTGCGCCAGCCCGTCGTGATCGAAAACAGGGTCTCGGCCGGTGGGGTCACCGCAACCAACGCGGTGGCACAGACCGCAGGCGATGGTCACACGCTGTTGATGGTGTTTGACAGCTTCACCACCAACCCCTGGCTGTTCCCCAACGTCCATTACGATCCGCAGCGCGACTTCGCGCCGATCACGTTGATCGCCTACGCGGCACAGGTATTTGTAGTGCACCCTTCACTGGGCCCGCGCACGGTTGAAGAGTTTGTCCGTCTGGCGCATGAACGCAAGGGCGCTCTGGCGGCAGCGACCGCCGGCGCGGGCACATCGAGCCGACTGTCCCTTGAGCTATTCCGCCAGACTGCAGCGATTGATCCCACCGTAGTTCACTACAAGGGTGGCAGTCCGGCACTGAATGATCTGCTCGGCGGACAGGTGAGCGCCATGTTCGTCAACCTGGGATTGGCACTGCCCAGCCTGCGCGGCAATCGACTGGTACCCCTGGGTGTGGCTTCGCTCAGACGCACGCCGATCCTGCCGGAGGTGCCCGCCATTGCAGAAACCTATCCCGGCTTCGAGGCACTCACCTGGGTCGGCCTGCTCGCGCCCGCCAGTACGCCGCGGCCGATCGTTGATCTTTTGCATTCGACGCTGGTTGGCGTGCTCACGGATCGCGCCATTCGCGACAAATTCCTGGTGCAGGGCGCCGAAGTGGTAGCCGGTGGGCCCGAGATTTTCTCGCAACTGATCCGCCGCGAATACGATCGCTGGGGCAAGATCATCCAGGCCCGCCATGTGACGATCGACTGACCGGCTACGCGATCAGCGAGGCGCGTTGGCGCAAGCTGTCGCGCTCAAAGCCGGCCACCCGTTTGTAGCGATCACCAACCGCGGCCAGTTCTTCGGCACCGATGACATCCTCGATGCGCTCGAAGGGGCGATCGCCAGTGCGTTCATGCACCAGCTTAAGGATCGTGTCCGGCGGCGCGGCCCGGTTCATCAGCACCACATCGTTGGCCGCCTTGAGGCGCACGGTTTCATAGGCCGTCAAAGCCGCGGGCGACACCGATTCGCGGCGCAGGCACCCGGCCAGCACTCGTGCATCAATGATGCCTTGCACCGCGCCGTTACCGCCGCGCGGATACATCGGATGCGCAGCGTCGCCCAGCAGTGTGATCCGGCCGTGCGTCCAGCGCGGTAGCGGGTCACGGTCGACCATGGGGTACTCGAGCACCGCTTCGGCCTGCTCAAGGAGTCCGGCCACGTCGAGCCAGGGGAAGCGAAAACTGGCAAAAGTCGGCAGCACGTCATCCAGGCGCCCGTTGCGGTTCCAGTCCACCATCGCCGCATCAGGTGAGCGCAACTCGGCCGTCCAGTTTACGAGTTGCAGGCCGTCGGCGGCGGTGCCGGTTTGTATGGGATAGGCCACCATCTTGCCCACATCCAGCCAGCCAACCTGCACCATGCTAGTTCCACTGAGAAACGGCTTGATGCGCGTCACACCGCGCCACATATTGATGCCATGAAACGCCGGCGGACCTTCGCGTGGAAACAGTTGTGCACGCACCGCCGAATGGATGCCATCGCAGGCAATCGCCAGCGGTGCGCGGACGCTCGCCTGATTGGCAAAATGTACCGTGACGGAGCGCTCGTCCTGTTCAAACCCGCTGCAACGATGGTCCAGCAGAACAGGTTCCGTGCCCCACTGGGCCCGATAGCGCTCGCGCAGTGCGTTCAGCTGGACAGCGTGCAGTTCGCCGCGGTGAATCGACAATTGCGGCCAGTCGTAGCCGGCCGCTCGGCCACGCGGCTCGGAGCAGATCAACTGTCCGAAGCGATTGTAAAAACCCATCTCGCTGGTCGCCACCGCAACCTGTTCAAGGGCCTCACCGAGGCCCAGTTCGGTCAGTTCGCGTACCCCGTGTGGTTGCAGATTGATGCCAACGCCAAGCTTGCGAATTTCGGCGGCTGCCTCATAGACACGGCATCGAATGCCAACTTGATGCAGGCTCAGTGCGAGCGTAAGGCCGGTAATACCGGCACCGATAATGACGACTTCATCCATGGCGTTACCCAAAATCGCTGAGTTTACTCAACCAGACGCGAGTTCTTGGGCACACCAGCCAGCAGAAACTCAAGCTGATCAGCCAGCACCCGGCGATTGGACAGGATCAGTCCTTCATATTTGTTGGGTGTATAGGCGACAAACAAAGGCAAGTGTCCCCACTCTTCCGGGGTGCGATCCGATTTGCCATGGTTGCAACGGCGGCATGCGGATAACACATTGGTCCACACATGGGCGCCGCCGCGGGACGCCGGCATGATGTGGTCGGTGGTCAAATCCCGTTCATCAAATACGAGGCCGCAATAGCCGCACAAATTGCGATCGCGCCGAATCAGGGTGCGCCGGGTCAGCGCCGGCACCGTGTCATGGCCAGCCGGGTTGCGCGAGCGTCCTTTGATGGCGATGATCGGGTGCAGCGGCATCAGCGAGCGGCGCTCGAGCATGCGGTTATAGCCGCCGCGCAAAGTCATCCAGGGCTCGCCCAGGGTCCAGGCGACGGTTGCGGTGGCATAAAAGCCAGCGGCCTCCTGCGGTGATATCCATCCTTCGGGCAATCCGGAAACATCCAGCTTCAGTATGTGCGCCACAGGAAACCTCACTTGCCGCTACGGAAATTCGAGAGTCTCGTTCGCCTTGCGTTCATTGCGTACACAGGCCAAGCGCCTGTCCAACGAAGAATGCCACAAAGTCGCGGCGGGTTGCGCTCGCCGCTCCATTACACTCCCAGCCTTGCCGAGCATCGATCGCCTTCATGAGTCCGACGCTGACCTTCTTCAGTCCCTGCCCGCGCGGCCTCGAGCCGCTGCTTGCCGACGAAATCCGTGAGCAGGGCGGACAGACGGTGCAACCGATCTCCGGCGGCGTGCAATGGCAAGGCAGCCTGCGCGCCTGCTATCAGGTCAACCTGTCGAGCCGGCTGGCCTCCCGGGTGCTGCTGCGTATAGCGACCAGCCCCTATCGCGATGAAGCGAGCCTCTATCAGGCAGCGCACGCAATTG
Organism: uncultured Pseudomonadota bacterium; assembly: GCA_903921325.1. Classification (GTDB taxonomy): domain Bacteria; phylum Pseudomonadota; class Gammaproteobacteria; order Burkholderiales; family SG8-39; genus CAIXPL01. Next base: position 113,069 of record CAIXPL010000008.1, read on the forward strand.
ACTGGCCACAGTGGTTCTCTGTTGAACGCACGCTGCGGGTCGATGTCACCGCAGTGCGCTCGCCGCTCAACAGTGTTGATTTTGCATTGCTGCGTATCAAGGATGCAATTTGCGATCGCTTTCGCGATGCCTGCGGCGAGCGGCCCTCGGTCGATACCCGCGCACCGCAGGTTCGCATCAGTGCTTTTCTGGATGAACGTGAGGCGGTGTTCTATATCGACACATCCGGTGAGCCACTGTTCAAGCGGGGCTACCGGCGCGCACGGCGTGAGGCACCCTTGAAAGAAAACCTCGCGGCCGGTCTGATCCGGCTGACCGGCTGGGATCCGGCGGTGGATGGATTCATCGATCCGATGTGCGGCAGCGGCACCATCGCCATCGAGGCTGCGCTGATCGCCACCGCGACAGCACCCGGCAAGCAGCGTCAATTCGCCTTCGAGAACCTGAGCCTGCACGACGCCCCGCTATGGGCTGAGGTTCGTACGGACACGATTGCGCTCGAACGGCCCGCGCGCCAGCAACCAATCCTCGCCAGCGACCGTGATCCGGCGGCCATCGAGGATGTGCGCGCCGGGCTGCGCTATTGGGGGCTGGAAGATCGGGTACAGGTTGAGGTGCGCGATGTGACTGCGGCCGCGGCACCCGGCGCGAGCGGCGTGTGGCTCACCAACCCACCCTACGGCGTTCGCATGGGCAGCGAGCCGGAATTGATCGAACTGTATCGGGCCATCGGCACTACGCTGAAGCGCCGTTTCGCCGGCTGGCGCTGCCATTTCATCACTGAGGACCGAACGTTACCGCGCGGGCTGGGTCTGCGGGAATCGCGGCGAACACCGATTTTCAATGGCCGGCTGGACTGCCGGCTGTTTGAGTTTCGGATGGTCGAAGGCAGTGCGCGCAAGCGCGCCGACTAGCGCTGGATGACCAGTTGCGGGGTCGCGAGCAGCGGGTCACGCGCGATCGTGTGACGGGAATTCAATTTGATGTTGAGCCTGACATCATTGACCGAGTCGGCGTTGCGCAAGGCGTCCTCGTGGCTGATGACTTCCGCTTCGTACAGATCGAACAAATGCTGATCATTGGTCTGCATGCCGGCCTCGCGCGATTTGCCGATCTGCTCGCGCATCAGCTGCACGTCGCCACGGAAAATCATGTCGCGGATCAACGGTGTATTGAGCATGATCTCCACCGCGGCCACTCTGCCCTGGCCATCGACCCGGGAGATCAAGCGCTGTGAAACCATTGCGCGCAAGTTGAGCGACAAGTTCATTAACAACTGCGCCTTGCGCTCTTCGGGAAAGAAATTGATGATGCGATCGATGGCCTGATAGGCATTGGAAGCATGCATGGTGGCCAGGCACAAATGGCCCGTCTCGGCGAACACCAGCGCATGCTCAAGTGCTTCGCGATCGCGGATCTCTCCCATCATGATGACATCCGGGGCCTGTCGCATGGCGCTTTTCAGCGCCGCGGCCCAATTGTCAGTGTCCGATCCGATCTCGCGCTGGGTGATCATGCAATTAATGTGCTCATGCACGAACTCGATCGGATCTTCGACCGTGACGATATGGTCCTGGCTGTTGCGGTTGCGGTGATCGATCAATGCGGCCAGGGTGGTCGACTTGCCCGAACCGGTCTGCCCGACCACCAGCACGATACCGCGACGCGACAGGGCAATCTCGTTCAGCACCGGCGGCAGATGCAACTCTTCAAGGGTGGGGATCTTTTTCTGGATGCTGCGCATCACCATGCCGATGAAACCCTGCTGCATGAACACATTGACGCGGAAGCGACCGATGCCCTCGCGATGAATCGCGAAATTGCATTCCTTGCTGAATTCAAATTCAGTGCGCTGGCGCTCGGTCATCACCGAGTAGACCAGTTCCTCGGCGTGGCGCTCGCCCACCGGCTGGTTGGTCAGACGCTCGATGCGGCCGTCGATCTTGATGGCCGGCGGAAACCCAACGGTCAAAAACAAGTCCGACGCCTTGCGCGTAATTAAAATACGCAGCAATTCGTTGATAAAAAGCGTCGCCTGATCGTGATCCATACGCGTGCCTGAGCGATGTAATGGCGCAGTGTCTGACAGATTGTGACAGTCGTCGCCGGACTAGGCCGAGAACAAGTCCCTATTCTGCGCCTTCACTTGTGCCTCAGCGGAAGTAATCCGCTCTTGTCGAACCAAATCGAGCAAACTTTGATCCAGCGTCTGCATGCCGTGCTGCTGGCCCGATTGCATGGTGGAAAACATCTGCGCAACCTTGTTCTCACGGATCAGGTTGCGAATCGCCGGGGTGGCAATCAGGATTTCATGAGCAGCCACCCGCGCGTTGCCCTCCCGGGTCTTGAGCAGTGCCTGCGAAATCACCGCGCGCAGGCTTTCCGATAACATGGACCGAACCATTTCCTTTTCCGCCGACGGGAACACATCGACGATACGATCGATCGTCTTGGCGGCCGAGCTGGTGTGCAAGGTACCAAACACCATGTGCCCGGTTTCCGCCGCAGTCAAGGCGAGGCGTATGGTCTCCAGATCGCGCATTTCGCCGACCATGATGACATCGGGATCTTCACGCAGCGCCGAGCGCAAGGCATTGGCAAAGGACAGCGTATTGGGACCGACTTCGCGCTGATTGACCAGGCACTTCTTGGTGTCATGCACAAATTCGATCGGATCCTCGACCGTGAGAATATGGCCGTAGGTGTTTTCATTGATATGGTTGATCATCGCGGCGAGCGATGTCGACTTGCCCGATCCGGTCGTTCCGGTGACCAGCACCAGACCGCGCGGATAGCTGGCAATGTCAGCAAAAATGGCTGGCGCATCGAGCTCGGTGAGCGAGAGCACGCGCGAAGGAATCGTCCGTAACACCGCGGCCGCGCCGCGCTGCTGCACAAAAACATTGACCCGGAACCGTGCAAGACCCGGGATACTGAACGAGAAGTCGCATTCCAGCGCCTCTTCATAACGCAGGCGCTGCGAGTCGCTCATGACGTCATAGACCATCGCATGGACTTCCTCATGCGTGAGGGGCGGCAGGTTGATACGCCGCACATCGCCGTGCACCCGGATCATGGGAGGCACGCCGGCGGACAGGAAAAGATCCGACGCCTTGGTCTTCACCACGAAGGTAAGCAGTTCCGCGATGTCCATATAATCGTGTACTCAGAAGGATGGGGTCATTATGTCCACAACCGAAAATCGGCTGCAAGCAGTAACGGGACGAATTGCACGTGCTGCCGCAATGGCGGGGCGAAATGCCCAGGAAATCACATTGATCGCAGTGAGCAAGACCCAACCGGCAGATGCGGTCCGCGCGCTTGCGGCCGCTGGCATCCGGCAGTTCGGTGAGAACTACGTTCAGGAAGCGCTTGAAAAAATTCAGGCGCTCGACGAGCCCGACATCATATGGCATTTCATCGGACCCATTCAGAGCAATAAGACACGCGCCATTGCAACCCACTTTGACTGGGTCCACTCGGTGGATCGCCTGGCAATCGCCGAACGGCTGTCCAATCAACGGCCGGACGATCGCCCCGCCTTGCAAATCTGCCTGCAAGTCAATATGAGCGGCGAGGCATCGAAATCGGGGTGCGAACCGACCAGCGCACCTGCCCTGGTCGCGGCAATCGCTCGCTTGCCACGGCTGCAACTGCGCGGTCTGATGACGGTCCCGGCGCCGCAAAGTGACCCGGCGCTGCAACGCGAACCGTTTGATCGCTTGCGCGAACTGGCGCACGCCATCTCGAGGACAGGTACGATGCTCGATACGCTATCAATGGGAATGTCCGATGATCTTGAAGCAGCGATTGCGGCTGGCAGCACGATGATCCGCATCGGAACAGCGCTTTTTGGCGCGCGAGTGCCTGCCGCCCACTCCCCGGGTGGGACAAGCAGCGGCCAGCCTGCGGCATCTTCCGGACAACAGTGATGAAGATTTCGTTTGTCGGTGGAGGCAATATGGCCGCGGCGCTGATCGGTGGCATGTTGCGCAGTGGCTTTTTGGCGACCCAGATCGTGGCCGTCGATCCCCTTGAAGAAGCACGGCGCCGCTTGAATAGTGCGCACGCCATTCAAACCGGCGCGGACGCCACCAGCCTCGTCCCGGGTAGCGATCTGATCGTTCTCGCGGTCAAGCCGCAGCATCTGGCCGACGTCGCGCGCGCGCTCGGCCCGCTGGTTGGCGCGGCTACAGTGCTGTCAATTGCTGCCGGCATCCGCATTGTGGATATTGGCCGCTGGCTCACCACGAATGCCGCCGGACGGGTCTTCCCGCTGGTGCGCGCCATGCCCAATACGCCAGCCTTGATCGGGATGGGCATCACCGGGGCCTACGCCGGTGGCGAGGTTGGCGAGGGTGCGCGTGCGCTCGCCACCCAGGTGCTCGAGGCAGTCGGCAAGCTGGTCTGGGTGCAGCATGAACAATTGCTCGACCCGGTCACCGCGGTGTCAGGCAGCGGCCCGGCTTATGTTTTTTACTTTCTCGAGGCGATGCAGGCAGCCGGAGCACGACTGGGTCTGGACCCGGCCACCGCCGGTGTACTCGCCCTGGAGACTTTCCGCGGCGCCGCGGAACTTGCCGCGCGCTCACCCGAGGATTTTGCCACCCTGCGCACCCGCGTCACGTCGCCCGGCGGCACAACCGAGCGAGCCTTGCAGACCATGATGCATGACGCCGTGCATGAGGCCATCGGACGCGCATTGGACAGTGCCAGTGCGCGCGCCGCCGAGATGGCCGATCAAATGGGACGGGACGCCTGATGCCAGTTCTCGATCAGATTGGTGCCTTGTTGATCGATGCGATCTGCGGCGTGCTCGTGTATGCCGTCCTGCTGCGCTTTGTCATGCAGATGCGGCACGCGTCGTTCTACAACCCGCTCGGTCATTTTGTGCTGACGCTCACCGAGTGGGCAGTGCGTCCCCTGCGTCGCGTCATTCCGGTCACGCGGGGTGTCGACTGGGCGACACTGCTGCTCGGGTTCCTGATCGAGCTTGTCATCGTGCTGGCGCGGTCTTATCTGCTCGCACCGGCGGGCGCGCTGCGACTGTCGCCGGCACTCTGGTGCTGCCTTGCGTTGACTGAACTGGTGCGCACCGCTGGCGGACTGCTTATTTTCCTCGCCATCGCTGATTTTCTGGTGTCCTGGGTGAATCCGAACGCCCCGCTCGCGAACGTCATCGCGCGTCTGATCCGACCCATCTACCTGCCGCTGCGGCGGTATCTGCCGGCCCCGGGCGGCATCGATCTTGCGCCATGGGCTCTGGTGTTACTCATCAACGTCGGTTTCATTCTGTTGAACGCGATCGAACGCGTGCTACGGTCAACACTGTAAGCACAGGCAGGCAAAGCGCGCAGACCTGCCCTGGTCAAGCGAGCCGTCAAGACCTGACCGGGCGCCGCACTGGTCACGCGCGATAGGCAAGGGCACCGGCTACCACGGTGGCACGAATCCGGCCCTGGAGGGTTTGTCCCAGCAGGGGCGTGTTCTTGCCCTGGCTGCGCAGCCATTCGGCGGTGACCACGAATTCAGCCGCAGGATCGAACACGCACAGATCCGCCCGTTCGCCGATAGCCATGCGGCCAAGGCGCGGATCGAGCACGCGCGCCGGGCCAGCCGTCACGCGCTCGATGACCTGCGCAAGGGGCAGATTGGATTCGCGCCCCCAGCGCAGCGTCAGCGCGAGGAGCAACTCGACACCGCTAGCACCCGGCACGGCTTCGCCAAACGGCATCTGCTTTTCATCGGCATCAAGCGGGCGATGATCCGAACAAATGGCATCGATGACCCCACTCGCCACCCCTTCACGCAAGGCCGCACGATCGTGCGATGTGCGCAATGGCGGCACCAGGTGCATCATCGGATCAAAATAACCGATATCGGCTTCGCACAGATGCAAGTGAAGCGCACTCACATCAGCGGTGATCGGAAGGCCTTCGGCCTTGGCTGCGTGCACCATTGCAACTGCTTCCGCGGTCGACAGGCGGCACAGGTGGACCTGCGCCCCGGTGATGCGTACCAAGCGCAAGATGCGATCGAGTGCGATGGTCTCGGCCACAGCAGGGATGCCGGGCAGACCAAGCCGGGTGGCGATATTGCCCTCGTGGGCCACGCCGTTGCGCGCGAGGTAAGCATCCTGCGCGCGCAGCCAGATGCGATAGCCAAACGTCGCCGCGTATTGCAGGGCGCGGTACAACACCTGGGTGTCATTGATCGGCGCATCGGCTTGCGAGAAGGCAACGCAACCGGCATCGCTCAGCTCAGCCATCTCCGTGAGCCGCTCACCACCCAGTTTCGCGGTGAGTGCACCCAGGGGATAGACCTGTGCCAGATTCGATTGCCGGGCGCGGTACTTGAGCATCTCGACCAGGCCGGGTTCATCGAGCGGCGGGTCGGTGTCCGGTGGGCAGGCGATCGCAGTCACCCCACCGGCGACCGCGGCCAGCAACTCGGTACGCAGCGTGCCCTTGTGTTCATAGCCGGGTTCGCGCAAGCGTACCGCCAGATCCACCAGACCCGGCACAATCACGCACCCGGCAGCCTCGATCGTCTGATCGGCGTGATAGCCCGCTGGCGCCGTGCCCAGGGCAAGAATCTGCCCTGACTCAATGAAGACGTCGGCCATCTGCTCAGCGCCAGTCAACGGATCGAGCACCCGGCCACCACGGATCGCGAGCCGGCTCATACGCCGCCCGCCAGGATCGCCATCACGGCCATGCGCACCGCGATTCCGAAGGTGACCTGCGGCAGTATCACCGCATGACCGCCGTCGGCCACCGGCGAATCGATTTCGACGCCGCGATTCATCGGTCCGGGATGCATCACGATGGCATCAGGGCGGGCCAGCGCCAGCCGCTCATCGGTCAGTCCGTAGGTTTTGAAAAATTCCTGCGCCGAGGGCAATAGCGGGCCGCGCATGCGCTCGTTCTGCAGCCGCAACATGACAATGACGTCCACATCGCGCAATCCCTGGGCGATGTCATTGAACACCGTCACCCCCAGTTGCTCGACGCCCGCCGGCAACAAGGTCTGTGGTGCAATCACCCGGATGTCGGGTGTTCCCATTGTACGCAGCACGCCGATCAGAGAACGGGCGACGCGCGAGTGCAGGACGTCGCCTACGATCGCCACCGCAAGGTGACTGAAATCATGCTTGTAATGGCGGATCGTGTAGGCATCGAGCAGGCCCTGCGTCGGATGGGCATGCCGCCCGTCACCGGCATTCACGACGTGGATATGCGACTGCACATGCCGCGCGATCAGATGCGGTGCCCCCGACTGGGCGTGGCGCACCACGAACATGTCGGCATTCATCGCCGCCAGATTGTCGATGGTGTCGAGCAGGCTCTCACCCTTGGCAGTCGAGGAAGTATCGACATTGAGATTGATGACATCGGCCGACAGGCGTTTGGCGGCAATCTCGAAGGTGGTGCGGGTACGGGTTGAGTTCTCAAAAAACAGATTGAACACCGACTTGCCGCGCAGCAAGGGCACTTTCTTCACTTCGCGCTCGCTGATGCCAACAAACGACGACGCCGTATCGAGAATATGCAGAACGATGTCGCGCGGCAGACCATCGATGCTGAGCAGATGCTGCAGTCCGCCGCGTTTGTTGAGTTGCGGATTGGCTTGCATCACGGTGCCCCTGCGGGCTGCGAATTGCCCACATCAATGCGCGCTTGCAAGGCAAACTCGAATCGCCCCTGTGCATCACGGTGCAGTTCGAGCGATTGCCCCAGTGGCACCTGAATGACGGCACCCGCAAATTGCGCGGCGATCGGTAACTGGCGCTCATCTCGATCGGCCAGCACCACCAGCTGCACACTGCGTGGTCTGCCGTAATCGAACAGTTCATTGAGCGCGGCGCGCGTGGTACGTCCGGTGTAGAGCACATCATCGACCAGCAGCAAATCACGGCCGTTGACATCGAATGGAATGTGACTGGGCTTCACGCTCGCCTTGAGACCTGAGCTGGAATAGTCATCGCGATAAAACGAGATGTCGATCAACCCGAGCGGCGCGCTGATCGCCAGGCGCTTGTGCAAGCGTTCGGCAAGCCAGGCGCCACCGGTCACGATGCCAACCATAGCGGTATTGGCATGCACCCGCGGGCGCAATTGTTCGACCAGCTGGTCGACCAGTTGTTCAGCGTCCGGCAACACAGGCAGCGTGGGCATCGAGCCAGTCCTGGAGAATATGCTGGGCGGCCAGCGGATGAGTCAGGTGTTTGTCACTGCGCCCGCCGCGCCCCGCTGCTCGCAGAGTCTGGCTGGCGGCGTTTGAGCTGAGGCGTTCGTCAATATAGTGAACCGGTGCGCCGAAGTGTTCAATCAGTGCTGCGCCAAAGGCGCGCACCGCACTCGCCAGCGGATGTTCGGCACCGTCGTCGCGCACCGGCAGTCCAACCACGAACTGGCTGGGTTGCCAGTCACGGACCAGGACGCCAATCGCGTTCATTCGCGTTTGCGCATCGCGAGCGTCAATCGCCGTGAGCGGGTGCGCCAGGGCTGACTCGCATTCTCCGATTGCCACGCCGGTCCAGCGTTCACCGAAGTCAAATCCCATGACCGTCGATTCAAGCATGACCCGCCACACCCTGCAGGCGCGCAAAGTCAACGCCAAGCGCACTCATGGCAGCCGCCAGGCGCTGCTCGGCCGGCGTATCGAACAAAATCTGATCACTCGCCTGGACGGTAAGCCAGGCATTCTGACCAATCTCGTGCTCCAGTTGCCCGGCAGACCAACCAGCATAGCCCAGCGACACCAGAACCTGATCGGGTCCACTGCCAGAACCCAGCGCCTCCAGAATGTCCCGCGAGGTGGTGAGGCCCACGCGCTGCGCCACCGCCAGGCTGGATTTCCACGATCCGCAGGGGCGATGCAATACAAAGCCGCGGTCTGGCTGCACCGGACCGCCGTGATAGACCGGCTGTTGAGCAAGGCCGGGCACCGAACAGGCAATCTCGACCTGGTCGAGCAAGCCTGCCAAAGTCATCTCGCTTGGCCGGTTGATGACAATGCCCAACGCCCCGCGTTCGTTGTGCTCGCAGACATAGGTGAGCGTGCGGGAAAAATTGGGATCCTCCATGCTCGGCATGGAAATCAGGAAATGATCAGTAAAATCAACGGTAGGCACGGGCGGGATTGTACACGTCGCGCCGCGTCGCAGACCCGCGGCCCGGACCGGGGCGCCGCCGGGTACGACATCACCCGCTGCGGTGGTCCGGACGCCCCTGTGCATGACCCTCTACCCGATCGGGGCACGCGGCGAGCCTCGACAGCCAATGCAACCGATCATGCTAGGGTGACAGCATGTCCTCAGCCTTAGTCTGGTTTCGCCGCGACCTGCGCGCCGACGATCACACCGCCCTGCATCACGCCATGACTGAGCACGAGCAGGTGTGGTGCGTCTTTGTCATCGATCCGGCGGACCCCGCGCGACCGGTCGCATCGGGCGCGGTCGACTTCGTACGCGCTGCGCTGATTGCGCTTGATCGGCGCCTTGCACGCGATGGGGGCGGTTTGATTCTCTGTCAGGGCACGACCTGCGAGGTGCTTGCTCGCCTGGCGCAGCGCTTGCAGGTGCAACAGGTGGTTGCCAATCGGGATTACGGTCCTGCTGCGCAAGCGCTGGAGAATGCGGTGGCGCGCACACTTGCCACAGTCGGCGTGCGATGGTGCAGTTACAAGGATCAGGTCATCTTTGAGCATACCGAGATCAGCACCCAGGCTGGCACTCCGTTCAGTGTGTTCACACCCTACAAGAATGCCTGGCTGCGGCGCCTCGACGAGCATGCCGTACACGCCTTGCGGTTGGCCGACTGCACGACACGGCGCGATCGGCTGGCCCCCCCCCCGCACGACCTGCAGCACGCCAGCATTCTGGTTGAAAACCACCCGGCGGGCGAGGTCCTCGCGCTGGGCCGCGGCGCAGGCAGTGCTCTGCCGCAAGACTCTGCTGCCGCCGGTACGTCGGCTGGCACGGCGGCAGCCCTCACTCGCCTCGACGACTTTCTGCAGCGCATCGACCGCTACCGCGAACTGCGCGACTTTCCGGCACTCGCCGGCACCTCGGGCCTATCGACCGATCTGCGCTATGGCACCGTGTCGATACGGCACCTGGTCCGTGCGGCCTGCGCGCGCCGCAGTGCTGGCGCGGAGACCTGGCTCGCCGAGTTGATCTGGCGCGAGTTCTTTTTCATGATCCTGGCCGAACACCCGCGGGTGGTTGAGGGCGCGTTTCACCGTCAATACGACCGCCTCTCGTTTGTCAATGATCCGCTGCACTGGAGCGCATGGTGCGCGGGTGCAACCGGTTATCCGATCGTTGATGCGGCCATGCGGCAGATAAACAGCACGGGTTTCATGCACAACCGCCTGCGCATGATCGTTGCCTCGTTTTTGGTAAAGGATCTGGGGATCGACTGGCGCACGGGAGCGCGGTATTTCGCCACTCACCTGACTGACTACGATCTGGCCGCCAATAACGGCGGCTGGCAATGGGCGGCATCGACCGGGTGCGACGCGCAACCTTATTTCCGCATTTTCAATCCCGTACGGCAATCACTCAAATTCGATCCCAATGGGCAGTTCATCCGTCGCTTTCTACCCGAGCTCGCTGCAGTCCCCGATCAATGGATCCATGCGCCCTGGCTGATGCCAGCGGCAGACCAGGCGGCCTCCAAATGCGTGATCGGACGCGACTATCCGGCACCGATCATCGATCATGCGGAAGCACGCCTGCAGACCCTCGCCCGCTTTGCCGCAGCACGCGCTTAAGCGATGCTCTGCGACGCGGGTGCCTTGCGCTGTTCGATCATGCGCCGCAGCTCGCTGATCAGGTCATCCTCGCGATAGGGTTTGCCGAAGAAGGCATTCACACCCAGATCGCGTGCCAGACGACGATGTTTCTCGGCGGTGCGCGAGCTGATCATCATCACCGGAATCCCCGCCCACAGCGGGTCCGCGCGTAAATTGCGCAGCAGGTCAAATCCGTCCATGCGCGGCATCTCGATATCAACCAGCATGGCCGCAGGCACCTTCTTGCGCAGCATTTCGAGTGCCTCGATGCCATCGCGCGCACTGTGCGCGACGAATCCTTCGCGGTTGAGCAATCGCTCGGTGGCCCGTCGCACGGTCAGCGAATCATCAACAATCAGGATCTCGATCGCCTCGGACGATTTGACCTCGGGTGCCTGCGTCGGCGGCAGCGGCAGCGGCAATGGCATCGCACGCTGCGCCAGTGTGATCGGATTGATGATCAGAATGATCTCGCCCGAGGCGAGCACGGTCGCCCCGGAAATGCCTGCAATATGCGACAGCAGAGGCCCGGTATTCTTCACCACGATTTCAAGATTGCCATGTACCGTGTCAACACGCACGGCCGCACCAGTGCCACCAACACGAACAAAGACAACGCTTGCAAGCGACGGATTGGTTGGCCGGGTGTCCTCATCGCCAAGGCGATTGGGCAAATAGTAAAACGGCACCGGGCGCCCGCTCATGCTGGTCGCCACGCCATCGCGCACACACGCGGCCAACTCTTCGCCGCGAATCTGCCGCACTTGCTCGACCAGACTCGATGGAATGACATAACTGGCCTGGCCCGCGTCGACCAGAACGGTCTGCGTCACCATGAGCGTGAGCGGCAGCTCCATGAGGACACGCGCACCTTGGCCCGGTTCGAAACTCAGTTCGACTCGTCCACCGATTGAGGCAATGTCGGCGCGCACGATCTCCATGCCGATCCCGCGACCGGCCAGCGCCGTCACGGTGCCCGCCGTGCTGAATCCAGGTTGAAAAACGAGCTCGGCAATTTGCACCGCATCAAGTTGCTGATCGGCGGCAATCAATCCCATCTCAATCGCGCGTGTGCGTACCCGTTCCGCGGCAAGCCCGCGCCCATCGTCGGTAATCACAACGGCAATCTGGTTACCCTCGCCACGCAGCTCGATCACGATCTGTCCGGTGGCAGGCTTGCCTTGCAGCGTACGCTCCGGCTCGTCTTCAATGCCGTGTACCACGGCATTGCGCAGCACGTGCTCAATGGGTGCGGTCAATCGTTCAAGAACCGAACGATCCAGTTCAACCTGGCCGTTGCGAATTTCCAGATTGGCAGGCTTCCCGGTCTCGCGCGACGCCTGACGCACAACGCGATACATGCGCTCTGCCACCGTTGAAAACGGCAGCATCCGCACACGCAGCAGGTCCTGTTGCAAATCACGCGACAGTCGTTGCTGCGCGGCCAGGGCAGACTCGGCCTCATCGACGGCCCGCCCGATGCTCGACTGCACCGTGCCCACGTCATTGACGCTCTCGGCCATCAGCCGGGTGAGTTCCTGGAAGCGCGTGAACCGATCGAATTCCAGTGGATCGAAGGATCGCTCATCGGTTGACACCATGCGCGACTGCATCTGCACTTCGGCCTGGATTTCGACTTCGCGCATTTGCTGACGCAGTCGAGCTACGTTCTCGGTCAAATCCGCCAGCGCAGTTTTCAAAGCGCGCACTTCGGATTCAATCCGACCTCGAGCGATGGTCACCTCGCCAACCGAATCAACCAGCCGATCAATGGTCTCGGCGCGCACCCGCAGCACAGCGATTCGCTCGGCTTCCGGCGCGAGCGGTTGCGCATCCTCGGGTTCGGCCGTGGTGTCGCCCCCTTCAGGGGACGCCGACGCACTGGGTTCGATGTGCACCGTACCGCCACCGGCAAGTTGCGTTGCCACTGGCATGTCGCCCGGCAGTGCCGGAGCAACCGGCAATGGCTCGCTGATGGCAGACGCAGCGCCATTCGCTGGTGAGCCTTCGACTTGCGGTTGGCCGAGCGCATCGGCAGATGGCACAGCGGCCAGCGCGGCATCGAGTTCAACCGGACCCGCCGCATCGCTACGCGTCAGACCACTATCCGATAGCGGCGAGGGAGCGGGCAGCGTCGGAGTAAATGGCACTGCGCTCGCCTCGGATCCCGGGCGCAGCTGATCGAGCAGTCGGTCGGCGTCATCGAAATAGGCGAGCAGCTGCGGCAGCGCGCTACTGACGCGGGCTGTCTCACCGGCGGCATTCTCGAGCAGCGTCTCCATCTCATGCAGCACACTGCCCAAGCGAAAGGCACCCGTCGTACGGGCACTGCCCTTCAAGGTGTGCAGGGCACGTTGCAGGCCAGCTATGGGTTCGCCATTGCCCGGATCCGCCTCAAGCGTGCGCAGCCCGGCACCCAGAACCGGGAAGAGTTCCTGAGTCTCCTCGATCAGGTAACTGACCAGCGCTGGATCGATGACATCGGTGAGCCCTGCCGATGGTTCGGCCAGTTGCGCGAATTCGGGTTCATCGCGCGGCCCGGAGGGGGCATCTGCGCTGGCCGAGGGCAGATAGCCGAGAGACGGTGGTTCTCTCAGCGATGCACCGGACGATTCGGTGCCCCAATCAGCGGGCACCAGATCGAGCAGATCACCGACATCGTCATCGTCGTCCGCCGCAGACAGTCCCGGTGGCGCGCGCCCGTCAAGTTCGTCGGCGTGCGGGAAAAGGGACTCAAGTCGGACAATCAGGGCGTTGGACATGGCCGGCGCGCGGCCTGCTTCAATGTCCCGCAGCATTTTTTCCAGCGTCACCACAGCGGTGCCAAACAAGGTGCGCACCGGTGGCAACAACGGGGTCGGCGCCCCGAGCATGGCCTGTTCCAGTGCCCCGGCCAGGTCATGCAGGTGCGTCATATAAGCGGTGGCGGCAATTCCGGAAAGCGTGTGCGCTGCCCGCTGCGCATCCTCCGACGCAGTACCGGTGAATGGCATCTGCATGACATCGTTGCGCAGGATCGTGATCAGCTCATTGGCCTCGCTCACGAAGATCGCAAACAACCGATCGGGCAAACGGGTGCCCGACGCGCTGCTGCCGGGTTTGGCCTCACGCACCGCCTCTGCCAGCTCAACGATCGCAGTGCCACTATCGACCGGACGCTCAGTGCGCAATGCCTCGATGACTGCCTGGAAGTGCGTGTGTGCCTGATCAAGCAGCTGCAGCAGTCGGTCATTGGCGGGCTGACCGTTTTCGATGAAACGCTCGAGAGTGCGTTCGAGCGCATAGGCAGTTTCTGCTGGATCGGTCAGACCGACCATGCGTCCGGATCCCTTTAGCGTATGAAACGCTCGACGCAGCGCACCGAGACTTGCTATGGCAGGCTTTGCGCGCACCCGATTCACCGCCTCTTGGATCACCGCCAGCACCTCGGTAGCTTCCTCGAGATAGATCGCGAGCAGTTCCGCATCGATCACTTCGCGCGGCGATTCGGCCAACTGCTCGGTCTGCGCCGATGGTGCCGGCACCGGTTCGGCCGACGAAGCAATGCTGTCCATGACCGCTTGCAATTCGGGCACCGGGGCGCCGGCTTGTTCGAGCAAAGAGAGCGCTTCGTTGGCGCGCTGGCCCAGCGTCGAATCCGAGGCAATTTCGGCGTCGTGCTTGATCGCCTCGAGGGTGTTGCGCAATTCGTCCTTGCGCTCGGTGTCGGCGGGCGCCTCGCGCCAGGCTTCGAGCTGCGCCGGCGTGGCGCGCTGCATTTCGGCCATCTCGCGCTCGACGCTGGGCGCTTCCGCACTCGCGGCATCGGTATTAAACGAAGTGCCGCGATTCATCTGGCGCAGGGCCACGTCGATATCGGCTGCCCCGTGCTGCAGCGCTTCGGTGTGGGCACCGATGGCGGCGAGCAGTCCGGCGACGTATTCAAAGTCTTCCGGTTGGGGCACGTAATTGGGCGTGGCAAACGCGCGGGCGCGCTCGGTGCATTCATCGACTGTCTCGGCCGCCCGCTGCTCGCCCAGAATGCGGAAAGCCCCGGCGACCTGCGCGAGCAGCGTGTCTATCCCGGTCAGCAAGCCCCTGCGCAAGTGGTCGCGAAAAAATGCGTCCAGGCTTTTTTCGACCGACCGCAAATTGATCTGGATTTCAGCAACAATTTGCGCAATTGCCATGCGGTCCTGCGCCCGTCGCACCACCTCGGCAAGCAGTGGCGAGGGCGATCGCAGCACGGCCTCATTGCGTTCGCGCCATTGGCGCAGGCGATCAATGACGGCCTGGAACTGCTGCGCGTATTCGGCCGGCAGGGGCGCACTCATTGCCACCGCATCTTCGAGCAACAGCAGGGCGGTGGCCACTTCCAGTGCCACGGCATCGTCAATGGGTCCGGGTACTTCGCGAAACTTGTCGGCCACCGCGAGCATTTCCTCGGCCACTCGCGACAGTTCCCAACGCCCAAGATTCGCACTACGGTCGCGCAAAGTCACCGCAAATTCACAAAAAGGCTGCACCACCGGGCTGTAGCCGGAGGCATAACGCATCCACGCCCCTTTGGCGTTCAGCACCACCTCGCGCAAAGCGCGCAGGCGCGGCAGATAAACAGCCTCCTCAACTGCAAGATCGTACTTTTCGGGAACCGATCCGGCGAGCCGAAACACGTGCTGCATCTCGCGCAAGGCTGCAGTCGCCGGATAGGTTCGCGCGACATGAAAGAGCACTTCGCGGGCCAATCGTTCGGGCACCGTCGGTGCTTCGGTCTGAGCGCGGGTGATCTGACGCTCAAGGCGCAGCCAGATCGGACCAAGCGTGCTGTCATCGGTCACCAGTCCTTCGCCCACCGCCTCGGCCAGCGCGGCAGCGGCACGCCAGAAGCCATGTACCGAAGGTGTTTCCTCAACGCGTGAGATTGCGGTCAGGGCCTTGCGCATGTCGGCCGCACCCTGCGCATCGTGCTCCTTGAGCCATAGCAATACGCCGCGCTGATAGCGACCGCGCTCGCGCTCGAGCACTCGCAGCCGGTGTCCGGGATCGACCCGGTTTGTGGCGACGCGCTCGCCATCGGCAAAGCTGAGCATCAACCCGGGATAGTACAGATCGATCGGATCCGGATCGGGCTTGCGGCGTGCCCGGCACACTTCCCGGTAAAGCGCAAACAGGCGCAGCGGATAATTCGGCTGGCCGTCCAGCAGCTGTTCGAGGAACGTCGAAAGCGCATTGAAGCCACGTTCGGCCAGCGTGCTCAGCACCGGGTCGGTGGCCCCGCCCACCAAATCGCCCAGCAGCAGTTCCAATTCACTGGTGAATTGCGCCGCCCCATCCAGATTGATCAGACGCAGTACGCCTTGTACTTGATGCAGGTTTGTGCGCGCGAGGCGCAGCGCTGTCTGATCGCCCTGATTGCCGGTCTGAGTGCGCACCGCCGCCGACACCCGCGCCAGCGTCTGGTCGATTTCCTCTTTGACCCAGGACAGCGGGCCCGCGTCAAACTGAGCCAACTTGTACATGCTTCTACGACTCCATTACACGCTGACAACTGCCGCGTGATTCAGGCTCACCTGACTCTGGGCCTGTGCACTGGCCGTCGCGTCCCATTTGACCGGGCAACCGAGTGCGGCTCAAGAGGTACACAGCGTTCACGCCAGTTTGAAGCTGGCGACGGAGTCCTTCACCAGCGAGGCGAGGGTAGCCAATTCCTCGATTGATTGCGCCGTCTCGCGCGTGCCGTCATTGGTCTGTCGATTGATCGCCAAGATGTTCTGGATACCGGTGGCGACCTGATTGGCCGCCTTCACCTGGTCCTGGGTTGTCTGCGAAATTCCCTGAATCAGCACAGCCAGGCGTCGTGACACGTCACCGATTTCAGCCAGCGCGCTACCGGCCGCATCGGACAATCGCGCCCCCTCAATTACCTGCTGGGTACTGCGCTCCATGGCGGCGACCGCATCCTGGGTGTCAGTCTGAATCGTGCGCACAATGGCCGCAATCTGGTTGGTAGCCGCCGCCGAACGCTCAGCGAGCCGCTGCACTTCCTCGGCAACCACGGTGAAGCCGCGGCCTGCCTCCCCGGCGGCGGCGGCCTGAATGGCCGCATTCAGGGCCAGCACCTGAGTACGCTCCGTGATATCTGAGATCAAGCCCACGATCTCGCCGATTTCCTGCGACGATTCGCCGAGTCGCTTGATCCGTTTGGCGGTGTCCTGAATCTGGCCGCGAATTTCATTCATGCCGGAAATCGAATTACTCACCGCCATGGCGCCCTGCTCGGCAACCGTCAATGACTGGCGCGCCACAGTGGCCGATTCGGCTGCGCTGTTCGACACATCCTCGATGGCACGGGTCATTTGCAGAACGGATTCGCTCGCATCGCGAATTTGCTCTGATTGCGACTCGGTTGCCACCAGCAACTGACCCGAGGTCTGATTCGCGCTGGTCGCCGCCGTTGCCATCTGTTCGGCGGCCACGTTGATCTGCGCCACCGTTCGAGACAACTCCTCCACCGTGAAATTAACCGAATCGGCAATGGCTCCGGTGACATCGTCAGTCACCGTCGCACGCACGGTCAGGTCGCCTTCGGCCACCGACTGCATATCGTTCATCAACTGCAGAATGGCGTCTTCCTGAAGACTGCCGCGCGCGGCCGCCTCCTGCACGCGCAGGCGCTCGTCCTCTCGATTCTGGCGAAACAGCAACAAGAGCAGCGCAACCAGGCCGATGCCGATCAACGCCAGCGGCAGGAACCACAGGCGCGTCCGACCCAGCCGTTCCTGGTAGGCATCGAACAAGGCACTGCTCTTGTCCAGCAGGATCGAGGATTCATCAATGAGGGCGCGGGTCGCCTGTTTTCCCTGTTCCAGGCCTTTCCCGCCCGCAACGATCGCCTGCACTGCAGCAAAACTATCCTTGTAGGCCGCTTGCAATTCGCGCAGTCGGGTCAGCATTTCCGCATCACGTGCAGTCGCGGCGCGGGTCGCCTCAGCGCTGCTGATCAATCCGTCGTTGATCGTGACAAAGTTGGCAGCATCCTTCTCAAGCAATTCGGCAATGCTCGCCTCGGCCTTGGCACTGCCGACGACCGCATTGGCATTCTTGGCGATTCGCTGCGAGAGCATCACCAATTGCGCGGCCAGTGCAACTTCCCGCGCCGCGCCGCCACCCTGCAGCTTTAAGGCTTGCACCTGCTCGGTCAGTTCGAGCAACGTGCCGTTCTGCTTGTTCACGATCAGCAATGCGTCAGCCGCCTGGCGCACCCGCTCTTCCGATGATATGACCGCGGTGGCATGGGTTGAGGCCTTTTCCCACGCAGTGCGCAGTTCGCCCAGCGGTAGCTCGGCATCGCCGCTGGTCGCCGGAACGCTCGCGCTGCCGGCCTCACCGCCCGAGCTCAAGGCACTGACGAATTGCGAGAATTCGGCTTGACTGGAACGCAGTTCAACCACTGCCGCAACCGAGCCAAGTTGCACCTGCTGGGCTGCCTTGGCAATGCGCTGAGACAAGGTCTGCAGGTGCGCCGCGGCATTGATGTAACCGGCTCCCAGGCTGAACTGGTAGACCACCCAGGCACTGAGCAGCAAGAGTGCGGCAATGCCACCGAGCAGCAGGCGACGCAGCAACTGAGTGCGCTGTTCCAGACGCAACCGGGCGAGCGGATCTAGCGCAGGCCGAACCGCATTGACCGGTACGCTCACCACGTCGAGCTCGTCGATGCGCGGCACTTCGATGGTGGTCGGCAACACCGTGTGACCATCGTCCTGGCTCACCGGATTGCTGCGCGCCGCGCGGTTTTGCAATGCCGTGCGAATTTCTTCGAGCCCTGCTGGTAATTTGAACTTGAATGCCATGATGTATTTACAGCTCCGCCTGGACCGTCCGGACCATCCGGTTGCGGTTACCTTCCTGTCTGGAGAAATTCACTGCTTTGCGCCAACGCGCTGATCGAGATTTCGCGCCAGCGGATGCCATCGCTCGCTTGATAGAGACCTGATGCCCACGGCGCCTGTGCGTCGATTGGATCAATCCTCTGCAAGTCGGCAATTGAACGCAAGCCGACGACCCGGTCCACCAACAGGGCCGCGCTCAGGCGAAAACGCTCCGAAAGGACGACAAAGCGTGATTCGGCCCCTTGCTGCCCTCGAGCTCCCCCAACAAATGCACCAAAATCAATGATCGAGAACAGGTTGCCGCGCACGCGGCTGAGCCCGAGGTACCACGCTTTGGCGAGCGGTACGGCGGTAATCGGTGCAGGCGGCACCACTTCCTGTGCTTCGTCGAGGCGCAGCAACCAGTGCTCACCGCCGGCCAGCAGCGCCAATCGCGAAGACTGTGCCGAGTCTCCAGCCGTCGGACTGCTCAGGCGATCGATCAGCGCCTGCTGAAAATCGCGCAGCGATTGCGGATCTCGTTCGGTCCGGAATTCGCTCATCGGCGCACTTGATCAGCGCGGGTTCGCCAGAATCTGCGAAATCCGTTCAAGCAGTTTTGTCTGGTCGACCGGTTTTGTGATGTAGTCAACCGCGCCTTGCCGCATGCCCCACACCTGGTCGGTCTTCATGGATTTGCTGGTACACAAAATGATGGGGATCGCCCGGGTTACCTCATCCCGGGTGATCGCGCGAGTTGCCTGAAACCCGTTGGTACCCGGCATCACCACATCCATCAGAACCAGATCGGGGCGCTCGTCGCGGCATTTGGTGATCGCCTCGTCGCCGGTTTGCGCCGAACTCACCTGGTAGCCAGCCTGCGTCAGGCAATCGGACAGCACGGCCCGATCGGTCGCCGAATCATCCACCACTAAAATTCGTTTGGCACTCATAGTGATCTATCCCTTGCTCACCCGTTCACGGGTGTTGTGCACGCTCACGAAGACATACCACCCACAGCACCCAGCCGAGCCCGCGTCAGGCTCTGGGTGCCTTTGGCCCGTCCGGCCAGCACGACATGGGTGTTGACTGCCTGCAGCAGCGTCTCGCGAGTGAACGGCTTGGTGAGGTACTCATCGGAGCCGGCCATCTTGCCGCGGGCGCGGTCAAACAGCCCATCCTTTGAGGACAGCATGACCACGGGTGTGGTCGAGAAGCGCTGGTTGCGCTTGAGAATCGCGCAGGTCTGATAGCCATCGAGCCGTGGCATCACAATGTCGCAAAAAACGATGTCGGGCTGATGATCGGCAACTTTGGCGAGCGCATCAAAGCCATCCTCAGACAGGATCACCTGGCAACCAGCCTGCAGCAAAAATACCTCCGCGCTGCGGCGAATGGTGACGGAATCGTCAATCACCATCACCTTGATGCCGGTAAGGTCGAATGTTGCTTCGCCATCCTGATCGTTCAACTGATCACCTCGATCAATCCGCATTGACTCTACTGCTTCGAGGCGAAGCACACTGCCTGCCAGCGCGCCCCGCATCCCCTCACCGTATGGCATGCCCTGGCGCCGTGCACACATCACGCGCACGACTCCATGACAAAGTATGCACTACTCGGCGAGCGAGTTCCATCGGCTTATCGGCGCGCCGCGATGCGCGCAGCCGGCATCGCGGCATAATGCCGCCAAGACCCCACTCACGGGGCCTGAACCAGCACACCCGGAGGCAATCCTCATGTACCGTCACATGCAACGAGCCGGCTTGGTCCTGGCAAGCGCTGCACTGCTTGCGCTTGTCTCATGCGCCAACCTTGGCACCGGGATAAGCGCGGCGGCCAACGCGCGCGCGGTGGTTGCCAGCGCTGATCGCAGCGCAGCAGATCGGGCCGCCGATCTACGGCGACAGCCCGAACAGCTGCTCACGTTCGCCGGTGTCACCCCAGGCATGCGAATCCTTGATGTCAGCACCGGCCCGGGCTATTCGACCGAATTGCTGGCGCGTGCGGTCGGGCCGGGTGGTGTCGTATACGGACAGGACGGCCCCAAGCCAAGCGAACGCGCCGCCACCGGATTCAACGCGCGCATGGCGCAGCCGGCCATGGCGGTTGTCGTGCGCGTGTTACGTGACTTCGATGACCCGCTTCCGCCGGGAACCGCGCCATTGGATCGGGTGTTCATCCTCAACGCTTACCATGACTTTGGCCACATGAAGGTCGATCGCGCCCGGATGAACGCGCGCCTGTTTGAATCTCTCCGCTCAGGTGGTGAACTGATCATCGGAGATCATTCAGCACTGGCAGGGGCTCCGATTGAAACCGGTGGCACGCTGCACCGGATCGATGAAGCACTGGTCAAGCGAGAACTGGAGGCGGCCGGATTTCGGTTTGCCGGCAGCGCCGACTTTCTACGGCATGCGGAGGACCCCAGAACCGAGCGGGTGTTTGGGTCGAAGACCCCGGTGGATGAATTCATGCTGAAATTCGTGCGGCCTTGATTGCCTGCGCGCCCATGATCAAGTCCATTGATCGGCTGTGCAAAGGACTTGCACGATCGCATGCCGGCCCTTGCCGAGCGCTGATGTGTGCGCTGGGTTACCTGCTGCTCGCCACGCTCGCGTGCGCACCGGCCAGCGCGCAGGAAGACTGGCCGTCGCGCCCGTTGCGCCTGGTGGTGCCCTCCTCCCCAGGCGGCGGTACTGACACTTACGCCCGTGTGCTCAGTCAGGCGTTGGTGGATCAACTGCACCAGCAGATTGTGATCGACAATCGCCCCGGTGCCAGTGGCAACATTGGCACCGAGATCGTCGCGCGTGCCGCGGGCGATGGTTACACTTTTCTGGTCTCGGCGAATGCCGCCATTACCGTCAATCCGGCCCTGTACCCCTCGCTACCCTTTGACATGGATCGGGATTTTGCCCCGGTCACGCGCGGCGTCAGCGCAGCGCTGGCGCTGATCGTGCCCGCAACCAGTACCAATGCGACGCTGCGCGACCTCATCGCCGACGCGCGCCAGAATCCGGGTCGCCTTGCGTTTGGGTCAGCTGGCAACGGCAGCCCGACTTATCTCGGTGTACGACTGATCGGGGAGGCCGCCGGGGTCAGCTTTCTGCATGTCCCCTACAAGGGCATCGGGCCGGCGCTGCAGGGTTTGCTCTCAGGAGAGCTCGCCTTTCTCTTTCCGGATTTGACTGGGGTAATACCGCATTTGCGCTCAGGCCGCCTGCGTGCCCTCGCCATCAGCGAACACAGTCCTTTGTTTCCCGACGTTCCGACACTGGCCGAATCGGGTCTGCCCGGTGTGCGTGTGTGGGGTTCCTTCAGTGTTCTTGCACCGGCCAGCACCACGCGCGACATCGTACAGCGCATGAACAATGCCGTTGCCCGTGCGATGAAGCAGCCGGCCCTGGCCGAGAAGCTGAGAAATCAAGGTCTCGTCCCGGTATTCGATACGCCCGAGGAATTTGCCGCCAGCTTGCGTGCCGAGCGTGAACATTGGGCCAGCCTGATTCGGCGCAATCATATTTCTGCCGAAGACTGACCGATAATCGAGCCTGCCGGCCCCGCTGGCCCTTCCCATATCTACTTTGAGGTAGTCCATGAATATCGTCCGCCACGACCCCGGTGCCATCCTGTCCTCCGCTGTTGAATACGGCAATCTGGTCTTTGTCGCCGGCACCGTGGCCGATGACACCAGCCAGGATGCCGAGGGCCAGACCCGCCAGATCCTTGCGCAGATCGACAGCTTGCTCAAGCGCGCTGGTACCGACAAATCGCGCATTCTCTGGGCCAATGTCTGGGTTACCGACATTCGCAATCGCGATGGCATGAACAAGGCCTGGCTGACCTGGGTAGATCCGGCCAACCCGCCGGCTCGCGCCACCGTCGAGGCGAAGCTCGCCGATCCGGCCATGCTGGTTGAAATCGCCTGCGTCGCCGGGAAATGATCTGGCAGCACCCGCCGCAGGGGCGGGTGCGGGCAGCAGCGCTGCTTGCCGGATGGCTACTATGCGCGTGCAATCCGGCGCTGGATTGGCGTGAATTGTCCTGGCCCGCAGGCGGGTTCAGCGTGTTGCTGCCGGGTCGACCCGATGAGGCCCAGCGCGATCTCATGGTCGGCGCGACCGCACTGCATATGCATCTGCTCACGGTGCATGCGCAAGGCCAGATTTACGCCGTTGGCCACGCCGATCTGCCCGCGAACCTGGGTGCGCAGGCGCGGACTCAGTTGTTGGTCGACGCGCAGGCCGGTTTGGCGCGTAATGTGCAGGCCGACGCCGGCCCGTTGCCGGCGCCACCTGCTGCCGCGCCGATGGCCGGCCTGGACTGCCGCGACTTCAGCTTGACCGGACATGCCAGTGAGCACCCGGTCGAGGTGTTCGGTCGGGTGTGCACCAGCAATCAGCGATTCTATGAGTTGCTGGTGGTCGGCGCCGGGGCAGCCGAAGACCGTTTACTGTTTCTCGGTTCGTTCCGGATGCTGTAGCCGGTCTTGATCGGTCTCACCGGTTGGGCGTTCACCTGACGGGCGTTCACCTGAGGGAGGTTCACCTGCGAGGCATGCAAATCGGGAGCGCCACAGGCGCGTGCCGCGGTGGCGCAGCAGGTACGGCACCCGCACGATCGCCCACGCAAGAACGATAAGGATCGCCAGCGCCGTCGCGATCGCGGCGAACAAACTCATGAGGGCAAATGCACCGGCGCCACGCGCTCGGCGAGCAAAGCTTCACGCAGCACGAACCGCTGAACTTTCCCGGTCGGATTGCGCGGCAATTCGACGCTCAGGCGCAGCCATTTTGGTCGGCAATGGCGCGGCAGGCGCTCAACGAGTGTCGTCTCGATCCGATTCAGCACATCGGTCACTCCGGAGATCGGCACGACGAACAACGCCAGACGATCAAACCCCTGCTCATCGGGCGCGACCACACAGGCCGCTTCGGTGAGTACGCCGCTGGCAAGCGCGGCTTCCTCCACTTCACCGGGCTTGACCCATTGCCCGGCAACCTTCAGTAATTCATCGGCGCGGCCTTCGTGCCAGAAGTAGCCCTGCTCATCGCAACGGAACAGGTCGTGGGTACAAAACCAGCCGTCCTTGAATGCCCGCTGCGTGAATTCAGGACGATGATAACCGACCGTCATGGTGGGGTGCTGCAACCAGAGCAGTCCCGGTTCACCGGCATTCACCGCGTCACCGTGCGTATCGAGCAGCCGCGCGCTCACACCTGGTAGCAGTTGTCCGCAACTGCCGTCGCGCTCACGCCGAGGGTAGTTGGCGAGCACATTGGAGTAAGTCTCCGACATGCCGTAGCACGAGGCGAGCGCACGCCCGGTCCGCTCGGTCCAACCCTGACTCACGCTGTCGGGGACCCGCTCGCCACCGGTATAGAAATAGTTGACTGCAGCAAAGGGCTTGAGGTCGTCGGCAGGTAGCGCAAGCAAACGGCGATAGAAAGTGGGGACGCTCATTACAAGCTGGGGCTGGTGTTGCTTCACCTGAGCAAACACGCTGTCAGTCTCTGCCCAGGCCTCATTCAGTATTGTCGTTGCACCGATCGACAATGCGCCGAGCAGGGCATTGTCCAGGGCAAAGGCAAAAAAGAGCTTTGAGGTCGCCAGGATCAGGCTGCCCGCGGGCAATCCGATCACGTCGCGCAACAACATACCAGAGGCTGCGCAACTGGCATGCGAATGCACGATGCCCTTGGGATGACCCGTGGTGCCTGAGGAATAAAGCCAGAACGCGGGCGCAGCCGGATCGCAAGGGTGGCTTGGCGCCCCTCCGGGGGCTGCGGCGCAGGCCTGTTCGAACGCCCGTCGCCCCAACATCCCCAGTCGAGGGACTGCGCCAATCGCGGCGCCGACGGTCGCGACCAGAGTATCCTCGACCAGCCACAGCGCAGCCGAGCTATCCTGCGCAATAAACCGGTAGTGCTCGACCGCCAGGCGGGTATTGAGGGCCATTGGCACCGCCCCGACCTTGATCGCGCCGAGAAAGGCCGCACACCAATACTCGGAATCGTTCATCACCAGGCCAACCCGGTCACCCGGATTGACGCCAGCATCAAGAAGGACCGTCGCCGCGCGTTCGATCAACAGCGCCAAATCGGCATGGCTCAACTGCCGCGGCGGCGCCGGTGCAAGCGCCGGATAGACGATCAGCGCCGGCGCCTGCGCACGCAGACCGCCGGCTTGCAGAATGACATCGGCCGCATTCATCGAGCGACACAGCGCAATGAGATTGGCTCAATGCACCGTGGCGGCTGGCACCTCGGGAAGGGTCAGTCCAAGGGCATCAGCAGCGGCTTTGGCGCGCACCATATAGTCACTGCGCATTTCTTCATTGCTGCGCAACTTGATGCCGAGGCGTCGGAACGTTTCATTGTTCTTTGAATTGGCGCCACCAAAGAACGGGGGGATAGCCGGAAATACCCGGTTCACTGCATCCTGCAGGCGTGCTTTGCCCTCATCGGTTTTGATCAGCTCGCGAGCAAAGTCCATGCCGAACTGGTGATGAAATTTTTCCTCGGGCATGGTCATGCGCGCCAGATTGCGCAATGGGTGGAACGTGCAGTGAAGCAAGTCCTCGACCTGCAGAATCTCGGCCAGATCGCCAAATGCCTTGATTGCCACGAATTCTTCCCAGGTCTGCAAGGAAAAATCGAACATCGACAGCGGGCGCTTGGCGGTCTTCTCGGGCAGCATGCGCTCCTCCGCGATGCCCATCTCCCGGCCCAGTTCAAAGAATCGGCAGTGATGTCCGTACTCTTCCATGGCCACTCGGCAAGTGAGCCATTTGGCATAGGGATTCGGTGCGAAAGCAACCGCAGGTTCGTCAAACACCCGCGCGCCATGCAGCTCATTGATGGCGTGGCTCACCACGAGCTTGCCCACTGCAGTGCGATATTCCTCGCTCTGTTGGGCCAGTTCCTGCGCCGTCTTCACCTGTTGCTGGACTTCGGTCATGATCATTCTCCTGTTCACACGATGGGATCCAATGCGGCGATCCCGGGTTTTTCGACTGACTCAACTCGCTTGCAAGGCGGCATAGCGGGCGCAATATCCTGCGGCAATCGCCATTTCCTCGCCGTCGTCAAAGGCCACGATACCGGCATCCGCCAGGGTACCGAACCAGGCGTCCTTGTCCTCCAGCGTGCCCATCATCGCGTGCATCATGGGAATCCCCGCGCTGCGTACCGCAGCGGCTAGCGCGGCGACAACCGGCGCGGCGTCGACCATGAAAGGCACCACGTGTAATCCCAACACG
The DNA here is from genome assembly GCA_903921325.1 of uncultured Pseudomonadota bacterium. Lineage (GTDB taxonomy): Bacteria > Pseudomonadota > Gammaproteobacteria > Burkholderiales > SG8-39 > CAIXPL01. The sequence goes on from CAIXPL010000008.1 coordinate 138,983, forward strand.
CAGTCGAAGCGATCGCGCGCCAGGGCCATGGCGCGCTCGAACACCATGCCAAAGCGATCCTCGCGCGCGTCGGCGAGCAGATCGAGCGGATTGGCTACCGCAGCCTCGGCGGGCAACGCGGCACGCAATTCAACACTCAACGCGTCGGGAAGCGTGGGCATCAGCATGCCCTCACGACAGGCGGCGTCGGTGGTAAGCACCCCCGGGCCGCCAGAATTGGACAGCATCAGCACGCGACGCCCCAAACCACGCGGAAATCCGCCGAGGCCCTTGGTCGCGATCATCAGACGACGCAGACTTTCGGCACGTAGCACACCGGCATCGGCAAGCATCTGATCCAACTCGGCGTCAGGCAACGCCGCCGATCCAGTGTGGCGGGCGACCGCACCCGTGCCCTCCGCTGTGCGCCCGCCCACCAGCGCAATGATGGGCTTGGTACGTGAGATGGCACGCGCGCTGGCAACGAAACGCTCGGTATCCCCGAAAGACTCGACATACAGTGCAATGACTTTGCACGCCGGATCCGCACCGTAGTGCTCCATGTATTCGGTGATTCCGAGATTCACCGCGTTGCCCACCGATATCACGGCACCGATCGGCAGATTCATATCGTGGCTGCGTGCAATCACCTGCTCGGCGATGGCGCCAGACTGAGAGACGAACGCAACCGGACCGCCACGGGGCATCGCACGCAGAAATGCTGCGGCAAACGGTCGATCCGGGTCGAGCTGATCGATGACGCCTGCGCAATTCGGTCCGGCAACGACCAGACCGTGTCGTTCGATCAATTCGCGCAACTCGCGGTCGCGCTCGGCACCAATCGGCCCGGCTTCGGCGAAACCGCCAGGCAGAATCAGCAGATTGCGGTGACCGCTCGCGGCAGCCTCGCGCACCGCATCAAGGATCGACTCCGGTCGAATGACAATGACCGCCAATTCGGCCGCCGGCTTGACCTCGCTCAGGCTGTTTGCCACCGGCATACCGAATATCGTGCCTCCGCGCGGATTTACCGGAATCACCCGACCGCGATAGCCGGCGAGTTGCAGATTGCGCAGCACCGCACCGCCTGAGCTGGTCAGACGTTCGGCCGCGCCTACCACGGCCACGCTGGCAGGACGCAATAGAGAACCAAGGTGAGTGCTCATCGTGCTCGCTTGAGAGTCAAAAGATCGCGAATCGGCCAGCATAAATTCCCAGTGGCCAGCGGCCCCCGGAGAATAGGGCGTACTTGCGTATGAAGGCATGATCTGGTCCGCATTCCGCAGCCATCGCCAAATGGTAGTGATAGGTGGCGTAACTGGATGCGCCGGCCGCCACTTTGATCATGGCTGCATCGCTACAGCCACCCCGCGCAGCGGCAACCGCCGCGGCGCCGTGCAGCCTGTCGTTGACGCGTATCCACGCCGGTGCCGCAGGATCGAGCCTGACGGTTTGCTCGAGCCGGGCACGTTCTGCCTCCTCAAGTGCCCACCACTCACCGGTCTCACCACGCAGCACCTCAGCGGCCTGCTGCCAGGACTGCACCGGTAGTGGCGGCGCGTTAAGCGGCAAACCCAGCGCTAGCGTGTAGGTTTCGATATCGGTCAGCTCACCGGCGCCAAGGGGTTCGCCAAGCGTCGAGAACCACGCCGCATCCAGCGCCGATTGCAGAGGGTCAGGGCGCGCCACGTCGGTGCCTGCTCAGAGGACCGGGTCGGCCGAAAACACTTCCAGATCGGTCACCAGATCAGTGAAGTGTGTTTCAAACCCTTTCATTGCTGCGGCCATGGCGGCAATGTCCAGTCCGCCCACGGGCACCCGCTGGGTCATCACCGGGCGCGCCTGCGAGAACAAGAACAGCTCTCGTCCGCGCGCACCGATCAGTTGTCCGTTGATATGCGCAGCAGCCGCGGAGACCAGAAAGCTCACCAATTGCGCTACGTAGACCGGTGAGACCTCCAGCGCCTTTGCCTTGTAGGCGGCTTGCGCCTCGTTGGCCGGCTGAATACTCTCGGTCACCCGGGTGGCGCCGAAGGGGATGACTGCGTTGGACGTAATACCGGAACGGGCCAGATCGTGCGCGGCAACCCGGGTCAGAGCGATCAACCCGCCTTTGGCAGCGGCGTACGCTGCCTGGCCAAAATTGCCGTAGATGGCTGCCGTGGACACCAGATTGACAATTGCGCCGGGCGCACGTCCGGCCTTGACCTGATCACGCATCGCCGGTGTGGCAGCGGCGATCAGTCGAAATGCGCCGCTCAGATTGGTGCGAATGACCGCATCCCAGGCTTCCAGATTGGCCTTGAAAACGAATCCGTCACGAATGATGGCGGCATTGTTCACCAGGATGTCGACCGCCCCAAATTGCTCTTGGGCCAGGCGCACCGCCGATTGCGCGACGGCCTCATCGGCGATGTCGCCGGCAAGGCCGACGGCGCCGGGCAGCGAGGCGGCGACCCGCAGGGCCAGATCGGGTGATTCGCTGGCCCCGCCTATCGTGACACCACTGTCGACGATTACAACTTTCGCACCGAGCCTTGTGAGCTCCGTGGCGATCACCAATCCTATGCCGCGGGCACCACCGGTGACGATGGCACTACGTCCACGCAACTCTTCGCTCATCTCAGTGTCTCCTGCCGTCCGATCAGGCCGATCGGATGGGTTTTGTCATTGGTCGTAGAAGGCATCGGCATGAATGTCTCTCATGGCCATACCCTGGTCCTTCAAAAAGCCGGTGGTCGCCTCTACCATCGGTGGCGGTCCGGCGAGATAGGCCTTCATGCCGGTGACACTGGCCAATTCACCGGCCAGCGCATCATGCACGAAGCCTCGGCGCCGCCGTGTACTACTGTCATCGGACAATACAATGTCATAGCTGAACCATGGATAGTCACGCGCCCAGGCACTGAGCAAGGCTTCATGGTAGATGTCGCGTTCCGCACGTGCCCCGAAATACAGGCGCACAGGTGCGCGCTCGCCCCCTGGCGCGGCCTGCGCGAAGATGCCACGCAGGATGCTCTCAATCGGCGCAAGCCCGGAGCCTCCGGCGACCAGCAGCACCGGCCCCGCGTGCTGTTCGCGCAGATACGAGCTGCCCAGAGGTCCACGCACGGTGACCGCATCGCCTTCGCGCAATTGCTCGACCACATGGGTGCTGGTCTTGCCGCCCGGCACGCGGCGGACATGGAACTGGAGCGTGGCATCCGCGGCGATCCCTGCCATCGAATACTGCCGCTCGATACCGGGCAGAAATTCGACGCTGGCGAATTGCCCGGGGGAGTACAGAAAGGCTGCCGCGCCGTAGGGGGTGAGATGCACCGCACGAATATCGTGCGTAAGGGTTTCCAGATGACTGACATGACAGTTCAGGATACGCGAGGGATGAACGATCAGTTCGTCCTCGGCCAGGCGTCGAATGCGGGTATCACCCCACACCTGGGTGCGGCAGGCAAGAATGAGGCCGCTTGCCCGCTCGGCATCAGTCAGCGCGAATTCCGAGCGCTCCAGCTCGTAGATATCACCATCGATCAGTTCGCATTTGCAACTGCCGCAATTGCCCGCCAGGCAGCTGTGTGAAAACGCAACGCCTGCGCGCTGAACGGCCGACAAAATAGTCTCGCCGTCCTCGGCGTTCACCGCCTCGGCGGTATCGATGATGTCAATTAGAGGCACGCTGCTGGAGCACTCAGTCAGGAGTTCGATGGACGCGGACCGAGCTGTGCCATTCGGCGGCCCGGAACTTGGTGTAAATTAGCGGGTCATCATGGAACTGTCAAATAGTTTGAACACCAAACAAATGGAGCGTGCCGACCGGCGCGTTGGGCGATCGGGGGCGCCGGACAGGCCCGTGCTGGCAAGCGGGCTGCTGCCCCAGTTGCTCGGCTATCAGTTACGCCTTGCGCATCTGGCGGTATTTGGCGATTTTTCTGCGTCCGTCGGATCGCTCGGCATCACGCCGGGGCGCTTGGGGGTGCTGTTGCTGGTAGAGGCCAATGAAGGCGTCGCGCAAACCCCGCTGGCCGCCGCCGCCGGGCTCGACCGCTCAACCATGGTGCCGCTCCTTGATCAGCTCGAGCAGTCAGGTTGGCTTGAGCGGCGGCGCGGACCTGATCGCCGAACCAACGGCCTGTGGTTGACTGTCGCCGGACGCGACTTTCTGGCCCGTGCAAAAGTCCGCATCCGCGCGCATGAGCGTCGGATTGCGGCCCGCCTCAGTGCGAAAGAGCGGGCAGAGCTGATTCGATTGCTGGGACTGTTGCGCTCAGGCTAGGATCGAGCTTGTATCCACCGCCCCGCACTGTCGTGATGAGGTTGCGGTACTTCTCGCCGAGCGCCAGACGTACCCGGCGCACATGCACATCCACGGTACGCTCCTCGACGAATACATTTTCACCCCAAACCCGGTCGAGCACTTCGTTGCGCGTGAAGACGCGATTGGGATGGGCGAGGAATAACTTGAGCAACCGAAACTCGACCTGACGCAAGCTGATCGGTGCGCCGTCAACCCGCGCGGTGCGCGCATCGCTGTCCAGCGTTACCGCGCCCACGGTGAGGGTCCCGCCGGCGTACTCCGGCGCGCGGCGACGGATGAGCGCATGGACCCGCGCAATCAATTCACTCGGACTGAACGGTTTGACCAGATAATCATCGGCACCGGCATCCAGACCGTTCACGCGCTCCTGCTCACGATCGCGCGCAGTCACCATGAGAAGGGGCAATGAGGCGGTACGCGGATCGCGCCGCAGGCGCTCGATCAATGTAATCCCTGACATGGCAGGCAACATCCAGTCAATGACCGCTGCGGTCGGAATGCGTTCGCGCAACAGCTCCAGTGCACGCTCGGCCGATCCGACTGGCACGACACGAAAACTCGCGCGCTCAAAGGTGTATTGGAGCAGGTCTCGTATGGCCGGATCGTCCTCGACCACCATCACGCTTGGGTTCATCGTCTCACCCCGTTGATGCGGCTAGACGACCAACCGGGACCGATGCCCGTTCGCAGCCGCCTGCAATGGAAAGTGAGTGTCACAGTACGCGCGCGATATGACAGCAGCGTGACGATTGGAATGTCATAAAAGCTTCTTGCTGTTGTCATGAGCGCGTCGTGCGTTCGATGTGAAATCCCGTATCTGCATCCAGTGGATTCTCATGAACGCGCGCATACCACTAGCCGATGGCGAGCACTACCACCGGGCGATCTGGATCTCCGACATTCATCTGGGAACCCGCGGCTGCCGCGCCGATGAGTTGCTTGAGTTCCTGCGCACCCACGACTCGGACATTCTTTATCTGGTCGGCGACATCATTGATGGCTGGCAGTTGAAGCGCAACTGGTTCTGGTGTCAGACACACAATGATGTGGTGCAGAAGGTCTTGCGCAAGGCGCGCAAAGGCACCCGGGTTGTCTACGTACCCGGCAACCATGACGAGGGTTTGCGGCATTTCACGGGTTTTGATTTCGGGCGCATCGAAGTCGAGCATGAAGTGGTGCATACCATGCTCGATGGGCGCCGCTTTCTGGTCACTCACGGTGATCTGTTCGACGGCGTGGTGAAGCAGGCCAAGTGGCTGGCGCACCTCGGTGACACGCTGTACACCATCACGCTTGAGTTAAACCGGCATTTCAACAAGATCCGGCAAAAAATGGGCATGCCCTATTGGTCGCTGTCGCAATATCTGAAGCACCAGGTCAAGAATGCGGTCAGCTTCATCAGCGACTATGAACACGCCCTTGCGCATGAAGCACGTCGTCGCGGATTTGACGGCGTCGTGTGCGGTCATATTCATCGCGCCGAGTTGCGCGACATCGATGGAATCACCTATGCCAATGACGGCGATTGGGTGGAGAGCCTGACTGCACTGGTCGAGACCACGAGCGGTGAATTGCGGATCGTGCATGCAGCACCCCTGGCCCATCCGGTGGGTGCCGGCACAGGCCGCACGGTGCAATTGAGTCTGACACCATGAGTTCAGCGGGGCGCGGCTCCTGGTTTGATCGTGTCGATCAGGCACTGTTCAATATGTTGTACCGTCGCTCACTGGTCTACAACACTTGTTGGGAAGATCCGGCGGTTGACCGGGAAGCGCTTGCATTGGGCGCCGATGACACGGTGCTCGTGATTACCAGCGCCGGGTGCAATGTACTTGACTACGCACTTACCGGGCCACGACGGGTGCATGCGGTCGATGCCAACCCGCGTCAGAGCGCGTTGCTTGATCTGAAGCTGGCCGGCATTCGAGCGTTGTCGTATGACGATTTCTTTGCCGTGTTCGGTCGCGGCTATCACCCGCGTTTTGGTGAGATTTATCAGAGTCAGCTGCGCACTCATCTCAGTGGCTTTTCGCGCGACTTCTGGGATCGTCGGGTGCACTGGTTTCAGACGCCGGGCCGCAGTTTTTATTTTCGTGGCTTGGCCGGTTATGTCGCGCGCGCGATGCGTGCTTATATGCGGCTGCGACCAGGGCTGTCCAGGGATGTGCAGGCTTTGTTCAGCAGTGGTTCGGTGGAAGAACAACGGGCAATTTATGACGCCCGAATTTCCCCGCGCATCTGGGGCAACGCAATGAATTGGCTGCTATCGCGCCAGTTCACGATGAGCCTGCTGGGCGTACCGTGGCCGCAGCGGCGCGAAGTCGAAGCGCAACACGACAACGGCGTGGCGCGATTCGTCCAGGAAGCGCTGGAATATGTGTTGCGGCAGCTTCCGCTGGCATCGAACTATTTCTACAGCGTGTATGTGAATGGCGCCTACACGCCGGATTGCTGTCCGGAATATCTCAAACAGGATAACTTCAACCTGCTCAAGGCCGGACTGGTCGATCGCGTGGTGGTGCATACCACCACGGTTACAGCATTCCTGCAATCGACGCCTGAGCATATTTCAAAATTTGTGCTACTCGATCATATGGACTGGATGAGTTGCTACCAACCCTCGGCCCTCGCCGAAGAATGGGCAGCCATTCTTGACCGTGCCACGCCAGGCGCGCGGGTCATTTTCAGAAGCGCTCATGCGCGACCCGCCTATATCGACACGATCACCATCGGGTCGCAGGGCCCGCGTATCCGCGATCGACTGCAATTCAATGACAGTCTTGCGCAAACATTGCAATTGCGCGACCGCGTGCACACCTATGCCGGCTTTCACATTGCCGACGTGCCGGTCTGAGCGCGGCATGCGAACACTCGATTAGCCATGCTGGCGGCCGAACTCAAAGTGCTCTCGGCGCTGCTGCGCGGCCAGCCGCGTAGCGGTTCGCATGCCGAACGGCTGCAAGCCTTCTATGCCCCTCAGGCAGGCCACTACGACCGCTTTCGCGAGCGCCTGTTGTGGGGACGCGAACGGCTGATCGCAGCCCTGCCGTGCGAGCCCGGCGCACGGGTGGTGGAGCTGGGTGCCGGCACTGGTCGCAACACCGAATTCTTCGGTGAACGCCTGACAGGACTGCAGTCCTGCACCTTGGTCGACTTGTGTCCCGCGCTGTTGCAGCAGGCCCACCTGCGCGCCGCGCGGCAGCAGAACATGGTCGTCATCGAAGCCGATGCGGCCGAGTACCAGCCGGCTGAGCCCGTTGACGTTGTGTACCTCTCCTATGCCCTGTCAATGATGCCGGACTGGACCCGGGTGCTGGACAATGCGCTGTCGATGTTGCGCCCGGGTGGTGTACTCGGGGTGGTCGACTTCTATGTTGATCCGGTGCGTCATGGGCGCCTTGCAAGCTGGGCCTGGCGGCGCTGGTTCGCGCATGATGGCGTGCACCTGGGTGCCGATACCCTCAGGTACCTGCCCACCCGACTGACTACTTTGCGCTTGGTCGAGCATCGCGCGGCAGTGCCCTACCTGCCCGCCGTGCGCGTCCCGGTGTACCTGTTTGTAGGGCGCAAGGCCTAGCTGCCAGCCGGACACCAATCGCTGCGGTTACTCGTAGCGGCGGAATTCAACCCAGACCTGAAACTGCCGTTCAATGCCCACCAGCTCACTCGGTGGCGCGGGATAGCCGGCAGCGAGCACCGCCGCGATTGCAGCCCGATCCAGCAGTGCGGTTCCGCTGCCCTGGATGAGGTGCGGTTCACTCACCCGACCATCGCGCAGGTTGAACTCAACCCGGGTGCGGCCGCCGATGCGTTGACGCTGCGCCGCGGCTGGGTACTGCACCGCCCCTTGCACTGCCGCCTTGACTTGTGCAGCGTAGGCAAGCATGGGATCAACCTTGGCCGCTTGGTACGCTGCAGGTGGGGGCGGCGGGGGCGGCGGCACCGCGGCCTGGCTGAATGGTGTCGGTTCTGCCACCGGCACAAGATCGGCCGGCGGGGTGATCAAAGGCGGCGGTGGCACCGGCGGCGGCGGGGTCAGCGGCGGCAGGGTCGGCGGTTGCAGTCTGGGGGGCGGCTCAGGCAGCCTGGGTTTGGGTGGCTTTGGCTTCGTCGGTTCGGGTTGAGGCGGCTCTTGCACCGGCGCCTGGGCAAGTTCCAGGATCACTGGCGCGGGTTGAGAACGCACTATTTTTGGCACAGCGAACAGCAGCAGCAGCACGATGGCGACCAGGATGACTTCGGCCGCTACTGCCAGGGCAACGGCCTCCACATCGCGCTTGAGTACGCCCTGCTCATCTGCTGCCATGGTCGTCGACGGTGGCAAGCCTTCAGCGGGCACTGCGCGTTGCCAGAGCGATCTGGGTTGCGCCCGAAGCGCGTACCGCGTCGATCACACGCATCACTTTTTGCAGATCCACACTGTCGCTGCCTGCCAAGGTGACGGCGATGTGGGCCGGATCGCGCCCACGCAGCAGGGCAGTGAGTTCGTCGGTCTGCATCTGTTGCCCCTCAACCGCGATGCTGCCATCACTTGCCAGTTCGACCAGCAGCTTGGGCGCTGGCAGGGGTGCCGCGGTGGTGCTGGTTGGCAGATGCGTCACATGTCCGGAGGTCGGGATCATGCGCAGAGTCATCATGGCAAAAAACACCAGCAGGAACAGCATGATGTCGATCATCGGCACGATTTCGATCCGCGCCTTGCGTTGCGCCAGGTAGCGCATCAATGCTCTGCCTGGTTCGAGCCATCGCGCTGCGCCGCAGCCATGCGCTCGCCCACCCGGTCGGTCACTTTACGACCAAGATCAGCGCGATTGATGATCATCACCTTGAGGGTCTCCAGTTGATGAACCAACAGGCGTACCCGATTGTTGAGAAAATTCAGAAACACCAGGCCGATCATCGCAATCAGCAAACCCATGCCGGTGGCAACCAGCGCCTCGGCAATGCCGCCGGTCACCTCCACCGCCGCGCTCTGGTCTGACAACACGCGAAAGGCGTTGAACATGCCGATGATCGTACCCAGCAGACCCATCAGGGGAGCCAGAGTCACAATGGTATCGAGCATCCACAGTGACCGATCCAGCCGCGGTACCTCATGCATGAGGGCCTCTTCCAGATGCCCGTCAAGCGTATTGCGACCGCCGGCCCCCTCGGCTTGTTGCGCTGCACGCAGCAAGGCAAGGTGGGGGAGATTGGGATGGCCCTGGCGCAACGATTGCATCGCCTCATGGTGACCATCCACCGAACCCTGCAAAACCCGGATCAATTGCGCGCCGGCTCGAGTCATATTCGACAGGAACCGGCTGCGCTCAATGATCACGGTGATGGCCACCAGCATGACCACCAACATGCCGTAGATCGTACCGCCGGAGCCGTTGGCCAGATCAACCAGATGCTGAAAGTTCATGCTGTGCTTCCTTGTATTGCCTGTTCATGCCTTGTGTTGCTGTGTGCAGCCTGACGCAATCCCTGATCAGAAATCGGCTGAGACGCCGACGAAGTAGTTGCGGCGAGGCAACAGCGTGAGCTGATCATTCGGGCCTGGATTGGCACCCGACTGCGATAACGCAACGGTCTTCTGACTGTCACCGATGTTGTTCACGCCGGCGCGCAACGTCACCGCCTTCAGCGTCGGACTGATGTTGGCCAGACGATAATTGACATAGGCATTGGTCAGGTAGTACGGGTTGAGGCTGGCACCCTGGGGGGCGTTGGTTGTGATGTACTGGCTGCCAATCCGCTTGCCGACCAAACCGATGGCCCACCCCTTGTCCTGCCAGAACAGACCGAGCGCCTCGGTATTGCTCGGGACACCTGTCGTGCCGCTGGGCGAAATGGAGGTGTGGTCCAGCGTCCGCTTGGCGCTGTTGGTTGATGCATTGGCATACGTGCTGAAACCACTACCGATCACATAAGTGAATTCCGCCTCGGCTCCCTTGTAGATGACCGCGCCGTTGTTGATGATCGGATAGGTGTTGGTGGTGGTGTCATAGGTGCCGCTGGTCGAGTAGAAATTGTCGAATTTGATCTGGTAGACATCGACGTCGACCGTGTAGCGATCGGTCTTCCAGACCGAGCCGATCTGATAGGCACGATCGTGCTGGGCTGGCACGGTTGGGGGAGTCGCAACCACGCCACTGGGTTGCTGCAGCTTCACGTCATAGTTGCCAGTCGACGGAATGACGACACCGGTAGTGTATTGCGCATACACCGTCAGGTTTTTCATCGGACGCCAGCGTGCGTCGAGCGAAGGCAATGTGTCGTTGTAGTTCTTCTGGAACTCATAGTTGCTGGTAAGTCCGGTGTTCTGCGCCGGGTAATCGGTCACATCGTGGGTGAAACGCGAGAACTTGAGCCCCGGCGTCACGGCCACGGTCGACAGGGGATGGAACTCATGCTCGACGTAGGCCTGCGTCTGATATGAGGTGAACTTCTGGTTGTAACTGGTATTGGCATACGCGTTCGAATACGTCTGGTAGTCGGTCACATTCGCGTAAAAGCCGTGGCGGTTGGTTTCGGTCTGGGTCAACCAGGCACCCAAGCGGGTCTGGCCCCAGCTTGAGTCCTTCGTGAAGCGCAGGATGTCGCCCACGGTACGGTACTGGTTGAGCTTGATGATGCCGTTGGAACAAGTCGCTGTGATCAATGAAGCACCCGGCGTTGCGCACGGGGCGGCAAACGGCAGTGCCGCACTACCCTTGGGGCCATACGTGGTGCCATCGGGCAGACCGGTCGCGGGCGTTGTAAGGGACGAGGCGTAGTGCTGGGTGTTGCTGTAGGCATAGGTGAACAGCTTGTTGTCCACGGTCCAGGTGTCGCTCAACTTCGAGGCGACCTGGAAGTACTCCATGTCGGTCGACAGGTTGTAATTGTTGTATTTGTAGTAGTTCGTTTTCGATGGGTCGGTGTCGTTCAGGTAGTTGTTGCCGTACTGCGCCTGCTCGGCCCGGGTGCCAGTGGTGGTATTGCCGGTATCGCTGTACATCTGATTGAACGATGCGAAGAAGGTCATCGTGGTGTCTGCGCTCACTGCATGCGCGAGTTTGCCGCTGAATGAAGTGCGCTCGAGACTGTCGTGGGTGAGCGCACCATCGGTTTTGAATCGCTGCGCGTTGAACACCATGCTGGTCGCGCCATCATCGCCGAGGCGGCCGGTGTTTACCTGAGCGCCTACGGTCGAGGTCGAGAACGAACCGTAGCTGCCGTAAACGCGAACGCCCTTATTGGCTGTCGGATCCTGTGACTGCAGGCCTATGGTTCCGCCGTACGAGGCAGGGCCAAACGTTGCCGCAGAACCCGGGCTGCGATCGATGACAACACCTCCGATGAATTCGCCTGGAAAGTAGGCCCAGGAGTGGTGCGTGGGATCGTTCGAGTCATTGAACGGAATGCCATCCCAGGTCATGTTGAAAGAGCCGTCGGAAAAACCGCGGAACTGAATCTTCGAATCTCCACCGCCAATGCCGTTCGGATGGGGCGGCGCAACGATGCTCGGTGCAATATTGAGCACCTGGGTGTAATCGGAATTCGGCGGCGTGAAATTGCGAATGAAGTTTTCGCTGATTTCAGAGGTCGGCCAACGCGATTCCAGATTGCCCTGTGAGACGGCAGTGCGTGCGGCCGCCGGTGCATCGACAGCGGCGGCCGGCAGGGCCGGGGTACGACCGGTCGGTTGGATTTCGGCAGGTTGACTGCTGGCTCCGGTACCGACTGCGCCGAGGTCTACCGGATCGGCAGCCCAGACCGCGGGTGCGTTGAAGGCCAACTGCGCGAGCGCTGCGGCAATGGCAAGGTGAAGTCGGGTCTGGCGTGGCATGGTCAGCGGAGTCCTTGTGACGGAAACGGAAATAAGTCACTGGATTATCGCTTTGCAACATTGCAGCTAATTAACATGTACCGCTGATGAAATGACGGTTTCGTTAAATCTCTTCAACCATGTTTGGTGTGTCCACTTCGCACGACGCCGCGGGTCTGCTGCGCCGATCGGCCTCACGGGCATGCCAATCTTCTGATCGGCGTGGCAACCTTTTGACAAGTGCGTCGCGCTTATTGCGGTGGCGTACGACTGTGCGCGATATTCCTGTCAGGGCAGATGCATCAGCCGCTCGCCCATACGCACCGGACGTCCTTCTTCAATGGTCTGGCAGAGGGCGAATCCGGGTGGCGCAAACACGATGATGGTTGAGCCGTGCTCGAACCAGCCCATTTCTTCGCCCTTGGCAAACTGCGCATCACAGGACAGCTCGTTGGGGCCGCGATAGGCCAGATTGAGCATCGCGTCGATGCCATGAAAGCGGATACTCGCCACCAGTATGGCGGCAACCGGCACCAGTGTGATCTGGTGGCCGCTCGCGTTCAGTCGGGTGCGAATGATGACCCGTTCATTGCGACAGAACAGACGCTCAACCCGCGCAAGCGCAATGGGATTAACGTTCCACGTGTCACCCGATACATAAGTCAATCGCTCGACGCTGCAGTCATGCGGTGCATGGAAACGGTGATACATGTTCGATCGCAGGCGCAAGGTGACCCAGGTGCCGTTGTGATAACGCGCTTGCAGCTCCGCATCACACAGCAGGTCTTGTAACCGATAGGGAAAGCCCTTGGCTTGAATCACGACGTCGCCGACAATCTGCCCCGAGGCGCCCACGATCGCGTCACACGGGCTGACCAGAACCGTCGGATCAGAATCAATCGGACGCATGCCTGGTTTCAATTGGCGAATGAAACACTCGTGCATGCTGCGGTATTGGGTGTCACGCGCCTCTGACAGATCCAGATCACCAAAGTAGCGCCACAGGGCTATCGAGGCGTCGCGTATCCAGGGCGTTTCAATTTTGCTGAACCAGCCCATGAAGCGCGTCAGCGCGCGGCGCGGCAAGCGATTGGTCAGCAGAAAATTGATGTCCTCCTGCTGCACGATGCGCGCGAGGGTTCTACTCAGTCCGAAGGCGGCGTTCACGCTATTGTCATCCTTGTCATGTAAGTAGCAGGCATGAACTCAAACCCTGCCTTGTATCTTCTTGGTGCGGCCGCACTGGCCGCCATTTTTCCACGGGTGAAATCCCGCCTTGAGCTGTCCCGTGCCAAGCATCGATCGCTCGCCGGTCATGCGCGCATGAGCCGGTTTGCGGCCAAATGGGTGCCCTATTACGAGTACGGCGAGGATCAGTTCTTCTGTGCCGATGGCGCCCCGGCCACGATTGCCGCGCAACGCAAGGCGGCCTTTGAACGGCTGAGCGCCGAATTCGTGGCGCGTTACCCCAAGACGGTCGCGCTGACCGGGACGATACGCGATAGTGTCTCGGATCTGGATTTCACCGGACGTTATCGGGTGCCGTTTCAGTTCAGCCGCCATGTGCGCATGCACCTGGACACCGGCGCGTTCGCCAATGCCTCGTCCGGCGTCACCCTGACCGATCTGGACGGCAATGAATGTATGGACCTGACCGGGTCCTATGGCGTCAATGTCTTTGGCAATGATTTTTACAAGGAATGCATGGCGCGTGGCAGTGCGCTCGCCGCGCAGCTCGGCCCGGTGCTGGGCGCCTACCATCCTGCGGTCGCATCGAATGTAGCAACGCTGCTGTCGATTGCTCGCAAGGATGAAGTGTCGTTCCATATGTCGGGCACCGAAGCGGTGATGCAGGCAGTGCGTCTGGCGCGCTATCACACCAAGCGCTCGCATGTCGTCGTGTTTTGTGGGGCCTATCACGGCTGGTGGGGCGATGTGCAACCGGGGGTGGGCAATCCGCTGCCCGCACGTGACACCTACACCTTGAGTGACATGAGCGAGCGCTCGTTGCACGTGCTGCGCACGCGCAAGGATATCGCCTGCGTTCTGGTCAATCCGCTGCAAGCCCTGCACCCTAATGCCGGGGCCCCCGGCGACGGATCGCTGATCGCCGGTCGTGCCAATTCCGGATTTGATCGCGCAGGCTACAGCGCGTGGCTGAAGCGCTTGCGCGAGGCATGCAGCGCCAATGGAGTGGTGTTGATATTTGACGAAGTGTTCCTCGGTTTTCGCCTGGCGCGTGGCGGGGCGCAGGAATACTTTGGCGTGCAGGCGGACATGGTCACTTATGGCAAGACACTGGCTGGCGGATTTCCGATCGGTGCTCTGTGTGGGTCGCATGCTTTGATGAAACGCTATCGTGATGATCGCCCTGCCGATGTGTGCTTTGCGCGCGGCACGTTCAATTCGCACCCCTATGTGATGGGCAGCATGCAGGTTTTTCTCGAACGTCTGCAGTCCACCGAATTGGGGGCGGTGTATGAACGCATTGATCAAACCTGGAACGATCGGGCGCGGCGCCTGAATGACCACCTCGCTGAAGCCGGCATTCCGGTGCGGGTGTCCAATCTCACCAGCATCTGGACCGTGAGTTATACGATCCCTTCGCGTTACCACTGGATGCTGCAGTACTACATGCGCCGGGAAGGACTTGCCCTCAGTTGGGTCGGCACCGGTCGATTCATTTTCAGCCTGAATTACACCGAGGCTGACTTTGACGAGGTGATGCGGCGCATGGTGCGGGCGGGTCAACGCATGCTCGCCGACGGCTGGTGGTGGCAGGATGCCTCGCTCACCACCCGCTCGATCCGGCGCGGCATTGTGAGCGAGATGCTGAAGCACGCGCTCGGCCGGGGCTGAACGCCCCCGGCGCGCGGCGCCATCAACTGCCGTGGGTTTGGCCCATCGGGTCGATCAACTGCCCCTGCAGCAAATAGATCGGCGCCTTGCAATAGAGCTTGAGGTCGTGGAATGGGTCGGTGATGATCTTGACCGCCCATACCAGGCCCGTTTGCACCCCGCGCAGGAAAAACAGGTGGATGGTGCGAAAGACAATGCCACCGATGCCCAGTGCAAGCCACATCAACCCGAGTTTGTGGGCGTAGCCGGCGAGGCCGGACACGTCGTCAAACACGCCGAACAAGGTCGGACTGATGAGCAGCATGACGGGGGAGATCGCCCAGATGGCAAGCAGAACCACTTTGCGCTTCAAGTTGTAGCCGACCTTCACTTCTTCCTTGTATTCGTGGGTGACGTCGTTGAAGGTGTCATAGCCCTTCGGTTCAAAGAAGAAGTGACCCGACTGGCGCGTCGTCATCGAGACCAGCCAGCCGATCAACCCGGACGCCGCCGGATGAAATGGCAGCAGTGCGTAGGCGCACAGAAAGCTGGCGGCACTGATGAAATGCAGACTTTGATTGATACGGCTGTGGTGATAGAAGCGATGGTCGTCCCAACGCTGCACTCGCAGTGCCTGAAGAAATTCTTTCATAGCGGCCTCATGGGTAGGTGCTCCGGGGCGTTGCCCGGATGTGGCGAAATTACTACGTTGGCATGACTGTCATGCGAAATATTGGTGACAATTCAATGACATCGGCGTCTTTCGGTGTCATTTTTCATTTGTCATCGTGAAGTCATCAAGTTGCAACACGGTTATGGAATCGTGTTTGCATGTCGACCGACTCCATGCCGATCCTCATCGAGGATCTACCTGTGCGAAAGCAGTCGCTGCGCATCGCCGTGGTGACTGAAACGTATCCGCCGGAAATCAATGGCGTGGCCAATACGGTTGCGCAGGTCGTCGAAGGGCTGCGCCGCCGCGATCACCAGATTCAACTGGTACGGCCACGTCAGGCCCCGCACGAAATCGGCAGCGAACAGACCGATCTGCATCAGACGCTTACCGGCAGTCTACCGATTCCACGTTACCCTTCGTTGAAAATGGGCATGCCGGCACGGCGCGCACTCACGCGTCTGTGGACGCAGGCGCGGCCCGACGTGGTGCATGTGGTGACCGAAGGACCTCTGGGCTGGTCAGCCATTCAGAGCGCAATTCGTCTTGGCATTCCGGTGGTATCCGATTTCCGCACCAACTTTCATGCCTACAGCAAGCACTATGGCGTTGGCTGGTTGCGCAAACCCATACTTGGCTATTTGCGCAAGTTTCATAACCGCACGGCCTGCACCATGGTGCCGACCGAAGGCATGCGGCTGATGCTGTGCGATCTGGGATTTCATAACGTGCGAGTGATCGCACGCGGCGTTGATACCCACCTGTTCTCACCGGCGCGTCGATCGGGCACGTTGCGCGCCTCCTGGGGGGCCGAAGAGCACGCGCCGGTCATTCTGCATGCGGGGCGCCTGGCTTCAGAGAAAAACCCTGAAGCCCTGATCCACGCGCACGCACAAATCAGGCAACGTGTGCCCACTGCGCGCTTCGTGATTGTCGGTGATGGACCGGCTCGCGCCTATCTTGAGCAGCATTGTCCGGGCGCTGTGTTTGCCGGCTCGCGCACTGGCGAAGATCTGGCGGCGCATTTTGCGTCTGCCGACATTTTTCTCTTTCCCAGTCTCACCGAGACCTTTGGCAACGTAACTCTCGAGGCCATGGCGAGCGGGCTGGCCGTGGTGGCCTTCGATTATGGCGCCGCCGGCAAATACATTCGGCATGGGGCGAACGGTTTGCTCGCGCAAAGCGAGGATCCGGCCGCGTTCCAGCGTCTGGCGCTTGATCTGGCCGGTAATCTGAGTCTGGCCCGCAGCCTCGGTGCATCGGCCGCCATCGACACCCAGGCATTGAGCTGGGATTCGATCGTACTTGAGCTGGAAGGGGTGTTGCGGGCGACAAGCACCCATCAACAGCCGGGCGACCTCTTCATGGAGCGTAGCGCAGGCCAGTTTATGGCGCGCTGAGTTCAGCATCCTCAGCAGCGTGCACTCTGCCCGCAGGCAGACGACAGCGAAACGTAGCGCCTTGGCCCAGCTCGGATTCGATCTCGAGTGCGCCCTGGTGGCGCAGCAGAACATGTTTTACGATGGCCAGACCGAGTCCGGTGCCGCCGGTCTCTCTCGATCGGCTGCGATCCACCCGATAGAACCGCTCGGTCAGACGTGGAATATGTTCGGCGGCGATGCCGATTCCGCTGTCGGTGACAGAAAACACCACGCCGCCACCTTCGCGCGCAGCCTGCCAGGACACCTCGATCGTGCCACCCTCAGGCGTATAGCGAACAGCATTCGACATGAGATTGGTGAACGCACTGCGCAACTCGTCGGCGCTGCCAAACACACTGATGGGCGCAACCTGCGCAACAATGTGATGGCGACCGCGGCCGTAGGTGCGCGCTTCCTCAATCAGGACGTCAATCATTTTGGGTACATTGACCACATCTTCGTGCAACGGATTGCCATCGGCCTCAAGGCGTGACAGCACAAGCAGATCTTCGACCAGCCGACTCATACGCTGTGCCTGTGCAAACATCACGTCAACGGCCCGGCTTTGCATCGCCGGATCGATGTCCCCGCCGAGCAGGTGCTCCAGGTAGCCATTGACCACGGTGAGCGGAGTGCGCAACTCGTGGGATACATTGGCAATGAAATCACGGCGAATGCGTTCGGTGCGCTCAAACGTCGTGACATCGCGCAATAGCACCACTTTGTCCTCAACCGCGAACTGCACCACCTGAATGGACAGGGTGCTGGGCGCATTGCCAGAGGTCTCGATCAACAGTCCGGGCTCGTCGCTCTCGCGGGTTGCGCGCGCCAGATAGGCCGCCAGCCCCGGATAGCGCACCAGATTAGTGAGGACATTGCCGCGGTCGTTGATGCGGCTGATACCCAACATGCGCTCAGCCGCGCCATTGCACCAGTCGATGCGCAGTTCGCCATCGATCAGTACCACGCCGTCGGGCAGGGCTTGCGCCGCCAGTTCGGAGCGGCGCAGCGCATCGGCAAGGCGGCTCAGACCCTGCGTTTCACGACGGTGCGCGCGGTAGAGTTCGGAGAACACTTCGCCCCAGGCACCCCAGCCGTCCGGGATGGTGACTTCGTCCGGGGACTTGAGCCAGCGGCGCAGATGATCCAGATAGCGCAACTGCACGATCACCAGGGCAAACAATCCGGCGCTGAAGATGCACAGGGCGCTCACAGGCCCGAACAGCATGAACGCCACCCCGGCGGTCAGGCTGAGTACCAAAAACCGCAGCGCCGGAGCGATCCAGAAATTGATCATCCAGGGCGTGCGAGCTTGTAGCCCGCACCGCGCACGGTGGCAAGCCAGCTCTCGCCGTGCGATCCCAGCGTAAGGCGCAAGCGGCGCATGTGCACATCGACCGTGCGCTCTTCGATAAACACATGGTCACCCCAGACGCGGTCAAGCAACTGGGCACGCGAGAACACCCGCTCGGGGTGCGCGAGCAGAAAACGCAGCAGACGAAACTCGGTCGGACCGATGTCGACCACCTGACCTTGCACCGTGACCGTATGGCTTTTTGCGTCCAGGCGGATCGGCCCGGCCTCCAGCGTCTCGGTACCCTGCTCAGGGGTGCGACGGCGCAGAACGGCTCGAATCCGCGCAATCAATTCACGCTGATTGAATGGTTTGACGATGTAGTCATCGGCCCCCTGCTCGAGACCGGCAACCCGGTCCGCTTCGGCCGCGCGCGCCGTCAACATGATGATCGGCAGCGAACGCGTGCGTGGCTCAGCACGCAGTCGCTGGGCCAGTGCCATGCCCGACATGCCAGGCAACATCCAGTCGATGAGGGCGATGTCGGGAAGGATATCGTTGATACGCGCGAGGGCTTCTTCCGCGCTCTTGGCTGGCACCACGCCCAAACCCGCCTGGGCGAGAGTGAACGAAATCAACTCATGTATTGCGGGGTCGTCCTCGACCACCAGCACCGTGGTAAGCGTGGTGCCACTCACAGATCAGCTCCGGTCCCGCCAGCAGACCGCTCAGGCAAGAGAGGCACCCGCCTGGCCTTTGGTATGACGAATATCTGTGCCATCGACGATATAGACCACGTGCTCTGCAATATTCTTCGAATGATCACCGATGCGCTCAATCGCCTTGGCGATCCAGACAATGTCGATTGCCGGTGAAATCGTGCGCGGGTCTTCCATCATGTAGGTGATGAGCTGGCGCATGATCGCGCGAAATTCAATATCGAGCTGCTCATCGGCGCGAATGAGATCCTGGGCGGCGACTGAATCAAGCCGGGCATAGGCATCCAGTGCCGTACGCAACATCTCCAAGGCGACTTCGGCGGCATGCGTGACATCGGCCAGTCGTGGCACGACCAACTGGCCGCGATCCAGAATGTTTTTGGCTGTGCGGGCAATTTTTTTCGCCTCATCGCCCATGCGCTCCAGATCGGTAACCGTCTTGGCAATGGACAGCACCGTGCGCAAATCACCGGCGGTCGGTTGACGTCGCGCGATGATTTGTGCGCACGCCTCGTCGATCTCGACTTCAAACTCATTGACCTGCCGATCAAGCGCGATTGCGCTTTCGATGGCATCGGCATCGCTCGCTAACAAGCCGCGCAGCGCATTGCGGATCTGCGACTCGACGAGTCCGCCCATTTGCAACACCATTGAGCGGATATGCTCCAGGTCGGCATCAAACTGCTTGATTGTGTGCTCGGTCGGGGGCATGGGCAATGCGTCCTGTGGACAGTCATGGGAGGGCTGGCTCAGCGATGGGCGGCAACAAGTGTGCGGATGCCACCAACTCGCACCTGAAATCCCGGGTGTTCAGGCGAATTCAAGCCCTGGCAGTGTCATACTTGAATATGACACAGATATTACAGATTGTGCGCGGGTAGTGTTCTCTGGCGGCAGTGCGCGCCGAGTCCGTCTCTCAGTTGCGGGTGCGGTGCCCCGGGCCGGCTGCCTGGCGCACGGGTGGGACAACAGTGGGCATCGGGGGCGTAGCGATCACGGCCTTTGTTTGATGTCACCGGGACGCGCTCCGACCCGTTGCGGCGACCTCTGGCATCTACGACTCGCCCGACCGGCGTAAGCCTTGTATCCTGTGATCGCTGAATTTCGCCGGCGGCGTACCTAACCGCGTGCCGGATTGACATGGAGATAGGTATGGCGATGAATCGGGCTTTTGAAGCTATCCAGGGGCGCGTCGAATCCCTGCTCGAATCGGCACCGGCCAGGCAGGTCGAACGTAACGCCAAAGCGCTGCTCGGCGGCGCGCTGAATCGCCTCGATCTGGTCACCCGCGAAGAATTCGATATCCAGGCAAGACTGCTGCGCAGCACCGAAGAGCGGCTACGCCAGCTCGAGGCGCGTCTGGCGGCACTCGAAGCGCGGCAATAGGCCTGCTCGACGCGAGCATGCGCGTCTCGGTTCAAGATGGCACTTGCCACCGTTTATTCACGCGCGCTGAACGGCTTTGACGCGCCTCTGGTGAGTGTTGAAGTGCACCTGGCCAATGGCCTGCCCAGCCTTGCCATCGTCGGATTGCCTGAAGCGGAGGTACGCGAGTCGCGCCATCGGGTGCGCGCCGCGCTGATCCATTGCGGCTTCGATTTCCCGGCCCGCCACATGACGGTCAATCTGGCACCGGCCGACCTGCCCAAGGAAAGCGGACGCTTCGATCTGCCAATCGCCCTGGGGATTCTGGCCGCTTCACAGCAGATTCCCGGCCATGAGCTCGATGGCTACGAGTTCGCAGGCGAACTGGCCCTGGACGGTCGCCTGCGCACGGTGCGTGGTGCCCTGGCAATGACCTACTGCGCGGGATCAGCCGGTCGCACTTTTGTGCTGCCACTGAGCGATGCGCCGGAGGCGGCGCGTGCCGCCCACGCAATCGTATTGGGGGCCGCTCATCTACGTGAGGTCTGCCGTCATTTGAGTCGCATTGAACGCCTCAAGCCAATTGTCGCGAACCGTGAATGGGCGCCACAGCCATTGGCTGATCTGGCCGATGTGCGCGGGCAGCCGCAGGCCCGCCGGGCACTGGAAATTGCTGCCGCTGGCGAACATTCGCTGCTGATGTGCGGTCCGCCTGGCACCGGCAAATCGATGCTGGCAGAACGCTTGCCCGGGTTACTGCCGCCCATGACAGACCAGGAGGCCATGGAGCAGGCCGCCTTGTGCTCGCTGGCAACCGTCCGATCACAGCGCACCACAACGGTCCGCTGGCGCGAACGGCCCTTTCGAGCGCCGCACCACACGGCATCCAGCGCTGCCCTGGTCGGTGGCGGCTCTGAGTTTCCGTAATTGATGCAACTACGCGGAAATAGTTGCGACAAACAAGAAAAGGACTGAAAGTTGACGGCACGCTCAGGAAATCGGCGAGGCGCTGTTGTTTGGGGGACGAGGACTGATGCCCATCAAATTCGACAAACCCACAAGACGGATACGTCACGTCGTTAGGTTCAAGGGCAGCCTCGGAGAAAATACAACGAACTGGATCACGTGGTGGTACTGCGGCATCGTAAAGAACACCGCTGCCAACACGCAGCCTCTTGTTCTCATTGGGTTCAGAGAGGTTGGCTCGAAGGGACTGTCGGATGAGGTCATTCTGCGGCGTGTGCCGCTAACGGCACTGGGGCAGTTTCGCATTGGCAGCATCTGGAAAGGCGGGCTGTGCCGATCGGAAGCCGTTTTCCAAATCGAGACATTTGATGTCACGTTCAGCAAGGAAGGCTGGCGGCTCGTGTCATTCAGTGACGCAAAGTATCGCGGCGACTCAGCACCGTACCCCTTCGGCATTCACCCCTTGGCTTTCAGTGCAGATAAGAACTGGATGATCGAATTCGACCTTCAGTCAGGGGGCAAGTTGCTCATTCCATGCCTTGAATTCCTTGCCCGATGTTATGGCCGGTCAGCGGAGCTCAAGCGCGTACTCGCCACCTATCCTTGGTGCGGGCCAACCGAAGTTCACAATAGCAGGCTGTACGCCCCGCTCGAGGAAAAAGAAGAGCCTGAAAAATGGAAGGTAAGACTGCGACGCCGCATGGTCAATGGCGATGTCGTCTTCCTTGCCCACGCGAAGTATGACCCTTACACCGCAGCGGCCGCAAAAAGGATCTACGCCCAAATCGAAGCTCTGCACAACACGAAGGGGAAGGCGCCCGCTTTCATCAAGGTGACCCCCTGGTTCCAGGGAACGGCGCAGTTGAAGGTCTCCGGAATCAGCTTCGACAGTGGAAGATCATTCCTCGCGCTCAACGTGATCGGTTGCTCGGATCCAAAGGGTGTCCCGGTACTGAGGGACCGGGAGAATTCCGCTCTCGCTGATCAGTCTGCGGACCCAGCAGGCGCGCGTCCGGCTTGGGCTGGCGCCCCTGATCGGCGGCTTGTGACACCGCCGGAAATTATTGATCTTACTGGGTATCAGGAGCCTGATCGAGGAGCTGCCGCTATCGAGATTCAGGATCCTGATTTCGAGCTACTTGGGGTACCGCGCGTGGTAATTGACGTCCGCCCGAAACAAGGCGAGACAACGGCCACGCCACCAGCGCCAGGCACGGATGCTGATCGATACTCCAGCGGAGAACCGCTGGGGGATGGAAAAGGCGTCGGCTACGCTGCGATTCACGCGAAACCAGTGCTCGAATCGCAAGGCACGCTGCGCGACGTGTGGAATGCGATGCTGTTTATGCAGAAGGCGCACCCGGAGACGATCAAGGCTGTGGAGTCGTTCACGTGGGAGAGTGGATTCAAGGACGACCCAGAACCTCAGTTAATTAGGCTTAAGGAGATCAGCGGCAGCGACGAATCAATTAGTACAGATGTTCGGCACTGGCTTTACGCTGACGTTCATGCGCGAACAGTCCGCGGAATCTTGGTTGCCCGCATGGTCCTACAGGAAAAATGGTTGTGTCTTCTCGAAATTCAACGACGACCGCGAACGAAAAAAGACAGTGTCGGCAACCCCAAGGCGTCCGAAGAGAATTTCAAAGGATTAGTTTGCATCCCGGCGAATCAGGCGGAATTCGAGCACTGGCTAATCCAGACCGTTTCAGAGATTCGGTACGCCAAAGGCATCGTGCAGCGTCTTGAAGGGATGCATATCGAAAACTGCGCGGCATTCGCCCATTCACGCTCAAAGAACGAAAGGATTGCTGGCGAGGCAGCTGTCCTCAACGCACTTGAGAAGGTCAACGTGCGGCTGTGACGCTGTCGAAACGACAACTAGCAGGTTGCTGAAATACCCCAGCGCTCCGTCATCGGGTGCCGAGGTATTTCAGCAACCTGCTAGCGGCGTCACATTGATTGTCAATGCCAAAAAGGCGAAGGCCCGAATTTCCTTCGGGCCTTCTGGAACCGCTGAGTTCCAATTGTCTAGATCGTTTTCGGCGGCATGTTCAAATTAGCGCGGGTATTTCGATAAATCAAGCGTCGGCCAGAACTTTTTATTTCTGGCATATTTTGACTGCCTTGTCAGGATCATTTGCGGCGAGCCTCGACCGCAGCCTTTCTGGCTTCAACGGTGGCCCGCCAAGTCTCCAGCTTGTCGATGTCGGCTTTGAGCTCGTCAGGATGTGGCGTGGAAAGATGCGCGGACGTTGCCGGGTCATGACCGGCGAATTTCGAGCTCTTGGTCATGCCGATATTGATGGCTTCATAGTCGCTGTCCTCGACGATGACGTATTTCAGCTTCTGAGTGGACACGCCTTCAATGAATCGGGTGACGGTGCCTTGCAGCAGAACTTCCTCGACGCCACGCTCCCACGCCATGCGCAGGTGGGAGTAGGCCTCACGGGTGAGCCGCGTCGTCTCCGCATCGTCGCCGGACTTGTGGACCTTGGCGACGTTGTCGCAAAGCAGGCGCAACGCCTTCACCCGTTTTGTCGTGCTCAACGTGTCGAACGGAAGTCGGTCGGCTTGAACGCCAAACCCAGAAGGCCCTCGGCCAATGCATTGGGTCGTCGCAGGCGCTCCGGCCAGCTCCGCCTCCTTTTGAACGATGCACAGAAAATAGATGTCGTGGGTGAACACGATGACTTGGCGCAGCTTGGCCTCTTCGACCAGGCGGCTCGCGACGTGTGAGCGGCGGCGATGATCCAAGGAGGAGACGGGATCGTCGAACACGATGCCGCCGAGGCCCTTGCCGAGCTTCACCTCCGCCAGGAATGATGCGATGGCGATGGCCCGCTGCTCGCCTTCGCTCAGGATGGCGGACGGCGTGCCACCGCCAGGGAGTTGCAATGCCAGCTTGTATTGCGTCTTCCCTCCGGGCGATTCCGGCTTCATGACGACTTGAAGCTCGTGGACGTTCAACGCCTTCAACTCCGCGTTGAGCGCGTTCACGACCTCCTGGGTGGCCATGTCCTTTGACAAGTCCGTGGACTTGCGGGAAATGCCCGTTGTGGCGGTCGCATTGACGCATAGCTTTAACTTGTCGCATAGGGCGAACTTGCCGATCGCTTCCAAGACCGTAGCCTTGATCTCGGAGAGTTTGCTGCGGGAGTCGAGTTCGGCTTGCTCGGCAACCATGGCTGCCTTGGCCTTCACATCCATCGAGTCTTCGAGCGCCTTAGCCTCGATCAGGAGCTGCGCCGCCTTGCCCTTAAGGTCAGCGCTAGGATTTGCCGACAACGTGGCGATGGATTCCCATGCGACTGTGCCGCCAGTTGCCTTCAATGCGTCGGCCCGGCGGTTGAGCATGGCCTTCTGAAAATCGGCGCATGTATCAGGGCTTTCGGCAAACGCATCCTTGATCTCTTTGCCGAGAGCATCGTCGATGGCAAGGTCCAACACGGCATTTTCGATCGCTCGGTAAGCCGTCACCGCAGTGGCCTTGGCCGCCTTTGCTGCCTTCTCCGCTGCCTGTTCAATGAAAGCGTCGAATGCGACCAATCGCGATGCGCCGTCGTCGCCCAACGCATTTTGGCAAAGCGGGCACTGCGACTCGGGTGGCAGGTTCGGGAAGTCATGTCCTGCATGGGATTCCGCAGCGAAGACCCGCGCGGCCTGGAAGAGCTCTTTCCAATGATCGCCGCCTGTTCCCGGCAATTGGCCCGACTTCTCCTTGAACTCCTTGGAGGCGAGCTCCGCCGCCTGCTTTGCTGCGTTGGACTTTTGAACGAGGTCTTGCAGGCTCTTGATCTTCTCGTCGTTGATCAGCGCGACTGCGGAGTCGATGCGATTGGCGAGACCGGTGAATCGCGTGGAGCGCAGCCGCAAAACCTGCGCCTTCTGCTTGGGGTCGGCTTCGGCGAGCGTCTTGTTGAGCGTGGCAAGCCGTGCCAGTTCGTCATCGGTCAGTGTCGCGAGGGTCTCGACATCGGCGGCCTTGGTTGTCCCCGAGAGTCCGTTCAAGATCGCACCGACCTTGGTGGGCGTCTTCGCAAGGACTGCGAATGGCTCAATGTTCGGTTTGTTGGCGGCCAGTTCCTTCGTCGCCATGGCCCTGACGCTGTTGCATGCCCTAACGAGCCCTTCAAGGATGTCGAGGCCGTAGGGCGCATAGGCGAAGTCGCCTTGGTTGTCCACGTAGGCCCGAGCGCAGTGGGCGTCGAAGATAGCGATTTCGGAGAGCTCTTCGGGCGCGGCTTTCCCGCCGTGCCAAGTCATCGGGACGGCTGCGCCATTGACCAAGACATCGAAACCCGCCTTCGGCGCGGCGACAGTCCCCGGAGGTTTTCGGGCATCGGGAAGAATCGGCTCCGCTTGGTCGCGGGCTCGGCATGCCTTTTTGAGCACGCGCGAATACCCCGACTTGCCGGCGCCGTTCTCGCCGTAGATGACGGTCAGGCCGGTTGGACTGATGGGCAAGCTCTGACCCTCGGCCAAAGCGTTCACATTGACTAGGTCCTTGATGGCCGCGATTTGAACTAGGCGATTTGGCACCGGAGGGGCCGCCAGGTCGGCGTCGGCGAGCTTGGCCGGCGCGCGTTTTTCCGGATCATCAATGCCTTGCGCCGACTTGGCCAGCGCGTAGAGGTCGTCGAGATCGGCCGCCGACAGGGAGCGATCGACGTAGAGTCGCCGGATCGCGTCCTGCTGCCAAGCAGGTTGTCCCTGCGACCACTTGTGGATTTCTTGAAGAATCGACACCCGAGCCTCCTTGTGGCGCGACGGGAAAGGCTGTTGACTTTTGCTCTTTTCCCGGATAATGGTAGTGCAATTGTATTGCGTGTGGCCAACGGAGTCCATTGTCATGAAAAGCGTAAGAAGCAGCCCGACAGCGTTTAGGTTTGATCCAACCGTGAAGGATGCCTTGTCGGTCATCGCTGACAGGGATGGCCGGAGCATGGCCAACATGATCGAGTGGCTCATCAAGCAGCACTGCGAGCGCGAGGGCCTTGGGTGGCCACCCGCAGGCGCGATGAGCTCCACCGATACGCAAACCAAGACCGCCAAGGCTGCCGTGAAGGCGCCGAGGGCCAAGAAAAAATAACGAGCGCAGTCTCAGGGAAACGCATGAACGCATCAGAAATCGCATCCTTCATTTGGTCCATCGCCGAGCTCTTGCGCGGCGACTACAAGCAAAGTGAATACGGCAAGGTCATCCTGCCTTTCACCGTCCTGCGCCGCCTCGACTGCGTCTTGGAGCCGACCAAGGCCGCCGTGCTTGCCGAGCACCTGGCGCAGAAAGACAGTGGGCTCCCGGTGGAGCACTTCCTGCTGGAGAAATCGGGGCAGTCGTTCTTCAACAGCTCTCCCATGGACATGGGCAAGCTGCTCGGCGACCCGGCCAATCTCAAAGCCAATGTCCTGTCCTATGTCTCGGGCTTCTCGGAAAACGTCCGCGACATCTTCGAGAAATTTGAATTCGACGTTCAGGTCCAGAAACTCGATTCTGCCAATCTGCTCTTCTTGGTGGCGCAGAAGTTCGCCGCTGTGGACCTGCACCCGGACAACGTGAGCAATGGGGCCATGGGCCACATGTTCGAGGAGCTGATCCGAAAGTTCGCCGAACTCTCCAATGAAACGGCTGGCGAGCACTTCACACCCCGCGAGGTGATCCGCCTAATGGTGAATCTCCTGTTCATCAACGATGGCGGGGGCCTCACCACCGAAGGCGCGGTCCGCACGCTCTACGACCCGACCGCTGGCACTGGTGGCATGCTGTCGATCGGCGAAGAGCATTTGCTCTCGATGAATCCGAACGCCTCGCTCGCCATGCACGGCCAGGAACTCAACCCAGAGTCCTACGCGATCTGCAAGGCCGACATGTTGGTCAAGGGTCAGGACGTGGGCAACATCGTCCTCGGCAACACGCTGAGCAATGATGGCCACGTCGACAAGAAGTTCGACTACATGCTCTCGAACCCTCCATTCGGCGTCGAATGGAAAAAAGTCGAAGCGGCCGTTCGCAAGGAATACGAAGCCAAGGGCTTCAATGGCCGCTTCGGACCGGGATTACCGCGAGTGTCCGATGGCAGCCTTTTATTCCTGCTGCACCTCGTCTCGAAGATGCGCGATCCAGCCGTGGGTGGCAGCCGCATCGGCATCGTCCTCAATGGCTCGCCCCTGTTCACTGGCGGCGCCGGTTCTGGCGAATCCGACATCCGGAAATACTTGTTCGAGAACGACTTGGTCGAGGCAATCATCGGTCTGCCCAATGACATGTTCTACAACACGGGCATCGGCACCTACATTTGGATTCTGAGCAACAGCAAGGCGAAAGAGCGCAAGGGCAAGGTTCAGCTCATCGACGCGACTTCCTTCTGGGTCAAGATGCGAAAGAGTCTGGGCAGCAAGCGCAAAGAGCTCTCTGCCCATGACATCGCCGAAATCACCACGCTCTACGGCGACTTCGCCGAGAAGAATCTGGCCACGGTCTTCGATGTTGCTGGCAAAGAGGTTTCACATGCCATCGTCAAGCCCGGCTCAGCGTTGCCGGTGGCGCCAAAAGATGGTCGCGTCGATGTCGCGCCCGTCTCCAAGATTTTCGCGAATCAGGCATTCGGCTACACCACCATCACAGTCGAGCGGCCCCTGAAGCTGCGCTTTGAATCTACAGAGGCAAGCTTCGCCAAACTGGATGATGCCCTTGGCGCGAAGAAGGCCCCGGCCGCCGAAGACGTGGAGGGCGTGCGGACCATTTTGAAGTGGATGACTGGCAAGCCCGCGGCGTTCACGCGCAAGACGGCCGAGAAGGTTGTGGTGGAGACCTGCAAGGCTCAGGAAATAACGCTCACGGCTTGGATGGGCAAGACGCTATGGGCGTGCATCGAGCACCGCGATCCCAAGGGCGAAATTCAATTGAAGGGCAAGGGCAAGCCGGAGCCTGATTCCGAATTACGCGATACGGAGAACGTGCCGCTGTCGGAGGACATCGAGGCCTACTTCAAACGCGAGGTCTTACCGCACGCCGCAGACGCTTGGATCGATGCGTCTAAATCCAAGGTTGGCTACGAGGTGCCATTCAACCGGCACTTCTATGTCTTCAAGCCACCGCGCGACCTGGCTGCGATCGACAAGGATCTTCAGGCGGTGACGGCGAACATCATGAAGATGCTCGGGGGGCTTTCGGCATGAGCTTCCCTGCATATTCGGCCTACACAGACAGCGGCGTCGAATGGCTTGGTCAAGTCCCCGAGCACTGGTCAGTAAGAAGGTTGAAATTCACGGCGGATTTGGTGACAGAAAAGGCTGATGAAAAGATCAATCCGGTGGCACTGGAGAATATTGAGAGTTGGTCGGGGAAATTTCTGCCGACTGACACCGAATTTGAAGGTGATGGCGTTGCATTTCACACCAATGACATCCTCTTCGGCAAATTGAGGCCATATTTGGCGAAGGTCTTTCTGGCGAATTCTCCAGGAGAAGCTGTTGGCGATTTTCACGTCTTGCGACCGAACGCGGAAGTGTTGCCGAAGTTTTTGCACCTGCAATTACTCGAGAAAAATTTCATCAACATCGTCGACGGCTCGACCTTTGGATCAAAGATGCCTCGGGCCGGTTGGGAATTTGTGGGGTCAATGCCCCTTCCTATGCCAACCTTGGAGGAGCAGGCTGACATTGCTGATTTTCTTGATCAGGAAACATCCAAGATCGATGCACTGATTCAAGAGCAGCAGAAGCTCATTGAATTACTCAGGGAGGAGCGGCAGGCGATGATTTCGCATGCTGTGACGAAAGGCCTGAACACGAATGCGGCGCTATTGGAGTCTGGAAATCGTTTCTTGGGACAGGTGCCAGCTCATTGGCAGGTGAAGCGTGTCAAGCATGTGGTCAAAAGCTTGGATCAAGGATGGAGCCCCCAGTGTGAGGGATATCCGGTCGAATCTGAGAATGAATGGGGGGTGCTTAAAGCTGGGTGTGTCAATGGAGGAGTCTTCTCGCCTGAAGAAAACAAGACTTTGCCATCGGATTTGGCTCCCATTCCAGAGTTGGGCGTTGTCGCTGGGGATTTGATGATCTCTCGAGCAAATACGAAGGAGCTTGTTGGAAGTGCTGCTGTGGCACTGCGGGACTACCCCCATTTGCTTCTTTGTGACAAGCTGTATCGGCTCCGGCTTTTTAACGACATGTGTGACTCTGTTTTCTTAGGCTATTTTTTTGGCACCGACCTCGCGCGATCTCAAATTGAATTGGGCGCATCGGGGGCCAGCAGTTCAATGCAAAATATTTCCCAATCGACGATTCTTGAAATGCCGATTGCTTTTCCTCCATTGCATGAGCAGCACTCAATTGTTGAGAGTATTGGTCAACATGTGAAGACGACCAATGCCTTGATTCAGGAGGCGGATACTGCAATCGAGCTGCTTGCAGAGCGTCGCTCGGCCTTGGTTTCCGCCGCAGTGACGGGGAAGATCGATGTCAGGGGATTGGCATGACCGCAACGCCAGCGCTGGTATGCGCACCCCATCAAACCACTATGCCAATTTCGACATCAATTGCTGAGGCTTGGCATGTCTGACTTCGCATACAGAGACGCTGCTGCCGCCGCGCTGTCATCATTGACTGGCGTCGATTCGATCGTCCGAGAGCTTGCGAGGGCCACAAGATGGCGTGACGAGCTCGAGCGATCGCTGCGGCCGACGTTGGCAATACAAGCGCAGATTGAGCAGATCAAGAACAGCCTGAGCGCGTCGGCCTACGCGAGAGACTATTTGGCCGCGAACTCGGTCGCCAATATGTTGGAGCAGCAGCAACGTCTCGTGCGCGACGCCATCGGGCCGCTGGCGCAACTGCGGGCGGAGTCAATATGGGAGCGCGAGCGCGCCCAGATATTGGCGTTTTCGCAATCGTCGATCTCTCTGCAAAGCTACGCCAAGACCATAGCTGATACGCAATTTTCAGCCATGGAAGCGGCGCGCAAAGCCTACGAAAGCATCAACGGCACAGCCAAGAGCATCATGGATTCGCTCGATGCCGAACGCAGGGCCAAGATCGACGCCGCAAGTAGGCCCTATGCCAGCCTTGTCGAGTCGCTCACGCGCGAGAGCGCGAGCGCCAAGGCGCTGCGGGACATCGTGGACGGAGCGTCTTGGATCAAGCAGTTGAAGATGCCGATCATCGACGCGGCTTCGGCGGCGGCCGTCGCGAAGACATGGGGCATGGAAGGCGCGTTGCGCGAGATTCGGTCGATGGGGCTCGACGCGCAAGCCATGAAGGCCTTCGCCACCACTTTCGCGGGAATGGGCGAGGTTGGCGCCTGGGAAGCCGATGACGATGCTGGTGACAAGCCAGGAGCGGCCAAGGCTCCCCGTCGCCTGTCGCCCGAGATGTGGCTTTCCATCTTCAGCGTGCTCTTGGCGATCCTGGTTCCCATATGGCAAAAAATGGATTCCGACGCCACCGAGGCGCGGCTCACGGCAGAGATCAAAGGCGCCTCTGTCCAGCTTGACGATCACGAAAAGAGGACTGTGGAGCGGCTTGATGCGCTCACGCGCATGGTTGATCGAATGATGGAGCAGAGCGCGGCCAAGGCCGTGGGAGAAGTCGATTTTGTGGTCCGCTCCCGCGTGGCGTTGATTCGAGCCGCTGGAAAATCAGGCTCGCATGTCGTGGCCGAGGTGTTCCCGAATCAGGTGGTCAAACTGGTCTCGGAGAACGGCAAGTGGATTGAAGTGAGTTACTTTGATTGGAATGCCCAAGAAGAGCGCTCGGGTTGGGCGTTGAAGAAATATTTCCTGCGCGTCAACGTCAGCGTGACCGCCGCGCAGCCGGTTGTCTGGGAGGACAAGCAGTGAGCGCAAAGCACAAAGAGAAGACGTTCGAGGATGAGGTTGTTTCCGACCTCGTCCAACATGGCTGGGTGGAAGGAAAGGCCGCTGGCTATGACCGGCAGCTTGGCCTCTTCTCCGATGACGTGATCGAGTGGATCAAGCAGACGCAGCCCAAGGTCTGGGCCAAGATCAAGGCCGATCGCAATGGGCAAGACGAGGCGTCGGTGCTGACCCGCCTCGCAGACTGTTTGGAGAAAGAGGGCGCTCTGTCGGTGCTGCGCCATGGCTTCAAGGATGTCGGCGCGAAATTCGACATGTGCCAGTTCAAGCCTGGCCACGCGTTGAACCCGGAGATCATCGAGAAGCACGGCAAGGTGATCCTGCGCGTCGTCCGCCAGGTCAAATACTCCGCCAACCAAAACAACGACAACTCGATCGACCTGGTCTTCTTCGTCAACGGCATCCCGGTCTCGACCTGGGAGCTGAAGACCGATTTTACGCAGTCGATCGACGACGCCGTCAAGCAATACAGGGAAGACCGCCCGCCACGCGATCCGCAGACCAACAAGGACGAGCCGCTGTTGAAGTTCAAGCGCGGCGCGTTGGTCCACTTTGCCGTCAGCACCGCCGAAGTGGAGATGACCACCCGCCTTGCTGGAAAGTCCACGCATTTCCTGCCGTTCAATCTGGGGCACGACGATGGCGCGGGCAATCCGCCGAATCCGAACGGATACCGGGTCAGCTACCTGTGGGAACGTGTGTTCGAGCGCTCGGCGCTGCTCGACATCTTGGGTCGCTTTGTGCATCTGGCCGTCGAGGAAAAGACCGACGACAAGGGCAAGAAATACAACGTCGAGACGATGATCTTCCCGCGCTTCCATCAGTGGGAGGCGGTCACCAGCCTGATCGAGGCGGCCGGCCAAGAAGGCTCGGGGCATCGCTACCTGGTCCAGCACTCGGCGGGCTCGGGCAAGAGCAATTCCATCGCATGGCTCTCGCACCAGCTATCGAGCCTGCACGCGGGCAATGCCAAGGTCTTCGATTCGGTCATTGTCATCACCGACCGCACCGTTCTGGACGAGCAGCTCCAAGACACGATCTACCAGTTCGAGCACAAGCATGGCGTTGTCTGCAAGATCGAAGACAAGGCCGGAGCCAAGCCGAAGAGCGAGCAATTGGCCGACGCGCTGAAGGCCAACACGCCGATCATCATTTGCACGTTGCAAACCTTCCCGTTCGCGATGGATGCAATCGCCAAGGACGCCTCCGCCAAGGGCAAGAAGTTCGCGATCATCGCCGACGAGGCCCATTCGTCGCAATCGGGCGGTGCGGCAAACAAGCTTAAGGCCGTGCTGACCGCCGACCTTGAGGCCGTGCTCACGCCGGAACGCATCAAGGAAATCGAGGACGGCGACGACATCTCCGCTGAAGAGGTCATGCTGGTCAGCATGCATGGGCGGTCGCAAGCCAAGAATCTGTCCTACTTCGCCTTCACCGCCACGCCCAAGGCCAAGACGCTGGAAATCTTTGGCCGCAGGCCCAAGCCAACAGAGCCCGCCGGCCCCGACAACCTGCCTGAGCCATTCCACTTGTATTCGATGCAGCAGGCGATTGAGGAGGGATTCATCCTCGACGTGCTCAAAAACTTCGTCACCTACAAGATGGCGTTCAGGCTGGCCCACAACGGCAAGGACTACTCCGATGACGACGTGGAGAAGTCATCCGCCTTGAAGAGCCTAATGCGCTGGGTGCGCTTGCACCCCTACAACATCGCGCAAAAAATCGAGGTAGTGGTCGAGCATTTCCGCGCCAACGTGCAATGGCGCCTCGAAGGCCAAGCCAAGGCCATGGTCGTAGTAGCCAGCCGCAAGGAGGCCGTCCGCTGGAAGCTGGCCCTCGACGCCTATATCAAGAAGAAGGGCTACAAGGACTTGTCTGCGCTGGTCGCGTTCTCCGGCGACGTTGTTGATCCCGAAAGCGGATTCGATTCGGTGAGCGAGCGCTCGGAAAAGCTCAATGAAGGTCTCAAAGGCCGAGACATCCGCGATGCCTTCGCGACCGAGTCCTTCGAGGTCCTCATCGTGGCCAACAAGTTCCAAGTCGGCTTCGACCAGCCCAAGCTCGTTTCGATGTATGTGGACAAGAAGCTCGCGGGGGTGGCCGCCGTCCAGACGCTCTCGCGCCTCAACCGGACCTACAAGGGCAAGACGGACACCTTTGTCCTGGACTTTGTCAACGAGGCCGAGGAAATACTCGAAGCCTTCAAGCCTTACTTCCGCAAGGCAGAGCTCACTGGCGTCTCGGACCCCAACATCATCCACGATCTGCAATCGAAGCTCGACGACGAGCAGATTTACCAGAGCTCGGAGGTCGATGCCTTCGTCGCCATCTATCTCGATCCCAAGGGCACCCAGGCCCAGCTGCAGGCCAAGATCGCGCCGTCAGTGGATCGATTTGGCAAGCGCTTGAAAGCGGCAAAGGATGCAACGCCCAAGGACGGCGCCGAGATCGACAAGCTCGCGTTGTTCCGCAAGGACTTGGGGTCATTCATCCGCGCCTACGACTTCCTGTCGCAGATCGTCAACTTCGCCGACACCGATTTGGAGAGGCGGTCGATTTTCTACAAGCACTTGCTGCCCGTTTTTCGCATCGACCGCGAGCAGTCCTCGCTCGATTTGTCTGCCGTGCTCATGACGCACTACAACCTGCGCAGCAAAGGCCAAGCCCAGATCACCTTGTCGAAGGAAGCCTCGGAAGACGGCAAGCTCTCGCCCTTGAACGAGGTCGGCGGCGGTGTCGCGAAAGATCCGGCCAAGGAGAAGCTCTCCGAGATCATCCAGACCATGAACACGCTCTTCGAGGGCGAATTGACCGACGCGGACCTGCTGAACTACGCGAACCACATCCGCGATAAAATGATGGAGAGCCCGGTTCTGGCAAGCCAAGCGGCAGCCAACGAAATCGATCAGTTCGGCGCGAGCCCAGACTTTGAAAAGGTGATGATGAAGGCGGTGGTTGATGCCTTCAAGAGTCACAAGACGATGTCTGAGCAGGTGCTAAAAAAGGACTCGATCAAGGATGGCCTCAGCGACCTGCTGCTCTCGATGGTCTACGAGGGACTTAAGGCGAAGTCGGCGGCGACTGGTGCTGGCCCTTGACTTTGGCGACGAAGATTTATGCACCGGCGCATAACGCCAACTCCGCCGTTCACGGACCCGAATTGAGTCTGCATTGCAACGCCATCTCGTAGGCCTTCTCGAAATGCGGAGCGAGCGGGCACTCGATTGACTGGTGCTGCGCAATGACAGTTGCCTTGTCCGAGTCGCCAAGCCGACCTTTGAATATCAGCCAAGAAAACAGATGCGAAGTGGTTTGCGCGAGGGCATGGCCTGAATCTTCAGCCAGCTTTCGAGCCTTCATGTCGTCGGTGATGAGTAAGCGTCCGCTCAGGGCCATTGTTGTCTGACGTTGGCTGAATACGCAAGATGGTGTCCACCAACTTTTTGGTGGACACCAAGTGAACAAAGATGGCGTGGTGCGCGCCGAGCCGATCACGGTGACGCGCAACGGCAGGCGGTACTTCAGCCGCGAATATAAGCAGTCGGTGTGCAGGCCTGCCTCGCGCCGGGGGCGTCGATTGCTGCGGTGGCCCTGGCGCACGGGTTCAACGCCAACCTGGTGAGACGCTGGCTGGTCGAGGAGCAACGGCGCAACGCGGCTGCTGGTTCGAGACTGGTGCCGGTAGTGATCGATGAATCGACAGCGCCATCGACAACGGCGAATTCGCCTTTGGCTGCAGAGGCAGCGACCTCGCCATCGGAATGCACATCGGCCGCCACGGGCACGATCGAGCTGCAAGTCGGTGCCGCGAGACTCAGTGTGCGCGGCCCGGTTGACGAGCGGACATTGGCGAGCGTGGTGAAGGCGATGGCCAGCTGGCGATGATGGGGCTGTTGCCCACGGGCACGCGCGTGTGGCTCGCCGCTGGCGTGACTGACATGCGAAAGGGTATGGATGGTCTCGCGGGACTCGCGCAGATGGCCGTTGCGATCCGCTATGTGCTCACGCGCTGGAGCGCATTGA
Source organism: uncultured Pseudomonadota bacterium (assembly GCA_903921325.1). GTDB lineage: Bacteria > Pseudomonadota > Gammaproteobacteria > Burkholderiales > SG8-39 > CAIXPL01. Next base: position 174,243 of record CAIXPL010000008.1, read on the forward strand.
CCCGCTACACCGAGGACGGCACGATCGAGATAGACAACAATGCCGCCGAGCGCGCGCTGCGCACGGTTGACCTGGGTCGAGGCAACTACCTCTTTGCCGGTTCCGACGCCGGTGGCGAGCGCGCCGCCGCGATGTACAGCCTCATCGGATCGGCAAAGCTCCTTGGCCTCGATCCGGAGCGTTACCTGCGCGAGGTGCTCACCCGCATCGCCGATCATCCGGTGAATCGGGTCGACGAACTGCTCCCCTGGAACCTCGCCGCCGAAATCACCGACACTACCGAGCAGCGACTGGCTGCCTGAGCTTCACGCTGCCGTAAAGAACGGTGCTGCGTGTACGCTTACGCCGAATCCGAATTCGGCGCAGGAGCACTGAGGCGCTTTCGTTGCACAATTACTGGTACCACATTGCGAGGTCACGATTATGCCGACAGATCCTCTAGAGCCCCTCAACCCGCTCTCGCGCTGTAACGTCGTGCCCGAGGGATACACTTTGATCGTGCCCGACTATCCCGAGTATCCCGATCTGACCGACGAAGAGATAAACGAGATCAACCGCCTCGCCGGCGTCGATCTCACCGACATTGTCTGGCTGTGGGGGTATGTTCCGGAGGAATGGCTCAGCGCGCCCCCGAAGCCCTACGCGAAGCCGAAACCCTAGGTGCGAGCGCCACGGAGCGCTTTTTCAGGGACGCCCCTTTCGGAAGGAAAATCCTCATGCAGTGCAAAGCACAGGCCCGCTCCACGGGCCAGGCCTGCCGGGCGCCGGCGCTCGCGAACGGGCTTTGCCGGCATCACGGCGGGCGCGATGAGCACGCGGGGCTCGCGGCTCAGGACCGGCTTTTCCGGGCGATCTTCGGGATCGACCGGCAGCGCGAGCGGGCCTCGGCCTGGTCGGAGCCCTTAAGACCTCCCGACTGAGGGGAAATCGCCCCATCGGCCTGGCATTCGATACAAGCCAGCCGTTCACGATGGGAGCGGACATGAGGGCCCGAACACCCTCATTTGCGCCTATTCGGGCGCCTCTGCCGCCGCGCAGCGGAGGGTGGAACACTTATGTCGCTCTGAAGCGGAGAGCGGCGGCGAAGAGGGCAAAAGGGCGCGTGGCGGGGCGCGTGTGTCGCCGGCCGGCCGATGTGGGACAGTTTCTGTCGTCATCGCCCGCGATCGGCACCCGTTCATGATTCGCTGGCAGCGGTTCGGATCGGGCATCCTGCCCATGTTAGCGGGGGTGGAAATCCGCGTGATTCTGGGGGTCGCGCGCGCTCACTGACGAGCGGTTTTCAGCTCGATCTGGTGGCCCACGAGCGCGCCGGCGTCACTCCAGTCAGCTGCAAGTACTTGAACAAACGCAAAATCGCTTGTAGGAGGAAAGCATTCAGCGGGCTGGCCAAGCACGATCAATGCCTGATTTCAGCACACCCCCAGAATGACGCGGTTTCAGACCACCGCCAACAAAAGGTGATCGTCTTCATGCCGGGATGGTGCCGCAATTACGAATTGCTGCGTTGAATGGCCGTTACGTCCAGGCAGGCGGGCTGAAGTGGCTACCGGAAGAGGTCGGCTGGTGGCGCGCCCTGTGGGATCCTCGCGGTGCCTGATACCAGTGAGCCTGGACTTCATGGATCAGCTCGAGATGATTACTTGCCAGAAACGTGAGTGACGGGGAGTGACGATGGAATCTGCCGAATTGGAAACGGTCTTGGGAACAGTACACGAGTTACTGGTCGCGCATGGCCATGGGGCTGCGGCTGAATTGGTTAAGTCGTGCCCGGCCCGCGCAGAGAATACGGCCTACGATAACTGGAACGGTGGGACCGAAATCTGGCAAGTAAGGATCGAAGTGCCCCCCGCGGACTTCGGACGCCTGGGAGCAAAGCGCGCTGTTCTTGAACAGCAAATTACTAACTGCCTGACCATCGTGCTGGAGATCGAAAGCCACGATTGGTACTCGGCCAAGATCGTGCCGGCCAAAGTCGAAGCGCAAGATTGGCGGTCGAAAGGCGCTGCGTTGCCGCGCCAGGTGCGCGTGAAGATCGTCGACGAGCTTCGCTTGGCCGAGGTTGAGTGGAACGGAACGCTGAATGAAGTCGAGTTTCTAGGGCGTCTTTTCGACCTGGCGGCGATGCCCTCCCTAGATGCTCGCTTCCAAACCGCTGCTGCCGATATTTGGCAGCACCGCGTCAACAATTGCGACTGGCCACGCGATTGGGTCTACACAGACAGCCGGCTGCAGCTTCTCGACGGGCCTCACGAGAGGTTTCTGGAATTCCTGTGTGAAGTGGTGAACCCCTTAGCGCGCCCGGATCGTGATGAAGCGCTCAAGCTTGTCGCGCAATTCAACGACCACCTGCGATCCTGCGGATGGGAAATCCTCGAGGAAGAACGTGTTGCGGGCCGTCCACGATTTGCGTATCACGACAGATCGCAACTCGGCGCACGCACGGCTTCAAGAGCTCGTAGCGTGGCCGACGCGCTGGACTCAGGCTGGATGCGAAAGAGAATCGAGCAATTGGAGCGATCCATCGAAACCGACCCTGATGGGGCGATCGGCACTGCCAAGGAGCTGGTCGAGGCCTGTTGCAAATCGATCCTTGAAAAACGCGGCGTGGCGATCGCAACAGCCGATGATCTGGGTACTCAAACGAAGAAGTTGGCCAAGGCTCTTCAATTGGTCCCCGAGGGGGTCACTGATGCTGCCAAGGGCGCCAACAACATTCGTCGCATTCTTCAGAACCTTACGCAGCTAACCCACCACCTGGCGGAACTTCGCGGGCTGTACGGAACCGGGCATGGGCGAGACAGTCAGTTTCGTGGCCTGCAGCCGCGCCACGCGCGGCTCGCCGTGGCCGCCGCAGTGGCGTTTATCGATTTCGTATCCGAGACGCATCGGCATCGACCGATGCCTAAGGGAACGTAGCTGCACTGGACACAGCCGGAATCCGCGGCTGGCGATACGTGGGGCCTCCGCCCCGATGCTTACAATGTCAATCAAAGAGGTAAACATGCTTAGGTCAGGCCGTGTTGCCATCACGATCGCTTGTTTGATGTCATGAGCAATGAACGAGCGTCTTATGACGACTATCCGCATCGACAGGGGCTAGAAGCCTTGGCTACGCTGGTAGCTGAGAAGCGTGCTCGCACTGCAGTTGTGCTGAGGATAGGCTTGGGGCTTGCCTGCGCATTTGGGATTGCGGCTTTCTTGCTCGGCGATGCCCACATTCATGGCGTTGGCCTTGGGGCCATCGCTGGTACCACTGCATTTCTTACCTTCATCGCCTCGATTGTTGTGGGCCACCGGTCGAGCGGGATTTCCGAAGCCGAGTACGCCGCGTTGCCCGGCGCGCGGGACGCAAGGGGCCGCCACCGATGCATCCATTGCGGCAATCGAGGTCTTTGGAAGCGCACGCCATACAAAACTAGCACAACAATTGCGGCTTGTAGTAAATGCGAGAAACACCTATATTCCACGTAGCAACTTGTCCGCAGGGCCGTTCGGGCTTCCTTTATGGAACCGCTGACAATCTATTTCATCGACAGTCAATCAGTGTTAACACCACAGCCAGCGCCCGCTAGGCAAGCCCACTGCCCTTCGACGCGCTCGACGGCTGACCGCGCTAGGAGTACGCGCCCCAATCCCTTGCTACGGACCAGTTGGTAACCTTCCAACGGACGAACTCTGCAGGGTCGAAAATAGTGTCGAGCACTTCGAAAGCCTGGATCCGTTCTGCTAGCAGTCCAAGCGAATGACCCCCTCTGTCACTATCGTAGTCCCACACCCAATAGCGCGGAATGCCATCCTTTATCTTGGCGCCCACCTTCCAATCCATCGGGGCGCACGTACGCGTCAAATATCCACCATCCTCTTCCGAATAGAAAGTGATGCGAAGTTTCCTCTTAGCGTGAATTGCTGCGATGAACTCATGGTGCTTGGTGTGCATGGGCTACTCCGTCGACGGAACACTCTGTGCGCCGACATGGCGCGGCGGTCAATTGCCTCGGCCTTCATACGAGCTGGTTAGGTTAAGCCATGCTACCGTCAAGGCTAGTGAGACCGTATATCGCAGGGAGTAGTCTGCCCGAACTTCACCTTGTCGGGTATACCCCGCATTTCGGTCCCTGCCGCCGGTGGCGGTTTGGTGTCGCAACTCATTCGAGCGTCGCCAGTTCAACCGCCCCGAGAGACTTTCGGTTGCACCTGAGAATCACGTTATTCTTGTGGGCCCTGCTCATGTCGTCGGCCTGTCCGTCGCGGTAGGTCTCGCCAGGCCTGCCCGCGGTTGGCTCGATGCTGACAGACGCTGCCCGCAATTTCTCGGTTGGCCAGCGCGTTCATGTTCGCGAACGAGGGAGTCGTCGCGTGTCAGCATAGCTGTGGCTCTTTTTGCACATCGCGCTTTCCTCGTCGAAGGAACGACAGATTCGTCAGTGTTCTACGGGATAGGAGATAAGACCTCCGTGGGCTCACTCGAGGCCGCGGGCGTTTCAATTGTTCCCGTGGGAGGCAAGACAAGGATCCCACTCGCACACGCTATTCTGACCTCACTGGGCATTCCGGCATATGCGCTGTTCGATGCGGACGGCGGATTTGAAGCGCGTGCAAAGGCCAATGGCAAGACGCAAGACAAGATCGATGGCGAGCGGCAGAGCCATGTAGCGGCGAATCGCACGGCATTGAAGTACTTCAGTCGAATTGAAGAAGACTTTCCATCTGATATCGTTGCCGAAAACGTGGCGATCTTTGCAGATCACCTCGAAGCATTTCTGGAGGCAAGCTGGCCAGAGTGGATCACGGCGTGCAACAGTGTGGCGGCTGCTGCAGGTATCAATCTCGCGAAGAATCAACTCGCGTACCGGACGGCCACCCTAATGGCTACGGGAACGGTTCCCGAGATTCTTTCGCGAATCCTAGCGAAGGCAGAAGGTAAATAGGCATGCACGAGATCATCTGCCCGCACTGCGGGAAGGCTTTCAAAATTGACGAAGCCGGATACGCGGACATTCTAAAGCAGGTTCGCGACGGCGAGTTTGAGGAGCAACTGCACGAGCGCCTTGAGCTGGCCGAACAGGAGAAGCGCAATGCCGTGGAACTCGCCACGGCTAGGGTTGCCGGCGAACTGCAGAAGGCTGCAGCAGCGAAGGACGTCGAGATTCAGGGGCTAAAAGCGATAATCGACGCTGGTGAGGTCGCGCGTAAGCTTGCCGTGGCCGAGGCCCTTGGCGCAGTGGAAAAGGAGCGCAATGCGCTCGCCAATGAACTGGAGCAGGTGAAGCGGGACAAGCTGGCCGCTGCAACGCTCGCGGAGGCCAAGCTTTTAAGCGAGCTGCAGCAGGCCGCCGCCACAAAGGATACGGAGATCCAGGGCCTGAAGGCCAAGCTGGAAGCCGTCGATCTTGCGCAAAAGCTAGCGATCAGCGAGGCAGTCGCTCCGGTCGCAAAAGAGCGCGACGAGCTGAAGATTGGCCTCGAGCGCTCGAAGCTTGAGAAGCAGCTTGCCGAGCAGTCGCTGAAGGAAAAGTACGAGACGCAGATCAAGGATCGCGATGATTCGATCGAGCGCCTCCGGGACATGAAGTCTCGCCTGTCGACCAAAATGGTTGGTGAAACCCTCGAGCAGCACTGCGAGACCGAGTTCAACCGAATCCGAGCGACAGCCTTTCCGAAGGCCTATTTCGAGAAAGACAACGACGCGCGGACCGGCAGCAAGGGCGACTTCATTTTTCGCGATCTGGACGAGGCGGGCACCGAGATCGTCTCGATCATGTTCGAAATGAAGAACGAGAGCGATCGAACCGCAACAAAGAGTCGGAACGAGGACTTCCTCAAAGAACTCGACAAGGATCGCACCGAGAAGGGGTGCGAGTACGCGGTACTCGTCTCGCTGCTCGAGCCCGACAGCGAGCTTTACAACACGGGAATCGTTGATGTGTTCTACCGCTACCCGAAGATGTACGTCGTCAGACCTCAGTTCTTCATTCCCATCATCACGGTGCTGCGGAATGCGGCGATGAACTCGCTCAAGTACAAGTCGGAGCTTGCGCTGGTTAGGGCCCAGAACATCGACATCACGAACTTCGAGCACGAGCTGGACACCTTCAAGACCGCATTTGCGAAGAACTACGACCTTGCCTCTAGGCGCTTTCAGACGGCGATCGAAGAAATCGACAAATCGATTGACCACTTGCAGAAGACGAAGGAAGCCCTGCTCGGAACCGATCGGAACCTTCGTCTTGCGAATGACAAGGCACAGGATGTGACGATCAAGAAGCTGACTCGGGGCAACCCGACAATGGCGGCCAAGTTCGATGAGCTCAACAATAGTGACCCACGGGAGCCGAAATGAGCCATGTTAGGACTCTGTCCGTTAAGCGTTACTGCGTTCAAGCGTGACCGTCAGCCTTGCGGTCTGATGAGCGGCACTAACGGCCCGACCATGGCGCAGTCTGATCAACTCGAGGTGTAGAGTCGACGGCGCGCGCCGTCTATTGAGAAGTTGGCGGCTAATCGTGGGCCGTCTTTCCGCGGGCGCGTGCAGGCCCCGAGGAAAAGCAGGGCGCCGTGTGTTCGGCTATACGATTCGGCCGTTCGGCTTTGACCTCACTGTAGTCAGGCCTGCAGGTCCGTGGCGCCCCTTGTCGCGGCGACGGATTGCCACGTGGGTAGCCAGTATTTCTTGTCGCCAATTAAGACGCGATAGCCATCGGGATCAATCTCGATGGCGTCGCGAGAAGTCTGATTGACTGCTGGCCCCGTGAGACCGTGGAAATATGCAAGGCCAATCCGGAGCCATTTGAGCAGGAAGGCGTCGCCATCGCGTCCATTCTGTGCCAGATTCATCAGCATAGATTCGAGGTATTTTCGACGCCGTTCGGCCACCCTCGCTTCGTCGATCGCGGCCGCAAGGGCGAGCGCGTATTCTTCATTGAGAAAGCGAATGAAGCCAGTCAGCGCGGCCAGTTGACCAGGCGCCTCGCGTAAAAAGCGATCCACGGCGATTTGGTCAGGCAAGGTGTGCCCAAAGGCATCAGCGGCGAGGATCAGGCTCGCCGCTGGCCGCAGCGCTAGCCGCATTGATCGGACGGTCGACTTGCCGCCGTCGACTCTGGCCTGCAACCGGTCCTTGTAGGCCAAAATTGCGTCGGCACCGATGGTACCGGCTGGCACGGAGGCGATGACGGCGGCGACGCGTCGGCGCTCGGAGTCAGCGGTGCGTGTGGTGGCGTCCACGGCTATAAAGCCATTTTCGACAAGCCATTCCATCGGCAGCCGGACTCGCCGCAATCCTTCCGCACCAAAGTGTTCCACGAGCGGTGGGTAGGTTGGGATCTCGCTCCAGTGCTGCTCGATCTCGGCAAAAAAGGGCAGATAGCGGTGGATGCTGAGGGCCGCTCGTTGCGCTCCGGCATGGTGTTCCAGCCACGCGCCGAAGTCCGCGAACAGCGTGGCAAAGCGCGGCGAAGCGAATGCGGCCTGATCGAGCCGCACGCGCTTCTCGTGTACAGATCGCCAGTAACAGGTCTCACATGCATTTCCCCGACCAGCCGGCATCGGTTGCCCGCAGGACGGGCAAGCGACATTGCCTCCTGTCTGACATGCTCGACACAACAACCGACCATCCTCCGACTTGTTGAGAAGTCGATTTCGTCGGCACATCTGGCAGCTGGCGAAATCGCGCTGCGCGCACGCCGGACACACCTGCACGTCCAAACCCAGGCGGGAAACGCGTGAAAGTCGGCTAGACGATTTGCCGCACTTTCCACACGCTCTTTGCGGAACGAAATGTGGCCGGCAAGAATTGCAAACAGGGCCGTACTCCGTCATCACGCCAATGCTGCGGCCTCGCTCGCCGCACCGTACGCAGGGCCGGCCAGCATCACACTTAAGGCAAGCCGAATCATTGCCAGGAGGCAATCGAGCAAAATTCCCGCACGAGGGACACATGCGTCTCTTAAAAGTGCGCGCGTAACAGGTCGTGCAATACCTCTTGCCCTTGTACTTGCGATGCGCCTTCTCCATCAAATTGCCGCAGCCGTCACAGATTGATGAAGGCGCGGTAACAGCTGTCTCCATCACGACCTGAGCTTTCGCTGGAGCCGCGCGACCATCTGCTCGACGGCAGCCCTGGGTCTTGGGCGATGCCGCTTCCTCGGTAGTTTCCTTTGACGGAGTGACTCCCCCAAGGGAAGCACTGAAACTAGCTGATTGAGGCATTGCGGGAGATCGCCGCCAACGGCCATCAGCGCGCTTCGAGTGAGGCCTGTACTTACGGCCGCGTCTGCCAGTGCGCCTGGGCGTAGAGCGAGAATCTGGGATGCGAACGCCAACAGAGCGCTGCGATCGCTGGTGGGTAGAAGTTCCAGTGGAAGTCCGGTTGCTGGTGACCGGATCGTCGACACGTCCAATCCAAGTCCTGCGAACAGTCGGGCGATGCTCTGGTGGCCCGGGCGACCCGCTGCCCGAAGCATTCGGACGATGACTCGCGCCAAGCGGAACCACTCCGTTGCAGGAATAGCAATGTCGCCATAATTTGCCGTTCCTCGTTCGACCGCATGATCAGCAATTTTCTGGAAGCGAGCGGCATGCGAAGACCAAGGCCCGTGTGGCTGATCACGGAGGTCGGCTTTGCAGTGGGCGCACAGCGCTATGTGTGCGTCCTTCAGGGTCAGCCGGTGTGGTTCAAGGACGGTTCCACATGCGGGGCAATGGTCTATCAGCGCACGGTCGTGCGCGGGACAGCCGGTGTGCCAGGCCAGTCTCCAACGACGGCGGTAGTAGGGTCGAGTGTCCGAGGCAAGACATGCTGGACAGAATTGCAATCCGCCGTATCGAATTCGATTACGGCAGCCCGCAGCGAGAATCCACGGCCATACGGGCGTACCGGCGGTTGTCACACTGGCAACTTTGGGCGCGATCGTGGCCAAAGTGAGTGCAGCAAAATCATCATTGGACAAGCCCGACGAGCTACCCGGACTACCGATCGTGCCGCGATCGAGATCCGTCGTCCACACACGTCGATGTGGCCATAGGTGTGAAGTCAAAACAAGGGGATCGCAGCCTCGAGCTAGCGCCAGCCGAACCAGCCAGGACGAAAGCAACTCGTCCGGCAACCTCGGCTGGTAGATCGCAAACCTTGTAGTCACCCAATGAGCTCACGGACACCGCTGGTTGGGCGCATCCAGGCTTTGGCCTCGATCGCCTGTTTGTCGATGCACTCAGTCCCATCCTGAATGGCATCGCAAGCGCATGCAACGAGAAGGCGATGAAGATTTCCAATATTGCCGTCGCAGATCGAGTGCAACATCAGCGCCATCTCCGGCTGATGAAGGCGAGAAGCCTGCCGGAGAGGCAGCATTAGTTCAAAGGCGCCCAGAAGCTTCTGGAATTCGTTGTTCAACGTCCAGGTTGGCAGACTGAAAACGTCGAAGCGGCTCGCATGCTGCGGGTCGGTGTGCAGAACGCGTACAGCATCGCGCGTTCCTACTCCGACGATCGGGATGGCAAGTTCATTGCAAAGCAGCTTGATGGCATTCATGACTTCACGCTGCTTGATGGGCGAGCCAGTTAGCAGGGAATGAAACTCGTCGATGATCAGCATGCGCACGTGGCAGGCGCGGAACAGGTGTATTACCTGATAGCGCAGCTTGGCGCATGGATCGGTCGCGCGATACGGCGCAAAAAACTGCTCCAGGATAGAGATGTAGAGGCCCTTCTCATCAGCGCTTGGCGGGGACTCAGCAAGTATGATCGGTTTGACGGGCTCAGAGTCTCCATTCACATACCCAGTTCCGCAGAGATCGGCGAAGCGCCGCACGATGGTCGTCTTGCCGTTATTCGGCTCGCCGACGATTAAGAGGTTCGGCATTCGTGGCCGTTGGGGCTTGTGCAATAGACCCTGCAGCGTCTCCAGGATCTGGTGCGCTGTTGCATAGCCGATCCAGCGCGGCCGGTCGAGGAAGGCGATGCGTTCCTTGTCCGATAAGGCCATCAGATGCCGAAAGTCTGGATGAATGTGCGCATACTCGCTCATGCGATGTCCCCATACGGGACAATGTCGTCGGACAGTCCTGCAAGGGCAGCGTTGGCTGGCGGTTGCGGAATAGTTGCCTTCGACACCGGCACATGTGCCAGCGGCGCATCCGGGGACACCTTGTTTGCGTGGTCTTTACGCTTCTGCGCCTCCCTCCTGGCCCGCTTTGTCTTTTCCTTTGACTCTTCGACCATTTCGCGCAGCTCAGTGAGCACGCGCAGAATCTGATGGTGGTCTACGCTGATTATTCCTTCCTGCCTTAGCTTTTCTCGCACCTGCCGGTATTCCCAAATGCTAATTGGCGGGAGGGCCTGGTCGGTGAATGGGATCTTGAAGTACTGCTTGATCTCTGGATCGAAAAACCAGAGGGTGCTGATGTCGCGTGAGTCACGCCGGAATGTGAGCTGCCGCTTTTTACCGCCGTCCTTTTCGACAGCATTGATCCAAGGGCGAAGCGACTCTGCGTAGTACCTCATACCGTCGATTGTTACACCGACGGTCTGCACCGTTCGTCGGAACGCAGGTAGGAAGTCAAGCAGGATAGTGTGGCGGTCGGTGGGTCGGGACGGAAGACCGACTCCCGGGGTCGCTGCATTGCCAAATATGCCGATTTCCCACTTCTTGATCGGAGCCATCATCAGGGAGGAATGCTTGCGCTTGTGGTACACCTTGCAGATCAGGGTTACCAGCCATACCTCAAACTCGGACTTGGTGATGGCCGCGCGCTTCTCAGCGTCGTAGCCCGCCCGTTCCTTGGGCGATGAAAAAGTGGTACCCGGGAGGGCGTGAATCTCCCGTAGCAGCGTACCCAACAACCGCTCGATCGTTCCGCCATAGTTCGGTTGCTTAACGGGACGGAACTCCAGATGGATGCCGTACATCTGGCAAGACCGTTGAAAATTGTTCGAGCGAAAGTCTGCTCCATTGTCGACGTGGATCGTCTTAGGCACGCCCCAGACGGGCCACTGGGCGTCGACCCCGTGAAGCGTAAGCCAGTCTTCCTTGGGAAGCACGGAGTGCGCTACACACATCGCTACCGAGTTCTCTGACGGTGCGTCAAAGGAAAGGTAGTAGCCGGTAACCATGCGGCTGTGTACGTCGATCGCCAGCGTGATCCAGGGGCGGCCGATCGGTTTACGGTACAAATCGTCGACCAGAATGATATCGGCCGGCGTATGGTCGATCTGGACGACTGCGAGGGGAAAGTCAGCGTTGGGGAACCTGCCGGCTGCGGGTCGAAAACGGTTCTTGGCTTCCTCTTTGTAGCCTCGAGCACGCATCCGGTCTCGCTCACTGAGACTCGCGATCCGAGCGCGGATCGCTGACGCGCCAGGTGCTTCGATACCTCGCTCCAATGAGCGCCGTTGAATCTCCAAAATTGTCTTGCGCGCGGTGTTCCGTTGATCGGTCAGATAGAAGTCCGCCAGAACCTGACTAACAATCTCCTCTGCCTGTGCGGAGATGCGCCCCTTGCCCTCCTTCCAACCGCGCTTTCTCGGAATGAGAGCAGATACAACCTCGTAGGCTCGGTAGCGTTGCATCCATCGGTACAGCGTGCCGGCATTAACGCCTGTCTCCGCCGCCCGTTGCTCCACCGCCTCGCGGCCGCCGCTGAAGTTGTCGAGCAGTGGCTTGATCGCAGCGAATCGTCGTTCGGCAATCTGCCAGTCCTCGTCGGCAATCTCGGTCAAGTCAACATTGTGGTCCGAATACTGTCGGTTCGTGGCTACCGACGTCAGTTCAGCCAAGCGAAGCGCTGTACTGCGGTTTGTCTTGACGTCAATGCCGATGGCGGACTCAAAGTCGAGTAGCTCTGTGATTTGGTAGACAGTGTCGCCCTGCTGCACGTACGCGCCGATTTCAAGACTGACGCGTTGTCGCTGCGGCTCAAGCGCGGGATTGAGGAGCGCGGCATTATCGATGTCAAGCACGATCGGGTACCCACAGTTCGGTTTTGTCACTGAGCGGACGACTCATGTCGCAATCGATCTCCCGGATTGCGAGAAGGTGCCATAAGTGAGCCACTCCATTGGCACGAAAGGCGCCCATGAAGTGTCGAGACAACAAGTAATGAAAGGGCGTGGAGCCCATGTCACGCAGATTGTTGACTATCCACTGAGACTCTTCGGCTACGAACTGCATCCGCTGGAAGCGCTCTAGAAATCGGATGTTTCGAAACGCCTGATCACGAATGCGAGACTCGTCATAAATCCGGAATTGCCAGCCCTGCGACCGCGCAAATTTGCGCGCGGTCTTCCACTTGCCTGCCCAGATTCGCCATTTGGCGCGCCAAGCCTCTAGCGGCTTGACCTCTACGAGCAGTGGCCGCGGGTAATCGTCGAAACAACGATCGCCGAGCCGGTAGTGAACCAGGAAGTCAGGCGTGTAAAAGTTGGGACGCCCCAGCGGGTCAATGAACGGAATGCGAACCGGCTGGCAAGTCACGTCCAGAACGTCACGCATGAATTCGGCCCGAATCAGAAAGTCCCGCTCGAGCGTCGATTCGAAGGGAATCGGCGTTTCCCGACGAAACATGTAGACACCGGAGACACTTCGCCGGGTCGGGGCGATGCGGCGAGTCTGTCGAACGGTAGTCGGGTCGCACCTATTGTCGCTCATTACGATGCCAGTCGCAGTAATTCTGTGCATTCCGTCGCAGAATAATGCCTCAATTTCTGCGTCTTGTGGGGGCTCTTGAGGTCCAGAGTTGCATTTATTTCAGTATCTTAGAGCGGCTCGCACCCGCAGCCAGGGGAGATATCGCTTTCACATCTGGGCATTCTATTTCTGGACGAATTGCCCGAATTTGAGCGGCATGTCCTTGAGGCATTGCGCGAGCCGCTGGAGAGCGGTCGCGTGACGCTGTCACGGGCAGGTCGTCAGGCCGAATTTCCCGCCCGCTTTCAACTGGTGGCGGCGATGAACCCCTGCCCGTGTGGATACCTTGGTCATCCCGGTGGCCGCTGCCATTGCAGCCGCGATCGCGTCGATCGCTATCGGGCGCGACTCTCCGGTCCATTGCTCGATCGAATTGATCTGCATCTCGACGTGCCGGCGGTGTGCGAAGCCGCGCTGTTCGATGCCACGCCTGGTGAGCCGAGTGAGGCAGTGCGGGGGCGGGTCATCGAGGCACGCGAGCGGCAATGGGCTCGTCAGAGCTGCAGCAACGCGCGGCTCGGCGTTGCCGACATTGACCGCTGGTGCCACTGCGATCCGGCCGCGACTGAGCTGTTACGTCAGGCCGTGCGTCAGTTCAATGTGTCGGCGCGCGCACTGCATCGCGTGCTGAAGGTCGCGCGCACCCTCGCTGACCTGGCTCACGCGGACACCATCAGTGCCGCTGCGGTGGCCGAAAGCCTGCGCTACCGCCCCGCCGACGATCGCTCGGCCGGCGTCAGGCCAGGCGCGGTTTGACCCTGTGCCGATCGTCCAGGCATGGATCGGCCGTATACGGATCGTCCAAACGCGAATCGGCCGAGCGCGAATCGCCCCGGCGGCGCTATTTGGCCGGTTCCTCATCCAGATTGGCACGTTCCTGGGCGCGGATATTGGTGGTGAAACTCTTGCCGCCGTCTTTCAGAGTCAGCTTTTTCAGGGCACCGGCCTTGGTTCCATCGCGCATCGGACTCATCTCGACAGTGACCTTGTCACCCGGTTTCACACTGGTGCGGGTCCATCCGCTCACTCGCGCCAGATTGCCCGGGCTGGTCATCTCCAGCAACCACACGATCGGTGTCTGATCGGTGGCTGATGTGCCTTCGACAAACAGGGACACATGCGGATTGGTCCAATGCACTTCCTTCACCGTGCCCTCGATCGTGACCGTCGTAGCATGGTCATACATGGTCGTTGAATGATGTGCCCACACCGCTCCCGAACTGAACGCAACGGTCACGCCAACCATCACGCCAACGATCGCAGCCATTGCACCGCCGATGACACCAACGATCGCGACAAACCACGCGGCAAGCCAACGACGCAGGGAGGACAAGAATTTGATCATGATGCTTCCTTTATTCGCAGAATCTGAGACGCCTCAATGAGGAAAGCCGCAACGAGGGAGGCCCTAGCGCGGGGCGATTCGATTGCCACCGACACCAATCTGGATCGGTACAAAAACATGATCACCACGCGCATCAATCGCCGTATCGAATGAGCCTTCCAGGCAGTCGCCCTCCACAATGTCGAACTTGCGGGCGCGCTGCCGGAAAAACTCACGAGTGGTCTTCCACGGGGCAGTGAGCACCTGCGGGGCAATGATCTCCATGTCATCGTGCAGGCGATCCTTGTCGACCAGGTGGATGCGTTCGATGACGTGCATGTCGCCGTTATTGGGCACCCCTGCGGCCTCGCTGATTGCGATCAGCGACTCTGGCCGTATTCCGACGGTATCGACCACCAGCGTGTCGCCTTCCCAGTGACCGATCGAATGACCGTGGAAGGTCGGATCGGCGTCCGCGGGATGACCGCGCCCATCGGTGTAGATGCGCCGCAGGCGATTGCCGTCGGATTCTCCGAGCAAGGTCACCCGCCCGGGGGTGAACAGTATTTCCATCGAGTTGTGCGTGATCAGCATCCACGACGGCTGACCTTCAGGCAGGCAGTTGACGAACAAAGGCGGCGGACGCCCGGCTTTTTCTTCGGCGAGCTGATGCTTGATCAATGCCATCGCCTTGGCATTGAAGGGCGGCATGTTGTCACGTGCCTGCCGGTCCTGATCGGTGATGTTCGGATTCCACACACCGCTCCAATCGGGCAAATGACCTAACGCCTCGTAATCCTTGACCGTCGGCGGTGGATTGACTGCGGCACGCTCAGCGGCCTGCGTGAGTGCCACCGGCATCAGCGCAATGATCAGTGCCATGATCGCCGGGACACCGCTACGCGCGCCGATCATTGCACTCAGGTGCGCTGCAACGGGTTCCGCGCCAGGTTGCACGCTCTTTTGACACATCACTTTCGGTCTCCTTGCAATCCGTCCGCACCGATCGCCGCTGAACTCATCCGGCACTGTCTGCAACCTGCTTCAACGTAAAGCCGACCCAGCGGCCGCAGGCGATCACGCTCACCCAAAGGACAAGCGAAATCGCACCGGCGAGGCGCGCCTTGGCATGCGGTACGACACCGGCCGGCCATTGTGCCATTTGCCCGCTGATCATCTTCTGGAACACCAGCATGTTGATCCCTGCGAGGCCGATCAGACAGAATTTGGCGAGGAACGCGTTGTTATGGGCATAACCGGTGGCATTGCTCGCGAACAACAACCCGCCGGATATCGCAGCGAAGGCAAAGGCAGCCCACGTACAGGGCAGCACCGCACGGCTCACCGCAGTGACTGACCGCTCCAGCGAACCCCACCCCATCAGGCGCAGATCAAGCATCCAGATGGTGCCGACCACCAGCGTGATGGCGAGCACGTGAATCGACTCGATCCATGGAAATGCCGCATCGTCCTCGCGAATGAACATCGCCAGATCGGTGTGCTCCAGGGCCAGCAGCAAGGTGTCCAGCGTCATCGGTGACGTCTCTTAGCTTGAATATGCGAACGATGGGGCGATCTCGTGCGATCGCTTGTTGCCTGGCGAGTATTCTAGTTTCACAGGTAAGCGATCCAGCGGCCCGCAATCGCAATACCAACCCAACACGCCAGACCCAGCCATGCCAGCGTCAGCTCACGCCTGCCCGCGTCCCCGCCAGTTTGCAGCGCAGCCCGGCGCCTGACTGAGCCCTGCAACAGGACAAACAAAATGCAGGCAACCACGAGCAGCAGCATCTTGATCTGGAAATAATCATTGGCAAGCGATCGTGCGGGCTCGCCGATTGCAAGCAAAGATCCGCTCATCAACAGAACAGCCAAGGCCGGCCACAATGAACTCGCCGCGCGTCTGATCGCCTGCGCCAGCGGCTGATCCGCCCCGCTGAGGCGCGCGGTCCGCAAAGCGAGCATCAAGCCACTGGCCAGCACCACGGCAATCGCCAGTATATGCACGGTTTGCAGGGTGGGGACGACCCAGGGTGTCGTTTGAATCAACTGGCTCAATGCGCTCGCATCAATCCAGTCACACACATCGAGTAGCGCAGTGGTTTGCATCGGCACTCCCGATAGCCGGGTATGGAGACATCAGTTCAAGCCGCAGGCGATTGTAGCGCCCGCCGGCCTGCTACGACAGTGATCTGCACCGGCGCCCGGTGTAGGATCGCAGCTGCTCCGGATGGATGACTCATGGCGATCTACGCAATTGGCGATGTGCAGGGCTGTTACGAAGAACTTCGTGCGTTGATTGCGCAGATTCACCCCGGACCGGCCGACCGGCTGTGGTTCGTGGGTGATCTGGTCAATCGCGGACCAAAATCACTCGATGTTCTGCGCTACCTGCGCGATCTGGGCAGTCGCGCTACCGTGGTGCTGGGCAATCACGATCTGCACCTGCTCAGTGTGGCCGAAGGGTTTGCCAAAGCACGTTCCGATGACACGCTTGATGACGTGCTGGCGGCACCCGATCGCAATGAGCTGATGGACTGGTTGCGCAGCCGGCCGTTGATGGTGGTCGAGCAGGAGCACGTGCTCGTCCATGCGGGTTTGCTGGCGCAATGGAGCGTGGCGACCGCCGCCGGCCTTGCCGGCGAGGTGTCAGGCGCATTGAGCAGCGCCGATTACCGCACCTGCCTGCGCACCCTGTATGGCAATTCGCCTGACCGCTGGCGTGATGATCTTGCCGGCGCAGATCGCCAGCGCGTGATCATCAACGCGCTTACCCGGATGCGCCTGTGCCGTCCCGACGGCAGCATGGATCTGGTAGCCAAAGGCGCACCGCTCAATGCCGCGCCGGGTTACCTGCCATGGTTTGCCATGCCTGGTCGCCTGAGCGCTGATCACACCGTGGTGTGCGGCCATTGGTCGGCGCTCGGCCTGCACCTCAGCGACAACGTTCTGGCGCTCGACACCGGCTGCGTCTGGGGCGGCCGGCTCACGGCAATCAGGCTGTCGGATCGGGCTTTATTCGATGTGCCCTGTGCGGCGCGGGCAGCTGCAAAGCGCTCGCAATAGCCCGCTCGGCCTGATGCGCGAGATCGCGCCGCTCGCCCTGGGCCGCGCTGATCAGTGCGCCCAGTTGCAACTCCACCACCAGCCCATCGGCACGCGCAATCTGCCACACCGAACCCAGCAGTGAGATGCCCTCCACATAAGCTGCCAACGTGGTCATTCGACCATCAGGCAGGCAGTAACGCAGGGCGATTGGTTGTACCTGGCCGGCTGCGGCAATCACGGGCTGGAAAAGTGCAGCATGAAACGGCAGCAGGCGATCACCCAGCGTGGTGGTGCCTTCTGGAAACACGCCGATCATGCCCCCTGCGGTCATCACCTGGGCAATTCGCGCGTTGGCCTCGCGTGCATGCCGGGTGCGGCCGCGTTCAATGAACACAGTGCCCGCGCCGGCCACCAGACGCCCAAGCACCGGCCAGTCGCGAATTTCCGACTTGGCTACAAAAACCAGCGGCAGGTGGGCAAGCAGCGCGAAAATGTCGATCCATGACACATGATTGACCGCCACCAGCAACGGCGCATGGTCACGCGGAAGCTCGCCGCGACAACGCACTCGCAGACCCATGATGCGCAACAGCTGCACGGACCAGCGTCGGATCGCACGACGCCGCGCGGTGGGACCGAGGCCGGGAAATCGAAATCGCAGCACAATCAGCCCGGTCAGCACATGCAGCAACGCCCGCGCAATGCGCCAGCCTGCGTGCAGGCTGGCGCTCAGGGCCGACTGTCGATGTGCCGGCCCTGATCGCACGGGGCGCGCTCTTTCTATGCTGGCGATTGCAGTGCGCTCAGAGCGCCGGTTGCACCTGACTGGTAAACAGATCAAGCGAGGCATGTGTTTCAGCAGGCGACATGTCGCCAAATGCAAACTGCCCAACCAGATAATTAACCCCAGTGGCCTCGATCTGCTCGCGCAAGAACCGGGTTACTGTGGCCGCTGACCCTGCCACGCCCTGACCGACGGTCATCAATTCATCGAAGGTCGGCGGCCGTGGATAACGAATCGTCCGGTTGTTCATGCGGAACAGGTAGGTGAAGCTGTCATGCCAACGCAGGTAGGCGCGTCGTGCCAACGCCTGTGCCTCGGCATCAGTGTCGGCCACCACGATAAAGCGGCCCAGTCCCATTTTCGGCAAGGGCCTATCGCCGTGTGCCTCGCGCCACACCTCGCGAAACCGGTTCGCTGAGGCCTGGGTCATATCCACTGGATCAAGACTTACCGTGCTCAGCCCACGTCGCGCTGCGCGCTCTGCACTTTCTGGTGAATGCACGCCATACCAGATCGGTGGGTGCGGCTGCTGCAGCGGTTCGATTTCCATCGGTACGTCAGTGAATTGATAGGTCGGTCCGCTGAAGCTCAGACGCTTTTGCGTCATGCCGCGCACGATCAGTTCAAGCGACTCTTCATAAATGGCCTGCGCATTGTCCGGATCGGTGCCGTAATAAATCAGCTCGGCCGGCGAAGAGCCGCGTCCGAATCCGACATCAAGACGACCGCCGCTCATCTGATCGAGCATGCAGATTTCTTCGATGATGCGCAGTGGATGATAGAGCGGCAGTGCGTAGACCAGAGTACCGATACGCAGACGTTTGGTGCGCTGAGCGACAGCGGCCAGAAACACGCTGGGGCTGGGGGCCATGCCAAGCGGCGTGGAATGGTGCTCGGCCACGTGGTAGCAATAAAACCCGGCTCGCTCGTAGGCTTCAATCAGTTGCAAGCGTGCTTCGTAATACTCATTCAAGGGCAAATCGCCCCGGTCGAGGTGATCGAATACTCCGATCTCCATGTGCTGCCTCCTTGCTCTTGTTGACCCAATCCGCCGGGCGAGGCGTCACTCTAGGTATAAGCGAGACTTGCCGCAAGTCGATCCGGTCAAACCCGCGCTCTTGGCGCTATCATCAGGGCATGGTCAGACCTCGCACACGTCCAACGACCCCGTTATTTCGGATCATCGAAGCACGCGCCCTGCGCGAGGGTGTCACGCGCGAAGATGTGTGCCTCGCATTGGGTATCTCGGTGTCCTACTACGGACAACTGAGCGGTGATCCGGTATTGCTCGCGCAGGCCTCGCGCAGCGTGATCGCGGCGATTGCCCAATTCATCGAAGTGCCCCATGTGCAGGTGCAGATGTGGGCCGGTCAATTGTCCTGGACGGACTTCGGTCAACCACGCAATCCTGGGGCGACGGTCACCCAGTACATTGATGCAATCGCCTTGCAGATCGAAACCGACCCGGCTTTTGTGGAATTCGCGGTGCCAATCGCTGACTGGTCAGCCACCCCGCAATCAATCAAGCTGCGCTATGTCGCGCTCTATGAGTTGGCGCGCCAATTGCGCCTCGGAAATGCAAGCGGCGAATCGACCCCCACGCTGACGCTGGCCCGCGCAGCAGGCCTCGCTGAATCACTGCCCCTTGACGAGGTTCTGCCCGTCAACCCGCTCCATGAGCGGCCCGCCGCATCCCGCAGCAAGGACAAGACCCGCCCGCCACCCCGCAACGGCAAGACGCGACGGCGAGTGGCCTGAACCACTTCGGTTGGCTCGGTCAGTACGACCGCTCCTTCGCCTCGATGCGCATCAGCGGGCACCGAGGCGATGGGTTACAGGGGCAGATAGGTCTGCGCCAGTGCCTCCAGTGCCTTCACAAAACACGCCATGGGCACCCGCACGATGCCCGCGCCGATCTGACCAACGCCGGCTTCACGATGGGCAATGCCGGTGGTCACCACGGGCTGTATGCCGGTATCGACCACCTTACGCACGTCGATGCCGACCGGTGCAGCGGCAAAGTCCATGGCGGGAAGTGAATTGGCTGGATTACGCCCATCGGTGATCTGATACATCAGGCGCGAATATTCAATCGACGCGGCAATCGATCCTCCGGCGAGCAGGGTGAGCGCGGGTGAGGCGGCAAACGAGAATCCGCCGAATCCGGCCGTCTCGGTAATCGCGCTGTCGCCCAGATCCGGGTTGGCATCGGCCTCGGTGAATCCCGGAAAATACAGGCCTTGCGGCCGTCCGCTGGGTGCCTCAAACCAGCGCTTGCCCAAACCGCTCACGCGGATTGCAGTAGTCACCCCATTTCGCGCGATTGCAGTGACGGTGCTCGAATACTCGATGCCATGGGCGGCATCCATGGTGGCCTTGGCTGCGGCCATCGACAGATTTAGAAAGAACTGCGAGGTGTCGGCAACAAAGCGCAGCACTTCATGCATTTGACTGCGTTCGATGTCGCACTGGCTCAAGCCCACCGCCAGTTGCATGAAAAATAACGCGGTGGCAGCCACATTGCGTGAATGCACCTCGTCGCCCATCAGCAACGCCTGCGACTGAATTGACTTGAGGTCGATACCGCCGCGTGCCTTGACTGCCGCACGCATGGCCGGCGCAAGCGTGTTTTCAAACCAGCGCAGGCGCTCGATCACCTCCGGGCTGTTGGCGCCAAAGCGCAGGATCTTGCCGATCCCCTCATTGATATTGGTGTAAGCGAGGTTGCCGTGTGTCTGATTGCGTACCACCAGCACGGGCATTGAAGGAGAAATGATGCCGGTCATCGGCCCGACGGCGGAATAGTCGTGGCATTGCGCGAAACGGATCTCGCCGGCAGCGAGCATGCTCTGCGCCTGTGCCATTGATTCGGCCCAGCCTTCATAGAGTACCGCTCCGATCATCGCGCCATGCATTGGTCCGCACATATCGTCCCAGGCAACCGGTGCACCGGCGTGCAGCAAGGTGCGATCCATATCCGGCCAGACATCGCGCGCGTGCAGGGCCACATCGACAAGGACCGGCTGCGCGGCGATGACCCGCTGCACCGCGCTCGCATTGGCTTGATCAATACGCGATCCGACACTCGCCGGGTCGCCGGGGTCGCCGAGGAGTTGCGCAAGGCGCCAGGCAAGGCCCGGATCAGCATTGCCCGGTGGTTGCCAGTTCACCTGGACGACCGATCCGCCGTGCGCACTGACACTGGCATTGAAGGAATCAACCCCGACGTTGATCACCGATAAGGGCGCATTCAGTAAGGAGGGCTTCAAGTTCATACCTCAAGCGGATACACAGGTTGCAAAACGGCCAGCGCGAGGCCGGCAAACAAATCCCACCCCGAGCAATGACCCAATGCGCCCAGACGATCGAGCGCCGCGATCAGCGTCGTGGCGTTCGTGTCTGACAGAGGTTCAGCCAACACGCTCAGGCACGCATGCAGCGCGCCGTAGGCACGCCCAGTGGCCAAGTCGCCGAGCAGGGTCACGCTGAGTGGGTGCGTGCGCCGTTCACCCGCCGCGAGGATGTCTGCGGTCACTGCCGCATGCCAGTCGGGCCGTGGGTCGCACAGTGCGTATGCAAACAACATGCCGCCGACCAGATCATCGCCCGAGGGCGTGAGCCCTGGACCGACACCGAGCAAAGCAATCGATGCCTGCGTGATTGACTGCGGGTCGCCAGCGCGCAAGGCCTGCGCCAGGGTGCGCAACCGCGCGTGTGCCCGATCAAGAGGAAAGCGCAAGGGTTGGCGCCACAACGCGGCGGCAAAGCCCGGCACCGCACCAGATCGCGCGGCAATGAGCTGGGGCATCAGCACCGCCAGATGTGCCGCGACGACCGAACCGGACAGACGCACACGGACGGGTGCTGGCCAAACAGTGGCGCGATCATACGCAACAAGAAAAGATTCGTTCGGCGCCACCGATTCCAGCACGACCATGCGTGGATGCTCGGTGCGCGGCGCGCACCCCACCCAGACCAGCTCCGCGCCGGCCCGCGCGTAGGGCAATCCGCTGCGTGCATACTCAGGCACCTGATCGATCCGGCCGCCACTGCGGCGCAGGGCAGCAAGCGCCCGCTCGCCCAGCCGGCTCGCCGTGACTAGAGGCAGCGCACCTGCAGTTGCAAGCGCGAAGCTCATGGCCGCTCGATTACCGTGCCGGCACGTCCCTCGACGGCATCAAACGCGTGCTCGAGCGAGGTAATCACCACGCGGTCGCCACCGGCTGCCAGGTAATTCAGCGCAGCCATGATTTTCGGCCCCATGCTGCCTGCCGGAAACTGCCCTTGCGCCATCCATTGCAGCGCGTCGAGCGTGGACATCCGGTCGACAAACCGCTGAGTCGGACGACCAAAATCAAGCGCCACCCGATCAATTCCGGTAAGCAGCAGCAGCGTCTGCGCCCCCAGCTCAGAGGCGAGCAGCGCGCTGGTGAGGTCCTTGTCAATCACTGCGGCAACGCCCTGATATTGACCATCGTCGCCACGGGTGACCGGAATGCCCCCTCCGCCTGCGGCAATCGGGATCACCCCGGCGTCAAGCAAGGCGCCGATGGCGGGCAGATCAAGAATGCGCTGCGGACGCGGTGAGGCCACCAGACGGCGATAGCCGCGCCCGGAATCCTCGCCAAAAATCCAACCCGTCTGTTCGGCCATCGCGTCGGCGACTTCGCGGTTGAAAAACTTGCCAACGGGTTTGCTTGGCGCGGCGAAGGCAGGGTCGGCCGGATCCACTTCAACTTGCGTGACCATGGCCACCACCGAACGCTGCAGGCCATGACGTATCAACGTGTTGGCAAAGCACTGCTGAAACATATAGCCCATGCCGCCCTGGGAATGCGCGACGCAGACATCCATTGGCATGGGCGGCAATTCGGCCGCGGTGCGAGCCATGCGAAAAAGAATGTTGCCGACCACTGGCCCGTTGCCATGGGTGAGCACCAGCCGGTAGCCGCTTTGTACAATCTGCAGCAGGCGCTCGCACAGCCCGGTGATGATGTCCATCTGCTCCTGGGCAGTTCCGCGGATATGGGGTGGGTAGCTCGCATTGCCACCCAGGGCCACCACCACCAGCGGCGCGCTCACTTTGCTACCAGCCGCGCGGCGGCCTGCGCCGCCTGAGTTGATCCGGCAAATACCAGCGCACCGGCATCCCGCAGCGTGCGCGCCTGCACGCTGCGTGCCTGCGGGTCCTCTTCTGTGCCGCATACAAACGCCACCACCGCCAGCGCTCGCCCTTCGCGGGCGGCCTCAAGCCGGGCATCGCGTATCGCCGGGCTGAGAGCGCCGGCCGGATCGGGATGCGACCCATAGCCAAGTACGACATCGAGCAGTATCACCGCGACGGCCTTGTCGCGCGCCTCGGCCTGTAACCGTTCAATCCGGATCGAAGGGTCGATCATCGGGTGCGGCCGGCCCACGGTAAACCGGTCGTCCCCGAGGTCAATCGCCGTGTGCTCGACGCTATGCAAGGGGTCGACCAGCATGCGCCCGGAATCCAGTGGTGCGTTGGACCAGGCCGCCAGTCCTGCTTCCCGCCAGATGGCCTGCGCCTCGTAGCAGAAGGTGCCGCCTGAATAAAGCGCACGAATATATTTCTGTGATGCAACGAACGAAGGGCGCGGCGGAAAACGCTCCTCGCCGGACACAGCACCGCCGCCCGCCAGACCAATGGCGAGCGCCACCGCTTCGGCCAGCGTCGAGGCCGGGTGAATGCCGCTGCGCGCCTCTACCCGCGAGCCGATGAACAAAACCACGGCAGGCTTTGCGGCCTCGGCGAGGCGTTCCATGATTCGGTCGGTGACCGCCGCCGAGGGCGGCTTTGACACCACCAGTATGACCCGGGTATCAACGTCTGCAGCGAGCAGATCAATGCCCTGCAACGTGGTGCTGCCGCCAACCGCGGCCGAGATATCGCGGCCACCGGTACCGATCGCATGCGATATGCCGCTGCCGGCCAGGTGGATTTGCGTGCTCGCTTCCTGCAAACCCGTGCCCGAGGCGGCCACGATGCCGATGGGGCCGCGCCGCACCGCATTGGCAAATCCGAGCGGAACGCCATTCAGAATGGCGGTGCCGCAATCGGGCCCCATCACCAGCAGGCCTTTGCGCACAGCGAGTGCCTTCAATGCGCACTCTTCGGCAAGCGACACGTTGTCGCTGAAAAGAAAAACATGACAGCCCCGTTTGAGGGCCTTCATTGCCTCGGCAGCGGCGTAGGGCCCTGGCACGGAGATTTGCGCCAACTGCGCCGACGGCGCCAGCGCCTCGCCTTGCACGAACGCGCGCAGGTCGCGCGCCGGCAATGCCGGATCGCGCGGGCTCTCGGTCTGTCCTTCCAGCGCTTGCTCGGCCACGATAAGCGCGGCCCGCCCCTGCGCTTCGGTGTCGCTCTCGATGACAACGATCAGATCCCCGGGGCCGGCTGCTTGCACGCCGTCGGGCAGCATGTTGGCTTCTTCCAGGATGTCCTTGTTCGCCCCGGTACCCATCACCAGCGTAGCGCGGCGAATGCCTTCCAGTGCGAGGATGCGCTCATTGATGCGCATCAGCGCAACCGAGTCCTTGTACAGATTCGCCTTGTATAGCGCGAGCACCGCCCCTTCAATCGCCACAGCCATTTCAGACACCCTCTTCAAACAACGACAACTGGCGCCCACCCATGAGAACCGCCTGTTCGACCCGGCGCTTGGCATCCACCAGCGTTGCAGTCTGACCCTGATGGGTTCCGGCCTGCCAGCGGTATTTCATCTCGAGCTGCGCCCCAGGCTCGATCTCAACCACGCCAACGCGCTGCTTGCCCAGCCAGTACCCGTGCGACCGATAGCCGCGCTCCCAGAATGCCTTGGGTCGAACTTTGGCGCGGGTGCGCCGCGGCGAGGCTTTCGCAGTGGAAGGCAGGGCAGTCATGACGTCCAGTCCCTTGGGGCGAAGTGCCGATTATCACCGATCCTGGCAACACAAGGCCCCGCTGCGCCGGTTGCAGACCGTCTTGTTGCGGCGCACTATACGCATCCCGTCGGGCGGTAGGAGTTTGCTAATGGGACGACCTGCAACGTCAGCGAGCACTGCGGCACTCACTTTGGCCGCGCTCGGTGTGGTGTATGGCGACATCGGAACCAGCCCGCTGTACGCCCTGAAGGAAGTGTTCTCGGGCAATCACGGCGTCGCCTTCTCCCCGGACAACGTGCTCGGCGTGGTGTCCGTCATCCTCTGGGCGCTGACTCTGGTGGTGTCGCTCAAATACGTGACACTGATTCTGCGCGCCGACAATCGCGGCGAAGGCGGCGTGATGGCCATGATGTCACTTGCCACCGAGGCAGTCGGGCGTTCCTCGCGCTGGCGCGCACCGGTGCTGGTGTGCGGTTTGCTCGGCACAGCGCTGTTCTACGGCGACGGCGTGATCACACCGGCCATTTCGGTGCTTTCGGCGGTCGAGGGGCTGGAGGTTGCCACGCCGTTGTTCAGCCCTTATGTGGTGGCCTTGACCGTGATCGTGCTGATCGCCCTCTATGCATTCCAGCGTCATGGCACCAGCCGGATCGGCGCAGTATTCGGCCCGGTCATGGTGCTGTGGTTTGCCTCACTGGCGGTCATTGGCGTTTTCAACATCGTCCGCGCCCCAGGCATTCTGGCGGCGTTGAACCCCTATGAGGCGCTGCGATTTCTCACCGCCCACCCGGCGGTTTCGTTCGTCGCCCTGGCCGCGATCGTCCTTGCGCTCACCGGAGCCGAAGCGCTGTACGCCGATCTGGGTCACTTTGGTCCACGCCCGATACGGCGCGCCTGGTTCATGTTTATCTTTCCGTCGCTCGCTCTGGCCTACCTCGGACAGGGGGCGCTCATGCTGGTCGATCCCGAGGCGTACAAGAATCCGTTCTTCCTGTCAGTGCCCGGCTGGGCCATCTACCCGCTGGTGATTCTGTCCACAGTGGCAACGGTCATTGCCTCGCAAGCAACGATCTCCGGGGTTTATTCAATGACCAAACAGGCAATCCAGCTTGGATTCCTGCCGCGCATGCGCATTCTGCACACCTCAACCGTTCTCTACGGGCAGATCTACATTCCGGTGGTGAACTGGGTCCAATTCTCGCTGGTGATCGCGGCGGTGGTTGGATTTGGTTCCTCGACCAATCTGGCATCGGCCTATGGAGTCGCGGTCACCGGCACGATGCTGATCACCACCGCAATGACCTTCTTTGTCATGCGTTATTCCTGGCGCTATGCACTCGCTCTGTGCATTCCGATCACCGTGGTGCTGGCCAGTGTTGATGCCCTTTTCTTCTCTGCCACCTTGCTCAAGGTAGCCGACGGCGGCTGGTTTCCCCTGTTGCTCGGGGCAATGATGTTCATTCTCATGACCAGCTGGAAGAAAGGCCGCGAGATTGTCGCCCAGCGGGTCCGCGACGAGTCGATACCCCTCGATGCCTTCCTCCCCGCGCTGTTCCATTCTCCGCCAACGCGCGTCGCTGGCACGGCAGTGTTTCTGCGCGGCGATTCCGAGGGTGTGCCGCGCGCCATGCTGCATAACCTGGCCCACAACAAGGTCCTGCATGAACGCATCCTGTTCCTCACCGTGCACAATCATGAGGTGCCTTGGGTGCCGGCTCAGGACCGGGTGACGGTGACCCCGCTGGGCCATGACTGCTTTCGGGTCGATGTGAACTATGGTTTCAAGGACGAACCCAATGTGCCCAACGCGCTTGAGCTCGCCTGCCACAACAACGGCCTCTCCTTTGAGCCCATGGAGACCTCGTACTTCATGAGCCGGCAAAAGGTCATTCCGACCGTCAATAATGGTGGCATGGCCGACTGGCGCGAAAAATTGTTCGCGATGATGGCGCGCAACGCCGGTGATGCCGCCGATTACTTCAATCTTCCAACCAACCGACTGATCGAACTCGGTACCCAGGTCGAGATCTAATCGTTGGCGAACTGCCGCAGCCTATGCTGCAGGCCGGAGCAACCTTGCATGGACCGTCGCACATTCAGCATTGCAGCACTCGCTGCCACGGCATGGGCGGGCGCATCGCCCGGCCGGGCTTTTGCCCAAAACCGGGATCTTTTGGTGGCCGAACCGGGACACTCGCTGGGCTATTTGCCGCTCTACGCCGGCATAGCCAACGGCTTTTTCCGTGATGAAGGACTCGCCGTCAAAGTCATCACGGTGGAAAGCGGCGCCGGACATACCAACCTGGTGCTCACCGGACAGGCGTTCGCCTTCATCGGTGGCCCTGAGCACAATGCCTATGCCAAGGCCAAAGGCGCCGAATTGCGCGCGGTGGTCAATTGCGTGAATCGTGGCAATGTCTATTTCACCGCCCGCACTGGCCTGGCTCCGCAGGGGCGACAATTTGATGCGTTGTTGCGCGGCAAACGAATCGCCACGGGCTACTACGGCGGCACCCCGCACTCCATCACCCGCTATCTGCTCGCCCAGTGGAAGCTGGACGCGCGACGCGACGTCACTCTGATCGAAAGCACCTACGGCGGCATCATGGCGGCGGTGAAAACCGGCAATGCGGATGCGGCGGTCATCCCCGAGCCGATACTCACTCAAGGCATACGCCAGGGCATCTGGCAGGAGCCTTTCTTCAGCATTCCGCAAGAACTTGGCGATTACGCATATTCGTGCATTAATGTGCGCAAAGACTCGATCGACCGTGACCCGGCGCAAGTCGCGGGGTTTGTTCGCGCGATGGTGAAATCGCTGCGCTATGTCCGCGAGAATCGCGAGGGCGCGCTCGCCGTGGCACGCAAGGAGTTTCCGACCATGGCAGCAGAAGACCTCACCGCCACGTTGCAGCGCGCCTATGCCGATCAGCTCTGGAGCAGCGACGGACGCATTTCAGCGACGGCGCTTGACACCTGCCTGCGCGTGGTGCGCTCTGCTGAGCTGTTGAAAACCGAAGTCGCCTATGGCGATATTGTCGACATGCGTTTCCTCTGACCCGTGGGAGCACTGCCATGACTGATCCAATCTGGAGTTCCTTCATTACCGAGCGCGACCGTCAGGTATTCGCGGCTTCGGGCTACGGCGCACTGCAGGGCTTTGGCAAACGGCCGGCGCTGCTGGTGATTGATGTGAATTATTTTTTCTGCGGTGATCGGCCCGAACCGATCCTTGAATCGATCAAACGCTGGCGCAATTCCTGTGGCGAAGAGGCCTGGGCGGGCGTGGCAGCCATCAAGCAACTGATCGATGTCGCCCACGACCGCGCACTACCGGTCATCTATACGACCGGGATACGGCGCGCCGATGACTGGGATATCGGCAGTTGGGCCTGGAAGAATTCGCGCACCGGCGAGCGACCAAGCCCGCCCAACGGACTCGACGGCAATACGATCGTCCCCGATATCGCCCCGCAATCACAGGACATCGTCATCTACAAGCAAAAGCCCAGCGCGTTTTTTGGCACGCCGCTGGCAAGCTATCTGCAATTGCTGGGGGCTGACAGCCTGATCGTGACCGGCACCACGACCAGCGGTTGCGTGCGCGCGAGCGTCCTGGATGCGTTCTCCAATAATTTCCGTGTCTCGATCGTGGAGCAGGGGTGCTTTGATCGCTCGCAGGCATCGCACGCAATCAATCTGTGCGACATGCATGCCAAATATGCCGATGTCATCGCCCTTGACCAGGCGCTCGGATTCATGCGCACACTCCCGCGCGGCCTGTTCGACCTGCCGCGCGGAGACTCGGATAACGCGTTGCCGCTGGCGGCCAATGGCTAGCCGGCCGGCCACGACCGCATTCACCGTTTCGCCGGGATCAACGCAGGAGAGCCTGACATGACTGAACGCATCTGGGATCGCTATCTGACGGCCCGCGACAAGGCCGTGTTTGCCGCCGGGGGCTTTGGCACCCATGGCGGTTTTCCAAAACGTCCGGCGCTGGTGATTGTCGATGTGAGTTATGGTTTTGCAGGAGATCGGCCCGAGCCCATCCTCGATTCGATCAAACGCTGGAGCAATTCCTGCGGCGAGGAGTCGTGGGCGGCCATTGCCGTCATCAAGGCCCTGGCGGAACGCTTCCGTGAGCGGCGACTGCCGGTCATTTATTCAACCGGCCAGGTTCGTCCCGACGGGTGGGATATTGCGAGCTGGGCGTGGAAAAACACCCGCACCGGTGAGTCGGTGCCGCGCCCGACGCAAGCACTCGACCCCAATACGATTGTGGCCGATATCGCGCCGCAGCCCCAGGACCTTGTCATCTTCAAGCAAAAGCCCAGCGTTTTCTTCGGCACCCCGCTCGCCAGTTACCTGCAGTTGTTGGGCGCCGATGGGGTGGTGGTGACCGGCACCACCACGAGCGGCTGCGTGCGGGCCACCGTGCTCGATGCGTTCAGCATGAACTTTCGGGTGACCGTCGCCGAGGACGGCTGCTTTGATCGATCGCAGGCCTCGCATGCCATCAATCTGTGTGACATGCATGCCAAGTATGCCGATGTGATCTCCTCGCAAGAGGTGCTGGATCACGTGCAGCGCCTGCCCGAGAATCTGTTCCCCAATCTTCCGCGCGGCCACGTCCCGGCGCCGTTGCGGGCAGTTGGCTGAGTCTGCCCGGCCAAGGCACCAACCGGTTATGAATCCTTTCGCTGATGAATGATTATCTGGAGCGCATCCTGCGTGCGCGGGTCTACGATGTAGCCATCGAGACCCCGCTTGAGCTCGCCGGCACCCTGTCCGAACGCACCCGTAACCAGATCTGGCTGAAACGCGAAGACCTGCAACCGGTGTTCTCGTTCAAGCTGCGCGGGGCCTATAACAAGATGGTGCACCTGAACCCCGCCGTGTTGACGCGTGGCGTGATCTGCTCATCGGCGGGTAATCACGCACAGGGTGTCGCCCTGTCGGCACAACGCCTGGGCTGTCGTGCCCTGGTGGTGATGCCAACCACTACCCCGCGCATCAAGATCGATGCGGTGACGCGGCGCGGGGCCGAGGTGATTCTGCACGGCGACTCCTACAGCGAGGCCTATGCGCAAGCACGATTGCTCGAACGCGAGCGGGGTCTCACCTTCGTCCATCCTTTTGATGATCCGGATGTGATTGCCGGCCAAGGCACGATCGGCATGGAAATCGTGCGTCAGGCGCGCGCACCGATCGATGCAATTTTTGTTGCGATCGGCGGCGGCGGACTCATCTCGGGCATCGCCAGCTATGTGAAGCGGGTCACCCCAGGGGTCAAAGTGATCGGCGTGCAGACGGTGGACTCCGACGCGATGGCGCGTTCAATCGCCGCCGGCCGTCGGGTGACGCTGCGTCAGGTCGGGCTGTTTGCCGATGGCATAGCGGTTCGCCAGGTAGGACGTGAAACCTTCCGGATCACACGGGCACTGGTCGATGACATCCTGCTGGTCGATACCGACGCGATCTGCGCGGCGATTCGTGATGTGTTTGAAGACACCCGCAGCATTCTCGAACCGGCCGGCGCGGTCGCCATTGCCGGGGCCAAACTCTATGCCGAGCGCAACAAACTGCGCGGGCAGCAATTCGTCGCCGTGGCCTGCGGCGCCAACACCAATTTTGATCGGCTCGGTTTCATGGCCGAGCGCGCCGAGGTGGGTGAGCACCGCGAAGCCATCCTGGCGGTCACGATTCCGGAACGACCCGGTAGCTTTCGTGCGTTTTGTGCACTGATTGGTTCGCGCAGCGTCACTGAATTCAACTACCGTATTGCCGACCCTGGTTCGGCGCACGTGTTTGTCGGATTGCAAATCACCGATATCAGCGAGAAGCAGCGCATCATTGCCCGGCTGCGGGCGGCTGGACTTGAGACACTCGACCTGTCTGACAACGAGATGGCGAAATTGCATGTGCGCCATTTGGTTGGCGGCCACGCACCAGGCAGCGACGACGAATTGCTCTATCGCTTCGAGTTCCCGGAGCGCCCCGGCGCCCTGTTGCGTTTTCTCGATGCGATGCGTGGTGACTGGAACATCAGCTTGTTTCACTACCGCAATCATGGCTCTGACTCAGGTCGCGTGCTGGTTGGCATGCAGGTGCCAGGTGGTCGCAAGGCAGCGTTCCAGCGATTTCTGGCCGGGCTTGGCTATCCCCACGTGGATGAGACACTCAATCCGGCCTATCGGCTGTTTCTCAAATAAACCGCTGCACGCCCCTCGCGTACGCCGGATTCGGTGACGATCCAGTCCATCGGGATATCGTGCGCCAGCGGATAGATGCTTGGCATGATGGCCATGTCGTAGGCAATGCCAATCACGCGAGGGCGGTGCGGCAGGGCTGCCAGGGTTCGATCGAAGTACCCGCCGCCATAACCCAGGCGATAGCCGGCTTCATCAAAACCGTTCATCGGCACCAGCAGGGTATCGGGTACCCGTACCGCGCCGTACGCAGGATAGGGAATGTCATAGACCCCACGCGCCAGCACATCCCCCGGACGCCAAATACGGAACTCGAGCGGTAATCGCGGTCCAATGACCACCGGCAGTGCCGTGTTCGTCCCGCTTGCACGCAGTCGCGCCAGCAGCGGACGCGGATCATACTCATTGCGATACGGCCAGCAGAACCCCACAATGCCCTCATGAAGATCCGAAAACGCAGCCAGCAGATGTCGATCGATCGCCGCACGCCAGACCGTGAGCACGCCAGGTTGAACGGCTTCACGCGCCGCGACCAGACGTGTGCGCTCGCGCTTGCGCCAGGACGGCGATCCTGGTTCGTCGGCGGCGCCGTCTTGTGCTTCTGGCGGGGATTGCGCGCTCATGCAGATGGGGTCTCGATGGTGGATGGCTCATGGGTTGGTTCACCGGCCCGGACGATTCTAGTCGTTAGCCGCCACCAGGCGGCCGCCAGGCTCATCTGCCTGTGCCTGGCCGGATTGATCGCGCTGACCGGCACCCTGGCAGCCACCAGCGCCGTGGCCGGGCAAAAGACGCAAGCGACGTCCCGTGGGGGCAGTGTTCCCGTACCGGCACCGGATGCGACTGTCGATGCGCCGCGCCCGCGAGCCGAGGCGACAACACCGGATGACGCGGTGATTGAAGCGGTGGCTGCCTGGCGCAGTCGCAACCGTCGGCGTCTTGAGCAAGTCGCGCCGCGGACTCGCGGTCATGTTCTCGCCGGCTGGGTTGAATATTGGCAGTATGCCCTTGTCATTGATTCGATCGATGCTGCAACCGTGCAGGGGTTTCTTGCGCGTGAATCGGGTTCGCTGGCAGCCGAGCGATTGCGCGCCGACTGGCTGCGCGCTCTGGGCCGCCGCGCGGACTGGGCTGCCCTCAGTGACGAAGCAAAACGTCTCACAACGCATGAGGACATTGACCTTGAGTGCCTCGTCCAGCGAGCCCGCCTGCAGGCCGGTGATGTGGCAACTGTAGTGAAGCCGGCTGCGCTGCTTGCCCTGCCGCGCGCCCTGCCCGAGCAATGTGCGGCACTGATGAGCGCGGGCCAGCGCAACGGCAGCGGAGTGACCAGCGAGCAGGCGTGGCAGCGCGCCCACCTGATGACCGATGCCGGTTCGCTCACCGGGGTGCAACAGGCACTGTCGTGGCTACCGGCGGGCGAACGCCCTGAGCCGCATCTGCTCAACGGCGCGTGGAATTCATCGGCCAAATTCGTCACCACGGCAAAACTGCTGGCAGATCAGCGCGCATCGCGCGAACTGCTGTTGATCGCCTTCACCCGCCTTGCGCGAGCGCAGCCGCAGGTCGCCGCGAGCCTGCTGGATCAAGCACAGCAAAAGCGCCTGGGCACCGAGGCAGCGGCATTTGTCGCCGGACAAATCGGCCTCGCCTCGGCGCTCAATCACCACACCGATGCCATGACCTGGTTCGCCGTCGCCGATGAGTCACAGTTAAGCAACGAACAATGGGCCTGGCGTGCACGCGCTGCCTTGCGTGAGAGTGACTGGTCGCAGTTGGCTACGACGATAGACCACATGCCGACCGCGCTGCGCGCCGAAGCCACCTGGATATACTGGTCTGGCAGAGCTTTAGCCGCACAGGGTCGTCAGGGTGAGTCACGTGCGGCCTATGAACGCATTGCCACCCAGCCGCATTTCTATGGCCTGCTCGCTGCCGAAGAACTGGGACGGCCGCTTGCATTGCCGGTGACAGCGGTGACGCCCAGCGACCCAGCGATTGCGGCAGTCGGGCAGGAACCGGCGGTACAGCGTGCCGTCGCACTGTTTCGGGTCGGCTTGCGCAGCGAGGCCGTACGCGAATGGATTTGGGCAGCGCGCGGTGCCGATGATCAGCGGCTGCTGGCGATGGCTGAGTTTGCGCGTACGCGTCAATTGTGGGATCGCGCGATCAACACAGCCGAATTGACCCGCGATGCGCACGACTTCACCTTGCGGTTTTTGGCACCATTTGAAACCGTGTTCCAGCGCCATGCGCATGCCGAAGGGCTGTCTGAACCCTGGGTACTTGGCGTGGCACGCCAGGAAAGCCGCTTCGTTCCCGACATTCGATCGTCAGCCGGCGCCATTGGCCTGATGCAACTGATGCCCTCGACCGCCAGGCTGGTTGCGCAGCAAGTCGGTATGCGCGCACCTGATCTGAGCGATGTCGATACCAACATACGGTTGGGCACCCGCTATCTGCGCGATGTATTTGATCGACTCGACGGTCAGCCCTTGCTCGCGTCGGCCGCCTACAACGCGGGCCCTGGCCGGGCCGAGCGCTGGCGCGCCGATCATCCGCTCGAGGGTGCTGTGTATGCCGAAACCATACCCTTTAACGAAACCCGCGACTATGTAAAGCGGGTGCTGGCCAACGCCTGTCTGTATGCGCAGGTCCTGGGCACCGAACCCTTGTCACTCAAGCAGCTGCTGCCCACAGTCGCCGCACGGTGATGTCTTGCGAATTGCGTAGAATCAGCCCATCGTGTCCTTTGCCCTCTCAGGTTGAATTCATGTCTCGTATTTTGTTGCTGGGTGGATCAGGTTTTATCGGGCGTCATGTCGCGCAACGACTCGTGCGCGATCAACACACGGTGATCGTCCCAACGCGTGGTCGGGAGCGCGCCAAGCGCGACCTGATCCTGCTGCCAACCGTCGAGTTGATCAGCGCGGACATTCATGATGAGCCAACGCTCGCGCGGCTGGTCAGTGGCTGCTCGGCAGTCATCAACCTGGTCGGTGTGCTGCACAGTCGTTCGGGGCGCCCGTTTGGCCCTGATTTCAAGCGCGCGCATGAAGACTTGCCACGGCACCTAGTGGGCGCGTGCGAGCGGGTCGGGGTCAAACGCCTCGTTCACCTGAGTGCACTGGGTGCCTCCGCTGATGCACCCAGTGGCTATTTGCGATCCAAAGCAGCCGGAGAGCAGGCCCTCGCAACCAGCCCGTCGGTCGCGGTCACCGTCTTGCGGCCGTCGGTCGTGTTCGGCCCCGGTGATCGTTTTCTATCCTTGTTCGCACACTTGCTGCGCGCGTTTCCGGTGCTCCCACTGGCAATGCCGCAGGCGCGCTTTCAGCCGGTCTATGTCGAAGATGTAGCCAACGCAGTGGTCGCCGCACTTACCGACGAGCGCGCGACAGGTCAGACCTACGACCTGGTCGGTCCGCGTGTCTACAGTTTGCTGGAGCTGGTCGAGATGGTGGGTAATGTAAGTGCTCACCCTCGCCCTATCATCGGTTTGTCCAAGACTCTATCCTTGATCCAGGCCTGGATGATGGAATGGATGCCGGGTCGCATGTTATCGCGTGACAACGTCTATTCGATGACGGTGGACAGCGTGTCGGATGCACCATTGCCATTCGGCCTGGGCGCCACGGCGCTAGAGGCGGTGGTGCCAGGCTATCTGGCCAACGCTAACCTGCACTCTCGCTTTGATCGACTGCGTTTCCGTGCTGCCCGACACGGGTGAATGAAAATCTACACAGTTGGCGGCGCGGTCCGCGATCAACTCCTCGGGCTTGCGATCAAGGATCGTGACCATGTGGTGGTGGGTGCCACCCCGCAGGAGATGATCGATCTGGGTTATCGCCCGGTCGGCCGTGACTTTCCGGTATTTCTTCATCCGCAGACGCAGGAGGAATATGCCCTCGCGCGCACTGAACGCAAATCGGCACCGGGCTATCACGGCTTTGTCATCCACGCAGCCCCCGATGTCAGCCTGGCCGATGACCTGGTCCGGCGTGATCTCACCATCAACGCAATGGCGCGCGACGAACTTACCGGCGAACTGATCGACCCCTGTCAGGGCGAGCAAGACCTGCGCGCCGGCATCCTGCGCCATGTCGGTCCGGCCTTCGTTGAGGACCCCGTGCGACTGCTGCGGGTGGCGCGCTTTGCTGCCCGATTCGACTTCACTGTTGCAGCTGATACCAAACGCCTCCTGTGTCAGATGGTGGATCAGGGCGAAGTCGATCATCTGGTGCCTGAGCGCGTGTGGCAGGAATTCTCGCGCGGATTGATGGAGCCCCGGCCCGAGCGCATGCTCGCCGTGCTGACAGACTGTGACGCGCTGACGCGCTTGCTGCCCGATTGCCCGCAAGCCGGATCGACGCAAGCGGTCGCCGCATTGACCCGTGCGGCAGCTCGCGGCGCCAGTCTGGCGGAACGCTACAGCGCCTGGCTAGGAGGGGTTGCCGATGATGCCGGCGCGACGCGGCTGAGCCGGCATCTGCGGGTGCCGGTTGATTGTCGCGATCTGCTTGCGCTCAGCGTGCGTCTGCGTGCCCGCGTGGTGAGCAGTGCGACCGCCGACGCGGCAACGCTCAGCACCCTGTTGCGCGAGGCTGACGCGTACCGTCGCCCGCAGCGCCTGCAGGCCCTGTGCGCGGTCTGCGCTGACCTGGCTGGCGTGAGTCTGGCCGCAGCGCCGTGGGCGGCCCGACTGTCACATGCGCTCAGCGCTAGTGAAGGTGTGAATACCGCACTCATCGCAACACAACATCCTGAAGCGATTGCACCGGCCATTGAGCAGGCTCGCACGCTTGCGATTGAACGCGCGCTAAGCCAGGCACAGGCCACAACACGGGAACCCCCGGCATGATCAGAATTGTCAGTGCCAATCTCAATGGCGTGCGTTCGGCGGCCAGCAAGGGCTTCTTTGAATGGATGCTCAGCTCGCACCCTGACATCGTGTGCGTACAGGAGCTAAAGGCGCAGCCTGCCGATCTGACATCGATGATGCGCGCCCCGACGGGCTATCAGGGCGTGTTTCACTGCGCCGAGAAAAAGGGCTACAGCGGCGTTGGACTGTACTCTCGCCGGGCACCCGACCGGGTGATCGAAGGTATAGGCCACGCCACATTTGACGCCGAAGGCCGCTATTTGCGCGCTGATTTCGACAATCTCAGCGTGATTTCGGTCTACCTGCCTTCGGGCTCCAGTTCGCCCGAGCGGCAGGAAGCAAAATTTGCCTTCATGGACGCCTTCTTCCCCACGCTGCGATCGCTCCGCCAGAGCGGGCGCGAGGTGGTCCTGTGCGGTGACTGGAATATCGCGCATCACCCGATCGATCTCAAGAACTGGAAGGGTAATCTGAAGAACAGCGGCTTTCTGCCCGAAGAGCGCGCATGGCTGTCCCGCGTGCTGGACGAACTCGATTGGATCGATGTCTATCGGCACTTGCATCCCAGCACCACGGGAGAGGCCTACACGTGGTGGAGTAATCGCGGCCAGGCGCGCGCCAACAATGTGGGCTGGCGAATCGACTATCAGATCGCAAGTCCGGCGTTCGCTCAGACGGCGCGCGCCGCCAGCGTCTATACCACGAGTCGCTTCAGTGACCATGCACCTTTATTGGTTGACTATGAGTGGACGGACTGACCCCCGGTTTTGTGCGGATGTTGGCATTTCGGTCTAGCTGCCAGATCGATTTAGAGATGCCATAGATCGATAGCAACGGCATAATAGGCAGAGGTAAATGGGCAGCGCCCGCGCAACGGCGTTCAGTGCGTGCATCCAGTAGTGAATCCCGCAGTACCCGATTTCAAATTTCAAGCTGGCCGCAGTCAATTCTCGACCTAAGCAAAACTGACCCATGCACATCCGGCAGTCACCTACGGAATTCTCGGCGCGTCGCGTCGGCGCACGCCGCTCTGTGGCTGCGCTGGTTGTCATGCTGCTGGCGGCGTTCGGGTTGCCGCAAGCCTGGGGTCAGACCCTCTACCGTTATGTGGAAACCGACGGCACGGTGGTCTATCGCGACACTCAGCTGCCTGAGATCGGGATGCGGCAATCCGAGCGGATAAGCAAGAGCGGCACCCACCTGACGGCACCCAAAGCCGATGCCGCTACAGCCGCCGGAAAGGGTACCGATCACGCAACCAAAGCCCCCGAACCAATCAGTCGGGAAGAGCAGGCATTGCAACGACGCAATATGGCGCTGATGGCGATCTACAACAGCGTGAAGGAAATCGACGATGCACGCGAATATTCGTTGCGCGATCCGCTGAGCGAACTGCGCGATGCGCAAAGCCGCATGATCGCGGCAGGGCGGTTACGCCAGCGGCTGCAAGCCGATGTGGCCGCATTGCAGCCAAAGCCGGTGCCACCCGAGCTTGCCGACAAGCTCTCCAGCGCGACCTTTGACTTCAAGACCCTGGCTGCGCTGGTCGAGAGCAAACGCGGCGAGATTCGCGACATCAGTCATCGCTTTGACGAAGACAAGCGCCACTACATCGAGCTCATGGCGGCCAACAAGGGCACACCGGCCCCCTGATCAATCGGCCAGCGCTTTTCGCAGCAAGGTGTTGATGGCAGCCGGATTACCTTTGCCACGGGTGGCTTTCATCGCCTGCCCGACCAGGAAATTAAAGGCCTTTTCCTTGCCGGCGCGCACCTCGGCCACCTGACCCGGATTCGCGCGCAGGATATCGGCAATGATCGCCTCCAGCGCGCCCGAATCACTGATCTGACGCAAACCCTTGTCAGCAATAATCCGATCCGCGGCAGCGGACTCGACTGCGCCAGCGGACCACATGGCGTCGAATACTTCTTTGGCGATCTTGCCCGAAATCGTGCCGTCGATCACACGACCCAGCAGGCCGCCCAGCGCAAGCGCGCTGACCCGGCTATCGCTCATCTCGAGCGTGTCACGATTGAGCGCTGCGGCCAGTTCGCCACTTACCCAATTCGCAACCAGTTTGGCCTGTGCCGCGCCGCCGACTGCGGCCACCACCTGTTCAAAGTAATCAGCCATTTCGCGCGACTGGGTGAGCGTGGCGGCGTCATAGCCCGACAACGCCCATTCGCGCTCATATCGATCACGCCGCGCCACAGGCAATTCAGGCAGCGCGGCACGCACCTGCTCGACCCAGGCGGCGTCGATCACCAATGGCGGCAGGTCGGGGTCAGGAAAATAGCGATAATCGTGCGCGTCCTCTTTCGATCGCATCGGCCGCGTCTCGCCACGATCGGGATCGTACAAGCGCGTTTCCTGAACGACCCGACCGCCCGATTCAATCAGCTCGATCTGCCGCGTTGCCTCATGACGAATCGCCTGATCCAGAAAGCGGAACGAATTCAGATTCTTGATTTCACAGCGAGTGCCCAGACGCTTATCGCCGCGACGACGCACCGATACGTTGGCATCGCAGCGAAACGAGCCTTCCTGCATGTTGCCATCACACACATCGATCCAGCGCACCAGCGCATGCAGCGTTCGTGCGTAGGCCACTGCCTCGTCGGCCGACGACATTTGCGGCTCGGTGACGATTTCAAGCAGTGGTGTGCCAGCACGATTCAGATCAATGCCGGTCGCGCCGTGGAAGTCCTCGTGCAGCGACTTGCCGGCGTCCTCCTCCAGATGCGCACGGGTGAGCTGGACGATCTTCACCCCGGCCGCGGTCTCGATACGGATCGAGCCGCCGACCACCACCGGCACTTCATACTGGCTGATCTGGTAGCCCTTGGGCAGATCCGGGTAGAAGTAGTTCTTGCGCGCAAATACCGAGCGTGGGCTGATCTGACCGCCGACGGCCAGCGCGAACCGCACGGCGCGATCCACCGCCGCGCGATTGATCACCGGCAGCACACCCGGCAGGGCAATGTCGATTGCGCATGCCTGCGCATTGGGTGGGGCGCCAAACGCCGTGGATGCACCGGAGAACATCTTGGAGTGTGTGGAGAGCTGCGCGTGAGTCTCCAGACCGATGACGATTTCCCAATCCATGGCGGGCCTCAATTGCGTTCGGTAGCGGCGGGCTGAGCGGCGCCATCGCCTGCCTCTGCAGCACGCGTGGCAAGCCCCTGCGGCACCCGCAGATGCCAGTCGCTTGCGCGTTGATACGCACTGGCCACACCCAGCATGCGCGCCTCGGAAAAATAGTTGCCGACCAGTTGCAGACCCACCGGGAGGCCGCCATCGCCCAGTCCGCAAGGGATGGACATTGCGGGCAAACCGGCCAGATTCGGCGCAATCGTGTAAATGTCAGACAAATACATTTGCAATGGATCGGTCGAGCGCTCACCGAGAGCAAAGGCCACGCTTGGACTGGTCGGTCCGGCGAGCAGATCGCACTGGGCAAAGGCGGCGCGAAAGTCCTCGGCAATCAGTCGCCGCACCCGCTGCGCCTGAAGATAATAGGCATCGTAGTAGCCATGCGAGAGGACAAACGTGCCCACCAGGATACGCCTGCGCACCTCGGCACCAAATCCTTCGGCACGGGTGCGCTGATACATGTCGAGCAGGTCGCGATACCCACTCGCGCGATGCCCGTAGCGCACCCCGTCATAGCGCGACAGATTGGACGAGGCCTCGGCCGGTGCGATCACATAGTAGGCTGGCAATGAAAGCGCCATGTTCGGCAGATCAACCTCTCGGCAGTCCGCTCCCAGTTGCTGCAACTGGGCAACGGCCGCCTCCACCGCGACACGCACATCCGGGCTCATTCCGTCGGCGAAGTACTGGCGTGGCAAGCCGATCCGCACCCCTTTGAGATCAAGTGCCAGATCACGTCGATAGTCCTCGGCCGGGCGCTCCAGGCTGGTCGAATCGCGCGGATCATGGCCACCCATGGCGTTGAGCAGCAGGGCCAGATCCTCGGCACTGCGGGCGATCGGTCCGCCTTGATCCAGGCTCGAGGCGTAGGCAATCATGCCGTGGCGCGACACCACGCCGTAGGTGGGTTTCAGCCCCGATACCCCGCACAGGGCCGCCGGCTGGCGAATCGATCCGCCGGTGTCGGTGGCGGTGGCGGCCGGCACCATGCGCGCGGCGACTGCGGCGGCCGATCCGCCCGATGAGCCGCCTGGCACCCGACTCGGGTCCCACGGATTGCGCACCGGCCCGAAATGCGAGGTTTCATTGGATGAACCCATGGCGAACTCATCCATATTGAGCTTGCCCAGAGTGACCGCGCCGGCCGCATCCAGTTGCTCGACCACATGCGCGTCGTAGGGCGCAACGAAATCGGCCAGCATGCGTGAGCCGCAGGTCGTGCGCCGCCCGCGGGTCATGAAAATGTCCTTGTGC
Organism: uncultured Pseudomonadota bacterium; assembly: GCA_903921325.1. GTDB lineage: Bacteria > Pseudomonadota > Gammaproteobacteria > Burkholderiales > SG8-39 > CAIXPL01. Next base: position 214,470 of record CAIXPL010000008.1, read on the forward strand.
GCGATCGGCACGCCGGTGAGCGGGCCCGCTGCACCGCGTGCAATGCGCTGATCGGCCGCGGCGGCCTGGGCGAGGCTCAGCTCGGGGTCGATGCTGATGAAGGCGTTCAGACCCGGATTAAGCTGATCGATGCGTGCAAGCAGGGCCCGAGTCAGTTCGACGCTCGATACCTCGCCACGGCCGAGCGCGCGCGCCATTGCACCAAGCCCGGCGTCCATCATCGCGTCACTCATGAGGCTTGGCGCACGGTCATTCAATCACCCGCGGCACCAGGTACAACCCGTCTTCGGTCTGCCCTGACAAAGCCTGGAATTCGACATGGCGATCGGTCTCGGTCACCTCATCGGCGCGCAGCCGGGCGTGCATGTCAACGGTATGCGCCATCGGCTCGATGCCGCGTGTGTCGACCGCCTGCATGGTTTCTATCATGCCGAGGATTCCGTTCAAATCACCCTGCAAGGTGTCGATTTCGGCATCGCTCAGTGCAATTCGGGCAAGCAGGGCGATACGCCTGACAGCAGCTTCATCAAGGGCCATGGGGGTATGTGTGCGGTTGCGCGAAAGGGCATCTCCGCGCATTGGGATGCAAGGAGATAGCGAAAATCCGCTATTATAAGGGACAAGCAGGTGTGCCGATCAGGCCCCCTGGTCGGCGTGCCCGGCTTACGCCGCGCGGCCCGTCGCACCCAGTGGCACAGCGCCAACCAATGCCCGATCCGTGCGCCTCTAACCCGTCTACTGAGCGTCCATCACACCATGTTCGGCTTTCTGCGCGCGTATTTTTCCGATGACCTTGCCATTGATCTGGGCACCGCCAACACCCTGATCTATATGCGGGGCAAAGGCATTGTGCTCGATGAGCCTTCGGTGGTGGCCATCCGCGAAGAGGGTGGGCCGAATGGCAAGAAAACCATTCTGCAAGTCGGCCGCGAAGCCAAGCTGATGTTGGGCAAGGCACCGGGCAATATCGAAGTGATACGCCCTATGAAAGATGGCGTCATTGCCAATTTCACGGTCACCGAACAGATGATCAAGCAGTTCATCCGCCGGGTGCATACCTCGCGGCTGCTCTCACCCAGCCCGCGCATCATCATTTGCGTGCCCTCCGGGTCAACCCAGGTTGAGCGCCGCGCGATCCGCGAGGCCGCGCAAGGCGCCGGGGCCTCCCAGGTATTTCTGATCGAAGAACCGATGGCCGCGGCCATTGGCGCCGATCTTCCGGTCGCCGAGGCCACCGGATCGATGGTGGTTGACATTGGCGGGGGCACCACCGAGGTCGGTGTGATTTCCCTGGGCGGCATGGTCTATTCGGGTTCCGTACGGGTCGGTGGTGACAAATTCGACGAAGCAATCGTCAATTACATCCGGCGCAATTACGGCATGCTGATTGGCGATGCAACGGCCGAACAGATCAAGAAGCAGATCGGCTCGGCATTCCCCGGCTCGGAAGTACGCGAGATCGAAGTGCGCGGCCGCAACCTGGCCGAAGGCATTCCGCGCAGCTTCACGATCAGCTCCAACGAAATACTGGAAGCGCTCACCGAGCCGCTCAATCAGATCGTTTCAGCCGTCAAGATCGCGCTGGAACAAACCCCGCCCGAACTTGGTGCCGACATCGCCGACAAAGGGCTGGTGCTGACCGGGGGCGGCGCACTGCTACGCGATATCGACCGATTGTTCATGGAGGAAAGCGGCCTTCCGGTGGTGATCGCTGACGATCCCCTGACCTGCGTGGTGCGTGGCTCCGGCCGCGCCCTGGAGCGCATGGACAAGCTCGGCAGCATTTTCGCCAGCGAATAGCCGCCGCAGCGCGGAGCGACCCACCGCAATGCAGGCCAATTCCCCGCCCCTTTTTGTCCGTGGTCCTTCGCCGCTGGTGCGATTGCTGTTCTTTGGCACCTTTGCCATCGTGCTGATGGTGTTTGACGCCCGATTTGGTTACATGGGGCCGTTGCGCCAGGGCCTGCTGTGGTTGAGCTATCCCTTGCAGCGCATTGCTGGCGCGCCAGCCGATCTGTTCCATTCGGTGAGCGGCTTTCTGGTCAATCAGACCCGGTTGCAACAGGACAATGCCTCGCTGCGCGAAGACAAGCTGCGCGCCGCCCGCGATCTTCTGGTGCTGGAGGCAATCCGCGCCGATAACGAGCGCCTGCGTGCGCTGCTGGGTGCACGCGAGCGTGCCAATCCAGGCGCGGTGGTGGCACAGATTCTCTACACCGGGCGCGATCCGTTCACCCGCAAAGTAATCATCGACAAGGGCTCGCAGGCGGCGGTGGCACCCGGGCAGCCGGTCATTGATGCCGATGGACTGATCGGGCAGGTCACCCGCGTGCATCCCCTGGTGGCCGAGGTCACCCTGGTTCTCGACAAGGAACAATCGATCCCGGTGCAAGTCCTGCGCAATGGGCTGCGTGCCGTGGCGTTCGGCTCGGGCGATGGCTCAACCATGGAGTTGCGCTATATGGCGATGAATGCCGAGATCGTGGTTGGTGATGAGCTCACCACTTCGGGCATTGACGGGGTGTTCCCCGCCGGCTTGCCAGTGGCCAGGGTGACGCATATCGATCGCGATTCGGCGGTGCAATTTGCCAGGGTCCTGTGCGCCCCCAAAGGCGGCCCCGGCAAAGGGGCCGAGCTACTGGTGCTCACCACGGCCCAGACGGCCCCGGCTGCCTATCCGGAGGAGGCCGCACCGGTGCGCAGCGCGCGCGCGCGCGGCGCGCGCAATGCCCGCCGCGCACCCGAGGCAACCTCACCATGAGCGCCAACCCGATACAACCGGTCGCGCAATCGGGCACCTATGGGCCGGGCGGTCAGGCGCTGCCCGGGCGCACGCCAACCCGAGCCATCGTGCTGTGGCTATTCGTTGCCGTGCTCTTCGATCTGCTGCCATGGCACGACATGCGCGGCATTCCCGATCTGGTCAGTCTTGCGGTCCTGTTCTGGGCGATCCACGAGTCACGCCGGGTCAATGTCGGTAGTGCCTTCTTCCTCGGTTTGTTGATGGATGCTGCCAACGGAGTGCTGATCGGGCAGCATGCGCTTGCCTACAGCGTGCTTGCGTATGGCGGTATCGTGTTGTCGCGCCGGGTGCTCGGCTTCGGTCTGTGGGCGCAGGCAGTCCATGTCGTGTTGCTGCTCTTGCTCAATCAAATACTCTTGCTCATTCTCGGGATGGCAGCCGGTGGCACATTTCCCGGTTGGTCTTATTTCATCGGATGCCTGAGTGCTGCGGCGCTGTGGCCCGTCCTCTCGCTCCTGCACCAGCTCGGTGAGCAGGCGCGCGAGCATCCGACCACGCCGCACTGAGCAAGCCACCTGTCATGGCCCAGTGGAATCCGCCGCAGCGCGAACGGCTGCGCTTTCAGATCCGACTCACCATCAGCGCCCTGGCGGTGCTGTGCGGCTTTGGCGCATTGCTCGCCCGCTTTGTCTATTTGCAGGTAGTGCAGCACGAGTACTACATGACACGCGCAGAGGACAACCGGATCGCGCTCGTCCCGGTGGCCCCGGCGCGCGGGCTGATTCTGGATCGCAACGGCGTCGTGCTGGCACGCAATTATTCCGCCTACACGCTCGAAATCAACAGCAAGAAGACCACCGACATCGAGGACACGATTACCCGGCTGGCAAAGGTGGTGCGCGTTGACAGCCGCGACCGGCGCCAGTTCAAGCGGCTGATGGATGAGACCCGCGGCGCGGGCAGCGTGCCGATCCGCACGCGGCTCAGCGATGAGGAAATGGCCCGCTTCGCGGCCAACCGCTACCAGTTTCCCGGGGTTGAAATTCGTGCGCGGCTTTTCCGCGAATATCCGCTGCAGACACTCGCCTCACATGCGATCGGCTATATCGGTCGCATCAGCGGACGCGACATCAAACATCTGGAGGAAAGCGATCAACTCGAGAGCTATCGAGGCACTGATTACATCGGCAAGACCGGCCTTGAGGCGTCCTACGAGCATGAGCTGCATGGCACCACCGGTTCGGCGCAAGTTGAAATCGATGCCAACGGGCGCTCGATTCGCACCTTGAGTTCAACGCCGCCGGTGCCTGGCAGCAATATTGAACTGTCGCTCGACACCCGCTTACAGGCAGTCGCAGAACGCGCCTTTGGCAATTATCGCGGCGCCTTGGTAGCGATTGAACCCTCGACCGGTGGTGTGCTCGCGTTTGTCTCCCACCCCGGGTTCGATCCCAATCTGTTTGTCGAAGGCATTGATCCGCAGCACTGGGACGCCCTCAACAACAGTCCCGATCGCCCACTCACCAATCGCGCGCTGGCGGGCACCTATCCGCCCGGCTCCACCGTAAAGCCGTTCATGGCGCTCGTTGCGCTGCAGACCGGCAAGCGCACGCCGGAATATGCCATTGATGATCCGGGTTACTTCACTCTCCCGGGCGTGACGCACCGCTGGCGCGACTGGAAAGTGGGTGGACATGGCCGGGTCGATCTGCAACGCTCGATTGTTCAATCCTGCGATACCTATTACTACGGCGTCGGTAACGATGTTGGCATCGATGCGATTCACGGTCTGTTGAGTCAGTTTGGCTTTGGGGCAAAGACCGGCATCGATCTGGAAGGCGAACGCGTCGGTGTACTGCCCTCGCAGAACTGGAAGCGCGAACATCTGCACCAGAAATGGTTCAGCGGCGACACGATTTCGGTGGCGATCGGTCAAGGCTACTTCACTGCCACGCCGATACAACTCGCCCTTGCAGTGGCAACGTTAGCCAACAATGGTGTGATGTTCCAGCCGCATCTGGCCCGCTTTATCCAGGACCCGCGCACCGGCGAGCGCCATGCGGTGGCGAGCGATCCGTTACGCTCGATCTCGCTCGATCAGCGGTGGATGGATCTGGTCAAGCAGGCGATGGTCGATGTGATGCGGCCTGGGGGCACGGCTGCCGCAGCGGGCCTCAACAGTGCCTACAGCTTCGCTGGCAAGACCGGTACCGCTCAGGTGATCGCAATCAAGCAGAACGAGCGCTACGATGCCCAGCGTATCAATGAGCGATACCGCGACCACGCACTGTTTGTTGCATTCGCCCCGGCAGAAAATCCGCGCATCGCGCTCGGCATGCTGGTGGAGAATGGCGGTTCGGGCAGTGGCACGGCTGCACCCATTGCCCGTATCGTGCTCGACAGCTATCTGCTCGGCAAGATTCCGGAGTCAATGCCCGAGCTGCAACCAACTGAAGGCGTGGAGTAGAGTCAATGCAAGGTGACTCCCGCATGACCGGTGTTTCACCCAACACGGGATGGCTGCACTGGGCCTTCGATCCGCTTGATGTCCCGCTGCTGTCCATCGTGCTGTTGATCGTGATGGTGGGTCTGGTCACGCTCTACAGCGCCACCATCGACACACCGTCCCGGTTCAATGCGCAGCTCATCAATATCGCAGTCGGAATGCTTGCCATGTGGCTGGTGGCACGCCTTACGCCAACCCAATTGATGCACTGGGCGGTGCCAATCTTTGCCGGCGGTCTGCTGCTATTGGTGCTGGTGGCGCTGCAAGGTGAGGTGGTCAACGGTGCGCGGCGCTGGCTCAGCTTGGGCTTCATGCGCATACAGCCCTCCGAGATCATGAAACTGGGTGCGCCACTGATGCTCGCCTGGTTCTTTCATCAACGCAGTCAGTCACAGGCGCTGCGCGGCGGTGATTTTGTGATTGCGGGTGCCTTGTTGCTGGTACCCACGGCGCTCATCTTGCGGCAACCTGACCTCGGCACGGCTTTGCTCGTGGCTGCGGCTGGCTGCTACGTGATTTTCCTCGCTGGCCTGTCCTGGCGCGTCCTGCTGGCACTGGTCGTGGCAGGGCTCGCCTCCACGCCTTTCGTCTGGTCATTGCTGCATGACTATCAGCGCAGGCGTCTGTTGATACTTCTCGATCCGACGCAGGACCCACTGGGGGCCGGCTACCACACCATCCAGTCAACCATTGCGGTGGGCTCCGGCGGTCTGTTCGGAAAAGGCTGGCTGAACGGCACCCAGACCCATCTGGAATTCATTCCTGAGCGCCATACCGACTTCATCTTCGCGGTGTTCTCCGAGGAATTTGGTCTGGCCGGCATCGCCCTGCTGAGCGTTCTGTATCTCGCACTCATCGCCCGTGCCTTTGTCATCGCATCGAACGCACCGACCCTGTTTGCCCGGTTGCTTGGCGGATCGCTGGTACTGACACTTGCCACCTATGCGCTGGTCAATATGGGGATGGTGGGGGGCGTGCTGCCGGTAGTCGGTGTGCCGCTACCCTTCATATCTTATGGGGGCACCGCCCTGGTAGCGCTGTTCATCGCCATCGGCGCCTTGATGAGCATTGCCCGCCATCGACAGCTCGTGGCCAGTTGATTACCGGGCGGCATGCCCGCATTTGCTAAAATCCCCCCCCGCCTCGTCCTTCAGGACTCTCCCTGCCATGCCGCGTCTGCTGCTTTCCCTGGCCATGTTCGTCCTGTCCAACGTCGCGCTCGCGCAGTCGCTGTCGTTGCCGCCGCTTGCCTCAAAGTCCTGGCTGCTGCTTGATGTGGCAGCCAATCAGCTGATTGCGAGCCAGGGGGCGCAAGACCGCATCGAACCGGCCTCGCTCACCAAGCTGATGACCGCCTATGTGGTATTCGAAGCCTTGCGGGATCGCAAACTGACGCTCGATCAGCAGGTACCGGTATCGACCCGCGCCTGGAAAACAAGCGGATCACGCATGTTCATCGATTTGAAAAAGCCGGTCACGGTCGATGAGTTGTTGCACGGCATGATCATCCAGTCAGGTAACGATGCAGCAGTGGCGCTGGCTGAGGTGGTAGCGGGCACCGAAGACGGGTTTGCCGAGTTGATGAATAGCGAAGCCAAGCGCATCGGTCTGACCGGGTCACACTTTGTCAACGCCAGCGGCCTGCCCGATCCACAGCATTATTCAACCGCCTTTGATCTTGCCGTGATTGCCAGCGCGATCATTCGCGAATTTCCCGATCGCTACGGGCTGTACTCGATCAAGGAATACCGCTACAACGGCATCACGCAGCCCAATCGCAATCGGTTGCTGTGGCTCGATCCCGCTGTCGATGGCCTGAAAACCGGTCACACCGATAGTGCCGGTTACTGCCTGATAGCCTCGGCCAAGCGCACCGATCGGCGCATGCTGGCGGTGGTCCTCAATGCGCCCTCCAATGCCGTGCGCACGCAGGAAGCGCAACTGTTGCTCAATTTTGGCTTTCAGATGTTTGACACCATCCGGGTACAGGAAAAAGACAAGCCCGTCTCCACCCTCACACTGTGGAAGGGCAAATCCCCCACCGTCACGGCCGGCGTGGCGCAGGACGTGGTGGTTGCCATTCCCCGTGGCAGCAACGACAAGCTCACCGCCGATCTCACCAGCCAGCAACCGCTGGTGGCGCCCATTGCGCGCGGGCAACGGCTGGGCACGCTGAAGGTGAGCTATGAGGGCAAGGTCGTCGGCGAATATCCGGTGATTGCCCGCGAGGAAGTGCCGGTCGCCGGATTGGCCGGACGGATGTGGGATACGATTCGCCTGTGGATGAAATAGGGGCTGGCGCGGTGTCCGAGCAGATCGCCTACTTGAATGGTGAATATCTCCGGCTTGAGGATGCGCGGGTGCCGGTGCTCGATCGCGGCTTCATCTTCGGCGATGGCGTCTATGAGGTGATACCGGTGTATGCCGGCAAGCCACTGCGCCTGGCGGCCCATCTGCAGCGTCTGGCGCGCAGCTTGGCGGCCATCAAGCTACCGAACCCGCACACCGATGAGGAATGGGCGCAGTTGCTCGCTGAGCTGGTCAAGCGTCACCCGTGGGCCGATCAATCCATCTATCTGCACATCACCCGCGGCGTCGCACCGCGCAATCACGCGTTTCCGGCGGTCACCAAGCCCACTGTTTTCATGATGTCGGGGCCGCTCAAATTGCCCTCGGCCGAAGAACGCTCAGCCGGTGTGCGTACGCTCTCGCTGGAGGATTTCCGCTGGCAACGCTGTGACATCAAATCAATCGCCTTGCTCGGCAATTGCCTGCTGCGTCAGGCCGCCGTCGAAGCCGGCTGCAAAGAGGCGGTGCTGTTTCGCGATGGCTGGCTGACCGAAGGGGCGGCGAGCAATATTTTTGTCATCGAGAACGGCACCCTGCTCGCACCGCCGATCGATCATCTCATCCTGCCTGGCATTACCTACGAGATCACGCTCGAGCTGGCGCACCAACACGGCATGCCGGTCAAAGTTGCACCCATCTCCGAAGCGCAGACCCGGCAGGCCGACGAGTTGTGGCTGACCTCCTCGACCAATGAAGTTCTGGCAATCACCGAACTCGACGGTCACCCGGTTGGAAGCGGGCGCCCAGGACCGGCCTGGCGGCAGATGAGTGAGTGGTTCGAGGCATTCAAGCGAGACTTGCGCAGCGGGGCAGAAGGCGTCGCTTCGGCTGGCGTGACGCGGGCGGGTGCCCCGGTTGAGGCCGCGCTCGCCGGCACCCCGGCTGCGGGTTAGAAGAGCCCATTCGTGTCTGAACCTGACAATCTTGCGCCCAGTCTGCTTGAGTTTCCGGTTGATTTTCCGATCAAGGTGATGGGGCGCACGCAACCTGACTTTGCGCAGCACATCCTCGCCATTGTGCAGACGCACGCGCCAGACTTTCGTGCCGACACACTGGAGATGCGCAGCAGCCGTGAAGGGCGTTATTTGAGCCTCACGTTCACTGTCAATGCGCAATCGCGTGAGCAACTCGATCGGCTGTATCGCGAGTTGTGCGATGACCCGATGGTATCGATGGTGTTGTGACCGCGCCAGATGACCCTCTGGTGCGCGAATTGGGGCAGCGGCCCTATCGCGCCACGTTTGAGGCGATGCGGCATTTCACTGCGGCGCGCGACGAGCATACCCGCGATGAAATCTGGCTGCTCGAGCACGCGCCGGTCTACACGCTGGGCCTCGGCGCGCGCGGTGGATTGGCGCCGGCGAACAGTGACATCCCCGTCGAGCAGATTGATCGTGGCGGACAGATCACCTATCACGGACCGGGGCAGTTGGTGATGTACGTGCTGCTTGATCTGGTGCGCCGGCAGATGCGCGTGCATCGACTGGTGGCGCTGCTCGAACAGTCGGTGATCGACTTGCTGGCGAGCTACGAGGTGCGGGCCATTCGACGCAGCGGGGCACCCGGGGTCTACGTTGCCGATGCCAAGATTGCCGCACTCGGGCTGAAGGTGCGCCGTGGCGCGAGTTATCATGGCCTGGCGCTGAATGTGTGCATGGATCTGGCGCCTTTTGGTGCCATTGATCCGTGTGGTTATCCGGGGCTTGCCGTCACCCAGACGGCGACCCTGGGCATCGATCGCACGCCGATCGAACTGGGGCGGCAACTGGCCGCGCAATTCACTCAACTGATCCGATCCGTTCCATGAGCCTACCCGGTGAGAAGCAGAAGAATGCGGCCAAGACCTCGCGCATTCCTATCAAGATCGTGCCAGCCGAGCGACTGGCCAAGCCCGACTGGATCAGGGTGCGCGCCCCGCTGCCCGGCTCGCGCTTTACCGAGATCAAGCAGATTCTGCGCGAGAACCACCTGCATTCGGTCTGCGAGGAAGCCTCCTGCCCGAACATCGGCGAGTGTTTTGGCAAGGGCACTGCGACCTTCATGATCCTGGGTGATGTGTGCACCCGGCGCTGCCCGTTTTGTGATGTTGCGCACGGACGCCCAAAACCACCCGACCCGGATGAGCCACTGCATCTGGCGCAGACGATTGCCCGCTTGCGCCTGACCTATGTGGTGGTGACCAGCGTCGATCGCGATGATTTGCGCGACGGTGGTGCCGGCCATTTTGTTGATTGCATCCGGGCGATACGCACGCATTCGCCGCAGACCCGCATCGAAATCCTGGTGCCGGATTTTCGTGGTCGCGTCGATCGCGCGCTTGAGATCCTGAATGCCGCGCCGCCCGATGTCATGAATCACAATCTGGAAACCGTTGCGCGGCTGTACCGCGAAGCGCGACCGGGTTCTGACTATGAACACTCACTGGATCTGCTGGAACAGTTCAAGGAACGCCACCCCGAGGTGCCTACCAAATCCGGGCTGATGCTGGGACTGGGCGAGAAGGATGAGGAAATCATCCAGGTCATGCACGATCTGCGCGCGCACAAGGTCGACATGCTCACCCTGGGACAATATCTGCAACCGTCGGGCGACCATCTACCGGTGCGCCGTTACGTGCCTCTGGAGACGTTTGCACAGCTTGAGCGCACCGCGCAGGCTATGGGTTTTCTGCATGCCGCGGTGGGGCCGATGGTGCGCTCGAGCTACCACGCCGATCAGCAGGCCGAGCAGGCGATGACGCATGTGTGAATTCCAGCGCTAATTTAGATTGAACATCGATGTCGTGCTCAACTGGCTGAATCCACCAGTCACGCCGAGCTGGACGTGTTCTCTCGATGCAACGCCGATCCAGTAGCGCGTAGTCATGCGTTGTTGCCATCGATGATAGAAATAGCCAGCGCCTTCCAGGATTCCAACTGTCGCTCCGTGAGGCAGGAAAAGAATTCATCGTCGGCACGCTCGACGGCGATGATGGCTCGGTGAATAAGCTTGCGTCCGGGGACCGTGAACCGAACTTGCATGGCACGGGTGTCAGTGGTTGAAGGCTCCCGGCGAACCAGTCCGCTTTCCTCAAGTTTTCGAATGGCTTTGGAAAGGGTCATCTTGTCGAGCTTGGCATGCTCGACCAATCGAGCCTGGGTCGGCGGCTCATCTTGTTCTTCGAACCACAGGAGCGAGGCCAATATGGCGTATTGGGTTTGGGTAATGCCAAACTCACCGAATACGCCTGCGAGCTTTCCTTGCCAGAAGGCAATGAGCTTCCAGAGCAGAAAACCAGGACTATCGTCAGCCTTGTCATGCTTGAAAGGTGAGGACTCAGGCGCTTCTTGCTTTTTCAATCAGCGCCTCTGTCTGCTCTGCCATTCCATGTGCAACATTCTCCGCAACGATTTTTTTCCACAAGAAAGACAGGAAACCTTCGATGCTCACGGTGGTACGTATTTCCAGTTCGTCACCGTGAGCGATGAACTCATGACAACCAAACATACGTGCACCAGGGAAGCGAGTAAGGTCGGTAAATTGTCGGCCAGACTCGACCGCGACTATCTCGATTGAAACTGCAGGACCACCTTTGGGTTTAAGCCCGAAGGTATTGCCGACATTGAATTCACCGTTCAATTTCGCATATTCGATATCAGATTGCCATGTATGCCACTGATTGACGTCGGTCCACAGATTCCACACTTTTTCCGATTGCACCCCACGTACACGCTTGCTATAGGTTTTGCTCCACATGCTTCGTCCTTTTCACGAACAATACGGATCATATCGTAACCCGGTTTACTATCATCCGCAAACCCATGGGGCCTCATCTCCTGTGGACGACTGCACGGAATGTCAGGAGGCGGCTGCACTTCCAGCGTGTAGGACAGCATACAGGGCCGTCTTGCCCACCTTGAGCCATGCGGTGGCCTCGCGGACGTTCAACCCGTGCGCGGGGGGGGCGCCTTGGTTAACGGGCACGACGGTGTTGCCCGCGGTTGAAACGTACGAAGGCAAGTCGCCGGCGCTGGGCGACCACCAGGTGCGAGCGTTACTCGATCTGCCTGACCCCAAAACGCTCTAGGGCAAGCGAGATCGGGCGATCCTGGACACCCGCTCTGTATCTGATCTTAACCTAAGCTCTAACTTTGCTACGCCGCCTTCCCATGGAATTCGATTTCTACCTGGCGCATGACATGGCCGAAGTCAGCTATGTCAAGGGGTGGAGGCTGCATGTGCCGAAAGGCTTCTAACTTCGCGCAATGTCGAATCGGTCCAGATTCATCACCTTGGTCCAGGCGGCCACAAAGTCGCGCACGAATTTCTCCCCCGCATCAGCGCTCGCGTAGACCTCGGCCAGCGCGCGCAACACGGCGTTCGAGCCAAAGACAAGGTCAACGCGCGTGGCAGTCCACTTCGGATTACCTGTCTTGCGGTCGCGCCCGCTGTAGATGCCACCGACCGGCTTCCATTCGGTTCCCATATCGAGCAGATTGACGAAGAAATCCGTGGACAGCACGCCAGACCGGTTTGTGAAAACACCGTTCTGGCTGCCACCGGCATTAGCACCAAGCACGCGCAACCCACCGATAAGAACGGTCAACTCCGGCGCCGTCAGGGTGAGCTGTTGTGCTTTGTCCAGTAGCAGGTGCTCGGCCGAAAGGGTGACCAGAGCGTTGGTGTAATTGCGGAATCCGTCGGCCACCGGCTCGAGCACGCCAAACGCATCGACATCGGTTTGATCCTGGGTCGCGTCAACGCGACCCGGCGTAAACGGCACCTCAAGTGGGAAGCCTGCAGCCATAGCCGCCTGCTCCACACCGAGGCCACCGGCCAGAACGATCACGTCGGCAAGCGAAAGCTTGCCCGAGGCCTGTTGGATCGCTTCCAGTTTGTGCAGTGCTTTCGCGAGCTCGCCCGGCGTATTGGCCTCCCAGTCCTTTTGCGGTGCGAGTCGGACACGCGCGCCATTGGCACCACCGCGCTTGTCGCCGCCACGAAAGGTTGCTGCCGAAGCCCAGGCTGTCGCGACCAGTTGCGCGACACTCAACCCCGACGCGGCGATCGCCGCCTTGATATCACCGAGGTCGGATTGGCTCGGCGTTGGCAATGTCATCTTGGGCAATGGGTCCTGCCAGATCAGGTCTTCGTTGGGTACTTCCGGGCCCAGGTAGCGAGCCTTGGGGCCAAGGTCACGGTGGGTCAGCTTGAACCAGGCGCGTGCGAAGGCTTCAGCAAAGGCCTGCGGGTTGTCACGAAAGCGGCGCGCGATCTTCTCGAACTGCGGATCAAGGCGAAGTGTCAGGTCAGTGGTCAGCATTGTCGGTCGGTGCATCTTGCCCGGGACGTGCGCGTCGGGAATGATCTCCGGTGCGTCTTTGGCCACCCACTGTTTGGCGCCGGCGGGTGAATGGGTCAGTTCCCACTCATACTTGAACAGGTGTTCAAGAAACTCATTGCTCCAGCGCGCGGGCGTTGTCGTCCACGTTACCTCGAGGCCGCTCGACACGGTGTCCTTGCCATGGCCGCTGCCGTAATCACTCGTCCAGCCCAAGCCCTGCGCCTCCATCGGCGCACCCTCGGGCGCGGGGCCCTTGTGCGATTCAGGCGCGGCCCCGTGCGCCTTGCCGAACGTGTGTCCCCCGGCGATCAACGCGACGATCTCCTCGTCGTCCATCGCCATGCGGCTAAAGGTCACCCGGATGTCCTTTGCCGCCGCCAGCGCGTCACCGCTGCCGTTTGGTCCTTCCGGATTCACATAGATCAAGCCCATGTGCGTGGCAGCGAGCGGCTGGTCGAGTTCGCGATCACCGCTGAAGCGCTTGTCCGTCGCAAGCCAGGTGGTCTCGCTGCCCCAATTGACATCAAGGTCGGGTTCCCACACATCGGCCCGCCCAGCCGCGAAGCCGAAGGTCCGAAAGCCCATTGACTCGAGGGCGACATTACCGGTGAGCTGCAGGAGATCAGCCCAACTGACTTTCTGACCATACTTTTGCTTGATAGGCCAGAGCAGGCGGCGCGACTTGTCGATGTTGACATTGTCTGGCCAGCTGTTGAGCGGTGCAAAGCGCTGCTGCCCGCGTCCAGCGCCGCCTCTGCCGTCGGCCGTGCGGTAGGTTCCGGCGGCGTGCCAGGCCATTCGCACGAATTGCGGACCATAGTGGCCAAAGTCGGCAGGCCACCAGTCCTGCGAGTCGGTCATCAGCGCGAGAAGGTCCTTCTTGAGGGCAAAGTAGTCGAGCGTTTTGAAGGCCTCCGCATAGTCGAAGTCTGCGCCCAGCGGATCGGATTTGTTGGAGTGCTGGCTCAGCAATTCCAGTCTGAGTTGATTGGGCCACCAGTCAGTATTTGACGTCCCGCTGCCAGCGGCATGGTTGTACGGACATTTCGATTCGTTGGTCACAATGTTCTCCACTTGTTGCGCAATTATCAGCACGGTTGGCGCTGGCGCGTCTGTGCACCGTCAGACAGTGCCGGGAACCCGCTCCGGGCTAAATGACGTCGGAATCAAAACAAGCAGCGGATCCCGAATGAAAGATGGTGAGGTCTCAACAGCAGCAAAGCCAGTCGATCCAGGTGTTCCCCCTACGGGATCCGACCGTGACCAGATCAGCCAGAACATTGAGGCCGTGCTCGAGTACTTTGCTCGCGAAGAGTTAAAGGTCAGCCGCTCCCAGCGCATTCCGGAACACATCAGTTCGTTCATCGGGCGACCCGCTTTTCTCTTCCTCATCGTGTTGTTTGTCGTCCTCTGGATGTTGGTGAGCCACGTGGTGCGTGAAGCAAAGGCAGCGAACTTCGATCCACCTCCCTACTTCTGGCTTCAGGGCATTATTGGATTGGCCGCCTTGCTCAGTACGATCGTCATCCTGTCCAAGCAAAACCGACTTGCCAAGCTGGAAGAACAGCGCGCCCACCTGGACTTGAAAGTGACGCTGCTGACCGAGCAGAAGGCAGCCAAGATGATCGACCTACTCGAGGAATTAAGACGCGACTTGCCCAACGTCAGGGATCGCAACGATCCGGAGGCAACCGCCTTGCAGCACCCGATGAACCCAGAGCTGGTACTGGCCGCCCTGGATGAGCGCGCCGAGACCGAAGGGTCGGCCGCTAAAGACCACGAGTTGGAGTGAGGACGCAGCCAGGTATCAGCTGCGTCCACCTTCGACCGGTTGGGCTTCGGCACGCCAGCGCAGCATGCCGCCAGTCAAATTGACGACATCGGAAAAGCCATTCTGCAGCAGGATCGTGATGGCCTGCGCCGAGCGGCCTCCGGCGCGGCACACCGCGACGATCGGACGCTCGCGGCGCAATTCGCTGACCCGTGCGGTCAACTCGCCAAGTGGAATATGGATCGCGCCCGCGATATGGCCCAAAGGTCCGTTAAATTCTTCTGGCTCGCGCACATCGAGGACCTGCACCACAGAGACATGCTCTGCGAGACCGTGCGGATCGATCTCCCAGATGCCCGCGAAGCTGTAGTGCAGCGCTGCCCAGGTCGGGCCTGCCGCGGCCAGCCCGGTTTCGTCCTCGGGACGACCACAGCGCAAGTTGGCGGGCACCGCGATATTGATGAGCTTCGGGTGCGCCAGCTGCAAGTTCTTCATGTAACCGGCAAAGTCACCCACCGCAATGTCACCACCGAGCCGTGGGTTGTAGCGGCGCTCCTCGGCGACGCTGGTCACTGTCAGACCTCGGTAATCATGACCTGGATAAAGCAGGCAATCGTCGGGCAGGCTAAAAATGCCATCATGCACCGAGTGATACATGGTCACCGGATCGCCTTGCTGGAAGTCGGTGCGGC
Source organism: uncultured Pseudomonadota bacterium (assembly GCA_903921325.1). Classification (GTDB taxonomy): domain Bacteria; phylum Pseudomonadota; class Gammaproteobacteria; order Burkholderiales; family SG8-39; genus CAIXPL01. The sequence goes on from CAIXPL010000008.1 coordinate 229,854, forward strand.
CGCTGCCGCGAATAAGCAAGCAATCACCGGTGAAGGCCATGCTGTTGTCATCGAGCACAAAGGTCAGACAACCGCTGGTGTGGCCGGGGGTAGCTCGCACCAGCAGCCGGCGCGATCCAAACGCAACCACATCATCCTGTACCAGGTAGCGGTCAGCACCAACGGCCCCGCCCGCCGCTGACAGCATGATCTGACTGCCCAGTCGCCGCTTGAGCAGCCAGGCACCGGTCACATGATCGGCGTGCACATGCGTCTCCAGTGTCGCCACCAGACTCAAGCCCAGCTCGCCCATCAGCGCCGTATCGCGCCGCACCTGCTCGAACACTGGATCGATCAGCACCGCCTTGCCATCGCGGCGGTCACCCAGCAGATAGGTGTAAGTCGACGATTGCGGATCGAACAATTGTCGGAATATCAGCATGGCTACCTCATCTCCCTTTTCTTGTGCCCTCAAGCGAACTGCCTGGCAGGAAATCCGCATGCTCATGAAGTTAGAGATCTTGAATGACGTTATTGCAGACAAATCCGCACAATCTTGAGGATTATTGATAGATATTGTGACAAACCGGGTTCGCGCTCAGTGTGCCTGCTCCCAGTTCGGGCCGACCCCGACATCAACCACCAACGGCACCGCCAGATTGGCAACTCCGGTCATCAATTGCGGCAGACGCTCCGACACCCTGGCGAGTTCTGATTGCGCTACCTCGAGCACCAGTTCGTCATGCACCTGCATGATCATGCGGCTCTCCAACTGCTCCTGATCGATCCAGTTCTGCACCGCAATCATCGACAGCTTGATCAGATCAGCCGCGGTGCCCTGCATCGGGGCATTGATCGCCGCCCGCTCGGCACCCGCCCGGCGCGCTGCATTGCCACTGGCAATGTCCGGCAACCACAGCCGCCGACCCAGTACGGTCTCGACATAGCCCTGCTCGCGGGCCGCGAGCCGTGTCTGTTCCATATAGCGCGCCACGCCCGGGTAGCGCGCAAAGTAACTGTCGATATAGGCCTTGGCGACGCTGCGCTCGACGCCCAGTTGCTGCGCCAGACCAAACGCCGACATGCCATAGATGAGGCCAAAGTTGATCGCCTTCGCGTAACGCCGCTCCTCGACCGACACCTCGGCCAGACTGCGATTGAACACTTCGGCAGCGGTTGCCCGATGAATATCCTCACCGGCGGCAAAGGCCGCGAGCAGACTCGCATCGCCCGACAGGTGCGCCATGATGCGCAGCTCCACTTGCGAGTAATCGGCCGACACGATCACCGCACCGGGCCTGGCAATGAAAGCCTCGCGGATGCGACGACCCTCGGCGGTGCGCACCGGGATGTTTTGCAGATTGGGCTCGGTACTGGCCAGACGCCCGGTCACCGCCGTCACCTGCCCATAGGTGGTGTGCACCCGACCGGTCTGTGCATTGATCATGCGCGGCAGCTTGTCGGTATAGGTCGACTTCAATTTGGTCAGTGCGCGATATTCAAGCAGCGTCTTGGGCAGCGGGTAATCCAGCGCCAACTGTTCGAGCACCTCCTCGTCGGTCGAGGGCGCCCCGGTCGCCGTCTTTTTGATGACGGGCAGTTTCAATTGATTGAAAAAAATATCACCAATCTGCTTTGGCGAATTGAGGTTGAAGGCCTGCCCGGCCTCGCTATGCGCTTTGGCTTCCAGCTCAAGCATGCGCTGGCCCAGCGCATTGCTTTGCACAGCGAGCTGATCGGGGTCGATCAGAACTCCGGTGCGCTCAATTGTGAACAGCACCTCGCGCACCGGCATCTCGATATCGGCGTAGATGGCTTCCAGCCGCGGCTGCGCGGCAAGACGCGGACGCATCAACTGATGCAGGCGCAGCGTGAGATCGGCATCCTCGGCACCATAGATTGCCGCTTGCGCGACCGGCACCTGATCAAAACTGATGCGCTTCGCCCCAGTGCCGGTGAGCTGGTCGTAGCTGATGGTTGTCTCGTGCAGCAGTCGCTCGGCAAGTGCCTCCATGTCATGGCGCATATGACTCTGCAACACATAGGATTCGAGGCACGAATCCTCAGCCGCCCCGCGCAGCCTCACCCCATGGTTGGCAAATACGTGCTGGTCGTACTTGATGTTGTGCCCGACTTTCAATCGTGTGGCATCTTCAAGCCAGGGTCGCAACACCTGCAACGCCCGCTCCACACCGATCTGATCGGGCGCATCCGGATCGCGGTGCGCAAGGGGCACATAGGCGGCGCGGCCCGGTGCGATCGCAAGCGACAGTCCAACCAGGCGCGCGGCAAATACATCCAGACTGGTGGTCTCGGTATCCAGTGCCACCAGCGGGGCCTCATTCAGATAGCCCAGCCAGCGCGCCAGATCGGCCTCACCGTAGAGCGTCTCGTAGTGGCGCTCAGGCGGTGGCGGCACATCGCCGGCGGACTCCAGCCCCTCCAATGCGCCCAGGGTAGTGGCGCTATTGAGCGCGCGAGCGGTAGCCGCCCGCCGGTCAGCACCGGGTGCCGCAGACTGTGGTACCGGACCGGACGCACTGGCCGACAGGCCACCTTGCGCAGCGGCACCGGCCTCACCACCCAGCTCCCGTAACCAGGTCTTCAGGTTGTAGCGCGAGTAAAGCGCGGCCAGGGCAGCGGTGTCGGCATCGGTGGGCGCCAGATCCTGCACCCGGACCGGAAGTGCGACGTCGTAGCGCACCGTGACAAGCGTTCGCGCTGTGGGCAACCAGTCGAGTGCGGCGCGCAAATTTTCACCGACCACGCCAGCGATCTGCGGCGCGTGGGCGATGACCCCATCGAGGCTGCCGTATTGGGTGAGCCATTTCACCGCAGTCTTGGGGCCCACCTTGGGCACGCCTGGCACGTTGTCGACTGCATCGCCGACCAAAGTGAGGTAATCGACGATTCGATCTGGTGGAACGCCGAATTTGGCAGACACCGCAGCAGCATCCAGAATCTCATTGGTCATGGTGTTGACCAGGGTGACCTGAGCATTGACCAGTTGCGCCAGATCCTTGTCACCGGTGGAAATCACCGTGCGGATGCCTGCGGCGCTCGCCGCTGCCGCCAGAGTGGCGATCACATCGTCCGCTTCAACCCCCTCGCAGACCACCAGCGGCCAGCCGAGCGCGCGGATCGCCGCGTGGATCGGCTCGATCTGGCGCACCAGGTCCTCGGGCATTGACGCGCGATTGGCCTTGTACTGGTCATAAATGTCATCGCGAAAGGTCTTGCCTTTGGCATCGAAGACACAACCGAGGTAGTCGGCCTTGTAGTCACTGAGCAAGCGACGTAGCATGCCCAGCACACCGTAGATTGCACCCGTTGGTTCGCCCTGTGCATTGCGCAGATCGGGTAGGGCATGAAATGCCCGATACAAATAGGACGAACCGTCCACCAGCACAAGGGTTTGGGCCACAGTCAATGATCGAACGAATCGTGAAGCTTCCGAAAGCCGCTGCATCGACGCTCGATGCACCTGATTCAACCGCGCGCGAGGCCTGGCACCTGCTGGGGATTATGTCAGAATTTGTCGAGGCGACCGATCGCCTGGGCAATATCGCACCGGCGGTGAGCATCTTCGGCAGCGCCCGCACAGCGCGCGATCATCGCTATTTCGAATTGGCCGAACGCCTCGCGAGATTGTTGTCAGATGCCGGCTTCTCGGTGATCTCAGGCGGCGGGCCCGGCATCATGGAGGCCTGCAATAAAGGGGCGCATGAGGGCCGCTCGCCCTCGGTGGGTCTGAATATCGAGCTGCCACGCGAACAATTCGGCAACACCTACCAGGACATCAGCCTCGCCTTTCGCCACTTTTTCGCGCGTAAAGTCACCTTTATGCGCTTCTCGATTGCCTACGTGGTGCTGCCCGGCGGCTTTGGCACCCTGGATGAACTGAGCGAAGCGCTGACCCTGATGCAGACCGGCAAAATCCGCCGTATGCCGATCATCCTGGTGGGCGCCGCATTCTGGGGCGGCCTGCTGCACTGGATCTCCGATCGGCTGGTGTCAGAAGGCATGATCAATCCTGACGATTTATCACTCATGCAGGTTATTGACGAACCACAAAAGGTCGTCGACGCAATCTTTCATCATTACGAGAAGCGTCAGTTCGCACCGTCGATGGCTGAGCGCGACACCTTGCTTAACCTTTGAGGCGATGCGTGAGCGTATCTGTGGAATCAATGCGTCGGTGTATTGGTGAGGTGAAGGCCCCGGGATGCCTGTAGCATCGATGCGTTGGGGTATTTGTGAACTCAGCGCGCCGGAGTGCCGATGCGCGAACCGGCACGTTAGAATGACGCGGTCATCCTGCTGCGCAGCCGCGCGACAGGGGCGCTCTGATTGAGAATCGAACCATGTGGACGCATCGGCTGGCGATGACCCTTGTAAGCATGGCGAGCATGGCCGTGCTGGCGCAAGCGCCTCCACCCATGCCGCCAGAGCCACAGGCGGCACCTGCGTCTGTGCAGCAACCCAACGCGCCGACCGGCAGTGCAGCAGCGCTCACCGAAGACCCGGCGATGGAAGAGGCCGTGCGCATGATTCCACGGGTGGCCAAACGCCGCGAAACGGTGATCGACGGCAAGCGCGTGGTGCGCGTGGCCACCGAAGCGGGCCTTGAGTACGAACTGATTGAAGAGGATGGCGTGGTTGTCACCACGGTGTTGCAACCCGAGTCCGAGCGGCTGCGGGTACCCCTGTGGCGCCTGTTTGAATGGTGAGCTGCCTCTTTGATGCCCGGTCGGTTTGCCGGCGCCCTTGTGCGCGCTGACCGATGGCTGTCTTTACCACCATCAGCCCGGATGAGGCGCGCGACTGGCTCAGCCAATACCCGGTCGGTGATCTGATCGAACTGCGCGGCATCGCAGCCGGCATCGAGAATACCAACTACTTTGTCACCACGGCCAACGGGCGGTTCGTGTTGACTGTCTTTGAAAAACTCAGTCGCGCAGAACTGCCGTTCTATATCGATCTGATGAGTCACCTGGCTGGGCACGGCGTGCCCTGTCCGCTGCCGATTCGCGACGCGCGCGGTGCTGCCTTGAGTGAACTCAAGGGCAAGCCCGCGGTCCTCATGACCCGGCTGCCGGGCGAAGCAGTGATGCAACCGGCGCGCGAGCACTGCGCTGCGGTGGGCGCGGTGCTCGGTCGCATGCACCAGGCCGCTGCCAGCTTTTGCGGTGGACCGCGCAACCCTCGCGGCCTCGACTGGTGGCATGCCACCGCACCCAAAGTGATGCCCTTTCTCGACGAGACGCGGCGCACCCTGCTTGGCAGCGAGCTTGCCTATCAGAGCACATGGCATCAGCGCTTCGATGGCGCACCACTGCCCTCGGGGCCGGTCCATGCAGACCTGTTTCGCGATAACGTGCTGTTTGATGGCGCTGCGGTCGGTGGCGTGATCGACTTTTACTTCGCCGGTGTCGATGCCTATCTGTTCGATGTGGCAGTCAGCCTGAATGACTGGTGCATCGACCACGCGAGCGGTGCGGTGATCACGGACAAAGCCCGTGCCTTTCTTGATGCCTATGCGGCCGCGCGCCAGTTTACCGAGGCCGAAGCAATCGCCTGGCCAACGCTGCTGCGCGCGGCCGCACTGCGCTTCTGGCTCTCGCGTCTGCATGATTTCTATCTGCCCCGCCCCGGTGAACTGGTGCGCGCGCACGATCCGGAACACTTTCGCCGGGTGCTCGAGCGACGCATCAAACACCTTGAGCAGACCCCCTCGCTGGCGCTATAAGGAGCATCACGGCGCGTCCCGCGTCGTGATCCGGGACATGCCCCAGCGGTCTGCCGCAGAAGCGCGGAATCATACGATCAAGGGTTGAACGATCCGGGGCTTGCTGCGGGGGTGGGCTAGAATCCGCTCTTACCGTTCAGGTCGACTGCCAGCGCATGGATGCCCGGTTACGCGAGATCCCTTATAACTACACCTCCTTTTCGGATCGCGAAATCGTCATTCGCATTCTGGGCGAACAGGCCTGGGATACCCTGCTCGAATTGCAATCGGAGCGGCGAACCGGGCGTTCGGCGCGCATGCTGTTCGAGATCTTCGGTGATATCTGGGTCGTTGAGCGCAATCCCTACCTGCAAGACGACCTGATCGAAAATCCCGATCGCCGCACCGCATTGATCGACGCCTTGCATCACCGGCTGAGCGAAATCGGCAAACGGCGCGGTGCGCAGAATGCGTCGGCCGAACCCACCGAACCCGATTTGCCCGATTTGCGTGAGGCGCACTCGGCACGCGATGCGCGGGTCAACAGCATTCTTGATCAGACCCGCGCGGCGATCGAACGCTTTGCTGCCGAATTTCGTGCCGTCCAGACCTTGCGCGAGGGTATCTCCAAGCGCTTTGCCAAGCTGACCCGCGCCGACAACGTGCGCTTCGATGGCTACGCCCGCGTCGCGCATGTCACCGATGCGACCGACTGGCGTGTGCAATATCCCTTTGTGGTGCTCTATCCGGAGAACGAGGCGGAAGTAATCGCCATGGTGCGCGCCTGCATCGAACTCGATCTCACTATCATTCCACGTGGCGGTGGCACCGGATATACCGGGGGCGCCGTGCCACTGGATCGTCGCTCCGCGGTCATCAATACCGAGAAGCTCGATCGCGCATCGGCCGTCGAGCCGCGGCAACTGCCTGGGCTGGCCGCCCCCACGCCGACGATTGATTGCGGTGCCGGGGTCATCACCCGCCGCGCCATGGAGGTGGCCGAAGCAGCCGGCCTGGTGTTTGCCTGTGATCCAACCTCCTCGGATGCCTCCTGCATTGGCGGCAATGTGGCCATGAACGCCGGCGGCAAGAAGGCCGTGCTGTGGGGCACCGCGCTCGACAATCTGGCGAGCTGGCGCATGGTGGACCCGCAGGGTCGCCTGATCGAAGTGACGCGCCTTGAGCACAATCTGGGTAAAATCCATGATCAGGTGCAGGTGCGCTTTGCCGTTCAGACACTGGCCGATGATGGACAGACAGCGCTTGGCGAGGCGCGCATTCTGACGCTGGCCGGTGCGCAATTTCGCAAACCAGGCCTTGGCAAGGACGTGACCGACAAGGTGCTCGGTGGCCTGCCCGGGGTGCAAAAGGAAGGCTGTGACGGCATCATCACCGCCGCGCGTTTCATCCTTCATCGCATGCCGCCGCATGTGCGCACCGTGTGCCTGGAATTTTTCGGCGCCGTGCGAGACAGCGTTCCGGCGATTCTTGAAATCAAGCAATTTCTCGACACCCGCCCGGGTGGCGCGATCCTGGCCGGACTCGAGCATCTCGATGAGCGCTATGTGCGCGCAGTGGGCTATGCCACCAAGGCGCGACGCGGCCAGCGACCCAAAATGGTCTTGCTTGGCGATATCGTCGGCGAGGACGAAGCCGCCGTGGCCCACGCCGCCTCACAAGTGGTGCGGTTGTGCAATCTGCGCGGAGCCGAAGGGTTCGTCGCAGTGAGTGCTGAAACCCGGCGCAAATTCTGGCTCGATCGCGCCCGCACCGCAGCGATTGCCCGTCATACCAACGCCTTCAAGATCAACGAGGACGTGGTCATTCCGCTCGAACGCCTGGGTGACTATTCCGATGGCATCGAACGGATCAATATCGAGCTGTCGATTCGCAACAAGTTGCTGCTGCTCGATGAGCTCGAACAGTATTTCAAGGGCACCTTGCCGCTGGCACAGCATGATGCGGGGCTGCCTGCCGCTGAGGTGCTGGGCGAGCGTCCGGCGCAGGCGATCGAAGTGCTGCAGCGCGCGCGTGAACGCTGGGCCGCAATGCTCGCGCAGTTGAACCCATCGAGCGAGCATCAAGGCGACGACACCGTTGCCCTTTTTCGCGGCCTGCAGGAACGCACCGTGCGGGTGTCCTGGAAAACCGAAGTGCTCAGCGATCTGGAAGGGATCTTCTCGGGAGAAACGCTGCGTCCCGTGCTCGAAGGGGTGCGTGCGGTGCACCGCCGGATCCTCAAAGGCCGTGTATGGGTGGCACTGCACATGCACGCAGGCGATGGCAATGTGCACACCAATCTGCCGGTGAACTCCGATGACTACCGGATGATGCAGCAGGCCCAGGAAGCGGTCGCCCGCATCATGGCGCTGGCTGGCGATCTGGGCGGTGTCATCTCGGGGGAGCATGGCATCGGCATCACCAAGTGGCAGTTTCTCGGTGATCCGGAGCGCAGCGCATTCGCGCAATATAAGGAAAGCGTTGATCCGCAAGGGCGCTTCAATCGCGGCAAACTGCTCGCAGGCGGCGGTCTGGAAAACGCCTACACGCCCTCGTTCAGCCTGCTCGGTTCCGAGTCGATCATCCTCGAACAGTCTGAAATCGGGCATATCTCCGGCATGGTGAAGGATTGCCTGCGCTGCGGAAAGTGCAAGCCCGTGTGTTCGACCCATGTCCCACGCGCCAATCTGTTGTATTCACCACGCGACAAGATTCTCGCCACATCGCTGTTGATCGAAGCCTTTCTCTACGAGGAGCAAACGCGGCGCGGCGTGAGCCTGCGTCACTTTGCCGAATTCGATGATGTGGCCGATCACTGCACCGTCTGCCACAAATGCGCCAATCCGTGCCCGGTTGATATTGATTTCGGCGACGTGTCGATCGCGATGCGCAATCTGTTGCGCAAGCAGGGTCACAAGTCGTTCAACCCGGGCACCGCCGCGGCGATGCTGTTCCTCAATGCCACCAACCCACGCACGGTGCAATTGACCCGCACCGCCATGGTCGATATTGCCTACCCCTTGCAGCGGCTTGCCCATCGGGTTGCCAGCGCGAGCGGGCTGGCGGCCAAACAGACTGCGCGGCCCCCGGCAACAACCGGGCGCGGCTCACTCGCGGCCCAGATCATCCACTTTGTTAACAAACCGATGCCGGGCGGATTGCCCAAGAAGACGGCACGCGCACTGCTCAACATCGAGGACCCGGAAATCGTCGCCCTGGTGCGTGATCCGGCGCGCGTCACCGAGGACTCCGAGGCCGTGTTCTACTTCCCCGGTTGCGGTTCAGAGCGGCTGTTCAGCCAGGTCGGCTTGGCCACCCAGGCGATGCTCTACCATGTCGGCGCAGTCTGCGTCTTGCCCCCGGGATATCTATGTTGCGGCTACCCGCAGACGGCGGCCGGACACGAAGACGCCGGACAGAAAATCATCACCGACAACCGGGTACTGTTTCACCGGGTGGCCAACACGCTCAATTACCTCGACATCAAGACCGTCATCGTGTCCTGCGGCACCTGTATGGATCAACTGCAGAAGTACGAATTTGAGCGTATTTTCCCCGGCTGCCGCCTGCTCGACATCCATGAATATCTGCTGGAAAAGGGCCTCGCACTGGATGGCGTAAGTGGCGTGCGCTATGTCTACCATGACCCCTGTCACAGCCCGATGAAAACCTACCAGCCCTTGAGCGTGGTGAACCAGTTGCTCGGCCAGCCGGTGGCGGCGAGCGATCGCTGCTGCGGTGAATCGGGCACGCTGGCGGTCACCCGCCCGGACATCTCCACTCAGGTCCGTTTTCGCAAGGAAGAGGTGCTGCAGGCCGACATGGCGCGGATTCGTGCCGACGGCCACGCGGGTGCGGTAAAAGTGCTCACCTCGTGCCCCTCCTGCCTGCAAGGGCTCGCGCGCTATTCTCCGGCGATTGATGCCGACCCAGACTATGTGGTCGTCGAGATGGCACGCACCCTGCTGGGCGAGGACTGGCTGACCCGCTATGTTGCGCGCGCCAACGAGGGCGGCATCGAACGCGTATTGCTATAGCGACCGCCCATTCGTGAACGATCTCCGCCGCACCATTCAGCGCTTTCACGCCACCCGCACAAAGTATGCGATCCTGCGCGCTTGCCGCAGCGCTCGTTCCCGGGGCACTCCATGATGCTTACTTCGAAGACGCACACCTCCCTGTTCGGCGCCGCGGCGCCGGGCCGTGACGGACCAGCCGCGTTCATCGATGCACCCAGCGCCGAGGTCTGGACGGCGCAGCTTCCTTTCGATGACCCGCTGCGCTGCAATCAGCTTCTGCTTGGCGAATTGAGCCGGATTCACCTGCTCAGGTTGCACTCGGCGGACCGGCTGGAGATGCTTGAAGTACTGCGCGGCGTGATCATGGGGGTGCAGGAAGCCTGCGGCCAGTTGTGTCTGAACTGTCTGGCGCCACTGACCGCACCGCAAAAAGCGCTGGTCGGCCAAGTGTTGGCGCTGTGGCAGGTAACCAGCGCAGCCTATGAACATTGCCTGAAAACCTGGAGCAATAAGGAGCGCGACGAACTCACCCGCCCCAAGGCGTTGCACCGGGCACTGGATGCGCTCGCCCGCTCTATCGCCGAATATTATTCGGCTTATCGAAGCCCCGCCGAATCGCTGTTTACCTCGTTGCACACCCTGTACGGGATTGGTGAGCGGCTCGGGCTGCTTGAAGTGCCGATCAAAGACCCCCAGCGGGTGCAGGCAACTACGTGCGCTCGCGACGCCTATGTCTATGCACTGCTGCTCGACAGCTGCCTGCCACGCCAGTACAGCGATAAGGAGTTCGCGGTTACGCGCCTTATGCTCGAGCGCTGGGCTGGTCGGGTGCGTATTGTCATGCCTGGCGCCCCGGCTGGTGAGGACTCGGCGCCGCCTTTCGTCGTGGATCTGCAAGCGCCTCGTGGCCTGAGCACCCGGCATGATCGGCCGGTCGACCTGCGCGTGCTTGATATGTCTGGCCTTGCCACAGCCTTGCGTCGCGCGCTGAGCGCATTGCATCACGGTGCCGAACCGGGTGCAGCCGGCCTCGCGCCGGGGTTGAACCGACGTGAATATGAAGTCCTGCTGCTCTCTCTCTATCAGCAATGGTGCGACGGCGGGATCAAGCGCCAGCACGATCGCCAGGCCAGTGACTCGCATGCGCATGTGAGCAACGGCCTGGTGGCGGCCCACTTCTATCTGAGCCGGCAACCGTTTCATCAACCCAACGACCCGGTGAACATCCCGCAGCGTGGCGTTTCCACCGCGAGCGAGCACAAGGCTGACCGGATCCGGGTAGCGACCGAGTATCTGCAGGTGCATCGCATCCATGCCGAGCAATGGCGAATTCAGGATGAGAGCATTACCGGCCTTGGCATGATGCGTCCGGCCGTCGAGGCTGGCGATTCATGGCTGTGTCTGGGCCTGTTGCTGTCGGTGCGCCCGCGCGGTCTCAATAACACCCTGCTTGGCACCATCCAGTGGCTGGAGGAAGCACGCCAGGGCGACATTTTCGTCGGTGTGCGATTGCTGCCCGGTATTCCCGCACCGATCGCGGCGCGCCGTATGGGGGTCGAATCATTCGAACCTGCCGTCCTCCTGCTGCCGTTGCCAGCGGTCAATGCGCCGTCTTCCATTCTGCTGGTCACCGGACGATTCGAAGCACAGACGGTGATCGAGATCTGGCGTGAGGGTATTGATCGAATTCATCTCACCGGATTACTCGAATCCAGTGGTGGATTCGACCGTTTCGCGTTCATGCCAGCCGGCAGTGTGTACGATCCGGCCAACGCGGCGACCGAAATTTGATGTGATGTCCGGGGCGCCCGTGCGCGGATTCGCGTCCTGTTTTGCCTTGCCGTTGCGGAGCACCGTACCATGCCGGTCCCGGTTGAAATCGTCTTGCATCAGAAGTCGCGTTTGATGATGGTGGCGTTTGATGACGGACAACGCTTCGATTTGAGTTTTGAGCTGCTGCGGGTCTATTCGCCATCGGCAGAGGTACGTGGCCACGGTCCGGGCCAGGAAGTGCTGCAGGTCGGTAAACGCGAAATCGAGATCAACGCGCTCGACCCGGTCGGCAACTACGGTGTGCAGCCACGATTTTCCGATGGTCATGACTCGGGCATCTATTCCTGGGATTATCTGTACTGGCTGGGCCGCGACCGCGATCGCCTGTGGCAGGATTATCTTGACCGATTGCATGCGGCCGATGCCAGTCGTGACAATCACGGAGCGCCCTGATGGACTCTGAACAGACCGATTTCGGATTTGAGCAGGTCAACGCTGCCGACAAGAAGCATCGGGTGTCCGGTGTGTTTGATTCGGTTGCTTCTCGCTACGATTTGATGAACGACCTGATGTCGCTCGGCATGCATCGCCTGTGGAAGTCATTTGCACTGGATCGCTGTATTCTGCGCGAGGGCGAACGAGTGCTCGATATCGCTGGCGGCTCAGGCGATCTCACCGCTGGCCTGGCGCGTAAGGTGGGTGCAAATGGCGAAGTCTGGCTGACCGATATCAACGCAAGCATGCTGCGCGTCGGCCGCGATCGCCTGATCAATCGCGGCCTGCTCCTGCCGGCGGTGCAGTGTGACGCCGAACGCCTGCCGTTTCCGAACCGCCATTTTGATTGCGTCACGGTAGGCTTTGGCCTGCGCAACATGACCGACAAGGCAGGCGCGCTGCACGAAATGACGCGTGTTCTGCGACCCGGCGGGCGATTGATCGTTCTTGAGTTTTCGCAGGTGTGGGAGCCGCTTGCCGGGCTCTATGATCAGTATTCTTTTGGCGTCCTGCCCTGGTTGGGTGAGCGTATCGCAGGAGATGCGGCCAGCTACCGCTATCTCGCCGAGTCGATCCGCATGCACCCTGATCAGAACACGCTGGCGGCGATGATGGAACATTCCGGTCTTGCAGATGTCCAATACTGGAATCTTGCAGGCGGTATAGTCGCAGTCCACCGCGGTATCCGCTACACATGAGCGATGGCTCGGCCAACGGCGCGTACAGCCGTCAAAAATAGAAGGGCATCACAATGAACAAGAGCTTGATCTCGTTGATTATCCTGATCAGCGCGGCACTCGTGACAACCGGTGAGGCCTGGGCTGCGCGCCGCCTCGGCGGTGGCCAGAGTGTGGGCCAGCAGCGCGAAATTGTCATGCCTCGATCACCGGCACCCGCACCGACCGCACCGGGCAATGCGGCCGCACCGCGCCCGGCACCGTCAACCGCGGCCGCACCCACTGCGCCGCCTGCACCACGGCCGGGTATCGGACGCTGGCTCGGCCCCCTGGCGGGCCTCGCCGCAGGCATCGGACTGGCGAGCCTGTTTGGCCATGAAATGGGCGGCATCCTCTCGGGCGTTCTGATGGTGCTGCTGGCCGTGGTTGCGGTAACGCTGCTGCTGCGACTGATGCGTCGAGCAGCACCGCCAGCGGTTGCGGGGGGTGGAACATGGCCGGCGATGGGCGCAGAGACCGATGTCGCACCGCCACCGTCGCAAGTCATGACCCAGCCGGTTGAGCCGGTCGGGGTCACCGCCGGGGCAGCTCGCATTCCCGCTGGATTTGACAAGCCCGGGTTTGAGCGGCAGGCACGGCAAAATTTTGTTGCTCTTTATGACGCCTATGATCGGGGACAGTTGCCGATCCTGCGCGAACTCACCACCGATGGCATGTACGCCGAGCTGCAGCGCGAGATTACGGCGCGTGGATCGGTTGAACAGCGGGTGGACATCACTGCGCTTGATGCCGAATTGCTGGAGGTAGTCACCGAGGGCCGATTGCATTGGGCCAGCATTCGTTTCTCGGGTATGTTGGCAGAGGATGTCGGCTTGCCACCGGGTCCTTTCAACGAAGTCTGGAATTTGTCAAAGCCGGCCGATGGATCAAGCGGCTGGTTGCTCGCCGGTATCCAGCAAGTGAACTGAGCGGCAGCCGCCCGGCCCGCCTGGCCGCGTACAGGACGAATTGATGTTTCAGTTTTTGCGGCTCGCGCGCATCCTGTGGGTTGTCTGGCGCTTCGGTCTGGAGGAGTTTCCGCTGTCGGTTGGCCAGGGCGGTCGACTGCGGCGGTGGCTGCTGGCGCTGGTCGCGCGGCGGCATCTGGCGCAACCGCGCGCGGTGCGTTTGCGCCTGGCGCTTGAGGCCCTTGGGCCCCTGTTCGTCAAATTCGGGCAAGTACTGTCCACCCGGCGCGATCTGTTGCCGACTGACATCGCCGATGAGCTGGCCAAGCTGCAGGATCAAGTGCCGCCATTCGATTCCGATCTGGCCATCGCTGAGATCGAATCGGCATTCGGTCGCCCGATCGATGTGCTGTTTGCGCGGTTCGATCGTCAGCCAATTGCCAGCGCATCCATTGCGCAGGTGCATTTTGCGACCCTTCCCGATGGCACCGAAGCAGCCGTCAAGGTGCTCCGCCCGGGCATGCAGCAAGTCATCAGACGCGATCTTGCCCTGATGCAAACGGGTGCGAGCCTGATTGAATCATTATGGCCTGACGGTCGTCGACTCAAACCGCGCGAAGTGGTGGCCGAATTCTCCAAGTACCTCAACGACGAACTCGATTTGATGCGCGAAGCGGCCAACGCGAGTCAATTGCGGCGCAATTTTGCCGATGCCGAATTGCTGCTGGTGCCCGAGATTTATTGGGATTACTGCTCCACCCGGGTCATGACCATGCAGCGCATGCAAGGCGCCTCGATCAGTCAGCGCGAGCAGCTCGTTGCCGCCGGCATTGACATTGCTCGGCTGGCGCGTGCCGGTGTCGAGATCTTTTTCGCGCAGGTGTTTCGCGACGGATTCTTTCACGCTGATATGCACCCGGGGAACATTCTGATCGCCCCCGATGGCCGCTACGTTGCGCTCGATTTCGGCATCATGGGTACGCTGAACGACCGTGACAAAGACTATCTGGCGCGCAATTTCCTTGCCTTCTTTCAGCGCGACTATCGCCGGGTAGCGCTGGCCCATGTAGAGGCCGGCTGGGTACCTGCGGACACCCGGGTCGATGAATTCGAGGCGGCAATACGCGCTGTGTGTGAGCCGATTTTCGATCGCCCGCTGAAGGAGATTTCATTTGGCCGGGTACTCCTGCGATTATTTCAGACGGCCCGGCGCTTCAATCTGGAACAGCAACCGCAGTTGGTACTGCTGCAAAAAACCTTGCTCAATATTGAGGGGCTTGGGCGACAGCTCGACCCGGACCTCGATCTCTGGGTAACGGCCAAGCCCTTCCTCGAACGCTGGATGAGCGAGCAGGTGGGATGGCGTGCGCTCACGCGTGCGGTGGCAAATGAGGCGCCGCACTGGAGCACCCTGCTGCCGCAGTTGCCCCGGCTCCTGCATGAAGCGCTGCGCTCGGATCGAAGCGATAGCGAATCAAAGCACCTGCGCGATCTGGCGCAGCGACTGCGTGCGCTGGAACGACGTTCGAACCGGCGCTTCATGCTGGGACTCGCCCTCATCGCCCTCGCACTGCTGTGGTGGCACCTGCATTCGTGACCCCGCCTGCCGGCGTTCAATGCCGCGGCCTCATCCCCCTGGGCGCGTGCGGCGACGCCGTCTGAAGCGTATGGTGGATACCCGGTCAGCGTTCGGCCCATTGCACATGAAAGCGACCCTTGCCGCGTCGCTTGGCCTGAAACATGGCGCCGTCAGCAAAATCCAGGGCTCGCTCGACGTTCACATCATCGGCCACCGGCGCGGCGAACATGCTGATACCAACGCTGCAACCGAGCGTGACCGGAATATCATCGACCGAAGTGATATTGGCCACCGCCGCCACGATGCTTGATGCGACCCTGCGAGCGATCTTTTCGTCCTGAAGCCCTTTCAGATAGACCGCAAATTCATCACCGCCCAGGCGCGACACGACATCGCTGCCGCGCACACTCTTGCGCATTGCCGCGGCCACTTCGCGCAGCACCGCATCGCCAAGTTGATGGCCATGCGTATCGTTGACTGATTTGAAGTCATCCAGATCGCAATAAAGCAGCGCAAACCCTTCCTCGGGATCCGCCCCGGGTTGCGCCAATTCAATGGCGCGCCGCAGACGGCGTTCGAAATAGGTCCGATTGGCCAATTTGGTCAGCGGGTCTTCCATCGCGATGCGTGCCATTCGACGCGCGCGTACCCGATAGGACTCGCTCACCCCCAGAATGCGCCCACTGGCCAGGGCGACGTAACCTGCCACCACAATCATGCTCACCAGGGTCGATCGCGCCGACTCGTCCAGTGCATTCCAGTCGCCCGAGACACGCGGTAGCACGTTCGCCAGAAATCCGCCGATTCCCAGCAGCGCTGCCAGCAGCCCGTAATTGCGCCCATAGGCAAGCGAGTTGACTACCGAGACCAGCAGCATGAGCGGCACCAGAACGACCCCGCCGATGACAGGGAGGCACGTCAGACTCCAGGCGAGAAATCCCTGGTCAAGCAGCACAGCGCACACCCGATGAGCTGGTGAGGGCTTCGGTCGCACGAGCCCAAGGCCATACAAGATGAGCGCAATTGCCAGGGCGATTTGCGTCGCCAGAATCGCTTCGTCTACGTGCGGAGCAGGGCCACCCTCAAAACGCCCGAGAAACGCAAGCCACACGCCAAGCAGTACCACCCGCCATAGGGCGACCCCGTGCTCACCAAATCGTCGGCGGCGCAATAGACCCAGCATGCGATCGAGCGTCTGAAGCATCGCACCCTCAAGACGGCTTCACTGGTGTTCCAAATCAACACATGCATCAGCGCGACCGCAACCGCGTCGCTACCGGCCTGAGTCTCTAGGCTCTGAAGCGTTCGCGAACGATTGTAGCATCAGCACTTTTCGATCCTCTGACCGGGCAGGCGATCATTACGCGGTGGACGTGCGATATGCCGCTCGGCCAGTGTGCGAAATGCCGCCTCGCCGGTCATTCCCCCGGCTCATCCTCACGGCGTCCCGCGTGAATGCCGAGCTGACGCAATTTGCGGTACAGGTGGGTGCGCTCAATGCCACTACGCTCAGAAACCCGGGCGATCGACCCCTGCTCGCGCCGCAGCCAGTGTTCAAAATAGGCCCGTTCGAACTGGTCGCGCGCCTCTCGCAGCGGTTGCTCGAAATCGACAATGGTGCGCGGTGCAGCGTCATGCATCTGATCGAGAATGGCTGCAACCGCTGCCGCGCTGATCTCCTCTGCGGTGCTGGCCATGGCGGCCGAGCGTATCACCTGCTCGAGTTGCTCGAGATTACGCGGATAGTCATATTGCCGCAGCGTGTTCAAGGCGGCAGTATCGAATCGGCGCGGTTGCACCGCGCTGGACTCCACCAACCGGCCAAGCATCGCCACCGCCAATTCGGGAATGTCCTCGGCGTGTTCACGCAGCGCAGGCAGTGGCACGATCAGTTCGGTTAAGCGTTTGAGCGAAGCGGCGTCGAGCCCACCGGAGTCGAGCCGCGCCGGATCTTCCCGCGAAAAGGAGATCACTCGTACATTCACGCGATCAGCCCGCGAACAGGCAAACGCGACACCACGCCACTGCGCGCGGCTGAGCGCAGTGAGGTCGTCGATAAATACGGCACCACCCTGGGCGCGGCGCAGACTCTCGTCGGTCAACTCAGCCAGCGCGGCCGTAAGGTTAACGAACGGCATGCCCTGCGGCACCAGCGCGCGCGCGTGAAGCTCGGGCAGCAAACCTTCTTCACCGCGCAGGCAGACCCATGCCTTGAGCGACGCCAGCTGGTTCAAGCGGCGGCGCAGGTCGGCCAGCAGTAATGAGCGACCCAGCTCGACCACTGGTAAGGGCGAGTTGGAACGGCGCTCCGGTGCGGTCAGTGCACGCTTCACCGCACCGAGCAGACGTTGCAGTGCGATCGGTTTTTCAAGAAAGTCCATTGCTCCGATGCGCGTCGCCTCGACGGCCGTTTCTATGCTGGCGTGGCCTGACATCATCAGAACTGGCATGGTCAGCTGCCCCCCAGCGGCCCATTCCTTCAGTAGCGAAATGCCATCGGTGTCGGGCATCCAGATGTCGAGCAGCACCAGGTCGGGCCGCTCGCGTGCGCGCCATTCGCGTGCGGCCCGCGCGTTTTCAGCCAGACGGACGGTGTGGCCTTCGTCGGCCAGGATCTCCGATAGCAGCTCGCGGATGCCCATTTCATCATCGACCACCAGAACGATTGCCATCACACATCCCCTGTTGGCGTTGCCTCACCGGTCGCCGCGCGACGCAGGACGATGCTGACCTGCGCGCCACCGGCAGCCTGGTTGGCCAGCTCTACCGTACCCTGGTGCTCATCGATGATTTTCTTGACGATGGCCAGACCCAGGCCCGTGCCGCGCGGCTTGGTGGTGACATAAGGTTCAAAGGCGCGCTGGATGATGCCCTCGGAAAACCCGCTACCGCTGTCGGAGATGCGCAACAGCACGCCATTGCGGGCCACGCCCGTTTCGATCGTGATCTTGCCTCCTCCGGCGGGGGCCATCGCATCCTGGGCGTTTTGCAGCAGGTTATGCACCACCTGGCGCAATTGGCTCAAATCACCCATCGCTTTGGGCAAACTCGGACCTGGCAGAAACACGATCGATTCGCGTACCGATTCGTACAGTGACAGCGTGTCTTCGATCACCTGATTGAGATCCACCGGAGCCAACTCCGATCGCGGCAGCCGGGCATAGACGCGAAATTCATCGACCATCGATTTCATCGCGTTCACCTGGGTGATGATCGTGTCAGCGGCACGATCAAGCGCCTGCGCATCGGCAGGTGCAAGCCGATCGGCAAATTTCATGCGCAGCCGCTCAATGGCGAGTTGTATCGGTGTCAGTGGATTCTTGATTTCGTGAGCCAGTCGCTGCGCCACCTCGGCCCACGCCGTCGCACGTTGCGCCTGTATCAGGGTCGTCACCTCGTCGAACACGACCAAGCGCTCGGTGCGATCGCCCTCGGCAACCAAAGAACCGCGCACCATCAGAACCTTGGCACCCTCGGCGAGCTCCAGCTGCCTTTGCCAGGGCGCACCAAGCGCAAACTGACTGCTGACCAGTAGAGCAAAGCTCGACAGTCCAGGCACCTCCTCAAGGGCATGATTCGTGTAATCGGCGAGCGCGCATTCCAGGATGTCGGCGGCGGCGGCATTACAGGTACGCAGATGCAGCCGGGCGTCGAGGACGATCACACCGGTCGACAAGTTGGTGAGTATGTTCTCCAGGTAGGCACGGGCCTTCTGCTCCTGCTGCCGATTTTCCTCAGCCGACCGGTAGGCCGCATCCAGCTGCTCGGTCATGCTGTTGAATGAGCGCGCCAGGGTACCCAACTCATCGCCTGAGAGCACCGCCGCGCGGCGGCTGAAATCGCCGCGCGCAACGGCCTCGGTTGCCTCGGCAAGGGTGGCAAGCGGGGCCGACAGCCGCCGGCTGAGCAGGACCGCCAGCACCACCGCGGAGAGCAGCGCGAGCAACAAGGTGAGCGTGAGCGCGAAGATATAGGTGCGCCTCAAGTCGCCACGAGTCAGCGCCAACTCGCGATAGTCGCGATTCACTGATTGCACTGCTTCGGCGCTGCGCGCAATCTGCGAAGGCACGGGCAGGGACAGATCGAGGAGGCGGACTTCGTCAGCCAGATTGGCTCGCTGAATCGGATAGATCGACCGCAGCATGAGCCCGCCACTGGCATTGCTTTCGATGCCCCTGTAGTGGCGATTGGACCGCGCCTGACGCAGCACCAGGGGCGAGGGCAGGTTGGGCATGATGAGCGTGCCGCTGCGCGATACGCTCGACAGAATGCCGCCCGTACCGATCAACAGCATTTCATCGGCCCCGGTCTGCTCGCGCAGTCGACTGAGTGCGCGCTCCTGATCGTTCAGTGGCAGGTCGGCCAGTTCCTGTGCTGCGGAGTGCGCTTTGGCATCCAGATCGTCGAGCATGATGTCGAGCACCGCACGGCCCAGATTCAATCCTTCGGCAAGCGCATTGTCCACCCGAACATCGAACCAGGACTCGATGCTGCGTGCCAGGAAGCCAACCGACACGGAGTAGACCAGCGCCCCGGGCACCATGGCCATCAGTGCGAACAGCAGCAGGAATCGCATCGTGAGGCGTGAGCCGAACCGCCCGTCAATGCGCGCGCGAACAACCCCGCCAATCTGCCACAGAACCAGCGCCCCCATCAGCGCCGCGACCGCGACATTGAACTGAATCAACAGATCATAGCGACCGGCAAATAGTGAGGTGTTACCGGTTGCGGCGGCAAGCAGCACGAGCAGCACTGCACCGGCCAGGGTGACGACGATCATGAGCCAGCTCATTGTGCCGGTTCCGTTGGTGCGTACGTCCAGCGGCGCCAGTCCGAAGCCAGCTTCCATTCGCGATTGGCGAGCGAACTGGCCTGAAAGGGCTTGGGCAGTTCACTGGTGTCAAGCCGCATTCGCAGTGCCGCCTGATAGGTTTGCGCGATTTGCACGCGGTGACGCTCAATGACCGGCCAGTTATGCAGTCGGGTCAATGCGCGCTGAGCATCGCGCAGTGAGTCAAATGATTGATACAGCGTGTCGCCGCTCAGGCGGTATTGCCGGGTGAGCGCGTGGTACCACAGGCGCAACCGCCGCGAACTCTTGGCGAGTCGCTCATCGAGCCAATACCAGCGTGAGCGCGACAATTCAAATTCAATGACGAAATACAGTGGAATGCCGTTATTGAGGGCCTCTTCAATACGCGCACCGAACTCAAACTCAAAATCAGCATTGAGTACGACTGACTCATCGTTCAGTGACAGTTCGGCCGCAGTGATCTGGATGTCCTCAGCCACGGCTGCGCGGGCAGCCAGCGCAAGCAGCAGCGTGACGAGGAACGCAGCAAGTAGCCTCATCGGGATGGTTTTACCAACGCAGCGTAGAAAAACCCGTCATGGGCGCTGCATGGCAGCAGCTGACCCTCGATCGGCCCGTCGTCGATACCCTCGAGCCGGACTCTTTGCGCATCCGGATGCTGGCTCATAAAGGCCGCGATGCGCTCCGTGTTCTCCTCGGGGAATACCGAGCAGGTAGCGTACAACAGACGCCCGCCTGGGGCGAGCATCGACCACAGCGCGCGCAAAATCGCCTTTTGTTCGCGGGCAAAGCGGTGACCGTCGTCGGATCGGCGCAGCCATTTGATGTCAGGATGCCGCCGCACCACTCCCGAGGCGGTACACGGGACGTCGGCGAGTATGCGATCAAACGGTCGACCGTCCCACCACAACTCGGGCCGTGCGGCATCGCCCACGACCACGCGGGCAGGCAGCGCAAGGCGCTGCAGGTTCTCCTCGATTCGCCCGGCGCGCATCGGGTCGCGTTCAAGTGCGGTGACCCTGGTTGCACCCAATTCGAGCAGGTGCGTGGTTTTGCCTCCGGGTGCCGCGCAGGCATCGAGCACCCGCTGCCCTGGGTGCACATCCAGCAATCGTGCAGCATGCTGGGCGCCGGCGTCCTGCACCGAGCACAGGCCTTTCTCAAACCCGGGCAGCAGTTCGACACTGACTGCCGGTTCGATCGCGAGGGCCACAGGGCCAAGCTCGCGGCTCTCCAGTCCGGCCTCATTCAGACGTGCTCGATACTCGGCCACCGAGACCTGCAGGGTATTGACTCTGACAACCAGTGGCGGCGGATGGGCAGCCTGGTCGAGCAGGTTCTCCCAGCACTCCGGGTAGAGTTCGCGCACGCGTCGCACCCACCATTCAGGATGCGCATACCTCACCGATGGCAAGGCAGCGATTTGGCTCTCCAATGCAGCGCGATGACGCAGGTAGTTGCGCAGCACCGCGTTGACCAGTCCTTTGGCCGCGTGGCGCCCAAGCGCCTGGGCCGCGTGCACCGCCTGGTCGACCAAGGTGTGGTCATGGCCCGGATTGGCTCGGATATCAGTCAGAGCGACATACAACAGACCGCGCAAGACCTGATCGGTGACCGGTCGATGCAGCAGTCGATCAGTCAGTGCGGGTGCCGCCCCATAGGCACGCAAAGTGGCAAAGGCAAAGCTGCGTGCGCCACTGCGGGCCTGCTGATCCGGCAGACCCGCAAATACCGCTGCGCGAGCCCCCTCAAGCGACTCTCCGCCCAGCACGTGTGCCACCGCCTGGGCGGCGGCGGCATACTGGGCGTGAAGTGGTGACAGGTTATTCTCCTCGGCAGCACGGTGCCAGCGCGGCGGTGCGCGCGCCGGAGCAGTGCAAACAACGGTAGCTCATTCCGGCGCGCTGTCGAACTGGTCGCCCACGCTCATCGGGAAGCCGCGCAGCAGGCTGGCCACTTCCTGCATCCTACCGCCAGCACGCTGCAAGTGGGTGATTGCGATTGCGTGATCGGAACAGGCCACTTCGATCCGGTCGCCCAGCGCGATGATCGTTCCCGGTGGCGCACTGGCCGCGCGCGCGCTTGCAATTGCTGCGTGAACCTTGAGCATTTCACCCTTGAAGTAGGTCTGGGCGGATGGTGCCGGTGCAAAGGCGCGCACCGTGCGTAACGCCATTGCGGCACTGTCGTTCCAGCGAATCTGGGCGTCACCCTTGCGTATTTTGTGGGCATAGATAATCCCTTCGGCCGGTTGCGCCTGACCCACCCAGGGCCCCTGCCGCCGCGCCTCGAGCAAATGCACGATCATGTCTGCACCCAATCGCGCCAGACGATCATGCAGTGAACCTGCGGTTTCCTGCGCACCGATCGCGAGCATCTGCTGACTCAGAATCGGACCGCTATCGAGCCCCAGTTCCATTTGCATCAAGGTGATGCCCGTGCTCTGGTCACCGGCAAGCAAGGCGCGCTGGATCGGCGCCGCGCCGCGCCAGCGTGGCAACAACGAGGCGTGAATGTTGATCGCACCCAGCGGGGCCAGGGTAAGAAAGGACTGCGGCAACAGCAAGCCGTAGGCCACCACAACCAGTACTTCGGGCTGCAGATCACTCACCGCCTGGGCAATCGACGCATCGCGCAGTGTCATCGGTTGCAGCACGTGAAGGTCTGCCCCGAGCGCGGCCTGCTTGACTGGACTGGCGTGCAGGGATTGCCCGCGCCCGGCAGGACGATCGGGCTGGGTCAGGACACCCACCACCTGATGGCCGCCAGCCAGCAGGGCCTCTAATGCAACAACGGAAAACTCTGGAGTGCCTGCAAAAACGACGCGCATCGGCTCAGGCACTGGCCCTGACACGGTCACGCTTTTGCAGTCGGGCGCGAATTCGTGACCGTTTGAGTTGCGACAGCTTGTCGACAAACACCCTGCCCTCGAGATGATCAATTTCATGCTGGATGCACACCGCCAGCATGTCCTCGGCAGCCAATTCGAACGGTTCTGCGTGCTGGTTGGTCGCCCTGACCACCACGCGAGCAGCGCGGCGCACCGGTTCGTAAATGCCGGGCACCGACAGGCACCCTTCCTCCGATACCCGTTCGCCCTCGATCACAATGAGTTCCGGATTGATAAGGACCAGCAGCGCATCGCGCTCCTCGGACACATCGATGACAATCACCCTCCGGTGCACATTGACCTGGGTTGCGGCCAGACCGATTCCGGGGGCCGCATACATCGTCTCGGCCATGTCCTCAACCAGACGCTGAACCGAGGCGTCGATCCTCTCGACCGGCTGAGCCTTGGTAAACAGGCGCGGATCGGGATATTCAAGAATCTCAAGTAGGGCCATGATGGTAGGGTTCAATCGCACAATGTCCGGGTAAGGCGCAACTTGCGCAAGACTCCGGCGCGAACGCTGATAGACTACAGTTTTCTTCACATCAGGTACTGGCTGGGCTGACTGCAGAGCTGTCCTGCACCGGCCCGTCCTCGATTTCCATGGACGTGAAGGTTATGCGCGCACGTATTCAAGCCTCGGTTCGACCAATGCAATCACCAGCGCGGACGCGCGGCGAGTCTAGCATGGGCACGCGCCCACTCTGGCTGCGCGCCGGCCTGATCACGGCCATGCTGGTCGTCACCGCCGCCGTGCATGCACAAGGTGATCGGCACATGAGCCGACCCGCCCACGCCGTGCTCCTGGCCCAGGCGAATCCTGACAGCGACCAAATTCGCGCCCCTGAGGCGCCAGCCCCTGGCAAGCCGCCGGCGTTACTGCCTACCGCGCCAGATCGCTATACCGTGCGCAGCGCGGACACCTTGTGGAGTATTGCAAGTCAGTATTTGCAAGAACCCTGGCGCTGGCCCGAGCTGTTTGTTTACAGTTCAACACAGCAAGCCGTCGCCGATCAGATTTTTCCCGGTCAGATTCTGGTTCTTGATCGCGCAAAGACCACGCTATCAGTGTCGGGCAAACCCGGTGGCGCTGCCGTCCCCCCTGGCGCCGTTGAGCGTCCCGCTGACGCGGTTGAAGTACCGGGCAATTTGCCGGTCGAGCGACTTTCGCCACGGATACGGGTCGCACCCGAACTGACTCGTGCCGTGCCCAGCATTCCCACCCAGGCGATTGAGCCCTTTCTGGTGCGCGTTCTGGCCGGTGATGCGTCGACCTTTGAAAAGGCGGCGAGCATCGTGGCAATCGAGGAGAGCCGCTCGACGGTGGGTCCGGGCCAACGAATTTACGCGCGTGGCTTGCCCCCTGACAGTGTGGGTACGGATTGGCAGATCTATCGGATCGGCCGTCCGCTGCATGATCCGACCAACGGCAAGATACTGGCCAGCGAAGGCATCTATGTAGGAGAGGCGAGCGTCACCCGCATGACCGATCCGGTCACCTTGGTCATCAGCCGCGCGACCATGGAAACCACCCCGGGAGACCGCTTGCTGCCCAAGCCTTTGCCACAGCGAGTGGATTTTGTGCCACACGCACCGGCATTACCGGTGGACGCTCGCGTCATCGGCACTTATGGCGGGCGCGGTGAGCAGAGCTACCTGGGCTCGGATCTGGATACCAATCGGAAAGATGTCGGCGCATTCGATGCACGGCGCGAGGCTGGCCCGCTGCAAATTGTTTCAATCAACCGCGGGGCGGACGACGGCCTTGAGCGTGGCCATGTGCTCGCCTTGTTTCGCACCAGCGTGGCCACCAACGATCGCTCCATCGGTGTCTTTTACATGGGCAAGACGCGGGTTGCACCGGTCCAGCTTCCGGAAGAGCGCTACGGTCTGCTGATGATCTTTCGCACATTTGATCACCTGTCCTATGGCCTGATTGTCCAGGCGCAGCGCACCGTGGTCGCTGGAGACGCGGTGCGTCAACCGTGACAGTCGGCACTCAGACTCTTTCTCGATTCGAGATCTGCGCGTCATTAACCCGGTCCCCTGATCTCATGGAGCTTGTGCCCTGACCAATGGATGAACGCCTTGCCTGGCTGCGCCTGAGCCTCGTCGCAGGGCTGGGCGCGCAGGGAGCACGAGCGCTGCTGAGCGCCTTTGGCTCACCCGAGCAAGTTTTTTCTGGCAGTCGTCAGCGAATTGAAGCCCTGGTCGGGCCACGTGTGGCCGATGCGTTGCGGGCACCGGCGGACCCCGTCGCGGTCGAACGAACGTTTGAATGGCTCGACAGACCCGGGTGTCACATGCTGACCTGGGCTGACACGACCTACCCACGGCAACTGCTCAGCATTGCCGATCCGCCACCCGTCCTGTACGCCCACGGTCGACTCGATCTGCTCGCGCGCCCCGCCCTTGCAATTGTCGGCAGCCGGCACCCGAGCGCGCAGGGTGAAGCGAATGCCGAAGCGTTCGCCCATCATCTCTCGGCCGGTGGTATGACCATCGTGAGCGGCCTGGCTCAGGGAATCGACGCTGCAGCCCATCGCGGTGCTTTGCGCGCGCCGGCCGCCACGATCGCAGTGCTTGGCACCGGCCCGGATCAAATCTACCCCGCCGGCCACCGTCAACTGACTGAAAAGATTCGCCAACTCGGCCTGCTCATTACCGAATATCCGGTCGGAATGCACGCCACGCGCGCGAGCTTCGTGCGCCGCAATCGCTTGATTGCGGGCTTGTCCCTGGGGGTGCTGGTGGTGGAGGCAGCGCTCTCGAGCGGTTCATTGATCACCGCCCGCTTCGCCAGCGAGCAGGGCCGCGAGGTATTCGCTATTCCGGGGTCAATTCACTCGCCCCTGGCCAAAGGCTGCCATGCCCTGATCCGCGATGGCGCCAAATTGGTTGATAGCGTCGAGCATGTTCTCGAAGAACTGCTGCCCGCCGGTCTGCCGATGGAAGGAACCTTGCCGCACACCACTGAAGAGACCACACCCGGACTGCCCGCGCCGGCGGCACTTTGCCTGAAGCGAATGGCGCATGATCCCGTCACCCCCGACATGTTGTGCCAAAGCACCGGCTTGACTCCAGATGTAGTATCAGCCATGCTCACCGTGCTGGAACTTGCAGGACAGGTCCGGGCTGTTCCCGGCGGTACCTTTCAGCGGGTCGTGCGATCGTAGCTGTGCGGAGCGCGCTGACACGAACGTGTGGCCGCTGTCACTGGGACAGGGTGCGCAGGCAATGTTTGACGTACTGGTCTATTTGTTCGAGACGTTTTACTCAGCCGAGCATTATCCGGATCAGGAAACGCTGAGCAAAAAGTTGTCTCAGGCCGGATTTCCCAATCGTGATATCGACGATGCGCTCGTTTGGCTGCGCGAATTGGCCGAGGAGCCGCGCCCGGATGGATTCAGCGCGCCCGCGTCCGGTCGACCCGCGGTGCGGGTCTATAGCCGCAGCGAGTCGGCCAAGCTAACCACTGAAGCGCGCGGTGCCATCGCGTTCCTGGAAAGTGCCGGCGTGATCGATCCCATCCTGCGCGAACTGATCGTCGAACAGGCGATGGCCGCACGCGAAGAAGAGGTCGGGTTGAACGAACTCAAAGTGATCGCGCTGATGGTGCTGTGGACGCGCGAAGGAAGTCTGGACACCCTGATTCTGGATGAACTATTGCCCGACGGGGAACCGCGCCGTCTGCACTGATCCGGATCAGTCCGCGTGCGATCTACCACGGACAATGCGGTATTTCGGCACCGATAGCGCATAAACTGCAGCGCTGCCCGGGTCGAAACACCGGGATGGTGCACCATCACCACTTATCGAGCGTGCTTGCCTCAGCGCAGGGCTTGCACTTACCATTCGGCGCTTTGCTTCAGGATCACCCGGGCCAGTGAGCAAGAAACTCATCATTGCAGAAAAGCCCTCGGTGGCGAATGACATCGCTCGCGCACTGGGCGGATTCACCCGCCACGGCGACTATTACGAGAGCGAACCTTATCTGGTGTCCTCGGCGATCGGGCATTTGCTCGAGCTCGTGGTGCCCGAGGAGTTCGAGGTCAAACGTGGCAAATGGTCCTTTGCCAATCTGCCGGTGATCCCGCCCCGATTTGCACTGCGCCCACTGGATCGCACGGAAGACCGCCTCAAATTGCTGGTCCGCTTGCTCAAGCGCAAGGATGTCACCGGCGTGATCAACGCCTGCGATGCCGGGCGCGAAGGCGAACTGATTTTCCGGCATATCGTCGAGCACGCTGGGGTGCGCAAACCGATCGAGCGGCTGTGGCTGCAGTCAATGACCCCGGCCGCTATCAAGGACGGATTCAACCTGCTGCGGCCCGAGCCGGCGATGCAGCCGCTTGCCGACGCCGCGATCAGCCGGTCGGAGTCTGATTGGCTGGTGGGCATCAATGGCACCCGGGCGATGACCGCCTTCAATTCAAAGGACGGCGGCTTCTACAAAACCACCGTCGGGCGGGTGCAAACGCCTACCCTGGCCATCCTGGTCGAGCGCGAAGACCGGATCAAAAAATTCGTCTCGCGTGATTATTGGGAACTGGAAGGGCAGTTCAGCACGCCCTCCGGCCAGCAGTACAACGGGCGCTGGTTTGACGAGGCGTTTGATCGCAGCACGCGCAGCGAAGATGACCAGTTGCGAGCCGAACGCATCTGGGATCAGGAACAGGCGCGGGCGATCGCAACACGCTGCATCGGGCGGCCCGGTATTGCAGTGGATGAAAGCAAGCCCACCACGCAAAGCTCGCCGCTGCTGTTTGATCTGACCAGCTTGCAGCGCGAAGCCAACGGCCGATTCGGATTTTCTGCCCGGACGACACTGTCGATTGCCCAGGCGCTGTACGAAAAGCACAAGGTGCTCACCTATCCGAGAACCGACTCGCGGGCACTGCCCGAGGACTACATAGAGACGGTGAAATCAACCATGGCGATGCTCGGCTCAAGCCCTGGCACCCGCAGCTATGCACCGCATGCCAACCAGGTGCTCGCCGCAGGATGGGTGCGACCCAATCGCCGGGTGTTCAACAACGAGAAAGTCTCCGATCACTTTGCCATCATCCCGACCACCCAGGCGCCCAAGCAGCTCTCGGAGATCGAAGCCAAACTCTATGACATGGTCACCCGGCGCTTTCTGGCGGTGTTTTTTCCGCCCGCCGAGTTTCTGGTCACCACCCGCATCACGCGCGTCGGGGCGGAACCCTTTCGCAGTGAAGGCCGCATCATGATGACCGCCGGCTGGCTCGCGGTCTACGGCCGTGAAGCGGAAACCGGCGATGCGCCCACCTTGCCGGCGCTGCAACCGCCGACCGCTGCGGCCCTGTCGGCTGCTGCCGCGACTGCCACTGCGTCAACTGTTGCAACGGCGGACGATGGGTCTGCTGGCAATGCAGTTGCCCCCGGCAGCACCCGCGTACTGACGGACTCGGTTGACGTTCAGGCCAATGTAACCAAACCGCCGCCGCGCTTCACCGAGGCGACGCTGCTCTCTGCCATGGAAGGTGCCGGTAAACTGGTCGATGACGAAGAATTGCGCGAAGCAATGCGCGAGAAAGGCCTCGGCACCCCGGCCACCCGCGCTGCAGTGATCGAGGGCCTGTTGCAGGAAGAGTACATCTACCGCGACCAGCGTGATCTGGTGCCAACCGCCAAAGCGTTTGACCTGTTCTATGCGTTGTCGAAATTCGGCATCGATGAATTGCGCTCACCCGAGCTCACGGGTAACTGGGAGCACAAACTCAAGCAGATGGAGCATGGCGATCTCGGGCGCGAGGAGTTCATGCAGCACATCGTCGAGACCACGCGCGATCTGGTCGAGCGGATCAAGTCAGGCACCAGCCTCGATGAGACCATTCAGACCCTGCAGACGCCCTGTCCTCGCTGCGGTGGCGTGCTCAATGAAAACTACAAGAAGTTTCAGTGCACTCACTGCGACTTCTCGGTGTGGAAAGTCATTGCCAGCCGTCGGATCGAGGCGCGTGAACTCGAGCAGGTGATACGCGAAGGCAGCATCGGCCCGCTGCAAGGATTTCGCAGCCGCATCGGTCGACCCTTCGCTGCCATGTTACGGCTCAAGGACGATTTCACCCTGGAACTCGATTACGGTCAGAATCGTGCCGAAGACGATGCCGCCGAGGCGGTGGACTTTTCCGATCAAACAGCGCTCGGGCCCTGCCCGAAATGCGGCTCCGGCGTGTATGAACATGGTCTGAATTATGTGTGCGAGAAGTCACTTGGACCGCAGCGTTCCTGCGATTTCCGCACCGGCAAGATCATCCTGCAGCGCGAGATCGAGCGCGAGCAGATGAGCAAGCTGATCAACGAGGGCAAGACCGATCTGCTGCATCGATTCATCTCAAAGAAAGGCAGACCCTTCAGCGCATTTCTGGTGAAGAAACCCGATGGCAACATCGGGTTTGAGTTCGCCCCCCGTGTGCGGGCCGCACGTGCCGGCGCTAAAGAGGCAGAAGCTGCGGGCACCGCTGAGACTGCAATGCCGGCGGTAGCGCGCAAGAGTGCAGCGAAAAAGGCTACCGTCAAACAGGCGGTGAGCAAGAGCGCAGCGAAAAAGAGTTCTGTGACGACGGTATCCGGCAAGACCGCAGCAAGAAAGAGTGCCGCGAAGAAGACAGCCAGCAAGACCGCAGCAAGCAAGAGTGTCGTCAAGAAAGCGGCAACAAAGAAGACCGTCATCCCAGCAGCGAGCAGCAAGAGTGCCGCAGTCAAACGGCCCGCGGCAAAAAAGGCGGCTACCAAAAAAACTGTCAAGCGCGCCCGCTGAAAGCGTTTGCCCGGGAGGAATCAGCATGATCATTCAAATCACCGCCTCAGGCGCACTCGAGTTGCTCGAGCGCGACAATTTCAAGGCATTCAAAATTGTGGCACCGGCGACCCATGCCAGCGCCCAGGCGCTGGCCGCTGCACTCGCTCCGATCGCACGGCTCAATGACGATGGCAAGACCGCATGGGTCTCGCAGGATGCGTTGCGCCAATGGCAGGGCAGGCCCCAATCGGCGCAATGGATTACCGCGTTTGACCAGATGATCGAATCGGTCAAGCGTTTTGGCTGGGTTGACGAGGCGAGTGGCTCGGTGCGCGGACATATCGAGATCGTCTGAACGCGACCGTGCCAGGCCCACTACTGGGCGGGATTGCCAAGCGGCGACACCACCGCGCACGCGAACTTGTCGGGCAAACGCGCGCCATGCCAACTTGGCAAGTGAGCGCAAGCGGATCACAATCGACGCCATAACCTGTACAACAACTTGTTCGATCCCGGATCGAACCCGATTGAGGAGATGGTCATGGCCGAAGCCGACAACGATCCCACGCTGGCAGGCCTGCGTGAACTACCTTCGCTCGATGCGCTCATGAATGCGCTCGACGCGCGTGACATGACCCCAGGCTGGATACCGCGCGAACGGCCGATACTCACGCCTGAAATGCACTCGGCATTCGTGCCCGCGCACTGGCGCTATAGCGAGGCGCGCGCAGCCATGCAATCAGCCGGGCGCCTGATTGGAACGGACCTGGCTGAGCGGCGCAATTTCGTCATGCGCAATCCGGTGCAGGGCAATGACTTCGCGACCTTGCGCACACTCATCTGCGCCTACCAATCCATTCTCCCCGGGGAGAAAGCGCGCTCGCACCGGCACAGCCCCCACGCGTTGCGGGTCATTCTGGAGTCCAAGGGTTCGTTCTCGACAGTCAATGGCGAGAAGACGCCGATGGAAACCGGTGACATCGTTCTCACCCCCGGCTGGTCCTGGCACGGGCATGGTCACGATGGCGCCGAGCAGGCGTATTGGTTCGACGGCCTCGATGTACCGCTCACCCAACTGCTCGAGCCGATGTTTTGTGAAGACCACCCAGACGGCTGGGAAGCGGTTGACACAGTGACCGACCATTCGCCCATGCGCTTCATCTGGAGTGAAACGCTGGCCGCGCTGGCCGCGGCACCAGCCGATGAGACTGGCCATTTCGGCACCACCATTACGCTGCCTGCCCCGACGATGCCATCGATTGCCCTGCAGGTGCATCAGTGGCCGGCCGGTTGGACCAATCGACCCTACCGCCATGCCTCCAATATGGTGTATGTCGTCATGCAGGGAGAAGGGCAGTCAACGATCGGCGATCGCACCTTCTCCTGGTCGTACGGCGACACCATTGCCGCGCCGGCGTGGAATCGGATTTCCCATCAGGCAAGCGCGGATACCGTCATGTTCTGCATGAGCGACGAGGCGCTGATGCGCTGGGCGCATTACTACCGCATCGAAGCGCTGGCCTGAGCAGCCGCACCGGTGCTGGCGCCGGTGCCTGAGTGCTGATTTTATTCCGTGCGCGGGCGGCGCACTCACCGCACGTGGCCGATCACCCACTCGGCCACGCCTGATACGCCAGGCGTCAGGCGTCAGGAAATGCACTCGCAGCGCCCGCGAGCCAGGCGCGACCCTGCGCGTACAGTCGTTGCACTTCCGGCCCCTTCAACTGCGGCATATCCATTTTCATGGTGAAGCCGAGTTTGGTCTGCAAGTAGGCCAAATGGCGATAGCCTTCCGGAAACCGCATCAACTCGGTCTGATCGAGAACCAGACTGCCGCCGGGGCTGATCAAATCCATGCGGTCCTTCTCATAAATCGGCTGACGACGCACAATGCCCCAGCGCCCGTCACGGCGGGCGAAGAAGTCATAGAAGCGGCCGGTGCACAGAACATCCACTGTGCGGCCGTCAATCTGCCCGCGCTGACTGATGGTCATCTTGGTCTGCGCAATGGCGCGGTCGCCACACAGGTCAACGCTCGATCCGCCCAGAAAATGCAGAATGCTGACGCCTTTCTCAAAGCCGGCGCGGCTCACCGCAATGAAATCGGCCGCCGGTCCCTGAAACCAGGTGGCCGACATCCAGCCATCGCTGTGCCATACGGTGGCAAACCGCTCCCAGTCTCCAGCGTCACGCCATAGAGCCCAGTTATTGACCACCTCAATGACCGCAAGGCGGTCTTGCAACATGGCGTCCAAAATCACTCCTCAAAATGACGTGGTCAGGTGCAGGTTGCGCGACGGGCAACCTGCTGACCGTGAAAGGGCCGCGAGCGCCGCAGCGTCAAATTCCGGCATACCACTGGTAACCTTCATCTTCCCAGTAGCCGCCACGCCCACCGCCGATGCTCGCAAAGCTCTCGACCAGTTCGATACGCATCAGGTATTTGGCCTGCTTGTAGCCCAACTGGCGTTCGACGCGCAAGCGCAGTGGGGCACCGTTGGCCACTGGCAGGGGTTTTCCGTTCAATTCGTAGGCTAGCAACGTCTGCGGATGCGAGGCTTCTGCCAGATCGATGCTTTCGTAATAGGGATGCGTGCCATCGGATTCCATCGGATCGGCACAATGAAACACCACAAAGCGAGCGTTGGCAGTGGGCTTCACCTGCTCAATGATCTGCGCGAGCGGCACGCCAGTCCACTTGCCGATGGCACTCCAGCCCTCGACACAATCATGGCGCGTGATCTGAGTGCGTGCCGGCAGCGCGCGTAACGCCGCAAGATTGAAACTCATCGGTTGCTCGACCAGCCCGGACACCTGCAAGGCCCAGTCGCTGAACTCCCCGGCGACCAGTTTTTGATATTCGCTGCTCTCCGGATTGGCCGTGCCGTTGCTGCGAAACACGGGTGACAGGTCGGCTTCGGTGAATTCCTGTGCCATGGCCTTGGCCGCGAGGGTCTGATGCACCGCACTCGACAATCGCTCGCCCAGCGAGAGCACCTGTTCAGGAAACCAGGCGCTGTTCGACAGTCGATCGCATCCGGCCAGCAACGCGGCACCCAATCCGGCCAGACCGCCGCGCAGCAGTGAGCGGCGGGGCGATGAGACGAGCAACCTGGCCGGCGGCGAGCCGTCCTTCCCACCCGGGACTTCAGCGCGCCGATCCATCATGGCCTCCCTCATTCACCCGGTAGTATCCGGTGATCATGGATCGCAGGTGATTCCACAGTCCGCTCACGATCACTTCGAAGACGTGCACCGCGACAAAAGCGGTGAGCAGACACGCAATAACAAAGTGCACTGTGCGCGCCGACTGGCGACCACCGAGCAGATCCACCCAACCGGGCCATACGCCATCGAGCCAGGGCGACATCGCCCAACCAGCAAGGATGATCAGGGGCAGCAAAACGAAAATTACGGCGAGATAGGCGAGTTTTTGCAAGACGTTGTAGCGCCGTGCGGCCTCCCCCTGCGGATGGCGAAAACGGATGTGGTCGAGAATCGACCGACCAATACCTGCCAGATCGGGGCGCGTTGGCCACAGGTCGCGCCGCAGATGACCGCTCCACAGCCCGTAGAACAGGTAGGCGAGACCGTTCAGCACAAACACCCAGGCAAAAAAGAAGTGCCAGTTGCGTGCCATTGACAGCCAATACGGACCAGGCACTGTCACCGCGGACGGAAACGCCACCCGCTGCAGGCTGCCGTTGCTGCCGCTGGAGAGCCCCAGTACGCCGGTCGTGTCGAACTCATGCCCGAAAATCCGGGTAAATCCGACCGGCTGACCACCACTGCCCTGACGCGAGCCGATCTCGAGCACCGGAGGATTTCCGGTATACGAGGACTTGCCCCAATAGAGGCGCGGATGTGCGTTGAAAATCTGTAATCCGCTCATCAGCAGCAGAGTAAGACTGAGCACATTGGTCCAGTGCATCACGCGCACCGGCAAGGTGTGCCGGTAATACAGGCGCCCCGCAGAGGCAGTATTAGGTGCAGTGGCAGTGTCACTCATCAATCCGCCCCTTTGGGGTTGCTCACGGGCCGGTTCAGGCACCCATGCGTCGCTTCAGCTCGCCGTCAATGGTGTCCATGAACTCATCAGTGGTCTGGAACGGGTGATCGGGACGAATCAGAATCGCCAGATCCTTCGTCATCTTGCCTGATTCGACTACGTCCACACAGACTTTTTCCAGCGTCTCTGCAAACTTGACGAGTTCCGGTGTGTTGTCGAACTGACCGCGATACTGCAGGCCGCGGGTCCAGGCAAAAATCGATGCAATCGGATTGGTCGATGTTGGCTTGCCCTGTTGATGCATGCGGTAGTGACGGGTCACCGTGCCGTGTGCGGCTTCGGCTTCGATCGCCTTGCCATCGGGCGACATCAGCACCGAGGTCATCAGACCAAGCGATCCATAGCCCTGCGCCAGCGTGTCGGACTGCACATCGCCGTCATAGTTCTTGCACGCCCACAAATAGCCGCCGCTCCACTTCATATTGGCCGCGACCATGTCATCGATCAACCGATGTTCATAGGTGAGGCCGGCAGCGTCGAATTTGGCCTTGAAATCACGATTGAAGATTTCTTCGAACAGGTTCTTGAAGCGGCCGTCGTAGACCTTGAGGATGGTGTTCTTGGTCGACAGGTACACCGAATAATTGCGCGACAGGCCGTAGGTGAAACAGGCGTGCGCAAATCCTGCGATCGACTCGTCAAGGTTGAACATGCCGAGGAATACGCCCGGGCCCTTGGTCTTGATCACTTCCCGCTCGACGACGGGGCCACCATCGGCCGGGGTATAGCTGATCTTGAGCGTTCCCGGGCCATCGAAGCGCATGTCCTGGGCGCGGTACTGATCGCCAAACCCGTGACGGGCCACGACGACCGGCTTGTCCCAATGGGGCACCAGGCGCGGCACATTGCGGCAGATGATCGGCTCGCGGAAAATCGTGCCATCAAGAATGTTGCGGATGGTGCCGTTCGGGCTGCGCCACATCTGCTTCAGGCCGAATTCCTTCACCCGCGCCTCATCAGGAGTGATGGTGGCGCATTTCACTGCAACGCCAAACTCGCGGGTAGCATTGGCTGAATCAATCGTGATCTGGTCATCAGTACGATCGCGCATTTCCATGCCCAAATCGTAGTATTTCAGGTCGACATCAAGGTACGGCAGAATCAATTTCTCGCGGATACGGTGCCAGATGATACGGGTCATCTCATCACCGTCCATCTCGACGATCGGGTTCTTCACCTGAATCTTTGCCATCTCTTTCCCCTGGTTCGGCGCAGCTCGACAAAACCTCTATTATCACCCAAGCACGTGCCCCTCGCCAGTACTGGCGACCGACTTCTGTTTACTCAGGTGGACTGATTTCGAGCAGTGCACAGCAGCGCAACAGCAGGCGATGCAGGTTAACCGCCTTTTGCAATACGACCGGGACGGCACGGCGAGTCGCTTCGTAGACGACCATCGGCTCGGGATCGGCCGTGACCAGAATCACCGCCATTTGCTCGCCGTTGGGGGCGCCGCGACGCATGCGCTCTATGAGCTCCAGACCCGTCATCGCGCCCTGCCCGAAATGCATGTCGACCAGAGCCAAGGCGACCGGATGGTGGATGGCGAACGATAACGCCAGGCGCGGATCGGCAAAACAATGCACCGCAATGGCCTCTGGATCGAGGCGCGCGAGCAGGGACTCAAACAGTTGCAGGCTGACCGGATCGTCATCAACAACGATGACATCGCGGCGTGAACTTGCCGCGATCGACCAACCAGCGCGTGCGCCGCCAGGCAACACGCGCAACTCGGGACGCGGACGGATCGCTGGGCGGCTCGGGGCAGGCACGTCGGGCTTAGATCTCCACCATCTCAAAGTCTTCCTTGCGGGCACCGCACTCAGGGCAAGTCCAATTGACAGGCACGTCTTCCCACCGGGTGCCGGCAGCAATGCCATCCTCGGTGCACCCTTCGGCCTCATCATAAATCCATCCGCAGATGAGACACATCCAGGTACGCATTTCTTGGGTATCAGTCATGTTAGATCGCAAGTGAGCCGAACAGGTAAGATGAGGAGGGCAAGTGGTAACGGTAACGGTAACGGTGTGCGGTGTGCGGTGTGCGGTGTGCGGTGTGCGGTGTGCGGGCAGAATGTTACCGGGCCAAAGAGTGCTCGGCTAGGATTTCGGCAAGTCATTGGGGCAGGTCAGCTTTATTCGCAGCAGCCGGCCCCTTCATAGGATGTATTTCGCAGTGAATCCTCCAGCAACTGTTCTTGTCTTTGCCGGGGCCGACCCGACCAGCGGCGCCGGCTTGCAAGCCGATTTGCTGACCCTTACCAGCCTGGGTTGCCATGCGCTCACGGTCGTAACGGCGCTCACCGCCCAGGACACGCACGGCGTGCAGGCGCTCAAGGTGGTCGAGCCCGGATGGGTACGGCAGCAGGCGCGCGCTGTCCTTGCCGACATTGCAGTCGCCGCATTCAAGATCGGCATGGTCGGCAGTGCCGCCAATGCAGTGGCAATCGCGCGCATTGTGGCCGAATACCCGACGATTCCGGTGGTACTCGATCCGGTGCTTGCCTCTGGTCGCGGCGACAGCCTCGCCAGCGAGGCGACCCGCGCCGCCCTGTGTGAGCACTTGTTGCCGCGGGCGAGTCTGATCACCCCGAACAGCATCGAGGCGCGCACTTTGGCCGG
This sequence comes from uncultured Pseudomonadota bacterium, assembly GCA_903921325.1. Taxonomy (GTDB): domain Bacteria; phylum Pseudomonadota; class Gammaproteobacteria; order Burkholderiales; family SG8-39; genus CAIXPL01. The sequence goes on from CAIXPL010000008.1 coordinate 266,214, forward strand.
ACTTGCTGACAACGCCAGCCTGGCCGATGTGGCGCGCCGGTTGATTGATCTTGGTGCGCGCAACGTGCTCATCACCGGTACGCATGAGCCCGATGCCGACGTGTGCAACACCTTGTATGCCATTGAAGGAGTGATCCGCGCCGATCATTGGCCGCGATTGCCAGGCAGCTATCACGGCTCCGGATGCACACTGGCCTCTGCGATTGCGGCTACGCTTGCCCAGGGCCTCGATCTCGCGGAAGCAGTACACGCGGCGCAGGAGTACACCTGGCACTGCCTCGAGCGCGCCCTTGCCATCGGGCGCGGCCAGGCGCTGCCTGATCGCTTCTTCTGGCTGCGCCAATCTCACCCGTCGGGATCAAGCACGGACCCCGTTTCGGCGAGCGAACCTGGGTTTGTGAACCCTCTTGCACTTGCTGAGTCGGTGGTAGGGCAATGAGCACCCTTGGTCCGGCGAACCATTCCGGCGTTCAGGCCCTGAGTACCCATGGTCCGATCATGAGCCACGGACGATCAGACCGCCTGAGACGATTGCGTGGTTTGTACGCGATCACCCCGGCGGCGGACGCGCCGGATACCCGGCACGCCCGAGTAGCGGCAGTGCTCACCGGAGGTGCCACGGTGCTGCAATACCGTGACAAGGCGAGTAGCGATGGGGCGCGCCTTGAACAGGCCCGAGCACTGCGCAAACTTGCTGCGCAGCACGCCGCCCTTTTCATCGTCAACGATGATCCTCGGTTGGCCGCGCAGGTCGAGGCCGATGGGGTGCACCTCGGGCAAGACGATGGCGACATCGCGAGCGCGCGCGCACTGGTCGGCCCGGATGCGCTCATCGGCGTGTCCTGTTATGGCGATCTCAACCTGGCGCAACGCGCCATCGCTGCGGGCGCCGACTACATTGCCTTTGGTGCTGCGTTTGCCTCGCCGACCAAACCCGATGCTGCCCACGCGCCGATTGCGCTCTTTCAGGCGGCGCGGGCTCGATGGACACTGCCAATCGTGGCGATTGGTGGCATCCGGCCCGACAACGCGCCAGTGCTGGTCGATGCCGGCGTCGATGCCTTGGCGGTCATCAGCGCCTTGTTCGATGCCCCCGATCCGCAAGCGGCTGCCGCACAATTTGCATCCTTCTACCGATAGGACCCGGGCCTGTTTGAGGCGTGGGCACACCAGGAGCAGCACTGATGTCAAGCACGTCCAACGAATTGCTGTTTGAGCGGGCACAAGGGGTGATCCCCGGCGGGGTGAGCTCACCGGTGCGCGCGTTCAACGCGGTCGGAGGGACGCCGCGGTTCATCACCCGTGGCAAGGGCGCGCGAGTCTGGGATGCCGAAGGCCGCAGCTATATTGACTATGTGCTGTCGTGGGGACCATTGATCGCCGGGCATGCACACCCCGCTGTGATCGAAGCCGTCGAGCGAGCTGCGCGCGACGGATTGTCCTTTGGCATGCCAACAGAAATTGAAATCGAACTGGCGGAGGCCATTCGCACGGCGGTGCCCTCGCTGGAACGATTGCGCTTCACCAGTTCAGGCACCGAGGCAACCATGTCCGCCTTGCGCCTGGCGCGCGGGTTCACCGGGCGCAGCCGAATCATCAAGTTTGAAGGGTGTTATCACGGGCACGCCGACTCGCTTCTCGTCAAAGCCGGCTCGGGCGCGTTGACGTTCGGCAATCCAAGTTCGGCAGGCGTGCCAGCAGAGGTGGCGCAGCACACGCTGGTTCTTGATTTCAACGACACGCAGCAACTGGCTGATGCGTTCGCACGCGAGGGCGATCACATTGCCGCGGTCATCGTCGAACCGGTCGCCGGGAACATGAACCTCGTCCCTGGTCATCCTGAATTTCTCGCGGCGTTGCGCCGCCTGTGCAGCGCACATGGTGCGGTGCTGATTTTTGATGAAGTGATGAGCGGATTTCGCGTGCATCCGGGCGGGGCTCAGGCGCTCTACGGTATCACCCCGGATCTCACGACCTTTGGCAAGGTGGTCGGTGGTGGCATGCCGGTCGGCGTGTTTGGCGGTCGCCGCGACATCATGGCCTGCATCGCGCCACAAGGCCCGGTCTACCAGGCCGGTACGCTGTCGGGCAATCCTGTAGCCATGGCCGCAGGTCTGGCCACGCTCAAACTCACCCGCGCTGTCGGGTTCTATGAGCGGTTGTTCGCCGCGACCCGCGAGTTGACCGATGGCCTGAACGCAATCGGTGCCCAATCAGGGCATGCGCTCAGCGCCGCGTGCGTCGGCAGCATGTTTGGATTGTATTTCAGCGCGCGGCCACCAGGCCGGTTCAGCGAGGTGATGGCTGCCGATCGCGTTCGATTCAATCGGTTTTTTCATCGCATGCTTGAGCAGGGCGTGCATCTGGCCCCTTCCGCCTTTGAGGCCGGATTTCTATCAAGCGCACATGACCCCGCCGACATTGCCGCCACGCTGGCAGCCGCGAAAACGGCACTGGTCGATTAGGTCAGCCAGATCACCCGCTGTTGGAGAGCCCTTGTGGAACCCCGCCGCGCCGCAGCGGGTCTGCCCGCACCGCTAACTGACAGATTGCCTGGCGACCTGCGCGCGGGCAATTCAAGTGCGGCCGGCCTGAGTGCGGGCGATCTGAGTATCAGCGACCGGCGCGCAACGCGTCGCGAATGTCGCGCAGCAGGGCCACCGCTTCGGGCGGTTCGGGTTCGGCCGGTGGCGGAGCAGGTACGGGCTCGGGCGCGGCCGTCAGGCGGTTGATTGCGCGGACCAGCAAAAATACGGTTCCTCCGATGATCAGCAAATAGACCACCGCGTTGATAAATGAGCCATAGGCCAGCACGGCGGCTCCCGCCTTGCGTGCCGCATCCAACGACGGATAAGGACCCGCATTCTTGCCCTCGGCGAGAATGACATACAGATTGGCGAAATCGATTTTTCCCAGCATCAGGCCGAGCAGAGGCATGAGCAGATCGTTGACCAGAGAGTCGATGATCTTGCCAAACGCGGCACCGATCACCACACCCACCGCCAGATCAATCATATTGCCGCGCAGGATGAACTTTTTGAATTCCTGAAGCATGCTCGGGCCTCTTGTCGGAATGCATTGAATCGGATGATCCAAAGGTGCGAACGCGAAGGCTCGCGCCTGGTTGGACCGCGCAGGTCATCGACCGCGCGAAAGCTTATCACGGCTGCCTGGGCGATCTGAGTGAGCTGACTGGAACTGCGGCTCGAGCTCTCCCGATTAACTGCACCGGATCATCGCAACGACGTGACACCCCGTCGCCGCGGTGCCTCGCCTGAGGGACTCACCCCGGCCCCATGCCAACAAGGCTATAGCAAGAAGATCGAGGCGAGACCAAGAAAAATGAAAAACCCACCTGAATCGGTCACTGCCGTGATCATCACGCTGGACCCGATCGCGGGGTCGCGCCCCAGGCGCGCCATGGTTACCGGAATCATGACCCCCATCACGGCGGCAAGAACCAAATTGAGTGTCATCGCCGCGGTCATGACCAGACCAAGCGACAGGCTGTGATAGAGCACGCTGGCGAGGACACCCAGAATGCTGCCCCAGATGAGGCCATTGATCATGGCGACGGTAATCTCCTTGGCAAACAATTTACGCGCACGCTCAAGCGGCACTTGGCCGAGCGCCAATGCGCGCACGATCATCGTGATCGTTTGATTGCCCGAGTTGCCGCCGATGCCAGCCACGATGGGCATCAATGCCGCCAATGCCACCAACTCGCGTATTGCTCCCTCGAAGGCCCCGATGACGCGCGAAGCAATAAAAGCAGTGACCAGATTGACCGCAAGCCAGCGCCAACGATTGCGTATTGATCCCCATACAGAGGCGAAAATGTCCTCCGATTCGCGCAAACCCCCTTGTGCAAGGGCCTCGTTTTCCGATTTGTCACGGATGAAATCGACCACGGCATTCACGGTGACCCGGCCCAGCAACTTTCCTTGCTGATCGATGACCGGCGCCGACACCAGGTCATAACGCTCGAACGCCTGCACCGCTTCCTGGGCGTCATCATCGGCACGTAGTGATACCGGTTCGTTCACCATGATCTCACCGACGCTGCGATCCAGATCGCTCACTATCAGCTTGGCCAGCGGCAAGACACCCTTGAGGCTCTCGTCGCGATCAACCACGAAGATCTGATCGGTATGGTCCGGCAACTCATCGAAGCGGCGCATGTAGCGCGTCGCGACCTCCAGGGTCACATCGGCGCGAATGCTCACCACATCAAAGTCCATGAGAGCCCCGACCGAATTCTCCGGGTAGGACATGGCGGCGCGCAGCTGTTCGCGCTCTTCGACCGGCAGGGCCCGAAAAATATCGTCAATGACCCCTTGCGGCAGGTCAGGGGCAAGATCGGCAATCTCATCGGCATCCAGTCCTTCCGCCGCGGCCACCAGCTCCGTGGGCGCCATGTCGCGAATAAGCGATTCGCGCACCGCATCGGATACCTCGAGCAGTATTTCACCGTCGCGCTCGGCCTTGACCAGATCCCATACGGTCAGACGTTCGGCGAGCGGCAACGCTTCAAGAATGTAAGCCACATCGGCCGGATGCATCGAGTCGAGTTTGGTGCGCAACTCGACCTCGTGCTGCTTGCGCTTCAAGGCCTCGACGACGTCCTGATTCGGCCCGGACTGGCGTTCAACCAGCGAAAGGACGATGTGCTGTCGCTCAAGCAGGCTCCGCACGCTGTGCAGGTCCTGCTGCAAGTCTTCGAGCTGCTTTCGTTCGAGGGCCTGGGGCATGCTCGCTCTCGGTGGGCTTGGCGTCGGCATCTGAGATAGTCTGGGCCGACACGCCGACAAAGAACGAATTATGGCGCACTACTTGCGCCCCCCGCTGTGCTCATTCGCTACGTAATGTGTCGCCCGGCTCGAAGTACCACGTTCGGGTCACTACCAAAACATCGGTATCGCTGCGCAATTCAGCCGGAAAGGCGGCAAAAGGCGCCGCCAGGCGAACTATGCGCTCGGCCGCCTGATCAAGGACAGGCTGGCCCGAACGGCGGTCGAATTCCACCGATTCAATGCTGCCGTCGGCCCGGATCGCCACGGTGAGCCGCAGGCTGCCATAGACACGCCCCCGCGCGTCGGTCGGATAATTGGTATTGCCGATACGCTCGACCTTCTGCCGCCACTGATCGACATACATCGCGAAACGGGCCTCGCGCGCCTGGGTGCCGACAAACCGACGTCGCGGCGCCTTTTCGTATTCCTGAATATCGCGTGCAAGTATTGCCTCAAAGCGCGCCGCCAGGATCGCGCGTGCCACCATATCGCGCCCTGAGCTGCTGGGTGGAACCGGGGCGAGGTCTTCGGGGACCGCTTCCTTGGGTGCGGCACGCGCATTGCGCGAAGGATCGACCGCCAGCGGCGTCGCCTTGACCTGGGCCAGCAGGCGTTTCTGCTCGATCTCCAGTTCAGCCAGCCGTCGGCGCCGCTGTTCGATCTCGTGCTGGGCGGGTCCGGTCGCCACATCGGGCAATGGCGAGGACAGGCGCAGATCGGTTTCTGCCCGCGTATTGCCGCCGCCATCCAGATTGGTCTGGGCCACCACCTTGGCGTTGCTGGGCACGCTGGCGCTGCGCCCTGTCACCAGGACGACTTCCAGTGGCGGGAGCGAGGCGATCGGTCGCGACTGGCTTTGCACAAAATGCAGTGACAGCACGACCGCATGAGCCAGCACGGAGATGCCCAACGCGATCGGAAACAGCCGATCAGGTCGCAACCCGCCCTGCCAGAATCTCATGGGCACTGTGACACCGGTTGAAAAGGGAGAAAACCAGTTCGACCAGACCCGCACATAGCGCACGGATGCCGATCTCAAGTCAGCGCAGATTTATAGACTGCGTCGAGAGTGCTGTCAATCAGGTCGATCGCCCTGATGTCGAGCATTACTCGCGCCCCTGGCATGGCCTCTGCGGGCAGCGAGGGCAGGCGCAGAAAATAAGGCAGATCGTCGAGCTTGACCAGATTCTCGCGGATGACAGCCGCGGCAATCGTCGACAGGTGATGTTGCAACATCCAGCGCAAACACCAGTAGCTCTCCATACGGCTCTGAAATTCCGCATAGGCCGCGTAGGTCGGTTCGAATTCGCGGATCGTGCTCAATAATGTGGTCGAATTGCGGTCAAAGGGCGCCGCCTCGCCACCGATAAGCGCAATCAACTGCCATTGGTTGATCAAGTCGATATAACGGCGCAACGGCGAACTGGACCATGCATAGCAGGCCACACCCAGCCCATCATGCGGTGCGGCTACCGTGGTCATGCGCACCTTGCCCTGCGACTGCGCACGGTAGATGCCCGCCACATCGTAGTCGGCAAGCAACTGGCCCCAGGTCGAATTGACCAGAATCATCAATTCAGCCACCAGTTTGTCAAGCGGCGCGCCGCGTTTGCGCTCCTTGATGATGACCTCGCCGTCGATCACCTGGAAGCCATATTCCTGGCGGTCATGGCTGCGGCCACTGTCGCCGCGGGCGCTGGCCAGTGCCAGCGCAAACTGGTGCAGCAGCTGGAGTTCGGCACCGAACGGCTCAGCGGATATGTCTTCCTGATTGGCAATGCGTTCATTCAAATGGTCGATGGCCTGATGGCGCAGGTTGGCCACCACGGGCACTGCTTCAACACAGGAGTGGGTCTGGCGGATATGCCAGTCAGCCGGATCGACATCCAGATAAAGCGACACGGCCGGACAGCGCGTCCCTTCGGCCAGTGTAAATGCCCGCACCACGGGTTGGGGCAGCATGGTGATCTTGTCCCCAGGCAGATAAACCGTCGACAGGCGCTTGCGCGCGCGCTCGGCGATGGTGCCCTGCGGATCGAGTCCCAGCGCGGGTGCCGCGATATGGATACCGATGCGCACGGCCCCCTCCGGCAGGCGCGTGACCGAGAACGCATCATCAATCTCGGTGGTATCGGCATCATCCAGGCTGAAGGCCTGCACCGCCGCCGTTTCCAGGTCATCCGGGCAGACGAACGCGCCGTCGGTCGGATGTGCGGCGCCGGCCGGAAAGTGTTCATACAAAAACCGGCCCACATGAAAATCCTGGCTGGAGGGGAGCCGTCCGCACCGATCGATCAGGTGCGGCCCGGACAAACCGGTCTGCAGGCAGGCCTGCTCGAATGCCTTGGTTTCGGGGCGATTGCGATCAGGGCCATAGAGCAGCATGGCCTGCACTGCGGCGAGCGGCTCGGGCATGCGGAATTCGCACAGCTCGGCCACCCAATGTGCAATGGCCTCCTGCTGCAGACGCTTCTTTTCCAGGCTTGCCAGCGCGGCGGCGAGGATCTCAGGCGGCGCGCGACGATAGCGACCGCGCCCTTTGCGGTGAAAGTAGACCGGGGCTTCCTGCAAGGCAAGCAATACTGCATAGGACTGTGCCGGCGTGGCCGTGCTGCCAAAGTACTCGCGCGCAAGCTCAACAAATCCGAACTCGCCTTCGCTGCACGCTTCCCACAAGAATGCAGGATCAATCTCGGCTCGCAAGGCGCTTGCCGCAGGCAACATCTCCTGCGGCGTGGGACTGGCAAAGCGCAGCAGCACATGCGCCGCCTTCACCTTGGTGCGGCGCCCATGTTGTGACTCCAGCTGCAGCGACCCTTCAACTTCGGTCAGTATCGTGCCGAGCTTGAAATCGCCATTTTCGTCATACAGGACATGCATCTGGTGGCTGCTCGATACGGGTACTAGGGGAAAACGGAAGCAGGGGCACCCCGGCACCGTGGAGGCAACCCTGCTTTGGCATCACTGCAAGCGCCACAAGCCGGCGCACCCCGGCACCGCCGCGGCCATCGCGACGCGCACAGCGCGTCGCGGGAGGCGCACTCTAGCCTGCCGGAATGATTCCAGCAAACTGAATAATGCGCGGCAGGTGCTGCGCGAAACTGCCGAGGGAGTGATCGCCGCCAGGCACGATGATCTGCTGGCACCCGGCAAAGCGCTGCACGGCCAGGCGGTAGTCGAGCACTTCATCACCGGTTTCAACAATCAGCAGATAGCGCTCCGGTGTGACACTGTCCGTTCGCAGCGCCAGCAGCTCATGCAAATGCGCTGCGGTCAATTCGTAGCGCTCACCGGTATAGAGATTGGTCTGCCAGCCACGATATTGGTCCAGATCGAGTGCCGGTGCTACAGCGGGATTGAGAAGCACAGCCCGCATCCGATGGCGCTCGGACAGACAGGTGGCATAGTAGCCACCCAGCGAACTGCCAACCAGCGTGACGGGCTCGGCGGCAGCCTGCGCCCGCACGATGAGCGCCTCGGCCTGGGCAATTGCCTGCGCCGGACGGTGATGCAGCGCCGGGCATTGAAACTGATCCGCGCGTCCCATCGCGGCGAGCGCAGCAGCGAGCGCCCGTGCCTTGCCCGATTGCGGCGAACTGTTGAATCCGTGCAGATACAGGATCATGACTGCGACGGACCTCGTGAGGGATCGGCCAGCGTTGGCCGGATCGCGGTTCCAGGCGCGCGCGAGGATGCAGGGGCGGGGGCGGCTGCCGGTGCAGTCACCGTCGCGGCTGCCGGCGCAGGTGCCGGTGCGCCACCGAGCTGCGCCAACAGCCGTTGATGGATGCCATTGAAACCGCCATTGGACATCACCAAAACATGGTCGCCCGGTCGTGAGTCGTTCACGATACGTTGCAGCAGCCGCTCGAAGTCACTATCGCATACCGCGCGGTCACCCAATGGCGCAAGCACCGCCTGACTATTCCAGGGCAATCCCGCGCTGTAGCAATACACGCGGTCGGCGTCTGCGAGGCTACCGGGTAACGCCGCATTCATCGAACCGAGTTTCATGGTGTTGGAGCGCGGCTCGATCACCGCGAGTATGCGCGCCGCACCGACCCGTTCGCGCAGACCGGCAAGCGTGGTCTGGACCGCCGTCGGATGGTGGGCAAAATCGTCATACACCGTGATCTGATTGACCGCACCGCGCACCTGCATGCGGCGGGCGACGTTGGCGAATCGACCGAGACTTTCGATTGCTGCCTGCGCGGGCACGCCGGCGTCGCTGGCCGCGGCAATGGCCGCCAGCGCATTCATTCGATTGTGAGCCCCGGACAATGACCAACTCACCGCACCCAGTTCGGTCTGATCGCGTGTCACTGCAAATCGATCGACGGCGAATTCACGCGCGCACCAGCGCGCTCCCGGACCGAAACGTTCCACAGGCGTCCAACACCCACGCGCCAATACCCGGTCGAGGGCTTCGGCCGTTGCGTTCACAACCAAATGGCCATTACGCGGCACGGTGCGCACCAGATGATGAAACTGCGTCTCGATCGCGGCCAGATCCGGAAAAATGTCGGCGTGGTCGAATTCCAGATTGTTCAGCACCGCAATCTGCGGCCGGTAATGCACGAACTTCGATCGCTTGTCGAAAAAAGCGGTGTCATATTCATCCGCTTCGATCACAAACCAGGGGGAATCGGTGAGCCGCGCCGATTGCCCGAAATTGGCCGGAATGCCGCCAATCAAGAACCCGGGGTTGCGGCCTGAATCCTCAAGCAACCAGGCAATCATCGCGCTGGTCGTCGTCTTGCCATGTGTGCCGGCCACCGCAATGACCTGCTTTCCACCCAGCACCTGATCGGCCAGCCACTGCGGTCCGGACACATAGGGCTGGCGCGCGTCGAGGATGGCCTCGATGAGAGGCATGCCGCGGCGCACGACGTTGCCGATCACCCAGACATCTGGCGCAAGTGCCAGCTGTTCTGCGCCAAAACCTTCGATCAGCTCAATGCCGGCTTCTGCGAGCTGGGTGCTCATCGGTGGATAGACGTTGGCATCGCAGCCTGTCACGCGGAAGCCCGCTGCGCGCGCAATGAGCGCGATGCCCGCCATGAACGTGCCACAGATCCCCAGGATATGAATGTGGGTATTGCGTTGCGCAGGCGTGACCATGGCGACATTCTAATATGGGCTATGATCCTTACCGGTTGATTCGGCGATGTCGTTTTTCCAATTTCTGCCATGGCACGAGAGCGCAACCCGAAAGCCCAACAGATGCGCGCCCGCATTGCAGCGGCCGCTGCCCGGATGATGGCCGAGGATGGTATTGATGATTTCGCGCTGGCCAAGCGCAAGGCCGCCCGGATGCTGGGTGCGGCCGACACTCACTCAATGCCCGGCAACGAAGAAATCGAACAGGCGCTGCGCACGTATCAGACGCTTTATCAGGGTGATGAACAGCAGGAACGCACGACGGCATTGCGTGCCACCGCCCTCCACATCATGCAAGAACTCGATGCGTACCGGCCCTACCTCACCGGGGCGGTGCTCACCGGCACGGCCGGGCGCTATGCCGAAATCGATCTGTTGGTGTTTACCGATGACAGCAAAGGCATTGAGCTATTCCTTATTAATCGCGGCATCAGCGCGGAGACACGCGAACGGCGTTACTTTTGTGGCGACGAGGCGCGCAGCGCACCCATGCTGCGATTTGAGTGGCACGGCACCATAATCAGTCTGGCGGTACTGCAACGCAACGACGAGCGCTCGGTTCTCAAGACCACCAGCGGCGGTCGTGCGTTGGAGCGCGCAAACATCCCTGCGGTGAGTGCGTTGCTCGCGACACCGGCTGCGCCGGACTGCACACTTTACAAGGCGGCCGAAGTCTGATTCGATGCGCGGGCCAGCAGCCCGTCTTGCGCAAATCTGCAAGGTTGGCCTGCGGCAGTGATTCTCGCATCCAGTCTGCCGCCGGTCTCGCGCATGCGTACGAGGCCGCTTCCCTCGCGCCGCAAGGCGCCGTTGCTTGATCGTAAGGAGCTTCGTCATGTCACTCAACCGCCCGAAGACCGGTGGCCGTACAACCCACCCTGGGCTGCTCGCGTCCGTTCAATCGTCGCAGTCGACAGGCAATGCGCGGCGCCGCTTCATTCAGCAAGCAGGTGCGCTCGCGACCGGCACGCTGGCGGCGCCCGGTTTACTGCTGGCGCAGCCCGCGCCGATCAAAGTAGGCGTTCTGTTGCCTTTGACCGGGGCAGTGGCCTTCCCGGGTCAACAGTCGCGCGAAGGGGTGCAACTTGCGTTCGAGGATATCAACGGTCGCGGTGGCATTCGCAGCATGGGCGGGGCCAAGCTCGAAGCTCTGGTCGCCGATGCGCAATCGCAGCCCCAGGTCGGCGCCGCCGAAGTGGAAAAGCTGCACGAAGCGGGGGTGTGCGCCATCGTCGGTCCGTATGCCAGCGCGATTGCACTGGCCAGTACCCAGGCCGCCGCGCGCTATGGCATCCCCTGTCTGCTTGACGAAGGCGTGGCTGACCAGATCACTTCGCGTGGCCTGACCAATGTGTTCCGCTTTGGCCCGAGTTATGAGATGGCAGTGAAAATCGGGATCAATAATTTTCATATCCTCAACACCTTGGCTGGCAAACCGGTGCGGACGGTGGTGATCGTGCACGAAGAGTCCCTGTTTGGCACTGGCACCGCCAACACGATTGCGCGCGACCTGCCGGCGTTGGGCTACGAAGTGCTCGAAGTCATCAAGCACGCCAACCCGACCCGCGACTTCAGCAACATTGCACTGCGCATCAAAGCGCGCAATCCCGATGTTGTCATGCAAGCGAACTACCTCAACGAGTTCGCGCTGCTGCTGCGCACCCTGCAGCAACAAGGCGTCAAGCCCAAGGTGATGTACTCGATCTTCGGCGGCGGCGGGTCCAATCCGAAAGTGGCGCGTGAGCTCGGCGCTGCCGCCGAGGGCATACTCGATTGCAATCACTGGTACAACCCGAAGGACAAACGGGGCGCGGCACTGCGCATGCGGGCCGAGAAGAAGGGACTCACATTCACCCACGAACTGCTGATGGGCTATAACGCCACCATGCTGCTCGCCGACGGGCTGGAACGCGCCAAGTCGGCGCGGCGCGAGGCCATTGTCGACGCCTTGAGCGCAAGCACCTGGTCAGATCATTTCATGCCCTACGGTGCGACGCGTTTCGTCAACGGTCAGAATCAGGGCGCGCAACCGATCGTGACCCAGATCCTCAAAGGCGAAGTGCGGGTTGTCCTGCCAAATACATTCGCCGAAGCCGAGCCGGTGTTTCCGACTTCGCGCGGCTAGAAGTGCGGCACTTATGAGTGCGGCGCTCTGGCCGGCGCTGCTCAATGGGCTCACCATGGGGGCGATCTATGCGCTGATCGCACTCGGCCTTACCTTGATCTATGGGGTATTGCACATCATCAATTTTGCCCATGGCTCGCTGTTGATGCTGGCGATGTACGGAGTCCTGCTGCTCTTCGAACGCACGGGAACAGATCCGTACCTCGCACTGATCGTCATGGTGCCGGCCATGTTCGTGCTTGGCTATGGCCTGCAGCGCTTCATCATCGGGCCTGCCCGTCACGGTCGTGACGAAAACACCATACTGGCAACCCTCGGCATCTCGATCGTGATCGAGAATCTGGCAGCGTGGTATTTCAAATCCGACACCCACCAGATAGCAACTGCTTACGGTGACACCATGGTCGACCTTGCTGGTGCGCTGATCGCGCTGCCGCGCTTGCTCGCGCTGGCCGGCGCGATGGTGAGCTGCGCTTTGCTTGCACTTTTCATCCGGCACTCCGACACCGGACGCGCCATTCGCGCGGTGGCGCGAGAACCCGAGGGTGCACGCGCGGTAGGCATCGACGTGGCTCATGTGTTCGCCGTGAGCTTTGGCATCGGTCTTGCCTGCCTTGGCGCCGCCGCCTGCTTTCTGCTGCCCGCATTTTATGTGTCGCCGATGGTCGGTCATAGCTTCGTGTTGCTTGCTTTCACCGTCGTCGTTCTGGGGGGTATGGGCAGTTTTACCGGCTCACTGGTTGGCGGTTTGCTGATCGGTATCGTCGAATCACTCGGTGGCCTGTTGCTGGGCGAGAGCCTTGGCCAGATTGGCGTATTTATCGTATTCGTCGGAGTATTGCTATTCCGACCCACCGGGTTGTTTGGTCATCATGCCTGAGCACGCAGCATTGCCGCCGGCGATGGCAAGGCACGCCGCACCGGTGGCGCCGGGCAGCCAGTGCGTTGAATTGCGGCGACTCAATCACGCCGTGGCCCGATCGATCCGCACCTTGTCAGGCTTGGGAGTGTTGTTTGTTCTGGCACCCTTTGTATTTCATGGCGAGTTCCAGATCACTTTTCTTACTCTGGCCTTGTACGTCACATTGCTGGGCGTTGCCTGGAACATGCTGGGCGGATTTGCCGGGCAGTATTCCTTCGGACACGCGATCTTCTTCGGTGTCGGCGCGTATGCCGCTGCGATCGTGCAGGTGCAAGGCGGGCTGAACGCGTGGTTCGGGTGGGTCGCAGGAATGTGCCTGGGCGGCCTCGCGGGTGCCGCAGTCGGTGCGGTGAGTTTTCGCTATGGATTGCGTGGCTCGTATTTCGCGCTGGTCACACTGGCCATTGCCGAGGTTTGTCGGATCATTGCCAATAGCATCTCGATCACCGGTGCGGGGGTTGGCATGATGATTCCCTTGCAGCCAGGCCTGGCTCATCTCCAGTTTGCCGGCAAGCTTGGCTACTACTACTGGATCCTCGCCATGGTGACGGTTGCGCTCGCTCTCAGCTCCTGGGTGCGGCACTCGCGGTTTGGCGCGGCCTTGGCCGCCGTGCGCGACAATGAAGAGTCGGCACGCGCGCTTGGCATCGACGCCACCGCTCTGAAAGTCATGGCCAGCGCCCTATCGGGCGCGCTGATGGCCAGTGCCGGAGTGTTCTACCTGCAGTACTTTCACTATATCGACCCGACGCTGGTCTTCGGACCCGCGGTATCGGTCCAGGCCTTGCTCGCCGCCATCGTCGGCGGTCTTGGCAGTGTGCTTGGGCCTCTGATCGGCGCCATTGCGCTGGCCGTTCTGAATGAAATAGGTGCCCACCTGTTTGGCGGCATTCCTGAATTTTCCATGGTGCTCTACGGCATCTTGCTGATTCTGATCGTTCGTTTCATGCCCCACGGGCTCGCCCGTGGCGTTGCACCACTGGTGCGCAGGCTGCGTGGTGCAAGCGGCCGGCGCGAGGATACTGCGGGTGCCTGATCCTGATCATTCTCGGGTTGCTCCGGCAACCGGCGACGGGCCAGCGCCCATCCTGGAGCTGGTCGGCTTGTCGCGTCGCTTCGGCGGTCTGGCCGCACTGGATCAATTGAGTCTTGCGGTGATGCCGGGTAGCCTGGGTGCCTTGATTGGCCCTAACGGTGCCGGCAAGACCACCTGCTTTGCCGCCGTGTCGGGGTTTCTCGCGTTGGACGAGGGACAGGTGCGGTTTCTCGGACAGGACATTACCGGTTGGCCCGCTCATCGCATCTGCCGCGCCGGCCTGGTACGCACCTTTCAGATCGTGCAACCCTTTGCCGGACAGAGTGTGCTTGAGAACATTGCTGTCGGTGCGCAACTGCGCCGGCCAAGCCGGCGCGAAGCACTCGCCTGGGCCGCCGAGATCGGCTCCCGCCTCGGTCTGCAGCGCTATTTTGGTGTCGCGGCGCAGACCCTGCCGATTGCTGCGCGAAAACGGCTCGAGTTGGCTCGCGCGCTGGCCGCCGATCCCCGTTTGCTGTTGCTCGATGAAGTGCTGGCCGGTCTCAATCCGGCCGAAATCGACGAGGTGATTCCGCTCATTCACGCGATCCGGGCCTCGGGGGTCACCGTGCTGATGATCGAGCACGTCATGAGGGCGGTGATGCGTCTGGCCGAACAGGTCTGGGTGCTTGCCAATGGCAGCCTGATTGCCCATGGGGCACCGGCCGAGGTCACCCGTGACCACCGGGTGATTGAAGCCTATCTGGGCCCTGGGGCAGCGGCGCGCCTGGCCGATGGACAGCCATGAACCGGGCTGAACCCTTGCTGGAAATAAACGGCCTTGCCAGTGGCTACGGCCCGATCGGCATCCTGCGCGCGATCACACTCAGCGTGCGCGCGGGCGAAATCGTTGCACTGCTGGGGTCCAATGGCGCGGGCAAATCGACGCTGATCCGCACCCTCTGCGGCCTGCTCACCCCGAGTGCCGGTTCGATATGCTGGCTGGGGCGCGACATTGCCGGTGCGTCCAGCCAGTCGATTGTGGCCGCGGGTCTGGTGCAAGTACCCGAAGGCCGGCGGATTTTTCCGAATTTGTCGGTGCAGGACAATCTGCTGCTGGGCAGTTATCGGCGCGGGCGCGCAGCACGGCAGGCTAATCTGGCAGCGGTGATTGAGCGCTTTCCGCGCTTGGGCGAGCGGGCCCGACAGGCGGCGGGTACCCTCTCCGGCGGCGAGCAGCAAATGCTTGCCATTGCCCGCGCGCTGATGGCTGAACCTCGCTTGCTGATCCTCGATGAGCCTTCGCTTGGCCTGTCACCTAAGATGGTCGACACCCTGTTTGAGCTGATCAGTCAGTTGCACCGGCAGGGCCTGGCAATTTTGCTGGTCGAGCAGCATGTGGCACAGTCATTGGCGCTCGCAAGCCGCGCGTATGTGCTGGAAAATGGCGCTATGGCGTTCTCTGGAACGCCGGCGCAATTGCTCGCCAGCGACCAGCTGCGCCGCGCCTACCTTGGAGTCTGACTCATGAGCGATCTACGCGCGGGATGGAGGGCCTGGTTCGATCGCCTCGGCGCCGGGGCGCGCGGGATCGACAGCGACGGTTCAGCAGTCAGCGACCCTGGGCGCCGACGCACGGTGCTTGCGCTCGGCATCGGTGCGCCTGTGTTGGCTGGCGTGGGCGTCTGGCACTGGCGACATCAAGCGCAACGGGCTCGCGCCGACTTGCGTACCTTGCTTGAGCATCCCTTTGATCAGATCGACGGTGGGCGGCTGATTTTGAATGCGTTCGAGGGTGCGCCGCTGTTGATCAATTTTTGGGCAACCTGGTGCGAACCCTGCCGCGAGGAACTGCCCTTGCTTGCTCAGGCACAAAAACTAAATGCAGCTAAAGGGATGCAATTTGTCGGCATCGCCATCGATAATCCCGATCAAGTCAGGCAATTTGAACGCAACTCTCCGCTCCCGTATCCCAATGCGGTGGCCGGTGTCGGTCTGATTGATCTGATCAAACGACTCGGCGATGAGCCTGGGGCACTGCCGTTCAGCCTGGTGCTTGACCGGACCGGGCAGATCATCGACCGTCATCTGGGGACCTACTCGCCGGCTGGTCTCAACGCCATTCTGGACCGCGCCCTGGCGCGCTAAGACTCGCCTGGCGATCAGTCGACGTATCCGGCTGCGGTTCACGTGGTATTGCTTGCAACCCTGTTCTTCCTCGCTTTGGTGTCAATTTTGACGTCAGATACGCACCTTTTTCGACTTTTTAAAAGAATTTGGGCATACTCACAGAATGAAGACCGCGAAATCCCCGACGCTCAAGTCGATTCTGGTGCTGCACGGTCCGAACCTGAATCTGCTCGGCAGCCGCGAACCGCACCTGTACGGACGTGACACACTGGCGACGATTGATCGTCGCCTGGTCACGCGCGCGCGCAGCGCCGGCGTTGCACTGGAGTCGTTTCAAAGCAATCACGAGGGTGCCCTTATCGATCGGGTACAGGCCGCTGGCACCGCAGGGGTCGGCGCGATCATCATCAATCCGGGTGGTCTCACCCACACCAGTGTATCGTTACGCGACGCGCTGGTCGGGGTGGCACTGCCGTTTATTGAAGTCCACTTGACCAACGTCCACGCTCGCGAACCGTTTCGCCGCCATTCCTATTTTTCCGATGCCGCAATCGGCTCGATCGTAGGGTTGGGTAGCCGCAGCTACGAACTCGCGCTGGATTACTTGCTCAACCGCTGAGCGTCGCCAGGCGAAAGCCGGCGCTCGGCTCCTCAGGAGTCTGCATGGACTTGCGCAAACTGAAGACCATGATCGAACTGGTGCAACAGTCCGGCATTGCCGAACTGGAAGTGACCGAAGGCGAGGAGAAGGTTCGCATCGTGCGTGCCGGGGCCGTTGCGGCCGCGCCGGTCGAACACATGGTGCGACTGCCCGAAGCAGCCCCCGCGGCGCTGGGCATGACAGCGCCGCCACCCGTACCGGTTGCGAGCCTGCCCACAATTGCCGAGCACACACTCAAATCACCCATGGTCGGCACCTTCTACCGCTCGGCAAGCCCGGGTTCAAAATCCTTCGCCGAGGTCGGTGACACCGTGAAATCGGGACAGGTGATCTGCATCATTGAAGCGATGAAGCTGATGAATGAGATCGAGGCGGACAAGGATGGGGTGATCAAGGCCTTTCTGGTCGACAACGGGCAGCCGGTTGAATACGGCGAACCGCTGGTCATCATCGAGTAGCGCCAGCCGCCCATGTTCACAAAAATTCTGATCGCCAACCGCGGCGAAATCGCCCTGCGGATACAGCGTGCTTGCCGCGAGATGGGCATACGCACCGTGGCGGTGCACTCCGATGTGGATCGCGACGCAAAATACGTCAAGCTGGCCGACGAATCTGTATGCATCGGACCGGCACCGGCGGCGCAGAGCTATCTGAATATTCCAGCCATTATCGCCGCAGCCGAAGTGACCGATGCCGAGGCGATTCACCCAGGCTATGGCTTTCTGTCAGAAAACGCCGATTTTGCCGACAAGGTCGAACGCTCGGGATTCGTGTTCATCGGCCCGCGCCCGGAAAACATTCGATTGATGGGCGACAAGGTCAGCGCCAAGGCCGCAATGACCAAGGCCGGCGTGCCGTGCGTACCGGGCAGCGAGGGCGCCTTACCCGAGGACCCGGCAGAAATCGTGAAGATCGGACGCCAGATCAAGTATCCGGTGATCATCAAGGCCTCTGGCGGCGGCGGCGGTCGCGGCATGCGCGTGGTGCACACCGAGGCGGCACTGGTCAATGCGGTCAACCTCACGCGCGCCGAGGCGCAGGCCGCCTTTGGCAATCCGATGGTCTATATGGAAAAGTACCTGGAGAATCCGCGTCATATCGAGATTCAGGTACTGGCCGACGAGGCGCGCAATGCGGTCTATCTGGGCGAGCGCGACTGCTCCATGCAGCGACGCCATCAGAAGGTGATCGAGGAGGCTCCGGCACCGGGCATTACCGATCGCATGCGCGCCAAGATTGGCGAGCGCTGCGTTGAAGCATGCAAGCGCATCAACTATCGGGGCGCGGGAACCTTTGAATTTCTGTTCGAGGACGGCGAGTTCTATTTCATAGAGATGAACACGCGGGTGCAGGTCGAGCACCCGGTCACCGAAATGGTTACCGGTATCGACATCGTCCAGCAGCAGATCCATATCGCGGCCGGTGAAAAGTTACCGTTCCGCCAGCGCGACATCGTCATTCGCGGCCATGCGATCGAATGCCGGATCAATGCAGAAGACCCCTTCAAGTTCACCCCATCGCCCGGTCGCATCACCAATTATCACGCCCCCGGCGGCCCTGGCATTCGGGTCGATTCGCACGTCTATCAGGGTTATTTCGTGCCGCCGAACTATGACTCCATGGTGGGCAAAGTGATCGCCTACGGCGCCACCCGCGACCAGGCGATCGCCCGCATGCGGGTCGCTTTGTCAGAGATGATCGTAGAGGGCATCCAGACCAATCTTCCCCTGCATCAGGAACTGCTGTTCGATGATCCCTTTGTCAAAGGGTCGCAAAGCATCCACTATCTTGAGAAGAAGCTGGCCGACGAACAAAGGGGCTAGGGTTGACGATGGGGCTATGCTCGCTGATCCTGGATGTGGCGGCACGCGACGCAGAAGCGCTGTCCGATGCCTTGCTCGAAGCAGGCGCACAGTCGGTCAGTGTCGAGGATGCCGCCGCCGGCACCGATGACGAGCAGCCGCTGTTCGGTGAGCCTGGCGCAAGCGCGCTGCTGTGGGACCACAGCCGGGTGCGCGTCCTCATCGCCGATCGCGCGCTCATCCCTGCGCTGATAGCGCTCACGCGTTCGGTGTGTGGATTGAGCAACGATCCGCCCTTGCAGATCGAAGAGGTCGCCGACACCGACTGGGTCCGCCTGACCCAATCCCAGTTTGACCCGATTGAAATCACCCCGCGATTGTGGATCGTGCCCAGCTGGCATGCCCCGGTCGATACGGCGGCGATCAACATCCGTCTGGACCCCGGGCTCGCATTTGGCACTGGCAGCCATCCGACCACACAGCTGTGCCTGCGCTGGTTGATCGACCACGTGTCGCCCGCGGTTCGGGTGATGGATTACGGATGCGGTTCGGGCATTCTGGCCATTGCTGCAGCCAAACTGGGCGCGGCGCATGTCGAGGGCACCGACATCGATCCGGATGCGCTGGAGGCCGCCCGCGACAACGCCGAGCGCAACCAGGTCAGCGTGCGCTGGAGTCTGGCCGATCAGGCACCGGAAGGACGCTTTGACCGGGTGGTGGCCAACATCCTGGCCAACCCGCTGCGCCTGCTCGCCCCGGCCCTCGCCCGACTGCTCGCGCCGGGCGGCGAACTTGCATTGGCGGGCATTCTGGTGAGCCAGCGTGAGGAGCTCATACAAACCTATGCGCCGCACTTCGCCATGAGCGTCTATGGCGAGCAGGACGGCTGGGTGTGCCTGCAGGGTATTCGACGATGAGCGTCCCCGAGCTGGTTACCCGTTGCCCTGAATGCCGCACCGGTTTTCGCATTTCTGCCGAGCAATTACAGCAGCGTGATGGCCGTGTCCGCTGCGGCCGCTGCAATGGCATCTTCGATGCGCGCCTGTATCGAATGGTGCGGCTCGGCGCCGCGGACGCAACTGAGCAACCGGCGCCGGCTGGCACGCGCGCAGAGGCCTCGATGAGAGCGGGCGAACCGTCGCTGCGACCGCGCAAGGCGGAATCGGCGGTCGATCCGGGTCATTCGAGCACAGCGCTCGACCCGATCACCCCTCTCGATCCAATCGAGATGCGCGAGCCGATGGCCCCGCTCGACCTGGACGATTTCACGGTGATCCGGCGCAGGCGTCGATGGTTGCCGCTACTCATCATCTTCATTTTGTCAATCGGCGTGCTGTCTGCACTCAGCTACCAGTTTCGGCACGTCCTGGCGGCGCGCTTCCCGGTGTTGCGTCCGACCTTGCTCGAGATTTGTGCCACCCTGGGCTGCACGGTGCAACTGGAACGCGCACTGGACAATCTCCAGATCGAAAGCTCTGAGCTGCGGGTCGATGAGGGCGTGCTCACCCTCGTGGCCATGCTGCGCAATCGCGGTGAATCGACGCTTGCTGCGCCGGATTTTGATCTGACCTTGTCCAATGACAAAGGGCAACCCGTATTGCAACGCCGCTACAGCGCTCATCAGTATCTGGCGGGCCGCGCGGAATTGGCGAGCGGCATCGCCGCTGGCGCGCAAATCGAAATCTCGGTCCGTATCGACGATGCGCGTGCCGATGCCGTGGGCTACCTGATGCGACTCGTCAACCAGTGAGCCTGGGGGCTGCGCTAGTATTCACACACCAGATTTCTTCAACGACACACAGGCTTCCATGCGCACCTTGATTTGCGGTTCAATGGCTTTTGACAACATCATGGTCTTCAACGGCCGCTTCAAGGATCAGATTCTGCCCGAGCAGATTCACATCCTGAACGTCGCATTTCTGGTGCCCGAGTTGCGCCGCGAGTTTGGTGGTTGCGCCGGCAACATCGCCTACAACCTGAAGTTGCTCGGCGACGACCCGCTCATCATGGCCACGGTCGGGGACGATGCCGCGCCGTATCTGAGCCGGCTCGACGGCCTTGGACTTGCCCGTGATCACGTGCGCACCGTGAGTGGCACTTTGACGGCTCAGGCCTTCATCACCACCGACATGGATGACAATCAAATTACCGCGTTCCATCCTGGCGCGATGAACCATTCGCATGCCAACGCCGTCAGTGCCAATCTCGGTGCGGTGCTGGCGATCGTTGCGCCCGATGGTCGCGATGGCATGGTGCAGCATGTCGAGCAGCTTGCGCGGGCCGGCATTCCGTTCATTTTCGACCCGGGTCAGGGTCTGCCGATGTTCTCCGGCCCGGAACTGCTCGACATGGTGTCAAAGGCCTCGTACGTTGCAGTAAACGATTACGAGGGCAAGATGCTGGTCGACAAGACCGGCCTGTCGCTCGAGGAGATTGCCACCCGGGTCAAGGCGCTGATCGTGACCTGTGGGGCCGAAGGCTCGCAGATTCATGCCAATGGCAGGCGTTATGACATCCCGGTCGTGGCCGCCGCGGCCCTGGTCGATCCGACCGGCTGTGGCGATGCCTATCGCGCCGGGCTGCTGCATGGCATTGCGCGTGGCTGGGATTGGGTCAAAACCGGACGTCTGGCCTCGCTGATGGGTTCCATCAAGATAGCCAGCCGCGGCGGACAGAATCATGCGCCCAGTGCCACCGAGATTGCGACGCGATATGAGCAAGCCTTCGGCGTTGCACTGTCGGCCTGATCAATAAATCGGCTAGCGCGAAGGGCGGCTCGGCGCGGGTTTACTGAGCGAGCCGAATCCGGCCATCAGCAGGTAAGGGTTGGGTCTGAGCGCACTGTTCGCGGTATCCCCCGCGGCAGGGTTGCGTGTGACCCGGGTCTGACTGCTGGTGGCAGCGACCGGCAGGCTCGTCAATGGCTGCACCGGGGCGGCGAGCGGTACCTGCGGTGCTTGTAATCCATTGCTTGTCCAGAACGCTTCACGCTCGAGACCGCACTGGGCAAGCTGACGCAGTCGTTCCGAGCGCCTGTTGCTCGATTCAGCCAGCAGTTGCATGACGGCAGCATCGGCCTGACCACTCAGCCGTATGCCAATGCGCATGCGAGCAACCGAATGCACTTGCGCCACACGGCAGCGAACCAAACCGCCACGCAGGGTGCCATCACGCTGACGGATGCTGGTTTCAGCCCCGACTCTGAGTAATTGCACCAGACGTCCGGCGCGGCGCCGAAAGCTCATACGCTCCAATTCGGCAATGATCGCCGAATCAACTTCGGGGTCAAGATAGACAGTTGCTCGCAGGGTCATGATAGAGGTCGCTCCTTGTCGTTATTCGGGGTCCCGCAATAGCTACACCGCGGGCGGGAAGGCGCGCACGGCGATAGCGGTCAAGTATCTGCAGCTTGTCCGCGCTTGTAGATCGTTCACGCCGGCGCTTGCGTACCTTGGCAAATGACGTTCACCGGGGTTGAGCAGGGTCTTGCCAGGTCGACCATCACGCGGTGGGCTGATCCGTGCCGCCGGCTTTGCGTCGCGCACGCACCGGCTTGGCCTTGGATACTCGGTTTACAGGCATTCGGGCACTTGCAGATCGGCCGCTGCGCCCCGCACCACGCGCACCAGTGGCACTGGTGCGCGACCGCGTTCGTGAGACGGCCGGAGCACGCGGCGCCAGGCGCCGGATTTGAGTCGCAAGATAATTGCGCGCCGGCGCCATCAGCCGGTCCAGACCCATGCGCGGAGTGATGCGTCCGAGGCCGCCAAAGGTAATGCGCCACGCGATGATGGGCAAGGACAAATAGCCCGTTGCAAAAGCAAAACGGACAACACCGTGGGCAGCCATGACAGCGCTCGGGGACTCCAGATACGGCAGCGCGGCGGCGGCATCGGTGGCGATCGTTTCAAACGGGTACCAGATCAGAAAGAGCACGGTCCAAAGGTGAACCCACACCATGGGGCCGACGAGCCAGCCACAGGCATCACGGAACCGTCCAGGGACGAGCATCAGGTAGACCCCGGGGATAGCCAGAATCACCGCCAGACCTCGCGCAAGCGCAAGCGCATAGGGTGTCAGCGATGCACTCAT
This sequence comes from uncultured Pseudomonadota bacterium, assembly GCA_903921325.1. GTDB lineage: Bacteria > Pseudomonadota > Gammaproteobacteria > Burkholderiales > SG8-39 > CAIXPL01. Next base: position 288,914 of record CAIXPL010000008.1, read on the forward strand.
CTGTGCGAACAGTTTGATCACCAGGGAGCCAATCTCCGCGATTGCAGCAGCGATCAAGGCAATGGGGCCCTGTCCGGGCGTTTGCCCGCTCAACCAGCTCAGCAAGGCCTCCGACCAGGATGCCCCGCCCGTGTTGTGATCGCCTGAATTCGCCGTGAGCTCGACTGCTGCACTGCTGGTGGCAAATGCCAGGCTGCAGCGCGTGTCGCCGCGCGCGATACAGGAGTTACCCAGCAGACGCCGATAGCTGTCCTGCGAACCGAGCTGGGCGGCGACGCTCACCAGAGTGCCGGCTCCGACCGCTTGATAAACGTCGGCCCAACCGGATCGGCCAGCGCCGCCAAGATCAGACTGATGAGCACTGAACAAAGCGCCCAGGATGGCCGCCGCTCGCTCCCTTTGCGTCTGCGCGAGGGTGTCCGCAGCGCCGCCGCCAGCTCCGCGCCCGGGCGCAGGCGCTGGTGGTGAAGCGACCATGTGCGCCTGGGTGCGCGGCGAAATCGCCGGAAATATCAGCTCTCCCGGGTCAGCACCGGCACAGTCCGCAGCGCTGGTCCACCCAATCGCCCGATAGCGGGCGCCGAGCTGGGCGAGCAGGATCCGATTGCGACAGGCAATCTGCGCGGGACTGTGTTGCTGCACCTGCCCGAGCAACTGACGCACCTGTTGTGACGCTTGTGCCTGCGGGCCCGCATATTGCGGATTCCCTGATGACGGATTGAATGCCTGCTCGCGCAGACCTTGCGCGTCCAGCTGTGCGGCGAAATCCGGTTCGGCCAGCAGAAGCGCAGCCAGCAGCACCCGCCAGGAGGCCTGGTTAAGCAGCGCCTGGGGATCCTGCGCTGCCGCCGGATCAGCACTGGCCTGCTGCAAAGCATCGGCGAGCAGGGGCAATGCCTGTTGTCCGGCACCGATCAATATGGACTGGATCGTTCTCTCCAGCGCGAGCCCGAGCTGATCGGCCCAGTGCGTGGGCAGAAGCGCCGCGCCATGGGCTGAGTCGTATGAAGCAAATCCTGCCGCCGCCGCAGGACCGTCGGTGCTCACCAAATCCACTCGGACCGGTGCATAGAGCAGCATGGCGGCAATCAGCAGGGCAGCGAGATGCCGCACCAGAGCATAGGGATCGGCGTCAGTGAAAGGACGCAGCACCGCCCAGACCCCGGACAGGCAGGCCAGGCTCAAGAACATCCATGCGCCAGGTCCGCTTGCCAGTCCGTCGAGCAATGCGCGCGAGGCCGCCCAACCAAACTGGCTCAGCGTAACCAGAAACGGCAAATCGAGTATCGCGGCCATTGGAAATGCGGTACGTTCATTGAATCACGCTGATTGAAACTGCGGGCTTGAACAAACCGGTGCGTCGATTGAAGAGCACACCGGGTCACAGTGCAAGCAGACCGCGCAGCGTGTTGTACAGAGTCGAACCGCGCGAGTGCGCGCTGGGAACCTGTGCGCTTTGCGCGATGGCCGCTGCGCTCAGTTCGCTCGCCAGCAATTGGGTGTTGAGGGTCGCGGCACGAGCCTGCTGATAGGCCTGCAGCGCGTCGGCTTCCTTGGTGAGCAGGGCGATCTGTTCGCCTAACTCACGACGTCGCTCGAGAATGTCGCGTGCGCTCTGACCAGGTCGCGGGCTCAGCTGCCGCACCTGAGACATCAAATCAACCAAGGCACTACGCGTCTGCGCTATCGCAACCTGCCCGGAGATGACGTCTCGATACAGCGCCCGGGCGCTCGCCGATAATTGCCGTACTGACAGAACCTCGGCCGACTGGATCAGCCCGGAGGCAGCGCTGGGCAAACACGCATCACCCGCGACTGCGCCCGGGCTATTCATCGCATCGCCAGCGCAATCAGGTATTGACGCGGGCGCCTCACCAGCCAGGACCCTGTCGAGCGCAAGGCTGACTCGCGATCCGATGTTGCGGTTGAGCTGATACAACGTGACCTGTGGTGGCGCCACCTCAAGACCGCTACCGCCAATTCGGGTATCCGGCAGCAGACCGAGCAGCGCCTGCATCGCTGGAGTCACCTGCAGATTGGTGTGGTCGCGCAGAAAATCGAGGACACCCTTGGCGGCAGGTAAGCCGTCTGCCAAACCGCCCAGAGTCTGCTCATTGGCGCAAGCCTGGTACGCAGCGGTGGGTGATGCGCCTGAATTTACCTGCGCGTCATAGCATTGGTCCTGTACGCTTGCCATGCGCTGCGCGCCCAGATTCAGTCCCTGTTGCTGGGCCTGCTGTGCATTGCAGGCGGTTTGAAATGAGCCAAATCGGGCCGAATAGTTCTGATGCAGCGTGTCAAGCACCGAGGCCAGCGTTGGGGTGGCATATGCGAGGGTGACCAGATAGTTCATGACGGCGGCTTGCGCTCCGCTCAGCAACTGGCCGCGAATTTCATTTAGCAGCTGTCGGGGGTCATAGGCGCGCAGAAAGCCGCTGTAATCCAGTGCCGAGCAGGACAACCGGGCGCGGCCACTGAATCCGATCGCAGGCCCTTCCTGCTGCATGGCCGGATTCCACCGGGATGCGGCGCCCGCACGGGCAGCGAAGCGATATTCCTCGGCCGTTACGGCATCTCCGATGATCGGATGAGTGGCACGTCCAGGGTTGCTCAAACTGAGGGCAAGTGCAAAGGCCAGCGCGGTGATCACGCGTCGGGTACTGGGCGGATGCGGCGCGGTGATCTCAGCGTTCTTGCACAAGATGAAGACTTCCGTATTGAAGCAAAAGACCCGGCGGGCGAGCTGAACCGGCTTGCCGGCCATTAGCGGCGGCATACGTATCACTTGATTCACCGTCGCCTGGCGTCTGCACCTGCGCTTGCAGATCGGACATTCGCTCTGCGATATAGGCGGCCAGCGACTCCCGCTGCAGCAGATCCTCACGCATGACGGCAATGTTCTTTTCAGTCGGATCGAGCAAAGCCCTGACTGCGCTGCGCGGCGGTTTGCCGTATTCGGCCAAAAAGCGATCGATATCGGCTTCGCTGACCGGACCTGCCGGACCGATCGGTGCTGTCGCGCCAGCCGCTGCAGGTGTTGGAATGACAGCGCGCGAGTCCGCCGGAGAATCAGCATGAGAGTCAACCTGAACGTCAGTCTGCGAGTCGCCCCGGAGACTCGACGGGCCGGCCGGTCGTGGCAACGACTGAGGCGAGGGTGCGCCGGGCATTTCGCGACTGCCTGCTACGGTTTGCTGCGTGCGACCTGCCGGTGTGATCGAGCTGCCTGCGGCGAGTGCGGGCTTCGGTTCGCAAGGCACACTTGCGCCCGGTGACAATGCGCTCGCACAACTCGGCGCATCACTACCTACGCGCAACAGGTCAAGCGCCAGCGCCGGCGCCGCGGGGGCGACCGTGATGAACACGCACGCGGCACAGCGACAGACCGCGTTCGCCAACGGCGAGCGCCGGCACGCTTGAACCACCGTGTGGCCCGGTTGCGGCTGAGCGGGCTGACGCGAGGGCATCGGGTTTCCTGCTACTGGCCATTCACGGTAGCAAGCGGCGCGAATCCTGGCTGACTCACTGGCACCCTGACCACCCGCCCGAACGGCGATAGCAGGATGACCTGGTCGACCGCTATTCCAACAGCCTCCCAGCCGCTGGCAAACGCATGCCCTGCGTGTATCCAGACAGGCGGCCCTTGGCCCTCTTGCACCAGCGCACCCATACCTTCTGCCTGATCGCGCAACGCGAGGACCATGATCGGTGCACCACTCGGGGCGAGCTCGGCCACGATGTCGGCATCGGCGAGCGGGTCAGACACCGGCACTGAGCGCGTAGTGAGCGCAGCGGCTGATCCGTTTCCCCGGTGCGGTGCAATCGCAGCGGGTCGACCGGAGGTGCCCTCAGGTGATGTGTCAGTGCCGCCGGCCGCATCTCGATCTGCACCGGGAACGGCGGGCACAATCGATACCGACCCCACCTGGGCTCGCGCAGCCGAGGCACCTGTCGGCGCCGGTTTTGGCAGCTCGTTTCGCCCGACCCGCGGTGCACGCGGCAGTCCCGACGCCGACACTCCGGCGTTTGCCTCGAGCGCATCGTTCGCGCGATTGGCGCCGATGGCTGACCCGGCATGCGCCGGCCAGGCAGAGATCAGACCGTGCATTGCAAGCGCGATCGCCAGACCGACCAGCAAGCTGACCTGGGCCGTGGCCTTGCCCAGGATGGGCACAATTGAGTACTGGGCGTCAGGCTGTGCGCCATCGTTATTGAAAGCGGCAGCCAGCGTGGGGGGCGTTGAGTGCGCGGCTATCGCAGCGAATTCAGTGGACCGCGTGGCTTGCCCGGTCGCCTGAGCGGCGTCGCTTACAGGCTGGCACGGTGCCGCCGGCAGATCGTCGTGGCGTGTCCGCAGCAGACCATGACGCTGATCACGCTCAGCCAATAGGGATCGATAAGGATTCGCCACTGCGGCAGATTCGCCTTGCATCAGCTGTTCCTTCCATAAGGGTGGCGCTGGGCAAACACTTCCACGGCCGCCGCCAGATCGCCTCCACACGCGCGCTGCAATTCGGCGAGGCGCGCTGAATCGGTAGGGTCGGTAGTCGCAATTGCGTATTTCAGCGGATCGGGAAGGACTCGCCCGACCGTCGAAGGAAGACCCTGCGACTTCACCAGAAATTCACCATAGCGTCCCTTGCGCAGTTCGAGCGAGGCGATCAGCTCGCGCTCCTTGTCGCTCAGCTCAAGGTAGCGCGGCAACTCCGCGAGCGATGAAGGTTCCTGCGGCAAGATGAATTTCGTTGCGGTGTTGGCAAGAACCGCGCGGCCAAGAGGTGTATCAAAGTCGCTGAGTAGTTGCGACACGGCAAAGGCCATGCCGTTGCAGGATCGGTAAGCGCGAAAGGCCTTTTCCACCAATTCGGCCGAACTGCGATCGCGCATCAAGGCCCACCCTTCGTCCAGTCCCAGCACTTTCTGCTGACCCAGCCTTTCGGGGTCGAGCATGATTGCATTCACATATCCGAACAGACACAGCGATACCGCTGCTGCGCAAGGCAGGTTCACCACATTCGACAGGTTGAAAAAAATGAACGAGCTGTTGATATCAAGTGAACTGGCGCGATTGAACAAGCGCGAATAGGGGCCCGCGACATAGGGGCGCAGGCGCACGACCAGGTCGCGTCCGCGCGGCGTGCGTTCAAGCCTTTCGACTATATGGTCCAGGCGATTCTCGCGCAGCGGCCGGCCCGCGCGCGAGTCCCAGTTCAAGTGCGCGGCGCTCATTGCGCATTCGGTCAACAACCCCTCAACCTCCTTGTCAATGGCCAGACGCTCCTGGCCGTCGGTGAGCATGAGACCGAGCACTGCGACCCAGATGGCAGCGTTTTCATGCGTTGGTGCACCGGCAAACGGATTGATCGAGTGCTCGCCGTCCAAGCCCAGTGTGACCGATTGCCCGAGCAGACGCGCCAGACGCTCGTAGTCCGGCTTGATCGACAACAGGCATGACCACACATCAGGTAAACGATGCAACTGCAACAGGTAGTCGTGTACCCAGAATGACTTGCCGGACCCCGATCCGCCCACCACCAGAAAATGCGGATTGCGATCGCACACCCGGGGATCGAGAAAAAGCGGCGTGCCCCATCGCGTTGGATAAAGCGCGAGCGAGCGTTCGGCATCCGTACCCTGCCAATAGCCCGCCAGTGGAATCATCGCCGCGGCATCGGCTGACATCATTCGACGGCTGCGGCACTGCGCGCGATCAACGGTTGTGGTGCGCCCGCCGGGCAGGCAACTGAAGAGCAAGGAGCTGCCGATGCGACGTTCGATCTCTGCCGGCATATAACGATCGAGCACGCTCAGTATGCGGTGTGCCCGATCGGCGGTCTCATCATCACTGCCGCCGCGCACCCAGACCACCAATCGGGCCCCGCCCGGATTTTCCCCTGCAAACATGCGCCGCTGCGCCTCGGCGAACGACTCGTCCTTCTCCTCCACCTCGACTTCATTGAACGGCAGGGCACTTTTGCGATTGATATGCTGGCCGGTCTTCAGAGAAAACAACGCCTTTACTCTGGACGAAGCCTGATAGGAAAGACAGACCGTGACGCCGTGCTCATGATCGGTGATCGGTGCAAGCATCCCCGGTCCGACCGTGCCTTGCCAGGCCATGGCGACTGCGCGATGCCAGCAACGCTCACCACGCACCTCGGTCACAAATTCACCCTGGTCGACACGCACAATGTCGCCGAACTGAGCGATCGTCTCGCCTGGCGATTCAAATCCTGTGAACGCGGCGCGCGGCGCGTGGGTCTGGGTGCGCTGTGGAAACAGCAGACTTCCGACCCATTCGATGTAGTCGTCTGCGGTCATCGCCTCAAGCGTGAGCCCGGCTTCGGTTGCGGTTTGTTCGATCTGCCGCACCTGCTGGCGAAACTGCATTCCAATGTGATGAAGGTCCTCCTCCAGCTTGCGCTCCAGTCGCGTCGCGCTGAATGCAAGCAGTGAGCTCAGCTGGTTGCCTGACAGGAGACGACTGGGCGCGCTCTTTAAGAACAGTCGGATCTGCTGGGTGCGAGGCCAGAAGTTGAGCGATGAATCCTCCGGCAGGAATCCTTCGCGGCGCGCACCGCGCCAGCGAGCCATCACGCATTCGGCCAGGCGTCTTGACAGCGACCCCTGTGCAGCCGGCGATCGGCGGGCATATTGCTGCATTACCGCTTCGATGTCGTTGCCTCGATCAATTTGAAACTCGAGCGTGCAATCCTCCTGCAAGGATCGGAGCAAGGCATCGCACGCCTGCTCAACCCATTGCTCACCATCGTCGATCGACTCAAGCGTGGGTACCGCCACATCCCAGGCAAAGCCAAGGCAGGCGTCGCGCAGTAAATGCACATCGCGCAATCCCGCCACATCACCAATTGCCATTGTGGGAATAAGGTGCACCAGGCGAGTGGGCAGATTGCCGGGGGTGGCCTGCAGGCGGCGAATCATGGCGCGGGTGAACCCGTCGGCGCGGACAGTGTGCTGGTCGGTGTTGCCGCAGCAGCCGCCTGGCTGGCCGGACGCGCCGCGGATCTTGGCAGTGCGACCGATTCGATGGCATCCAGCCGACCATCGGGCAGCACCCAGCGTGGTGCAGCCACCTGCAATGCGACCCAGCTGCCAAAGTGTCTGGCACCGAGCTCGTCTTTCCAGGGTTTCACATACACCATCCGGATGTCCGGAGCGCTAACCACGGGGATGGGGATCGGTGACGGCTGAGCACTATTTGCCAGCCGCGCTTCGATCCCGCTGTAATCCGCGCGCAGTCCGGCATTCCAGGCATCCTGGACACTCATGGTAGGCACCTTCACCTGGACCGCCGGTGTCGCACAGCCGGCGACCGAGAGGGCCAGTGTCATGGCTCGTGCCGCCCTCATCGCGCAACTCGCACGGTCGACACCGAGCGGACCCCTGTTGGCAGCGTGAGCGCACTGGTCAGAAACACCGTTACCTCAACCCCTCCGCCGGTTTGGACCGTTGGACGGAACGCGTCGTAGTACTCCTGAATCTGCTGACTCAAGCCGCGCCCGGCGCCGACCGCAGCACCACCGGCCATGGCGGTCGCCGGATTTCCGGTGACCACACTTGTGGTGGCGCCGCTCACCGGGGACACCGTGCTGGTCAGTGCTCCCTGTGCCAGCAGCGCACCGGCGCCTTGAACAAGGCCGGCAGCGCCTGCTGCAGCGAGCTTACCCTCACCGGAATTGATCAAAGTCGCGGCGATGCCATGAATGCCGTCCCGACTATCCACGACGTATCCGGCGGTTGGCCATGAACGGGTACGCGCGTCGGGAAACGTACAAGTGACTTTGATTGGTTTGATGTTGATGCGCCCGGCCGCAATATCGGCACTGCCCTCACCCAACACCACGCAACCATCCACGTTTTGTTCAAAATCGTTGGCGGAGTGATAGCCGCCGGTGAGTCGTATATGGGTATAGCGATAATCACCGCCTTGCGATGCCACCAGACCGTTGATAAGGCGGCCTTGCGCCCACCCGTCGGGCGGGATGACATAGGCGTCGGATTCCTGACTGACCGGCTGCGTCAGATTGCTCAGGCCGGGCACCATCGGGGCAGATTCGGTGAACCGGGTCTGTCCGTCACGAATCGGCACAAACTTCGCATCAGGCGGCGGGCGTGGCGATTCCACTTCGGGAGATCTTGGCGCAGGAAGCGTGCCCGCGCCGGGGGCGCGGGCGTCATTCACCATGCGCGCCACTCGATCCATCTGGGCAATATCGCGTGCCTCGCGCGCCTGTTCGCGTGCATCAAGCTCGCTGCGGAACGCCTGCATCTGCTCCTGCACCCGCTGTTCCAGTTGCACCTGATAACCTCGATCGAAGCGCTCCGAGCGGGGCGCCTCACCCAGACGCGACGACCCCGGGTTTGGCACGGGCAACGCTCGTTCGAGCGCAGGGTTGTCAGTGGACGGTGTTAGCACACCCACCAGGATGAACAGAAGTGCCATCACCCCCGCGATCAGGATGAGCAGACGCTGTCGTGGTGTGAGCCGGGCAAGTTCGACCGGAACGACCAGCTTTACCATGCAGCGACCTCAGGTTTCATGAACACCAGATAGGCCCGGGTGCTGCTCGTCAGGTCATCGAAGCGATATCGATTCGCGGCAAAGATGCGCAGCAGACCAAAGTCCGGAATCATGATTTCGATTCGCTCCGGGTCGAGGTCATAGTGCGCACCAGGCCGTGCGGGGTGGGTGAGCACGGCGACGATGCCGGTAATCTGCGGTGACATCCAGACCTGTTCGGCCTGAATGCGCAGCTCCGGAGAATCGAGCAAGGTTCGACTGGATTGCGCAACCCGAAATCCCGTCGGTGGTTGCCCCTGCATGAGGCGCAGCATCAACGCCATGGGATTGGGCGTTGGTGCAGGTGGATTGTCGAGCAAGGCCGCTGTGGCACTGCCGGTGTGAGAAAGCGGCTGAACCCGCGTCAGCACCTCGGCAGTGTCGGGCGTGGCATTGCGGGCCGCATCGCTGTGCTGTTGATCAGTGCTGTGCGAGCGCAGATCGACCTCGAGAATGGAATGAAAGGGCAGTGCCGTGCTCGCTCGCACCACATACAGGTTGCCACTCTCGCCACGCAAGATGACACGGACATCCACCCTTGCCAGTCGCGGCGAGAGGGATAAGGTGCGTTGATCAATGGTCAACACCGCGACCAGCGCAGGGTCCTCGACGATATATCCGTTCAGGCGCTCGGGCAGGCGCAGGACGGACTGCGCGTTCAACTGCAGACCAAGCGGAATGGACAGCCGACCATCCCAGGTGAAACCTGCCGGCAGCGCCTGCCCGACAGGCAGACCGAGCAGAAGAGCCGCCACAAGCAAGCGCAACAACGATGACCATGGCGCGCTTGCCCGCGCTGTTCGCTGCTGGCTTGCGCTCAACACGCTGTCGGGCACCGGCGCGCAATCAATCATGGCCGCCACCGGAGACTGCTTCGACCGGCGCGATATCAATTGCGGCGATCTGGATCCCGTAAGGATTCAACTCGTCTGGCAGGCCGACGCGAAAGCGCATGCGAAACTCGTGGCGCAGTTCGGACATGAGCAAGGTGCCGCTACGCACTTCCCAACGACCACGTACCCGGTATTGATATAAACCGCCGGACTCGCTGAGCTGGTCTGGTTCATCGGGAAACAAAGCGCGGCTTTGCTGCTGGCTCAGAATTTCCTTCAGTCGCCGATCACGCTCCTGGCGGAACTGCGGCATGGCAAGCGGGTCGACATGTCGCTCCAGCTCCTGGAAGCGGGTCTCTGCCGTCAAATAGCTGATCGTGGCCACCAAGCCCAACAGATAACGTGCGGCATTCCTGACATTCTCGCGCGTGAGTCCGGGGGCATACACACCTTCGGCGGCACCGGGCACGATATGAACCGGTTTGTGCTGCATCTGATAGGTAAGTTCACTGGCGAGTTTGAAGCTCAAGGCGAGCAACGCAACACAGATCGCCGTGAGCGCAAATGTAGCGAGCCACTGCATCGCCGCAGCGCGCTTGAGTGAGAGTAAAAGATCCTGCATCAACGTCAACCGCGGCGCTGATTCAACGATCGAGCCGACGGACGCTATGTGGCAGCAAGCCACGCACCGGGATACCGCTGCGATACGCAAGATGGAGCAAGTAGCCTTGCGCGCGACCGACCGTCAGTCGGGCATAAAGTAGCGGCAGAATGACCATCAGCAGCCATCCTGCGGCTTGCCAGAACGGGCGAATGAAGACGAAGGGAATCAGGGCGATGAGAAGAAATTCGATCAGCCGGGACGAGCGATCAATGTGCTTGGGTGTGGGTCTGAGCTCCATTCGAGCGATCTCCAGTCAGTTGCCGACCATGCTTTGCGCGAGGCTTTGCAAACCTTGAGCGATGGCGGGCAGCAGATAGATGATGACGACCGCCGCAACCCCGATCGAGGCGAACATTGCCCCTTTGCTGAAAAATGCAAAAACGCAACCGACCAGCACCAGGCAACCGATGACCAGCGCCCATTTGCCATAAAAGAACCCTTTGACCGCTGACCACACACTGTCACCGGTGGCCACCGCATTGGTCTGACCGCAGGCAGGATCGATCCAGATGAGAAGCACCAGCAGAAGCGCCACAATGACCAGCGCGTGATAAACCTTTGCCGACCGATTCTTTGGCGTGGTGGCAGGCAGACAGCGATGGATGCGGATGCGATAAGGCTGCACCCGGTCGGCAGATATCAGCACGACGGTCACGAGCAAACTCCTGAGCTGGAAAACGGGCGCCGCCTGACCAGCGGAACGACGTTGAGCAGCATCCTTGCGCCCGCGCGCCAACGTGCGGATGGGGAGGAATCACGGAGGCCGCGGTGAAGAATGCTGCTCAATCACTACACATCGGGGTGAGAACCCGTTCGTAGGGAGAGCGCGTTTCAGGGCCTGGCGTCAGGAAAGAACAGTTGCTCGCCCTGGATTTTGTAATTGGCAATCGCGCGCTGGCCGGCAGCACTCACCAGCCAGTCAATGAACTGCTGACCGGCTGCCGCCTTGACATGTGGATGGCGCTGCGGATTGACCAGCAGGAGGCCGTAGTCATTGCGCAGTCGGCTATCGCCCTCCTTCACGATCGCAAGCGACTGCCGATTGCGAAACGCAATCCAGGTGCCACGATCAGACAGAATGTAGGCATCCATCGCAGCAGCGATATTCAATGCCGGCCCCATGCCAGTACCGGTGTCGCGATACCACGGCCCATGATCGGCACGTATATCGATGCCAGCCAGGTTCCACAAACGTAACTCGGCCTCGTAAGTTCCACTGCGATCACCGCGTGACACGAAGCTTGCCTGCCGTGCCTTGATGCGCTGCAAAGCCTCGAGCACATCGCGAGCGCCGGCGACCTGCGCTGGATCGGATCGCGGGCCGATCAGGACAAAGTCGTTGTACATCAGATCATAGCGACGCGTGGCATAGCCTTCGGCGACAAAGCGATCTTCTGCCGGCCGGTCATGAACGCACAGCACATCGACATCACCGCGACGGCCCAAATCGAGTGCCTGCCCGGTCCCAATGGCGACCACATGAACCTGGATGCCGCTTGCTTGGACAAAGAGCGGCAGCAGATACGAAAACAGGCCTGACTGCTCCGTTGATGTGGTCGAACCGACGAGCAGGGTCGCCGAGCCGCCTTGCGCCTGAGCCAGCACCTGCAGCGGGGCGGTGGGCACAGCCGCACCGGTCTGCGCAAGGCTCGGCAGAGCGACCATCAAGACAAGCGCGAGCAGTGGCAAATACCAGCGGTGCGAGGCCTGAATGCGCAACCGGTTCATGGTCGCTCAGCAGAGAGAAATTCGCGCGCCTGGTGCGAGCGGGGTGCAGCAAAGAATTCGTTGGCTGGCGTGTGTTCGGTGATCGAACCGCGATCAATGAAAAGGATCTGATCGGCCAGGCGGCGCGCCTGGCCCAGATTGTGAGTACTCATGATGATCTGCGTGCCCGCGGCATGGATGGCATGGATGATGCCCTCTACCGTGGCGGCGGATCCTGGATCAAGGTTGGCGGTGGGTTCGTCCAGAAACAGGACCTGTGGCGTAATGGCCCACGCCCGCGCGAGAGCCAATTGCTGCCGTTCACCGCCAGACAATGTCGGTGCATGACGGTCAGCAAGCAGCGCGAGACCCACCCGGTGCAGTGCCTCCTGCGCAAGGTCGCGGCGAGCTTTTGCGCTCACGCCGGCCAGACGCAGCGCAAAGGTGACATTGGCGAGCACGCTTCGGCGCAACACCACTGGACGCTGAAACACCATGGCCTGACGTGCGGGGGGATTCGGGTGCCAGCGAATGTCGCCTGCGCTCGGTTGCAATAACCCGTGACACAAGCGCATCAGCACGCTCTTGCCCGCTCCATTCGGCCCCAACAGAAGCGTGCGCGTGCCACTTTCAAGCCTTGCGTTGACCGCATTGATCAGCCGATGGCCATTGCACTCATAGCTAAGAGCGCTCAATTCCAATAGGCTAGATGCCATGCTGTGCACTATGCGGTCGTGACAAATAGGCAAGCGCGTTCACCAGAAACACCAGCACGAGCAATACGGTGCCCAGGGCCAGCGCGAAAGCAAGGTTTCCCTTGCTGGTTTCAAGCGCAATGGTGGTCGTCATGACCCGGGTCAATCCGTCGATATTGCCACCGACCATCATGACAGCACCTACTTCAGCCACGGCTCGCCCGAAGCCTGCCAGCAGGACGGTGAGCAGTGCCTGGCGTGCTTCCCACAGCAACGTTGGAATGATCTGCCACCAGCGCGCGCCCAGCGAGCGTAGCAATTCGGCGTATTCCTCCCAGTCATTCGCGATCACCTGGCGAGTGAGGGCGATGATAATGGGCACAATCAATACGCTCTGCGCCATCACCATCGCGGCTGGCGTGAATAGCAGACCGAACGTCCCAAGAGGTCCGGCACGCGACAGCAGGATGTAGATGAGCAGACCCACGACCACTGGTGGCAGACCCATCATCGCGTTAAATGCAACAATCAGCAGGCGTCGTCCCGGGAATCGGCACACTGCCAGCAGGGCGCCGCAGGGCGCACCGATCAGTGACGCAATCAACAGCGCGCTCAAGCTGACTCGCAGACTGAGCACGATGACACCCAGCAAGGCCGGTTCACGTCCGGCCAGCAGGTGCGCAGCCTGAATAAATGCCGCACCAAGATCGTTCATCCCGGCATTCTCGCAAATCCGCTCGATGAGCGTCCGCTTTTGCTGCAGGTCTTCTGAAACGACACCGTCTGCTTTGGTATCCTTGCCATCCCCTCGCATACTGGCAGAGCGTATCTCTTGGACGATTATTCCGCCGGCCTCAGAGGCCGCATTGAAGACCATCGCCTGATCACGGGTCAGGGTCTTTTCACCTCCGATCGAGTCTTGCCCGGTCAATTGCATGCGGCGTTTCTGCGCTCTGATCGTGCACACGCCCGCATCGTGTCGATCGATGTCAGCGCGGCAAAGGCGTTGCCTGGTGTTCATCTGGTCCTCACCGGTGAGGATGCCAAGGCGGCCGGTGCCGGGTCGTTGCCGACTCAGCTTGCGGTCAATGGCCGCGACGGCAAACCCCTGATCAAACCCTATCGGCCTATTCTGGCGCAGGGCAAAGTTCGCTTTGTGGGCGAAGCGCTCGCCTGTGTGGTGGCCGATTCGCAGTCGATTGCACAGGATGCGATTGAAGCGATTGCTGTTGACTACGAAGACCTTGCGTTTGTCACCCGGGCCGAAGATGCGTTGGCGCCGGGCGCACCCCAGCTGCACGATAATGTTCCCGACAATCGGGTGATGGATTTCGGACAGGGCGATGAAGAGGCCACCACGCGGGCGTTTGCAAGCGCCCATCGGGTGGTGCGGCTATCAATCTATAACAATCGGGTCGTTGGCAATCCGATGGAGCCCCGCGCGGTCATCGGTGATTTCGATGCGGCGCGCGAGCATTTCACCCTGTTTTCGGTTACCCAGGGCGTCACTGGCCTGCGCACCCAGGTCGCGGCCACGCTGGGCATTACCGAGGACAAGCTCGACGTGGTGTCACAGGACGTCGGTGGCGGCTTTGGACTGCGCAGTTCAGCCCACCCCGAAACCTGCATGGTGCTGGTCTGCGCACGCCTGTTGGGACGTCCGGTGAAGTGGACCTCCACCCGCTCCGAGGGGTTCTTGTCTGATGAGCAGGCGCGGGATGCGATCTGTCATGGCGCGGTGGCGCTCGATCCGGAAGGCCGCTTTCTGGCGATGCGATTTGATTTCGTTTCCAACCTTGGGGCGTATTTGGCACCGGTAGGTCCGTTCATCAACAGTCGCATCACTGCCTGCATGACCGGGGTCTATGACGTCCCCACGGCTTACGCTCGGAATCAGTTAGCGCTTACTCACACCGTGCCGACGGCAGCCTATCGCGGCGCCGGGCGCCCGGTGATGTCTGCCATCATCGAACGGCTTGTTCATCAGGCAGCGCTCGAATTGGGCGTGGACGACGCGGAATTGCGGCGCCGCAACATGATCCGCAAAGACCGCTTTCCGTACAAATTGGTAAACGGCAATGTCTATGATTGTGGCGATCCGATTGGTGTGCTCGAGAAAGCGGTCGCCGCCTCAGGATGGGCTGATCAGGCGGCGTTCCTGGCGCGGCGCGAGGCCGCCAGGGCCCGTGGAAAACTGCTTGGACGAGGGATGGCCAGTTGCATAGAATCCACCGGCGCCGGCAATCCGACCGGCGACCAGGGTGTATTGCGCTTTGACCGTGATGGGCACATTACCTTGCATGCCGTGTCACACTCGAGCGGACAAGGTCATGAGACTGCTTTTGCACAGATCGTCGCATCCGTGTTGGGAGTGAAAGCCAACACAATCACCTTGCACGAAGGCGATCCAGCGGTACGGCTGGTTGGAAACGGGACCGGGGGTTCGCGCACGACGACCGGTGCTGGAAGCGTGATGCTGGTTGCTGCCCAGGAAGTGGTCAAAAAGGGGATGAGCTACGCTGCCGTTGAATTGGAAGCGGCCGAGCAGGACGTTGAATTTGTTGCCGGAATCTACCGGATCAAAGGAACCGACCGCGCCATCAGCCTGCCGGCGTTGGCCAGAAAGCTGGCCGGTGATGGCCCCCATCCACTTGACATGCAATCCCATGTCACGATTGGCGTTACCTATCCGAACGGCTGCCACATCGCCGAAGTCGAAATTGATCCGATTACCGGCGTCACGGAACTGATCTCTTATGTCGCCTGTGATGATGCCGGGACGATCATCAATCACCAGCTGGTGGAAGGGCAGATGCACGGTGGTCTGGCGCAAGGCATAGGACAAGTCCTGGGTGAATACTCAATTTACGACCCGGAAAGCGGGCAGTTGTTGAGCGGCAGCTTTATGGACTATCCGATGCCGCGTGCAGGGCTGCTGCAAGGGATCACCCTGGTTGACCATCCGGTGCCAACTGCAACCAATCCATTAGGTGCCAAGGGCGTTGGCGAATCCGGTGTCACCGGTTCTCTGCCGACAGTGATGAACGCCATCCTGGATGCCCTGCGCACAGTCGGCGTCAGTCACTTTGACATGCCGGCGACGCCGGCCCGAGTTTGGGGTGCCATCCAAGCGGCGGCGGCAGGGCAGGGTGGCCGTCTGGCGATTCCCCAGGTGGCAGCTTAGGCTTCGTTGAATGATGTGTTTGTTTCACGTGAAACATTTCAGAGGTAACGCTCCCCCGGGTAATTGCTCTTGCAGCTAATGTGGTGTGGCGCTCGTGATTCGCCACCGCGCTGCGCTCAACGCTGGTCGGGGTGCTGGCAAAGTCATGCGACCGATAGCCATAGCCCACGTTTCACGTGAAACACGTCTCGCAAGATGGAAACAAAGTCCGCCGCGTCGCTGTTGAATCTTCTGTGATTCACGGACTAGCCCTATAATTCGCCCCCAATGCGCTGCCGCGTCCCGGTATGGACGCGCTTTGATCTACCCGGCGGCCGGAACTCTGGCCAGCGGTGCACAACCCTACCGTCTCATTACCTGCTCTTCGGCATGGATTTCCCTACACAATTTGATGTACTTGTCATTGGTGGTGGACATGCCGGCACTGAGGCCGCTCTTGCCGCCGCACGCGCAGGCGCACAAACCCTCCTGCTCACGCACAACATCGAAACGCTCGGACAGATGTCGTGCAACCCTTCCATCGGGGGAATCGGCAAAGGCCATCTTGTCCGCGAGCTCGATGCGCTCGGCGGTGCCATGGCCTTGTGTACCGACGAAGCAGGCATCCAGTTCCGCACCCTCAACTCGAGCAAGGGTCCAGCCGTGCGTGCAACCCGTGCCCAAGCCGATCGAATTCTCTATAAAGCCGCGGTTCGACGGCGCCTTGAAAACCAACCGCGCCTGACGCTATTCCAACAGGCGGCCGACGACCTGATTATTGAAGGCGACCGAGCCGTCGGTGTCGTCACCCAAATGGGCATCCGCTTCAAGGCGCGCACCGTCGTGCTTACCGCAGGGACATTCCTCGCCGGGAAAATCCATATCGGTCTTGCGCAGCATGCTGGCGGTCGGGCTGGCGATCCGCCGGCGCAGACCCTCAGCGCCCGGCTGCGCGAACTTCAGCTCCCGGTCGGTCGTCTCAAAACCGGTACGCCGCCGCGCATCGATGGTCGCACGATCGACTACTCCCATCTACAAATCCAGCCGGGTGACGACCCCGCTCCGGTATTTTCGTTTCGCGGGAACAGGGCCATGCACCCGCAGCAACTACCTTGCTGGATTACCCACACCACCGCTGCTACCCATGAGGTGATCCGTGGCGGTCTGACCCGTTCGCCCCTCTTCACTGGGGTCATTGAAGGGATCGGTCCACGCTACTGCCCTTCGATCGAAGACAAGATTCACCGCTTCGCCTCACGCGACAGTCATCAGGTGTTTCTCGAGCCGGAGGGACTCGATACCCACGAAATCTATCCCAACGGCATTTCCACCAGCTTGCCCTTTGATGTTCAGCTCACCCTGGTCCGCACCATCCCGGGTCTGGAGCGAGCGCACATCCTGCGCCCCGGCTACGCCATCGAATATGACTACTTCGACCCCCGCGGTCTGCGGCTTTCGCTTGAATCCAAAGCAATTGCAGGTCTCTACTTCGCCGGCCAGATCAATGGCACAACCGGCTACGAGGAAGCCGCGGCCCAGGGCCTGCTCGCCGGCCTCAATGCGGCGCTCGCGACACAAGACAAAGCCCCCTGGTGCCCAACGCGCAGCGAAGCCTACCTCGGCGTGATGGTCGATGATCTCACCACCCGCGGGGTGAGCGAACCCTATCGCATGTTTACCAGCCGCGCCGAATATCGCCTGGCCTTGCGCGAAGACAACGCAGATCTGCGTCTCACCGACATCGGACGCCGCCTCGGGGTGGTTGAGGATGAACAGTGGGCCCATTTCGATGCCAAGCGCGACGCGATTGCACGTGAAACCGAGCGGCTGCGCTCAAGCTGGGTCAATCCGAGAATCATTGCCGCGCATGATTCAGAACGTCTGCTCGGCAAAGCCCTTGAACATGAGCACACGCTACTTGACCTGCTGCGTCGCCCCAATGTCAGCTATGGCACGGTGCGCGAACTGGAGGCACTGGCGGCGCGCAGCTCCTCTACGGCCGAAGCGCTCGAATCCCCCGCCGTAGACCTCTGCGACCTCGACTCCGCCGCGGTCGAGCAAATCGAGATTCAGGCCCGTTATGAGGGCTATATCGCGCGTCAGGACGAGCAGATCGCGCGCCAGGGGGCGCTGGAAAGCACCCCCTTGCCTGACACGTTCGACTATCAGGCCGTCCCGGGTCTCTCTCATGAAGTACGCCAGAAGCTCTCCGCCACCCGACCGCAAACGCTGGGACAAGCGTCACGAATCTCTGGCGTCACCCCAGCTGCGATGTCCCTGGTTCTAGTGCAGCTCAAGCGGATGCGTGCCCTGCGCAACGCCGCCTGAGGCGCATGTCAGCGGCGATCTCCACGCGACGGCAGCTTCTCGCTCAAGGCGCAGCGAGTCTTGGCCTCGATCTGTCCGGTACCATGCTTGAGTCTTTGGCCGCCTATATTGATCTCTTGGTGAAGTGGAACCGGGTCTATAACCTCACGGCGATCCGTGACCCTGACGAGATGCTGACCCAACATCTCCTGGACTCGCTGTCCGTGGTCAACTGCCTCAAAGTTCAACGCGTGCTGGATGTCGGCAGCGGCCCAGGCCTGCCCGGCATCGTCATCTCGCTGGTACGCCCCGATCTGCGGGTGAGCCTGCTCGACAGCAACCAGAAGAAGTGTGCTTTCATGCAGCAAGCTGTGAGCGAGCTTCGTATTGCCAATGCACAGGTCGAATGCTGCCGCGTCGAGGACCTGGCCACCCAGCAATCCGATCCCGGCGTATTCGACAGCATCACTTCGCGGGCCTTTGCGAGCCTCGCAGACTTCGCCAGCACGAGTCTGCCCTACCTCGCACCAGGAGGCCGCCTGGTGGCGATGAAAGGTAAAGTACCGGAAGACGAGCTCCGCCACTTGCCCGACACCGTGCGATTGATCGAAATCCGTCCGCTACACGTGCCCGGGCTGACGGCGGCCCGTTGTGCCGTGATTCTGGAGCGCATATCGCGTGACTAACGCCTGCAAGATCCTCGCCATCACCAACCAGAAAGGTGGTGTCGGCAAAACGACCACGACGATCAATCTGGCGGCCGGAATGGCTCAGGCCGGGCTGCGAGTGCTCCTGGTTGATCTGGATCCACAGGGTAATGCCACCATGGGAAGTGGTGTAGATAAGCGTGCACTCACTTCGAGTATTTATCAGGTTTTACTGGAGATTGCTGATCCAGCCAGCAGCCGCCAAAAGGCTACGCACGGCGGTTTTGATGTCCTCGGCGCCAATCGCGATCTGGCCGGGGCCGAGATTGAGCTGGTTAACCTGTCGCACCGGGAAGACCGTCTCAAGCACGCACTTGCACGTCTCGCGCCTGACTACGACTACATCCTGATCGACTGTCCTCCCGCGCTCAATCTGCTCACCGTCAACGCGCTGGCCGCGGCCGATGCCGTGATCATTCCGATGCAATGTGAATACTACGCACTGGAAGGCCTGAGCGATCTGGTCAACACCATCCGGATGGTGCGCAATCAGCTCAACCCGCGCCTGGCCATCGCCGGTCTGCTGCGCACACTATTCGATCCGCGCAACACGCTCGCGCAACAAGTATCAGCAGAACTCCAGCAACATTTCGGCGGCAAGGTGTACGACACCATCATCCCGCGCAACGTGCGACTGGCCGAGGCACCGAGCCATGGCATGCCCGCTCTCATTTATGACCCGGGCTCCAAAGGTTCACAGGCCTATAGCGCATTTGCAAAAGAAGTCATCGAACGCGCAAATCGAGCGAACGCAGAGAAAAAGGAAACCAGCCAATGAGTCGACCCAAAGGTCTCGGGCGAGGGCTCACCGCCCTCCTTGAACGCGATTCGGACGAAAGCCCCGCCGCCTCGCGCACCACGGGCGACAGTCTGGCGACCCGCCGCATCGAGCAGCTGGTGCCCGGGCGGTACCAGCCGCGCACCCACATGGACGAAACGGCTCTGAACGAGCTCGCGCAATCGATCCGCGCCCAGGGCATGATCCAGCCCATTCTGGTGAGGCCGACCGAAATCGCCGAGCGCTATGAAATCATCGCCGGCGAACGGCGCTGGCGTGCGGCAAGGATCGCCGGTCTGCAGGATGTTCCGGTGGTGATCCGCGACGTGGCCGATCAGGCCACCCTGGCGATGGCACTGATTGAAAACATTCAGCGCGAAGACCTCAATGCCCTTGAAGAAGCCCGCGGTCTGCAGCGACTGCTGGAGGAATTCAATCTCAGCCATGAGCAGATTGCCGAGGCGATCGGGCGATCTCGAGCCGCGGTGAGCAATTTACTGCGCCTGCTCAATTTGTCGCAATCCGTGCAGGACCTGCTCCTGACCGGTCAGATCGATATGGGCCATGCTCGCGCCCTGTTGTCGTTGACGCCGGCAGACCAGATCGCCGCTGCCCAACAGGTGCTCGCGCTAGGACTGTCGGTGAGAGCCACCGAAACCTTGGTGCAACAGTGGCAAACGAAGCCCAAGACGGGTGCCAAGCCGCTGAGTGCCGACAAACCCGCAGCTAAACGCCCCGATCCTGATGTCGCTCGTCTGGAACAGGAATTATCTGAATCCCTGGGCACCAGGGTTGAAATCAAGACTGCCAAGCATGGCCGCGGGCGTATCGTGCTCGCCTACGATAATCTCGACCACCTGGACGATCTGCTCACGCGCATCAGACGTCCAGCCTAAGTCGACACAAACGCATCCGCGTACACCCCGAAACCCATTCAAACGACGGAGAGACACCGTGATCCACGAACTGCGTATTTACCACTGCCTGCCAGGCCGCCTGCCTGATGTCAGCAAACGATTTGAGACCATTACCACTCCTATCTGGAAGCGCCATGGCATTCGCCCGGTGGCGTTCTGGACGGTGGTCATCGGCCCGGAAAGCAACGATTTCTACTACATACTGGCCTGGGAAAGCCTCGCTGAACGTGAACAGAAGTGGGCGCAATTTGCCGTCGATCCGGAGTGGCTCAGCAAGCGCGCCGAAACCGAGCGCAACGGGCCGCTGATTGCCAACATCACCAACATCATGTTGAGCCCGACCGCCTATTCAGAACTCAAATAGGGACGCAAGTCCACTGCCGCTTGCGCTCGCTCGCGCGCGTGCCACGCAGGCACCCGCGGCGAACGGATCACAGCGGCAGATGCGGCTCATAGTAGGCATCGCGGCCGGTGGCGTAATTGGACTGGAGTTGATGCGGATTGCGATTGACGAGTGCGTGATGCCGCGAATACATCGGATGCGACAGACTGCGCACCTCGTGCTCGATCTGAAACAGCGGCGCACCAGTCAGCGGATCGGCAATCATTTCGAATCGATATTGCCAGGCATCGCTCTCTTCGGTGATCAACCCTCGCTCCGCCAACCATCCGTGCGGCGATGAAAAATCAGCCACGTAGATTGCAATGTGGTGTTGGTCGTATGGTGCAAGCGCTGCGTCCGTCTCGATGAAGCGCAGGCGCTGATTCACACCCACTGTAATCTCTGCGACCGAATTGCCGACGACGCTGCGCTCGCGCGCAAGCGCCTTCATGACATCCCGATAGAAGCGAACGATGCCAGGCGCCGACCCTCGCGGGACGGGCAATTCGACGTAGGGAATGCCCAGAACCATCCGGCCAAATGCGCCGGCAGCGTGCAGACGAATCTGATTGCCCCAGGGGCAGCTGGCCAGAATCGTTGCGCCTTCGTCACGCCAGGAAAATTTAGTATCGACCAGCTTGCGTTCAACGCCTGCAAGCCGGGTTCGCAGCAGATCCAGATGCGGTGTCACCACCCCGATTACGCCGCGAAAGACCTGAGCGGTCTTGTTCGCCGGCATGTGAAACTGATTGCGCCCGACGTTGACCCACATATTGGCATCGGTGGTATGCATGTAAGGGTCACGGGTCAGTCCCAGCCCCTCGACATAGAACACGGTGGCCAGGCGCTGATCGGGAATACGCACATTGCAGTGCTCAAGAGCGAGGATGTTGCCGGCGTCCTCAGCATGACGATCAAAGGGCAGGCTTGGCGCGGCGCTCATGATGGCGGTCTCCTTGACGATCTCACTCACATGCGGACAAGCGTGACGCGCTCACGCCCGCAGCGCTCATCTTAGCCCGGCCGCGCACCGCCGGGCAGCATGGTCTGAAAACACACTCAGGAAACACGTTCCAGAAAGAACCCCTGGAATCGCAGCACCAGAGGCGCACGATCAGAAACCCAGGCCGACTGAGTCAGAAGGGTTTCAACACAACCAGCGCCACCGCAGCTAACAGCAGCAGCACCGGGATTTCATTAAACCAGCGAAACCACACATGCGAGTGCACAGTCTCACCGCGCTCCATGCGTCGCAACAACTGACCGCACACCAGGTGATAAGCCACGAGCAAAGCAACCACAACCAGTTTGGCGTGCAGCCAACCACCGCCCAGCCCATCGACCAACCACAACCAGAGCCCAAAGCTCAGCGCCAGAATCGCGAGCGGCACCATGAAGCGATAGAGCTTGCGCGCCATGCGCAGGAGTACCTCGCGCACCACGGCCTCATCGGTAAGGGCGATATTGACAAAGATGCGCGGGAGATAAAAAAGCCCGGCAAACCAACTGGTGACCATCACGATATGCAGGACTTTGACGATCAACATGGGGCAGTGGCCTAACCGCGAGGTCGTACCGGCGGCACCGACGCGACGCGCCGAACAGCGCACAGTTCAACGTGCGCACTCAAGCGAGCGCTCCCCCGGCACCCGCGCCAAGCCACGCGTTGAGCACCACCGCGCGAATCAGGTGCAACTTGCGATGAAAAAAGTGATCACAGCCCGGTAACACCACCACCGGCAACTCCTGCGGCCGCGCCCAGTCGAATACATTGGCGAGCGGCACCGTCTCGTCCTGCTCGCCGTGAATCACCACGGTATTGGCCGGCACCGCTTCGGTGGCGTATTGGCGCCCTGCCGCGACGCGGCCGTTGGCCACCCCAACGAGCACCATGCGCTCAGGCTTGACCCGCTGCGCGACGCGGGTCTGCACAAAAGAACCGAAAGAAAATCCGCATAAGACCGGCCGATCCGCTGGCAGAGAAAACGTGCGGGCCGCCGCCTCAAGGACCGCGAGCAGATCGTCGGTCTCGCCGATGCCGTGATCATGTTCCCCGGCGCTACCGCCCACCCCACGAAAATTCGATCGTATGCTGATGTACCCCAGCTCGATCATGGTCCGCGCCAGCGTCTGCACCACCTTGTTGTCGAGCGTCCCGCCATACAGCGGGTGCGGGTGGGCGATCAACGCCAGACCACGCGGGGAGCCCGCCGGCAAGTCCGCGATGGTCTCAATCGCGCCAGCGGTGCCTTGCACCGCGATCACTTGCGAGCTCAGGCCGGCAGAAAGTGGTATCGGCATAATCAACCCGCGATCCGTTCAGGATGCTCTGCAACGCACTGCACGCGCCCCGGTCGAACCTGCTAGATGCGCAGTCGTTCAACCACCCGGCCTTTCACCACGTGCTCGTCAATGATTTCGTCGATGTCGCTGCGGTCGACATAGGTGTACCAAGTCTCATCCGGGTAGACGACGATCACCGGACCTTCTTCGCAGCGATCCAGGCATCCGGCCATATTCACCCGCACCTTGCCTTCACCCGACAGGCCCAGATCCTTGATCCGCTTCTTCGCATAATCGCGCAGTTCGGAGGCGCCGGCGGACTGACACGAGATCTTCGCGCCAGGATCACGCTGGTTGCAGCAAAAAAACACATGATGCTGATAGAAGCTCATGGAAATATCCGGCAAGAGTGGATTAGGACTGACCCGGAAGTGGCCAGCGCAGGCCGCATTATAGTGGTGAGTTCGGGCGCCGGCGCAGCAGCCCCAGATAGATCAGGGCAAGGAAGGGCCAGGCAAGACCGAGCGCGCGCACCAGACCACTGAAATCCAGCACGTGAACCTGAAATCGCACGCTCGCCGGATCGATGAGATACGGATTGAGCGGAGAGGTGTTGACCATCAGCAATGCTGCCAGCAACAACCAAATCGCCCACCGAATGCGGGCCGATGGCCACAGCCGAAGTAGACCAGCAAGTGCGGCTAAGCCAAGTGCCAAGCCGAGCATCGAACCGGGCGTAACCCAGCGCAGGGATTCGGCCGGAGAATACAGCAGAGCAAATACCCCGACCCGGGCAGCGATTGCAAGCCCCAGGAGAACGCTGAGCAGCGGCCAGCGTGGCCTGCCAGGTACCAATAGCGCAGCGGCCAGCAATCCCAGACCCAGCGTATTGGCTGCCGTAACCAGCGTCTCGACCAAAGTGAACGACCAGGGTGCATACAGGCCGCCACTCGTGAGGCCTAACCAGACACGCAAATCGCCGGTACCAAAGAACAATCCGCCGGGATGCGCTTGGGTGAGCGGCCACACCGCCAGCAACACAATGCCCAGATCGGCAAATGACCCGTGGTGGAACCAACGGGCTCGCCAGGCGCGCAGTCTGGCGCCGCTGAGCAGGTGCGGCACGAGCGCGCTGCCAAGCCCGGTACCCACCAGCGCACCGGTCGCATTGGCCAGCAAATCGACCCGGGAGGACACCCGGGTGGGCAGAAACGCCTGCAAAGCCTCCATCAGGCCTGAGAGAACGATCGCCGATGTCACCGCCACAATCGCGCCGACCCAGCGGCCCGCCGGTTGCATCGCTATCACGATCAGAAAGCTGAGCGGCACATAGGCCAGCACATTGAGTGTGATGTCGCCCCAGTGCAATTGCCGCGGCCACGGCGCCGACAGGAAAGCCAGTGGGCTCAGACCCTGGTCGCGCCATCCTTCCCAGGGATAAAGCGATACATAGACAATGAAAAGGATGACCGCAACCAGCGCGTGACGCGCGAGCGTTGAACGACCTGCGACTTGCACCGTAGCCGACATTCACTCATTGTAGGTGCTTTAGACCCTGCCCAGTCGGGCTCCGGAGCGAACCCGCGATGCGTTTGGATCAAGAACAGGAAAGCAGCAACGTCGAGGACATGCGCGGCGGGTCGATGGGCCGCAATGTTGCCGGCGGCGGCATCGGCATCGTGGCTCTTGCCCTGGTGGCGATGTTCTTTGGGGTCGATCCGCGTGTGGTGCTGCAAATGGCTGACCAGGCCCCGAGCGTGCAGTCGGCACCCACCCATCCTGCGCCCGCGCCGCAGACCAGTGGCCCGGAACATGAACGCGAACGGTTTGTTGCCAAGGTGCTTGGCAGCACCGAGACTGTCTGGGGTGAGATTTTTGCGCGCAACAAGCGCACCTATGAACAACCCAAACTGGTGCTGTTCACCGATCAAATCCGCTCTGCCTGCGGACAGGCGAGCGCGGCTGTCGGACCGTTTTATTGCGGTGGCGATCACAAGGTCTACATCGACCTTTCGTTTTATCGGGAGTTGCAGACCCGATTCCATGCGCCAGGTGAATTTGCCGAAGCCTATGTGATCGCCCATGAGGTCGGCCACCACGTGCAAAACCTGCTTGGCATCATGGGCAAAGTCAATGCCTTGCGCGAACGCGCCAGTCCGCGCGAGTCAAATGCCCTGTCGGTGCGCCTCGAGTTGCAAGCCGACTGCTTCGCCGGCATCTGGGCTCATCACGCCAACGAGGAGCACCACATTCTGGAACCAGGCGATGTCGAATCCGGGCTCAACGCCGCCTCACAGATCGGTGATGATCGCCTGCAGATGCAGGCGCGCGGCTATGTGTCGCCCGAATCGTTCACCCACGGCTCGTCAGAGCAGCGGGTGAGGTGGTTTCGTACCGGACTCGCCAATGGTGATATCCGGCAGTGCGACACCTTCGGTCACGGCGGTTAGCCGAAGGCAAGCCCCAGCTGCTCACGGCGCAGGCGGATCTCGGCCGGCAGCCGGTTTTGCAGCATGCCCAGCAACTCGTCGTGCAGGCTGAGCTCATGGCGCCATTGCTTGGGATCGATGCTGATCACCCGGGCAAACTTCTCGCGGTCAAATGATTCGAGACCAGCCCAGTTCAGATCATCGAACTCCGGCACCCAGCCCACCGGGGTCTCCTTGGCATGTGCCTTGCCCTGGGTCCGTTCCACCACCCAGTTGAGCACGCGCATGTTCTCACCAAAGCCGGGCCAGACAAACTTGCCGTTGTCATCGGTGCGGAACCAGTTGACGCAGTAAATATGCGGGCGCTTTTCGACCCGCTTGCCCATGCGCAACCAGTGATCAAAATAGTCGGCCATGTTGTAGCCGGTGAACGGGATCATCGCCATCGGGTCACGACGCACTACGCCCACCTTGCCAGTAGCTGCGGCAGTGGTCTCCGAGCCCATGGTGGCTGCCATGTAAACACCGGCATCCCAGTTAAACGCCTCAACCACCAGCGGCACCGTATCGGAGCGACGGCCACCGAACAGGAAAGCTGAAATCGGCACACCCTTCGGGTTATCCCATTCCGGATCAATCGACGGGCATTGCGCGGCGGGGACGGTGAAGCGTGAATTCGGATGGGCCGCCTTGCGCCCGGTGGCCTTGGCAATCTCCGCGGTCCATTCCTGACCCTGCCAGTCGGTGAGGCGGGGCGGTGGCGTCTCGCTCATGCCTTCCCACCAGACATCACCCTCAGGGGTCAATGCGACATTGGTGAAAATGACATTGGCCTTGAGCGTGGCCATGCAATTCGGGTTGGTTTTCAGCGAGGTGCCCGGTGCGACTCCGAAAAAGCCATTTTCCGGGTTGATGGCGTACAGGCGCCCATCGGCGTTAGGCTTGATCCAGGCGATGTCCTCACCGATGGTGGTGACCTTCCAGCCGTTGAACGAAGGCGGCGGCACCAGCATGGCGAAATTGGTCTTGCCGCAGGCGCTGGGGAACGCAGCCGCCACGTAACTCTTTTCACCCGAGGGCGAGGTCACGCCCAAAATCAGCATGTGCTCGGCCAGCCATCCCTGCTCCTTGCCCATGATGGAGGCGATGCGCAGCGAGAAGCACTTCTTGCCCAGCAAGGCATTGCCACCGTAACCAGACCCGAATGACCAGATCTCCTTGGTCTCAGGGAAATGCACGATGTACTTGTGTTCTTTATTGCAGGGCCAGCGAACATCCTGCGCAGCACCGACCAAAGGCGCACCGACCGAATGCACGGCCGGCACATAGGCGCCCTTCTCGCCGATCAGATCCCAGACTCGCGGCGACACCCGCGTCATCACATGCATGCTCACCACCACATAGGGCGAGTCGGTGAGTTCGATGCCCACATGCGCGATCGGCGAGCCGATCGGTCCCATCGAGAACGGGATGACATACATGGTGCGCCCGCGCATCGCGCCGTCGAACAACCCGTTCAGGGTGCCGCGCATCTCGGCCGGATCGACCCAGTTATTGGTCGGACCGGTGTCCTCTTTGTATTTTGAGCAGATGAACGTGCGGTCTTCCATCCGTGCCACATCGGTCGGGTCAGACAGCGCCAGGTAGCTGTTCGGGCGCAGCACCGGGTTGAGCTTCTGCAACATGCCGGCTTCGACCATCTCGGCACACAGCGGGTCGTATTCGGCCGTGCTGCCGTCGCACCACACCACCCGATCAGGCTTGGTCAGCGCCGCCACCGACGCGACCCATTCGATCGCACCCTGATGCTTTACACAGGCCGGCGCTTCAAGCGCCTTGCCGAAATGGACTGGCTGATTCATTTGGCTCCCTCACATTGAGGCACGCGGTGAAATGCGCGCAGGCAGGTTCTTGCGACCGGCTTGGGCACGACCGAAAAGAGGGCGGGATGTTACCACGATCCCCCCCTCTGGCGGCCGGCCCGCGCGACAGTCAATCCAGGCCTTTGCCACCCCGTCGGACGCGATGCAGCAAACCGAACAAGGGACCAGTGGTCGACACCAGGATCACCACCCGGGAAACGTGGGCAGCGGTCACCACCGGCACGCCTAAAGAAAGCACCTTGGCGGTAAGCGACATTTCCGCCATCCCGCCGGGCGCGGTAGCAAGAATCAGCGTCGCCACTGGCAGTCCCGCCAGCCAGGCGAGCAGCATGGCAAATAAAGCTGAAATAGCCAACGCAATCAATACCGAAATGCAGACCATGAACACAAACCGCGGGGCCGCACGTACGAAGCTGCGGTCATAGCGCTGACCGAGATTGCAGCCGATGAGGACTTGCGCGAGGTTGGTGAGCCCACTGGGCATAGAGGTCCATTCCACGCCGTGGGCAGTAAGGGCAATGGATACAAACAGCGGCCCCAACACCCAGGCGTTCGGTGCACGCACAAGCATCAAGGCACCGGCGCCCAAAGCAGTACAGGCATAGAGCCAGGGCAGGTGCGACCACACCACTGGTGCGCGCAGGCCTTCATAGGGATCGGCCCCGTGCACGCCGGCAAACGTGAGTGAGAAGGGGACGATGATCACCACCAGCAAAATGCGCAGTGACTGTGCAAGCGCAATCCGGTCGACCCGGCCGCCGTAGCGATCACCAATATTGGCCATCTCCTGCGCACCGCCTGGGACGCTGGCGAGAAATGCGGTCTTTCGATCAGTGTCGGTATGCCGGGCAAGCCAGACGCCACCGAACCAGGCGACCACCAGGGAAAACAATGCCGCAGCCAGAAACAGCAGCCAAAAGGAGCCGACGATCCTCGCCACCGTCGGGGTGAAATACAGCCCAAGTGTGGTGCCGATGCACCACTGGGCAATCTTGCCAGCCGCCGGTGGAGCACCCAGAGGAATACCCGAGAACCGAAAAACTGCCATCGCCAGCAGGGGCCCGATGAGCCAGGGCAGCGGCGAGTGCAGCTCCGCAAACACAAAGCCTGCCAATGCGCAGACCAGCAGACCCGCAAGTGCAGGGTAGCGGCCAGCCGCACGATGGAAATGACCGGGCATGGCAGCCGATCAGTTGATGCGCTGCAGGTCGATCGCGATCGATACCCGAGGCGTGGTGCTTTTGTTACCCGACACCGAATGGGGCAACCAGGATTCAAACATCAACATGCGGCCTTCAATCGGCGCGTGATTCATTTGTTGCGCCGATTGCTTCGTGCTGGCATTGGTGGCAGTGAACGCCCGATGCGCGCGGCGGGCAGCAACGGGATCCTGGAACACCAGATCACCACAGCCCTCAGCGGCTTCGACATAGTAGATCGCGCTCAGCAGACCGCCTTCATGGGCGTGTTCATTTTGCTGCATGCCCGGCCGGGCCACATCGACCCAGCTTTGCTTCACTGCAAGCTTGGCCCCGGTGACGCCAAACCATTGCAGAAAATTCGATCCGGCTTCCAGCGCCCATTGCTGCAACTCGGGCAACGCGGCCAATTCGAGTACCGAGTGTCCGCTTGCGGCGGTGGTCAGAAAGGACTGTGTCGGAGAGGCCACCAGATCGCGCCGGCCTTCATCGCTCTCCAGCCATGCGGAGAGCTTGGCGCGCACCGCCTCGCGCATCGCGGGCGGCACATCCATCACCGCCAGGGACACCGGAAACATGATTTCAACGTTCATTCGGGAGCGCCTCAGCATCAACCCCGAATGATAAGGCAGTCGCGGGCACCCGATCAGTCCGTCGGTATCAGAAGCTGTATCCGGAGGCCCTGATCAGGCGGCGCGCCGTATCACCTTTCAAAAACTGCAGCAAGCCCGCCGCTGCTGCGCTGTCCTTGCCCGGCTTGAGAAGCACTGCATCCTGGCGAATTTGCGCGTGCAAGGACTCAGGCACGATCCACGCCGAGCCACTGGTCAGTTTGCCATCGAGCTGCACTTGTGAAAGCGCAACAAAACCAAGTGCCGCGTTGCCCGTGGCCACCAACTGCCAGGCCTGGGTGATGTTGTCGCCTTGTACGATTTTCGGGCGTAGCCGCTCAAGCAGACCCAGGCGATCCAACACCGCCAGGCCGGCCGCCCCATACGGCGCAAGTCTGGGATTAGCGATTGCAATGTGTTCAAACCGGTCGCTCCGCAGTATCTCGCCCTTGTCTTCGACCAGACCAGGATTGGTACTCCATAAAACCAAGCGCCCAACCGCGTAGGTGAACCGGGTGCCGCTGACCGCAAAGCCATCGCGTTCCAGTTGCGCAGGCACTTCCTCATCGGCGGCAAGCAAGAGTTGGAACGGTGCGCCATTGCGGATCTGCGCCTGGAAGTTGCCGGTCGATCCAAACGAGAGCAACACACGATGGCCACTGGCCTGCTCAAACGCCGCCGCAATCTTTTGCATCGGGGCGGTGAAATTGGCCGCCACCGCCACGTTCACCTCATCGGCTTGCGCGGAATTGGTGAGCACCCACAGGATCAGCACACCCACAATTAAGGGCCATCGAGCGGGCTTAACGCAATCTGCGCCGGACACTAGGCCGTCCTCTCCGGAAACAGTCCCGGCATCCAGCGCGAGGCAAGTGCAGCGGGGAAGGCCAGGCGCAGCGGTGCGCGGGTACTTTCTGACCTGAGCGCGCCGCGGTCGATCAGCGCAGAGACAAAGCGGCTGCTGCTGCGTTCACTTGCCTGGAAGATTGCCGGTGTTTCCGATCGCGGGATTTCGCCTCGATAGAGGATCGCTTCGAGCAGGACGCGACATTTGGACGGCAGCTTGCCCATGCGAATTTCCTCTTCCGCCCAAAGCAGGATGCGTGTGTGCAACTGATCGGGTTGCATGAGGTTTTCCATGAAGGTGACCTGATCAATACAGGTGGCCAGGAAAAAGCGTGTGAAGGCCACCAGCGATTCTTCGCTCAGATTCCCCCTTCCATCGAGATCGTTGCGGCGTTGCAGGTCGCAATTGGCAAGATGGCCTTTATAGGCGTCGACATTACGGGCAAGCCCTCGGGCGATTGACCAGACAGCGCCCGTGTCGAGCGCTTGCAACAACGTCGCATGCGACATCAGCCGGGCAACACGCCCGTTACCATCAAGGAACGGGTGAATCCAGGCCAAGCGGTGGTGTGCCGCTGCCGCGGCGATGATCGTCTCGGCTTTGCCGAGCTTGCTGTACACCTCCTCAAAGCGCCTGAGAAAGCGCGGCACCGCAGGACTGCTGACGGGAACATGGTGCCCGACGATGACATCGCGGTCACGGAATTCGCCCGGGAGGACTTCGATCTTTTCTCCCGTCGCTGGGTCCTCGACCCAAAGCAGGTCCTTCGGCAGCAGCCTGCAGAAGCGCTGGTGGATTTCGCGAATGGCCTCCGCCGTCAAAGACCGATCCGTCACACCACCACTGTCGATCCACTGTTGGACCGTGATGTGGGCTCTGGCTTCCAACTGAAGGTCACGCTTCCGGATGTCCGTGCTGTAGTCGTCCCTGAGGGCGCGCTCGATGTCGACAGGATGCGTGTCATGTCCTTCGATCAGATTGCTGTAGTAGCAGTCGATCGAGCGCACGAGGTCAGCAAGCGAGGACACCAGGCTCGCGGGGAGTGAGCGGCGAAAACCAGCGCTCTTCTGTGCCAGCTCAAAAGCAAGATCGGTCAGGGCACCCTTAGCGAGCGACCCCTCGCTGATCACCAGCGGCTCCATCAGGGCGGTGTACTCGCCGCGATCTTTGGCCAGCATTATAGCGGGTTGTTTGGCGGATTCTCTGATATCCATATGTATTCGTATATCGGATAGTCAAATCCAAATCAATGGGTCGATTTAGCAGGTTATTTAGCGATTTTCATGGCGGGTCGGGCGCTGATCACGATTGCGACACGAAGCTCGGCGCCCGCCAGGCGGTGCTTGCGCAAATCGAGGGTGAGCCAAGCGGTCAGATTTACCAGCCGCCCGCTGTTAGCCATTGCTCGACCGATGGCAATGCATCCACCCCCCAGAACAACTCATCGCCTGCGACAACGGTCGGTGAACCGAAGACTCCCCGTTTCAATGAATCCTCCACCGCGGACCGCAGCATCGCGCGCGCCGCAGCGGTCTCAATACCCTCTGCTAGCGCCAACGGATCCAGTCCCGCGGGCAAGGCGCCATCGACGATTTGCTGCGCGCTCGTCAAGTCTTCGCCATCCTTCCAATAGCGATCCAGCAAATGCTTCGCGAGCGGCTTGGCAAGCGGCGCGGCATGCCTGGCCGTCCAATAGTAGGCGCGTGCGCAAGCCCTCGGGTCCATCATCGGATCATCGGCAGACCGCTTGAGCGCCAGGCCTTCCCGGCGTAGGTGGCGACTCATCTGGCGGCGAAGGTAATCCCCCTTCAGAGGCGTATCCAAGAGCGGTTTCAACCCCATGACTTTGAGCACCGATACGCCAAGCAGCATGGGATACCACTCCACGGTATAGCCAGAGCGTCTCGCAAGCTCATCAATCTGTAATGAAGCAAAATACCCGAACGGTGATATGAAATCGAAATAGAACTGAATGGAAGGCAAGCAGGTCACCCCCGATTCCGATGCATCCATGTCGTGCGTGCTCATGTCAGTCACTGAACCTCAGTGCCGCACTTGATGACGTCGGTCGGCCCGCAGCGTTCAATTCGGCCTCGAGAAGTGCACGCAATTCGAACTTCTTCACCTTTCCACTGGGCGTTAACGGGTAGTGATCAACGAAGCGAAAGTACTTGGGCACCTTGTGACGCGAAAGTTCTGCCTTGCAATGTGCCCGAAGGTCCGATTCCGATAGTGCGCAATCCGGCTGCAGCTCAATGAACGCTGCCGTTTCCTCTCCCATGTAGTCATCCGGAATCCCCACGACCTGTGCCTGCTTGATGGCTGGATGGCGCATCAGAAAGCTCTCAATTTCGGCAGGATAGATATTCTCTCCACCCCGAATCACCATGTCCTTGATACGACCGGCAACCCGCAAATAGCCTCTGGCATCCATACTGGCCAAATCGCCACTGTGAAGCCAACCTTCAGCGTCGATTGCCTCGCGGGTCTTCTCAGGCATCTTGTAGTAGCCCTGCATGACAAGATAGCCACGGATCAGCAACTCACCGGCCTGCCCCAGGGGAACCACCTCTCCCTGAGCATCGATCAGCTTCACTTCAGTATGCGGCAAAGGTATCCCGACCGTGGCGGACTTGAGTTCAAAGCCGTCGTCCTGAAGTGTGCCGGTGACCATGGGACTCGCCTCGGTCATGCCGAACCCGATCATAGGCTGTGCCCCAAATACCGATCGCACCTGCTCCATGACGGGGACGGGGATGGGTGTTCCCCCGGAAATGACAAATCGAAGCGACGTGGTATCCCAGCAGCGCTGATCGGCATCGTGCTGACGCAGCATGGCAATGACCATGGTCGGCACTGCGGACAGAATGGTCCCGCGTTCCGAATGAATAAGTTCCAGCACCTTCCGGGCATCAAAGCTGATGGCCTTGATCAGCGCCGCGCCATTGGCGAGGACGCCAAACACCTCCATGACGTTGCCTGCCGTGTGAAAAAGAGGCATCGCACTGACCAGTCGATCCGAGCTGCGCACGCCCGCTCTGCCTGCAAACAGGCGGCCATTGTTGATGGCGGCATGGTGCGTGATCATCGCCCCCTTGGGGTTGCCGGTGGTGCCACTCGTAAATTGAATCTGGAAGACGTCCGCTGCTCGCGTTTGATTCTGGCGGACCTTGAGCACCGCGTCATCGATCGTGTCGCCCAAATCGCCCACGTCCTGCAGTGACAGGTGATTCGATGATGGGGCAGCTGGCAGGAAGACGACCCGACGCAACTCGGGCAGGGCCTGACACAGCAGCGTCTGCCGCGGGTCGGTCTGTCGGGCCAACTCCGGAGCGATTTCCGCCATGGAAGTCTCGTAGCTGTTGTCGCGAAACTCGCGCATCATCACGAGCGTGTGCACATCGGCGTGTTTGAGGACGTACTCAAGGTCTGCGCGGCGTGCGTTGGTGTTGACAGTGACAAGGACGGCGCCGATCTTGGGCACGGCCATCTCAAGGAAGATCCATTCGGGCACATTGGCGGCGAGAACAGCAACCTTATCGCCGGGTCCAACACCAATCCCGATCAAGCCTTTGGCAAGGCGATCCACCTTGTCACGCAGCTCGCCATAGGTCACGCAGACATCGATACCAATGTCTGGATAGCGGTAGATGAGAGCCGGTGCGTCGCGAAATCTGGACGACTGCTGGTCCAGCAGATCACCAATCGTTATCTCTATGAGCTCCTGGCCAAACGTCTCGCCGGTCCAGACCGAGGAATTTCCGACGACGGGCATCAATCGTTCTCCCGATTCAATCGGCCTTGAATCCGGTTGCCCGTACTGCCTTGCCCCAGGTCACATTTTCTGCCCGGACGATGGTCGCAAACTCATCCCGTGTCGTTCCGCTGACCCGGAAGCCCATGCCTTCGAGCTTTTGACGTACGTCGGGAGATTGCATGACCTTCGCTGCATCGGCCTCCAGTCGGTCCAGAATCGGGCTAGGCGTGCTCGGCGGCGCCGCCAATCCGAACCAGGATGCAAACACCGCCTGTGGATATCCCAATTCTCCGAACGTGGGCACATCGGGCATTCCGGCGAGCCGAGCAGGCGATGTGGTGGCTATTGCCCGCAATTTGCCCTCCTTGACAAACGGGGCACCCAGCGATGGCGTCACAAATATGCCCGGAACCTCGCCGCTGAGGACGCCCGACATGGCGTCCGCGGTGGTCTTGTAGTGAACGGGTTCCGGCTTCAGGTCGAATGCGCTGCCGAAGATCGCGGTACCGAAATGTGCCGGCGTTCCCGGTCCGAACGTCGCCAGGAAGAGCGGCTTTTGCAGGTGCGCCCAGGAGACGTAGTCCTTGAGGTTTTGCGCGGGCACCTTGGGTGGCACCATCAACACCATGTCGGCATAGACCAGATGGCTGATGAGCCCGAAGTCGCTCGGGTTGTACTCGAGCTTCGTATACATGAAGGGGGCGATGCTCATGTCGCTGACCGTGTTCAGGAACAGAGTAAACCCGTCCGGTGCTGCCTTGGCGGCCTGCTGCGCGGCAATCAGTCCACCTGCGCCGGCGACATTTTCCACCACGAAGGGCTGCTGCGTGACGTCCTGCAGCTTTTGCGCGACCAGCCTCGCGACAATGTCTGGTGCCGTGCCCGAGGGGAATCCGACAATGATACGAACAGGGCGGCCTGATGGCGATTGAGCCTGCGCCATTGCAGGCAATAGCAAGGCAATTGCGGTGAGGCAAGCTACGAGCGCTCTGCGCGAGAGATTTTTCATTGTGTCTCCGATTGGATCGTCACACGAGCCGCTCTCCGAAGGGCGCACCGTGCAATCGTCATTCTTGGACATGCCGCGTCATGCGTCTGTCCACTGCGTAGCGGACAGGAACATGCCCTCGGCTGAGCAGCAGGTGTATCAGACAAGCACAAGTCAATCGAGCTCATCGATCTTTTCTTTCGCCATCATTACCTTTGTGCTCGTGGTCGCTGCGGTCTTCACGGCCGGCGCAGCGTTGGCGGCATTTCCAGCGTTGGCCGCTGCTGTCGGACCAACGGTGACAGCAGCCATTGTTGGCGCTGACGTAATATCTGTGGGGGCCGTAGTGGCAGGCACCTATGCCGCCGGCTCGGTAGTCGCTAGCGGCAACGCCAGCACGCCTATTACGTCTGCGCAGCAAGGCTATGCCGGTTCGGTTGGCTTCGGGACACCACCACCACCGTCAAGCGGCATTCAAGCGGCCGCCGATGCGGCTACCACGCAGCTACAGATCTCAAACCATCCTGATACGAGCGGGCTCACAGGCAATCAACTGATGTTCCAGGGCACATGCCCGGAGGCGCTAACGGTACAGATGTGTCGGCAGGCCGGTCTTAATCCGGGCAATATGTGGCGCCCCGACAGCTATGCGCAAATGAAATTACCGGTCTTGTACGGAGAACGATGGGATGGGTGCGTGGCCGCTGGCTACCAGGGCGCCGCGCTCTTCCAGTGCGCAGGCCCAACTGCCGACCCGGTTGGCGGCTGGATACCAGTCCCTCAGTGAGCGGAGCTCACCACGTGGTCATCAGTACGGTGCTCGTAGGTCCAACCTTCACACCGAACAGACTCCGGGCGGCCGAAGTATCGCGACCCGGTCCAATCACAATCCGGCCCCCTGTCCGCTTCCTTTCGCACAATTCTAAGAAACACGCTGTGATGCTCATCATCAGGCGTCATATGAAAAGCAATGATGTCACCATCTTGGACAACCGCAGATTTGGGCGCAAAAAACATCGCCTTTATTTGAATCGCCGCAGTTCTTTGGACCATGACGTAGACGAAGTCATATTGGCTTCGGTCTTTACAGGCAGGATCTGTGAGGGCATTCGCACAATAACGCGCATGCGTCCCGAGATTCCAACTCTCGCCTGGCCACGACGCAATCACTTTTGCATAAATATCTCGATCGCGGAGAAGCACTTGAGTGGACTCAGGGGCGCGAATAGCGCACCCCTGCAGCGCAGCGGCAAACAGAAGAACGGCAGTCAGAAAGAGTGTGCGGCGATTCATGGTGCACCTCGAAAGATAATGAAGTAATAACGCTTGAAGCACGACTGACGATGACACGAAAAAGGCTCATTTGCCAAGTGATTTTTGCAGGGATTGTGATGCTCGCATCAAGCGCCACGGTCGCCGGTTGTGGCGAGGAAATGGCCAGGCGCTACGACCTGCCGGCGACGCTACTCAGGGCGATCGCGGCCCACGAGTCGGGGTACTCGAATGCAGCCGTTGGATTGAACCGAGACGGCACGGGGCGGGTAACCGCACTCCAGCCCATCGCCTTTGACGCGCCCCTTGCTCAGCGGTGCAAACCGGTGCGGACACTGGTCTGCCAGCGCATGCACCGCACCGGCTGTGTCACGAAAAAAAACGACGGGTTCACCCAGCAGCATTCGCCCAAAAGGTCGGTCGGCTGGCACCTCGGTGTCCCAGGCGGCGACATACCAGACATTTTGAAGATATTTCACGGGAGGTCTATCCGGCCAAACAAACCGCAGCACCATTCAACAAGACTCAAGCTCTAGTTCAATTGTTGGTGAGCCAAGTGCTCGTGTCTGTCCGCTGCGAAGCGGACGAAAAACCCCGCGTTTCGCACATTGATCGCCTGGTTCACTTCCCGATGCAAAACCGCCCGAATATCTCGCCGAGCAGATCATCGGCACTGAAAGCGCCTGTGATCCGGGTAAGCGCCGCGTGCGCCAAGCGCAATTCCTCGGCCATCAGTTCAGCCTGGCCGGCTTGAGCGCGCGCCGCGTCAAGATGGCTGGCGGCCTCCTGCAACGCAACCAGATGCCGCTCCCGGGCGAGCAGCAGATCATTGCTGCCGCCATGCCAGCCAGCCAGTGAGAGCAACGCCATCTTCAGCTCCTGGATGCCCGTGCCAGTGAGCGCCGATACGCCCATGTGCTGGATGCCAGCGTCTGGCGCGGGTATCGGTGTTGATGTCGCAGCCGCCGCGTCGCGCCGGTCTGCTGGTACCAGTGCCGGCGTGAGCGTGGGCGTGGCCGAGAGCACCGGCACTCCGGCAGCCGCCGCAATATCGATCTTGTTGTGAACCACCAGCAGACCGGCGCGACGCGGCAGCGCGGCCGCAATCGCTTCGTCTTCTGGCAAAAATCCGCGCGACGCATCGACCACCAACAGTGCGATGTCTGCGGTTGCCACCGCCTGCCAGGTTCGCGCAATGCCGATGCGCTCGACCTCATCGCCGGCTTCACGCACACCGGCAGTGTCCACAATATGCAGCGGTACGCCATCGATGTGCACCGTCTGCCGGATCGCATCGCGGGTGGTGCCTGCAACCGGCGTGACGATCGCAACCTCCTCCCCGGCCAACCGATTGAGCAGACTCGACTTGCCAACATTCGGTGCGCCAGCAATCACCACAGACACGCCCGAGCGCAGGACGCTGCCTTCGCGCGCGTTGGCAAGCAAGGCTGAGAGATCGCGCACCAGGCCATCGAGCCGCGCTCGTGCATCGGCCCGATCGAGTGGATCGATGTCTTCTTCCGGAAAATCCAGAATCGCCTCAACCAGCGTGCGTAGCAACACCAGTTGATCGCACAACGCCTGCACCCGGCGGGAGAACTCACCAGACAGGGAGCGCACTGCTGAACGCACCGCCGTCTCGGAGGCCGCATCGATCAGATCGGCGACCCCTTCGGCCTGCGCCAGATCGAGCTTGTCGTTCAGATACGCGCGACGGGTGAATTCACCGGGTTCGGCGATACGGGCGCCAAGGGCGACGCAGCGTGCGAGCAACATGCGCATCACGACCGGGCCGCCGTGACCCTGCAGCTCGAGCACATCCTCTCCGGTGTAGGACGCGGGACCGGGAAACCACAGCACCAGGCCTTCATCGATGGCACCGCCCTGTGCATCGAGAAATCGCGCCCGGGTGGCGCGCCGCGGTGGCGCAGAGCCACCGGTCAGGCGTTCGATCCAGCCCTCCAGATTGGCACCGGAGATGCGAATGACCCCGACGCCGCCGCGCCCGGCGGGAGTGGCGATGGCGGCAATCGCATCGCCTGAGGCGAGTGCCGCGCTCATCGCGTCGTCCTCAGTCGTTAGCTGCCTTCGCGCGTCCGGCACCCGCCCCGCCCTCAATCATGCGGGTGATCTGCCACTGCTGCGCGATCGACAGAATATTGTTCACCAGCCAGTACAACACGAGGCCCGAGGGGAACCAGAAGAACATGATGCCGAAGATGAAAGGCATGAACATCATCACCTTGGCCTGCACCGGATCGGGCGGCTTCGGGCTCAAGCGGGTTTGCAGCACCATCGAGCCGAGCATCAGCAGCGGCAGGATATAGAGCGGATCGGGCAACGACAGATCATGGACCCAGCCAATGAACGGCGCCTGGCGCAACTCCACCGCGCCAAGCAAAGTCCAGTAGAGCGCCAGAAACACCGGGATCTGCACCACGATCGGTAGACAGCCACCCAATGGGTTGATCTTCTCGGTCTTGTACATTTCCATCATGGCCGCGTTCAGCTTCATGCGGTCATCGCCATACTGCTCGCGCAGCTTGGTGAGTCGCGGCGCCACCACCTTCATCTTCGCCATCGAGCGATAGCTCGCCGCCGAGAGCGGGAAGAACACCGCCTTGATCAGCACCGTGAGCAGAATGATCGCAACACCCCAGTTACCCGCTCCGGGGATATGCACACCCAATAGGTCCACGCCGCTATGGAACATCTGCAGCAACCAGAATAGCGGCTGGGCAAAGATCTTGAGCACACCATAATCGACCACGATCTCCAGGCCTTTGGCCAGGTCCTTGAGCGTGGACTGCTGCTGCGGCCCGGCATAGAACGGCATTTGCACCGAGGCACTGGCCGCGGGCGCCAGCGCCGCCACCGGCAATTTCATACCGGCGCGATACAGCCCCGGGCCGACCTGCTGCGCGTAGTACTCACGCTCGTGTCCTTCGGGTGGCACCAGCGCGGCAACAAAATAGTGCTGCACCATGGCGACCCAGCCATCGGTGAAACCCTTGGTGGGAATTTCGCTTTTGTTCTTATCCAGATCACTCCAGTCGACCTTGTGATACTTGGTCTCGTCGGTATAGACCGCGGGGCCGGTGAAGGTCTTCACGCCAAAGCTGGTCTCACCGCCCGGCGTACTTGCATCGCGAGTGAGATGGAAATACGCCCACTGCGCCGGAATTTCTGCGCTTGAGCCATTCACCAGCTCCTGCCCGATATCGATCAGAAAACTACCGCGATGAAACGTATAAGTCTTGATCGCCTTGACGCCGCCGGGCTCCTGCGCCTGCAGACGCACCACGACAGTATCCTGCCCGGCGCTCAGTTCATAGTGGGTCTGCGCGGCCTGGAAGGTGCTGTTGTGGTTGGGCAAACCCGCACCGTTATAACCACTTTGCAGTGCGTAGTGGCGCCCCGGTCCGAGCAGCGTGAGTGGCTTGGCGGGGTCCTCAGGGTCATTCTGGGTCAGCAGGTCTAACCGCACGAGGCTCGCCCCGCGCGGATCAATCCAGGCCTCCAGCACATCGGTCTGCACACGGATCGCATTATCAGCCACGGTCGTGCTCGCTGCCGCGGCCTGGGCAGCGGCGGGCACCGCAGCACTGCCGTTCGGCGCGCCAGCGGCGGGCGGCGCGCCCCCGGGCACGCTCGATCCCGGCACATTTGTGCCCGGCACCGCATCGGCCTTGGGTGCGACCGGTGCGCTTTGCATGCCGGTGGGCAGCAGCGGCTCGTTTTCCTTTTGCCAGTTCTGCCAGAGCGAGAGCACGGAGAACGAGAACACCACCATCAGGACAAGACGTTGAATATCCATGGATTGCGCGTAATCAGGTTGGACTTACAGAGTCGGAGGAGCGACCGGGCACCGGATCATAGCCGCCCGGATGCCAGGGATGACACCGTGACAGGCGTCTGATCGCAAGATAACTGCCATGCGCACCGCCATGCAGCCGCAATGCCTGCTCGGCATAGTCAGAACACGAGGGGTAAAACCGGCAGCGCGGCGCGAGTAACGGACTCACAAAGTAACGATACACGCGCACCAGACCGATCAGGAGTCGCTTCATGGTCCGGCCTGGATCAGCGTACGTGCCGCGGCGCCGTGGTCGATCGCCCGATCAAACGGCGCGCGCAGGCGAACGACACAGTCATAGCCAGACCAACGTTGCTGCTCAATGCGAAACTGTTCGCGCACGACCCGGCGCACCCGATTGCGATCGACCGCTCGAGGCGACATCCGCTTGGGAACAATCTGGGCGAGACGAACATAGTCGAGACCATTGGGGCGGTATTGCAGGCGCAACGGCCCGGACGAGCGCGAGCGACCCGACTTCAATACCTGCTCGACAGCAGCACCACCGAGCCGCTGGCTCGTGTGCCAGCGCAGCGACAGTGCAGGGGTCGGATTCAGACGGCCAGACGAGCGCGGCCCTTGGCGCGGCGGGCCCGGATCACGGCACGACCGCCGCGAGTGCTCATCCGCACGAGAAAACCGTGGGTACGTTTGCGGCGAGTGACAGAGGGCTGGTAGGTGCGTTTCATTGCGAAATCCGCGTGAACTTCAGAGAACCGCAGATTAGATATTGAAACAGGGGTGCCTGTCAATACCCAGGTGCTGCAAGCTGTGGATAACTCGGGTGGAAACACGCTATGATGCAGGCATTGGACCGGTCGGCACCAAGGCGAACAGAACGCCAGTGGCGACCCTCCACGCACCCTCTTTTTAGCATATCCGATGGCGGCCCCTACGAGCTGCCGGCTTGGTCCGTTCAACTCTGACTGCGTGTCACGTTCAGCTTATTGATTCATGCCCAGCATCTGGTCTGCCTGCTGCGAAGAGCTCGAACGGGAACTGCCGCGCCAGCAGTTCGTCACCTGGATCACGCCCCTACGTGAGCAGGACAGCGCGGCGGGTTCACTGCGACTGGTGGCTCCCAACCGGTTCGTGATGCAATGGGTACGCGACCGATACTTGGCACGGATTGAAACCCTGGCTAGCGAGGCCGCTGGCCTGCCATTGCGCCTGGTTCTTGAGATCGCCACCGCACCAGCCGGCACTGCCGATGATGACGAACCCGGTGCGGGAGCGCTCGTCAGCGAGTCGGATGAGGCTGATACTGAGGATGTGACCCCGGTGCGCGCCGAGCCCCAGCCAACCGCGCGGGTTACCGGCCCGGCAGCTCGAGCCGACGGTGCACCCGATCGCTCCAACCTGCTGGACGGATTTACCTTTGAGAGTTTTGTGACGGGCAAGGCCAATCAGATGGCGCGCGCCGCCGCGCTGCAAGTCGCCGAACACCCCGGAACATCGTATAACCCGCTGTTCATCTATGGTGGTGTCGGACTGGGTAAAACCCATCTGATCCACGCCGTTGGCCAACGCTTGCGCCTGGCCAAACCCAATGCGCGCATACGCTACTTGCACGCTGCGCAGTATGTCTCGGACGTGGTGCGTGCCTATCAGCAGAAATCTTTCGATGATTTCAAGCGCTACTATCACTCGCTTGATCTGCTGCTGATTGACGACATCCAGTTCTTTACCAACAAAGACCGGACTCAGGAAGAATTCTTCTACGCCTTCAATGCGTTGATCGAATCGCAAAAGCAGGTCATTATCACCTGCGATACCTATCCGCGTGATATTGCCGGTCTCGATGAGCGGCTGAAATCACGGTTTAGCTGGGGACTGACGGTTGCTATCGAGCCTCCCGAACAGGAAATGCGGGTCGCGATCATCCTCAAGAAAGCCGCTGCTGTCGGTGTTGAGTTGCCCGAGGAGGTCGCCTTTTTCATTGCCAAACATATCCGCACCAATGTGCGTGAACTGGAAGGTGCGTTGAAGAGCGTGCTGGCGTTTGCCCGGTTCAATGGCAAGGACATTAATCTGGAAGTCGCCAAGGATGCACTCAAGGACCTGCTGTCGCTGCACAACCGGCAGATATCCATTGAGAACATTCAGAAAACTGTGGCTGACTTCTACAAGCTCAAAACCTCCGACATGCATTCCAAGAAGCGATCGCGCAATATCGCCAGACCTCGCCAGATGGCGATGGCGCTATCGCGCGATCTAACGCAGATGAGTTTGCCCGATATCGGCGAAGCGTTCGGCAACCGCGATCACACCACGGTGTTACACGCCTGCAACACGATCGCGAACTTGCGCGAGAAGGACCCCAGTATTGGTCGCGAATATCTGGTACTTGAGCAGGTTCTAAAGGGCTGAGCGATGATGCCCCATCAGCCCCGTGACTCTGGATGCTTGTGGATAACTATGTGGATGACCGGTGTACAGCCTGTTGGATCCCTGTTGGCCCGGCTTGAATTTAGCTGGGACGGTTTGGGGACAACTCGCTCATGGATGGTCATGTCACCTGAAGCATCCACAACCCAGTACATCGTTGCGCACCAGCACCCCCAGCTTGCTCACAGGAAAAACAGTTTAATAATCAACGACCTTCCCGGCTTATCAACAGAAATGGCCGTGCTTCATCAGTCATCATCAAGGATAACTATCCAATGACTTTAATAACTATCCCGCGCGAGATCCTGCTCAAGCCCCTGCAAGCGGTAAGCGGGATCATTGAACGTCGCCACACGCTGGCGATTTTGTCCAATGTGCTGATCGCTCGAGAAGCCGCTGCGCTGCGGTTTCTGGCAACTGACGTCGAGATCGAGATCAGCGCAAGCATTACTGCGGAACCGACCAGCGATGAGCGCACGGTGACGGTGGGAGCACGCAAACTGCTCGATATCCTGCGCGCTCTTCCGGATAAGGCCGAGATTTCTCTGGTTGCCCAGGAAAAGCGGCTGATCGTCAAGAGCGGCAAGAGCCGTTACACCTTGCAGACGCTGCCAACCGAAGATTTTCCGCGCATGGCGGCGCCAGAGTCCGGGTCAGTCTCACTGTCCATTCCACAGGCCTTGCTCAAATCACTATTTCTGCAAGTGGCCTACGCGATGGCGCAGCAGGATATCCGCTATTACCTCAATGGTTTGTTGCTGATGGTCGACAACGGCGTGCTGCGCGTGGTGGCTACCGACGGGCACCGGCTGGCATTGGCCGAGCGTGAAGTGGCACCAAAAGACATCGGTAAACAGGAAGTGATTCTGCCGCGTAAGACTGTTCTGGAACTGGCCCGCCTGCTGGACGATAGCGACGATCCGGTGGCGATTGAACTGACCGGCAATCAGGCTCGCTTCAGCTTTGGTAGCACGGTGCTGGTGTCCAAGCTGATCGATGGCAAGTTTCCTGATTACAACCGGGTGATTCCGAAGAATCATCCGAAAAATCTGGTGCTCAATCGCCTCTTGCTGCTGCATGCCTTGCAGCGTGCAGCCATTCTGACCAACGACAAGTTCCGTGGCGTGCGCTGGATCCTGGGTGAAAACACCTTGCGCATCAGCTCGAATAACACCGAGCAGGAAGAAGCGCAGGAAGAACTCGATATTGCCTATACGGGTGAAGCCCTGGATATCGGTTTTAACGTAAGTTATCTGCTCGATGTGCTCAACAACCTGGAAACCGACGAGGTCGAATGCGCGCTCGGCGATGGCAATTCCAGTGCGCTATTTACGCTGAAAGATCGTGCCGACTTCAAATACGTTGTGATGCCGATGCGCATCTGATCGATCGAATCCAGCCAGATATATTTTTCTCGCGGCGTCAAACGAGCAAGCTAAAGCGATTGCAAGGGAAAGGTTCCCGTTCACTTGGGTCCACGGAGTTTGATGGGCAACACCCGCACGCGAGCCTTCGCGAGCGGTAG
Organism: uncultured Pseudomonadota bacterium; assembly: GCA_903921325.1. GTDB lineage: Bacteria > Pseudomonadota > Gammaproteobacteria > Burkholderiales > SG8-39 > CAIXPL01. Next base: position 332,686 of record CAIXPL010000008.1, read on the forward strand.
TCAATGCAAGAGGTAAGTCGTTGAGCGATTCAGTCAATCCGCCGGTTGACCCCGGCACCGAGGTAGTACGGCCCGATAACGGCAATTACGATTCAAGCAACATCAAGATGCTGAAAGGCCTGGATGCGGTGCGTAAGCGTCCGGGCATGTACATCGGCGACACCTCGGATGGCACGGGTCTGCACCACATGGTGTTCGAGGTCGTGGATAACGCGATTGACGAAGCGTTGGCGGGTCATTGCGACGAAATCGTGGTGACCATCCATCTCGATAATTCGATCAGTGTTACCGATAACGGCCGTGGCATCCCCACCGATATCCATCCGGATGATGAATTGGGTCGCTCCTCGGCCGAAATTGTCATGACCGAGTTGCATGCGGGCGGCAAATTCGACAACAACAGCTACAAGATCTCCGGTGGCCTGCACGGGGTCGGTGTGTCGGTGGTCAATGCCTTGTCGGATTGGCTGCGTCTGACCGTACGCCGCGAAGGGCAGAGTCATTTTATGGAATTCAGGCGCGGTGTGGCCACCGAGCCGTTGAAGATCATTGGCACTACCGAACGCCGTGGTACCGAAGTACATTTTCTGGCAAGCACCGAGACCTTCAATACGGTTGAATTTCATTACGACATTCTGGCCAAACGTCTGCGCGAGTTGTCGTTCCTGAATAACGGCGTGTCGATTACTCTGGTCGATCAACGCGCCAACAAGGAGGAAAACTTCTCCTACGCTGGCGGTGTGCGCGGCTTTGTTGAATATATCAATCGCGCCAAGACCGTATTGCATCCGCATGTCTTCCATGCCGTTGGCAGCCGAGATGGCATGACCGTAGAGGTGTCGATGCAGTGGAACGACTCCTATCAGGAGTCGGTGCTGTGTTTCACCAACAATATCCCGCAGCGTGATGGAGGCACCCACCTCACCGGCTTGCGTGCGGCAATGACCCGTACGCTCAATCAGTACATCGACCAGAACGAGATTGCGAAGAAGGCACGGGTCGAGACCAGTGGCGACGATATGCGCGAAGGCTTGACCTGCGTGTTGTCGGTGAAAGTGCCTGAACCAAAATTTTCTTCACAGACCAAGGACAAGCTGGTGTCCTCGGAAGTGCGGCCGATCGTCGAGGAAATCGTCGCCGAGAAGCTTGCCGAGTTCATGCTTGAGAATCCGAACGACGCCAAGATCATCACCAGCAAAATCGTCGAAGCCGCGCGAGCGCGCGAGGCGGCGCGCAAGGCGCGCGACATGACGCGCCGCAAGGGCGTGCTTGATTCGTTTGGTTTGTCAGCCAAGCTAGCCGATTGCCAGGAGAAAGACCCGTCCAAGACCGAGCTCTATCTGGTCGAGGGAGATTCAGCCGGTGGTTCTGCCAAACAGGGGCGCGATCGCAAGTTCCAGGCGATCCTGCCGCTCAAGGGCAAGATTCTCAATGTTGAGCGGGCGCGCTTTGATCGCCTGATTGCCTCGCAGGAAATCGTGACGCTGATTCAGACCTTGGGCACCGGGCTCACCAAGGATGAATACAACATCGACAAGCTGCGCTACCACCGCATCATCATCATGACCGATGCCGATGTCGATGGCGCGCACATCCGTACTTTGCTGCTCACGTTCTTCTATCGTCAGATGCCGCAGTTGCTGGAACGTGGTTACATCTACATTGCGCAGCCGCCGCTGTACAAGGTGAAGGTGGGTAAGGAAGAGCGCTATCTGAAGGATGATCGCGAGCGCGATCAGTTCATGTTGCGCCATGCGCTGCTGGGCGCCAGCCTGACGCCGCGGGAAGGGGCGACGCCGATTGAAGGCGATGCGCTGGCGGCACTCGCGCAGTCGTATCGAATCGCCAATGCGGTCATTGAGCGCCTGTCGCGCCATATCGATGGCGATGTGCTGAATGCGATCCTGGAAGGCGTGATCGTGGACTTGTCCAGTGCTGAAAAGGCGGTGGAGTCAGCTACAAAGCTCGCCACTCATTTGGCACCGAAGGGGGCGCGGGTTGCGGCTCGCTATGACGAGAAGCTCGAGCGCCAACAACTGGTCATTGAGCGGCATCGTCATGGCAACGTGAAAGTCTCGACCCTGGATGAAGATTTTCTGATCTCCGGTGACCACGCACAGATTCAGGCCACCGCACGCATGCTTGATGGCCTGATCGGGCCGGGTGCGGTGGTTGTTCGTGGTGAGCGCCAGGAGTCCGTCGCAAGCTTTCCGCAAGCGGTTGCCTGGCTGCTTCGCGAAGTCGAACGCAATGCCGGCGTGCAGCGCTATAAAGGCCTGGGCGAGATGAATCCAGAGCAGTTGTGGGAAACCACGATGGACCCGGCCGGCCGGCGCCTGTTGCGGGTGCAGATCGACGATGGCATTGCCGCCGATGAGATCTTCACCCGGCTGATGGGCGATGAAGTGGAGCCGCGACGCGAATTCATCGAGAAGAATGCGCTGGTGGCGCAGTTGGATGTGTAGGGCGCAGCCCGCCCGACAAGCGGCGCCGGGTCACCGTCTTGAAGATGGCGCCCAAGGTTACAAATCGTCATTGACTCTTGGCGCGGGGTGGTAAAGCGGACCGGGGCTGGCCCAACGCAGGGCTACTGCGCGAGCAGGTTTTGCATTTTATAGCCTGAGCAACGCCGCGGTTGCATCCATCTGTTCATGCTCGAACGCGGGTGCAAAATCGTCCAGTTCGCTAGCGTGCAGTCCGACATCTCGGCTTAGGGCTACGTGCCGCCATTTGGCAACCGCGGCATGTACTTCGGCCAAGATCGATAGCGCTTGCTGCGCATCCAACGCGAAAGAAGACGCTCGTGCGACCAGCATCTGAACGTCGGTAATCGGCCCATCGTGCTCTGACAGCCAAGTCTTTGATTCTCTGTCCTTGTCGGGGAACGGGTTGATGTCGAAAGCTGGCGCCAGTCGCCAAAAACCGCGCTCCACATGCAGGAAGCCATGATTTTGCAGATGATCATCCACATTCGTGATCAACAGATTGAATGAAAGACGGCGCCAGAGTTCGTGCAGGTCTTCAACGGGTGAGTGGCAGTGTGACCGGATCGCATCCGCAATTTCATCATAGCTGTGGTCTTGCTCCCGGGATGATTGCAGGAGAGATGCTGCCGATTGGTAAGGAATGCGGTTGTCGGCATCGCCTCGATCGAACCTGCTAATGACAGCCACGGGCCCGTCAGCTAACGCAACTACCCGCGCGGGTTGCGTATTCCAAGCAATCTGGACAGTGATTCCACGGCAAACTGGACACGCATTCCACGTCAAACTGGACAGTCGGAGCGTAGCGACGCGGGGTTAAGGGGTTTTACGCTGAGCCGCGTATCCGAGTCAAGTTTTCA